>NZ_CP022132.1:0-1200000 GCF_002211785.1 Francisella halioticida
ATGATTACATGGAATAAATGCTTAAAAAAAATCAAAAAAAATCTTTCTACGTTTGAATATAAAACGTGGATAAAGCCTATCTATGTAGACCAAAATAGTAACTTATTCACAATTTATTGTAATAATGAATATTTCAAAAAGCACATAAAATCTAAGTATGGAAATATTATTTTATCAACAATACAAGAGTTTCATGGTAATGATTTAATAATAGAATATTCAAATAAAAAATTTTCTAGTGAAAAAAAATTGGAAACTGTTTCTGCTGGCCCTCAAACTAATTTTTTTAATAAAACCAATATTGAAGTTAAAGATGATTCAGAAAACTTAGCAGAAATAAAAGAACCTAAAAAAACTCAAAAAAAGGCTTCTAAATCTTCATCTCAAGAATTATTTGGCTTTGATGAGGCTATGCTTATTACTGCAAAAGATGGTGAACAGTATTCTTTTGGCTTACCATTAAAAGAGAAATACGTTTTTGATAATTTTGTTGTAGGTGATGCAAATAAGATAGCTAGAGCCGCTGCTATGCAAGTTTCTATTAATCCTGGAAAATTGCATAATCCTTTATTTATATATGGAGGTAGTGGTTTAGGTAAAACTCACTTAATGCAAGCTATTGGTAATCATGCTAGAGATGTTAATCCAAATGCTAGAATTATTTATACAAATTCAGAACAGTTTATTAAAGATTATGTAAATTCTATTCGTTTGCAAGATCAAGATGAATTTCAAAGGGTGTATAGATCTGCTGATATTCTCTTGGTAGATGATATCCAATTTATAGCGGGTAAAGAAGGGACAGCTCAAGAGTTTTTTCATACTTTTAATGCTTTATATGAAAATGGTAAGCAGATAATCCTAACTAGTGATAAATATCCAAATGAAATAGAAGGTTTAGAAGAAAGGCTAGTATCGCGTTTTGGATATGGTTTAACGGTTTCCGTAGATATGCCAGATTTAGAAACTAGAATAGCTATTTTGCTCAAAAAAGCTCATGATTTAGGGCAGAAGTTACCTAATGAAACAGCTGTATTTATAGCTGAAAATGTAAGAACAAATGTAAGAGAACTTGAAGGAGCTTTAAATAGAGTTTTAACAACTTCTAAATTTAACTATAAAGATCCAACTGTAGAAGTTGCCCAATCATGCTTAAGAGATGTTATAAAAATTCAAGAAAAAAAGGTGAAAATAGATAATATCCAAAAAGTTGTAGCAGATTTTTATAGAATTAGAGTAAAAGATTTAACTTCTAATCAAAGAAGTAGAAATATAGCTAGACCAAGACAAATAGCAATGAGTCTAACAAGAGAGCTTACATCACATAGCTTGCCAGAAATTGGTAATGCTTTTGGTGGTAGAGATCATACTACTGTGATGCATGCTGTTAAAGCAATAACTAAATTAAGACAAAGCAATACTCCTATATCTGATGATTATGAGTTGCTTTTAGATAAAATTTCTCGTTAAATATATATTATTATTCATAGGGGTTTTTAAAAAATGAATTTTGTACTAAATAGAGATGACCTACTAAAGCCTTTACAATCGATGCTATCTGTGGCTAATAGCAAAAGTACAATGCCTTTATTATCTTGTATCTTATTTGATATAAGTAATAATAATTTGAGGATTACAGCTTCAGACTTAGATACAGAGATATCTTGTAATATTGCTGTTAGTTGTAATGAAACTATCAAATTAGCGTTAAATGCTGACAAAATTTACAATATAGTTAGAAGTCTTAATGATAATTCTATTATTGATTTTAGAATTATAGATAATAAAGTAAAGATTCTTTCAAATAATAGTACTTTTAATCTTATTTCATTAAATGCTGATAATTATCCACTTATTGATAATAATATAAGTGAGCAAGCAGGTTTTGATATATCTCAACAAGATTTCCATCATATTATTTCAAAAGTAGATTTTTCTATGGCAAATGATGATACAAGATATTTCCTTAATGGTATGTTTTGGGAAATAAACTCAAATCTTTTAAGAGCTGTATCAACGGATGGTCATAGGATGTCAATTACAGAAGCTATAATAGATAGCAAAGTACTTGATAGTGCTAGTCAATCAATTATTCCAAGAAAAGCTATTTTAGAGCTTAAAAAAATAGTTGGTAAAACTGAAGAAACTATCAAAATTTGTCTTGGCAAAAACTACCTTAAAGCAGAATTTGGAAGTTATGCTTTTATATCAAAACTTATAGATGGACGTTATCCTGATTATCAAAAAGTAATCCCTAAAAATAATACAAAGCTTTTAGCAGTTGATAAACAAATTTTGAAAAACTCATTATTAAGAACATCAATCCTTGCCAATGATAAATATAAAGGTGTCCGCTTAAATATATCTCAAGGTCAGGTACTTTTATCAGCTAATAACCCTGATAATGAAAAAGCTGAAGATAAAGTTGAAGTTCAATATAGTGATAATACGATGGAAATTTGTTTTAATTATAAGTATTTACTAGACATAATAAGCGTAATTAATGAAGAAACAATGACTATTTATCTTGATAATCCTAATATGAGTGCTTTGGTTAAAGATGAAAAAGATAATAGTTTATTTATTATTATGCCAATGAAAATTTAGGCAATAATCTCTTAAAGAAAAGAGAAGTCTATAGAGTAACTTAAGATATTAATCAATTATTTTTCTTTTCTAAGAAATATTTCATTATGGCAAGTTTTAGGAATAAATAATACTGCAATAAAAAAAGGAATGCACAAAAACATTATATAGAAATCAGGAATTAAATAATTTCCAGTAGTAGTAATTAATATAATGTCCCCAGAAAAAGCTACTGATTTTAATGAATAGCGATTTCGATATTGCGTAAAAAATGCTGAAAAATCCAAATTTCAGATAATCAAAAAATGACAAAACTCATATGCTCACAAAAATACACTTATCATAGTTATTTGATACTAAAATAAAGTTATTCTTAACCAATTCCATATTCCAGACGAATTAATCCCTGTAGTGCTAAATAATTCGTTTTCTTTTTGCCAGATGTTCATGGTGATTCATAAAATCTTTTGAGCTCAATCCAATTACAGTACCTGTGAGTAGTAGTTGCGAACCACACAATATGCATTCTAAAGGATCAACAGTAAAAGATTTTTTGTACAGCTCAGCCCATTTGGTTTTAGTGGTAGCTTTAGGATCTTGCTTAAATATCTGATATATCTTCGGCAACAATTTACCTCTAACACAGTTTGCGAGAAAGCCGAAGTATCTGATGAGTCTAAATCCTTTGGGAGGTATATGCTGAGTAAATCTATCTAAGAAATCATTCATATCTAGAGTTTCATTTTTGAATTTAGATATTTTGTGATCTAAATATCTAAATGTAACTTCTTTACCATCATAATGCTTTAAGCGAGACATTGATATAGGTGGTCTTCGGATATATCTACCAAGATATGCTATTGTGTTTTTTGGATTATTTGTAGGCTCTGCAAAATGTATAACCCACTGTTTATTAAACTGTTCGTCAATTTCAGTTTGTGTAAGATGCTCTCTGAGTAAGTTTAAAACTCTATATCGCCACATAGGCATAATCACCTTTTTTACAAACCTAATTTTCTTCCAAACATTTTTATCATTAATACCGCCCATAGTTACTGACATGTGTAGATGAGTATTCCAATTAAGAGCTCTACCAAAAGTATGGATAGCCATAAACATCCCAATACGAATACCTTTTTGTTTCTTGGCAATTTCATTGAAAATATCGCCAGCTATCTTTGGAAGTTTGTTAAGAAGTTTCCAATCTTTGAATAATGGCCATAAAGTATCAGGCATTGTTAGAGTTATATGTTGCCAGTCACAATTAGGCAAAGTTTCTAATTGCTCATTAATCCAATCGTTGGTTGGTTTAACTCCACATGTTTGACAATATCTACATGAGCAACTATGAGTGACATTCTTGGAGTGTAAGCATTTGGGGTTAGAGCAGCTGTAGTGATGAAAACCTCTGGCACGGATGCCACAAGCTAAGCATCTTAACTATTGTCTCAACTACCTCAGTTCTGATGATATCTTTATATGTTTGATAATAATCCCACCAAGCATTTTTATACTGCAGTAGCTCTTGGATTTTAGTTGGTGTTCTAATTGGTCAAATATAAATCAAACGAAGTTGATTTATATTGTATCAAAAAACCCTAGTTTGGTTAAGATTTAAGTTACCAACGCAGTTGGTTACATTGTGAATCCATCTGTAATATGAAGATGTGCTCACATTCAAAGATTTACATAGTGTTGTTACTGGCATAACTTTATAATGCTCCTTAATAAAGGCGTACCTTACAGATTTTGCTTTGCAAAGTACGCTGCTGACTTTTTTAGTATTTCACGCTCTGTTTCTGCCTGTTTGAGTTTTTTCTTCAAATCAGTATTTTCAAAAGATAGTTGCTGGTACTGCGTTTTATAATCTATCTTTATTTCTTTCTGAGGGTTTGACATGGCTTTGGATATCCAACTGCAAATGGTTTTATATTTAACCCCTAAATTATCTGCTATTTCTCGTCTATTTGCATCTGGTTGTAAACATAATTTAACAGCTTCATCTTTAAACTCTTTTGTATATCTCATCTTGTCTCCTTTTCTTAACACCTAAGTGTCCCAAATAGGAGGGTATGATCAGTATCTAGTGATAGCTGATTTTGGAAATATTGTACCAATGCACTCAGTTTGCGACAGAACCAAGTGTTGATATGGCTACTCACTGAGATTAGCTGAAATACAACACCATAATTATGTAATCCAATTTTTGAAAAAAATAAATATAGGAATTTTAACAATAATTTTAAAATGAGACATTAGGGCATCTAAATACTCATTTTGATTAGATTTGAGATAGGCATCATCGATATATTCTGATAACTTTCTTCCTAATAGATATGACTTGGCAAGTATATTATTGATAATATTTCTGTATAATAATATAGAGAATAGAGCTATTCCAGTTGGAATATCAGCACCATACAAGAGATTAAATTGAAAATTCTTAGCAAGTATTTTGAAATCATTACTATTTATATAATCAAAAAAAGCTACCTGTAAGACTTCTATCTCTTTATCATTTAGATGTGGAAATATTTTGTTAAATAAGAGTCTATTTGTTTCTTTATATGGAGGAATAATATTTATTTCATCGCATGAGGTAGTGGCATAATCATCTAATGTTGCACAAATGTTTAATTTGTCTAAAGAATGAGAATTCATTTCCAGTGAAATAACATTTTCACCAAAACGAGATCTTGTTTTTGTTAAATTATCATAATGAAAAGAAAAGAAAACAAAGTGATCGTCCCCAACATTTTCTATATCATCTAAAGCAGTATTTTCTTCATTAAATGTTATACCATCTTTTATAAGTTTTTTTCTAGAAAAGATAGCATTAAATTCATTAGTATTTGCAGCAGTAAAATGTTTTAACAAAAAATTCTTATTGGTAGCTTGTTGTAAATAGAATTTTTCATTATAACTAAATGCTCTTCGGCTTAAAGCAGCTCTTACAGTTCTTAGATTATTTTTGGATATATCTTGAAAGAAATAAGGACTTTTTAGCTTAGGGACATAATGTGTATAAGCATTGTAGGCAATTATTTTTCTAAAAAAATAGCCAATTCTTTTATAATGAACCTCATAACAATAATTACAGTTATTACAATATTTATGATCTTTAGTTAATTTTATTTTTTTATTGCACTGACTGCAGTTAATCTCTAAGTCCATTATACAACTAACTTATTATCTAAAGATTTTATCCAAGGAAGTAAAGTTTCATAATCCTCAACTGCCTTACAATAAGGTAAGGACTTCATAATATCCACATAATATTGATATGGCTCTAGATTATTAGCTATAGCAGTTTGTATAATACTAAAGTGTATACATAATGCTTTAGCTCCTTTAACAGTATCTGCAAACATATAGTTGTTCCTTGGTATTACAAACTTACGAATAACCCTCTCTGTATGGTTATTATCTATATTTAATCTTCCATCTTCTAAATACTTCATAAACCAGCTATTCTCAGTCAGTCAAATATTTTGCCTACTTTTTTATATTAACATACTTGAACTTACTTTTATAACAAAATATAACAATCACTTCATAATAATGGAGATGTTTTAATGAATAAATCTCAGTTCTGTAATCGAATTCATAGTTTATTTTGGTTCTTCTCCCGTTCTAGGGGTTAATTACCATACACGCTGTATCCCCATAAATCCAAGAATAATCTTTTAGAATATGACTCGCTTTTGAAGAATCCATAACACCTTCTTTTCATGACTTTAATTTTGTTATTTAGACCCTCTACAAAGCCACTGTTTTTTCTAGATTTGAAGTAATTAGCAACACTAGATTTATACTTTGTTAGTGTTTTGATAAATGTATTAAATATTTTTAAATCACTTTTATCAACACTTTCTATCCATCTATTAATTTTTGTCATAGCTGCCTTTCTACTGCTATGAGTATTAAATATATGTGTTAATTTTAAAGCATAGCTATGGGCTTTTTTTAGTAAAGGAGAATATTCATAGAGAACAGAAAGCTTTGCTTTATCAGCTTGTGTTAGACATTCATGTTGTTTTCTTAAGATCCACATCATTCCATCTAGTCGAGCATATTCCTCATGAGATAGTTCTTCTTTAAGTCTTGCCATTTCTTTGATTCTTAGCTTATCTAATGGCTTTCTATATAGCTTAGACACATGATAGCTATCTACAACAACTACTTGCTGTCCAAAGACTTCTATGGCTGTATATACAAATCCATCATATATATCTGTGCATATTGATTTAATAGTTTTCTTGAGAGGGTTGGGTATAGATTTTAAAAATGTTCTAATACCATTCTTGCTTCTATCACTTAACACAGCTATGACAGATAATTTATCTGACTTCGACTTAGTGCTAATAATAGCCAAATAATCTTGGTGTCCTTTGCGATCACTAATCTCATCAATTCCAATAATATTTAAGTTTGTATATTTACTCCAATCAACTTTTTTAGATACTTGCCTATCTAGTACACCTGCAATCGTTTTATAGCCTATTTTGGTTTTCTTCGAAACATCTTCTATGGTACTGTTGGTTAAATTACGCATTATATATTCTTCTAATGCTTTGGTAACTTTAGCATTTCTTTCGCACCAGTCATACTGCTCAGATATGGTACTACCACAATGATCACATTTATACTTAATTGACTTAATTTGGAGGTAAACTTTACGGTCTAATATGGATGTATGTTGAATGGTTCTTGGTGGGTTTGAACCATAAACTTTGGTTGCCTTCTTACCACAGTTATAACACGTTGTATCTGAACACGTACTTACAACTAAAAATGTGATATTCCCTTTATTATCAATAGTTTGAGCAGTTATTTCTAATGAGCTGATATCTAAAGGTAGGGTAAAATTGGCCATAATGCGAGTACATTGTTAAAAGTTACATACAGTATAACCTTTATGCTACCTGACTTACACAACCCCTAAAAGTGGAGAAGAGCCTGAATTTTATCATTCGCAAAATAAAGTAAGTTTATGCTATTTAAGGTCTGGCTGTCTTAGTGTCTCTCAAAAATTATATATTGGATGCCTTTGAATATGTTGAGTATCCACCTAAAACATTTTCATCATGAAAATCTCCTTCTTAAAAAAAATAAAAAAAGAAAAGTTTTGTATTTACTGTTCCTCGACGCATTAAATTGGCTAGTAGTACGCTTGACTGTGGTAACTCGTTAATTAGTGTGTGTAAACCTGTGGTCAGCTTTGCTGTCCATCAGGTTTTCCATACGGTGAGCAACTTGTTGCGAAAATTAGCGGTTAGATCTAGGTGATCTACCCCGTCAATTTGGGACAGTTTTATGCAATAGCAGCATAACTGTATCTAGAGATAGATGATTTTGAAAATATTGTTCCAATGCACTCAGTTTGCGACAAAACCAAATTTATAGATGGATAGAAAACGTTGAGAAGAGTGATTTAAAAATATTTAATACTTTTATCAAAACACTAACAAAGTATAAATCCAGTATTGCTAATTATTTTAAATCAAGGAAAAATAGTGGTTTTGTAGAAGGCTTAAATAATAAAATTAAAGTTATAAAAAAGAAGATGTTATGACTTTACGAAAACCGAGTCATTATTCCAAAGATTAGTCATGGATTTACAGGGTTATAAAAAGCTTGGGATTTGAACCACAGGAAAGAACGTAAGCCAACTGTGTTGGCAGCTGTGGTTTAGTTTGTGCTAGTGGTCACAATTATCAATTGACTGTAAATATTTAGATATTTTTACTTTATCTTCGAAGTGATCTAATTCAAATTTCTTACAATCAGGACGACGATATACATCATTATATTTATCACCATATATTTCATATATTTTAATCCAAAACTCATCAACAAAGTTTAACGAACCTTCAGCAAATTCTTGGATAACTACTTGAGGGAATAATTTATGGTTTTTAGCTATATCTCGTAATACTTTCTGTATCATCTTATTATGAGAATGTTTATGCTTCAATGTTTAAAATATTTTAAATATAATTATTTATTATCTAATAGACTTTTATACATTACAATTCGAACTCCATCAAAAATCAAAGAAGTATTACAAATTGATAAATCATGGCTGAAATACTTCGAAGCTCATAAAACAGATATTAGAGATGTTGAGCTAGAAAACATGACTAATATTATGAGCTGTGGCTTACAGGTTAGAGGATATAAGCAATTTGTATGCCATACTAAAGGCTGTCATCATACTAAGAAAATATGTTTTAGCTGTAACTGTAGATCATGTCCAACATATGGCAAAATGGCAATTGATAGATGGATAGAAGATATCAAAGATATATTTACTGAGTGTAAGTATCAACATATTACTTTTACAATGCCTGATGTATTATGGCAAGTATTTAAAGACAATAGAGACAAACTTGGTGATTTATTCAAATGTGCTTGTGAGCCTTTACTAAAAACAGCAAAAGAAAAAGGCATAAAAGTCGGTATATTCTCAGCATTACATACTTATGGCAGACAACTGAATTGAAATACTCATATACATCTATCTGTTTCAATGGGTGGATTAACCAAAGATGGTAAGTGGAAAGATATTCGCTTTAGTAAAAATAAAATTATGCCTATGTGGAGATATGCTGTTATTAAGCTGATTAGATAAATTATTAATAATGGTTATGACAAAATATCAAAAAGCCTGACTAAAATTCAATATGAAAGACCATGGGTGGTACATTTTGATAAGCCTACGGAACATTTTGAACATACTATCACATACATTGGAAGATATATCAAAAAACCACCTATAGCGATGTCTAAAATAAAAGAATATGATGGTAATACAATCAAATTTAGGTTTCTTAAAATGATCATACCCTTCTATTTGGGACACTTAGGTGTTAAGAAAAGGAGACAAGATGAGATATACAAAAGAGTTTAAAGATGAAGCTGTTAAATTATGTTTACAACCAGATGCAAATAGACGAGAAATAGCAGATAACTTAGGGGTTAAATATAAAACCATTTGCAGTTGGATATCCAAAGCCATGTCAAACTCTCAGAAAGAAATAAAGATAGATTATAAAACGCAGTACCAGCAACTATCTTTTGAAAATACTGATTTGAAGAAAAAACTCAAACAGGCAGAAACAGAGCGTGAAATACTAAAAAAGGCAGCAGCGTACTTTGCAAAGCAAAATCTGTAAGGTACGCCTTTATTAAGGAGCATTATAAAGTTATGCCAGTAACAACACTATGTAAATCTTTGAATGTGAGCACATCTTCATATTACAGATGGATTCATAAACCTATAGGTAAAAGGCAATGCTGAACTAGATGATGCTATTTTAATGAACATAAATCTAGATATGGAAGTGTTAGGATATACAAAGAGCTTAAAGATATGGGTTGGAAAGTTACTCAACCTAGAGTATCTAAACGTATGAAATTACTTGGTTTACATGCTAAAGCGGCTCGTAAGCATAAGAAAACTACAGATTCTAACCACAACAAACATGTTTATGATAATTTATTAGAACAAAACTTCACTGCTTTATCTGTAAATCATAGGTGGGTTACAGATATAACTTATGTACCTACACAAGAGGGGTGGCTGTATCTTTGTGTGATTATACACTCTGATAAATGGTCACAGTACTGTAGCAAACAATATCAAGACATTATTAAAGAACACTGGCTACTATCAAGTATGAGCTCTAAAGGATGCTGTTACGATAATGCTGCTTGTGAAAGTTTCTTTGGAACTTTAAAAGTAGAGTTAGTACATGATGAAAGCTATAAAACTAGAGAAGAAGCTAAACTATCAATATTTGAATATATTGAAGTTTACTATAATACAAAAAGGAGACATTCTACAATAAATTATATGACTCCATATCAATTTGAATATATAATGGAAAATGAAGTAGTAAACTGTCCCAAATTGACGGGGTAGATCATATTTATTATCTTGTAAAAAATTCATGTCAAGGGTAAAGAGAAAGGCATCGCATACAGTATTTAATCTGCGAGTGCATATAGTTTGGATTACGAAATATTGTTACAAAGTATTGAATGGAGCAATAGGAGTTAGAATAAGAGAGCTTATTCGTCAATACTGTTGTGAAAATGACATTTAGATATTAAAAGGAGTGGTGAGTAAAGATCATGTACATTTGTATGTATCTTATCCACCACATGTATCAATTAGTAATATGGTCAAAAGAATCAAGGGAATGACCTCAAGGAAAATTCAGCAGGAACATCCTGAATTGAATCAGAGATATTGGGGTAAGCACTTTTGGGCAGTTGGTTATGGATGCTTTAGTTCATGAATAGCGATTTCGATATTGATGAATAGCGATTTCGATATTGCGTAAAAAATGCTGAAAAATCCAAATTTCAGATAATCAAAAAATGACAAAACTCATATGCTCACAAAAATACACTTATCATAGTTATTTGATACTAAAATAAAGTTATTCTTAACCAATTCCATATTCCAGACGAATTAATCCCTGTAGTGCTAAATAATTCGTTTTCTTTTTGCCAGATGTTCATGGTGATTCATAAAATCTTTTGAGCTCAATCCAATTACAGTACCTGTGAGTAGTAGTTGCGAACCACACAATATGCATTCTAAAGGATCAACAGTAAAAGATTTTTTGTACAGCTCAGCCCATTTGGTTTTAGTGGTAGCTTTAGGATCTTGCTTAAATATCTGATATATCTTCGGCAACAATTTACCTCTAACACAGTTTGCGAGAAAGCCGAAGTATCTGATGAGTCTAAATCCTTTGGGAGGTATATGCTGAGTAAATCTATCTAAGAAATCATTCATATCTAGAGTTTCATTTTTGAATTTAGATATTTTGTGATCTAAATATCTAAATGTAACTTCTTTACCATCATAATGCTTTAAGCGAGACATTGATATAGGTGGTCTTCGGATATATCTACCAAGATATGCTATTGTGTTTTTTGGATTATTTGTAGGCTCTGCAAAATGTATAACCCACTGTTTATTAAACTGTTCGTCAATTTCAGTTTGTGTAAGATGCTCTCTGAGTAAGTTTAAAACTCTATATCGCCACATAGGCATAATCACCTTTTTTACAAACCTAATTTTCTTCCAAACATTTTTATCATTAATACCGCCCATAGTTACTGACATGTGTAGATGAGTATTCCAATTAAGAGCTCTACCAAAAGTATGGATAGCCATAAACATCCCAATACGAATACCTTTTTGTTTCTTGGCAATTTCATTGAAAATATCGCCAGCTATCTTTGGAAGTTTGTTAAGAAGTTTCCAATCTTTGAATAATGGCCATAAAGTATCAGGCATTGTTAGAGTTATATGTTGCCAGTCACAATTAGGCAAAGTTTCTAATTGCTCATTAATCCAATCGTTGGTTGGTTTAACTCCACATGTTTGACAATATCTACATGAGCAACTATGAGTGACATTCTTGGAGTGTAAGCATTTGGGGTTAGAGCAGCTGTAGTGATGAAAACCTCTGGCACGGATGCCACAGCTAAGCATCTTAACTATTGTCTCAACTACCTCAGTTCTGATGATATCTTTATATGTTTGATAATAATCCCACCAAGCATTTTTATACTGCAGTAGCTCTTGGATTTTAGTTGGTGTTCTAATTGGTCAAATATAAATCAAACGAAGTTGATTTATATTGTATCAAAAAACCCTAGTTTGGTTAAGATTTAAGTTACCAACGCAGTTGGTTACCTTGAGGAGAAGTTACAGATAAGATAATCCAAAACTATTTGGAGAATCATGATATTAAGTACGATAGTGACGATAACTTTATAGTTGAGTAACAGCATTAATCGTCTTTAGACGAAACAGCGACTTTCAGTCGCCACCCAACCCCTGTAATTTATTGCAGGGTGGTTGAGTTGTGTTGGGATTGGTATTACACTTTAATACTAAATGAAAATCAGTTAACTATTGTGTTGGAGATACTCCAGTATCAACAAAAATCTGTTGCTGTATTTTAGTGAACGCATTTTTATATGCTTGAGGATCTTCAACTGCTGCTGATGATGTAATAGGTGATCCCATGCCTCCATCTGAATTTGTATTTTGATCAATTTTGTGTAGAACAAAATTTATTCGAATACTAGAATCTTTCTTAGATTGTCTGTATTTGATGAATGCAGAGGCTTCAGTGTACTTTGAATTTCCCCAAAAATCTGCACTTTGAGTGCTTTTAGCTGTAATGATTCCTGTATCAAAATTGGCATTTTTGACAATATACCCAAGGTTTTGCATAACTGTAACCGTAGAATCAAATGCTGTACGCTTATCTATATTAAATGTTTTTGTTTGCATAAGTTGTATTTGCAATGGAGTTAACGGAGGTTTTGTTGGTGGCATACTGCAACTAGATAAAAGTGTTGCAGAAATTAACATAATAGACCCTAGTGTTTTTTTTAACATTTTTCCTACCTTCTAGAAATTTGTTGATAATGATTTAAAGTCTGAAACAGTATCATCTTTAAAAGTTATAATTATAGTCATTGTTTTTTGTGACTCTATGAAGCTATTTTTTTGAGAGGAGCTTCCTGCCAATATAAGTGTCCAAAATCCATTTTTACTTGAATTTTTTTGCATAGTAGCATTTGTTTGATATGTCCATACAGAATCTCCATCTGCATTTTGTGTTACGATGTTTGGAGACCCGAATGAATAGATCACTTGATCCTTTGTTGTAATTCCTTTTTTTAAGGTTAAAGAAACATTGCCAGATGTATAGGGGGTTTTGGGGAATTCTTGTGGTTCTTTTACACTACAAGATCCTAGTATCGCGGTTAATCCAACTAAGGATATTATTAGTTTACTTTTCTTCATTTTGTGTCATAACTATGATCATTTAGAATGATGGATTCTGCCACAAAATGAAGAAAAGTCAAGTATGTTTATAGCGTATTGTAACCCCACTTACAAAAAGCACAAAGAATTTTGCACTCCAAATACGACAAATTATTTTGATGGAGGTAAGTTCTCAGATTTGAAAAATAGAATTAGAGTCCATAGGGGTTTATCTAAACAACTGAAGAAAAAACTAGTTGATTACTTTTTAGTAAATAATGGGGAAAAGTACTAAATTACAAACCAATTTTTGCGATTAGCTCTGTCTTTATTTACGTATTTTAACTGATAGTATGCAAAGTATTTACTATTATAATGGTTGGATAGTTAAGAACGATAATAATATATGAGCGTGTCTAACAATTAAAAGGAAGTAATAAATATGATGGATTATTTAGAACAGAATTTAGCTAATACTTCTAATTCGTTATCCTCACAATCTATACAACTAGAAATTATTCCTTTTGATAATAAACTAAATCTTCAAAAAGATAAATCGATAGAAATCAACTCATATTATGTTGAAAGTTTGAAATTGAATCTACTTGCAAATGGTTTTTCAGGGGTGGTTAATTTTATATCTCCATATCAAACTGAGCATGATGAAAATCTAATAAATATAATGTTCCCAGAAAAAGCTACTGATTTTAGAAAGATTTTTATTCCTAGATGTTAAACTTAACTAGATAAATTAGGAAATAGATAAATGAGTAAAAAAAGAGTAACGTATACAGCTGATTTTAAAGCTAAAGTAATTATAGAATTGCTAGAAGGCGATATGACAGTTAATGAGATAGCAAGTAAGTATGATTTACTTCCTAAAAACGTGCACAATTGGAAGCAGCAATTTTTATCTAATGCTTGCTTAGCATTTGATAAAAGCTCTGTTGTTAAGGAGTATAAGCAGGAAATAGATGAGCTTAGAAAAGATAAAGATGCAACAAGTAAAGAACTAGGCGAGGTAATAGTAGAGAGGGATTTTTAAATGGGAAAGCTAAAAAGCTTGGTATCATCAAATGATAGAGTAAACTCTGTAGATACTAAGCTAGAATTATCTTTAAATAATCAGCTTAAACTATTATCTGTATCTAAGAGTGTGTACTATTATACACCAATATCAAAATTTAGTAGTAATGATGATATTAGACTATTAAATGCAATAGATTTGATACATACTAAACATCCATATTATGGTACGAGAAGGCTAGTAAAGTTGCTAAATAGATTAGGATTTCTAGCTGGAAGGAAGCTAATCAAAAGTGCTATGGAATTCATGGGTATTAAGGCATTGTATCCTAAAAAAAAGACAACTGTCATTAATAAGCAACACAAGAAATATCCATACTTACTTAATGTATTTAAAAATGAGACGAATCAGGTTGTTATAGATAAAGCTAATAAGGTATGGAGTGCTGATATCACGTATATTAGACTAGAATGTGGGTATGCATATTTAGCAGCCATAATAGATTGGCATAGCAAGAAAATACTAGCTTGGAAGATTTCTAATACTATGGATACACATCTAACAACTAGTGTGTTAAAAGAAGCGTTATTTAAATATGGTAAACCTGATATCTTTAACTCTGATCAAGGAACTCAATATACAGCAAAAGAGCATATTAAAATATTATCTGATAATAAAATAAATAAATCTATGGATGCTAAAGGAAGATCTATAGATAATATTGCAATTGAGAGATTTTGGAGAACACTGAAATATGAAAATGTTTATCCGGCATCATATATAACTATGAAAGAGGCTAAAGTAGGTATCAAAGAATATATTGATATTTACAACAATGAAAGACTACATTCTAGTATTGGATATATGACTCCTGATGAAGTATATTCTGGTATTTTAGATGCTGCATAAAAGCAAGGAATAAAAATATTTTATAAAGTGGTATTGAATAACAGGGACAGTTTAGATTATTAACTATCTGATAAACGAGAAGCTGTTAAGATAAAACTAGCAAACCAACAAAAAATAGAGAAAGTTAACAGCAAAGATGTATAGTTTTACTTATTTTAGATTTATATATTCTTCTGGAAGAATATCGCTTTGTATATTCAAACTCCTTTTCAGAAATTATATTAACATCATCAACCCAGCTATAAATAATACTAGGGTACGCTACTGAATCATTTTGCTTATCTATAACCATGAGTCTAACTTTAGGCACATTTTTAATCTCCTAAGTTATTAAGTAATTTTGTAACAAAAGTATCTATAGCTTTCTTAACAATATCAGAAATAATATCATCTTTCTCAAAGATTCTTAGGCCTTCAACTCCATAAAATTCAACATTACTAATATCCATACCAATAGCATCAGCTAATGCTAAAGATTGTGCAACTCCGAGACTATGTGAGGATAAAAAACCATTAAAGCTTAGAATATCTTTAGCTTTGAAATAGAACTCTGTTCCAGGTGCAACTTTTGCATATACAGCATCTATTAGTATAACTTTGTTATAGTCACTATTCAAATAGGTCAGTAAATTTAACCCGGGCCTATCAGCACTTTCTACGATGATATTTTGTATATTTTTTTCTTTTACAATTCCAGAAAGTTTATCTGCTACAAACCAACCAAATTGATCATCTGCAAAAGGAGATCCTATGCCAAGTATTAGAGTTCTTTGTTTCATTTTTCACCTTTATGCTAAGTATATTTCCGTAGGGATAGTATATTGAGCTGTCCAGAAAAAGACAGATGAAAGATCTATCACTATAAAACATTATTTTATTTTTCTTCTTGAATATCCACCTGCAATTTTAAGCATAAAAAACATCGAGAAAATAGCGATCAAGCTAAGTCCGATAGTAGGAGAGTTATTATCAATAAAGCCTGTGATTAGATTGACTGTTATTATATTTGTATTTAATAACCCGAGTAATTCAATTAATGCAATGATGTAAGCAGCAGCTATTACAATACATAGTATTATAACGTTATAATGATAAAACTTTTGCTCTTTTGAGTTAATACTCAAAACTTTTGACATCAATCCAGCATCAAGAGAATCGATAATTATCATACCTAGAGCAAATGAGAAAGGTAGTAGCATAATATACCAAACAGATAGACCATTTAGCACATTTGTTGCAGCCATACCTAAAAGAGCTATTTCTGTTGCAGTATCAAACCCCAAGCCAAATAAAAAACCAATAAAATACATTTTATACGGTCTATCAATAGCTTTGATTAGGGGTCTAAAAATATTTGCTAATATTGAGTTTGAAGTATGGTCGTGTGTTTTAGATACTTTGTTTTTCAGCATTTCCTTTAGAGATACTAAACTCATTGTACCTGTTAGGAATAAAAAGATAGCTGATACAACTGTCCCAAAGAATGCACCAATATCTAAAGCGCTAGTTTTCTCGATACTTGCAAAACTAAAGCCGATAACTATTAGTAGAGTTAATAAAAAAACAACTGTTGAATGACCTAGTGCAAAAAATAAACCAGTCTTGAAACTTGCCCTATTTTGGGCTACTAACTGCCTAGTTACATTATCTATAGCAACTATATGATCAGCATCAAAACCATGCCTAAGACCTAATAAAAATGCAATACCAATCATACTAAGCATTTTGATATCTTGAGTTGCTAGAAATAATAGTAATGCTAAAATTAGAATAGAGAAAATAGTTATATTTTTTCTCATATAAATTTCCTTGTGTTAACCTAAGATAGTTATGCCATTTTTCAAAATATTATAATCTGCTAAATAGATCCTATAGTCAAGCTATAGGACGACAGAATTGTTAATTAAATTATGCAGACTAATTTCTATCAATATTCAAAGTTAAGAAATGTGCAGAGCAAGAAATACATGGGTCATAGTTACGAATAACCATCTCAGCATGCAATCTTATCTCATCTTCTGACTTATCTAGACCAAAGCTTTCTAAAGCCATGCGTAAGTTAGCTTCAATACAGGGCAAGTTTTGTGATGTAGGAGCTGATATTCTAATTTTTTCAGCTAAACCTCTATCATTGAGTTTTATATGATCTATTTGAAGTCCTCTTGGTGCTTCTACAGCACCCCAAGCATCAGCGGCTTTGACCTTATAATCAACACAAGGAGTATCTGTATAAGAGTAGTTCTCACAAACTTTTAATGCTCTTTCGATAGCCCAATACCCCTCAATAGCTCTAGCAATGACCGAATGAAACATATTTCTACTTGGCCATTTAACACCTGTAGCATGAGCCATTTCTTGGATATGTTTAGGTAGTTTTTCAAAGTTTAAATTGATTCTAGAAAGAGGTCCTAAAAGTATTGGCTCACCATCATGGGTAGTAGAGTGTAGTGCTGTAGATTGAACAGCATGAAACTCTCTAAAATGATCATCGTATTCACTTATATGAAATTTCTCATTATCACTAGTAATTACATCATCACCAAATACAGGGTACTCTGTAGGATGAGATAAACTAACCATCTTAAAAGGAATAGTTGTATCAGGAAATGATAGTGTTGATACCCAGTGTATAACATCTTTAGCATCATTTAGAGCGTCTTTTAGCTTAGGAATCAAAGCATGAACTTTTTTAACCAAAGGAGCTTTATAAAATCCGCCAACTTTCATACCATTAGGATGGACAGATCTACCACCTAAAAGTTTAAGAATATCATTACCTAAGTGTTGTAGTTTAACTCCACGCATTACTTCTTTAGGGTAGTCTTTAGCCATTTCGATAGCTGATCTATAACCTAAAAAATCTGGAGCTGCTAATAAGTGTACATGTAAATAGTGTGACTCCATCCATTCGCCTAAAAACATCAATAGTCGCATATCATCTACCCATTGAGTTCTAGTAATATCAAAAGCTGTTTCAAAAGCTCTCGAGAAGCCTGCTTGATATGCAAGAGGGCAAATACCACAAATACGTGCTACAGCATCTATAATTGCATTTGGCTCTCTACCTTCAAGGAATTTTTCAAAATAGCGTGGTGGTTCATAGATTCTTAGATCGCATTTATATATCTTGCCATCCTTAATTCTTAAATCTAGAGCACCTTCACCTTCAACGCGCGCTAAAATAGGTACTTCTATAACTGTCTCTTTACTCATAATTATACTCCAGCCTTTTTAAATACATCATCTTGGCTACTTATAAATTTATATTTATCATGAATTTGTTTATCTGATAGACCTAACTCTTTTAGTTTGTGTGTCATAGCGCCTAGGTTTGCATATTTTGATGCTCCAAAGCAGCCATAGCACCCTCGACCAAGTTTGGGACATATTGCACCACAACCATCTGCAATTACAGGGCCTAGGCAAGGCTCATCTTTTGCAACCATTACACAAGTAACGCCAGCATGCTTACAACTAGTGCAAACAGGATCAACAACTTTTTCTGGCTCTACGCCAAATAGTAGCTGACGAATAGCTTTAATTATTTGCTCAGTAGTTATTGGACAACCAGAAATTTCAAAATCAACATTCACATATTCTTTAATAGCTTTAGCAGTTGATAAATCTCCATCAATGATTACTTGAGTCTCTTGAGGGTAAACAGCTTTTTGCCATTCTAGAAGTTCAGCTTCGTTGGTAAAGTTTCTTAGAGCTTGTATACCTCCAGCTATTGCACAGGCACCAATAGCAACAATATATTTTGCCTTTTCTCTAATTTTTTCTAAACGAGGAATATCATGATGAGTGTTTACACTACCTTCGATAAAAGCAATATCAACCTCTGCAAACTCGTCAAGAGGTCCAGCTTCAGCAAAGTGTACAATATCAACCATTTCAGCTAATGTAATTAGTGATACAGCATCATTTAATAATGCTAACTGGCAACCATCGCATGAGCTAAACTTATGTACTGCTATTTTAGGATGAGGAGCTAAATTTTTTAACTTATCTTGAGCTGACATAATTATACTCCTTTTATTTCTAATAGTTTTTTAACAGCTGGATAGGCGTATACTGGACCATCTTTACAGACAAATTCTTTACCCATTTGGCAATGACCACAATGTCCGATAGCACATTTCATACTACGCTCTAAGCTGATAAATATTTGCTCCTCTGGTACACCAGCTTTAGCAAATTCTTTAGCAGCATTTTTCATCATGATTTCAGGGCCAACACTCATCACATAAGTATTTGCATAATCAATATCTAAATCTGGAATTGCTGCAGTTACAAAGCCATCATACCACTTCCATGGACCATGAGGCTCGCCAGCTGTAGCAGCTAGAAGTACTTGTGTATTTGGCTGGTTATTCCAGTTTGTATATTTATCTTGATAGATAAGTCCAGAAGTATCACGAATACCTTGCACAACATATACTTTGCCATAGTTGTCTCTATCTTTCATAATCTCTTCTGTTGCTGCAACTAGAGGAGCATTGCCAAGACCACCAGTCATGATTACAACATCTTTACCTCTAGCTTGCTTTAGAGGCCAAGAGCTCCCAAATGGACCTCTAACACCAATAGTTTCACCAGTTCTAAGTTTGTTCATACCTTTGGTTATACGCCCAACTACTTGGATAGTATGTTCAAAGATATCATCAGCAAAATTTCTATCATTGACAATAGATATAGCTACTTCACCGACACCATATAGATATATCATATTAAATTGACCTGGATGGAATGTGTAATTTTTACGTAATTCTTCATCTACAAAGCGTAAACGTAACGTGAAAATATCTTCAGCATCTTGGATAAATTCTATTATCTCAGCTTCATGAGGTAAATAAGCATCTTGAGGATATATCATAATTATTTCTCCTCACAAATAGCATTAATTTCTTCTGTAACATCAATTTTTACAGGGCACCATGTGACACAACGGCCACAACCAACACAGCCTTTAGTTTTAAACTGCTCTCTCCAAGTACCAAATTTGTGAGTTAGCCATTGACGATATCTGTGTTTTGGCTCTTCGCGGTATAGTTCACCATGGGTATAGCTATGATCTAAGCCAAAGCATGAGTCCCATTCACGCGTATGCTCACTTTCTTTGCCATCTAAGCTCGGTTGCTCTTTTTCTGTATGACAAAAACAAGTAGGGCATGATTGCGTACAGCTACCACAAGATAAGCACCTTTCTGCGACATCATTCCATTGTGGATGGTCATAAGAGCTAGTTAGTGCCTTTTCTACTTGTGCTATTGGTGGTAGGGTTTTTTGTTGCATACCATATACAGCTTTTACTTTTTGCTCAGCTTGATATGTTTGCGCACCTGTTGCTGGTTCTAATTGTAGAGCTAATATTACTTGTCTACCTTTATCACTGCCTATTTCTATCACAAAGCCATTCTCAATCTCTGTCATAGCTAGATCAAAACCTTTATCAGCCTCAGGTTTGTCACCTAGAGCGATGCAAAAACAGTTACTATGAGCAGTGGTACAATTAGCTGCTACAATAAACAGAGCTTCTCTTCTAGCCTTGTAGCGTACATCTTGATAGGCATTTTCAACAAAGACTCTATCTTGAATTTCAATAGCTCTTAGATCACAAGGTCTGACGCCTAAGACAGCATATTTTTTTTTATTTAAACTTTGATTGAATGTTAGCTTACCATTCTCATTACGTGAAACTTTCCAAAGAGTTTCTTTCTCTTCAAAAAGCATCGGCTTAACAGATTGAACAGGTACGCTCCAACCAAAAGCTTTTTTTGCATCTGTTTTGATGACTTCATATTTTGCAGGTTCTTGTATATCTACATAGCCCCACGGAAGCTCGCTTGCATTATTTATATTGTCATAAACAATAGATTTATCTCTAACTGCTGGTGCCATAACTTCATAGCCTTGCCCTGAGAAGTAAGAAATCATCCTATCTAGATCATCATGTTTTAAAAAATAAAACTGACTCATGTTATTCTCCTTAACATATTCTTGGTAATTGCTCACCACTTAACCAGTCCACGCGTCTTTTACCACCAAATGTAGTTTTCATAAATACTTGTGGCTGTTCACTTTTTCTTACGGTTGCTATCACTTGGGCATTTTTTCCTAATGGATGACCCCTTAAGCAGTCTAAAACCTTTTGAGTCTGACTAGGCTTACAAGCGATTAAAACTTTGCCTTCATTGGCTATATATAAAGGATCTAAACCAAGAAGCTCACATGCCGATTGAACTTGTGTAGATATAAAAAGCTTTTCTTCATCTATTTCAATAGCTACATTATGTTGGTTAGCCCATTCATTAAGTGTTGCGCCGACACCTCCACGAGTAGGGTCACGCATAGTTTTCACTTTACAATTGTTTTTATAAATTGACCCAACTAAATCATCTAGAGATGTTGCATCACTTACAATTTGGCACTTAAAATCTAGTCCAACTCGTTGTGACATTACAGCAATACCATGATCACCTAGCGATCCATTTATAATAATCTCATCGCCATCCTCTAGAATATCTCTAGTGACAAAATCATCACGAATAACACCAACACCTGATGTATTGATAAAGATGCCATCACCTTTACCTTTCTCAACAACTTTAGTATCACCAGTTACGATTTGGACATTAGCTTTTTTCGCAGCCTCTGCCATAGAGGCTAAGATTATTTTTAGATCTTTAAGAGGAAGACCTTCTTCTAAGATAAGACCAACAGATATATATAAAGGTTTAGCACCGCCGACTACTAGATCATTAACAGTACCATGAATTGCAAGACTACCAATATTACCACCGCTAAAAAAATATGGTGTAATAACATAGCTATCTGTAGTCATTGCGATCTTACCATTTATCTGTGGCAGTATAGCCTGATCTTCTGATTGAGCTAGATATTGGCTATCAAAACTTTTCTTTATCATCTGCTCTATTAAATGATGCATAGCTTTACCGCCAGCTCCCATAGCTAGATCAACTACACCATTTTTAATGTTTAATTTTATAGCCATTTTAGTCTCCGTATTGGTAATGTGCCGCACAAGCGCCTTCTGATGAAACCATACAAGCTCCCATTGGTTGTTCTGGAGTACAAACCACACCAAATAATCTACAATCTTTAGGCTCTTTAAGACCCCTTAGAATATCAGGACAAGCACATTGCTTATGTTCTATCCCTTGCACTTCGGTTATTTGGTAATATTTTTCAGCATCAAACTTTGCATATTCTTCTTTTATTTCTAAGGCACTGTTTGGAATATATCCAAGGCCACGCCATTCAAAAGTGTCTCTAATTGTTAGATATTTGGATATTAAGTTTTGTGCTAGTTGGTTACCGTCTGGTACAACAGCCCTTGTATACTGGTTTTCTACGCCTATTTTTCCAGCATTTATCATCTTGATAAGCATTAGTATAGATTGTAGTACATCTAAAGGTTCAAACCCTGCGACAACCATTGGTTTTTGATATTCTTTAGTCACTTTATCATAAGCATTACTACCAATGATTACGCTGACATGAGATGGGCCTAAAAAGCCATCAATTTTGACATCTTCAGATAAAATAGCTTGCATAGCTATAGGTGTAAGCACGTGATTACAAAATATTAGAAAATTATCTAACTTTTTAGCTATCGCTAACTGTATAGCTACAGTAGTTGGTGGAGTAGTTGTCTCAAAACCAATAGCAAAGAAGATAACTTTCTTATTAGGGTTCTCTTCAGCAAGCTTTAGAGCATCTTCTACTGAATACATCATGCGTACATCAGCACCACGAGCCTTAGCTTTGATTAGGCTATCTTGATGAGATCCAGGTACACGTAGCATATCTGCATAACTACAAAATATGACGTTTTCTTGAGATGCTAAAAATATTGCTTGATCAACTCTTTTGATCGGTAGTACACAAACAGGGCAACCTGGGCCATGTATCATTTTGATATTTTCAGGTAATAGACTAGGAATACCATAACGGTGTAAGGCGTGTGTATGCCCGCCACAGAACTCCATTAAATTGTATTGTCTATTAGGGTCAACTTCTTTAGCTATTTGTTGTAAAAGAGTTTTTGCAACTTTCGGGGCCCTAAATTCTTGTATGTAATCCATAACATCACCCCTTACTTATATTGTAACATTTCTTCAAAATTTTTGAGAGTCTGCTGAGCCATTTGTTTGTCTAATTTACTTAATGCAAAGCCAACGTGAATGATGACAAAGTCACCAATTTCTATATTCTCTGCCAGTAAAGTTAGTGAGACTTCTTTTTTGACTCCGCCAACATTTACTACTGCCTGATTATCTTCTTTAATTTCTACAATTTCTGCAGGTATCGCTAAACACATTTTATTTCACCTTTTTTAAATTTTTTGGCTCCAAGCCAAGCTTGTCCAAGACTTATACTGCCATCATTTAGAGGTACTTTTTCTGAGATGTAAACATTAAAACCCAATTCCTTAAGTTGAGTATAAACCTCAGTAAGTAGTAGTTTATTTTGAAAACAGCCACCACTTAGTATTATTGTTTTTATATTTTTCTCTTGAGCTGATTTACTAACCCATTCAACTAAAGCATAAGCTAGAGAGCCATGCCATAGATTACTAGCTATAGATTTATCACTAGATTTAATAATAGCTTTGAATAGTTTTTCTAAAATTAATGTATTTTCACAAGATATTTTAAATAGATTATTTTCAATAGTTATTTGATTAGCTAATGACTCTAATTCCATTGCACTTTGGGATTCATAGCTATTTATATGACAAATGTTAAGTAGGCTAGAAACAGCATCAAATAGTCTACCCATACTGGTAGTTTTACTCTTTGGTAGGGAATTATTTTGCAAAAGTTTAATAATGTTTTCAGCTTGCGGAAATTCTTTGAGATGATTCGATATCTCAAGATTATATTTATGACATAATGCTAAAGCTATACGCCAAGGTTCTTTAGCTACTTTGTCACCACCAATATATTCGATAGGGTCTAGCTCACCAATTCTATTAAATTCTAAGTTATCAATATCACAATGATAAAGCTCACCACCTCTAGCTAAACCATCTTCACCTAAACCAAAACCATCTAGTACTAAACCTATAGCTTGATCTTGTAAATTATGCTCAGCTATTACAGCAGTAAGATGTGCTTGATGATGTTGGATCTGATAAATTGGTAGATTAAATTTCTGGGCAAAATGCGTAGTATAAATATCAGGATGTAAATCACAAGCAATACCATCAAACTTAAGCCCAAACATCTTTTGGAAATGCTCCAAAGACAGCTCGAAGAACTCTATATTAGCTTGGCTATCCATATTACCAATATGTTGCGATACAAAAGCTTGATTATCTTTGATAAAGCAAAAAGTATTCTTTAAAAATGCTCCAGTGGCTAATATATCTGGTAAGCTATCTGATAGCTGTATTGATTGTGGTACAAGACCTCGAGATCTTCTGATAGGTAGATTCTTTCCTATAATAGTATGAAAGACACTATCATCACTTTTTATCGCAATGTCACGATTATCTGTAACTATAAGATCAGCGATATCTTTGAGCTTTTCGTGAGCTTCATTATTATCTGCAATGATACTTTCACCAGAGATATTTGCACTTGTGGCTATCAAAACTAAATCATAAGCTTCACTAAGCCAACTAGAACCCTGAGGTTGATTTAATAAATGATAAAAAAGGATATAATCAGTCCCGGTCGTTGGTAACATAAAACCAAGCTGATTTATATTAGATGCAATGGCTTTGCTTATATTACTAGTAACGTGTCTTTTAAGTAAAACTATCGGTTTAATAGTAGAGTTTAGTAACTCAGCTTGCTGTGTGGTAACTTCTGCAGAATGCTTTTGTATGCTTTGAGTATTTAAAGCCATTAAAGCAAATGGTTTATTAGGGCGATGCTTTCTGTTGCGGAGTTTTGTGACTGCTTGAGTATTTGTAGCATTTACAACTAGCTTAAAGCCATTTTGACTTTTTATGGCGATAATTTTACCAGCTTTGATAGCTTGTGATATCTCTGCAAAAGAATGTGATAATTTTGGCCCACATTTAGAACATGCAATGGTTTGAGCATGATAATGCCTATCTAATGGATTTGTATAACTAGCTAGACAATCATTACATAATGGAAAATCTTTATAAGTAGTTTTATCTCTATCATAAGGTAGGCTTTGTATCGTACTAAAGCGAGGGCCACAATGAGTACAGCTAGTATATGGATATAGATAGTAGCGACTTCGTGGGTTAAAAATATCATCTAAGCATGAATTACAAATAGCAGTATCAGCAGGTATTTTAGTTGTTGAGTTGCCTTGTAGGGTTTCTAAGATTTTAAAATCTGTAAATTTAGTTTCAGTTTGGCAAATAGTCTTTTCAATAGTTTCTATATTAGCTAAAGGAGGTAGTTTTGCCTTTATATCAGCTATAAAACTATCTGCAATAGATTCGTCACATTGTAGAATGATTTTAACACCATTAGGAGTATTTTTCACCGAGCCACACAAATCCATATCTTTGGCAAGGCAATAGATAAAAGGGCGGAATCCAACCCCTTGAACTATACCATTGACGAGAATTTTTGTTATGGTTTGTTGCATTCTTTCCTCTTGTGGTGGGTATTTACCAACCTAATTAAAATCATTAGTCATACTACGGTTCTGATCGTAGTATCCATTGTCAAACTATAGATTTTATCCATAATTTTTGGATTCCATGATCAAGCCATAGAATGACATCTTTTATTACGAATTCTTATAATTCTCAATATACTCTAAGACAACCTCATGATGATCTTTAGTTTTAAACTTATTAAACACATGATTGATATTGCCGTCTTTGTCGATAAAGAAGCTAATTCTATGGATACCATCATATACTTTACCCATAAACTTCTTCTCGCCCCAAACGCTAAATTGCTCAGCAATTTTGTGGTCTTCATCACTTAGAAGTTGTACAGTTAGGTTATCTCGTTCCTCAAATTTCTTGAGGCGTTTTGGGGCATCTGGACTAATACCAAGAACTACAGTATCAAGCTCAGCTAGCTTGTCACTAATACTACTTAGACCGATAGATTGAGTTGTACAACCTGGAGTCATTGCTTTTGGGTAAAAGTAAATTAAGACATTCTTTTTACCTTTAAAATTGCTTAAAGATACTTCTTCATTATTTTGATTTTCTAGCTTAAAGCTTGGAGCTAATTGTCCTTGTTCTAGTGTTTTCATTGGTTCTCCTATTTATAATAAGTATTCTGTTTTTTATCTAATCTTATTTGTTCATCATTTCCAAATAACTGTATTTCATATATGACAGAGATTAAAGATTCTGAAGCTTCTTTATTTTGCTCTTTTTTTATGGCGCTAGCTAATCTTAAAAAATTATCTAACATAACTTTAATAACATGCTCACGTTTTTTGTTATCAATATTTAGTTTTTTATTTACTAAATAGGTAATAACACCACCTAATATTAAACCTATTAAAAAAGATAAAGACACTTAATTTCTCCATTGTTTTATCAATTATTGAACTCTAGGTATATTGTTTTAACTACATTTATTTCAAACCTCTCAACCAATCCAACCAGATATCAAAACCAGCGCCAGTTTTTACAGATAGTTCAAATATTTTTACATCTGAACGAATCTTTTTAATATTTGCGATACACTCTTGGATATCAAAATCTACATAAGGAGATAGATCAATCTTATTGATAACAACCACATCAGCATAATAAAACATATCTGGGTATTTAAGTGGCTTGTCAGCTCCTTCGGTAGTTGAGATAACAGCTACACGATGCTTTTCACCAAGATCAAACATCGCTGGACATATCAAGTTACCAACATTTTCAATCATCACAAAGCCATCTTTGATATCGCCAAGATGTTCAAAAGCATGGCCCACCATGTGAGCATCTAGATGACAGGCCTTGCCAGTATTTATCTGATAAGCTTTTGCACCTGCTTTACGGATTCTCTCAGCATCAAGATCTGTATGCTGATCACCTTCAACGACTGCGATAGGGTGGCTACTACCAAGCTCCTTGATAGTTCTCTCAAGTAGAGATGTCTTACCAGAGCCAGGACTTGAGACAAAGTTTAGAGCAATGTTATTACCTTTAGCTAGCACATCTCTATTTTGCTCAGCATATTGATCATTTGTTTCTAAGATCGCTTTTTCTAGCTTTACTACATCATCCTCATGACCATGATGATGGTGGTGGCTACTATCTGTTCCGCATCCGCAAGTTGTACACATAATTAACTCCTTAATTTAAAACTATTGATTCTACGAGCATATTTTTACCTTTGAGAATATCTTTCTCAAAACTACCACAGCTTGGGCATTGCTCATATAGTTTTGTTAATTCAAATTCATATTCACAAACTTTGCACTTTGCTATAGCTTGTTCATGTATTATTTCTAGCTTTGCTTGCTCTAAAATACTTTCTTTTGTTGCTACAGGAAACCAAAACTCAAAAGATTCAATATCAACACCAGCTAGAGTACCTATTTTAACTATGACTTTAGCTATCTGTTTTGAGCTATCTTTAGGTATTTTCTCAGCAATACTGATAACACTTTGGCAGAGTGAAAATTCGTGCATTTTTAGACCAAACAGAATACTTTAGATCATACAGATATTATATCATATACATAAACTAGATATAAGGAATTAATTTTGTAAAATCCTTATTCTATAAGGCTTTTAATGATAATGATAACTATTTATAGAAATAATAATGTAATTAACGTTTTATCTATATATAATAAATTCTATATATAAGAAACTATTAAGTTAGGATGATACAGCAACTAACTTTTAAACAGAAAGTAAAAACAGTTTCTATAATTAATTTAGGGGCAGTTTTAGAATGGTTTGAATTTTGTTTATATGGCTATTTAACAACCTACTTAAGTCTACTTTTTTTCCCAAAAGAAGATCAAGTTGCAGCTATGATTACAGTTTTTGGTATTTTTGCTGCTAGTTATATCATGCGACCTTTGGGTGGATTTGTATTAGGTTCTATAGGTGATAGGTTAGGCAGGCGTTATGCTATTAGGCTAAGTATGATACTGATGTGTATCCCTATGTTATTGATGACAGTGATGCCAACATATCAATCAGCTGGTATATGGGCTATTTTGATTTTGCTATTTGCTAGGATGTTGCAAGGCTTTTCTGTCGGTGGTGAATATACAGGTATTTTAGTTGCCTTAGCAGAGAGTGCTTCGGATAAGTATCGTGGTTTGACAACAGCATTGGCAGGTTTAGCATCTCAAATAGGAGTGATACTTAGTGCAACAACTGTAGGGGTTTTATCTAGTTTATTAACTAAAGAACAAATGCTATCTTATGGTTGGCGAATAGCTTTTTTTATAGGTTTAATTTTAGCTATATCTTCAACAATTATTCAAAATAAAGCCAAAGAATCACCATTTTTTAAGGAGATGAAAAAGAATAATAAACTAAGCAAAAGCCCTCTAAAAGATGCTCTGAGTGGACCTAAAATGCCATTAGTCTGGACTTTTGTTTTAACTGGCTATGTCGGTATAGCATACTATATGATGGCGACATTCTTACCTAATATTTTTATTTCAGATAGGGGATTTGATGTTAATAAGATCATGTTTATAACGGTAGCTGTATCTTGCTTTTACGCTGCGATGTCACCGTTATTTGGTTGGTTATCTGATATCTATGGAAGAAAGCCTTTACTATATATACCAATATTATTGTTGGCTATATTTGGTTATCCGATGTTTATCTTCTTTAATAAAGGTGGCTTAG
The DNA here is from genome assembly GCF_002211785.1 of Francisella halioticida. Classification (NCBI taxonomy): domain Bacteria; kingdom Pseudomonadati; phylum Pseudomonadota; class Gammaproteobacteria; order Thiotrichales; family Francisellaceae; genus Francisella; species Francisella halioticida. Next base: position 29,125 of record NZ_CP022132.1, read on the forward strand.
AGAGTATATTAATTGCTGAAGTTATATTGGCTATTATAATATCGGCAATGACAGCTTCGTTCCAGATAACAGTTGCTGAGCTTTTCCCAACTAATCATAGGTATAGTGGTATGTCTGCAGCATATAATACAGGCAATGCACTATTTGCTGGGACAACACCAATGATATGTGTTTGGTTGTCAGGAGTATTTAACTCTAGCTATGCCCCGAGCTTTTATCTAATAATATCTTCTATTATTACACTCATACTTATTTATAAAATGCCTGAGACTAGGTATTCACAAGAGTTTAAACTCACATAGAAAAAATTTTTAATTTGAAGCTGTTTTTCTTTGAATAAACATATTTATAATCATTGCTATAAGCGTAATTATTGCACCAGCTATAAGTATATAAGCAGGTGCTAGTTTATTACCCGAAAACTTAATCGCACTAAAAACTATCATTGGAGTCAGACCTCCAAATATTGCAAAGCCAATATTATAAGAGAATCCAATACCTGTATAACGGATATCTTGCTTAAATAGATCAATAAGTATAGCAGGAGTATTACCCCAAAAAAGAGCTACTAAAAGAGCACTTATAACAATAGCTAGAAAATAAGAGTCTTGATTGTAAACGTATATTTTATAGATAAAAATACTAAAAACACATGTAGCTATAATACTAACTAGTAAAATTAATGAACGATTTATCTTGTCAGCGAAGAAACCTATGATCACGCAAAATATTGAAATAATAATAACTCCAAAACTATTAATCCATGTGAAGTTTTTTAGATGCAGCTGTAGTATCGTTGTAAAGTATGTTGGCAATAGTAGAAATAGAGTTACAAAGGAAAGAGCCCCAAACGAAACCACTATGCACGCATAAATAAAATTCCAACTATGTGTTAGAAGCATTTTTGTCACAGGTAGAGAGTATTCTTCTTTTATGAAAGGAGTAAAAGCTTTGATATCAATTAGCTCGCGTCTAAGGAAGTATGCAATAATTCCAAAGAGTCCTCCTAGAATAAATGGTATGCGCCAGCCATAAGATAATATTTGCTGTTTGTCAAAACATTCTAGTAATAGGCTTTCAACAATAAAGCCCAGTGCTACACCAAATATTAAGAAGCAAAAAATTACCCCAGTAACAAAGCCTTTTTTTTCAGGTGCGGCTTCTCCAATATAGGTAATTGCACCAGGGATTTCACCTCCTACAGAAAGACCTTGTGCTATCCTACAAAGTATAAGTAGAACTGGAGCAATAATTCCAATATGGTTATATGTTGGTAGCACTCCTATAATAAATGTAGATAAAGCCATAATGAGTATTGATATTGTAAAAGTTTTTTTTCTGCCATGTTTATCACCAAAGTGGCCAAAAATAATTCCCCCAAAAGGTCTGGCAAGATATCCTACAGCATAACCGCTAAAAGTCATTAATAAAGATGTAATAGCTGACTCTACTGGGAAGAAAAGTTTTGCAATATAGCTTGCAAGAAGTAGATAAATAATAAAATCATAAAACTCAAGCACTCCACCTAGACTAGATAGAAAAAGTGCTTTACGTTGGTTTTTTTGTAACATATTGATTCCGTACTCTTTTTATAAAAGATTATTTATAGTTTTTATTTCATTCTAGCTAATATATTGTCTTTTAATATTAGCTGATGATATAAAGCTGCAGTTATATGTAGTACAACTAATATCAGTAAAATAGTAGCAAATACGTAGTGATAACTAAATATTTTTACACCTAAAGAATAGTTTGTTTTGAATATCTCAGGGAAGGGAATAATAAAAAAAATTTTCCAAGGATAGTTCATTAGCATTGAGCCAAGAAGACCAGATAATGCCATACCAAATGCGGAAATGTAAATTCCCAAATGTACAATTTTAGCTATTATATACTGTATAAGTGGTAAAGGAGGATCGTAGTGAAGTTTTTTACTAAAAATTCTAGCAGCTGCTAGCGTTAGTATCACAAAGAACGTCAGTAACCCTAAAGACTTATGTAGCACTATAATCCAACTAAAATTGAGTATTTCAAAAGCAAATCCAAAGCCTAATATTAGCTGAGTGATTATTAAACTTGCTAAAACTATATGTAGTGATCTTATACAAAGATTATATTTCATAATAAATAAAAATATTATTGTGGTAATAGTTTTATATCATTTTAAATTTTAAACTAAAAGAGATTTGTTAGTTTTTCCAAACTTTTCTGAACTCTTTTATTATCTGATCATGACGTAAGAGAAAGTCTTTAGTGTTATAGTCATGGTCAAATTTCTGTGTTTTCACAATTTTTTTATCCTCATTAAGAATTATTTTATTAGTAATACTAAATATTTTATCAGCTAGAGATTTTATAAGCTTATTTGTCATAAAGTTACGGTAATTTATTAGATATAATTTTGTTTAGAGCTCATTTATTGGAGCAAAGTAGACACAAATCTTTAATTTATCAGAATTATTCAAAAGCCAAAAGTTTGGAAAAATATACTTTAACATCAGCCGATCATTTTTAATTGCTTCAATATATTCAGGTTGAATATTTAAGGTTATATTTTCTGGAATCTGATATCCTCTACCAATTGATTTTTTATGCACAGTTGCTAAATGAGTGTAATCTAGCTGATTTTCTATACAGTGACGGATATTATTTTGCCAGGTATCTGTAAGAAGAGAGTACTGACCTTTGAAGTTGTTATGGTTTTTTTGAATGAATTCAAAAGCATAGCTATTATCAATTTCTTCATCAAAAATATTAATCCAAAGCATATCAGCAACCACTTTTGTTGGATATGTTTTAGCTTTTAATTTTGGTACTGCCCCTTTTGTCTCTGGAGTGTAGATACAGTTACCATTGTTACTAAATTTAAAGCCGTGAAAGGGGCAAGCTATAGCATTATCGCAAATTTTTCCAGAACTAAGCTCGGCACCTCTATGAGGGCAGCGATTTTCCATCACAACAATATTTTCTGAAGACTTCCAAGCAACTAGATTAATACCAAATCTTTGTAGCTTGATAGGCCTATTTTTAATTTCTTTTATATGGGCTATAGCATACCAAAATTTTGGAATATTTTTCATATGAGTGAAAATCTTTTTTTCATAAGTAGGATTATACCTTAAGCTCTATTAATATTTTCATATATAATGAAGTTATAGTTTAGAAAGTAAATATATTTAATGTTTGAAAACGTACGACGAGATAAATCTAAAAAATTTTGTTTAATGAGTTGGAACACATATAAAATAGACTATAAAAATTCTCAAACATTTAACTCATATATTAATCAAGTTCATGCTGAGCATGATATTGATATTTTTTGTTTACAAGAAGCTGTTCATCATCATGAGACTAAGTTTCCAATAGATAAATTTGATATCAATTTTGCTTCGAATATTGTTCTGCGTTCTCATAATTATGGTGTAGCAACGGTTAGTCATTATCCAGTGATGAAAAATGTGAGGATACTTACAACTCATCGTGAGTCGGTTATAAACACTCATAAAGCATCTTTGATTACACATTTTAATGTTGGTGGTATAAAAGTTATTGTGGTAAATATTCATGCAATAAATTTTAAAGGCAATAAGGTCTATGAGTATGAATTTGAAAAGATAAAGGAAGTAATAAACCCAACAAAATATAAATACCCTATAATAATTGCAGGTGATTTTAACTCTTGGAATAGAAAAAGAATTAAATTTATAAAAGACTTTTGCCGAGAATTTAATTTTAGAGTAGCTTTCCTTGAAGAAGCAGAGCTAATTAAATCCTTTCAAAAGAATCATTTGGATTTTGTTTTATATCGAGGCTTAAAATTAGAAAAAGCATACGCCTTAAATTGCCAAAGGATATCAGATCATAACCCAATTATTACTAATTTCTCCATTATAAGCAGCTTAACCACCAAATAATTTTGTTTTGTCATTAATAATGTCGTAGCACATATCAGTCAATTCAGTGACTGAGTATTTTTTAGGATCTATAACTTTTTCAAAAGACATCCTTGCTATTCCAGGTTTAATAAAATCTCCCTTTTTACGACCAAAGAAAACTCCAAAATTATGAGCTACAGGAACTATAGGAACATCTGTTACAGTAGCTAATTTCATTGCTGAGCGATGAAACTTTGGATATTCACCAACTGGGACTCTTGTACCTTCTGGAAATATGATAATACTAAGCCCTTTATTTTTAACTCGATCTTTGCCATCTTCTAATACCTTCTTGATAGCAGAAAGTCCTTTTGATCTGTCTATTCCTATTGCTTCAGCAAAATGATTAGTCTTACCAAAGATAGGTTTTTCTAAAAGTTCTTGTTTCATAACAAAGCAGCTTTTGCGAATTAAACCATAAAAAACAAAGGTCTCTAACATTGATTGATGTTTTGAAACATAAATACATGGGTAGTCAGGGATATTTTCTTTTCCTTCTACCTTTACATGGATTTGTAGCAGAATGAATACACCTAGCCTATATAAACAAGACCACAACCAGCATACAAAAAGCCGAACTCTTAGAGAAGCACCTAGTACGCCAACTATATTCATTAAAATACAACAGAAAGCTAATACAACATTAGCATATACCTTAAAAACATGCATTCTTGCTACTAATAGCAGATGAATAAATTTTTTCATCTTTTTTCCTTAACCTTTGAACTCTTTTGTTTTTTCAGTTATTACTTCGTGACAATAGCTTGTAAGCTCTTTAGAGTTAAATTCATTTGGATCGATTCTTTTACCAAAGTCGATCTTAGCAATACCTGGTTTGATGATTTGCCCCCATTTTTTTGGGAAAAACTTACCAAAATTATGAGCTACAGGAATGATAAAAACATTTGCATCAGAAGCTAGCTTCATTGCTGAACGTTGAAACTCAGGATATTCACCAATTTCAACTCTAGTGCCTTCCGGAAATATTACAACGTTTATATCATCAGCTAGGCTTTGCTTACCATCAGTAACAACTTTTTTTAAGGACTCTCTTGGCTTGTCTCTATCAATAGCGATACTTCCTAAGTTTTCCATTGCTGAACCAAATATTGGTGCTTTAAACAGCTCTTTTTTCATTATAAAATGGCATTTTCCAATTAATCCATAAAACATAAAAGTTTCTAGCATTGATTGGTGTTTTGAGACATAGATACAAGGATAGTCCTTATCTATATTGATTCTGCCTGTCACACGAATATAAACCTGTAAGAATACTAACATACCTATCCAGTAAAGATAAGTCCATACGTAGCATACAGCCATCCTCCATGATATAGGAAACTTGAAAAAAGTAAAAATATTTATAAGAATACTACATCCACCAATTACCGCAAAAGAGTAAAGTTGAAAGGCCGTCATTCTCGTCCACATCAGGACGTTCCAAATCCTTTTAAGAAAAGATTTCATTAGATAATCTCCATATATTTTTTTATAAAAAATAGTTTTAATCACTACAGTACCAGAAGTTAAGGTACAATTTTACCTCTACTATTATACACTTTTTATAATACCCCATGAAATTTTAACAACAATTTTGATCCTAAAGTAGCTAAACTATAAATGAGCAATTTAGGATAAATGTAAATGAGTAATAAGAGAAAAATATATACCGTTGAATTTAAGACTAAAGTTGTCTTGGAAGTATTGAGGAAAGATCAAACAATCACACAGTTATCAGTAAAATATAATATTACGCCCAAAAACATAAATAATTGAAAAACAGCCTTTTTAGAAAATGCTGAGTTGGCAATGGATCCATCCAAATCAGTATCACAATATAAAAAAGACAATGCAAAGCTTCAAACCAAGATAGATCAGTATTCTAAGAAGGTTGGACAACTAACAATTGAGAAGGAATTTCTTGAGGGAAAGCTCGTAAGCTTGGGATTATCTGATAGAAAAGCGATGATTGATCCTAAGCATAAATTATCTGTTGTAAAACAAAGTTTCTTATTAGAAGTTTCTAGAGCTGGTTTATATTACAAGCCTGTGGTTAACGAACATAAAGAAGAAGTAAAAGCAAAGCTTATACAGATACATGAGGAGATTCCCTGCTACGGCTATATAAAAGCTCATAAGCAATTAATAGAAGATGGGTTTAGCATCTGTGAGAACACAGTACAAAAGTATCGTAAAGAGTTAGGCATCAAAGCTATATTGGCGGTGAAAAAACCAAACTTAAACTTATCTGAACCTAACAAAGAGCATGCTATTTATAGTTACAAACTAAAAGGTTTAAGCATATTGAGACCTAATCAAGTTTGGTCTACAGATATTACATATATTAAGACTGATGCTGGCACAGTTTATATGGCAGCTATTATTGATTGGTACTCTAAGGCTGTACTAAGTTGGGAGATATCCAACACTATGGATAGTAGTTTAGTTATGAAAGTTTTAAATGAAGCTCTGTATAAATATGGAGTACCAGAAATATTTAACACTGATCAAGGTAGCCAGTACACATCTAACATTCATATCCAAACATTATTGGATAAAAAAATTACTATATCTATGGATGGTAAAGGTAGAGCAACTGATAACATTTGCATCGAAAGATTTTGGAGAAGTGCTAAATGTGAGAGATTTTATTTAAATCAATATCCTGGCATTGTTGAACTAAGAAACGATGTGGATGATTATATAGATTTTTATAATAATAGAAGATTTCATGAGTCTATCAATTATAAAAAACCTATGGAATTTTATTACGATAACTTATTGGAAAAACGGGCGGCTTAGATGGGAACTAAATAATTGAAAATATTGTTTAATTTATTGGGGTAGTATAAACATATTAAATCCAAAGTTTTGGATTAACTTACTCTAGCCTTTAGATTAAATATTAGCGATAATATTAATAATAAAAGAATCAGTAAATCTATATAATGTCAAAATTAAACGCTTATTTTGGTGAGTTTGGAGGGCAGTATGTACCTCAATTGCTTGTTCCAGCTCTTGAGCAACTTGAACAAGAGTTCATAAAAGCACAGAATGATGAGTCTTTTAGAAAAGAATTTAAAGAGCTTTTACAAGAATATGCAGGTCGCCCGACAGCTTTAACATTAACAAAGAACTTAGTCAAAGGGACTAAAACCAAGTTATATCTTAAAAGAGAAGATCTACTTCATGGTGGAGCTCATAAGACTAACCAAGTTCTAGGCCAAGCTCTACTTGCAAAAAGAATGGGCAAAAAAGAGGTTATTGCAGAGACTGGTGCCGGTCAACATGGTGTAGCTACAGCGCTAGCATGTGCTTTATTAGACCTAAAGTGTAAGGTTTATATGGGTGCAAAAGATGTTGAACGCCAAAGTCCAAATGTCTTTAGAATGAGATTAATGGGCGCTGAAGTAATACCAGTTCATAGTGGCTCAGCAACATTAAAAGATGCGTGTAATGAAGCTCTAAGAGACTGGTCTGGGAGCTATAATAGAGCACACTACTTACTTGGCACTGCAGCAGGGCCTCATCCTTTTCCTACTATTGTTAGAGAGTTCCAAAGAATCATTGGTGAGGAAACTAAGCAACAAATTTTAGCAAAAGAAGGTAGACTTCCTGATGCAGTAATCGCTTGTGTTGGTGGTGGATCAAATGCAATAGGAATATTTGCTGATTTTCTTGATGAAGAAAGTGTCAAACTTATTGGGGTTGAGCCTGCAGGTAAAGGAATAGATACTGGTAAACATGGAGCTCCTTTAAAGCATGGAAAGCTAGGCATTTTCTTTGGAATGAAAGCTCCCCTAATGCAAGATATCAATGGTCAAATAGAAGAGTCCTATTCAATATCAGCAGGCTTAGATTTTCCATCTGTAGGACCTCAGCACGCATATTTACAATCTATAGGGCGAGCTGAATATGTCTCTGCTACAGATGATGAAGCATTAGACGCATTTAAGCTTTTATGTCGGAAAGAAGGTATTATCCCAGCATTAGAATCTTCACATGCTCTTGCCTACGCCCTAAAGCTTGCTTTTGCAAACCCTAATCAAGAGCAAACACTTGTTGTAAATCTCTCTGGTCGAGGAGATAAGGATATCTTCACAGTTCATGATATTTTAAAACAAAGAGGAGAGGTTCAATAATGAGTCGTTATACTAATTTATTTGGGAAACTAAAGTCTAAGAATGAAGGCGCATTCATTCCCTTTGTAACTATTGGGGATCCAAATAAAAGTTTATCCTTTGAGATCATAGATACTCTAATTAAGTCAGGCGCGGATGCTTTAGAAGTAGGAATACCTTTTTCCGATCCTTTAGCAGATGGCCCAACTATACAAGAAGCAAATATTAGAGCTTTAGATAGTGGTATTACTCCAGATGATTGTTTTGAGATTTTAGCTAAAATTAGGAGTAAATACCAAGATATTCCAATAGGTTTACTTCTATATGCAAACCTTGTCTATGCAAATGGTATAGAGAATTTTTATAAAAAATGCCTAAATGCAGGTGTAGACTCTATACTAATAGCTGATGTGCCAGCTCATGAATCTAGAGAGTTTCGAGAGATAGCTGAAAAAGTTGGTATATCTCAAATATTTATTGCTCCACCAGATGCTAATGAAGACTTGTTAAAACAGATATCTGAACTTGGCAGAGGGTATACGTATCTACTTTCAAGAGTTGGTGTAACTGGAGCAGAAACTGCTGCAAATATGCCAGTTGAAGAAGTGCTTGGGAAACTTGGAGAATACAATGCCCCTGAATCAATATTAGGTTTTGGAATATCAACCCCAGAACAAGTAGCTAAAGCTATAAAAGCTGGTGCTGCTGGAGCAATCTCAGGATCTACTACTGTCAAAATAATTCAAAAAAACTTATCTGATAAACATAAAATGCTTAAAGAGCTTGGTTGCTTTGTTAAAGATATGAAGTCAGCAACAATAAAATAATATGAAAAGAATTATAATTCAAGTCTTAGTATTTATATTTATATATAACGATGTTAATGCTCAAGAATTATTTAACAATTACAAAGTCATAAAAACTATACATGATCTCCCCCGTTAATTTGGGACACTTTTGATGTCAGGAAAAGGAGAGAGACATGGCTTACAAAAGATACCCAGAAGAATTTATGGATCAAGCAGTGCAGTTATGCTTAGCGGAAGATGCAAATCGTAAAGAAATAGCAGATAATCTAGGAATAAATTATAAAACACTCTGTACATGGATAACCAGCTACATGTCAAAATTATAATGTTCCCAGAAAAAGCTACTGATTTTAGAAAGATTTTTATTCCTAGATGTTAAAGTTAACTAGATAAATTAGGAAATAGATAAATGAGTAAAAAAAGAGTAACGTATACAGCTGATTTTAAAGCTAAAGTAATTATAGAATTGCTAGAAGGCGATATGACAGTTAATGAGATAGCAAGTAAGTATGATTTACTTCCTAAAAACGTGCACAATTGGAAGCAGTAATTTTTATCTAATGCTTGCTTAGCATTTGATAAAAGCTCTGTTGTTAAGGAGTATAAGCAGGAAATAGATGAGCTTAGAAAAGATAAAGATGCAACAAGTAAAAAACTAGGCGAGGTAATAGTAGAGAGGGATTTTTAAATGGGAAAGCTAAAAAGCTTGGTATCATCAAATGATAGAGTAAACTCTGTAGATACTAAGCTAGAATTATCTTTAAATAATCAGCTTAAACTATTATCTGTATCTAAGAGTGTGTACTATTATACACCAATATCAAAATTTAGTAGTAATGATGATATTAGACTATTAAATGCAATAGATTTGATACATACTAAACATCCATATTATGGTACGAGAAGGCTAGTAAAGTTGCTAAATAGATTAGGATTTCTAGCTGGAAGGAAGCTAATCAAAAGTGCTATGGAATTCATGGGTATTAAGGCATTGTATCCTAAAAAAAAGACAACTGTCATTAATAAGCAACACAAGAAATATCCATACTTACTTAATGTATTTAAAAATGAGACGAATCAGGTTGTTATAGATAAAGCTAATAAGGTATGGAGTGCTGATATCACGTATATTAGACTAGAATGTGGGTATGCATATTTAGCAGCCATAATAGATTGGCATAGCAAGAAAATACTAGCTTGGAAGATTTCTAATACTATGGATACACATCTAACAACTAGTGTGTTAAAAGAAGCGTTATTTAAATATGGTAAACCTGATATCTTTAACTCTGATCAAGGAACTCAATATACAGCAAAAGAGCATATTAAAATATTATCTGATAATAAAATAAATATATCTATGGATGCTAAAGGAAGATCTATAGATAATATTGCAATTGAGAGATTTTGGAGAACACTGAAATATGAAAATGTTTATCCGGCATCATATATAACTATGAAAGAGGCTAAAGTAGGTATCAAAGAATATATTGATATTTACAACAATGAAAGACTACATTCTAGTATTGGATATATGACTCCTGATGAAGTATATTCTGGTATTTTAGATGCTGCATAAAAGCAAGGAATAAAAATATTTTATAAAGTGGTATTGAATAACAGGGACAGTTTAGATAAACAAATTGTCTTTATCACAAAGCAGACTAATAAATAAATATGTAAAAAATGATTCTATTATTAATGTTTCAGATAGTTTTAGTTATAAAGGAGATATTTCAATACTTTATACCAAGCTTGGTATCGAAAATGTAATAATCCCTGAAATAAAGTCTTACAATACTACCATTAAGTTATTATCACAATACTCAATTAACACCAATAGTCTAGAAAATTATTATAATTTAGCTTTGGATAATTATATATCTAGTTATAAAAAAACATATATAGACTTAATAGGAGAGTATAAAACTAATATTAGTGCTAATGATATAATGTACTCTTTATCACTAATGACATCAGCTAACTCCCAGTTCAACAACATATTAGGAGTTCTTTCAAGGAATACAACTCTTGATTGTAGCATTAGATTTTTGTTTGACTTATTAAAATTATAGCATTTAATAAATTTAGATTTCGTTTGTAATAGCAATAAATTACATAAAAAAAATTTATATTATAAGATAATTCTCACTGTTTAAAATATTCAAGTGGCAAAATTAAAGGCCTATAGACTATTACTTAGTAATTGACTAATTTTAAAACCCTGTATATTATGGCTTATGCAATTATTTATAAAAAATTATAGGGATGGGTTCATGAAAATAAAAAAGACATTTACAGTATTATTACTAGCTGTATCAGTACTTTCACTAAGTAGTTGTTGGCTTATTATTGGTGCAGTTGTTGGAGCTGGTACAATTGCTTATGTTCAAGGTGAATATTCTATGAACATAGATGGTAGTTTAAAAGATGTTTATAATGGTGCATTAGAGGCTGTACAAAGTAACAATGATTATGTTATAACTAAAAAAGATATTACTCCGACAGATGCAACAATAGAGGGTAATACAAAAGTAGATGCTACAAATTTTTCTATTAAAATAGAAAAACTTACTAGCAAGGCATCAAAAGTTACTATTAAATTTGGTACTTTTGGAGATCGTACAGCATCAGCAACATTGATGGATCAAATTCAAAAGAATATTAAATAATATAGAAGGGTAAAAAATGAAACTCCTCAAAAAACTTCTTTTCATGTCACTTATCTCTTGCTCTGTGGTAGCGTTAAATAGCTGTAGACATACAGCGGTACCTGTTGGTGATGGAACAGTCACATACTCTGATGGAAGCTACTCGATGAATATCGAAGGAAACTACAATGAGGTTTATGAAGCAGCATTAAAAGCCATAAATGAAAATAATGGCTTTGTATTCGTTTCTAAAGCTATCGATAGCAAACATTATAAGGCTAAGGTTGAAGGTGCAACAAAAATAGATAGTACCAGCTTTTCAATAGAGATAAAGAAACTTACAAACAATATATCAAAAGCTACCATCAAGTTTGGTACTTTTGGAGATAAACAAATGTCATCAACTCTAATGGATCAAATTCAAAAGAATGTAAAATAAGATAGAATAGAAGGATAAAAATGAAACTCCTTAAAAAATGTTTTTTTGTATTAATACTCTCTTGTTCTGTAATAGCTTTAAACAGTTGTATACTTGCTGCGGTAGCTGTTGGTGGTGGGACAGTTGCATACCTTAATGGAAACTACTCTATGAATATACAAGGAAATTATAAGGATGTTTACATTGCTTCATTAAAAGCAGTGAAAGAAAACAATGACTTTGTATTAGTTTCTAAAACTATTGATAGTAAGAATAATAATGCTGATATTGAAGGTGCTACAAAAATAGATAGCACTAGTTTTTCTGTAGAAATTAAGAAACTTACTAAATATGCATCAAAAGTTACTATTAAGTTTAGTGCTTTTGGAAACCAGCAAATGTCATCAACGTTAATGGATAAAATCCAAGCTAAATTATATCAAAAGTCTTAAGTATGCGCAAAACTATTCGCTTAATAATACTATCTATATTTACTGTTTACTGTCTTAACAGTTGTATATTGACAGCGGTACTGGTTGGTAGTGCAATTGTTGCTGGAGGAGCAGTATATTATGTAAAAGGTGATTATGTTATAGAAATTCCTCGAGATTTAAGAACGGTATATAATGCCACGATAAAGGCAATACAAGTGAATCGCAAGTACTCTCTTAAAAACCAAACATATACTGGAAAATCAGCAAAAGTTGAGGCATCTGAAGCAGGCTCTGATATTTCGATAGAGTTAACAAGTATAAAAAGTAGAACAACAGAAATAAAAATTCGATATGGGACTTTAGGGGACGAAAAAAAATCTGCTAATTTAGCAAACGAAATAACTAAAAATATTAACTAGTAAATTATTGTTTAATTTTTACTGAACTTTTCCTTTTTAATTAGATTTAAAAATGTATAATTTGTGGCAATGATTAAGCCAAAATTTAATATTCCAATGAGCAATAAGGTATTAGATAGATATTACACAAATAACAGACATATTTGGGTGCTAGTTTTATCTGGTGCTCTTATAGGGATTATGATTGGCTTAATAGCATCATCTTTTCAACTATTTCTAGACCTTATATTTAAATATAAGGAAAAGCTTTTCTCACTTTGTGGTAGTAGTACTATACTACAAATTTTAATATCTATTTCGATCACCATAACGATGGTAGTTATATCTGTATTCATTGTCAGAAAATTTGCTAAAGAAGCAGGCGGAAGTGGTATACATGAGGTTGAAGGGGCTCTAAAAGGTTGTAGAAAACTACGTAAACGTGTAGTTCCTGTAAAGTTTGTGAGTGGACTTTTCTCATTAGGTTCTGGCTTAAGCTTGGGTAAAGAAGGTCCTTCAATTCATATGGCTGCAGCAATTGCTCAATTCTTTGTTGATAGATTTAAGCTAACTAAAAAGTATGCCAATGCCGTAATATCAGCTGGTGCTGGTGCCGGTCTAGCAGCTGCCTTTAATACTCCTTTATCTGGAATAGTTTTTGTAATAGAGGAAATGAACAGAAAGTTTAGATTTAGTGTATCTGCCATCAAATGTGTCATAGTAGCATGCATTATGAGTACAGTTGTCACAAGAGCCATAATGGGTAATCCTCCAGCTATAAGGGTTGAAACATTTAGCTCTGTACCACAAAATACTCTTTGGCTTTTCGTAGTCTTAGGCATTGTATTTGGGTATTTTGGATTATTATTTAATAAGTCTCTGATTAAAGTTGCCAATTTCTTTTCGAACGGCTCAAAAAGAAGGTATTGGACTCTTGTTGTAACTGTCTGTATAATTTTTGGTACTGGAGTAGTTTTTGCTCCTAATGCTGTTGGTGGTGGGTATGTAGTTATAGCAAATTCTCTTGATTATAATTTTTCTATAAAAATGCTCCTAGCTATGTTTGCATTACGTTTTGCCGGTGTGATCTTTTCTTATGGTACCGGTGTCACAGGTGGCATATTTGCTCCGATGATTGCATTAGGTACTATTTTTGGACTTGCTTATGGGCTTGCCATAAATCAGCTTTTCCCACAGTATAATGTTGAAGCAGGAGTTTTTGCTGTTGCTGGTATGAGCGCCTTATTTACTGCTACAGTTGGAGCTCCATTAACAGGCATCACTCTTGTAATTGAGATGACTTGGAATTACCAGTTATTACTACCTCTTATGATAACTTGTCTTAGTGCATCAATGCTTACATATATTCACCATCAAAAACCAATATATGATACTCTACTAAGACGAACTATTTCAAATGAAAGAAAGCAAGAGGAGAGGTTAAAGAATGAGCGAAATCAAAAACAAACTCCAAATACTTCAGAACAAACTATCACAAAAGAAGAATTATAATCACGCAATATCTTTAATGCATTGGGATCTAGAAACAGAAGCTCCCAAAATTCAATAAAAACAAGATCTGAAGTTCTTGGCTTTTTTAGTGAAAAAGTCTATGATGCTATAAACAATAATGAGGTTGATACCAGTTTAGATTTTTTAAATAAAAATTACTCTAAGCTTGATGAAATTAATAAAAGAATTGTATATTTAACAACTAAAGAGAAAGATAAGCTTAGCAAAATACCAAAACAATAATATGTTGAATACAGTAAAATACTATCTCAAGCACAAAAAAATTGGGTAGAAGCTCGCCAAAATAATGATTTCGAAATATTTGCCCCATTTTTAGAAAAAATAATAAGCTATCAGAAAAAATATATCCAACGGATAGGATATTCAGAACATCCTTATGATGTATTATTAGATGAGTATGAAGAAGGAATGACTGTTGCTAAATTAGAGCCTTTTTTTAATAGTCTAAAAGAAAGTATAGTCCCCTTATTAGACAAAATAAAATCTGCCAAGCAAGTAGATACCACATGTGTTGACCAAAACTATGATATTGAGAAGCAAAAAAAATACTCGTATAAGGTTGCTGAGCAATTAGGTTTTAATTTTGAGAGTGGAGTTTTAAAAGAAAGTGCACACCCATTTACATTAAATTTTAATAAATATGATGTCAGGATGACAACTCGTTATATACAGAATCTTTTTACATCATCACTGTTTAGTACAATCCATGAAACAGGTCATGCGATGTACGAACAAAATATTAACGATGATATTTACGATACTATCCTTGGCACAGGTGTGAGCCTAGGGGTACATGAATCACAGTCGCGCTTTTATGAAAATCTTGTTGGTAAAAATAAGTCTTTCTAAAAAGCTAACTATAAAAACCTTCAGAAAATATTTCCAGAAAACCTTAAAAAGTTAGTGTTGATAGTTTCTATAAATCAATAAATAAAGTCGCCTCAAGCTTAATTCGAGTTGAAGCTGATGAGCTAACTTACTCGCTACACATTCTTGTGCGCTTTGAGATAGAAAAAGAAATTTTTGAAAAAGATATTTCAATTAAAGAGCTACCAAAACTTTGGAATGATAAATACCAAAAATATTTAGGAATCACTCCTAATGATTATGCTGATGGTATTTTACAGGATGTTCATTGGGCTGCAGGATTATTTGGTTATTTCCCAACATATGCTTTAGGTAGTGCATATGCTTCTCAGATATTTCACTATATGAATAAGAAATTTGATATTAACCATGCAATTGAAGAAAATAAGCTAGATCAAATTCTTAATTTTTTAAACAATAATATTCATAAATTTGGTAGCCTTAAGCCTGCGAATGGGGTGATATATAATATGTGTGGTGAGCATCTAAATGCTAGGTATTATATTGATTATTTAGAAAATAAATTTTCAGAGATTTATAACCTGTAATATCATTGTTATTTAGTTTTATCCTCTATATTTAAATAATGGCATGAACTTTTTTAGACTACTAAAATAATTTATTAATTAGATATATAGTTAAAAATCAATCTCTTGAGCAAGGTAAAAGGCAATATCTTTTTCGTAGTATGCAGATTCATTGATAAAGATAGGATACCATTGACCAGGCTCACTCAATAACTTAATGCTTCCATCCATTAATTCAAAAATAGGATCTTGATGATTAATAGGTTGAAAGTCTTTGCCATCAAGGTTTCTATGAATTACAGCATCAATATTACCTTCACTGTCTCTTGGAAAGTGAATAGTTTTAACTGCTTTATAAGCTTTACACTGTTTAGTTTTTGGTAAATTGTCATTATTTAGCATCTCAAAAAACTCTGTAATCTTATTTAGAATTTCTGTAGTTATATCAATAGCTTTAGGATCATAATTACTTGTATGTACAGCACCAATTTCAATAGTTAGTAACATTGGTGCAATATTATTAATTGCCATGCTAGTAACACTTTCATGTTGAATAACTCTAAGATTATCAATTTGTTCAACTAAAAATTCACATATTTTTTTAACTAATGGATTTTTTCCATCAGTTATGATGGTTTTACCAAGATTTGTAGTAGTTGTATGTAAATCAACTAAAAAATCAATTGGAGAATTAGATTTAGTACCATATAGTTGATTGATTTCTCGGGCTCTTTGATCTTCATAAGTATCTAGTGAAGAATTGTTTAAATCTGCAGTTGCAAAAGAACGATTTAAATCCTTATCTTTATATCTTCTACATAATTTAAATGCTTTTGGATTTGCTAGTAATGGAATTATATCTAGTGATTTTGTTTTTAGAGGTTTTTTTTCATACGGTTAATTATATAAACACCCGTATATTCATTTCCGTGAACTCCACCAGAAACTAGTAGTTTATTAACTTTCATACTAAGAGGAAAAGTTGTTATATGTAAGTTTATTATACTGTTGATTTAGTCAGAAATTACCACTTAAGTATACCAAAAGTATTATAAATAGCTTAAGAACTTCAGTTGATTATAAATTTATTTTATCTCTTATAAAAAATATTAACTATAATACCCCATGAAATTTTAACAACAATTTTGATCCTAAAGTAGCTAAACTATAAATGAGCAATTTAGGATAAATGTAAATGAGTAATAAGAGAAAAATATATACCGTTGAATTTAAGACTAAAGTTGTCTTGGAAGTATTGGGGAAAGATCAAACAATCACACAGTTATCAGTAAAATATAATATTACGCCCAAAAACATAAATAATTGGAAAACAGCCTTTTTAGAAAATGCTGAGTTGGTAATGGATCCATCCAAATCAGTATCACAATATAAAAAAGACAATGCAAAGCTTCAAACCAAGATAGATCAGTATTCTAAGAAGGTTGGACAACTAACAATTGAGAAGGAATTTCTTGAGGGAAAGCTCGTAAGCTTGGGATTATCTGATAGAAAAGCGATGATTGATCCTAAGCATAAATTATCTGTTGTAAAACAAAGTTGCTTATTAGAAGTTTCTAGAGCTGGTTTATATTACAAGCCTGTGGTTAACGAACATAAAGAAGAAGTAAAAGCAAAGCTTATACAGATACATGAGGAGATTCCCTGCTACGGCTATATAAAAGCTCATAAGCAATTAATAGAAGATGGGTTTAGCATCTGTGAGAACACAGTACAAAAGTATCGTAAAGAGTTAGGCATCAAAGCTATATTGGCGGTGAAAAAACCAAACTTAAACTTATCTGAACCTAACAAAGAGCATGCTATTTATAGTTACAAACTAAAAGGTTTAAGCATATTGAGACCTAATCAAGTTTGGTCTACAGATATTACATATATTAAGACTGATGCTGGCACAGTTTATATGGCAGCTATTATTGATTGGTACTCTAAGGCTGTACTAAGTTGGGAGATATCCAACACTATGGATAGTAGTTTAGTTATGAAAGTTTTAAATGAAGCTCTGTATAAATATGGAGTACCAGAAATATTTAACACTGATCAAGGTAGCCAGTACACATCTAACATTCATATCCAAACATTATTGGATAAAAAAATTACTATATCTATGGATGGTAAAGGTAGAGCAACTGATAACATTTGCATCGAAAGATTTTGGAGAAGTGCTAAATGTGAGAGATTTTATTTAAATCAATATCCTGGCATTGTTGAACTAAGAAACGATGTGGATGATTATATAGATTTTTATAATAATAGAAGATTTCATGAGTCTATCAATTATAAAAAACCTATGGAATTTTATTACGATAACTTATTGGAAAAACGGGCGGCTTAGATGGGAACTAAATAATTGAAAATATTGTTTAATTTATTGGGGTAGTATATTTTTAGCTTTGTCAAAAGACATATATAAATTACCACAATTTATATTATGACCTTTAAACCATGGAGATTCTCTAGAGATTGATATTGCGTAGACAAATCTTTTTGTATTATCCTTTTCTTCTACATAAGGACCCATAAGTCTAAAGTGATCAGCATATTCATTAGCATCTTTCTCAAATGTAAAAGGAATATCACTTTGATTAGTATTTGTGGGTGTTCCAGATAATTGTGGATATAGTTTATTATTAAAATATACTCCATAACCACCACTATGGTTTATAGAATCAGTGTTAGAATAACCAAGTTTAGCAACCAAATTAATCAGATAATTATTTGCTTGTTGAGCATTTATGAAACCATTTAATACGAAAATAGCATTTACAGGTTCTACAGTATAATTTTGAGGTTGAGACACTCCATTAATAACAAAATTTTTATCACCTCGCCAATATACCCAAGCAGCAGCAATGTTTTTTGGTAAGTTTTTTTCATTATATCCTTTGGTATTTACCATCATCCACTTACCAATAGGCGGCAGTAATTTAGCTATATTATTAGTTATAGGAACAATAGTATATTCTTTATTAGTAGTTCTGAATTTAATATTATCTTTAATTGGTTTTAGTTTACTCTGAGAGTCATTTTTTATGCCTTTATTCTTCCAGCTTGCAGTGCTTTCTAAATTTATGGGATCAAAAGTTAGACCACATGCTTTTAAATTATTACCAAAATGATTATTTGAATAACCAAGTGTAACAAGTAGTATAAACAATATAGAGATACTTAAATTTTTCATTTTATAAACCTTAATAGTTCTCTTAAGTTTAAGTACATTACATAACTTATACCTTCTAAGGTAATGTAAGTTATTCTTTAAAAGCTTTTAATAAAAGGGTTGTTGTCATTTTTACAAAATCACCTTCTTCTAATATATCTTTATCAAGTTCATATGAGCGCATAAATGGAGTGAGTGTTGCAGATGAAATAAACAAAAGAACATATTTAGCAGAAAAATCTTTTGATAACTGTCCAATTTCTTGAAAATGTTTAATTTCTTCTTCTAACTGATCAAATGATGCAATATTCTGTTGATTTTTAATTCCTGATAAAGAAGAATTTTTTTCTAAGCGTTGCCAATCTAAAATCTTTAACATATCTGGATTACTAGCATGGATATTAAACCTTGTGGCCACTAATTTTTTTACAAAACCTTCAAAAGTATCCTGTTTGATACAATCATTTATAGAAGAGAAGGTGTCTGGATTTATTAAAGATTCTTTTACTGTTTTCCATAAGTCGATTTTATTTGAAAAATAATGATAAATCAAAGAGCTTTGAACATTAGCTTTTTTAGCAATATCTCTAATAGATGTACCGTTAAAACCATTTTCAAGAAATAAATACTTTGCTGATTTAATTATTTTTTTTAATGTATTATTCGCTTTGATTTCCATAAGTTTAAATTTAGATTTTTAATTTCTAGCTTTTTAGATTATATCAGATAACATATGCTATTTTCTATTGAACGATCGATCATGAGGTGTTATTATTACTGATCACACGTTCAATAATTTTGTTTTTTGAGGTTAATTTTCATGAAATTTGTTACAAAAAAGCCTGTAGGAGTTGTTATGTTAACAATTTTTACAATAGCCTTAGGGTGTGGGTACTTTTTTGGAGCTGTGATGTTTACTCCATCTTTACCTGCTATTACAAGCTATTTTAGTACAAACTCGTCATTAGCTAGAATAACGGTATCAAGTTTTTTTATAACAATGGCATTATCACAACTCATTTATGGTCCAGCATCTGATAAATATGGTAGAAAACCATTTATATTAGTCGGTGGAGTAATATTTGCATGTGGTTCAGTATTTTGTATTTTGTCGCGGTCAGTCATTTTTTTAATCCTAGGTAGGGCAATACAAGGAATTGGTGCCGGTGCATTAATTACGTTAGCTAGGACACTTGTACAAGATTCATTTACAAAAGAACATTTTTTAAAAGCTGTAGCTTGGATGAGTATTTTTTTTGCAGTAGCTCCAGCTATTTCTCCTCTTATTGGAGGATTTTTACAGTTTCATTTTAGCTGGCAAAGTAGTTTTGTTTTTATGCTTATTTTTGCAATTACTTTAATTATTTCCGTAATTTTTCTCTTACCTGAGACAAATAAAAATAAAAATCCTGATGCAATGAATGTTAGACATTTGGCCAATAATTATTTAACTATTGCAAAGACTAAAATATTTTGGGTTTATCTGATTTTTATTATTACAGGTTTATCTGGAGGTATCTCTTTTGATGTGATTGGATCGTTTGTGCTAATTAATGATTATCACTTAACATCAGCAACATTTGGAATAGTTTCCACAATGCTATTAATGATGATAATTATTTCACGACTTTTGACATCAATGGTACTACTTAAGTATATAGAAAAAGAAAAAGTTATTTTATTAGGATTATTTATGATGTTTGGCTTATCGATTATTTTAGTAATATTAAACTTTTTTAAGTTGATAGATTTGGTAGATCTTATTCTTATTCTTGCTATTTTTTTCTTAGCAGCAGGTATTGTTACACCAATTTCCGTAGCAAGCCTTTTAAGTTTATTTGATAATATGAAGGGAGTTGCTAGTGCTTTTTATGGTTCTATGCAAATGTGTGGAATTTTTTTGGTAAGCATAGTTGCATCTAGTATGAATCCATATATTGGTTTTATGTTAAGTATTCTAAGCGTATTGTCTTTTACTAGTTTACTTGTGGGTATTAGAGTATTTTATAAGCAAAAATGTAGATTTAGTTTTAGAGATAAGACAATACAGCCAACTTAATTTATCTTTTCTCTAGATCGTAATTTTGTCGCTTGAATAAAGATGTGATCTTTGGAATCAAAAGATAGTTTTGGGTATGTCCATTAGTCATAGAACATCTTAAAATACATTAACTAAAAGAGGTCCTAGGAGCTTAAGAAAAAATGGCTACATGCAGAGGAGTTTCCAGTTGAAAATAAAAGGTTAAGAATTATTACTAAGTTCTAATTCTACTTGTGCTCGAACCATTTCAATTCGGCCTTTGCAGCCACACGCAAATGCTCGAGTAATTGCACAAAATCACTAGCTTGCCGGTGATTAATAAATTTTCCATCACGCATCTTGATGACATCAATTACACGAAACTTAACTTTTTTACCCGTTGGAGGGATATCTAGCCAAGAACCTGTGTGAGTACCATAAAAGTCTTTCATAGTCCAGACTGTATCTCCCTCAGCTGCCATATCTATAATATTTACCTTCATATCAGGAAAAGCTTTAAACAGAGTTTCGTGCATAACTTTATCTCCCTCTCTCTCGAGGGAAGCCTTCAGGACATTCGTTGTTGTAGAAATCAGGAGCAAAAAATCTCTCAATAATGGCTTCAACATTATGCTCGTTTTGTACAACTGATCTACCCCGTCAATTTGGGACAGTTTACTACTTCATTTTCCATTATATATTCAAATTGATATGGAGTCATATAATTTATTGTAGAATGTCTCCTTTTTGTATTATAGTAAGCTTCAATATATTCAAATATTGATAGTTTAGCTTCTTCTCTAGTTTTATAGCTTTCATCATGTACTAACTCTACTTTTAAAGTTCCAAAGAAACTTTCACAAGCAGCATTATCGTAACAGCATCCTTTAGAGCTCATACTTGATAGTAGCCAGTGTTCTTTAATAATGTCTTGATATTGTTTGCTACAGTACTGTGACCCTTTATCAGAGTGTATAATCACACAAAGATACAGCCACCCCTCTTGTGTAGGTACATAAGTTATATCTGTAACCCACCTATGATTTACAGATAAAGCAGTGAAGTTTTGTTCTAATAAATTATCATAAACATGTTTGTTGTGGTTAGAATCTGTAGTTTTCTTATGCTTACGAGCCGCTTTAGCATGTAAACCAAGTAATTTCATACGTTTAGATACTCTAGGTTGAGTAACTTTCCAACCCATATCTTTAAGCTCTTTGTATATCCAACTGCAAATGGTTTTATATTTAACCCCTAAATTATCTGCTATTTCTCGTCTATTTGCATCTGGTTGTAAACATAATTTAACAGCTTCATCTTTAAACTCTTTTGTATATCTCATCTTGTCTCATTTTCTTAACACCTAAGTGTCCCAAATAGGAGGGTATGATCAGTTACTGTATAAAGCTCTTTTTCTCAAGCTGAAAGCTACATAATAGCAAAAGTAATTAAATCTATAAGCTGTAATTTTTAATAAAAACAAGTATTTATTTTGATGTTTTCCTTATTAAAAATAGCAAGAAAAAGCACACTATTGACATAATAATCATTGTAATAGCTATTGGAAGAGAACTTGTAGCTGGGAAAAGCATTGCAACACTGCCAATAATCCCACTAATTGCAAACTCCATAGTACCAAATAATGCTGCAGCAACACCAGCCATCTCATAAAAAGGCTCAAGACTACCGCTTGCTCCTGTGCCGGTGGTAAAGGCTGCACCAAAAGTAGCAAAAAAACACGGTGCAAAGAAGCCCCAAAGTGTTAGACCATATATCATATATATAATTAAAGACGTTATACCTGCAACAAGAACACATCCAACTCCGAATATTGCGGTACTATAAACACCAAGTACATTAACTATTGCTCCAGATAGTAATGACCCCAAAAGAAAGGCAACTCCAGCAGAACCAAAAACCACATATATCTCCGAAATTGGGTAACCTAGATAATTAATAATATAAGGAGTCATCGAAAATAATATAAAAAATGACGCCATACCTGAGACAGCCGTCAAAGAATAAGCCCAAAACTGTAGAGATCTCCCAACATACAAATATCGTGCAAAGACGTCCCATGACATTTTTTTACGTCTCTCAACAGGTAGGCTCTCTTTTACAAATATCACAACAATTAAGAAAGCTATAGTAGCTAATATTGTCAGGAAAATAAATGCTGACTCCCATTCAAAATGCATAGCTAATTGGACACCAATAAGAGGCCCAATTATTGGTGAAACAGATATTATTGCATTAATAGAACTATATATCATCGAACTTGTTTTACCTGAAAAAGCATCTCTAATAATAGCAAAAGCACAAACAGATAAACCGCAACAACCTAACCCTTGGATAACTCTTGAGAATATTAGAAAATCAATATTCGTTGATATAGCACATAACACTGAACCAATAACAAATAGTATTGATGATAATAAAATAACTTTAAATCTACCTAGCTGATCAGATAATGGTCCTAAAAAAAGCTGACCAACTCCAGTAACAACTAGAAATAAAGATAGTGTAACTTGGACCATTTGCTGAGTGGTATTCAAACCTTCACGCATCTCTGGCAGAACAGGCATATAAACATCCATAGCCAATGCAAAAGCAAAAACCATAGAGCCTAAAACAAAAATCGTCTTTAATGGAGAATATTTCCACATAAGAGCCTCAATATTGATATTATTATTGAATAATAGGGTATAGTATATATCACAACTTTTCACATGTTAATTACTACCAAATAAGTAGTAATTTATTTTTTATTAATTAAATAGCTCACAATGTTATAATATTCGTCATAAATAATTTCTTTAAATTAAATAGTGCTCAAAAAACTTATATTAAGTATACCCATAATAATGCTACCGCTACTATCTTTTGCAAGCGATAGTGAATCAACACTTAGTGCCGTTAGTGTTAATGCAACTAGCCACCCTTTAGCAATAGCTGCTATCGTAGTATTCATTCTAGCTTATTTATTAGTTATGACTGAGGATTTTACAAAACTCAACAAATCAAAACCTGTAATTGTTGCAGCTGGTGTAATTTGGGTTTTGGTAGCTATTGTCGGCGAATCAGTTGGTGCAAATAATATTGTTCGTAGTAATTTCAATCATATTATGACTGAGTACGGTGAGCTATTGCTTTTTTTATTAGTCGCGATGGCGTACATAAACCTTATGGAAGATAGAAATGTTTTTGCTAAATTAAAAAGCTCTCTGCTTAGAGCTGGTTTTGGTTTCTTAGGTACTTTTTGGCTAACAGGAATTATCTCATTCTTTTTATCAGCTGTTGCTGATAACCTAACTACAGCTTTAGTTATGAGCACTGTTGTTATTTCCATAGGTAAAGATAATAAAAAATTTGTCACAATGGCTTGTGTGAACGTTGTTGTTGCAGCAAACGCAGGTGGTGCATTCTCACCATTTGGAGATATTACAACACTGATGGTTTGGCAAAAAGGTGTTGTTAGTTTTACAGAGTTTTTTTCAATATTTTTACCATCACTAGTTAACTTCCTAGTTCCTGCGATTATTATGAGCTTCTTTTTGCCAAAAATGGAAGCCCAATCAATAGTTGAAGACAAGGTTGAACTAAAACGTGGTGCTATATCAGTAATAGTCCTATTTATACTCACGATAGCAACAGCAGTCTCATTTGAACATATTCTTCACTTACCTCCTTCCCTAGGTATGATGACCGGTTTTGGTTATGTAATGATCTATAATTATTTCTACGGTTTAAAAATAGCATATGAGGAAAAAAATCCTAAAGGTCACAAGATGCCTCCTCATGCTTTTGATATTTTTGATAAAGTTAAAGATGCTGAGTGGGATACTTTGTTATTCTTCTATGGTATTTTAGTTTCTGTGCAAGGACTTGCAGCTCTTGGTTACTTGGGTGTAGCTTCTCAATATATCTACACAGATATGCAATCTATAGCCCCAAGTCTATTTTCCGCACATACACAGGCCAATACAATAATAGGTATACTTTCAGCGATAATAGACAATATTCCTGTAATGTTTGCAGTGCTAAGTATGAATCCTGTTATGGAGCATGCACAATGGTTGCTAATAACTCTTACAGCCGGTGTTGGAGGTAGTTTATTGGCTATTGGTTCTGCTGCTGGTGTCGCTGTGATGGGTAAATCAAAGGGTAGATATACTTTTATGGGCCATCTAAAATGGACATGGGTTATTGCCATTGGCTACTTTGCTAGCATAGCTGTTCATTTACTAATTAATCACGATGGCTCTAAAATCTTATTTTGATATCGTTTTACTCTTTTGTTATGACTAACTGATATATAAGCTACTTCTTTGTCTTTTAATAAATCATATATGCTCTTTTTTCTGATTGATTATCATATTTGTTCGATAGCATTATAAAAAAAGCTAGATACTAATGATTTAAAAACACCTAAGCCAACACTAACAAATTCAAAAACCACAGAACTATAAAAGCACCAATAATGCAACGATGCCGGCTCTGATTTTTCAAAACTCGCCTGATATCTCCTAGTAGCTTATAAAAAAATATTTCATTTACGATTCTGCTTTATAAGGCACCGATATAACAACTCTTGCTGCAGTTTTTTTATCTTTTTTATCCATTGCAGCAATTGCCAACTTAACCATACGAGAATTTTGATTATGAAGTAAAAAGTGCCACCATTTTGTATTAACTACTTCAGGAATCACAACCACTGAATAGCCTCTTTCAGGATCTCTTAGGTCATTTTTACGTAAAATTTGTAATACTGGTGTAATAAACGAATTATAGACAGGACGCATTATTAAAAGTTTTTCTTTAAATGCTAAATTTTTCCATTGGGCTTTTATCTTAGCTATTTTTTTCTCATTAGCCGAAACAAAAACAGGTGTGATATCATCTGATATATTTCTTGCTAACCTTAATGCTTCTATTGTACCACGGTGAATACGAGAGACTAGAAGTATAATTTTAGGCTTTGCATTCTCATGAACGCAAGCATTTACAATAGCTTCATCAACACTTAATGCTAAGTTATTTTCTCTTTTTATGTAGTGATTCTTAATCGAGTATAAACCAAACATAATAATTACAATCGCAATTATTATTATCCACACTCCTTCGAAAAATTTACTCTCCACAATTGTTATTAGTACAACAAATGTTGCTACACAGCCAAAAGCATTTATAAAGGCTCTAAGGCCCCAACTTTTATATTGACGTTTATTTCTATACCAAAACTTAACCAAACCAGCCTGACAAAGAGTAAACGCAATAAATACTCCAAATGCATACAGTGGAATCAACTTACTAACTTGTGCTTCAAAAATAACTACCAAAATTGCTGATAAAACTGTCAGCATCACAATACCATTTCTAAAAGCAAATCTATCTCCAACACGTTGTAGTTGTTCTGGTAAATATTGATCTTTACTCATGATAGATGCTAGAGTAGGAAACCCTGTAAAACAAGTGTTTGCTGCCATAAGCAGTATCAGACAAGTTGATGCCTGTAAAAAATAGTATAAAATACCATTCCCTAAAACTTGATGAGCTACCTGAGATAAAACACTCTCTGAAAAGCAGGGATAAATATTTGTTTTAGTAGCAATAAATGTAACTCCAGCAAACATAATTATAGATAGTAAGGTCATCAAAACTATACCGAATATAGCTTTTGACAGCACTGGTAACTTATATGCTGAAACACCATTTGCATATGATTCAATACCAGTAAGAGCAGCACTACCTGATGAAAAAGCCCTTAAAACAAGAGTAATTGTTAGTACCCCTATTGAAGTATGCATTTGGTTAACATAATTCTGTGTATACTCAAACTTTGCTAAAGAACCATCGCTGTATTGATAAACCCCAATAACTATCATTATAAGTATTGAAGCAATAAACATATATGTAGGCCATGCAAAGATTTTTGCTGTTGATTTAACCCCACGTAAATTTATAACCATTAAAAGTACAAGTAAAGCTAAAGCCAATTCAACAATATAATCATTTAATACAGGAAACGCTGAACTAATAGCAACAGATGCTGTAGATACAGATACGGCTACAGTAAGTATATAGTCAATGATTAATGATGCTGCTGTTAGTAAAAGTAGTTTTTCATTAAAATGAGTTTTTACTATCGAATATGATCCACCGCCTTCTGGATGGGCCTTTATAACCTGAGCATAGGAGAATCCCATCAATAATATTAGTAAAATCACCATCAATGCAACACCAATAGCATACTTAGAAACAGCAGTAGCTCCAGCTATTGCTAAAACTATAAATACCTCTCCTGTTGCGTAAGATACTGATGACAATGCATTTGAAGATAAAATTGCAAATCCTGAGAATAATCCTATTTTCTGTTCATGCTGCTTAGCTGCAGGAATTGGTGAACCGAATATTAGATTTCTTATTTTCATCCATATTTACTCTTGTTTTTGTAAGAATTCATTTAGTTTTTTAGCTAGCTCCTGTGTTCCTTTCTTCATGACTGCTGAGATTACGTAATACTTACCTTGATATCCAATACTATTGACAAATTCTTGGCACTTTTGCTCAACTTGATCAGCTAGCAAATCTATTTTGTTAATAACCAAAAATCTTGATTTGTCAAAAAGCTCTTGGCTATACTTTTCAAGTTCTTTTTCAACAGCAAAATAATTTTCAACAGGATCTGAGTCATCAAATGGACAAATATCAACCACATGTAATACACATCTAGCTCGAGTTAAATGCTTAAGGAATCTCAAACCTAATCCAGCCCCTTCAGCAGCTCCTTCAATAACCCCTGGAATATCAGCCATAACAAAACTATCTACACCAACCTTAACTACACCAAGATGTGGATACATAGTTGTAAATGGATAGTCTGCCACTTTAGGTGTTGCCTGAGATACCGAGCGAATTAATGTTGATTTACCTGCATTTGGCAATCCTAACAAGGCGATATCCGCCAGTAAGTTTAACTCTAAGCGAACTTCTCTATATTCACCTTCTTCTCCTAAGGTAAACTTCCTAGGTGCTTGATTTGTACTACTCTTGAAATGTGTATTACCTATTCCTCTTTTACCACCCTCAACAATCTTAAAAGTTTGACCGTGCTTTAGCACTTCACCGATTTTCTTATTTGTCTCAGCATCAAAAATACTTGTTCCAACTGGTACAATAAGATACAAATCCTCACCTGCCTTACCATAACAGTTACGTCCTTCACCTGGACGACCATTTTCTGCTTGATAATCTCTTTTATAACGATAATCAATCAGCGTATTTACATTCTCATCTGCTTTGAGATATATACTGCCACCATGACCACCATCGCCACCATCTGGCCCACCTCTAGGAACATATTTTTCTCTACGGAAGCTAACACAACCATTACCGCCTTTACCAGCTTGAAGTTTAACAGCCACTTCATCTACAAATCGCATAACTAGATAAATCTTATATTTATAAAAATCCTAATGATACATTATATACCCTAGTAGTCAATTTATCATTTTTATCTTTGATAAATTTTTGAATCATGAACTATTTAAATTGAGTTATCTCCAATACCGCCAAAGGCAACCACTGTCTCATGACTTTCACCATTTAAATTATAGTTAAATCTCAATCCTCTAATTTGCTTATACCACAACCTTAACTCTTCAGGGTCATTCGCCGTAACTCTTTGCCATCCTGCTCCAGTATTATAACTAATCTGTAAATTACTAACTCCCGAGAGCAAAACAGTCCTAACAGGAGCCCCAGTACCATCATAGTTTAACTGGACTAAATTATCTTCAACATTCCCTTGTCCATCTGCTTGCTCTTCAACATAAATAATTCGAACAACATAGTCAGTATACAGTGTCGTGCCTGCAGGGAAGTTTTGATTTATAGCTGCCATATTAATAGCTGTTGAACCACTAGCTACATTATTTGCTGCTGTTATTAAATTTTGGTGGCTTTCGCTGGATAATAACATATATCTACCCGCTGTAATTGCTGGCGCCACGGCTACTGGGCGTGTGAATGAAATTGCTCCTGAAACTATTGCAGTAGAAAGAACCTGCGGATCATCTATAGTTTGAACAACAAGAACATCTGTATCTGCTTCAAAGTTAGGCGTTAGAGTTGTCACCCCAGGTGTTAACGCTGCTCTTTGAGCAAAAATTATTGGGTAATTAAGAGGATTTAATTGCGAAGCAACTTGAAGTGATGATAACTTCCAGAATGAATATGTCGCATTTCCTGATATATAAGCATTATCAATGAGACTTCTAAAGATATTATCTACCTCTACAGCCTCTGTATGGGTATGTAGATTTTCTACTGTTTCTATGTTCTGTCTTCGCATCTGATAAAACGATTGCACTATTAAGACCATAACAATCCACGCAACAGCTATAGTAACTAATACCTCGACTAATGATACACCTAGATCTTTTCGCCTCATCATTATGATAAATCCATATTTATACTCAAGTCAGTGTCATTCTTACTAGTAAAAGTCCAATTATTATTTCCAGAATCGGTAATAGTAACTGATGACCCACTATCCTCAGTATTATCTAAAGCTCCTGTAATTAGAAATTCATTAAACCTATTATCAGCTGTTCCAACTAGCTCAGCATCATTAGTTAAAAGAGTCTCGGAACTTTTGGCTCTATAAAGAATGATTTCATACGACAATACAGCTATAGATATAACCAACATTGCTATTACTAGCTCAATTAGTGAAAATCCTTGCTGTTTCGATAGAGTCATTCTAAAACCTCTTAATCCCATCTAATAAAAATATAATAAACCACTCTCACTAATACCAAGTCTGAGACCATCACCAGATATTCTAATTATCGTTAATCATCTAAATTGTATCAACTAATTATAGTTAAAATGCTTATTTTTTCATTAAGCCTTACCAATTTTTAAGCTTGAGAGAAAGTTGAAAAATTAAGATGCTCCATAAATATGCTAAAATTATTCTATTGAGGTTATATATGCTAATTAATTTATATGGGAAATATTTATAAAATTACCAAAAGTATAATTATTCTTATTTTTTGTTTACCAACAACTCTGTTAGCTTTTGTAGGACTTTTGATGTGTAGCAATCTCTTCCACCTATCAGCGGAATCTCAAATACTATATAATTTTCTAAAATCTGCCTAATTTATATAGGAATTTAACAAATTAGTTTGATGATTTGTTAGTTCTAGAACACTAATTATTTCATTTTTAGACTTTTTCAAAACTATCTTAGAGTCTGGTATTTTTTGTTTTTTACCATACTCACTATTTTCTGATTTTTTATAAGGCTGATAAGAAGCTCTTTTATTTAAAATAGTACCTGGAGCTCGTCCATATCCATGAGATTTATATACACAATGCTTTGCTGGTGAACCAATCTCTTGTAATATGGTTGATAGATTCCTTTGCACTTGATAAGGCGTGTAAATACTATTGTTTTTACGCATTTGTTTTTGCCAAGGATGTAATAAATCCGTATCCAATAAACTTGCACATGCAAGTGAATTTATGTAGGCAAGTACACTAACTTGATTCCAAATATCTAGTGTTGGAGTATCTGGAGTTTCATATTTACCTAAAAGTAAATGTTGCTTAGAAAACCTAAAGAAATGCTCAATATTAAATCTACTTGAATATCTAGAAAATATTTCAAAACTAGTCAGCTTTCCTCTATCTTTGCCAGCTAACATCAACCACATATTTTTGTAGTATACTGGATCTCCATTGTCTTTAAAAACTTGAACTTTAACAATATCAAAACAATTCTCATGCATTGGCATGTTCCTTTTTCCATGAATAATTAAATTATTCCAACGAGTCAATTTTACAGTATATACTTTTCCTCGTGTGGTAACTATTTCACATTGTTCAGAATCAGATGGAGCTGTAGTCCATGTTGATTCATCATTTAATTTAAAAGACTCACCATATTTTTTGAGCTTATTATCACTATGATCTTGAAAAGATAAATTTCTAACAGAGTTAAGCCTGCTTAACAATAATGTATTATTATGTTCTGAGTAAACTCTATGAATACATTCCATTGAACTGTATTTTGAGTCACCAATCAGAACATTAATATCTCCTGAATTCTCTTGATTAGATATGTATTTATGGAATTGATCTAAGCCTACACTAATACCAGAATCAGCAGCAGTCACTCGCTGCAAATTAACAGGTACCACCCATTGCCCCATCTCCTGCCTAAGTATACTAAATAAGAGTATGAATGACCTATGCCAACTTTACCCGTACCATTAGTCAATCCATAAACAAATCTTCTTCTATCCATGCTTTTTGAGTTAGGCTTTAAGATTGATGTTTCATCTAGAGCATAAAAATGTATGTTGGATGAATTGTTTAATTTTATTTCATTAATCAATTTTGTTCCCACTTTACCCAATATCGATGATTGTGATTCTATCTTTAGTATCTGAGATATGCTGCTATATTGTCGAGTAAAAAATGGGGATAAAGATAGCTCAACAGCAGTTTTAGCATTTGATGATGATAAAGCATCTATTAATTCAAATGTGGTATCAGCATAAGTTTCAAAGCTATCATATAACTCTTCTCTAAATGAATTTGTATAGGCAAAATTACCAAAAGGAAAGGACATATAATGATCTATTTCAAAATTATTTACATGGAGATTAT
Source organism: Francisella halioticida (assembly GCF_002211785.1). NCBI lineage: Bacteria > Pseudomonadati > Pseudomonadota > Gammaproteobacteria > Thiotrichales > Francisellaceae > Francisella > Francisella halioticida. The sequence goes on from NZ_CP022132.1 coordinate 60,699, forward strand.
TATAATTTATTCAATGCCCAGACATCAAAAGTCCCATTAGAAGCAAGTTTGGTTTATCGAATATAATAAGTTTTGATTGTTGCTTAAGTGTTTATAATGCTATTATTCAAGGTGTTGGTTATGGTTTTTTACCAACCTTTCCTCTTAAAGTTAATGAGAGAAAAGACTTAATTAGTATAGATAAAGGAGTATCACTAGCCAGTGTTTATAGTTATTATGCATATTGTAACAAAGATCAGAATAAATTGAATATTATTAGGGGACTTTTTCAAAAATCTTAATGGTGTCTGGCAGCAAAAAAGTAGCAAGATTTTTTTTGCTATGGTATTATGACGTCATCTTTTGTCTGAAAATAGTAGACGAAACCTACTTCTTAAATTTATAAGGTCAAATATGAATTTCGAGTTTGCTAGAGAAAATATGATTAAACAGCAAGTCCTTACAGAAGGACTTTCTTTGGATGGTGTTGCTAAAATTATGGCAGACATCCCTAGGGAGATTTTTTTACCAAGGCAATTGCAAGGTTTAGCATATTGCGATACAGCATTAATAATTGATGATAGGCATTTAAGAAGTCCAATGCTTACAGCAAGGCTTATAGAAGCTTTAGATATCAAAACTAGTGATAATATTTTAAAGCTTGGTTTAGAGTGCGGCTATCCAGCAGCACTTTTAGCAAAATTAGCTAAAAATGTTGAGCTAATAGATTATGATGAACAAAGACTTAGTCAAGCAAGGCGTCAGCTTGCAAATATAGGTATTTATAATATTGAATTTAATAGTGCTGAATACCTTATTAATATTAAAAAGAACGAAAAGAAATATAATTGTATATATATATCAAATATCGTAGAGGAAAGTGAGATTGATAACTCTTTACTTGAGCTTTTAGAAGTTGGTGGTAGGGTTGTTTTTGTCGTTCGTAGTGGCGTATGTGACAAAATTTATATGATAACAAAAATTGCTAATGAGAAATATCAAAAAAGTTTTCTTTTTGATACGTACAATAAGTAAAGAAACACTATGAAAAATCTTGTTATATATTTTGTAAGTTTTTTTAGCTTTTGTTTGGCTTTAGCTAGCGAAGAAACTCCTGTTCCTAAATATAAAGATGTTGGTAGACCAGTAGGTACCGATGTTGCGTCAGATCCATACAGTGTTAAAAAACAATATGAAAAGGCTGATGAGATAAAGAAAAACAATCAGTTTTACGCTCTCAAAAAGGCTGATAAAGTTGCTATGGTTGGTAAAACTAAAGATAAATTTTATAGTTTAGTTGATATATATGAACTAGCAACTAAGCATAATGCTGAATATCAAGCTGCAAGATCAACGTTCGCTGCAAATGTTGAGACCGTTCCTACTGCATTAGGTGCACTACTACCACAAATTGATATCCAATATAACTTAAGAAGAGACTTGTATAATCAATTTGGTGGACGAGTGGATGATACATCTAATGTTTTTAATTTTCAGGGATCACAGGTGCTTTTTGATTGGAGCAAATGGAAAACCTATACTCAAGCAACGTATTTGCAAAAATCTTATGCAATGATTTACGCCAAAGCTGAACAAACTCTAATTGTTAATACAGTACAGGCATATTTTGAGCTGTTAAGAGCAGAGCAGGCATTACAGTTTCAGTTTGCAAACGAAGCTTGGAATAAAAAACTATATTTAACTCAAAAATATCAATATCAGTCAGGAATGGTTTCTTATGCTGATTTTAAAACTACAGATGCACAATACCGCCAAGCTATAGCAGATAGAATTAATGCACAAAGAAACCTTATTAATTCAAAAGCTGTAATGGCAAGACTTATTGGTAAGCGTATAAGCGCTATTTTGTATATCTCAAAGGATACTGAATTTGGTGACCCTATTCCAAACGATATTGATTATTGGTTAAACACATCACAAAAATATAACATCGATATTGCTCAGAAAAAGTTTGAGTATCAAGCAGCTGGTGAAGGTGTTGGTATTGAGTGGGGCAATTTCTTTCCTCAAGTTAATTTAACTGGGGGCATAAATATGCAAAGAAATAGCTTTTCTGGAGATCCAGCACAAGTTGCTAGAATTCCTAAAAAATTTGATGTTGCTAGTATAGGTGGAAGTGTTAACTGGAATATTCTTCGAGGAGGGTCTGATTATGCTAAACTTAAAAAAGCAAGCTATGATAATCAAGCGGCAGATTATGCATTATTACAGACAAAAAGAGAAGTTTATGCTGGAACTGTTGAGGCGTATCAAACAGTCGTACTAGATGCGGTAAGGATAAAAGCATATAGAGAGTCAGTATACTCAGGTATCGCGTCAGTAAAAGCTATTTTGGAAGGCTTTGAAGCAGGAACTCAAACAATTGTTGACTTACTAAACCGTCAAGCGATTCTTGTCCAGGCACAGCTTTCTTTCGCAGATTCAATATTTAATTATGTTGAAGACTATGTTGCTCTTAAAAAATATCAAGGTGGCTTAACATATAAAGATGTTGCCTATATTAATGCAATATTAGGTAAGACAGATATTATATCTGAAATAGCAACGGAGTAGGTTTATTGTTATGTCCAAAGTCTCAGTTTTTATTTTAGACTTTGAAAAGTATCGTATAGAGCAAGTTGTATCATGGTTAAATAGTCGAGTTGACCAGTCAAAACTTACAAGTAAACAAAAAACATTTTCACAATTTGTTAGGTATTTTGTTTTATCAGAAAAATTCTGCCTATCGGATCCTATATTTGCATCGAAAAATGGTAAACCTTATTTGTGTAATAGTGATATTCATTTTAATATTAGCCATACGGGTAGCAAGGTGATAATTGCAGTTGCAAACCAGCAAATAGGTATTGATGCCGAAGAAGTATCTGTCCAACGAAAAATTTTAAAAATAGCAAAAAGGTATTTTAAACAAGATGAATTCTTAGCTTTAGAAAAAAGCAGTGACTTATACAAGAATTTTTATATATTATGGACTTTAAAAGAGGCACAAGTTAAGAGAAACTCACTTGGAATTGCAAAAGGTTTAGATAAAGCAACATTTAAAATAATTAACGATAATGATTGGGTTAGTGAGAATTATCCCAATGATTTTTTGACATTTTATTATGAAGAGCTAGTGATATCAATTTGCTTTAGTAATATTAAAAGTCAGAGCTGCAATCTATTTGAGATAGTAGGTTTTGAATTTAAAGAAATAAAAATTTAGAGGTAAGAGCTATGGCTTTACATGGTAAGAAAAATATAATTGATGATTTTGACTTTTTTGAAGAATCTTTACCAAAAAATAGAATCCCAGTAGGATCACAGGATTCGCTACAAACATATCAAGAAATAAAAGATGAGTTAATGCTAGATGGAAATTCAAAGCAAAACCTGGCTACTTTTTGTCAAACTCAAGTTGATGATTTATCTCATAAGCTTATGGATGATTGTCTTGATAAAAATATGATTGATAAAGATGAGTATCCACAAACTGCTGAAATAGAGTCAAGATGCGTTAATATTTTGGCAAATTTATGGAACTCTTCAGCAGAGAATGCTATTGGTTGCTCAACTACTGGATCATCTGAAGCTGCAATGCTTGGTGGTATGGCAATGAAGTGGCGTTGGCGCGATAAGATGAAAGCTCAAGGTAAAGATTACTCAAAACCAAATCTTGTTACAGGACCTGTTCAGGTTTGTTGGCATAAGTTTGCAAAATACTGGGATATTGAGCTCAGAGAAATACCAATGTCTAAAAAAAGCTTAATAATGACTCCAGAAGCTGTCATAGAAAGATGTGATGAAAATACAATAGGTGTAGTTCCCACTTTAGGGGTTACATTTACAGGACAGTATGAGCCTGTTGAGGATGTTTGTAAAGCTCTAGATGAGTTTGAACAACAAACAGGGATAGATATTCCAGTACATGTTGATGGAGCTTCTGGAGGATTCTTAGCACCATTTATAGATCCAGAACTTAAATGGGATTTTAGGTTGTCTAGAGTTAAGTCAATTAATGCATCTGGACATAAATTTGGTTTATCACCGCTAGGTGTTGGTTGGGTTATTTGGTCTGATAAAAAATACTTGCCAAAAGATTTGGTTTTTAATGTAAACTATTTAGGTGGAGATATGCCTACTTTTGCACTAAATTTTTCTCGACCAGGGGGGCAAATTGTTGCGCAATATTATAACTTCGTTAGGTTAGGTTTTGAAGGATATAGAAAAGTGCATCAAGTTAGCTATGATGTCACAAAATATATAGCTGGACAGTTAGGTGATATGGATATTTTTGAGATCATTCATAGTGGTCAAGGAGGTATTCCTGCAGTTAGCTGGTCTCTCAAATCTGATGAACAATATAGCTTATTTGATTTGTCTGAAAAAATTCGTTTAAAAGGTTGGCAAATAGCAGCATACTCAATGCCTAAAAATAGACAAGAATTAGTTGTGATGAGAGTTTTGGTCAGAAGAGGGTTTACTTTTGATTTAGCCCAGCTAATGATTAGAGACTTAAAAATAGCAATTGAATCACTTGAGGGTGAATGCTCCGATAATAGGCCTGGTTTTTCACACTAAACCTTGTAAATAAGAAATTAGATATTGTAAGGAGTTTGCAATTGAATACTATGAATATGAGCTTTTTAGCTCGAGTTGTCCATACTGTTGGCTTTGAGGTTTTTGGGGTTATGATTTTCACTCCATTTGCAGTACTTATTCTGAATGAAAATATTTGGCATATAGGAATTTTAGCAATAGTTATATCTGTAATAGCAATGGTTTGGAATTTGATATACAACTATATTTTTGATTCTATTGAAAGTAGCTTTGGTCAGCATAGATCAAGAAGGAGTTTACTTGTACGTATAATGCACGCTGTTTTATTTGAACTTGGCTTACTTGTAGTGACTTTGCCAATGGTTGCATATTGGTTACATATGAGTTTATGGAAGGCATTGCTTACAGATATTGGTTTTGTAATTTTTTATCTAATATATGCATTTGTCTATAATTATATATTCGATAAAATATATTTTGGGATGATTGTTTCAAATAAACCTTGTTGTAGTTAATTTAAATTAACTACAGTAGAGTTGGTTAAATGTTGTTATAGTATTTGTGTTTAATAATAGGTTAAAATTATTTGGTGAGTTATGTGTGGAGTAATTGGGGTTGCTGGACCAAATCAGGTCAGTTATGCACTATTTTATGGTTTAAGCCTTTTACAACATAGAGGTCAGGATGCTGCAGGTATAGCAACTATGGATCAAGGTCATTTTTTTATGCGTAAAAACACTGGCTTAGTTAGTGATATTTTTACCGATGAAAAGCTTGAAAAGTCAAAAGGAAATATAGGTATTGGACATGTAAGATATCCTACTGCAGGTAGTCTTGGTGCTGCAGATAGCCAACCTTTTTATGTAAACAATCCTCATGGTATAGTTTTTGCACATAATGGTAACCTAACTAATGTACCAGAATTAGCAAAGATGCTACATGATATCGAAAGGCGTCACCTAAATACAACTTCTGACTCTGAGCTTTTGTTGAATTTCTTTGCTTGTGGGATGAATAAGTCTAGAGGTGAGCCCACTACCCAGGCTGTATATAAAGCATGTGAATTTGTATTTAAGCATGCCAAAGGAGGATATGCTTGCACAGCGATGATTTCTAACTTTGGCTTGGTAGCATTTAGAGATCCGTATGGTATTCGCCCACTCGTGCTTGGTGTCAAAGAGTATGATGATGGTGAAAAAGCCTATATGGTTGCTAGTGAAAGTGTTTCTCTAGATATTTCGGGGTTTAAAGTATTACGAGATGTAGCTCCTGGTGAAGTGATTATAATTACAGAAGATATGAAAGTTCATTCAAAAATATGTGCTAAAAAAACAATTTTAGCGCCTTGTTTATTCGAATATGTGTATTTTGCCCGTCCAGATAGCATTATGAATGGTGTTAGTGTTTATCAAGCTAGAGTTGATGCTGGTAAAGCATTAAGTCGTAGGATTATTGATACTTGGAAGGACAAGGATATTGACATTGTAATACCAGTACCTGAGACGGGTAGAGCATCAGCTCAAGAGATTGCAACAGCTTTGGGAGTAGAATATAGAGAGGGCTTTGTTAAAAATAGGTACATAGGTAGAACATTTATAATGCCTGAGAATGTTGATAGAAAAAATTTTGTTAGAAGAAAATTAAATCCAATTCCTGCAGAATTTAAGGACAAGAATGTTTTACTCGTCGATGACTCTATTGTACGAGGTACAACATCTAAGCTTATTATTGAGATGGTTAGGGATTTGGGGGCAAAATCAGTGTATCTTGCATCTGTATCACCAGCAGTATGTTACCCGAATGTTTATGGCATAGATATGCCAGTTAAATCTGATCTTATCGCTCATGGTAAGTCTCTAGAAGAAATTCGCCAATGGATAGGTGTTGATGGGCTTATATATTTGCCGTTAACTGACCTTAAGGAAATTGTTCAAAAACAGAATCCTAAGATTACTGAGTTTGAGGATAGTGTTTTCTCGGGTAATTATATTACAGGTGATGTTGATGAAACATATTTAGATGATCTTGAAAGGCACAGAAAAGAATTAAAAGAATTAGAAAAAAAGTACAAAGGGTTGATAGCTAATGATTAAGTTTTTTAAAGGTTTAAGTGCATTATCTCCATTTAGAAGAGAGAGGATTTTAGCGGATGTTAAAAAAATATCAAATAAAATTGAGTCTATATCTGCTGAGTATATTCATGTAGTTGAGCTTGATGAAGAGCTTACTAATCAACAAAAACAGATTATTAAATCATTACTTAATTACAACAAAGAATATGGTTCAGCTGAACCAAAAGGTTACACATTTATTACAGCTCCAAGAGTTGGCACAATTTCACCATGGTCTTCAAAAGCTACCGATATTATTAGTAATACTGGAGTTAATGCTGTCAAAAGAGTAGAGCGAGCAGTTTTATTCGGTGTGGAAGGTCAAGTTTCTGCAAATGAATTGAAAGAGATTGAAGATTTAGTTCATGATCGTATGGTTGAAGAAGTATTTACTTGTAAAAATGATTTACATAGGCTGTTCAGCGTAACCGCACCAAAAGAGTTAGAATTCGTAAATGTTCTAAAAAATGGTGAAAAAGCTATAAAAGATGCTGATATAAAGCTTGGTTTAGCACTAAGTGACCAAGAAATAGCTTACTTGGCTGATGAATATATCAAGCTTGGTAGAAACCCTACTGATACAGAGCTATATATGTTTGCTCAGGCAAACTCTGAGCATTGTAGACATAAAATTTTCAATGCGAAATGGACTATAGATAATCAAAAGCAAGATAAGTCATTGTTTAAGATGATTAGAAACACTACTGAGAAATCACCAGAAGGTGTACTTTCAGCATACAAAGATAATGCGTCAGTAATAGAGGGTGTAACAGCTCAAAGGTTCTACTCAAATACTCAAACAGGTGTCTATAGCTTTAATCAAGAGGAAGTCGATATTTTAATGAAAGTAGAGACCCATAATCATCCTACAGCTATTTCACCATTTAGTGGAGCAGCTACTGGTATTGGTGGTGAGATTCGCGATGAAGGAGCTACAGGTTTGGGAGCTAAGCCAAAAGCTGGTTTGACTGGTTTTACGGTTTCAAATTTAAATATTCCAGATTTTGAGCAAGCTTGGGAGAATAGCAAATATGGTAAGCCTTATCATATTGTGACACCGTTACAAATCATGTTAGAAGCTCCAATTGGTGGAGCGCACTATTCAAATGAGTTTGGCCGTCCAAATCTAAATGGTTACTTCCGTACTTTTGAGCAAGAAGTAAGTACATCCGCAGGTAAAGAAATGTTTGGTTACCATAAGCCAATTATGATTGCCGGTGGTATGGGTAATATTAAAAGAATGCATGTTGAGAAAGGCGACATCAATGTTGGAGCTAAGTTAATCTGTCTTGGTGGTCTAGCAATGCGTATTGGTCTAGGTGGCGGAGCAGCATCTTCAGTTGTATCTTCTGATACAAACTCAGAGTTAGATTTTGCCTCTGTTCAACGTGATAATGCTGAGATGGAGCGTCGTTGCCAAGAAGTAATTGATAGGTGTTGGCAAATGAGTGAAGATAATCCAGTTACATTCATCCATGATGTTGGTGCTGGTGGTATTTCTAATGCATTTCCGGAGCTTGTAAAAGACGGTAATGTTGGCGGTCATTTTGAGCTTAGAAAAGTCAATGTTGGTGAGGAAGGACTTTCTCCACTAGAAATATGGTCAAATGAGTCACAAGAAAGATATGTACTATCTGTAGATCCAGAATCTTTAGAGCTTTTTGAACAGTTATGTAATAGAGAGAGATGTCCATTTGCTGTAGTTGGTGAAGCTATCTCAGAGAAGTATATTACTTTAAACGATAAATATTTTGATAATAAGCCAGTTGATTTACCAATGGGATTATTATTTGGAAATACACCACAAATGCATATTGATGTAAAAACTGTCAAAGTAGAACAAGATGCTTTTGATGTAAGTGTTATTAAGCTTGATGAAGCAATTGAGAGAGTGTTAAAAGTACCGGCAGTAGCTTCTAAATCTTTTTTAATCACAATTGGTGATAGAAGTATTACAGGTATGGTTGCTCGTGATCAGATGGTTGGTCCATGGCAAGTGCCAGTAGCTGATTGTGCTGTAACAACTGCAACTGTAGATAGCCAGGCAGGTGAGGCAATGGCAATGGGTGAGAGAACTCCTATTGCAGCTATTAATGCAGCAGCCTCTGGCAGATTAGCCATCGCTGAGGCTATAACAAACTTATTAGCAGCTGATATTGAGAAATTAAGTGATATTCGCTTATCTGCAAACTGGATGGTTGCTGCAAATCAAGGTGATGAAAACCAAAAACTATATGAAACTGTAAAAGCAGTAGGTATGGAGTTCGCACCAGAGTTAGGTATTGCAATACCTGTTGGTAAAGATTCAATGTCTATGAAAACTGGATGGTCAGATAATGGTCAAGAAAAATCTGTAACATCGCCGTTATCATTAGTGATTTCTGGTTTCTCACCAGTTACTAATGCGCGAAAGACTCTTACACCGGTTTTAGTTGATGATAATAATACAACTTTATTACATATCGATTTATCAAATGGCGCTGGCAGACTCGGAGCTTCATGTTTAGCACAAAGCTACAACCAAGTTGGTAACGTTGTTCCTGATGTTGAAGCTAGTAAGCTAAAAGTCTTATTTGAGAATATTACTAAACTAAAAGCTGAAAATAGAATCTTAGCATATCATGATGTTTCAGATGGTGGTGTATTTGCGACTTTAGCAGAAATGTCATTTGCAGGAAGAAAAGGGATAGATCTTAAGTTACAATCTCAAGATACTTTGGCTAGACTTTTTGCTGAAGAAGTTGGTGCAGTTATCCAAGTTAAAAATGATGATATGGCACTAGTTAAAGAGATTTTTGAAAACACTCAAATTCACCTATGTGCAATAGCTAAGCTAAACTCTAGTGATGAATTAAATATCTTTACAAATGGTGAAAAAGTATACTCAAATACACGTGTAAATTTACAAAGGTGGTGGGCTGAGACTTCTTATCAAATCCAGTCAATCCGTGATAATAGTGAATGTGCTAATCAGGAATTTGATAGCATCCTAAATATTGATGACAAAGGCATCCATGTTGAAGAGACATTTGATCTTGAAGAAGATATTACAGCTAAATTTGTCAATGTAGAGAAGCCAAAAGTTGCAATCCTAAGAGAGCAGGGTGTCAATGGTCAAGTTGAAATGGCAGCAGCATTTACTACAGCTGGTTTTGAGGCTCATGATGTCCATATGTCAGATTTACATGCTAGACGTGTCACATTAGCAGATTTCAAGGTGCTTGTAGCTTGTGGCGGTTTCTCTTATGGCGATGTTTTGGGTGCTGGTGGTGGCTGGGCAAAGAATATCCTATTTACAGAGAAGCTAAGAGATGAGTTTAGTAAGTTCTTTGGGCGTGATGATACTCTAGCATTAGGTGTGTGTAATGGTTGTCAAATGCTTGCACAGCTTAAATCATTAATCAAAGGAGCTGAAAACTGGCCGATATTCATTAAGAATAAATCAGAGCAGTTTGAAGCAAGAGCTTCTATGATAGAGATTCAAGAATCTGATTCTATTTGGTTTGCTGATATGGCAGGCACGAAAGCACCAATTGCTGTAGCTCATGGAGAAGGTCGTCCATTATTTGAAAATGATAGTCAACAACAAGCTATGCTAGCAAGTTCTCAAGTGGCTCTTAAATATATAGATGGTCAAGGTCAGGCTACAGAAATGTATCCATACAATCCAAATGGTGCAGTAAATGGCCTAACAGCTGTAACAGCGCTAGATGGTCGTGTACTTGCGATGATGCCACATCCAGAGCGTGTCTATAGAGCGATTACAAACTCGCATATCCCAGCAGAGTATGATGAGTATTCTGTATGGATGAGAATGTTTAGAAATGCTAGGAAGTGGGTTGGGTAATATCCTGTCAGACTGTGGCTCCAATTCTTTCACAAGCGAAAAAATCATGATAATTGTAAGGCTATAGATAATGAAATTTTTTACAAGTATTAAGAAGTATTTATTTAATAAAGCTATAAACTCTTTAAGAAAGTCAGCGCAACTTAAGCCTTATAAAATATCTTTGGAAAAAGGAGAAATATCATATTTAGACAATTTGAAAAAAGATGATCTAACTAAACCTACTATTGTTTTTATTCACGGTTTAGGTGCAGATAAAGATACTTGGGTTAAACTTTCAAAATACCTTACTAGAAATTTTAGAATTATAGCTTTAGATTTACCGGGTCATGGCGATAGTTATATTGCTAATAACTACACTATTGAATCACAAGCAAAAACTGTAATTAATCTACTTAATTTTTTAAATATAGCGAGTGCACACTTTATTGGCAGTTCAATGGGAGCAGCAGCAGTTATAAGTGTTACAAATATAAATCCTGAACTCGTTTTATCTTTGACTCTTATTGATAGCTATGGATTTATTAAAGAGCCTAGTTACATAGATAAGCTAGTCGATAATGAAAACTTAAACCCAATGATAAATATTAATAGTAGAAATGATTATAGAAAGATGCTTTCATTAGCAATGTATAAGCCTCCTTTTATTCCAAATTTTATTTTAGATGTTATGGCTGAGAGTATGCAAAAGAGAGTCGATCTAAACAATAAAATATTCACTGAATTAAATCAGAATATTGAGCAAAAATTATCTTTATCAGTAATAGAGCAACCATCTTTAATAATTTGGGGAGAGAATGATAATTTATTGAATGTTAATAACTCAAAGATATTTTATGAGAATATAAAAAATAGTTATTTAGTTGTTTTAAAAAATACAGGTCATGTTCCAATGGTGGAAAGACCTAAAGAGGTTGCAAAAAATATTAAGTATTTTATAAAGGAAAAAGTAAAGTAGAAGTAGCTATCACTGTTGAAAATCCATTAACAAATATGGTTATTTTGAGATATATAAGAGGCTCTACTATTAATCAAATAATAAAATAATATGCTAAACTACTAATAGAGTATTTTAGATCTTCGATTTTGAACAGCTCATTTTTACTGAAGATATTGAAGTTAACCCTGAAGAGGGTGTTGTCAAGTATACTACTTTTAGTGAAATCAAGCCTGGCACAATTATACCTCTTCATTAACTATGAGGGGAATTCTTATGATTAAAATCAAAAACAATAATTTACTAGTAGAGATTAGTGAGCTAGGAGCAGAGGTCAGAGCTGTAGTAAATATGGAGACAGATCATCAGTATATGTGGTCAGGAGATGGTCGAGTATGGGCCGGAGTCTCACCTGTATTATTTCCAGTAGTTGGTAAATCTATAGATAATAAAATTAAATATGAACGTAAGCCAACTGCGTTGGCAGCTGTGGTTTAGTTTGTGCTAGCGGTCACAATTATCAATTGACTGTAAGTATTCAGATATTTTTCCTTTATCTTCGAAGTGATCTAATTCAAATTTCTTACAATCAGGACAACGATATACATCATTATATTTATCACCATATATTTCATATATTTTAATCCAAAACTCATCAACAAAGTTTAACGAACCTTCAGCAAATTCTTGGATAACTACTTAAGGGAATAATTTATGGTTTTTGCTATATCTCGTAATACTTTCTGTATCATCTTATTATGAGAATGTTTATGCTTCAATGTTTAAAATATTTTAAATATAATTATTTATTATCTAATAGACTTTTATACATTACAATTCGAACTCCATCAAAAATCAAAGAAGTATTACAAATAGGAGGGTATGATCATTATTCTCAAGATCAGTTATTGGTTGGGCAATGGATTCTAGGATGAAAGCGGATTTAGTTTGTAATGCTTTAAATATGGCATTCTTTAGAAGAAATTTTCCTAGTGGTGTGATTATACATTCTGATAAAGGGTCACAGTACTGTAGCAAACAATATCAAGACATTATTAAAGAACACTGGCTACTATCAAGTATGAGCTCTAAAGGATGCTGTTACGATAATGTTGCTTGTGAAAGTTTCTTTGGAACTTTAAAAGTAGAGTTAGTACATGATGAAAGCTATAAAACTAGAGAAGAAGCTAAACTATCAATATTTGAATATATTGAAGTTTACTATAATACAAAAAGGAGACATTCTACAATAAATTATATGACTCCATATCAATTTGAATATATAATGGAAAATGAAGTAGTAAACTGTCCCAAATTGACGGGGTAGATCAATAAGCCTACGGAACATTTTGAACATACTATCACATACATTGGAAGATATATCAAAAAACCACCTATAGCGATGTCTAAAATAAAAGAATATGATGGTAATACAATCAAATTTAGGTTTCTTAATCATCGAAATAGTAAACACCAAGACCTAGAGCTTACTATGGATGAATTTATCGAAAGATTCATTCAACATATACCTGAAAAAGGCTTTAGAATGATTAGGTATTATGGATTTCTAGCTAATGCTGTCAGAGGTGAATTATTACCTAAGATTTATGAGATATTAGGACATAAGCCTAAAGTTAAAGTTGATATATCCTACCAACAAATGTCTTTACTATCTTTTAATGTTGATCCTTTAAAATGTATATTATGTGGAGCTCAATTATTACCTTCATTTAGAGTCATTGGAAAATCAACCAAACAATTAATGCAATTTCATACCTAATTAGCTAGCAGAAAACGAATACCCGTGTAGCTCTACTAGGATAAGTGTATCTATAGGTCTATAAATTTAGGCAGTTTAAGCCTTTTTGTGGATGATTTTGAGAAATGTTGAAAGCTATTTTGCTTTGAAACATACATTTTGATTTTTTATATCATAAAAATCGTAAAATCGAAATTACTATACATCAAGGTAAAGAATATCCTATGGGTAATCATGGTCTTGCTCGCCACACTGTGTTTGATATTGTTTCACATAATGAAGATAGAGTTGTCTTAGCAATGGAAACTACAAAGGATAACTATCCATTTAGATTAAGATTTGAGGTCGCATATACTCTTGAGGCTAATAAACTTGTTACACAATACAATGTTATAAACATAGGTGAAGATGTTGCATTGTGTGGATTTGGCGCACATCCAGCATTTGCTTGTCCTTTTGACAGTAAGCATAAGTTTAGTGATTATGAAATAACATTCTCAGAGCAGAAGTTAGGTTTTCATACTATTACACCAGAGGCTTTTTATACTGGGGAGACTGAGTATTTTAAATTATTTAAGGTTGAGTTAGACAATTATACTTTTGATGATGATGCTCTAGTCTATAGTAGCTTCTCAGATAAAAAAGTTCGACTAGCGGAAAAAGATTCCGAGCGATACATAGAGGTAAGCTTTGATGGCTTCGAATATCTTGGATTATGGTCGAAACCTCATGCTGGTGCTCCATATATATGTATTGAGCCATGGTGTGGTAGAAGCGATACGCTAGGTATGGACGTTGATATTGAGTATCGCATTGGAAATGTTGATATAGAACCGCAGCAAAATTTCTCTCGTTCATATACAATAGAGTTTGGTTATTAAAGTTTTTTGCCTATAAAGCTAATTAATTATATAAAATTATAACAAAGAGAAAAGGTGATAATGTGTTGGCTAATACTATAGGGGTTGGTGGTGATATTCTTGTGATAATCGCCTTCTTCTTACTACAAATAAACCGAGTGAGATCTAGTGGTTTAAGTTATTTACTATTAAATATATTGGGATCTTTGGGGGTTTTATTTTCACTAATATATCACTGGAATTTGCCTGCATTTATTATGGAAGCGGCTTGGGTAATAATTAGTGGCTATGGAATATATAATTATTTTAGAAGTAGTAATATCAAAACTTCAGCTTAAAATTAACTGTTTTTATAAGTAATACTTTGAAGAGTATCAATATAAGTTGCTATTAATACATAATTATCATAATTAGGGTTACTCACTGGGATAAGTGAGTATATAGCCATTTCTTTTTTGATAGCTCCTATGTTTTACAGTCTGTTTCATCAGTGACTATTTTTAGTTTTTTCTCTCCAAGAGGGGTAACCGTTTTAAATACAATGTTTAGACAATTTTTATATTCATGATTATTAATTTTTATATTAGGAATTTCTTTGTGGACAATTAGTTTTTCTCGAACATCACCGTATTAAACTGTCTCTGTTATTCAATACCACTTTATAAAATATTTTTATTCCTTGCTTTTATGCAGCATCTAAAATACCAGAATATACTTCATCAGGAGTCATATATCCAATACTAGAATGTAGTCTTTCATTGTTGTAAATATCAATATATTCTTTGATACCTACTTTAGCCTCTTTCATAGTTATATATGATGCCGGATAAACATTTTCATATTTCAGTGTTCTCCAAAATCTCTCAATTGCAATATTATCTATAGATCTTCCTTTAGCATCCATAGATTTATTTATTTTATTATCAGATAATATTTTAATATGCTCTTTTGCTGTATATTGAGTTCCTTGATCAGAGTTAAAGATATCAGGTTTACCATATTTAAATAACGCTTCTTTTAACACACTAGTTGTTAGATGTGTATCCATAGTATTAGAAATCTTCCAAGCTAGTATTTTCTTGCTATGCCAATCTATTATGGCTGCTAAATATGCATACCCACATTCTAGTCTAATATACGTGATATCAGCACTCCATACCTTATTAGCTTTATCTATAACAACCTAATTCGTCTCATTTTTAAATACATTAAGTAAGTATGGATATTTCTTGTGTTGCTTATTAATGACAGTTGTCTTTTTTTTAGGATACAATGCCTTAATACCCATGAATTCCATAGCACTTTTGATTAGCTTCCTTCCAACTAGAAATCCTAATCTATTTAGCAACTTTACTAGCCTTCTCGTACCATAATATGGATGTTTAGTATGTATCAAATCTATTGCATTTAATAGTTTAATATCATCATTACTACTAAATTTTGATATTGGTGTATAATAGTACACACTCTTAGATACAGATAATAGTTTAAGCTGATTATTTAAAGATAATTCTAGCTTAGTATCTACAGAGTTTACTCTATCATTTGATGATACCAAGCTTTTTAGCTTTCCCATTAAAAAATCCCTCTCTACTATTACCTCGACTAGTTTTTTACTTGTTGCATCTTTATCTTTTCTAAGCTCATCTATTTCCTGCTTATACTCCTTAACAACAGAGCTTTTATCAAATGCTAAGCAAGCATTAGATAAAAATTGCTGCTTCCAATTGTGCACGTTTTTAGGAAGTAAATCATACTTACTTGCTATCTCATTAACTGTCATATCGCCTTCTAGCAATTCTATAATTACTTTAGCTTTAAAATCAGCTGTATACGTTACTCTTTTTTTACTCATTTATCTATTTCCTAATTTATCTAGTTAAGTTTAACATCTAGGAATAAAAATCTTTCTAAAATCAGTAGCTTTTTCTGGGGACATTATAATGGCCAGTGAGTTTTTCATTAGTTATGAATTATGATTTTTTTACTGATGATAGAATACTTTTATAAACGGTAGGGGAGCTAGAGCCATGAGTTTCTTCAAAAATTTCTTTAACTAAACCGATATCTTTACAATAAACTTCTTGGCTCTGTGTCTTAATTGTTTGCTTCTTTATTTTCATATTTGAGTTAGCGTTAAGTTCAATACAATTTTTATAGTTTGTACCATTTACATTTATTTCTGGAATTTGTTTAGTAAACTCATAAGAGTTTGTAAATTCGCCATTTGCGTTTGAGCCATTATCACTTCTTACTTTACTAAGTTTAATATTTGCAGGAAGTAATAAAGTTTCTTTTTTTGATTTTGGATATTTAATATAAACGGCGCCGTTTTCTTTTATATGATATGCATAGTCAGATTCTGAACCATCTATTTTTTTGTTAGAAGGGTCTTTTATTTTACTGACATATTTACATAAAGTTTTGTCATTGTTACAGTTTTTTATAGTTGTTTCTATTAAAAAAATATCATTATCGCCTGCGTCAATCCTTTGATAAGTATAGGTTGTTCCTGTCTGAGTTAAGATATAATCGCTTCCTTTTAGTTCAGAACTATAGCCAAGAGATATAGAAACAACAATCGTAGTGTATATAAAAATATGTTTTTTCATATTGGTTTTTCCCTGATTTATCTAAGTTTGACTTTACCATATTTGAGATGAAATCTGTATTTATAACTAAATAATTGATCAGTAATATTTGCTTGATAAGTTAAATTTATAAGATAATCTTACTTATAAGTTATTCCTAAGATAGGCATTGTGGATATGACAAATGGGTTGACAATATTACTCTATTTGAGAGAATTAAAGCATATTGTAACGTTGGTTTAGATAGTTTATCAGCTTTTAGTTGTACGCTGATGCTTTAAACATTTTATGCTTAAGGTATTTGGGTATGTGTTTGCTTATAGTTTATCTAATAGGGATAGTAAAATGATAAAAAGATATGATGTGTCAGAAATTTCAAAAATATGGGCAGATGAAAATAAATATCGTAAGATGCTTGAGGTTGAACTGGCTATTTTAGAAGCTTTAGAAGATAAAATGGTTCCTAAGGGGACAGCTGCCGAGATTCGCTCTAAAGCAGAAATTAGATCGGGAAGGATTGATGAGATTGAAAAGGTTACAAAGCATGATATTATTGCGTTTTGTACTTCAATTGCAGAACAATTTACAGCTGAGACTGGTAAGTTCTTCCACTTTGGTGTGACATCATCAGATATTATTGATTCGGCTCTAAGTTTACAGGTTTGTGAGTCTCTTGAGTTTGTTGTTAAAGACTTAGAAGCATTATGTGATTCGTTATTAGTAAAAGCACAAGAAACAAAAGAAATTATTACTATGGGAAGAAGCCACGGTATGTTTGCTGAACCAATGAGCTTTGGTCAGAAATTCTTAGGAGCATATGTTGAGTTCAAACGTAGACTGAAAGATCTTAAAGAGTTTCAAAAAGATGGGCTTACTGTACAATTCTCCGGAGCAGTTGGTAACTATTGCATTCTAACTACAGAAGATGAGAAAAGAGCAGCAGATATTTTAGGATTACCCGTTGAAGAAGTTTCTACTCAAGTTATCCCTAGAGATAGAATAGCTAAGTTAATCTCTATTCATGGGCTTATAGCCTCTGCTATTGAGAGATTAGCTGTTGAGATTAGACATCTACATAGAAGCGATGTTTTTGAAGTGTATGAAGGTTTTTCTAAGGGACAGAAAGGCTCATCAACTATGCCACATAAAAAAAACCCAATCTCTACAGAGAACTTGACAGGTATGGCAAGAATGCTTAGGTCGCATGTATCTGTAGCACTAGAAAATTGTGTATTATGGCATGAAAGAGACATTTCACATTCTTCAGCTGAACGTTTTTATCTTCCAGATAACTTCGGTATAATGGTTTATGCATTACGAAGAATGAAAAATACAATTGATAACCTTGTGGTTCAAAAAGATATTATTGAAGATAGGGTTAGAAGCACTAGTGCATATTTATCAAGCTTCTATTTGCATTTTTTAGTGGCGAATACTCGATTTATGCGTGAAGATTGTTATAAAATTGTTCAACAAGTTGCCTTTGATCTTAAACCAGGAGAATCTTTCTCTAAGAATTTACAGAAAGTTATGCAGAATGAGCATACTATTATTATTGATGTTCCTGAGATGGATTTTGAAGGCATCAAAAAAACTTATCTAAAAGAAATAGATAATGTATTTGAAAGAAGTATAAAGTAGCTATAATAGCGACAGATTTCATCATTTTTAATTGGAGTAATTATTGTTTACAAGTTTGTAAAGCTAGGTTTAATTCAGGGTAGATTAAATCTATTGTAAATTTAAGTACGTGAATGATAAAATTTTTAAATCTGATTTTTTTTATCTAACTGTATATAGATATATTTGTCAATAGGCATTGAAAATTGACCCCTAGAGGCACCGAATTTTTGCCCCCCCTAGAGGACCTAAAATGACTGATTTTTAGTCAGCCAAAATCATCTGTTTTATTTCCTATTTTTAAGTCTAAAACTATCATTGCCAGTTTCAATAATTTCACAGTTAAAAGTTAAACGATCTAGCATAGCTGAAGTCATCTTCTTATCACTAAAAATCTGTGTCCATTCTCCAAAAGATAAATTTGAAGTTATAATCAAAGATACATTTTCATGTAACTTACTCAGAAGGTGGAATAATAAAGCTCCTTCAGACTTTGAGAAAGGTAAATAGCCCAATTCATCTAAAACAATCACATCCATTGATTTTAACTTTTCCGCAAGCTTTCCCGAGTTATTGTTTAACTTCTGCTGCTCTAATTGGTTAACCAAATCAACGATATTGTGAAATCTTGCTTTCCTACCTAATTTGACTATTTCTCTAGCAATGGCTATAGCTGTATGAGTCTTACAGTGCCAGTACCACCAACTAAAATGGCTGTTTTTTTATCCATTTTTATCATCTTAATTTAAGCCCTATATTTATAAAAAATGTAGGGTAGTTTACCACCTCAGGGGGGGCATTTTTCGGTGCTTATTTACCCCTAAAAGGGGTCATTTTTGCATGCTTATTCACAAAATGACTACAAATGATGTGGTTTTAGCAACTGGATATAATCAATTTGAAAAGCATTTTATTATGCTTAATAAAAATTTTAAAAAACTGCATTTTAGTAACTTCAATTATTTAAGTCAAGATAACCATAACTTAATATTTAAATATCAAATAAATGGAAAATATAATAACGACGCTAATTTTAGAATTATTGAAATAGCATACTTTAACTTTGATAGTAAGTGCCGCATAAATAGCTGGAATGAAGTTGTTGCTACAAGCAAACCTTTTGATATCAATAAAATAAAAGTTAAAAATTAATAAATATTAATTAACAGAAATTCTTTTATATTTAATCTTTGTAATAGCATCATACTTATCGCCAAGACGACGTTTCTTATCTTCGATATAAGCATCATAGTTACCCTCAAACCAAACTATTTCACTATTACCTTCAAAAGCAAGCATATGCGTAGCCACACGGTTTAGGAACCATCTATCATGTGAGATAACCATAATACAACCAGGGAAAGCTAAAATAGCTTCCTCAAGTGCTCTTAAGGTCTCTACATCAAGATCATTAGTAGGTTCATCAAGTAAGATAACGTTACCACCACTTCTAAGCAGTTTAGCTAAATGAACACGATTTCTCTCACCACCAGATAGCTGAGAAATATATTTCTGTTGACTTGAACCTTTGAAGTTAAATCTACCGACATACTGACGAGATGGGATAGTATATTTACCAACTGTAATCACATCTAAACCATCAGCAATCTCTTCCCAAACTGTTTTGTTATCATCTAAAGCATCACGTGATTGATCTACATACGCTAGATTCACAGTTTCACCAAGCTCTATATTACCACTATCAGAAGTCTCTTGTCCTGTAATCATTTTAAAGTATGTCGACTTACCTGCACCATTAGCACCAATTATACCAACGATAGATCCAGCTGGAACATCCATATTTAAATGATCAATAAGTAGCTTATCATCAAATGATTTAATAAGATCTTTAGCCTTGATAACATTGTTACCTAGTCTTTCTCCTGGTGGAATATATAACTCTTGGGTTTCATTACGCTTTTGGAACTCTTGTGAGCTTAATTCATCAAACTTAGCAAGCCTTGCTTTTGATTTGGCTTGACGACCCTTGGTATTTTGACGAACCCACTCTAACTCTTCTTTAAGTGCCTTTTGATGTGAAGATTCGCGTTTTTCTTCCATTTCTAGACGTTTTTGTTTTTGCTCTAACCATTCTGTATAGTTACCTTTAAATGGAATGCCTTCACCACGGTCTAATTCTAGAATCCACTCAGCTACATTATCTAAGAAATATCTATCATGCGTGACAGCCACAACAGTGCCTTTGTACTCTGCCAAAAATTTCTCAAGCCATGCTACAGACTCAGCATCCAAGTGATTAGTAGGCTCATCTAAAAGTAATATATCTGGAGCTGATAATAGTAGTTTACATAAAGCAACCCTACGAGCCTCACCACCAGATAATTTTGTAACATCTGTATCCCAAGCAGGTAGACGTAGAGCTTCTGCAGCAACATCTAGTTTACGCTCTATTTCCCAAGCACCAGCTGCATCTATAGCATTTTGTAACTCACCTTGCTCTTCAAGAAGTTTTGCCATTTCATCATCAGACATTGGCTCACAGAATTTCATACTGATTTCATCAAATCTAGTAAGCATATCTTTTAAATGCGAAAGAGCCTCTTCAACGTTACCACGCACATCTTTGGTTTCATCAAGCTTTGGTTCTTGTGGAAGATAACCTATTTTTACACCTTTACGAGATGCAGCTTCACCAACAATTTCAGTATCAAGACCAGCCATAATTTTGAGCAGTGTTGATTTACCAGAACCATTAAGACCTAGCACACCAATTTTTGCACCATCAAAAAATGATAATGAAATATCTTTTAAGATATATTTGTTAGGTGGCACAACCTTACCAACCCTATGCATTGAATATATATATTTTTCAGCCATGAAAGTTATTTTTGGAATTTTAAGATAAAGAAATTATATCAGATATATCATATGACTCTACAATATAAAGCCTAAGAAAACAAAAATATACCAAAGATATATTGTTACAGCAGTGCTTATAAATAAGTTTATTTGTAGACAATTTTAATTAAATATTGAAATCTTAATACTATATAATATTCTTTAACATACTAACTGATCTACCCCGTCAATTTGGGACAGTTTACTACTTCATTTTCCATTATATATTCAAATTGATATGGAGTCATATAATTTATTGTAGAATGTCTCCTTTTTGTATTATAGTAAGCTTCAATATATTCAAATATTGATAGTTTAGCTTCTTCTCTAGTTTTATAGCTTTCATCATGTACTAACTCTACTTTTAAAGTTCCAAAGAAACTTTCACAAGCAGCATTATCGTAACAGCATCCTTTAGAGCTCATACTTGATAGTAGCCAGTGTTCTTTAATAATGTCTTGATATTGTTTGCTACAAGTACTGTGACCCTTTATCAGAGTGTATAATCACACCACTAGGAAAATTTCTTCTAAAGAATGCCATATTTAAAGCATTACAAACTAAATCCGTTTTCATCCTAGAATCCATTGCCCAACCAATAACTGATCTTAAGAATAAATCTATAATCACACAAAGATACAGCCACCCCTCTTGTGTAGGTACATAAGTTATATCTGTAACCCACCTATGATTTACAGATAAAGCAGTGAAGTTTTGTTCTAATAAATTATCATAAACATGTTTGTTGTGGTTAGAATCTGTAGTTTTCTTATGCTTACGAGCCGCTTTAGCATGTAAACCAAGTAATTTCATACGTTTAGATACTCTAGGTTGAGTAACTTTCCAACCCATATCTTTAAGCTCTTTGTATATCCTAACACTTCCATATCTAGATTTATGTTCATTAAAATAGCATCATCTAGTTCAGCATTGCCTTTTACCTATAGGTTTATGAATCCATCTGTAATATGAAGATGTGCTCACATTCAAAGATTTACATAGTGTTGTTACTGGCATAACTTTATAATGCTCCTTAATAAAGGCGTACCTTACAGATTTTGCTTTGCAAAGTACGCTGCTGCCTTTTTTAGTATTTCACGCTCTGTTTCTGCCTGTTTGAGTTTTTTCTTCAAATCAGTATTTTCAAAAGATAGTTGCTGGTACTGCGTTTTATAATCTATCTTTATTTCTTTCTGAGGGTTTGACATGGCTTTGGATATCCAACTGCAAATGGTTTTATATTTAACCCCTAAGTTATCTGCTATTTCTCGTCTATTTGCATCTGGTTGTAAACATAATTTAACAGCTTCATCTTTAAACTCTTTTGTATATCTCATCTTGTCTCCTTTTCTTAACACCTAAGTGTCCCAAATAGGAGGGTATGATCAGTTCGTAAGCTTGGGATTATCTGATAGAAAAGCGATGATTGATCCTAAGCATAAATTATCTGTTGTAAAACAAAGTTTCTTATTAGAAGTTTCTAGAGCTGGTTTATATTACAAGCCTGTGGTTAACGAACATAAAGAAGAAGTAAAAGCAAAGCTTATACAGATACATGAGGAGATTCCCTGCTACGGCTATATAAAAGCTCATAAGCAATTAATAGAAGATGGGTTTAGCATCTGTGAGAACACAGTACAAAAGTATCGTAAAGAGTTAGGCATCAAAGCTATATTGGCGGTGAAAAAACCAAACTTAAACTTATCTGAACCTAACAAAGAGCATGCTATTTATAGTTACAAACTAAAAGGTTTAAGCATATTGAGACCTAATCAAGTTTGGTCTACAGATATTACATATATTAAGACTGATGCTGGCACAGTTTATATGGCAGCTATTATTGATTGGTACTCTAAGGCTGTACTAAGTTGGGAGATATCCAACACTATGGATAGTAGTTTAGTTATGAAAGTTTTAAATGAAGCTCTGTATAAATATGGAGTACCAGAAATATTTAACACTGATCAAGGTAGCCAGTACACATCTAACATTCATATCCAAACATTATTGGATAAAAAAATTACTATATCTATGGATGGTAAAGGTAGAGCAACTGATAACATTTGCATCGAAAGATTTTGGAGAAGTGCTAAATGTGAGAGATTTTATTTAAATCAATATCCTGGCATTGTTGAACTAAGAAACGATGTGGATGATTATATAGATTTTTATAATAATAGAAGATTTCATGAGTCTATCAATTATAAAAAACCTATGGAATTTTATTACGATAACTTATTGGAAAAACGGGCGGCTTAGATGGGAACTAAATAATTGAAAATATTGTTTAATTTATTGGGGTAGTATAAGATGCAACAAGTAAAAAACTAGTCGAGGTAATAGTAGAGAGGGATTTTTTAATGGGAAAGCTAAAAAGCTTGGTATCATCAAATGATAGAGTAAACTCTGTAGATACTAAGCTAGAATTATCTTTAAATAATCAGCTTAAACTATTATCTGTATCTAAGAGTGTGTACTATTATACACCAATATCAAAATTTAGTAGTAATGATGATATTAGACTATTAAATGCAATAGATTTGATACATACTAAACATCCATATTATGGTACGAGAAGGCTAGTAAAGTTGCTAAATAGATTAGGATTTCTAGTTGGAAGGAAGCTAATCAAAAGTGCTATGGAATTCATGGGTATTAAGGCATTGTATCCTAAAAAAAAGAGAACTGTCATTAATAAGCAACACAAGAAATATCCATACTTACTTAATGTATTTAAAAATGAGACGAATCAGGTTGTTATAGATAAAGCTAATAAGGTATGGAGTGCTGATATCACGTATATTAGACTAGAATGTAGGTATGCATATTTAGTAGCCATAATAGATTGGCATAGCAAGAAAACACTAGCTTGGAAGATTTCTAATACTATGGATACACATCTAACAACTAGTGTGTTAAAAGAAGCGTTATTTAAATATGGTAAACCTGATATCTTTAACTCTGATCAAGGAACTCAATATACAGCAAAAGAGCATATTAAAATATTATCTGATAATAAAATAAATATATCTATGGATGCTAAAGGAAGATCTATAGATAATATTGCAATTGAGAGATTTTGGAGAACACTGAAATATGAAAATGTTTATCCTGCATCATATATAACTATGAAAGAGGCTAAAGTAGGTATCAAAGAATATATTGATATTTACAACAATGAAAGACTACATTCTAGTATTGGATATATGACTCCTGATGAAGTATATTCTGGTATTTTAGATGCTGCATAAAAGCAAGGAATAAAAATATTTTATAAAGTGGTATTGAATAACAGGGACAGTTTAAAATTATATGACTCCATATCAATTTGAATATATAATGGAAAATGAAGTAGTAAACTGTCCCAAATTGACGGGGTAGATCATTTTTTCATACCAATTATTTATGGCATCATCCGTTAGCCATATATTTATACAACCTCTATTTATTAATGTCAGGCCAATTTGTAATTTTATATTTTTAAAACTGATTGATTCTAATTCTTTGACTTAGTTTTGACAACATATTTATAATTTTAGGGGTTAAGAAACAAAGCCTAATGAGACAATAAAACTTGATGAAACAATAATTTGGTGGAGGCGGCGGGATTTGAACCCGCGTCCATAAACTCTCTATCTTTAGATCTACATGCTTAGATTATCTTATTTAATATTTAGCTTAGCTTTTCCCCAGATAATCAGGGTAAAAGTTAGCGAGTCTGATAAATACAGTCATTTACTTCCAGACTTAAAACAAACAACCGTCTTATGTAAAAGATGAACAGGTGTAAATATACCTTCACAAGAAAAGATATAATACCTGTGCGTTTCTAGGTTATTAAGCTAGACTAGGCAGCTTTAGCAACAGCAACAAAGTTGCTGTCGTTAGCCGCTACGCGGTTTGCTTTTTTATTGCCAGTTATTATCGGCATTGTACTGTTATTTACGAGGTTACTGTACTTCCTCGACATGCACCTTGGACTTTGACATTCATGTCGAAACCATATTCGCCCCCATTAGGGTAGATACAATTTATCTCTTATTTGTATAAATGTCAAATTTATATAATTAATTATAATCAAATGTATATGGCTGAAGAAAGAGTTGTGACTCCTATGGCAAAGATGAAAATATTAGTAGCTAGGTATTTGACCTTCATAGTGTTAGGCATAATAAATAATAGCTAAAATAAGATAGTTGAAGATCATATTTAAAATATTGGGATTTAAGTATGCGACAAACCAACATAATAAAAACACAATAGTTAGAGTTATTGGTTTTATATTTTCTTATTTTACAAGACTATATCATCGATGTCTTCTTTTGATCCTGGATAATGCTACTAAAGCTATTAGAGGAGCTCTATGTGTTCTAGAGAGTAGTGGAAATTATATAAATATATGATTTTAAAAAATAATTAATAGACTCTAATATAAAATTGTATCCTTTTAAAATACAGATAAAAAGTAACAAATTATTCTTGAGATTTAGATAGTAAGTAAAGTAATGACATTCTAATAGGTATACTATATTTGATTTGCTCAAAATATTTAGCACAGCTAAGTTCATCTATAGATCTATCCATCTCATCAACTCTTGGTAAAGGATGAAGGATTATAAAATTACTTTTATCTGAAATATGTTTTCTATTAAGATAGCAAAGATCTTTGTTTTTTAGATAGCTTTCTTCATTAGGAAACCTCTCTCTTTGTACTCTAGTGACATAAAGTACATCTAGATCTTCTAGAACTTTAGTGTTTACTTCTTCTAATTCACTAAAAGAGTTGCCATTTTCCTTAACAAAATATTTTAGTTTTTCGGGTATTTGTAGCTCTTTTGAAGATATGAATTTAAATGAAGCATTATATTTAGCAAGAATATTTGTCAGAGAGTGGACGGTACGGCCATATTTCAAATCTCCAATAAACCCTATTTTTAGATTATCAAGAGAGCCTTTTTCAGAATAAACAGTATATAAATCAACCAGAGATTGAGTAGGGTGTTCATGATCTCCATCTCCAGCATTTATAACAGGAGATTTTACATATTTTGAGAACTCTTCTACACTATGAGGCTTAGGATGACGTATAACAATAATATCTGCATATTGATCCATCATTTTGCCTGTATCATCAAGAGTTTCACCTTTTTGAGTAGAAGAGCTTGAAGCACCATTTTCTAGTGATATAATTTTTCCTCCAAGTCTGCTCATCGCTGATTCAAATGAAAATCTTGTCCTCGTACTTGGTTCAAAAAATAAAGATGCTAAGATTTTACCTTCCAGGTCTTTTATAGACTCAGATTTGGAGAGTTTATTTTTGTAAACATCTGCTTGATAAAATAAATTAGATAAGTCATATTTGTTTATTTGGTCACCGCGTAGAAGTTTTTGAAATGATAGCATTTTAATTCCTCAATATTGATGTCATGTTCAATTTATCTCAACATCTTACGGTAGATACTAATTTTGTTGAGATCCTGAAACAAATTCAGGATGACTAGTTATTAAAGCTCCCTTACTCTCCTTTGGTATGAAGGAAGGCCTCAGTTATAAGATTAAAGATAGTTTTTATTAACTATTAATCCATTCTTTTACTGTTTTAACGTTAAACGAATTGTCTATAGTTTTCATATCTTTTGCTGCAATTGCAAAAGCTTCAAAAGCTCCAGCAGTTGTAACATAGGGAACTCTACTCATAATAGCAGCTCTTCTTAGAGCTAAACTGACATTTAGCTCTTGTCTAATTGAAGTATTAACAAGTAGATCAACCTCACCATCTTCAATAGCATTGACAGTATTATGTACTTGATTATTGTCAATATTGTCAGAAGCTTTATCAAAAAGTTTACACTTAAGACCATTCTCTTTTAAGAAGCACGCCGTACCTTTTGTAGCAAAGATATTAAAGCCTAACTCGATAAGTTCTTTAACAGGCTGAACTATTTTGGGCTTATCAGCATTACTTACAGATATTAGGATATTTCCTTTTAGAGGCAGCTTATTAAAAGCCATTTCTTGAGCTTTGTAGAATGCTACCCCAAAGGTTCTATCCATACCCATCGCTTCACCAGTGGATTTCATCTCTGGACCTAAGTAACAATCAACATCATCAAATCTACCAAATGGGAATACAGCTTCTTTTATAGAGAAGTGTCTTGGTATTGGGTTATTTAATATAAAATCAGAAAGTTTTCTACCAATCATAAGTTTAGTAGCAATATTTGCAATACTATTACCTGTAGCCTTTGCAACAAAAGGTACAGTTCTTGAAGCTCTAGGGTTTACTTCAATCACGTATAATTGCTTATTTTGGTAAGCAAACTGAACATTCATTAAACCTATTACATTTAGCTCTCTAGCTAACTTGATAGTCGCTTGTTTAACCTCTTCAATTTGCTCATCACTAAGTGATCTAGTTGGTATAGAGCAAGCTGAATCACCAGAGTGAATACCTGCCTCTTCAATATGTTCCATAATCCCTGCAACAAAGACACGATCACCGCCATCAGCTAGAGCATCAACATCTAGCTCAATAGCGTTTTCAAGGAACTTATCAATTAATATAGGCCCTTCAAGAATACATTTGGCATTTTTCTCGATATAAGAGTTTAGTTCTTCCTGAGAATGAACAATTTCCATAGCTCTTCCACCTAATACATTAGATGGTCTGACAACTACAGGGTATCCAACATTGCCAATTTTTTTCTTTAGCTCATTGATAGTATATGCAATTATATTTAGAGGTTGTTTTAAGCCAACATTATCAAGTAGCTCTTTAAATCTTTCTCTATCTTCAGCTAAATCAATTTTATCTGGATCTGTACCTAGTATTGGGATATTGTTTTCATGGAGGGCTGATACTAGTTTTAGCGGAGTTTGACCACCAAACTGTACAATTACACCGAGTACTTCGCCTTTGCGCATTTCATTTTTGATGATGTTTAAAACATTCTCAGCACATAGTGGCTCGAAATATAGTTTATCAGAAGTATCATAATCTGTAGAAACTGTCTCTGGATTACAATTGATCATGATAGTTTCAATCCCTTCTTCTTTGAGTGATTTAGCCGCATGAACACAAGCATAATCAAACTCAATACCTTGGCCAATGCGGTTTGGACCACCACCCAGAATTATGACTTTTTTATTATCTGATATTTCAGATTCACAATCGCGGATAATCTCTTCATAACAGTAGTGTTCATAAGTTGAGTATAGATATGAAGATTTTGATTCAAACTCTGCAGCACAGGTATCTACACGTTTAAATGTAGGATATATTTCTTTATCAAACCTAAAGTTTCTAATATATCTTTCTGTTCTACCAACAAATTCAGCAATTTTTGCATCTGAGAAACCAATATTTTTGTAATATGAAAATTCTTCTTTACTATTTGGTAAACCAGATTTTTTAAGGGCTTCTTCGGCAGCAACAACATTTGCAATTTGCTCAATAAACCACGGATCTATTTTACAAGCATCATGGATATCTTTTTCATTTATACCGTACCTAAGAGCTTGAGCAACTCTTAAA
This sequence comes from Francisella halioticida, assembly GCF_002211785.1. Taxonomy (NCBI): domain Bacteria; kingdom Pseudomonadati; phylum Pseudomonadota; class Gammaproteobacteria; order Thiotrichales; family Francisellaceae; genus Francisella; species Francisella halioticida. The sequence goes on from NZ_CP022132.1 coordinate 89,356, forward strand.
ATACGCATAGGAGATAGCTCTTTTAGAGATCTTAGAATAACTGTTTTATTTTGATAGAAAGATTTTTCTTCATCATAGCCAGGGATTTCAACCTGATCTAAACCTGTTATACCAGTTTCAAGTGAAACAAGAGCTTTTTGTAAGCTTTCAGAGAATGATCTACCAATCGCCATAGCTTCACCAACAGATTTCATCTGTGAAGATAGATTAGCCTTGGTAGTAGGAAATTTCTCAAATGTAAAGCGAGGTATCTTTGTAACTATATAGTCAATGGTGGGCTCAAATGAAGCTGGTGTAACCTTTGTTATATCATTATTAACTTCATCAAGAGTATAGCCAACGGCTAATTTAGCAGCAACTTTTGCAATAGGGTAGCCTGTAGCCTTTGATGCTAATGCTGATGATCTAGATACTCTTGGATTCATCTCAATAACAACCAACTTACCATCTTTAGGATTTACCGCAAACTGTACATTTGAGCCGCCAGTTTCGACACCAATCTCTCTAAGTACAGCGATCGAAGCATCACGCATTATTTGGTATTCTTTATCTGTCAAAGTTAGAGCTGGAGCAACTGTAATACTATCACCAGTATGGATTCCCATAGGGTCGATATTTTCTATTGAACATACAATGATCGAGTTATCAGCCTTATCACGGATTACTTCCATCTCGTACTCTTTCCAACCTAAGATAGATTCATCTATTAGCACTTCATTAGTCGGAGATAAACTTAGACCGTTTTTAACGATAGCTTCAAAATCTTGCATAGTGTTAGCAATACCACCACCACTACCACCAAGTGTAAATGAAGGTCGTATAATAGCAGGAAGTCCAATATCTTTTAGAGCTTTATGAGCTTGTTCCATTGATTGCACTACAATATTCTTAGGTACTTCTAGTCCAATCTTTGCCATTGCTTTATTAAACCGTTGTCTATTTTCAGCTTTATCAATAGAATCTGCTTTTGCTCCAAGCATTTCAACATTGTGTTTTTCTAAAATACCTTGTTTGTCTAATTCTAAAGCACAGTTAAGGGCTGTTTGACCACCAACTGTAGGTAAAATAGCATCTGGTTTTTCTCTAGCTATTATTTTACCAACACTTTCAGCTGTAATAGGCTCAATAAAAATTTTATCGGCTGTTGTTGGATCTGTCATAATTGTTGCAGGGTTTGAGTTTACCAGAAATACTGTATAGCCATCTTCTTTCAAAACTTTACACGCTTGAGTGCCAGAATAGTCAAACTCACAAGCTTGTCCAATAACTATTGGTCCAGCACCTAAAACTAAAATACTTTTTATGTCTGTTCTTTTTGGCATTTTATCAATTCCCTTTCTTGCTTTCTGCTATCATTTCAGCAAATTCATTGAATAAATATTTACAGTCATGAGGACCTGGCGAACTCTCTGGGTGATACTGCACGGCGAAAGCTGGTCTATCAGTGAATCTGATACCTTCAACAGTACCATCAAATAATGAGCTCATATGAATTTGGATATTTTCTGGAACCGTACCATCACATACTACAAAGCCATGGTTTTGGCTTGTGATAAGGACTCTTTTAGTATTTTCATCTAATACAGGTTGATTGACGCCTCTATGCCCTTGATGCATTTTTTTGGTCTTTAGTCCGGCTGCTAAAGCTAGTAGCTGGTTACCAAGGCATATGCCGAATATAGGCATTTTATTTTCAAGGAGTTTCTTTATAACGGGCATGGTGTAGTCAGAAGTTGCAAAAGGATCTCCTGGACCATTTGATAAAAACACTCCATCTGGATTGTGCTTCATAATATCTTCATAAGTACTATCAGCTGGCACCACTGTTACCTTAAATCCAGCATCAACAAGATTTCTTAGGATGTTATATTTAACACCATAGTCGATAACCACGACATTATAGTTATAGCTATCTTGATGTTTATAAACTTGTTGTCCTAGTGAAAAAGTATGTTCACTCCAATCATATTCTCTATTTGTCGTTACACTTATTGCTAAATCTCTACCACTTAAGTTTGATTTGTTTTTGATTCTTGATCTAACATAGTTTGCATCAAGAAACTCACCTGGTTTTACAGATAGTATTGCAACCCTTACAGCACCTTCTTTGCGTATTTTGCGTACGATTGCACGTGTATCGACACCACATATACCAACGATGTTTCTATTTTTAAGCCATGTATCAATATGTTTTTTGGATCTAAAATTTGATGGGTTAGTTAAATTCTCCCTAACGATAAGGCCTTTCGCAAATACACCTAAGGACTCATTATCTTCATTATTGATTCCGACATTACCTATGTGAGGAAATGTAAATGTGATAATTTGTCCAGCGTATGATGGATCTGTTAGTGTTTCTTGGTAACCTGTCATGGATGTGTTGAAACAAATTTCGCCATCAGTCCAGCCACGAACACCTATTGATCTTCCTAGATAATATGTACCATCCGGGAAAACCAACATCGCATTAGTCATATCATTAGCTAATATCATAAAATAATCCTACTCTGATAAGTGAAAATTAAAGAAAAAAATATTTTGAAAATTTTTTTTATCATTTATTTCTATAAAGTTAATAGACAAATTGAAAGTATTCTAGGCTTTTGAGATCTATCTGTAAAGGGTGTTTTTTGAAGTTTTGCATAAATTAGTTTTTAGGGTGGTTTTAAAGCTATTTTTATATTAAAATTGATTTTTGTCGCTTAATTTTTAAACTTAATATATTTGTATAAAATATTCATAAATTATTTAGCAAACCTCTTTATGTGTAAGGCATTTAAGCTTCTATGCATGTTGACTCTGATTTTAGTTTTTAAAAATACTAATATTATGCAAACTAATTATAATATAAATAAAAGCAAATGAAAAAATTGTCGCAACAGTTACATTATTAGTATTATTAATTCCAGTAGCATATTCTCAAGGCAAACTAGTTTTTGTATCGATGATAACTCGTCATGGAGATAGAGCTCCTTTTGCTAATATCAAGAATGCTAACTACAAATGGGGAATATCTTTATCAGAACTTACGCCTATAGGAATGAATCAGGAGTATAACTTAGGTAAACAGCTTAGAAAAAGATATATAGAACAGCTCAGACTTTTGCCAAAAGACTATCAAAGTCAAAGTATCTACGTATTATCAAGTCCTACAAATAGGACAGTTGAAAGTGCGCAGAGTTTATTAATGGGGCTTTATCCTCCAGCTTCAGTACCAGCTAAATGGTACTAATATAAGCCTACCTGGTAAGCAACCAATAACAACAATTACAACAACTGCATTAGCATATGAAATATAATAGTCGAGTTGTGTAAAGCAAAGAAAGCAGCTAAAATGATTTTTGGCGATATTTGACTGACTGAGAATAACTGTTGTTTTATAAAACAGCATTCCCATAAAGAGACTATTTAAGGAATTGATCATACCCTCCTATTTGGGACACTTAGGTGTTAAGAAAAGGAGACAAGATGAGATATACAAAAGAGTTTAAAGATGAAGCTGTTAAATTATGTTTACAACCAGATGCAAATAGACGAGAAATAGCAGATAATTTAGGGGTTAAATATAAAACCATTTGCAGTTGGATATCCAAAGCTATGTCAAACCCTCAGAAAGAAATAAAGATAGATTGTAAAACGCAGTACCAGCAACTATCTTTTGAAAATACTGATTTGAAGAAAAAACTCAAACAGGCAGAAACAGAGCGTGAAATACTAAAAAAGGCAGCAGCGTACTTTGCAAAGCAAAATCTGTAAGGTACGCCTTTATTAAGGAGCATTATAAAGTTATGCCAGTAACAACACTATGTAAATCTTTGAATGTGAGCACATCTTCATATTACAGATGGATTCATAAACCTATAGGTAAAAGGCAATATAATGATGCTGAACTAGATGATGCTATTTTAATGAACATAAATCTAGATATGGAAGTGTTAGGATATACAAAGAGCTTAAAGATATGGGTTGGAAAGTTACTCAACCTAGAGTATCTAAACGTATGAAATTACTTGGTTTACATGCTAAAGCGGCTCGTAAGCATAAGAAAACTACAGATTCTAACCACAACAAACATGTTTATGATAATTTATTAGAACAAAACTTCACTGCTTTATCTGTAAATCATAGGTGGGTTACAGATATAACTTATGTACCTACACAAGAGGGGTGGCTGTATCTTTGTGTGATTATACACTCTGATAAAGGGTCACAGTACTGTAGCAAACAATATCAAGACATTATTAAAGAACACTGGCTACTATCAAGTATGAGCTCTAAAGGATGCTGTTACGATAATGCTGCTTGTGAAAGTTTCTTTGGAACTTTAAAAGTAGAGTTAGTACATGATGAAAGCTATAAAACTAGAGAAGAAGCTAAACTATCAATATTTGAATATATTGAAGCTTACTATAATACAAAAAGGAGACATTCTACAATAAATTATATGACTCCATATCAATTTGAATATATAATGGAAAATGAAGTAGTAAACTGTCCCAAATTGACGGGGTAGATCATTTCATCTAGTTAGTCCTTATTGAAAATACATGCATTATTTTGTTAATTATTAATAAATTAAATCATTGGTTTATAGTGATATCAAACATTGTTTTAAGATATTAGAAAGTTTTTTATATTATTACTTTACTTAAATAAATTGGTTATGAATAACATGTAAAACAATATTAAAAGATAAAATCAATAATTTTAAAAAGAGTTTCAAGATAAATTTTTACTAATTTATTTTAGTATTAGGGGTATTGATTTTGTTGAGATCTTGGAACGAGTTCAGAATTAGAGCTATAGAGTAGGTTAACCTTGCTCTCTTATATAAGTTTTGTAATACTGAAAAGTCATTCCCTCAGCTTTTCTGTAATCAGGAATATTATCCCTTAACTCGCTATCGATAAGTGTAAACTCAATATTTGGAGAAAAGTTCTTGATTAACTCATCTTGAGAAACGCTAAATGGAGGTGTCTGAGATTTCCTGTCATGCTCCATTACTAGCAGTAATATCTGTGTTTTACCTGAGCATACTTCTAGCATCATTTTTGCATACTTAGCTCTTAGTTCTTTAGGTAAAGCAATATATGCACCTCTATCATACCAAATATCAAAAGTAGGTATATTTTTAACTATTTCAGATAGGTTGAAAATATCTGATACATATATTACAACATTATCACCTTTATAATATCTATAGCCATTTTTATCTACAATTTCATATTTGATGTGATTTTCAGCGAAAAATGAAACAGCAGCCTTTTCGGATAGCTCAATGCCGATAACTTTAATTCCTTTAGATAGGAAGAATAGTATATCAATACTACTTCCACACATTGGGATCAAACATGTTGATGAGCTAGTTATCTTTAATTTAGAAAAATGCTTAATTAGAAACTCATTTGGAGATTCTTGAGAGAAATTTTCAATATCATTATTTTGCCATCTATTTAACCAGTACTGATTGTTGTCAATTTCAACTTTATTCATTTTGCTTATGATTTTGAGTTATTAGTTAACTAGACATGTTAACATGGATTATATGGTAAATATTAGTTTTAAACCTGGTGATTTAAAATATGGTTTATTATAATTTTCTTAGATTTATAAAGGAGGAATATAATGTCTAATCAAAGCTTACTTATCAAAAATGCTACAGTCGTAAATGAAGGTGAAACATTTAAATCAGATGTTTTTGTAGAGGGTGGCAAGATTGCACGGGTTGCTGCAAATATAGATAAAGCAGCAGATAAAACTATCGATGCTACAGGTCTTCACTTATTACCCGGTATGATTGATGATCAGGCGCATTTTAGAGAGCCTGGTTTGATGCATAAAGGTGATATTGAGTCTGAATCTAAAGCTGCTGTAATGGGTGGTATTACATCATATATGGAGATGCCAAATGTAAATCCAGCAACAACAGTAGTTGAGCGCCTAGACGAGAAAAAAGAGCGTGCTGCAGCTAGATCTCATGCTAACTATGCTTTCTACTTGGGTGCAACAAATGATAATGTACAAGAGCTTAAAAGATTAAAATCAAATGATGCTTGTGCTATTAAGATCTTTATGGGAGCATCAACTGGAAATATGCTGGTGAATAATAAAGAAACTCTCGAAGGTTTCTTTAAAACCAGTCCTCTTTTAATAGTTACGCATTGTGAAGATACACCAATGATTACAGAACTTGAAAACAAGGCACGTGAGAAATATGGCGAAGATGTACCTATGGATTTACATCCAGAAATTCGCTCGCGTGAGGCTTGTTTTAAATCATCTGATCTTGCGGTAGGCTTGGCAAAAAAATATAATTCAAGATTGCATGTATTGCATCTAACTACAGCAGAAGAGATGGTACATTTTGATAATACAATCCCATTAGAGGAGAAGCGTATTACAGCAGAGGTTTGCGCACATCATTTATTTTTCTCACGTAAGGACTATGCTGATAAGGGCTCACGTATTAAATGTAATCCAGCGATTAAAGAAGAGAGTGATCGTTTAAAACTTTTAGAATGTGTTGCAAATGATACTATTGATGTAATCGCTACAGATCATGCACCGCATACTTGGGAAGAAAAACAAGGTACTTACTTCAAGGCTCCAGCAGGTTTACCACTTGTTGAGCAGGCAATAATTTCAGTATTAGAACATTATCACAAAGGTTTCTTAACTCTTGAGCAAGTAGTGCAAAAAACAGCTCATGCTCCAGCAATAGTTTATAAGGTTAAAGATCGTGGTTTTATCCGTGAAGGATATATGGCAGATTTGGTATTAGTAGATCTTAATGATCCGCATACTGTGACAGATGAGTGTTGTCATTATAAGTGTGGTTGGACTCCTTTTAATAATGTTACTTTCCAATCAAAAATTAAGACAACTATTATTAATGGTGTTGTTAAATATCACGACGATAAGGTTGTTAGTGATCAAAGAGGCCAGTGTTTAGAATTTAATCATGAGTTTTAGTATTTTTAGGTTAATGCCATGAATGAAAAACTACTAAAAAATATATTTGGAAAGTTAACAATTCCATCTTCTTTACCTGAAATACCAAGTTTTCAAAAAAACTTTGATTCTACAATAGCATCAATGGCGGCTCAACCTAAAGTATTTCAGAATATTGAAGGGTTAAACAAATCTTTAACTCCACATCTGGAATTGACAAAAAATATAGCATCAATTATAACATCAACAAATATATTTTCAGATCATAAGCTTAGCGTAGAAGGATTACACGATATTATAAAAACTAACTTTTCTATTTTTTCACAGAATAGTGCATTTCGAGAGGTGGAAGAGTTAAATAAAACCTTAAGCTCAATTATTAATCCAAATCTTGAGTGGATTAAAAATATAACCTCAAGTTTAAGGCCTATAAATATTGAAGAGATAGTGAAGTTGAAAAAGCGATTATTTCCATACTATAATGCTAGAGGCATTACAAGGCTTTTTAAAAACTGATTCTTTTATAAAATTACCTCTTGATAATATATTTTACCTAAAGAATTGACAAATCTCATTTCTCTTCAAAAATTAAACATTTCTGAGATTTTTTCTAGTTTAGATGAAAAGTTAAAAGAATAGATTGAAGAAAATATTATAGAAATAGGTGATGCTGTAAAGGAAGAAATAAAATCTAAACAAGACTTTAATGACTTATCCGATAAAGCAAAGGCTATTTTATCTAAAGTGTATGATAAGTATATTTTACCAATATTGATAAGTTTACTATGCTCCTTTATATATTCACACTATTGTGAAGCTAAAAAAGAATCAGAAAAAATATTAACAGTTAAAGAAGCAAAAGCATTCTCTAGGCAATATAATAGTAATTTTGATAGAAAGGTTTTAAAAGATTATAGAATTACAATTGTAAATTCATTAAATTTTAGGTTTAAACCTAGTATTAAGTCTGATGTTATAACAACATTAAAGCCTGGAACTTTAATTCATATTATTGATAGAACAAATCACTCTTGGCTTTTTGTAGAGATTGATATTGATGGAGATTTAATTCAAGGGTGGGTTGCTAGAAGATATACGGCGTATTTTCGATAAGAGATATTTCGCCACTTACTACGTAGATTTTAGCGACGTACTTTTTCATGGCAGCCCTTCGACTTCACTCAGGAACCGGTATGCAAAACTGACTAGCACTACGCTAACGTAGCCTAAAACAAATGGAAAATAAAAAAACCACCTCTTTAAAATAATTTTATTTTCTAATCATTCGTTTTTGAAACTACTAATCACTCAGACTTTGACTTTACCCTAATTATACGCACCAGCAGAGTAGTGTAACTCATAACTATGGCTATCGATTTCTAAGATGTTCCCAAATGGATCTTCCATGTAGATCATTCTATATGGTTTTTCACCAGAATAATAAAATCTAGGTTTAGCCATTCTACGTTTACCACCAGCATCACCTATGCATTAGAGGCTCAAACAGTAAAACAAAGTGATGGGACAACTTTACTTTCTGCTAAAATTGGTCAGATGGCATTTTTTGCTAATAGAAAAGTAACTTTATGCCAAGGAAATTCAAAATGCGTAATTTAAGATCCTTTTTATAAAGATAATTTTTCACCAATAACATCATCATTTGAATATCAAATACTTAAGCATATCTATGTGTCTGCCCAGATAAACTATAGAGTCGAAGAAAAAAGTTTTGATTATCAGGTATACCAATTATCATACAAGGATGATAGCAAAGATATATTTAATATTTCATACAATAATATTGCAAATTGATCTACTCCGTCAATTTGTGACAGTTTACTACTTCATTTTCCATTATATATTCAAATTGATATGGAGTCATATAATTTATTGTAGAATGTCTCCTTTTTGTATTATAGTAAGCTTCAATATATTCAAATATTGATAGTTTAGCTTCTTCTCTAGTTTTATAGCTTTCATCATGTACTAACTCTACTTTTAAAGTTCCAAAGAAACTTTCACAAGCAGCATTATCGTAACAGCATCCTTTAGAGCTCATACTTGATAGTAGCCAGTGTTCTTTAATAATGTCTTGATATTGTTTGCTACAGTACTGTGACCCTTTATCAGAGTGTATAATCACACAAAGATACAGCCACCCCTCTTGTGTAGGTACATAAGTTATATCTGTAACCCACCTATGATTTACAGATAAAGCAGTGAAGTTTTGTTCTAATAAATTATCATAAACATGTTTGTTGTGGTTAGAATCTGTAGTTTTCTTATGCTTACGAGCCGCTTTAGCATGTAAACCAAGTAATTTCATACGTTTAGATACTCTAGGTTGAGTAACTTTCCAACCCATATCTTTAAGCTCTTTGTATATCCTAACACTTCCATATCTAGATTTATGTTCATTAAAATAGCATCATCTAGTTCAGCATTGCCTTTTACCTATAGGTTTATGAATCCATCTGTAATATGAAGATGTGCTCACATTCAAAGATTTACATAGTGTTGTTACTGGCATAACTTTATAATGCTCCTTAATAAAGGCGTACCTTACAGATTTTGCTTTGCAAAGTACGCTGTGCCTTTTTTAGTATTTCACGCTCTGTTTCTGCCTGTTTGAGTTTTTTCTTCAAATCAGTATTTTCAAAAGATAGTTGCTGGTACTGCGTTTTATAATCTATCTTTATTTCTTTCTGAGGGTTTGACATGGCTTTGGATATCCAACTGCAAATGGTTTTATATTTAACCCCTAAATTATCTGCTATTTATCGTCTATTTGCATCTGGTTGTAAACATAATTTAACAGCTTCATCTTTAAACTCTTTTGTATATCTCATCTTGTCTCCTTTTCTTAACACCTAAGTGTCCCAAATAGGAGGGTATGATCAAATAACTGGAATGCATTGACACAACAACAAATAGACGATGGCGATAAACCACAAATGCAACAGCAAATAGCAAATGTCTTTGTCGGAATCCAATATAATGCTAAATCTTGGGATATTAGAGCTCTTTGGCAAGATAGTGCATATACTAATGTAGATCCAAATAATCCTAGCTTTTTAGGACCTTTAACTAATACGGTTATTATGGAGTTTGAACTTAAAGGATTTAGGGAAGCAGGCGATACAACTAACTTATCTTCTCGATTAAATCAGATTAATGGCTATGAAGAAAAACAATGGGGTGTTTAAATTGTAGTGTACTTTTACACTTTAAAACTCTTTTTAGTTTTAATCTTAATTATGCTCTGTAAAATGAAGTACTGTCACGAACTGGTAATCTAATCACAAATTTTTTCCTAAAATTATTACTCTCTACTGAACAGTTATGTAACTCAACGAATATGGTAAATACCAATGAAGAACTTAGAATGTTAATAATCTAGAAAAGTACATACCCGTAAAATCTGACTTCTGAATTTTAAGAAAAAATTTGTGATAAAATTATACTATCACTAGTTTGCAACAGAGCCGTATTTAGTACTCATAACAGAAAAGCAAATCTGCCTAAATAAAAAACCATATTACTTTCTTTTATATTTTCAGTAGTATTTTTGATACAATCTAAAACTGTTTATAAAACAAATATTTTTTAAAATGCTGAGTATAGTTCAAAGAGTTAGTTGTGCAAACGTAGTAGTAGAGCAACAAAAAGTTGCTGATATAAATAAAGGCATCTTAGCACTAATCTGTGTTGAGAAAGAAGATACTTATCAAAACTTTGAGAAAATGGCGGAAAAAATTCTTAAATATCGTATATTTAAAGATGGTGCTGGCAAGATGAATTTATCTCTTAGAGATATCCAAGGAGAGATTATTCTAGTACCTCAATTTACTTTAGCTGCTAATACTCGTAATGGTAATAGGCCTAGTTTTAGCAATGGTTGTCCTCTGGATATTGCAAAAGGTAAATTTGAAGAGTTTCAAGAAATTTTTAAGAGCAAATATGAAAAAGTCCAACCCGGAATATTTGGTGCTGATATGAAAGTATCTCTAACAAATGATGGCCCAGTAACGTTTAGTTTTAAGGTATAAAAATGCAAAAAAGAATTTGTATAATTGGTGGTAATGGTGAAATGGGTCAAATGACTCAAAATATCTTTAGTAAATTTTTGCCTGAGTATACTCTAACTATTTTTGGTCAAAGTGATTGGCAAAATCCTGAGCAAAAGCTTGCTAATCAAGATATTGTGATATTATCTGTACCAATATATTTGACAAATGATATTATTAAGAAAACTATACCTTACCTATCTCAAGGAACAATATTAGCTGACTATACCAGTATCAAGAAAGAACCTTTAGACAGTATGTTAACTAACTATACTGGCCCTGTTGTTGGACTACATCCAATATTTGGACCAACTATTAGCTCACCTGATAATCAAGTAATCGTAGTGTGTGATGGTAGGCAACAAGATAAATATCAATACTTTATCGATGATCTCGCTAAGATCGGTTTTAGTATTGAAAAAATGACTGCTGAAGAACATGATCAAGCTATGACTTTCATCCAAGGTATTGAACACTTTAGTGTATATTGCTTAGGTATGTTTCTCAAATATAAAAATGTTGACATCAAAAAAATGCTAAAGCTAGCTAGTCCAGTTTATAAAATGGAGCTAAATATTGTTGGTAGACTTTTTAGCCAAGGTCCAGGCTTATATGCTGATATTATTATGTCAGATGAACAAAGACAACAAACTATTACTGAATTTGCAGAATTTGTAAACTCTAATGCTAAAAAAGTTTCTGACGGTGATAAACAAACCTTTATCGAAAATTTCAAAGCAGTTAAAGATTGGATGGGTGATTTTGCACCGCAATCATACAAAAATACAGATAAACTATTACTTAAAAAGAAAGATTACTAATTTCTTTAACCAACTTTTTACCCTTAATAGGATTAAACATTATTGAGCTTAGAGATAAATGATTAGCTCCAGCTTGTATATATTTTTTAGCATCTTCAAGAGTATAGATACCCCCACCACCAATTATAGTAATGCTATCACCAAACTCTTCTCTAGCTTTTTTGATAGCTGGTAAACTGTACTCATGTAATGGATAGCCAGAAATACCGCCTTTATCTGTAGGGATAGTATTACATAGATGAAATGTGGTAATACCTACTGCAAGATATTCTCTTATCTTCACATTATGATCTATAGTTGGAGGCATCTTGATACTAATATTCCTACCTTCAAACAAAGATGCTAGCTCAACTGGAAAATCTACGATACTAGCATTTGGGCAACCTATATTTATCTCGATATTATTATGATTGGCAAATTTTGGCAACTTTAAAGTTTCTGCAAAACTATGCCAGTCAGCTATTTCTAATGCTGCCAGTGATATTATATCTTGAGCTCTCTTAGGAGGATTTACATTTGCTAGTCCTGGATTACGTAAGCCAATTTTATTACGCCAAGAGTTTTTCTCTACTTTACGAATAGTTTTAATTGCTTGTTTGATAAGTCCCCAACGTCTATTTACTGTAAAAGAACCATAAACATTTGAAGTCTCTTTAAACTTAAGATATTTTCCAAATGGTGGTGAAATTATAATTTTTTTTAGATTATGATTTTGCATAGATATAAAGCTAAAACATTTTGTAAATTTTAACATCTTATGCATTTTTTGCATAGTGCTATTCAAATAACCAGATTGACTTGATATATGGATTCCCTTATATTTGTATTATGTATTTTAAATACGTAATTTAATTAAAAAAGGAGTCAACTATGACGGAATTTGTAAATTTTATTGAAGATGCTGATTTTAACCAAAACAAAGTTATTATAAAAAAGCTAATAGAAACACCCTTAGCTAAAGAAATGCAAGTAAGCATACCAAAAGATATAACGATGAAAGAACATGCTGCTCCACACCCTATAACTATTATGCTAATTAAAGGAGATCTTAATTTTTATATAAATGAGAAAAAGCATAATCTAAAAATTGGTGACTTAGTTTACCTAGACCCAAATACTATGCATAGTTTACATGCCATAGAAAATAGCATTATCCGTCTATCATTAGCAAAAGTTGACTCCATTCAACACGTTAAAAAAATAGTAGGTTAAAGCTTTCTTTTTTTATAAACTAAACTCTTTTAGCTTCTCAACGATATTTTCAGCACGAAGCAATGGTCTACCTACAATGATGTAATCAACTCCGAGATTTTTAGCCTTTTTAGGAGTTAAAGCATCAAAATGATCATCACTTAAATCACTATCAAGCCTTACACCTGGGACATATAGCTTAACTTTATTCCCAGATTTAGCTCTGACATCTGCAACTAAATGTGGATGACATATAAAGTTTTCCACACCTAAATTCACACATCTTTCAAATTTCGTTAAGCTATCTGCTTTATCAAAATTAGCATCACTACTTAGTGTAATCACAGCTAACGGGATAGCTTGTGTATCGGCACTAAGAGCTGCTTTAACCATTTCATCACTCGCCGTACCATGAAATGTGAAGTACTTAAAATTTGGAATAGATTTTGAATAATTTTCTATCGCAGTCTTAACAGTATTTGGAATATCATGAAACTTAAAATCTAAGAAAATATCTTTATCTCCAACTAATTCATGAATTTCTTTAAAAGAGAGTGTTGAACATAAAATATGACCAATTTTAACACAGTCAACATACTTTGAAACAGATGCTGTTTTCTCTAAATCAGCTTTAGAAATACCATCTGCTGAGAACATTATTTTCATTAAATTTCTCAAAAGATTAATCAATATTGAAACTATATATTAGTTTAATTTGTACTGATAGTAAACTATATTTTAATTTTGTTCTTACTACTTAGATTTTTTAATATTTTGTAAACTACTAGCTATTAAATTTAAATAGTTAGGATCTTGAGGAATTCCTTGTATATGCTGCTTCTTAGCAAGCTTTCTAAGTTGTGATACTAGGTTTTTATCTTTTTTAATTGATTCAATATTTCTGCTTATTGCTGGGTATAATTGTACATTAACTTTTTTAATTTTATCACGATAGTTAGTCAAACAATCTGAACCTTGCTGCTCAAGCTGCTGTTGAGTGGCATTATTTATATAATAGTTTTCTATCTGCTTAGACAAATCCATTTGTAGCTGAATGAATGTTAAAAATGAATTTCTTTCCAGCTCATTTTGCTTAGCTAATTTTTTAGCAATCTGTAGCACTCGTATCTCTTGATTGGCATCATATATGTGGCTCTTAAGCTTTAGCTTACATACCCCAACACCTTGCATTAATGCTGCTCTTTGCATCAAAAGGTCAAGGGGTTTATCTACCCCTGCATAACAAAAACTAAGCATTACGAAAAATAATGCTAATATTTTCAGTGACTTATTCATACTTTAATCTCCATTATATTTTAAATTCTGCTCAAGCTGTAGTTTAAAACAAACTTTACAAAATTTTAACTCTTTTCTACATGTATTGTGGTTTATTAATATAAATATCTTTTACAAAAAAATAGAGGGTACAAGATATGTTAAAAAAATCACTTTCAATAGCTTCAGCCCTAGCGTTATCATCTTGTAGTATCTTAGGTATAAATAGTATTCCTCAAGCCAAATATACAAATGTCAAAAAAGATAATAATTTCTCAGTGAGGGTTTATGCACCAGTTACAGAAGCTCAAGTAACAGTTCAAGACTCTAGTTATAAATCAGCTGTAAACAAAGGGTTTGGTTACTTATTTAAATATATAACTGGTGCAAATATAATCAAGCAAGATATTCAAATGACCGCACCCGTAATCATAAAAGGTGGTGATAAGATTTGGACTATAGCTTTTTCTGAGGACATTATAATTTTTTTTAATGCTTCAAAGTAGCTAAAGACGTCATCTTCATTTTTTAAACTATATACTCCACTATCATCAGCTAATAAACAAAAACCATTTTCTAACAAATTTAAGTCGTGATACCTTGCATTATATATTTCTGTAGGTATTTTTTTTAGCCCATCTATTTCATCGTTATTTTTATAGTAAAGAGCTTCCTTTTCTATATATCCTATATCAGCTGCTACTTTTTTATCGGTTATTTTTTGATATAAATTAAACATGATTATCTCCTATTTCTTAATGCCATATTGGGCTAATTAGATTTTTGTTTAATGAAACTTTAAGTCCAATTGAATAATATTAGATTGACCTAATGAAAGGAAATTAAACTTTTTAATGGCATCATAAGAAAAAAATATATCTATTTTATACAAGTAGTTAATAAATAAGATTGGCGCAATTTATTAGCGATAGGAGATAACTCTTCAATTGAGTTACAGACAAGGTTTAGAGGCTTTTCAACAGGCAAAGATTTTATATTTATAGGTTTAACTCTGCTGAATTTTTCAATATTATTATTGAAAATTCCCACTATGGAAATACCAAGATTATTTTGTACTGCTTTATAAACACCATCAGAGCTATTCACATAAAATAAATTTGATGTTGGATTTATAACATAAGTTTCTAGATATTTTCGTGGTTCAGAACCAGCTTCTCCCAAGATAATAGTTTCATTGTTTAAATCAGATAATGTAATATCCTTCTTATGGAGTAGTGGATGTATTTCTGAAGCAATTAAATATAATGAATAAGTATCTACTACTTCAACAGATAAGGCCTGATTTGGAGCAGCGCTCATTATTGCTAAATATAATTCGTAATTTTTAATGGAATTTATTAGTGCTTCACGTGATAAAACCTGTAAATCAATAGTAACTTTGGGATGGTATAATTGAACATTCTTTAAAATACTTAATAAATAATCTAAACAACTAGATGGAATACCTATAGCTAAATTACCTTGTAGAGAATGCTGAAACTCATCAATAAACTGTGAAAAAGACTCTAAATTACTATATGTTTTTTGTGGTTTTTGGTAAATAGTTCTACTTGATGGAGTTAGTTGAATTTTTTTGTCTGATCTAAGTGAAAAAAGCTTTGTTCCAATTTGATATTCAAGCTTTTTCATCTGTATTGAAATAGCCGGTTAGGTAGTATATAAAAATTGCGCTGCTTTAGTGAAATTTGAGAATTTCACTAAAGCCATAAAAATTTGTAATTGTTTTAAAGAAAAATGAAAATTCATAAAATTGAGTCTAGCAGTTTTTTTAAAAAAACAAATGTAAAAAGATGGCTAAGATATTTTATTTTTCTCTTAGGAAAGAGTTACAAAAAATTATATTTTATCAAGCATCATAAAACATTTATCTATACCGTATAAATATTATATAGGAACTGTAATTGCAGGTATAGCACCTCTAAGCTTATATGTAATAATAAAACTAACACAGATAAATGGTTTTGTGGATGGTAACTGGATGTTTGTTTATTTCTTCTTTGGGGCTTTAGCTGAGCTTTTAGTTGCAGCAGTAGGATTCCCACTAATAGCGATTTATTTTAGAAAAAGTAACATTGGGTATGGGTTTCTTTATGCTTGCAATAGCTCTAGGAGGAGCATTATTTGGTAAATTAGGTCAGCTTGTTGTATACCTAATGGTAAGATTGATCCTATGGTAAGTTTGAGTATTTATGAAAACTATTTTTTATGGTTAGGAGTAGTTACTATTATCTTAGGAATTATATATAGTGTAGTAGCCAAGATTGTGACTGCTATAGCTAACAGATATGATATTTAGTTAGGGTAAATAAGTTTATAATCTTTTTGTAATTTCATCTGTAAACTCTTGCGTAGAAGTAAGCTTAGTTCCTTGAGTATAGATATCTTGAGTTCTAAATTTATCTTCAAGAGTTATGTTAATAGCATTAGCAATAGCTTCAGCTTCTGATACTAATCCAAATGAATAAGAAAGCATTAGTGATGCTGATAATATTTGTGCAATAGGATTTGCTTTACCTTGGCCCTTGATATCGTATGCAGAGCCTCCAGATGGTTCATAAAGACCAAAACCATCTTTATTTAAGCTGATAGATGGTACTAGGCCAATTGAGCCAGGTAATACAGAAGCAAGATCTGAAATAATATCACCAAACAAATTACCTGTAACCATAACATCAAATTGGCTTGGATTTAGTACCATTTGCATAGCACAGTTATCAACATACATATGATTAACAGTTACACCTGGGTAATCTTTAGCTACTTCATTAACTATATTTCTCCATAGCCTTGATGTATCAAGTACATTTGCTTTATCCACAGAAGTTAACCTTCCTGAGCGTTGAGTAGCCCTTTCAAATGCCTGTATGACAATGTTTCTAATTGTGTGCTCATCATATTCGGCTATATCAGTAGCACATCTTGTACCAGCTTCATCAGTAAAAGTTCTATGCTCACCAAAGTAGATATCTCTTGATAGTTCTCTAAAGATCTCAATATCAGTACCATTAGCTATACGATTATCTTTCAAAGGACATGCTTCTTTTAAAGATGAGAAAATTTGGCTAGGACGGATGTTGATATTAAAACCAAAATGCTTTCTAAGCGCTAAAATACTATTAGCTTCACAGCCTTGCCATTTTTCTTCATTTTGAGCTTCAACAGGTCCACCGACGGATCCAAAAAGAATAGCATCAGAGTTCTTACATACTTTTAAGGTCTCTTCTGGACAGTGATCTTTATACTTATCATATGCACCACCACCAATCAGAGCCGCTGTATAATTAAATTTATGATTGTGTTTTTTAGCTATGGCATCAAGAACCTTAATTGCAGACTCCATTACCTCAGAGCCAATTCCATCACCAGCCAATATAGCAATATTTTTTTCCATTTTAGCATCTTCTTGATTGTTCAAATTGTTTGATTAGATCTAGCTTTTCGATAAGGTAAGTCATATCATCAAGTCCTTTGATAAGACAATCTTTACGAAAATGATCGTAATCAAAGCTATAATTATTTCCATCATCAGAAACAGTTTGATTTTCCAGATCAACAGTTATACCAAATTCTGGATCCTCAGCCTTGTCACATAAGTCTTTAACAATATCTTTATTTAGAGAAATTAATAATAAGCCATTTTTAGCAGCATTATTGAAGAATATGTCAGAAAAAGATTGTGCAATTATTACCCTGATACCTGCCTGAGTAAGAGCCCAAACAGCATGTTCTCGAGACGATCCGCAACCAAAGTTATTTCCAGCAATCAATATTTGTGAGTTAGAATATTTTGGATTATTGAAAATAAAATTACTATCCTTTTCTTTTAAATTGTGAAATAGACTTTTACCATAACCATCCTTTGTTATTTGAGTTAGAAAGTTAGCAGGAAGAATCATGTCCGTATCAATATCACTCAACCACAAAGGAATTGCACTTGATGTTAATTTTTTAAAAGCTTGCATTTCTTATAACTCCTTATTTATAGTTTATCAACACTGCAAATTTCACCCATAACAGCACTAGCAGCAACTGTTTGTGGTGATGCAAGATGAGTTATACTTCCTTTACCTTGACGGCCTATAAAATTTCTATTTGATGTACTAATGCATCTTTGTCCTTCAGGAACTTTATCATCATTCATTGCTACACACATTGAACAGCCAGGCATTCTAAACTCAGCTCCAGCATCTGTGAAAATCTTATCTAAGCCTTCTGATATCACGATATTTCTTACCTGCTCAGAGCCAGGAACTATATACATAGTAACATTTTTAGCTATTTTTCTTCCCTTTAGTATTTCAGCCACAGCGCGCATATCTTCTATACGAGCATTAGTACAACTACCTACAAATGCCCATTGAATTTCTTTACCAAGTATATTTTCATCAGCATTAAGCTTAGTATAGTCATAGGCTTGTTGGGCTAGTTTATGTTGGTGAGTTGGGATATCTTTAAGGTTTGGTATTTTAGCTGATACATTTATTGCATGCTGAGGGTTTATTCCCCATGTTATCATTGGCTCAAGATTTTCAATATCAACAGTTATAGTTTTATCATAATGAGCATTTTCATCGCTTACAATACTATTCCAATGATCTATAGCCTTATCAAAATCCTCTCCTTGAGGAGCATATTTTTTCCCTTTTAGATATGCAAAGGTTTTTTCATCTGGAGAAATTAAGCCTGCTCTTGCACCACATTCTATAGACATATTACATAGAGTCATGCGCTCTTCCATAGACATATCTTTGATAACCTGACCAACATATTCTATAATATGACCGCCAGCACCACCAATACCAATATTAGCGATTAGCTTCATTATAATATCTTTAGCCGTTGCTAAATCTGAAGGCTTGCCTGTGAACTCAACCTTCATTGTCTTTGGTTTATACTGTAATATACAGTTTGTAGCAAGTACATGGCCAACTTCAGATGTTCCTACACCAAAGGCTAAAGTACCAAACGCTCCATGCGTTGCCGTATGAGAGTCACCACATACAAGAGTAGTACCTGGTAAAGTAAATCCAAGTTCTGGCCCTATTACGTGAACAATACCTTGATGCTGACTTTCAAAGTCATAGAAATCAATACCAAATTCCTTGGCATTACTACGTAGCTTTTCAATTTGAGTTTGAGCAACCTTATCTTTCATCTCTAAGCGATTAATAGGTGAGGTTGAGACACTATGATCCAAAGTAGCAATAATAGATTTAGTATTATTTATACTGGCGCCTAACTCTTTTATTTTATCAAATGCTTGAGCTGAAGTTACTTCATGCATCAGCATTCTATCTATATATAATATATCTGGAAAATTGGGTATTTGTTTTACTACATGAGCATCCCAAATTTTATCTATAATATTTTTTTTCATGTTATCTCCTATAATTTATTTCTACATATAATTTATTCGTAGCCATGATTAGGGCTTTAAGTGTAGATATTTCTATATCTTGATCGATAGCAATACCTTCAAAAGTAGGACTATTATCACCAGCCTTAATTATAATTGTGCTTTCAGATTTAGAGTTAATACCATCATCTTTTAATGATCTAGAGAAATAATCTGAAATATTTACTTCAGGTATATACTCTTGGATCCCTTTCAGTAAGGCTGATAAAGCGGAGTTTTCACTATTATCAACTATTCTATAATTTTCATTACCAAAGAAGTTACCTTTAAGCTCAATATATGTTTCACCATTGGATTTTCCATAGTTAATACTTGTGGCATTGATAGGTGATTTAATTTGTTTATAAGCAGTGATTAATTCTTCATCGGTGATACCTTTTCTACGCTCATTGTAAATATCTTTTATTTGTTGAGCAATTTTTGCTTTTTCTTTATCATCACAAACATAACCATTTTCTTCAATAATTTTTTTGGCATGATTTCCTCCAGAAAGAGGACCAAATACAAAGCTAATCTCATTACCAACAGATTCTGGATGAAATGGCTGGTATGCTAATGGATTGTTCAATATTGCATTAGTATGCCCACCAGACGTATGTCTAGCTGAGTTAAGACCTGTAATAGGGTAGTGAGGTTGTCTAGATAGCATTTTTTCACCAATGAAATCAGAAATAGCTTTAAAGCTATAAATATCAATATCATTGTAGTAATGGCAGTTTTTTTGTTTGCCAAAAAGATTTATAAACATAATACATTGCTCTAAAGAAGCATTACCAGCTCTTTCACCAACACCATTGATAGAACCTTCTACCTGTGTTGCAGGCCCATCAAAGACTGCATTCATAGAGTTTTCTAATGCTAAGCCTAGGTCATTGTGACAATGTGCAGACCAGATTATATCTTTGTCAGGAAATTCTTCTTTGATAATTTTTGCATGTTTAGACATATTTGTAACAAAGTAGTTACTACCCTCTCTCTCGCATGAACCACCAATAGTGTCTGGACAGTTAATTATAGTTGCTCCAGCTGATATTGAGGCTCTAAAAACATCTGTAACATAGTCAAAAGTATCACCAAGCTTAGAGTATCCCTCACCAGTAAATTCGACTTCAAACCCCTCATCACTAGCAAGCTTAACTAGCTCATAGGCATTTTTGATATTTTGTTCATTATCATTTTTGCTCCCTAAGCTTGCTTGAGCCAGGTTAGGATCTACAGGTAAGTAAATATGTACCCTTGCTTTACCTATTTCTAGAGAAGGGCGTAGCGCATCCATAGTGATCTCTACTTGATTTTTACGTAACTGACATAATCCTGCAATAGTCATATTTGATTTTTTTTCGGCCATTCTCTTTGAAATAGTATTCACTATTTTAAAATCGGTGTTACTTGCTGAAGGAAAGCCTGCTTCAAGAATATCAATGTGTAACTTATCTGCTAGATCAGCATATGTGATATTATCTTCAAAAGACATACCTGCTCCTGGAGATTGTTGACCATCTCTAAGAGTTGTGTCAAGTATATAAATTTTTTTCTTATCCATATTAAGATTCCTCTACATAAGTTAAAATATCTGTATAAGCTTCACCTTGTTTAATTTTCTGGAAGACCTCTTTTATTTGATTGGTTATAGTATGGTCAGAGCTTTTTAGCTTATTATCATCTACACTTACTATAGGAGTTAGCTCAGCTGCAGTACCAGAGAAAAAAGCTTCGTCAGCATTTGTTAGCTCATTGATTTTAAATAAACGTTCTGTAACTTTATAGCCTAGATCTCGAGCTATCTGGATAATAAGTTTTCTAGTTATACCATTTAGTATAGTTCCTAAAGGAGTAGTTATTACTTCGTCATCTTTTATAAAAAAGATATTCATTGCTGCACCTTCTGCAACGTTTCCATTTACATCAAGTAATAAAGCCTCATGATAGTGCGTGCCTAAAGTCTCTCTAGAAGCTAAAATACTATTGACATAATTTCCACCAATTTTAGCATCACAAATTGTAGAGTCAGGATGAATACGGATATATTTACTAACTTTAATATCAACCTCATCAGCAGACATGTACCTACCCATTTCAATACAGCAAATAGCAATATCTACAGGATGATCCTTAGCTGGCAATACACTTACAGTACCTTCAGCATAGTATGCTAGAGGTCTTATATAGCACGATTTTTTACCACTTGCTTTAATTATATCTAGTACCGCTTGGCATAGTTCAGTAATGCTATATTTACATTTCATGCCAAGAGCATTCATAGAGTATATAAATCTTTCCATATGTTCTTTTAATTTTAAAACACCAATACCGTTAGGTGTTTCATATGCTCTTATACCTTCAAATACAGATGAACCATAATGCAAAGAATGTGTATTTATACCAACTTTTGCATCTTCATAAGAGACGATTTCACCATTTTTCCAAATTTTATCTATTATCATTATTGTCCCCGATATTTAATTTTTTGAATAGTTTCATTTTTGTCTGCTAATTAGAGACAGATAATATTTTTTGTGAGGGAGAGGAGTGCTTGAGAAGAATTACTTTGAGATTGGTTTTTTTGAAAAAACACGGTAGTGATAGCTCTAGAAAAAGCTTTATTGTTACCTAATATCTTAACTATAGAATCAACATCTATTTTCATCCGTACACATGAATTCACTACTTTATACACTTTCACTTATCTTCCTAGTATAAAAATATCTCTGGAGAGAAAATATTCCTAATTAAAAGTTTATACATTAATTGTAGCCATATAATATTTTAGTGTAAACCTGGTTTTAGCAGAACTAATGATTTTTTTAAGAATAATTAAAATAGGATGATCTGAAAATATTATTTACGATCAGCATAAATTTTTGCTTGTGCTGCTGATAATCTTGCAATCGGGACTCTAAATGGTGAACAAGATACATAGTCAAGATCTAAGTCATGGCAAAAGCCAACAGAGTATGGTTCACCGCCATGTTCACCACATATGCCCATTTTAGCATTAGGATTTATAGCTTTTACACCTTCTTTAGCTATTTCCATTAATTTACCAACACCTTTAGGGTCAAGTCTAGCAAATGGGTCAAAGCTTAAGATGCCATGCTCAAGATAATCTTTGATGAATTTATTAGCATCATCCCTACTAAAGCCAAAAGTCATCTGAGTAAGATCATTTGTACCAAATGAGAAGAACTCACTACCAGCTTCTGCAAGCATACCAGCACCAATGGCACCGCGAGGAGTCTCAAGCATTACACCAATTTTATAATCAACTTCTATATCTTCACGATTAAGAATAGTATCTGCAACCTCTCTAACTATTCCACTTAGTAGCTTAAACTCGCCAAGAGTACTTACTAATGGAATCATAAGTTCAGGCTTAACATTTATACCCATACGTTTACTGGATATTGCAGCATAAATGATAGCTTTTGTCTGCATTTCTATAATCTCTGGGTATGTAACAGCAAGTCTACATCCACGATGTCCCATCATTGGATTCATTTCGCTAAGAGATTCAATTCGTGATTCTAGTTCAGTGTAACTAATATTAAATTCTCTTGCTAATGCATCTATTTCATCAACTTCATGAGGTAGAAATTCATGTAGAGGAGGGTCAATAAATCTAATTGTTACGGCTAGGTTATCCATTGCCTCAAATAACTCTTCAAAGTCTTGTTGCTGTACAGGAAGTAACTTATCTAGAGCCTTTTGTCTTTCTTTTTTATCTTTAGCTAGGATCATTTGTCTAACATAAGAGATACGATCTTCTTCAAAGAACATGTGCTCAGTACGGCATAAACCAATACCTTCAGCGCCATAAGCTCTTGCAACAGAAGCATCTTTATAAGTATCTGCGTTACATCTGACACGAAGTTTACGCACACTATCAGCAAACTTCATAAACTCTTCAAAATCTTGAGTAACCTCAGGATCTACGGTTTTAATAATACCTCTATAAACATTACCTTTTGTTCCATCTAAAGATAGGTAATCACCTTCTGTGAAAATTTGACCTCTTTCGAAAGTGATAGTTCTTTTTTCTTCATCAATTCTTGCAGATTCTAATCCAGATATACAACATTTGCCCATACCACGAGCAACAACTGCAGCATGGGAAGTCATACCTCCTCGCAATGTAAGAATACCATTACAGGCATTCATGCCTGCAATATCTTCAGGAGATGTCTCAATTCTAACTAATATAGTTTTCTCTTCACCACGAGTTTTTGCTGCAAGTAATGACTCAACATCAAAGTAGATTCTACCACTAGCTGCACCTGGAGAAGCGCCAAGAGCTGAACCAAGAGGGCGTTTCGATGCTAGGGCTTTTTCATCAAATTTGGGATGTAATAATTGTTCTAATAGATGGGGCTCTACCATCATCACAGCCTCTTCATTAGTAATTAGACCTTCTTTAGCCATATCAACAGCTATTTTTAACGCTGCTTTTGCTGTTCTTTTACCATTTCTTGTTTGTAGCATAAAAAGTTTGCCATCTTCAATAGTAAACTCCATATCTTGCATGTCTTTGTACACTTGCTCTAGATTCTTTGCAATTTTTACAAAATCTTTAAATACTTGAGGCATTTTATCTTGAAGGGTAGAAATATGAGCAGGAGTTCTTACACCTGCAACTACATCTTCACCTTGAGCATTGATTAAGTACTCACCAAAGAGCTTGTTTTCTCCAGTAGAAGGGTCTCTTGTGAAAGCTACTCCTGTGCCAGAATTATCGCCAGAGTTACCGTATACCATTTCTTGAACATTAACGGCAGTACCCCAGTTATTTGAAATATTATTGATCTCTCTATATATGATAGCTCTTTCAGCATTCCATGATCTAAATACAGCCTCAACAGCAGCTAAGAGTTGTTTAATAGGATCTGTAGGAAATTCTTTGCCTACTAGATCTTTATAGAGTTTTTTATATTCTGCAACGATATCTTTGTAGTCATTTGCACTTAGGTCACAGTCATTTTTGACTTTCCTTTTGGATTTTTTCTCATCAAGTATTTTATCAAAAGGTTTTTTATCACAATCCATAACAACATCAGCAAACATCATTATGAATCTTCTATAGCTATCATAAACAAATTGTTCATTATTTGTCTTGGCTATCATAGCTTTGGCAACTTCATCATTTAAGCCTAGGTTTAGAACTGTATCCATCATCCCTGGCATAGAAACTCTAGCACCAGAACGCACTGACACAAGCAAGGGGTTGTTACCACCACCAAAAGTTTTGCCTGTTCTTTTTTCTAAATCGGCAATATGAGAAAATATTTGTTCCTTAACTTTTTTTCCTAGTTTCTGACGATTATCATAATATTTAAGACAGGCCTCTGTTGTTACTGTAAAGCCATTAGGTACAGGAAGACCACTGTTTAGCATCTCACTAAGGTTTGCACCTTTTCCACCCAGTAAATCACGCATAGACTTATTGCCTTCACTAAAGGCATAGACGAACTTTGACATAAAAACTCCTCTCAAGTTTTTTTATAAATTGAATTGATGTCAGCACACCCTCAAGTGCACTTAATTTTTATCGTATCATATTCTGATGGAGATATTAAAGTATTTTATTTAAGAAATTATGAAAATGGGTATTAAAATGACCAGTAAATTAGGAGCGTTTAGTATTACAGCTTGAGCACCCTGTAAGATTTGCAACAAATTTTATTTTAGTTGATAAATACTTCATCGTAAACACAATGATTAAAGTATAAATAATAGCACCTGTGATATATGTTATTGATTTTATAGGTGTGTTGATAATATTTGCTGTTTGATAAACCAATAATGCAGCTATATATGCAATAGATGTACTCCATATTATTGATAGAATAGCCCATCCTCTAGTAGCTTCTCTAACTGTTGCACCTATTACTGATATACAAGGAACATATAGTAGTACGAAAAGTAAGTACGAGAAGGCAGCAATACTTGAACCAAATTTATTAACCATATTGCCTATTGCAGTAGTGCTCATATTTGCATCAGCTTCATTTGAAGTTATTGGATTGAAATCTATATGTTTGAAGTTATTAATCGTAGTGCTTACTGCATCTTTAAAGCTATCTATAGCACTGAAGCTCTTTGGTATACCATTATCATCTGCTTGTGTGTAGATAGTATTTAGCGTACCAACAACAACCTCTTTTGCTAGTGTTCCAGTTATTAACCCTACAGTTGCTGGCCAATTATCATTATTGACTCCAATAGGGTTTAGCACAGGAGTAATCTCTTTACTTCCATAGCTAAGAAAGGTCTCGTTTTTAGCTATATAAATACTATTTAAGCTTCCTACAATAATTGCTACAGGTACAATAACTTTACCAGCTCTAATAAGGAATGATTTTAACCTATTCCAGCTATATAACATGATTGTTTTAGCATGAGGGAGGTGGTAGTTTGGTATATCTAGAATAAATGGAGATGTATCTCCTTTCAGAAAAGTAAACTTAATTACATAGCCTGTTATTATGGCACCTATGATGCCTGTGATATATAGCAAGAATATTATTGATGCTCCATGACTTGGAAAAAAAGCTGTAGCAAATACTGAAAATATTGCTAGCCTTGCGCCACAAGACATAAAAGGGGACATCATGATAGTCATTAGCCGATCTTTTCGAGTTTCAAGAGTTCTTGCAGCCATTACAGATGCAACATTACAACCAAAACCAACAATCAAAGGAACAAATGCTTTTCCTGATAGGCCAATTGACTGCATAAACCTATCCATAACAAAAGCAGCTCTAGACATATAGCCAGAGTCTTCAAGTATTGATAGAAATATAAATAAAAATCCAATCTGAGGTATAAATGCTAAAACGGTATTGATACCTGTACCAAAACCTTGTGATAGTATATGAGTCAATGTTATAGGTAAACCAATTAAGTTTGAGTAATAAGCAACACCATCAACAAAAATAGCACTAGAGAAATCATCAAATAGCGGTTGTACTGCTGCTCCTAGTGTGATGGAAAATAAAAACATTAAATACATCATAAGTAGAAATACTGGTACACCCAAGTATTTATTCATACATATTGCATCGAGAGTTTTTGTAAGATTGATTCGAGAAACTTTTTTATTTTCAGTTGAAATGTTTATAATCTCAGCAACTGCATTATAGCGTGATTTTGCTATATTTACGTTTTGATTTGTATCTATAGATTTTTTTAGTGTATCTAGGTCTTCAGCTTTAATTTCCTGAGAAATTTGAATATCTTTGTCATCAAGAAGTTCCGTAGTAAGCCATAAGTTGCCTATTTTATTTTGACGCAATTCACTAATTTGCTTTTCTAGTTCAAAGACAGCATTAGGATAATATCTTGTTAGGTCGAAGTCTGGTGTGCTTTGTAAATTAGCAAGTGTTTGTTTTAGATCTTGGATACCTATATTTTTTGATCCAACTATAGGCAAAACCTTGCACCCTAGAGTTTTTTCTAATTCATCATAATGTATAATAATGCCTTTTTTAGTTGCAACATCTACCATGTTTACAGCTAAAATGACTGGTAATCCAAGTTCTATAAGTTGAACCGTTAAATATAGGCTTCTATTTAAGTTTGATGCATCTACTACATTAATAATTGCATTTGGCTTTTCTTTAATAATAAATGAGTATGCTATTTGTTCATCAATAGAGTTTTCATCAGAGACAGATAAAGAATAAATACCTGGAATATCAACAATTTCTATCTTCTTATCATTTGATTTAAAAACGCCAATTTTTTTATCAACGGTCACACCTGACCAATTGCCAACCTTTTGATTAAGCCCAGTTAGAGAGTTGAATATTGTCGTTTTACCACAGTTAGGGTTGCCAACTAAAGCATATTTCATAATTAGTTCTCAAGAATACATTTTTTAAGACATTTTAGTGTAGCAATTATATCAAAAAATATTAAATTGTGATACACGATAATGAGAATTATTATCAGACATTTATGATTATATTCGCATTACGGTCTCTACCAGACCTATTGTTCCGTAAACCATATTACATCTAGCAGTTCCTTTTATTATACCAGCAGTTATTTTTACTCTAGCGCCTTTTTTATACTGAGGCATTGTTGCTATTATTACAGAGCAATCATATGAAAAAGCATCCTGGTCTTTACAGATTTTAATCTGAGAGTCTATCAATGAAATATATAGTTTTTAACTCTCATTAAAAAAACTATTATTGTTTTGGTAGTATGTTAGGTTAACTGTAGTTGTTTTACCCTTAATAGCATCAAAACCAAATGCTAGAATATCATTCTAGTTATTAATAAAAGTTTGGTACTTACCTTTTCTAATTACGCACTTTTATATATTGGCCATATTCAGGGTGAGCTTTTATATTTGTAATTTCTTGAGCTTGTTGTTCAGGCGTCATTTCCTACCATGTTTCATCAGATATTCTAAGTGGGTGAGTAGAGCAGCTAGCTATTAACAGGCTAGAGATAATTAAAAGTTGTATAGTTCCTTAAAGTGATAATAACTTTTTCCTATAGAACTTTAGTTCAGCAATTGATTCTTGAATATCATCTAAAGCTTTATGAGTTGCTTTCTTATTAAATACTTCACCATCGCCCCAATACTCATTCAGAAGCTTTAGGCTTGTAACATCAAGCATTCTATAGTGGCAGTAATCATCTATTTTCGGCATATATTTAGCTAAAAACCTTCTATCCTGCCATATTGAATTGCCGCATAAAGGAGAGCTTTGGTACGGAACATGTTGTTTAATAAAATCAAGAACCTTCAGCTGGGCTTCTTCAAGAGATATTTTACTATCTTTAACTCTCTGAGTAAGACCCGTCTCTCCATGAGTCTTGATGCACCACTCATTCATCTCTTGTAAAACTTTATCAGGTTGATAAATGGCAATTGGTTCAGCTTGAGCAACGACATTTAAATCTTTATCTGTAATAATTGCAGCAATTTCAATTATTTTGCATTGCTCTACATCAAGACCTGTCATTTCCAGGTCGATCCAAACTAAGTTATTTGAAGATTGCATATCTTATTAGTCCTTAACTCTAGATACATAACTAGATGTTCTAGTATCAGCTTTTATAATTTCACCAGTTTGTACAAAAAGAGGAACTCTTACAACGGCTCCAGTAGACAATGTTGCAGGTTTACCACCAGTTCCTGCAGTGTCACCTTTTAAACCAGGATCAGTTTCTATAACTTCAAGGTTTACAAAGTTTGGTGGAATGATTGAGATAGGTTGACTATTAAATAAAATTACTTGATACTCGTCCTGGTCTTTTAACCATTTTTTAGTTTCACCTAACCCCTCTTCAGAAACCATATATTGTTCGAATGTTTCTGGGTGTATAAATACATAACTATCACCGTCAAAATATGAGTATACAGCGCTTAATTCTTCGACATCTGCAGACTCAACAGATTCTCCTGATTTAAAAGTTTTTTCTATGACCCTATCATTAAGCAAGTTTTTAAGTTTAACTCTATTAAAAGCTTGACCTTTACCAGGTTTAACAAATTCGTTTTCGATAATAACCATAGGGTTCCCATCTATTAGAATTTTTAAGCCACCTTTAAATTCATTTGTATTATAATTTGCCATTTTTAGTAGTCCCTTTGATTTTTGAATTAAATATTTTAGTAGTTTGTTAGTCCCAACAAGCTGTAGGGGTTCTATCAACAATAGCTCCATCAACTTCAAGTTCTATACTTGCACATGGAGTATCTGCTGCTTGAGTTCCTTGGGCTGTTGCTGTAATTGTATAGCTTGAGCCTGAACCAATATATGATAATGTATAAAGTTGACTTTGTGTATTGGAGTGAAAAAAAGAATTTATATCGTTTCCAGATGGAAATGAGCCATTACGAATTTCGAAGTTATCCGCTGCATTTGATGCTGCTAATAACTCAGATGTTGCTTCATTACGATGATTTCTTAAAATATAATTGTTATACGTTGGTATAGCAATAGATGCGAGAATAGCTATGATTGCTATTACAACCATCAATTCAACTAAGGAAAAACCTTTAATAAATGACTTTTTTTTAAACATGTTAATTAAGCTCTAGTAAATTTGTGGCTCGCCATTTGGTCTTGTTCTATAGCGACGATGTTGCCATAGATACTGCTCTGGATATTTACGAATAGCATCCTCAAGAAACTTATTAGTAATTTCTGCATCTTTATAAGCATCGCCTGTAAACTCCAGGGGTTCACCTGTTACAATTTTATATTTTTTCAAGCATTTTTCTCTTACATAGTATGCAGGAACTACAACAGCACCAGTTTTCTGAGCAAGCCATGGGGTTACTGTGAGTGTAGCACAAAGTTTGCCAAAAAATGGAGCAAAAACTGAGTTTTCAATTCCAGAGCTTTCTAAACCAAAATCTTGGTCTGGAGCATACCACATTGTATAACCTTTTTTTAGATTTCTAATAACAGATATAAAGCTTTTACTATCTAAACATTTATAAATATTTTTTTCACGATAATCTTTTATTAAATCTTCTATAAGAGGGTTACCATTTTTTTGGTACATAACTGTAAAAGGAGAAAAATCTTTGCCCATATACCTTCCAATTATTTCAATACAGTGAAAGTGAAAGCCTAATATAATTAATTTTTTATTAGGGTCACTATGATATTTCTCGAACCTTTCTCTAGAACCTTCACCCCATCCAAACTTTATTTTATTAAACCTTTTTTTTGATAGAAGCCAAGCAGCAGTAGTTTCTGCTCCAGAGAGAACCATTGAGTAATAACTTTTTTTAACGAGTTTTTTTATTTCCTTATCCGATTTTTCTGGGTAAGCAATTTTAAGGTTTTCTCGAGCAATTTCATTACGATTTTTTAGAAAAGGTTTAATAGTAAATCCAATAGCTAGAACAATGTATTTATGAGTAAATAGAGGCAATTTTGAACCACCCTTCATTATACTAATTATAAGCCATATACCCCAGTTCTTAGGTTTAAAATTTTTACTGCTCATCTTACTCTTCAATTAAGGTACTATCTAGAAGTTTAACATATAGCGCATCAATCATAAATAACTAATAAATCTTTTCTTCACCTGGAGGCCTTGTCTTGTAACGGCGATGTTGCCACAGATATTGCTCTGGATATTTACGGATAGCATTCTCAAGGAATCTATTTGTCATGTTGGCATCCTTGTAAGGATCTCCAGTAAATTCAATTGGCTCACAAGAGATTAGCTTATATCCTGATAAATCTTTTTTTCTAACATAGTACATGGGTACTACTGTTGCTCCAGTTTTTTGAGCAAGCCATGGAGTAACTGTCAAAGTAGAGCAAAGCTTACTAAAGAAGTCTACGAAAATAATATGCTCTTTGAAATCTTGATCAGGAGCGTACCACATAGTCATGCCTTTTTTGAGGCTTTTTATCACAGAAATTATATTTTTGCGTTGAAAACATTTGTCAATATACTTCTCACGAGAAGAGGTGATAATATACTCCATTAATTGACTACTATGTTTTTGGTACATTATAGAAAGAGGCTTAATATTATCGCCAACATACCTTCCAGCAATCTCCAATGAATGAAAGTGAAATCCTAGGGCTAAAAGAGTCTTATTTGGGTCATTATGAGTTTCAATAAAAGTTTCAAATTCTGATGTATCTATGTTTAATTTTTTAAAATTTTTCTCTGACATAAACCATGAAATTAAACTTTCAAATCCTGCCATGCATACAGATTTGTAGCTTTCGTCAGCAAGTTTTTTTATTTCTTTATCAGATTTGTCAGGAAATGCTATTTTCAAGTTGATAATAGCTATTTGATTACGTTTTTTTGCAATAGGTTTTGCTAAGAATCCTATGCCAATGGCAAGATGCATTAGAGCTTTGTATGGGAGAATGTTTACAATGACTTTGCACAAGCCAACGATGATCCACACTCCCCAGTATTTTGGTTTTAGAAAAGATTTATCCATAG
Source organism: Francisella halioticida (assembly GCF_002211785.1). Taxonomy (NCBI): domain Bacteria; kingdom Pseudomonadati; phylum Pseudomonadota; class Gammaproteobacteria; order Thiotrichales; family Francisellaceae; genus Francisella; species Francisella halioticida. Next base: position 121,041 of record NZ_CP022132.1, read on the forward strand.
ACTAATTATTTTTTATGTGTTGCTTGATAACGTCTTGTTATCAACCATTGTTGTAGGATACTAATCAGGTTATTTGTTAGCCAATATAACACAAGTCCAGATGGGAATGATGCAAATAAGAATGTAAATATTACAGGTAAGAACATCATTATCTTAGCTTGCATAGGGTCTGCTGGAGCTGGAGAAAGTCTTTGCTGCAAGAACATTGATATTCCCATTAATACAGGAAGTACGAAGTAAGGATCTTTCATCGATAAATCATGGATCCAGAAAATAAATGGAGCATGTCTTAGCTCTACAGATTCTAATAATACCCAATATAATGAAATAAATATTGGGATCTGTATTACCATAGGTAGACATCCACCAAGAGGATTAACTTTTTCCTCTTTGTACATTCCCATCATTTTTTTACCAAGAACTTGGCGGTCATCTTTATATGTTTCTTGAAGTCGTTTAATTCTTGGTTGTAACATTCTCATTTTTGCCATAGAGCGGTAGCTCTTAGCAGAAAGAGGATAAAAAATTAGCTTGATAAGTACAGTGACTAATATAATAGACAGACCCCAATTTCCAACTAAAGCATGAATATGGCTCATAACCCAGAAAATAATTTCTGAGAAGAATGATAACATACCATAGTCTAGAGTTTTTTCTAGATTTGGTGCTAAGCTAACTAAGTTATCTTTAATGATAGGACCTGTATAAAGTACAGAAGATACATTTTGTGATTGATTTTGAGCTATTGTAACGCTAGTGTACTCGCCAGCCTCAAAAACATCATCATTTAGGTTTTTGTAGTATATTTTTGAATTTGATGATTGCGGTATCCAAGCAGTCATAAAGTAATTTAAAAATGAGAACGAATCAGGTTGTTATAGATAAAGCTAATAAGGTATGGAGTGCTGATATCACGTATATTAGACTAGAATGTGGTATGCATATTTAGCAGCCATAATAGATTGGCATAGCAAGAAAATACTAGCTTGGAAGATTTCTAATACTATGGATACACATCTAACAACTAGTGTGTTAAAAGAAGCGTTATTTAAATATGGTAAACCTGATATCTTTAACTCTGATCAAGGAACTCAATATACAGCAAAAGAGCATATTAAAATAATATCTGATAATAAAATAAATATATCTATGGATGCTAAAGGAAGATCTATAGATAATATTGCAATTGAGAGATTTGGGAGAACACTGAAATATGAAAATGTTTATCCGGCATCATATATAACTATGAAAGAGGCTAAAGTAGGTATCAAGAATATATTGATATTTACAACAATGAAAGACTACATTCTAGTATTGGATATATGACTCATGATGAAGTATATTCTGGTATTTTAGATGCTGCATAAAAGCAAGGAATAAAAATATTTTATAAAGTGGTATTGAATAACAGGGACAGTTTATAACATTTCATCGAAGTTGAATAAATACACACTTATTCCAGAAACTATAACTAAACTGTTATCAAAGATAAAAATTTTACGATGATTTCTATAATTAATATAATTACGTAAAGGGTTCGTAAGTATTGGCATAAAAAATACTATCTCTGCACCTAAAATACGTAAATCTCGAAATATTTTTTTATTGTGTAAATAAACGTGGAATGAGCCAAGAGAATTAATCATCATTTTTACTTCTATGCCTTCTGCAGCTTTTTTTTCTAGTGCATTTATAACTAATCTGGAAGTAGTATCATTTTTAAGTATATAAGTTTGAAATATATACTTTTTGTTGCAGAATTGATTGCTTTCATGAATGCTTCAAAAGATTTAACACCATCAGTATATATTTCAAAATGGTTGTACATACTAAGTGTTGGCAAGTCAAGGTTCAAAAAAGTGTTAATAACATTTTTAGGCAACTCTTGACAATAATTATTAGTTAACAATTTTTTTCAAAAGCGGATGAGCTATTTATATTTATAGTTTTTTTCTGCCAAAACCTACGTCTATCTTTACGTTGAAATATAAAGAAAAAGGTATTGCAATATAAGGAATAAATAGTATTGCTAAAAGCCAAGCTATAATATTAGAAGCTCATTTTTATCTACGATAAGTTTTAAAACTACAAATATAGTAAAAATTTGGCAAATAAATAGAATAAAGTTTGCTTCTAGTACGTATATTAATCCAGATAGAAAATTATCCATTTTTTTATAATATTTGAAGCTAGTAACTAAATTTTAACATATTGCTAGTAGATCTATATAGAAATGTTCTTGCATGATTTATTAGTAAGGATTAAAACAAGCAAAGAAATAATTATCACCACTAAGATTAAATACAATGGTGTAAGCATAATCCCTTTAGCAATGCCAAAGCTAGCTATAGCAAGAAAAGCACCATTAAAAATAATTATAGCTAAACCCTAAGCCACTAGCTCGAACACCAGAACTAAATAGCATACTTGCATAATTTGTTGCTACACCAACTATTAATCCCATAAAAATACTATTAATTAGTATAGCTACCATTAAATAACTAGAGTGATTCACTATAGCATAATAAAAGACACTACCAGATACTAATAGGCCTATAGCACCTATTATAAGTATTATATAAGCACCAAATTTATCTACTAAATAATCTGCTGGTATACATATTATAGAAAATATAAATAGATTTAGTAATATTAAATTAGAACTGTTCGCTGTTTTATTAAGAGTAAAGTATGTAGTTAAGAAAAGAGAGAAAAATCCAATTACTATAGCTAAGATTGAAATTGCTGATATAGCACGGATTACCTGTCTTTTTTCTGTCTGTAAAAGTTTTAATAGCGGTATTTTATGATATTTTTCTTGGTTTAAAATATAGCCGTTTCATTAATTTTTTTTCTGAAGAAATAACTAACTATAGCCGCTATACCACCATGCTTTATTAATGATTCTTTAACAAAAACTACAGCACTAGGAATCTCTCCTCCTATAGCAGCTCCTTGAATTATACGAAATATTACAAATAAAAGAGTTGTTGTTATTCCAATAGTTTTGTAAGAAGGAAGTAGTGCTATTAAAATTGAACTTGCCCCCATTAAAATATGGTTAATAAAAAAGATTTTTTTCGTCCATATCTATCACCTATATGACCAAAAAATATTCCTCCCAAAGGTCTAGCAAAATATCCTACTGCAAAAACTGTAAATGCAGATAATGCAGATAATGCTTGTGAACCTTGAGCTGTAAAAAAATGTTCTCCTAGCGTTATAGCAAAAAGCTAAAGATAACAAAGTCATAAAACTCTAGCATTCCACCTATACTAGTAAGCAAAATGGTTTTAAAATCATCTTTTTTAAGCATATTTAATCAAGTATAATTAAATTCAAATCAAACATTATAATAATTAAAATTTAAAAGCTAGTTTTTTTATGAAAAAAGTAATTAAAAGGGTAGTCCAGAAAGGGCAAAAACTCTTACCAAATATTAAAAATATAATTTTAATAGCATCTGGTAAAGGTGGAGTAGGTAAGTCAACAGTTACAGCAAATTTAGCAGTAGGTTTCGCAAAAATGGGAGCTAAAGTAGGAATCTTGGATGCAGATATTTACGGTCCAAGTCAACCAACACTTTTAAATTTAAAAGAAAATCCTCAAACAACAGATAAGAAAAAAATTATTCCTCTTGAGCGTTATGGGGTTAAAATGATTTCTATAGGGAATCTTATAGATTCTGAGTCTGCCGTTATTTGGCGAGGACCAATAGTTTCTCGAGCATTGATGCAACTTTTAAATGATACTAACTGGGGTGAGATAGATTATTTATTTCTAGATTTACCACCAGGAACAGGTGATATCCAGCTTACAATTTCTAAAAATATGCCTGTAACAGGAGCTGTAATTGTAACCACTCCACAAGATTTATCTTTGATAGATGCTAGACGAGCTATAGCAATGTTTGAGAAGGTTAGTATTAAGACATTAGGAGTTATAGAAAATATGAGCTATTATATTTGTCCAAAGTGCGGTAATAGTGAACATATTTTTGGTGAAGATGGCGCACACTTACTATGTGGTAAGAACAATATTGAATTTCTTGGTAATTTACCTTTGCATAAAGATATTCGTGAAAATGCTGATCATGGTAAACCTTATGTAAGCCTAAGCAAAGATGATAATATTAATACAAGCTACATGACAGTAGCAGAAAATATGTTAAATGAAATTGAGAAGCTACCTAAAGCAAGTAGTTTGGACTCTATTGGTGTTAAATTAGAAAATTAAGAGAGAAGAAATGTCTATAAAATCAGATAAATGGATAAAAAAATGTCCCAAGGCCATGCAATGATAGAACCCTTTGAGGCTGGACAAGTTAAGCTTGCTAATAATGAGAGAATAGTTTCTTATGGTACATCAAGTTACGGTTATGATGTCCGTTGTGCAGATGAATTTAAAATTTTCACAAATATTAACTCTTCAATAGTAGATCCTAAACATTTTGATGATAAGAACTTTGTTGATTTTAAAGGTGATGTTTGTATTATTCCCCCTAATTCATTTGCTCTTGCGCGGACTGTTGAAAAGTTTAAAATTCCTAGGGACGTTTTAGTTGTATGTTTAGGTAAGTCAACTTATGCTAGATGTGGAATTATTGTAAATGTGACACCTCTTGAACCTGAGTGGGAAGGTTATGTAACATTAGAATTTTCAAATACGACTCCTTTACCAGCTAAAATATATGCTAATGAGGGCGTTGCTCAAATGTTATTTTTCCAATCAGATGAACAGTGTGAGACATCATACGCTGATAAAGGCGGGAAATATCAAGGCCAAGAAGGTGTAACACTTCCTAAGTGCTAATTTATGATATTTGTACAACTCTAAAAATTTGTTTTTTTAGTTCACTTTCTAAAGAAGGGTCTTCAGGGTATTTTTCCAATAATGGTAAAAAAATTGACTCACCTATCACAGATCTTTTAGTATTATCTTTATCTTTTAATCCCCAAACTTGCTGATAAGTTGCAGGGACTATTTGTTTTGGATTATAGGGATTAGAAGTTTTACCTATATATAGCATGACATGACCTTTTATGTATATGAAATCTAAAAATGGTCGTGATTTTGTTAATAATACTTTTGTACGTTCTTCAGGAGTTTTTTGGTCAAGGTTTATGAAATTGTATGCTTTAAGTTGACCTTTAGAATTTCTTGGTAGCCATATTCCAAAAGCTTGGTATATAGCTCTTAATTCAGATGAGCAGTCATTATAAAAATATTGATTACCCCAGCCATAAGGATAACCTTGAGTCTCTCTAATTATTTTAACGAAGTTTCTAGGAGTTGTTAATATTGGTATTTCTGTAGCATCATGCTTGATTACTTTTCCATCTATAAAAGCTAAATCATTTGTTTTTGTTTGAGTAGGAAGCAATACTCTATAGTAATTTTTATCATTAGCTAGTACTGGTAATATTGTTCCAGGGTATGTATTTTTTATAAATTCATTATCTAGATTAAATACTGGTGTCTCAAAACGTCTAATAGAAAGTCTACTTTTTATAAAAGAACTTTTCCAAACTTTTACCTGACTACTTGAAATTTTGGAGATGCTGTTTGATTTTACCCAAGCACAAAAAGAAGAACTGAGGATCAAATACCATTTTTTTATCTTTTGAGGTTGAGATAATATATACAGCCTCACCAATATTTAATGATGAAACATTAATATTACTAAAAGGGTATCCCTGTCCAGGAAGTGTAAAATTAAAAATAATGGCTTATCATAAGGGGCAGAATATCCTATTGTTGTTCTTGTAATTATAGCTTTATTATTATTGTTATATTTATTTGAATTATTTATGTCATCAAAATTTATATTTTTAATAATGTTTTGATATTCATGGCTAGTAAAAAGTCTAAAGTTTTCTTTATAAATTTTCTCATCATCAGGCAATTTACTATTATTGATATTATTAATTTGATTAGTAAGCCATTCTTTTAGGCTATTTTGTTGCCTATATTGTTTATAAAATGATTCTGACCATGGAGAATCTTTTCCTACTGAATGAGAGATTAATTTTTTAAGAAGTTTATCTTGTTGGGATTTAGTTAATAAAGGTTTATTATAACCGTCCTCAGATTTTGAGATATAATAATGAGCATTCTGTGAATATTTAGATAAATCAAACATCTCAATCGGTACATTTACTGCAAAACAATATGATGTATTTAATATAAACAATACTATAAAAGTTGTAAAATATTTTAACTGCATTAAACAAAATTTCCTTTTAAATTAAATTTATTTAAAAATTCTTCCTGTAATTGCTTGGAAAGCCTTTAAATCGAAGATATGTAAACTAGCAAATATATAATCAAAAATATTTGCCTGAATATTTTCATAATTTACCCAGTTTGTATCATTTGTGAAAATATATAACTCAACTGGTAAACCTATTTCACTAGGTTGTAGCTCTCTAATTAAAAAAGTTAAGCCAGTATGTATTTTTGGATGGTTACGCAAGTAATTTTCAATATATACTCTAAATAAAGTTATATTTGTTAATTTTTCATTTTTCTTACTAGCAATAAAATCTTGTAAAAGAGGTTCTTTTGTTAGAGTTTCTAGCATTTCTTCATTACAAAATTTAATAGTATCAATATCAATATTCACAGAACGTTTAATTCTACGTCCACCAGTTTCAACCATTCCTCGCCAGTTTTGAACACTATTATTAATAAGCGTATATGTTGGAATTGTAGATATTGTTTTATCAAAATTACGTATTTTTACAGTATTAACAGAAACTTCCATAACATCTCCATCAACACTTGCAGATGGAATAGTAATCCAATCACCAACTCTTACTAAATCAAGAGCAGCGACTTGAATATTTGACACAAAACCTAGTATTGTATCTTTAAAACTAACATTAACACTGCTGATAAAGCACCTAAACCTGTTAAAAAAGCAATAGGAGATTTATTTAGTAGTTGTGAAACTATTAATATAAAAGCCACAAAATATAGTATTATTTTGATTACTTGAGCATAGCTTTTTAAAGAATGTTGCTTAAAATAAGGAAGTTTTTGAAAATAATTAAAAATAGCATCTACAAAAGATATACAAAATAAAATTATAGTTAAAGTTATATATATTTGTGCAATTAACTGAATAGTATTAACTAAATTGATTGTCCAGACATGCTCAGAATTAGTGCAAATGTTTATAGCTAAATAAATGAGTAGTCCAGGTCCAATATGTGATAGCCTGTTAAAAACTTTATATTTTATTAATACTTCTCCTAAATCAGGACCAAGCTTTATTACAAATTTATTTACAATTGTTTACTATATATTTCTTAAGAATTTTATTAATGATCCATGCACAAAACAGTATTATTAAAAAGATTGTTTATACCCATACGTTTACTGGATATTGCAGCATAAATGATAGCTTTTGTCTGCATTTCTATAATCTCTGGGTATGTAACAGCAAGTCTACATCCACGATGTCCCATCATTGGATTCATTTCGCTAAGAGATTCAATTCGTGATTCTAGTTCAGTGTAACTAATATTAAATTCTCTTGCTAATGCATCTATTTCATCAACTTCATGAGGTAGAAATTCATGTAGAGGAGGGTCAATAAATCTAATTGTTACGGCTAGGTTATCCATTGCCTCAAATAACTCTTCAAAGTCTTGTTGCTGTACAGGAAGTAACTTATCTAGAGCCTTTTGTCTTTCTTTTTTATCTTTAGCTAGGATCATTTGTCTAACATAAGAGATACGATCTTCTTCAAAGAACATGTGCTCAGTACGGCATAAACCAATACCTTCAGCGCCATAAGCTCTTGCAACAGAAGCATCTTTATAAGTATCTGCGTTACATCTGACACGAAGTTTACGCACACTATCAGCAAACTTCATAAACTCTTCAAAATCTTGAGTAACCTCAGGATCTACGGTTTTAATAATACCTCTATAAACATTACCTTTTGTTCCATCTAAAGATAGGTAATCACCTTCTGTGAAAATTTGACCTCTTTCGAAAGTGATAGTTCTTTTTTCTTCATCAATTCTTGCAGATTCTAATCCAGATATACAACATTTGCCCATACCACGAGCAACAACTGCAGCATGGGAAGTCATACCTCCTCGCAATGTAAGAATACCATTACAGGCATTCATGCCTGCAATATCTTCAGGAGATGTCTCAATTCTAACTAATATAGTTTTCTCTTCACCACGAGTTTTTGCTGCAAGTAATGACTCAACATCAAAGTAGATTCTACCACTAGCTGCACCTGGAGAAGCGCCAAGAGCTGAACCAAGAGGCGTTTCGATGCTAGGGCTTTTTCATCAAATTTGGGATGTAATAATTGTTCTAATAGATGGGGCTCTACCATCATCACAGCCTCTTCATTAGTAATTAGACCTTCTTTAGCCATATCAACAGCTATTTTTAACGCTGCTTTTGCTGTTCTTTTACCATTTCTTGTTTGTAGCATAAAAAGTTTGCCATCTTCAATAGTAAACTCCATATCTTGCATGTCTTTGTACACTTGCTCTAGATTCTTTGCAATTTTTACAAAATCTTTAAATACTTGAGGCATTTTATCTTGAAGGGTAGAAATATGAGCAGGAGTTCTTACACCTGCAACTACATCTTCACCTTGAGCATTGATTAAGTACTCACCAAAGAGCTTGTTTTCTCCAGTAGAAGGGTCTCTTGTGAAAGCTACTCCTGTGCCAGAATTATCGCCAGAGTTACCGTATACCATTTCTTGAACATTAACGGCAGTACCCCAGTTATTTGAAATATTATTGATCTCTCTATATATGATAGCTCTTTCAGCATTCCATGATCTAAATACAGCCTCAACAGCAGCTAAGAGTTGTTTAATAGGATCTGTAGGAAATTCTTTGCCTACTAGATCTTTATAGAGTTTTTTATATTCTGCAACGATATCTTTGTAGTCATTTGCACTTAGGTCACAGTCATTTTTGACTTTCCTTTTGGATTTTTTCTCATCAAGTATTTTATCAAAAGGTTTTTTATCACAATCCATAACAACATCAGCAAACATCATTATGAATCTTCTATAGCTATCATAAACAAATTGTTCATTATTTGTCTTGGCTATCATAGCTTTGGCAACTTCATCATTTAAGCCTAGGTTTAGAACTGTATCCATCATCCCTGGCATAGAAACTCTAGCACCAGAACGCACTGACACAAGCAAGGGGTTGTTACCACCACCAAAAGTTTTGCCTGTTCTTTTTTCTAAATCGGCAATATGAGAAAATATTTGTTCCTTAACTTTTTTTCCTAGTTTCTGACGATTATCATAATATTTAAGACAGGCCTCTGTTGTTACTGTAAAGCCATTAGGTACAGGAAGACCACTGTTTAGCATCTCACTAAGGTTTGCACCTTTTCCACCCAGTAAATCACGCATAGACTTATTGCCTTCACTAAAGGCATAGACGAACTTTGACATAAAAACTCCTCTCAAGTTTTTTTATAAATTGAATTGATGTCAGCACACCCTCAAGTGCACTTAATTTTTATCGTATCATATTCTGATGGAGATATTAAAGTATTTTATTTAAGAAATTATGAAAATGGGTATTAAAATGACCAGTAAATTAGGAGCGTTTAGTATTACAGCTTGAGCACCCTGTAAGATTTGCAACAAATTTTATTTTAGTTGATAAATACTTCATCGTAAACACAATGATTAAAGTATAAATAATAGCACCTGTGATATATGTTATTGATTTTATAGGTGTGTTGATAATATTTGCTGTTTGATAAACCAATAATGCAGCTATATATGCAATAGATGTACTCCATATTATTGATAGAATAGCCCATCCTCTAGTAGCTTCTCTAACTGTTGCACCTATTACTGATATACAAGGAACATATAGTAGTACGAAAAGTAAGTACGAGAAGGCAGCAATACTTGAACCAAATTTATTAACCATATTGCCTATTGCAGTAGTGCTCATATTTGCATCAGCTTCATTTGAAGTTATTGGATTGAAATCTATATGTTTGAAGTTATTAATCGTAGTGCTTACTGCATCTTTAAAGCTATCTATAGCACTGAAGCTCTTTGGTATACCATTATCATCTGCTTGTGTGTAGATAGTATTTAGCGTACCAACAACAACCTCTTTTGCTAGTGTTCCAGTTATTAACCCTACAGTTGCTGGCCAATTATCATTATTGACTCCAATAGGGTTTAGCACAGGAGTAATCTCTTTACTTCCATAGCTAAGAAAGGTCTCGTTTTTAGCTATATAAATACTATTTAAGCTTCCTACAATAATTGCTACAGGTACAATAACTTTACCAGCTCTAATAAGGAATGATTTTAACCTATTCCAGCTATATAACATGATTGTTTTAGCATGAGGGAGGTGGTAGTTTGGTATATCTAGAATAAATGGAGATGTATCTCCTTTCAGAAAAGTAAACTTAATTACATAGCCTGTTATTATGGCACCTATGATGCCTGTGATATATAGCAAGAATATTATTGATGCTCCATGACTTGGAAAAAAAGCTGTAGCAAATACTGAAAATATTGCTAGCCTTGCGCCACAAGACATAAAAGGGGACATCATGATAGTCATTAGCCGATCTTTTCGAGTTTCAAGAGTTCTTGCAGCCATTACAGATGCAACATTACAACCAAAACCAACAATCAAAGGAACAAATGCTTTTCCTGATAGGCCAATTGACTGCATAAACCTATCCATAACAAAAGCAGCTCTAGACATATAGCCAGAGTCTTCAAGTATTGATAGAAATATAAATAAAAATCCAATCTGAGGTATAAATGCTAAAACGGTATTGATACCTGTACCAAAACCTTGTGATAGTATATGAGTCAATGTTATAGGTAAACCAATTAAGTTTGAGTAATAAGCAACACCATCAACAAAAATAGCACTAGAGAAATCATCAAATAGCGGTTGTACTGCTGCTCCTAGTGTGATGGAAAATAAAAACATTAAATACATCATAAGTAGAAATACTGGTACACCCAAGTATTTATTCATACATATTGCATCGAGAGTTTTTGTAAGATTGATTCGAGAAACTTTTTTATTTTCAGTTGAAATGTTTATAATCTCAGCAACTGCATTATAGCGTGATTTTGCTATATTTACGTTTTGATTTGTATCTATAGATTTTTTTAGTGTATCTAGGTCTTCAGCTTTAATTTCCTGAGAAATTTGAATATCTTTGTCATCAAGAAGTTCCGTAGTAAGCCATAAGTTGCCTATTTTATTTTGACGCAATTCACTAATTTGCTTTTCTAGTTCAAAGACAGCATTAGGATAATATCTTGTTAGGTCGAAGTCTGGTGTGCTTTGTAAATTAGCAAGTGTTTGTTTTAGATCTTGGATACCTATATTTTTTGATCCAACTATAGGCAAAACCTTGCACCCTAGAGTTTTTTCTAATTCATCATAATGTATAATAATGCCTTTTTTAGTTGCAACATCTACCATGTTTACAGCTAAAATGACTGGTAATCCAAGTTCTATAAGTTGAACCGTTAAATATAGGCTTCTATTTAAGTTTGATGCATCTACTACATTAATAATTGCATTTGGCTTTTCTTTAATAATAAATGAGTATGCTATTTGTTCATCAATAGAGTTTTCATCAGAGACAGATAAAGAATAAATACCTGGAATATCAACAATTTCTATCTTCTTATCATTTGATTTAAAAACGCCAATTTTTTTATCAACGGTCACACCTGACCAATTGCCAACCTTTTGATTAAGCCCAGTTAGAGAGTTGAATATTGTCGTTTTACCACAGTTAGGGTTGCCAACTAAAGCATATTTCATAATTAGTTCTCAAGAATACATTTTTTAAGACATTTTAGTGTAGCAATTATATCAAAAAATATTAAATTGTGATACACGATAATGAGAATTATTATCAGACATTTATGATTATATTCGCATTACGGTCTCTACCAGACCTATTGTTCCGTAAACCATATTACATCTAGCAGTTCCTTTTATTATACCAGCAGTTATTTTTACTCTAGCGCCTTTTTTATACTGAGGCATTGTTGCTATTATTACAGAGCAATCATATGAAAAAGCATCCTGGTCTTTACAGATTTTAATCTGAGAGTCTATCAATGAAATATATAGTTTTTAACTCTCATTAAAAAAACTATTATTGTTTTGGTAGTATGTTAGGTTAACTGTAGTTGTTTTACCCTTAATAGCATCAAAACCAAATGCTAGAATATCATTCTAGTTATTAATAAAAGTTTGGTACTTACCTTTTCTAATTACGCACTTTTATATATTGGCCATATTCAGGGTGAGCTTTTATATTTGTAATTTCTTGAGCTTGTTGTTCAGGCGTCATTTCCTACCATGTTTCATCAGATATTCTAAGTGGGTGAGTAGAGCAGCTAGCTATTAACAGGCTAGAGATAATTAAAAGTTGTATAGTTCCTTAAAGTGATAATAACTTTTTCCTATAGAACTTTAGTTCAGCAATTGATTCTTGAATATCATCTAAAGCTTTATGAGTTGCTTTCTTATTAAATACTTCACCATCGCCCCAATACTCATTCAGAAGCTTTAGGCTTGTAACATCAAGCATTCTATAGTGGCAGTAATCATCTATTTTCGGCATATATTTAGCTAAAAACCTTCTATCCTGCCATATTGAATTGCCGCATAAAGGAGAGCTTTGGTACGGAACATGTTGTTTAATAAAATCAAGAACCTTCAGCTGGGCTTCTTCAAGAGATATTTTACTATCTTTAACTCTCTGAGTAAGACCCGTCTCTCCATGAGTCTTGATGCACCACTCATTCATCTCTTGTAAAACTTTATCAGGTTGATAAATGGCAATTGGTTCAGCTTGAGCAACGACATTTAAATCTTTATCTGTAATAATTGCAGCAATTTCAATTATTTTGCATTGCTCTACATCAAGACCTGTCATTTCCAGGTCGATCCAAACTAAGTTATTTGAAGATTGCATATCTTATTAGTCCTTAACTCTAGATACATAACTAGATGTTCTAGTATCAGCTTTTATAATTTCACCAGTTTGTACAAAAAGAGGAACTCTTACAACGGCTCCAGTAGACAATGTTGCAGGTTTACCACCAGTTCCTGCAGTGTCACCTTTTAAACCAGGATCAGTTTCTATAACTTCAAGGTTTACAAAGTTTGGTGGAATGATTGAGATAGGTTGACTATTAAATAAAATTACTTGATACTCGTCCTGGTCTTTTAACCATTTTTTAGTTTCACCTAACCCCTCTTCAGAAACCATATATTGTTCGAATGTTTCTGGGTGTATAAATACATAACTATCACCGTCAAAATATGAGTATACAGCGCTTAATTCTTCGACATCTGCAGACTCAACAGATTCTCCTGATTTAAAAGTTTTTTCTATGACCCTATCATTAAGCAAGTTTTTAAGTTTAACTCTATTAAAAGCTTGACCTTTACCAGGTTTAACAAATTCGTTTTCGATAATAACCATAGGGTTCCCATCTATTAGAATTTTTAAGCCACCTTTAAATTCATTTGTATTATAATTTGCCATTTTTAGTAGTCCCTTTGATTTTTGAATTAAATATTTTAGTAGTTTGTTAGTCCCAACAAGCTGTAGGGGTTCTATCAACAATAGCTCCATCAACTTCAAGTTCTATACTTGCACATGGAGTATCTGCTGCTTGAGTTCCTTGGGCTGTTGCTGTAATTGTATAGCTTGAGCCTGAACCAATATATGATAATGTATAAAGTTGACTTTGTGTATTGGAGTGAAAAAAAGAATTTATATCGTTTCCAGATGGAAATGAGCCATTACGAATTTCGAAGTTATCCGCTGCATTTGATGCTGCTAATAACTCAGATGTTGCTTCATTACGATGATTTCTTAAAATATAATTGTTATACGTTGGTATAGCAATAGATGCGAGAATAGCTATGATTGCTATTACAACCATCAATTCAACTAAGGAAAAACCTTTAATAAATGACTTTTTTTTAAACATGTTAATTAAGCTCTAGTAAATTTGTGGCTCGCCATTTGGTCTTGTTCTATAGCGACGATGTTGCCATAGATACTGCTCTGGATATTTACGAATAGCATCCTCAAGAAACTTATTAGTAATTTCTGCATCTTTATAAGCATCGCCTGTAAACTCCAGGGGTTCACCTGTTACAATTTTATATTTTTTCAAGCATTTTTCTCTTACATAGTATGCAGGAACTACAACAGCACCAGTTTTCTGAGCAAGCCATGGGGTTACTGTGAGTGTAGCACAAAGTTTGCCAAAAAATGGAGCAAAAACTGAGTTTTCAATTCCAGAGCTTTCTAAACCAAAATCTTGGTCTGGAGCATACCACATTGTATAACCTTTTTTTAGATTTCTAATAACAGATATAAAGCTTTTACTATCTAAACATTTATAAATATTTTTTTCACGATAATCTTTTATTAAATCTTCTATAAGAGGGTTACCATTTTTTTGGTACATAACTGTAAAAGGAGAAAAATCTTTGCCCATATACCTTCCAATTATTTCAATACAGTGAAAGTGAAAGCCTAATATAATTAATTTTTTATTAGGGTCACTATGATATTTCTCGAACCTTTCTCTAGAACCTTCACCCCATCCAAACTTTATTTTATTAAACCTTTTTTTTGATAGAAGCCAAGCAGCAGTAGTTTCTGCTCCAGAGAGAACCATTGAGTAATAACTTTTTTTAACGAGTTTTTTTATTTCCTTATCCGATTTTTCTGGGTAAGCAATTTTAAGGTTTTCTCGAGCAATTTCATTACGATTTTTTAGAAAAGGTTTAATAGTAAATCCAATAGCTAGAACAATGTATTTATGAGTAAATAGAGGCAATTTTGAACCACCCTTCATTATACTAATTATAAGCCATATACCCCAGTTCTTAGGTTTAAAATTTTTACTGCTCATCTTACTCTTCAATTAAGGTACTATCTAGAAGTTTAACATATAGCGCATCAATCATAAATAACTAATAAATCTTTTCTTCACCTGGAGGCCTTGTCTTGTAACGGCGATGTTGCCACAGATATTGCTCTGGATATTTACGGATAGCATTCTCAAGGAATCTATTTGTCATGTTGGCATCCTTGTAAGGATCTCCAGTAAATTCAATTGGCTCACAAGAGATTAGCTTATATCCTGATAAATCTTTTTTTCTAACATAGTACATGGGTACTACTGTTGCTCCAGTTTTTTGAGCAAGCCATGGAGTAACTGTCAAAGTAGAGCAAAGCTTACTAAAGAAGTCTACGAAAATAATATGCTCTTTGAAATCTTGATCAGGAGCGTACCACATAGTCATGCCTTTTTTGAGGCTTTTTATCACAGAAATTATATTTTTGCGTTGAAAACATTTGTCAATATACTTCTCACGAGAAGAGGTGATAATATACTCCATTAATTGACTACTATGTTTTTGGTACATTATAGAAAGAGGCTTAATATTATCGCCAACATACCTTCCAGCAATCTCCAATGAATGAAAGTGAAATCCTAGGGCTAAAAGAGTCTTATTTGGGTCATTATGAGTTTCAATAAAAGTTTCAAATTCTGATGTATCTATGTTTAATTTTTTAAAATTTTTCTCTGACATAAACCATGAAATTAAACTTTCAAATCCTGCCATGCATACAGATTTGTAGCTTTCGTCAGCAAGTTTTTTTATTTCTTTATCAGATTTGTCAGGAAATGCTATTTTCAAGTTGATAATAGCTATTTGATTACGTTTTTTTGCAATAGGTTTTGCTAAGAATCCTATGCCAATGGCAAGATGCATTAGAGCTTTGTATGGGAGAATGTTTACAATGACTTTGCACAAGCCAACGATGATCCACACTCCCCAGTATTTTGGTTTTAGAAAAGATTTATCCATAGACTAATTATTTTTTATGTGTTGCTTGATAACGTCTTGTTATCAACCATTGTTGTAGGATACTAATCAGGTTATTTGTTAGCCAATATAACACAAGTCCAGATGGGAATGATGCAAATAAGAATGTAAATATTACAGGTAAGAACATCATTATCTTAGCTTGCATAGGGTCTGCTGGAGCTGGAGAAAGTCTTTGCTGCAAGAACATTGATATTCCCATTAATACAGGAAGTACGAAGTAAGGATCTTTCATCGATAAATCATGGATCCAGAAAATAAATGGAGCATGTCTTAGCTCTACAGATTCTAATAATACCCAATATAATGAAATAAATATTGGGATCTGTATTACCATAGGTAGACATCCACCAAGAGGATTAACTTTTTCCTCTTTGTACATTCCCATCATTTTTTTACCAAGAACTTGGCGGTCATCTTTATATGTTTCTTGAAGTCGTTTAATTCTTGGTTGTAACATTCTCATTTTTGCCATAGAGCGGTAGCTCTTAGCAGAAAGAGGATAAAAAATTAGCTTGATAAGTACAGTGACTAATATAATAGACAGACCCCAATTTCCAACTAAAGCATGAATATGGCTCATAACCCAGAAAATAATTTCTGAGAAGAATGATAACATACCATAGTCTAGAGTTTTTTCTAGATTTGGTGCTAAGCTAACTAAGTTATCTTTAATGATAGGACCTGTATAAAGTACAGAAGATACATTTTGTGATTGATTTTGAGCTATTGTAACGCTAGTGTACTCGCCAGCCTCAAAAACATCATCATTTAGGTTTTTGTAGTATATTTTTGAATTTGATGATTGCGGTATCCAAGCAGTCATAAAGTAATGTTCTATGAATGCTACCCAACCTTGACCATTATTATCAACTACTGTTGGTTTACCATTAGTTTTAGAGATATCTTTAAATGATTCTTTTCTAAACTTATCTTGCGGAGTTGAATATGCAACTCCAGTGAAAGTGTAGCTATGGGCATTTAGTAAGCTAAAGCTATCTCCGGCAGGATTGAAATTTCTAGCTAATGAATCATCAACTATTATATCTATAGGCTTTGAGCTAGTATTAGTGATTTTTTGAGATATAGAAATATTATACTTAGAATCATCAAAAGTATATATTCTTGTTATATCTAGTCCATCTACAGAGCCAGATAAAGTTAGAACTTGCTTGTCACCCTGGTTTTTGACACCTTTGTTTTTAAATTCTATAATTGCTGGCTTTTTCTTTATAACAATATTAATCTTTGCAATATATTCGGAACCTTGTTTTTCTGTTAGAAGGTTCATCGGAGTTTTGTCTTTTAGGCTAATTGTATAGTCTTTTAAAGATGAAGAAGTGATAGCTCCATTTAGTAAACTAATTTTTAGGTTTTTGAAAACTTTAGTGTTTATAGTTACACTGTCAGCCTTATCATATTTTGAGAAACTAGTTTTTGCTGTTAAGTTAGGGGTTTGATCTTTAACTCCATTACCTGCTTTAGAATCTGCTGATTTTGTGTAATGACTATTTTCTTGAGTTTTAGCCGTTTGTTGCTCATTGTTGTTTGAAGGGAAGGTTTGTTCCCATCTTCCCATCAGAGATATAAACATTATTGCTATTGTGACTAATAGTAATATTCTTATATGGTTAGCTTTCATTATTTTTTTAAACCTTTTATTTTTGCCGGAACTGGATCAAAGTAGTCTCTTTTTGCTAATGGATGACAACGCAAGAGTCTACGTGTAGTTAAATACAATCCCTTTAGTATACCATGAGATTTTAGAGCTTCTAAAGCATATTCAGAACAAGTTGGATAATATCTACATCTAGCAGGCATAAAAGGGCTGATGCAGTAGCGATAGAGCTTGATTAATAATATAAAAAGAGCTGTTATGATTCTTTTAAAAAAAGATATAATTTTTCTAGAGATTGCCACAGTTCTTCCTTGGTAGCTTGGGATGCTGGTTTTTTGCCCAGTACAATCAGGCTTTTTTGATCTAATAAAAATTTGTTTAAACGAAAAAACTCTTTAGCAAGCCTTCGACAAAGATTTCTTTTAGTAGCTCTTTTTATGCTTTTTTTAGGTAAGATGATACATATGCCAGGATCTTCGATGTTTCTTTTGCTTAGCAAAAATGTAAAGTGCAAGGTGCTTAGCTTATTTTCAACATTATCAAAAGTCTGTTTGATCTCACTCTTATTAAGTATATTTTGTTTTGTTAAACAAACATTATGCACTAAGTTTAGCTCTGCCTTTAGCTCTTCTATTTTTGATAACTTTTTTCCCACTTAGAGTTTTCATGCGGGCACGAAAACCATGAGTTCTTTTTCTTTTTAAGTTTGAAGGTTGGAATGTTCTTTTCATTTTATATTTTCCTCTTTAAATAAATTTTCTTTATTCTATAAATCACAGAAATAGTTTCGATATTATATAGAAAAGACAAGAATTAGTCAAATGTTATTGATAATTACTTTGAGCAAGGAATTAAATTCATTTTGTTTAATTCCTTCCATGATGTATCAGGGCATTTTTTAGGTTGTTTGCTTGGTAAACAGTAGCCTTGCCAACCTCTGTAATCTTCGGTACTTAGACACTTTTTGAATTTTTTGACTTTAAGGTATGCAGGTGTCCATGTAGAAGAGCTAGAACCAATAAGTTGTTCTTTTTGTTTAGGCTGATCTATTTGTATTTTATTTTGTTTTGATTGTTTAGATATGTTTATTGGGAGAGCATTCATTGCTGTAGGATTTTTTTGGCTTGATCCGCTAGATACTTGTAAGCTAAACCCAGTAGATAAGAATACACTTAATCCTAATGCTATTACTATTTTTTTCATTTTAAATTTGAATTACTTTAATTTTTATGTGCCTAATGATATTTATTTTTTTTGCTCTATTCAAGTTAATCATGTTTTTTACCATGATATAATTTTAATATTTTAATTATACGGAGTTATTGATGTCGGATTTATACCATGTTATCGGATATCCTGTAAAGCATAGTTTATCACCAAAAATTCAAATGCAGTTAGCCAGTCGATATGACCAAGATATGGTTTTTACAGCTATAGAAATTAAGCCTGAAGATTTAGAAAGAAAAATTAAAGAGTTTAGAAGTAATACCCAAATCAAAGGCTTAAGTGTAACGGTTCCTCACAAAGATAAGGTATTTGGCTTGGCTGATGATTCTGATGCAACAGCTAAAGCAGTCGGAGCTGCTAGTAATGTTATTTTTACCTCAGAACGTAAGATGATAGCTCTAAATTATGATGGTTTGGGGATTGTTAATGATATTAAAAATAATTTTAAGGTAGAATTTAAAAATAAGAAAATTCTTGTAGTTGGGGCAGGCGGTGCGGCAAAAGCTGTTGTAGCTGCGATAGTAAAAGAATCTCCAGATTCAATAACTATAACAAATAGAACAAAGCAAAAAGCACAATTTATCGCTAATTTATTTAAATCTGACTTTTCCATAAATGTTGAGGATTTTACAGATATTGTAGGCACCTTTGATATTGTAATCAATTCAACATCATCAAGTATTTATGAGGAAATGCTACCATTAAAAGCTACTAACTTTTCTAAAAATGCTTTTGGCTATGATTTGATGTATGCTGATGGAGGAACTGTTTTTACAAAGTGGTGTCAGGACAATAATATATTTGCAGCTGATGGTAAAGGTATGTTACAAGAGTTAAGTAAGGCAGTATTTAAATATTGGCGAGGGCTGTGACTAGTAAGGCGGGTGTGGTATTATACTTAATATCTTAAATGTTGGCTACTTGCTGTATAGACGAATTTGAATAAAAAAATATTATTTCTTGGTATAGGAGGTATAGGAGTTTCTGCTCTTGCGATAGCTGCAAGAAATTTAGGGGCTGCTGTTGAAGGTCATGATAGTAAGCCTAGTAAGTTAACGGCTAAGCTTGAGTCTTTAGGAATCAAAATATTTATTACAACAAATAATATTAATTTGTCTAACTATGACATGGTTGTCTATTCAAGTGCAATTTCGGCTAAGAACTATTTATTACAAGAAGCTAAAACGCTCGGGATAGAATGTCTACAGAGAGCAATGTTTTTAGCGATCCTGATGAGAAATTTTAATTATAGTATTGCCATAACAGGAACTCATGGTAAAACAACAACATCTAGCATTTTAGCAACACTGTTATGCTATCTTGATAAAAATAATAGTTTTGTAGTTGGCGGGGTGGTCAAGTATTCTAATTCAAACATAGAAGTTAATGGTAAGGATAAACTAGTTATTGAAGCGGATGAGAGTGATGCATCATTTTTACATTTGAATCCGCAGTGTGCCGTAGTTACTAATGTTGATCTTGATCATATGACAACTTATCAAAATAGCTATGAGAATCTCTTAGATAATTTTTTACAATTTCTTTCTAAAGAGACTGTTAAAGATATTTATCTATGTGTAGATGATAAAGGTTGTAATGATCTGTTAGTAAGAGACTCTTTAACTGATAAGAATATAGTCTTATATGGTTTTTCGGAAGATGCTAACGCACAAATAAAAAATTATCGCATAGTAAATAATAACCATACTTGTTTTAAAGTTTGCTACAAGGGCGAGGTGTTAGACTTTACTATCCAACTACCAGGTAAATATAATGTGCAAAATGCAACAGCATGTATTGTTTGTTGCTTAGATCTTGGTTTTGAATATCAAGATATAAGAAGAGCATTGCTAAATGTTGAAGGTGTTGCAAGAAGATTTGATCTCTATGCAAAAAAAATCTCAGGATGTGAAATACAGGTAATAGATGATTATGGGCATCATCCTGTAGAGGTGACTAACTGTTTGGAAGCAGTTAGAGATAGGTTCCCATGCAAAAAAATTATTCATGTATTTCAGCCTCACAGGTATACAAGAAATAGAGATTTATTTAGAGATTGGCTAAAAGCTCTTTGTTTATCTGATCAATTAATTTTACTTCCGACTTACTCTGCTGGTGAAGAAGTTATCTTAGGCGCAGAGAGTAAAGATATAGCACAAAGGCTTACAGATTGTATTTTATTAGATAGTTTTAGTAGTGTAGTGACTACTTTAAAAAAAATTATTGATAAAGATTCGGTTGTTTTAGTACAAGGGGCGGGAGATGTTACAAACTTAGTGGAGATGTTGGGTGAATAGTGTAGATGAATCAACTCTTTATGTCGTTGCAACACCAATAGGTAATCTAAAAGATATAACACTTCGAGCTATTGATATATTAAAAGAAGTTGATGTTATTTTGGCTGAGGACACTCGTGTAACAGCAAAGCTTTTGGTAAGTCTTAATATACGGCGAGAACAAAAACTAGTATCATGTCATGATTTTAATGAAGAGTCTAGGGTGCAACAAGTTAAGGAGTTTTTGGATGTCGGTAAAAGAGTCGCTTTAGTTAGTGATGCAGGAACTCCATTAATATCTGATCCAGGGTATAAAATAGTAGCAAATTTGCGTGAGGATAATTATAAAGTAGTTCCTGTTCCTGGTGTTAGCGCAGTGACTGCGGCTTTATCGGCTGCAGGATTACCATCAAATAGCTTTATGTTTAAAGGTTTTTTATCTGCAAAAAAAATAAAAAGACAACAGCAGATACAAGAATTTAAGAAGAATAATACGACGGTCATACTATATGAGTCTGTGCATAGAGTAGAGTATTTGTTAGCAGATTTAGAGAGTATTTTACCAGATATTGATATTGCTCTTGCAAAAGAGTTAACAAAACGGTTTGAGACTTTTGTTAATGGTAAACCAGCTCAGGTGGTAGAGTTTTTTAGGAGCTATCCTGAAAAAATTAAAGGTGAGTTTGTCGTTATAATTGATTGTAATAATATAGATATCTCAGATTCTTC
Organism: Francisella halioticida; assembly: GCF_002211785.1. NCBI lineage: Bacteria > Pseudomonadati > Pseudomonadota > Gammaproteobacteria > Thiotrichales > Francisellaceae > Francisella > Francisella halioticida. The sequence continues at coordinate 142,835 of NZ_CP022132.1, forward strand.
GAGTATCGACCAAGACTTATTACTTGGAGCATTACTTGAGGAGCTACCGTTAAAAAAGGCTGTTAAATTAACAGCAGATCTATTAAAGCTTAAAAAAAATGATATTTATCAAAAAGCACTAGATTTAAAAAAAGATATGGATTTGAAAAAAAATGTTTAGTCGATCTTTATATACTATTAAACAAATATTTAGTCATAAAAAAATGCTTAAGTTCCTAAAATATAATAATTGTTTAGAAAGTATTGTGCATTTGACACCGGGATTCTTAAATCAAAAAAAAATTAGCTATTTGGCTTTAGACTTCGATGGTGTGTTAGCTAGCCATGGTAAACCAGAGGTTATTGCTGAAGTTAAACAGTGGCTAGGTGATTTTGTTACTAAGTTTGGTGAAGATAATATATTTATTCTTTCAAATAAGCCAACACAAGAAAGATTGGAGTATTTTAAAAAGTATTTTCCTAAAATTAGATTTATATCTGGTGTTGCGAAGAAACCTTATCCAGAAGGTCTTAATAAAATTATAAAAACAATAAACTGTGAGCCACAAGAGGTTGCTCTTGTCGATGATAGACTTTTGACAGGTTGTTTGGCGTGTTTTATCGCTGGATGTTATCCAATACTTATAACGAAACCCTATGTCGATAGAGAAAATTATACAAAAGAAGAGAGATTCTTTAGTTTTTTACGCTATTGTGAGCAAAAAATGTTTTTATAGAATTTTACTTGTGAGTATTTTGATTTATTATTAGTTTAGTATCTATATGGGATTTTAAAAATTAGCTCTATTTATGAAAAAAATTATAGCTTTATTGGTTGTTGTGTTCTTATATGTTAATAGTTTTGCCAGCGACACTTTTACGCAGTCTTTTTTTGATGATCATAATCATTCAACGTATAAATTTTCACCTAAAAACAATAATTATCGTGATGATGTAAAAATACAAGAGTATGGTTTCAATTTTGGTAAGGATGATTCTAACAATTATAACTGTAGTTATAATGCATCAGGACAAATAAGGTGTGGGAATTATAAACTTAGAAAAGATACAACTAGTGATTGCGGGAAAAAATTAAGTAAAAAAATGTTAGAACATCTTGAGAAACTTAAAAAATCTAAAAATATTAGTGAGGGAGATGATTTTAACTGTGCTTTAGATAGTGATGATGAGGCTTATTGTTGGGGTAGTAATAAAAGAGGTCAGCTTGGTACGCCTGAGGTAAAAAGTAAATCAAAAATTCCACAAAAAGTTGATACAAGTATTAAATTTAGAAAAGTATACACAAAAGCACATTATGCTTGTGCTTTAGATGAAAACAATCATGCCTATTGCTGGGGTGATGGTAGTAATGGAGAAGTTGGTAATGGTGAAAAAGGACTTTTTAGTGAGCCACAAAAAGTTAAAACAGATATACAATTTAGTCGATTAATTATGGCAAGGACATATACTTGTGGAATTACTAAGGGATCTAATGAAGTATATTGTTGGGGTAAGGGTAAAAAAGGTACTTTAAGTCTAAACTCTTCGGTACCTGTTAAAATTTAAAAAGATATTAAGAAACTTATTTATGAAAAAAAATATAATAATAATTACACTTGTGTTGATATATAGTAGTGCTTTCGCTCTTGAAACTTATACCCAAAGCTTCTTTTCAGCATACAATAGGAACAATGAATATAATAAAAATATAGCTTATTATGCTTCTGGCGAGCTTAGGGTCGGCCATCATGATATTATCGAAGCTGATTCTGGTAATGATAATGCGAAACAAATAGAAGAGCATTACAAACAGCTTCAAAAAGCCAAAGGAATTAGTGTGAAGAGTGGTTCTAGATGCTTCATGGATAAAAATTATAATATTTACTGTGTCAATGATAAGTACTCTGATGAGCCAGAAGAGCAACAACAAAGTAAAGCTTCAGATTCTTTAGGCATAAGCTTTAGTGAAGATAATAAATTTGAAAAAGTATATGGTCAGAGTAAATATGCTTGTGCTTTAGATAAACAAGGAAATGCTTATTGTTGGGGAGATGGTGATCAAGGAGAGCTTGGAAATGGAGAAAGAGGACACTTTAGTAAACCACAAAGAGTTAAAACAAATATTAAGTTTAGTAGATTGAGTGTATCTAAAACATATGTTTGTGGAATTGCCACAGAAAATAAAGGTATTTATTGTTGGGGTAAAAGTACAGGAAGTACAAACTTAAATTCTGCAGTTCCTGTTAAGATATAACATGAGTGAAAACTCTAAGAAGTTTCTTACAAATTCAAAACGTTTTAAAATCGTAACGGAGTTAAATGACCAACTAAATAATTGTGAGGAGTTCATAATTAGTGTTGCATTTGTAACACTAAGTGGTGTTTTGTGTATTTTAGAATCTTTACGCCAATTACAAACTAATAATATAAAAGGTAAGATCTTGACAGGGTGTTACCTAAATTTTACTGAGCCAAAAGCTTTAGAAAAGCTTCTTGAGTTTAATAATATAGAACTCAAAATACTTGATAGTGAAAACTTTCACGCTAAAGGATTCTTTTTTAGAAATGAGAAAAATTGGCAAGTGATGTTAGGTAGTTCAAACTTAACTCAATCTGCTTTGACAATAAACAATGAGTGGAATATTCTTTTTGAAGCTAATCAAGATGATGAAATTATTAGACAAGCTTTGTTGGAATTTAATAAACTTTTTAATCATGCTAGGTATGTTAGAGATTTTATTGATGAATACAAAGAAATATATTGTAGACAAAAAAGGCTACAAGCTACTGAAGCTATACATTTGCAAAATAGTTGTATAAAACCAAATAAAATTCAAAGAGAGGCTTTAAATAGTCTAGATACATTAAGGAAAGATAGTAAAGATAAGGCTTTAATAATAAGTGCTACAGGTACTGGGAAAACTTTCTTAAGTGCATTTGATGTTGCAGAAGTTAGACCTGAACGTTGCCTTTTTATAGTTCATCGTACAAATATAGCAATAAAAGCTAAAGAAACTTTTGCTAAAATTATTAAAGATAAGGCTTTAGGCTTATATACGGGTGATAATAAAGACTCTACAGAATATTTATTTGCGACTATACAAACACTTAAAAATCCAAAAGTTTTAGCAAATTTTTCAAGAAATGAGTTTAGTTATATAGTTATTGATGAGGTTCATCACGCGGAGGCAAAGAGCTATAAAAAAGTTTTTGATTACTTTAAGCCTAAGTTTTTACTTGGAATGACAGCTACTCCAGAGCGAACAGATGATGCTGATATCTTTAAGTTGTTTGATTATAACATTGCCTATGAAATTAGATTACATCAGGCCTTAGAAGAGGGCTTACTGTGTCCTTTTCATTATTTTGCCATAGAGGATTTTTATATTGAGTCAGAAAAATATTTAACTATAAATTTCTTAAAACTAGTTGATGATGGTCGAATTGCACATATAGTTGAGAAAATGAACTTTTATAAGTTTAGTGGACAGTTTAGAAGTGCATTAATGTTTGTTAGTAATGTCAATGAAGCAAAAGAGCTAGCTACTAAATTAACTCAAAAAGGGATAAGATCAAAAGCTTTAACAAGTGAAGATTCTGAGAGATCTAGATTAGAAGCTATAAGTCAGCTTGAGTCAAATCATTTAGAAGTTATTGTGACGGTTGATATTTTTAATGAAGGTGTTGATATTCCATGTGTAAATCAAGTTATATTATTACGCCCAACACAGAGTGCTATCGTTTATATTCAGCAATTAGGTAGAGGTTTGCGCAAGCATAAAGATAAGCATTTTGTTGTGGTTTTAGATTTTATCGCGAATTATAATAATAATTTTCTTATCCCTGTAGCATTAAGCCAAAATAATAGTTATGACAAGGATGAGCTTAAAAGCTTTGTTATTTCACCAAATAATTATATAGCTGGCCAAAGTACTATAACATTTACAAATATCGCTAAAGAGATTATTTACAAGAATATCCAGATAACAAATTTTTCACAGTTAAAGAATATAAAAAGAGATTATAAGCAGTTGAAAAAAGAACTTGGAAGGATACCAATGCTAGTTGATTTCCAAAAGTATAATTTTATATCTCCAGAAGTTGTCTTATCTGCTAAAGATACATATTATGATATATTAAACTCTTTTAAAGAAAATATAGCTGAACTTGATAGAAGGCAATATTTAATTTTGAAATTCATTTCTAAAGAGTTTACGCCAGCAAAAAGGTTATATGAAATATTAATTCTAGAGAACTTACTAAATTGTAGTAATTTGGTAATGTCACAGCTTGAGTCAAAGCTTCGAGAAAACCTGGATGATTTTGATATTAATAGCTTTAATAATGCTCTAAAGCACTTGGCTTTAGATATATTTACAGTTAATGCCGCAAGACAAAATTACGAGCCATTGATATCTATAAATAATGGAAAAATTTTACTCATAGTTATAGATTTAATAGAAAGCAGCTGTTTATTAGAATTTCATCTTAGGGACTTGATTGAATATAATAAATTAATTTATTCAGAAAGGTATAGTCATCGTAAAAATGCAGATTTAGCAATGTATGCTAAGTATTCAAAAAAAGATATTGCTCATCTTCTGAATCATGATTATACCAATGGAGGGGTTAACTTAGCAGGGTACAGAGTTTTTGAGAATAAAGCATTTCTTTTTATGACTTTTGATGAGAATAAGAAGTTTACACAGCATGATAATAAATTTATTTCTTCGAAAGTTTTTACTTATTATTCTAAAGCTGGAAAGAGTTTAAATGATAAGCTTGAAAATAACTTAGTAAAAGATATTTATATAAGGTACGTGTTTGCTAGGACAAATAAGAATAATGAATATCTCTATTTAGGTACAGTTTCAAAATGTTTGGGCGCCAGAGAGCTTTTAAAAACCAAGAAGATGATTGAATATAGGTTTGAATTACAGCAAGCATTAACTAAAGAAATATGGGAATATTTTGGAGAAATTTATAAAAATAAAATTTGAGCTGTAATTAAATACTTTTTTATTTTTGTTTGTTATAATTGAAGTTAAAGGAAGACATGTTAGGAGAGTTGTCATGGCGTATAAAAAAGTTTTATTAGCAGTAAATGTTTATGAAAATGTAGATGTTGTAATTAAGTCTGCCGTAGACTTTGCTAAGAAGCATAGTACCGAAGTTATAAAAGTGGTTACAGTTATTGACTGTGTAGCGCCGTTTGTGCCATCAATAGTTGATTTCCAGCATTCAATAGAGAAAGAAGCACAAGAAGAGCTAAATAAGCTAGTAGCTAAAATCTCAGGGATTAAAGTTGAGCATGAAGTATTAGTTGGTAATCCAGCAACAGAAATTGTTACATACGCAGAAGAAAGTCAATGTGATGTAATCGTGTTAGGTTCTCATGCTACTCACGGTATCAACTTACTTTTAGGTTCTGTTGCTAACGCTGTTTTACATAAAGCTAAATGTGATGTATTAACTGTGAGAGTTAGTGAAAATGAAGCTGCTGTAAGTAAAGCCCATAGCTATACTAAATTGTTAGTGCCTACAGATCTTGAGAATGACTCATGTATTGTTGTTGATAAAGCAAAAGAAATAGCTAAGCTTTATGATGCAAAATTAGACACAGCATTTGTTATACCGAATGATAGTATTTCCTTGATGACTTATGAGACTGCAAAAGTTGAAAAAGCTTTAGAGAAATTCGCTGAAAAAAATAATATAGATGGTGAAAAATCAGTAATGATTGGCGCAATATCTAATAGCTTATTGGAAAAAGCTGAGAAAGATAAAAATGACCTAATTGTTGTAGGAAGCCATAGAAGAGGCGCAATTGGTAGATTTTTCTTAGGCTCAACGGCAAATAGTATCTTACATGAGGCAAATGTTGACGTCCTGGTTGTAAGACTTAAATAAAAAATATCTTCTTATACATCTTTATCGCTAACTAAAATTCCAAAATTTTTACTAAATTCCTGTTAAAAAGTGTATTTTTGCCAAAAAATATATTTAAATAGAAGTATCAGGTCTAGATAATTGGTTAGAGAATGAAGAAGTTTTTAGTGCTTTTAGCAAGTACAGCTGAGTGGTATGAGTTTACAGTATATTCGTTTTGTGCTGTGTATATTGGTGAAGCATTTTTTCCAAATCTAGCAACTCCATTTGCTAGTTTTTTTAGCAGCTTTTGGAGCCTTTGCTGCAGGTTTTTTAGCTAGACCTTTTGGCGGTATTATTTTTGGATATATTGGTGATAAGAAATCAAGGACAACAGCTCTTGCTTGGGCGGCATTCTTTATGGGATTACCAACTGTGGGTATTGCACTATTACCATCTTATGCAACAATAGGTATTTTAGCACCTATATTACTGGTTCTATTCAGAATACTTCAGGGAATCGCTTTAGGAGGCCAGTATAGTGGTTCAATAGTTATACTTGTGGAAGAGGAAGAGACTATACTAGGAAAAGCAAAGGCTACAGCAAATGTTATAGCAACGGCTTTTGGTGGAATGTTATTTGCTATTATTAGTTTCCAAATTATTAGATACTTTATTCCTAGCGAACTGATGTCACATGGTGGATGGAGAATACTATTTGCTATAGCAATTATTCTTATAGTTATGTCGTTCTTTATTAAGCATACTGGAGATAGTAAATCAGAAGCTTCATCAAGTCAGCAAGTTAAATTATGGCATTTAATTGTGAAGTATTGGAAAAGTATCGTTTTTATGATGCTATTATGCTTTCCTGGAGCAGTCGTAGCATATTTTCAAATAACTATATTACCAAATATTATTACTCAAGTTCTTGGCCATAAAGATGTTGATGTTGCTATCCTTACTACTATAAGCCTAGTTGTTTTTATTGGATCATGTGCTTTAGCAGCTAGATTAACGAAGTTCTTTAATATTAAGTCAATAACGGCTACAGGCTTAGTTCTAATGTTATTACTTCCATTGCCAATGTATGCCCTATATAAATACGATAATAGTTTGTTGATCTTATTTTTTGTAATAATATCTGCTATTTTTGGTTTATTCTATGGCAATATTATGGTGATCTTTACTGAGAGTTTTCCTAAGCAAATACGCTATACAGGTTTTGCTCTAGCTTATAATATAGGTTTTGGAATTTATGGAGGACTTCTACCATTTTTATGTTTTTATCTAGCAGAACATATATCTGATTATATGGCTGTTGGAATGATTTGTGTAAGTGCTGTAGTAGGACTACTTACTTTATATAAGCTTGAGCCAGAAAGTTGTAAAGATGTTACTAGTAGAAAGATTAGGTAATATTTGATTATGAATGAATATTTTTTAGGTCAAAATTGTTTTGTCTATAATTTGAGCAACAAGTTGTCGTTAAACGATAATTTAAAGGTTCTTAAAATATATAAAAGTATTATAATGGATGATCAGTTTTGTAGTAAGTTTAATATTTATGATATTGTGCCGTCATATAACTCTGTTGCTTTTCATTTTGGATATGAGAATCCTGTTGAGCTTAAAGTAGCTATCTCAAATAGGATACGGAGTGTTGATTATGATCAGACGATAGAGCCACAAATTCACAATATACAGGTTAAATATAATGGTCAAGATTTAGAACTAGCAGCAGAAAAGCTTGGTATAGAGGTATCTGAAATCATAAAAAGGCATACCCAAACAGAATATCACATTGCTATGCTTGGTTTTAAACCATATTTGCCATATTTGCTCGGGTTAGATAAAAGTCTATCACTACCTCGATTAGAGACTCCTAGAAATAGAATTGCTGCAGGATCAATCGGTATTGGTGGGGCTCAAACAACTATTTTTCCAGAGCAAACACCCAGTGGGTGGAACATAATTGGTATATCAGATTTTAAGGATTTCTCTAAGCTTAGGCCTGGAGATAAAATAGTTTTTAGGGAGGTATGAAATGCTTTTGATAAATTGTGACTTAGGTGAAAGAGGTGTTGCTCATGTTGTTGATGATCAATTAGTTAAATATATAGATATTGCAAATATCGCTTGTGGTGGACATGCTGGAGATAAACAAAGCGTTGATTACTATGTGGATCTTTGTAAAAAAAATAATGTAAAAGTTACAGCTCATGTATCATATCCAGATAAAGAGAATTTTGGCAGAAAGGTTATCAATATGGTTGATGGTGACTTATGTGACTCTTTTGATGAGCAGTTTGCTCTTTTTGATGGAAATATAAAATCAATAAAACCACATGGGGCCTTATATAATGAGCTTAATGTAGATGAAAAGCTTGTTAAAACATTTGTTTCTTGGTGTGTGAAGAATGATGTCCAAGAGTTATTAGTTAGTCCATTTGGTCTTTTGAAAAAACATGCTGAAGAAAATGATATAAAAACAACTTTAGAAAGCTTTTCTGAAAGAGGTTATTTTTTAGATAAAAACAACAAGCCTATGCTTATACCAAGAGGTCAGCCAAATGCAGAGATTAAAGATGTGCAAAAAACTGTTGAGCAGTATCGTGAGCTAGCAAGAGGTTTTATAAATGTTAAAGGTCAAGAAATAGCCTTTGATTCACAAACAATATGTATACATTCTGATAGTGAGATAGTTTTAGAGTTAGCTAAGCAACTTAATCAAGCCAAAGGTTAATTATGACAGACTTTTTTTCAGTTAACGGTGGATTATCTTTTCCTATCTCATTAAGAGAGTTTGGGTCTCAAGATAAAGGACTATCCCCCAAAGGGGCACAAGATCAATTAAGTTTTAATACTGCATATAGCTTATTAGATAGCCCCCGTGATTTCCAAGCAGTAGAGATGATCTATCCATCTAGAATAACAGCTAATAGGGATTTACTAATAGTTATATGTGGGGCTTCTTATGAGAGAGAAGGTATTAGCTCGCAAAATATTCTATATAATCAAGTTTACAAGCTTAATAAAGATGAGGTCTTAGAGTTTAAAGGTACAAAAAAAGGCTTTAGAACGGTTATTTTAGCTATAGTATTTGAACCAGGCTTAGAAAAACTAATTGGTAAGAAAAGATCTGAAAAGCTAGGTGAGTTTATAAATCTTAATTATAGAAATAACTTTATAAGAGTAACGAAGGGTCCTGAGTTCTTTATTTTAAAAGATAATACCTTTTTTGATGAGCTATGGAGTATTTCCCCAAACTCTAGCCAAATGGGATTATCTCTAAATGGCCCAAGTTTAGATACTGAAAAAATTGAAATGATATCTCAACCTGTTTCTGATGGGACTGTGCAGTTATCTCCAGGAGGGCCGATAGTCTTAATGAGGTATCGTCAAACTGTAGGGGGCTACCCTAGAGTTGTAAACGTTATCGAACCTGATATAAGTAAGCTTGCACAATTTGCTCCTGGATCAAAGCTTAGGTTTAAGCTTATTGATCTTGATGAGGCTTTTAATATTATGAAAGATTTGAATGAAATAATATAAACTTTACAAATTTCACAAAAAATATTAAATATATCTAAGCACAGTTTTTATTATTTATATTTTTGACTGTTACTATTTGGATATTTCCTTTAAGTATAAGCTGGAAATTTGTTCTTCAATTAATATTATTTTTCCAGTATTTTTTAGAGATTATAAATAGTGCTATAGAAAGAGTGGTTGGTTTTGATAAAAACTGACTATTATGAGTTAGCAAAGAAAATTAAATGTGCTAGTTCAGCATTAGCATTATAAGTGTTCACTTAATAAAAAACCACTTTATAATTTGGGAGATAGCTATTTAAAGTATAGATTTTCTCTTTCAAAAGAGCTTTTCTTATTTGAAGCCAGATATGTTATATTAGTTTTTCCATTAACACAACAAAAAAAATAATATAAAAAAAATAATAATTTCTTGTTGTTTTTGTGTATTTCTTTGTTATAAACTTTGAGTGTCAAATATGCAAAAACATAGTTAGGAGATTATATATGTTGCGCAAACTGGTTAAGAGTCTGATCCCAAGTCAAGATAAGATATTTTTTGAGTTAATGATAGAAGCAACAGAGACTGTTGAAGACTCAGCTAGAATTTTAGATCAAATAGTCAAAGAAAAAGATAATCTAACTCTATCAGAACTTTCTGAAGAGTTAAGACTAACTAGAACAGTAACTGTTGAAGTTGCTAATAAGATGGATCATGAGTTGGCGAGACATTTTGTAACACCAATTGATAGAGTTGAGCTGCATAATGTAATAACTTTTCTACTAAAGCTTAATAAAAAAATAGTTAAAATACACAGATATATGCAAATCTTAATGGAGGAAGAAAGAGGTGATGTAAATCTATACTTAGCAAACTGTGTTGAAACATTGCGTAAAATGACAAAAGTTTTGGATGATATGATGAAAGCTTTTGCAAAAGACAATAAAAAAGATCTGAAAAATTTATATATGAGACTGACGGCTCTGGATGAAAATGTTTTAGAAGATTTAGCTCATGCTCTTAAACGTTTTTCTCACTTTGAAGAAGGCGATATAATATTTATAATGAAAGTAAAGGATATATATAAAGCTATTGAGAATGCTATCTCAACTTGTACTTCAATAGCAGAGTCAATAATGAGAATTCATGTTAAAGAAGTTTAATAAGGTATTTACTCTATGATTTCAACAATTTTAGTCGCGATTATTATAGTTGCTTTATTCTTTGAGTTCACTAATGGTTTTCATGATGCGGCAAATGTCGTTGCAACACCAATTGCGACAAAGTCTTTAACTCCTGTTCAGGCAATAGGTTTAGCAGCATTTTTTAATTTCTTAGGAGCTTTTTTTGGTACTGCTGTAGCAGCAACTATATCTAAAGGTCTTGTTGATACGAGTGTTGTTACAGATATTGTATTGATTTCAGCACTCTTAGGAGCAATTAGCTGGAACTTTTTTACATGGAGCTTTGGTATTCCATCAAGCTCTTCTCATGCTTTGATAGGCTCGTTAGTTGGAGCTGTGATTATTGGGGCTAGCTATCAAGATGTTAACTATATGACCGTTGTTGATAAAGTTTTAATCCCTATGGTTAGTTCGCCAGTTATAGCATTTTTTCTAGCATTAACAATATGTATAATTTTGCTAAATATTTTTATTAGACTAAGTGGTGTCAGAAGAACAAACAAATATATAAGAGAGATGCAAGTTATATCAACTAGTTTATTATCTTTCTCTCATGGTTCTAATGATGCTCAAAAAACAATGTCAATAATTACTCTAGCTTTATTAAGTGCAGGATTAGTAAGTACTACAGAAGTACCTACTTGGGTAATAATATTATGTGGTATTGCAATGGGCCTAGGCACTCTTTCAGGTGGAAAGAAGATAATTAAAACACTAAGTGCTAAATTATCTAAGCTTGAACCAGTAAATGCAGTATCAGCCGAGCTAAGTTCAGGAGTTTTGGTCTTAGCAGCTTCTCACATAGGCTTACCTGTTAGTACAACACAAGTAGCATCTGGTTCAATAATGGGAGCAGGTTATGCAGCTTCAGGTGTTAATTGGAAAATTGTTAGAAAAATGGCTATAGCATGGATTTTAACTATTCCTGCGTGTATAGTCGTTACTAGTGTTATTTATATAGTATTATTTAATATATTTGGTTCTTTTTAAGAAAGCTTTAATAAACTATTTTCCTTTTATTTTGTAGAAGCATTATAATCGTAGATTATTTAATACTTATTCTTGATTTTATGCAGATAAAGATCAATCAGCTCATGGTCTATATACATGGACTTACTGTTATTTTAATATTTCTAGCCTTTGTATCTATAGAGTTTAGAAGTATTTTTGGCAAACATACGTCATTTCATGATTTTATGAAAACTGATCATACCCTCCTATTTGGGACACTTAGGTGTTAAGAAAAGGAGACAAGATGAGATATACAAAAGAGTTTAAAGATGAAGCTGTTAAATTATGTTTACAACCAGATGCAAATAGAGGAGAAATAGCAGATAACTTAGGGGTTAAATATAAAACCATTTGCAGTTGGATATCCAAAGCCATGTCAAACCCTCAGAAAGAAATAAAGATAGATTATAAAACGCAGTACCAGCAACTATCTTTTGAAAATACTGATTTGAAGAAAAAACTCAAACAGGCAGAAACAGAGCGTGAAATACTAAAAAAGTCAGCAGCGTACTTTGCAAAGCAAAATCTGTAAGGTACGCCTTTATTAAGGAGCATTATAAAGTTATGCCAGTAACAACACTATGTAAATCTTTGAATGTGAGCACATCTTCATATTACAGATGGATTCATAAACCTATAGATAAAAGGCAATATAATGATGCTGAACTAGATGATGCTATTTTAATGAACATAAATCTAGATATGGAAGTGTTAGGATATACAAAGAGCTTAAAGATATGGGTTGGAAAGTTACTCAACCTAGAGTATCTAAACGTATGAAATTACTTGGTTTACATGCTAAAGCGGCTCGTAAGCATAAGAAAACTACAGATTCTAACCATAACAAACATGTTTCTGATAATTTATTAGAACAAAACTTCACTGCTTTATCTGTAAATCATAGGTGGGTTACAGATATAACTTATGTACCTACACAAGAGGGGTGGCTGTATCTTTGTGTGATTATACACTCTGATAAAGGGTCACAGTACTGTAGCAAACAATATCAAGACATTATTAAAGAATACTGGCTACTATCAAGTATGAGCTCTAAAGGATGCTGTTACGATAATGCTGCTTGTGAAAGTTTCTTTGGAACTTTAAAAGTAGAGTTAGTACATGATGAAAGCTATAAAACTAGAGAAGAAGCTAAACTATCAATATTTGAATATATTGAAGCTTACTATAATACAAAAAGGAGACATTCTACAATAAATTATATGACTCCATATCAATTTGAATATATAATGGAAAATGAAGTAGTAAACTGTCCCAAATTGACGGGGTAGATCAAACCTCTCATTTATATATAGGGTTCTTAGTTCTATTTTTGACAATTTTAAGACTTACTATTAGAAAGTTTGTAAAATTTCCAATTATAGTCAAAGATTATATTATAACTTTTTCAGAAGCATTGTTTCAAAGCTTGTTCATGTATTTCTGTATGTATGGTTAATATTGATGCCTATTTTAGGTTGGTGTTTGATCAGTGCAAAAGGAACTTATGTAATTCCTTTTGATTTACCGTCTATTCTTGATGTGATGCTAAGAGCAGATATTATCGAAATTAAAGAAATACATGAGTATTTTGCTTATATTGGCTTAGCTGTTATATTTGTTCACGCAAGCGTAGCAATTATTGAGAGCTTGATAGTAAATAAAGTTGGTAAGAGGAAATAATATTTTTCTTGTATCTTTATTTTATCTTTCCGATTCCAGATCTAACTATATTTATAAGCTCTTTTTTATATTTTGAGTGTTTATAAACTAGAATCAGATGTGGTTCCATAGGATAATCTACTACAATGCCTTCTATTTTTGTTAGGTTACTATAGTCTTTTAAGACTGTGGTATAGTAAAACTTAGGCATAAAGCCAATAACATTTTCATTTTTAAGAAGGTTAGCTTTTTGTATCTCATTATCAATAGTATATTTGACATTATTAAGGTTAAATTTGTAAGTCTCAGATTCATGTTTAAACTCAGTAATTCCCAAAGAAAAGTCGTACTTATTAAGAACAATAGGAGCTTCAAGTATTTTTTGAGGATTATTATGCATATTTTTAACAAAATCTTTACTTCCATATATATGAGCAGGTAATGTTGCAGCTTCTACAGAAGTACATACTATCCAATCATCAAGATCCAAAAATTCAAGATGCTTATTAAAAATTTGGATAATACTGTATGAATCAAATTGATATTGGCTTCCGTTAAGGTTATCAATTTGGTAACTATCTAATGCAAAGTTAAATAACTCATCATCAATTTTTTGAATTTGTGGCAGCACTAAATCTATTACTATTTTTAGAAATAGTGGAACTCCTAAAATTTTTATCGATTGGCGCTCTCTAAAACCACTTTGCTTTACATTTTGGATAGTGTTTTCTAAATCTTTAAAAATTTTATTACAAGAGTGGTAGTATTTCATACCATCAGTTGTTGGAGAGATACGGTTTTGTATATTTCTAATAAGCTTTATATCAAGAAATTTTTCTAAACTTTCAATCTTATTTTTTATAGTATTAAGCTCAACACCATAGTATTTTTTGACTGAGCTATATGAGCCTAGTTCAACCAATTTTAGAAAATAGCGAGTTGCTTCAATAGTATCTTTGCTAATAACACTCATATTTATTAATCAAATTGAATTTAATTTTAATGTTTTAATAATAGCATTATATTGAAATTTACTAAAGAAATTAGAAAAAACTGATAAAATTTTTGATATTTTGTCTTTCTGTTCGGTAGTTATTTACAGTAGCTGAGGTATTTTCATAACCTATAGCTATTCCACATATTAGTGTGTATTCCCCAAAGCCTAATAGTTCTTTTTTAACTATATCAGGATAGTGCCCTAACGAAGCCTGGGGACATGTTGCTAGCCCTAAGTCTGTAGCGGCAAGTAAGATTGATTGTACTAGCATGCCGCAATCCATATAACTACTAATACTATCAGTAGGGTATTTAAATATAAAAATAGCTGATGGTGAGTCAAAGGAGACATAGTTTTTTTTCCACTGTTTAATACGTTTTTCTTTATCTTCTCTAGAGATATCTAACACATTATATAGGTCATGACCACATTTAATAGCTCTCTCTTTTAACTCGTCTTCTAAAGGTGTATCTCCGCCATAATTATACTCCATTCTTGGTTTTTCGCCATTTTCACAAGCATTTAAAATTTTATTCATTAGATCTATTTTTTTTTGACCACTAACTACAGCTATTTTCCATGGCTGAGTATTTTTACTTGAAGGAGTCCATTTTGCAGCTTCAAAAAGCTTTTCAAATATATTCTGAGGAATCTGCTTAGGCAAAAAGTCTCTAACACATTTGCGATCTTTTAATACATCTAAAGTTTGCATGACTTATCCAATTGAAAATTTTAAACAGTATTTATTTTAACTAGAATGTGCTTAAAAATATATAGTTCTTTTGAGTACAGCATAAAAATGTTAAATTTGATATACAAGCTATATTTAGGAAAAAGTTATATGCGAGTAGAGACAGATAGTATAGGTGAAGTTAAAGTTGATGATGATAGATATTGGGGTGCCCAAACCCAAAGATCATTAAAATATTTCTCAATAGGAAATGATAAGATGCCATTAGAAGTTGTTAGAGCTATGGCTATTATTAAAAAAGCTTCTGCTATTTCAAATCATGAACTAGGCATATTAACTGAACAAAAGAAAGACTTAATAATCAGAGCATCTAAAGAAGTATTAGATGAGAACTTAAATGATAATTTTCCCCTATATGTTTGGATGACTGGAAGCGGAACTCAGTTGAATATGAATGTTAATGAAGTAATAGCTAATAGAGCAAATGAACTATATGGCAATAAAAAAGGAACTAAAAGCCCAATTCATCCAAATGACGATGTTAATAAATCTCAATCATCAAATGATAGTTTTCCAACAGCGATGAATATTTCAGCAGTAATAGCGGTTTCTCAGAAGTTGCTTCCAGCAGTTAAATATATGAAAAATCATTTACAAGAGAAAGCGCAAGCGTGGATGGATATAACTAAGCTTGGTAGAACTCATATGCAAGACGCTGTACCTATGAAATTAGGCGAGGAATTTAGTGGCTATGTTGCACAGCTTGAGAAAAATATTAAGCGTATAAAGTTAGCATTACAAGATGTTTATGAGTTAGCTTTAGGAGGTACTGCTATTGGGACAGGCATAAATGCACCACACGGTTTTGCTGAGCTTGTTGCCAAAAATATTGCACAGATTACAAAACTACCTTTTATTACAGCAGCTAATAAGTTTGAAGTGCAAGGATCTCATGATGCTTTGGTTGCTTTAATGAGTGCATTAAAAGTTTTAGCTAACTCTCTATTTAAAATTACCAATGATATTCGTATTCTTAGTTGTGGACCTAGAGCAGGATTATTTGAGCTGATTTTACCTGAGAATGAACCTGGATCATCGATTATGCCTGGTAAGGTCAATCCAACTCAGTGTGAGGCTATGGCAATGGTAGCAACTCAAGTGATGGGGTTAGATGCAGCTGTTTCAATAGCTGGATCTGCGGGATATTTAGAGATGAATGTATATAAGCCATTAATAATATTTAATATTATACAATCAGTTCAGATGATGTCTGATAGTATGTACAATTTCTCGGATTATCTGATTAAAGGAATGTTGCCCAATAAAAAGAAAATAGATTATTATTTACATAACTCTTTAATGTTAGTGACAGCTCTTACCCCTTCAATTGGTTATGACAGAGCATCAAAGTTAGCACATTATGCTTATCAAAAGGATATCTCTCTAAGAGAAGCAAACTTACAGCTAGAATTGTTACCTCAAGAGAAATTTGATGAATTAATAAATGATAGTATAAAATAAGTTAAGGTTTACCTTTTTTAATATTGACAGCTAATTTATTTTTTTGTATATTCTGTCTTTTCCCCTCTAGAGGATTGGATGGGAATAGTTAGTTTAAAAAAAATAAAGGAGGGTGGATATGCGATTAACTCAACAATTATTTACAAAAAGAATTTCTTTAGTTCGATCTTTTTCTAAGAAAACTCAAGGCCTAAAATGCTTAGTAAAGACTCAGGGTAAGGAAACTAAAATAAAAAAATGATTTTTATTATAAAGCCTATATAATATTTCTAAAATGCTAATAAAAAAGGAGCTACATAGTGTTTACGAAAAAAATGGCTTTTACTTATTTTATTACGGTTATATTAATTTTTAACTCTGGCTGGATTGACAGTGTAGTCTTATATAATTCTTTTGGTGCCAGTGTGGCTGTAATGTCAGGTAACTTAAGGATTCTTGGGCATAGCATTGCAGGATCTGACTGGGTTTTTGTGCATAAGGTTGCTATTCTTGTTTTTGGTTTTGTTGTTGGAGCTGCTGTAAATGGTGTAGTAATGAAGACTGATGCGTATGTTATTTCAGAAGATCATACCAAAACTTTAGTTTTGCAGAGCGCTGTAATGCTTACAGGAACTTTATTAATAGATATTTTTAGTAACCATCGTGTTATTGATGATTTATTTTTAGCTGTTGCTATGGGAATGCAAAATAGTTTTACTACGATATTTTTTGGAGGCTTTGCTCGGACAACTCATATGACTGGTACGACTACAGACCTTGGTATTGAGATAGGGAGAGTTTTACGCGGTGATAGGTCAAATGTTTGGAAGATACCTTTCTTTGCTATTTGTATGCTAATGTTTGTTATAGGCAATGCAGTTGGCTTTGCTTGGGTTAAAATATCTGGTGAGCATTTTACTTTGATGTTATTCCCTTCGGTAGTTTTACCAATATTTGTAGGTATTGTGATTTTACTAGCTTATAATATGAAAGTTAAAAATCATAGTCTCTAGTTTAATGTAGGTAGTAATTCAAAGGAGTTGAAAATCTGTAAAGAAATTATAATAACTGCAATAGCTACTACGACTACAGTTATGGCAGATGTGCTTATAAAATCTTTTTTCTTACGGTAATTAATTATCGTAAGCATCATTACAGGTAGCGCAACTTGCAATACAGCAACAAAAATACTTGCATAGCCTAATGCTGATTTGAAGCCATCAGGGTATATAATTGCATAAAGGTATGCAGGTAAAAATGTAATTATAAAAGCAAGAACCTTATGCTTATGTAAATTTTTTGAGATTCTATATGTGCTACGATTAAAATCAAATAATCCTAATGCCACACCTAAAAATGAAGTTGCTAAAGCAAAAAAGCCAAATAAAAATGATATAGTGGAAATATAGCTTGAAGTTCCTTTAAAGTGAGTAACTATTACAGATGCTATTTCTCCAGATTCTTTGCCTAAGATTCCTGTTGGCGTTGCTACAGGTAAAGAGCCAAGAGTTGCAAAGATCCAAAGTAAATATATTACTAGAGGGACTGAACTACCTAATATGATTGCTTGGCGTAGGAAGCTTCTGTTTGAACCAACATATGTTCTAAGTGTTGGGATAATATGATGAAAGCCAAAAGATGTTAGAAGGATTGGAAATGCTGCCCGAATGAAATTTGGATTTTTAATCTGATACGTTAAGTGATCAGTAGAAACATGAGGGATTAATACAGCAATTAGTAAAAAGAATGCTAAAAGCTTACCTGTTAGCATGAGTTTATTTACATGATCAACTACTCTAGTGCTAATATAGATAAACACTCCAAGTATCAATATAAAAATAATACCAGTAAACTTCTCAGATAAGCTAATGCCCAACCTGTTTAATGTTGTAGATAATAATGATCCTCCACCAACTGTATAGGCAGCAACAAGAGAGTAAAGTAGTAAAACATAACAAACCCAGACAATACCTACACCAAATGGTCCAAGAGTTTTACTTGTCATCTCTATGAAATTTGAGCCATCATTCATTTCTAAGTTTACTTCTGCTAGAACTAAAGCTGTAAATGTCATTAAAGCCCAAACACTTATAATCAATATAGAACCAATAAAAAAGCCACAACTAGCAACTGTCGCTGGGATAGCTAGCATACCAGCTCCAATACAGGTGCCGGAGATGATCATTGCAGCACCAAATTTTCTTGATAAAATCATACTATATGCATCAGTTTTAGGATTTATAAAATTTTAAATCCCAACTATTTTTTTTAAGGCTTATAATATAACTTATTATAGCTTATATAAAAATTATTTTTTTAGAAAATGGACATGAATAGCAAAATTAGACAAGCTTTGATAGAGTTAAATATTAAAGCTAATGAAATCCAGATTGACTTATGGGTAGACTACCTAAAATTATTAGAAAAGTGGAATAAGGTCTATAATATGACAGCAATCAAAAATATTGATGATATGTTAATTAGGCACTTATTTGATAGTCTAGCCGTTGCTAAGTATCTAAAAGGTTCATCAACTATAGATGTCGGAACCGGTGGGGGCTTGCCAGGCGTTGTTCTTGCTATTTTATACCCATATCATCAATTTACATTGGTTGATAGTGTAGGTAAAAAAATTATGTTTCTCAAAAGCGTCAAAAAAATTTTAAATTTGACTAATATAAACCCTGTTAACTCCAGAGTTGAAGATTTAGAAGGAAATTTTGATAATATTATCTCGCGAGCATTTAGTTCAGTTGATATTTTTTACCAGTTATGTAAGCAGTTTTTAACTGCTGATAATCAAATGCTAGCAATGAAAGGTCCTGATTTAGAGGAACAAAACTTGCTGAAATTACCATTAGACGCACAAAAAATTAAAGTAAAAGTTCCTTTCTTAAAAGCTGAAAGGAACCTAATAGTCATGAGAAAAAAAGATGCTGAATAAAGAGTACATAAAAGAAGCTTATACAACAATTAGCGAAAATATAGTTAATCATGCAAACCTTCTTGCTGTTAGTAAATATCAATCACTAGAAAAGATAAAATATCTAGCAGATTTAGGACAAAAAGATTTTGGTGAGAACTACTTTCAAGAGCTTGAGCAAAAAGCTCAGCAACTTCCTAATTTGAGATGGCATTTTATAGGTTCTTTACAATCACGAAAAATAAAGCACATAGTTAAATATGTCGATTCTATACAAAGTGTCGAAAAAGTAGAGCATCTTGATAAAATTAATAAATCAGCGTGTCAGTTTAAAAAAGTCATAAATGTATTTTTACAAATAAACATTGATGATGATCCTAACAAATTAGGCTTTGAATCTTCACAACATATGGAAGTTATTAATTGCATTGAGAGATCAGAAAACTTAATTGGTATAAAAGTTGTCGGATTGATGTGTATTCCAGCTAAGTCTAAATTACCGCAAGAGAGCTTCAAAAAGATGAAAGATTTTTTTGATCAAATTAATTCAGGTCTACCTCAAAATTTAAGACTGAGCAGGCTATCAATGGGCATGAGTGCCGATTATAAGTTAGCTATACAACATGGAAGTACAGATGTGAGAATTGGGAGTAGCTTATTTGGTAAAAGGCCTAGTATTTAAAAGTTTAGGTAGTATTACTTATACGTATTTAGAAGTATGCTAAGAACTTAAAAATCCGTGATTAAAATATTTTTAGAGTATATGCAAATCAGCAGATGCTATTAAAGTAGGTAAAAATAAAACCAATACTAATCCTGAAAGAGTGTAGATGTAAAAGCTGCCTGTGAAACTATTTTATAAATAATCATGAATTTAAATGCTAAAGTATAGTAGCTCAAATTTAATCTGATAGATAGGGTTTTTAGTTAGTTATATTTCTCCCATTTTGATTTATAGATTCATGCTAAATCTATAGTTATTAGTGTGAATAAGCATGCAAAAATGCCCCCTTTTAGGGGCAAATAAGCACAGAAAAATGCCCCCCTGAGGTGGTAAACTACCCTACATTTTTTATAAATATAGGGCTTAAATTAAGGTGATAAAAATGGATAAAAAAACAGCCATTTTAGTAATGCGTCGTGAAGGCAATTCAATAAGTGAAATATGTACTAGCCTGAATGTGTCAAAGAACACAGTCAGAAAAATTATCCGAGAAAAAGATGTTGAGTATATTCCTAAACAATATCAACGTAAAGTGACTTTTTACCCAAAGTTACAAGACTATATCAAGATACTTGAAGAAATGCTTGCACATGATTTGAAGCTAGAAAAGAAATCTCAGAGAAGTACTCGTAAATATCATAACCAGTTAGAAGCTCTAGGCTATACAGGCTCTTATGATTCTGTAAGAAAGGTATGTTAAGAAATACTACGAAAAACACACTGCTCAACTAAAGGATAGCTTTATACCACTATACTTTGACCCTGATGAAGCTTACCAATTTGATTGGAGTGAAGAAACTGTAGAGTTAGGTGTAAAGATAACTAAAATAAAATTAGCTCATTTTAAATTGTCTTATAGCAGGATGTTTTTTGTGATTGCATACCTAAGAGAAAGTCAAGAAATGCTGTTTGATGCACATGATAAGGCTTTTGAGTTCTTTGGTGGAGTAACTCAAAGAGGTATCTATGATAATATGAAAACAGCAGTAGATAAAGTGTTTGTGAGCAAATCCAACCGTAAGTTCAATCAAAACTTCTTATGTATGTTAAAGCATTATGTTATAGAGCCCACAGCATGTAACCCAGCTTCAGGATGGGAAAAAGGACAAGTAGAAAACCAAGTTGATAATATCAGAGATTGGCTATTCAAGCCAAGGTTGAAATTTGATACATTGGAGGAGCTTAATAGACATTTACAACAAAGAGTATTAGATATATCTAAACAACGCAAACATACAGAAATAAGAGATAAAACTATTTATGATGTGTTTAGACAAGAAAAAAGCTTATTGCGAGACTTTAGTTCCCCCTTTAATGGGTATAAAGAAATTACACGCAAGGTAGATAAGACCTGTTTGGTTAGCTACGATAGTAATAGATATAGTGTCGCTTGTGAATATGCTAATAGATCTGTAGATGTTAGAGCTTATCCAAGCAAAATAAGAATTTTCTGTAATGGTAACAAGATTGCTACACATGATATATGTTTAGATAGAAATAAAAGGATACTTAACCCATATCATTATCTAAACCTTTTGGAAAGAAAGCCAGGAGCGTTGAGAAATGGAGAACCTTTTAAAGATTGGGTTTTACCTAAAAGTATTTTAAAAGTTAAAGATCTTCTGATGTCTAAGAACGGTGGAGATAGGCAAGCTGTTGAGGTTCTATTATCTTTGAGAGATTATGGCATTGAGGCTGTTGAAATAGCATGTGACTTAGATATTGGTAGTAATGTTATAAATTCTCAGCATATTATAAACTCAATAATACGTTTAAAATGTGAGAAAGGTGCACCTATAGTTGATGTTGATGATAGTCTAAAGCTTAAGAATCCACCAATAGCTAACTGTAATAATTATAATCAATTATTAGGAGGTCTATAAATATGATAGAACTTCAAGAGTATTTAAAAAAGTTACATCTAAGTACAGTTTTAGATGGTCTTAAAGAGATTGATAAGGATGATACTCAATATTATAAGTGGTTAGAGGAGCAACTTGAGAAAGAGGTCAGTTATAGAGCTGTTAAATCAATTAATAATCAAATTAAATTGGCTAAGTTCCCTACAGCTAAATCTTTGGATGAATTTGATTTTGATAAGAGTGTAATCAACAAAGAGCTTGTTATAGGCTTACAAAGCACAGGTTTGGTAGATAGTAAGCGTAACATTATTTTAGTTGGTGGTTACTGGCACTGGTAAGACTCATACAGCTATAGCCATTGCTAGAGAAATAGTCAAATTAGGTAGGAAAGCAAGATTTCACAATATCGTTGATTTGGTTAACCAATTAGAGCAGCAGAAGTTAAACAATAACTCGGGAAAGCTTGCGGAAAAGTTAAAATCAATGGATGTGATTGTTTTAGATGAATTGGGCTATTTACCTTTCTCAAAGTCTGAAGGAGCTTTATTATTCCACCTTCTGAGTAAGTTACATGAAAATGTATCTTTGATTATAACTTCAAATTTATCTTTTGGAGAATGGACACAGATTTTTAGGGATAAGAAGATGACTTCAGCTATGCTAGATCGTTTAACTTTTAACTATGAAATTATTGAAACTGGCAATGATAGTTTTAGACTTAAAAATAGGAAATAAAACAGATGATTTTGACTGACTAAAAATCAGTCATTTTAGGTCCTCTAGGGGGTCAAAAATTCGGTGCCTATCGGGGTCAATTTTCAATGCCTATTGACAAATAACAGTATTACTTCTTTTCAACAATTAATTTCATCTTTAAAAAACCCTAATGTGAAGGTATCTGGAATACTAAACTATTCTTTTTGTAAAAACATATATCGTAAAACAAAGAATACTCCACCAGAGCCTTTTATTGTCCCACTAAACTTTGAGAACTTTTATGGCTTACCTAGTAATAGTAAAGAAAAAGGCTATGTTCTTTTATATAGGAAAAATCTTGTTAATTTAGGTGATGATTTTAATCATCCTCAGACAGTTGGTAATTCACATAAATGGGAGATAGAGTATGTTATGCTAAAATTGTTCCCAAATAAGGATGATTCTATTGGTTTACATATTATTTATTCTATGAGAATGAAAAATGATGGGAAATTAATGAAAATTAATGATACTAAAATCAAAGGATATATTGTTTGCTCTCAAAAATCACTAAAGCTTGTTCACCATCGTTTATAACTGCAACAAAACTTGTTTAGTATCCATAATTATATATATAATTTATATACCATAAATCTATAATGGTATTGAGATGTCAGTACTTTTAGAGCCTATTAAATTAGGCGATTTAGAATTGAAAAATAAGATAGTAATGGCGCCATTAACTAGGTGTCGTGCTGATGAGAATAGAGTCCCTATAGATATGATGGTCACATATTATAGTCAAAGAGCGACTACAGGTATGATTATTTCTGAAGCAACTTCGTATCTCCCATGGGTGTCGGCTATCCTAATACCCCAGGGATATGGTCTGACAATCAAATTAAAGGGTGGAAGAAAGTTGTTAATGCTGTACATAAAAAAGATGGTTTAATACTTTTACAATTATGGCATGTTGGTAGAATATCTGATCCTATATATTTAAATGGTCAAACACCTGTTTCTGCTAGTGCAATTAGACCTACAGGCCATGTGCATTTAGTTAGACCTAAAAAAGCCTTAATGACACCTAGAGAATTAACAACTGAAGAAGTTAAAGAGATTGTCCAAGACTATAAGCAAGCAGCTATAAATGCAAAAAAGGCTGGTTTTGATGGTGTTGAACTTCATGCTGCTAATGGTTATTTATTAGATCAACTTTTACAAGATAGCTCTAATAATCGTAATGATGAATATGGTGGATCAATAGAAAATAGAGCTAAATTAATATTAGAAGTAACTGATGCCGTGTCTGAAATATGGGGAAGTGGTAAAGTTGGCGTACATATTGCACCAAGGTGCGATATGTACGATATGGGTGATTCTAACCCACTAGAAACATTTTCATATTTAATATCAGAATTAAGTAAAAAGAATATTGCTTTTATATTTGCTAGAGCAAAAATAGGTAATGATAACTTAACACATATATTAAAGAATAAATGTCAAACCAATTATATTCTTAATCAAGAATTAGATAAAGAAACTGCAGAACTCTTAATAAATAAAGGTGATGCAGATGCAGCTTCATGGGGACAACTGCTAATATCTAATCCTGATTTGGTATATAGATTTACTAATGATATTAAACTTACTAAACCTCTGCCTGAATTCTATTATCAAGGCACTGAAAATGGTTATATAGACTACCCTTGTGCGGAATAGTACCATCAAGTAGGTGATTTAACTTACTAACAATTATTATCTATACTTTAGTTATAGGAATATTCTTAAATCACAAAGAAAGCTCTAAAGTTAAAATCCGAAGATATGAGTTTTTTTTGAAGTTATCAAATAAATTCAATATTGAGAGTCAGTATTATTATATAGGCTACAATCAGTTATATATAAAAAACTCTAATACATTCTAAAGCAGATGAAAAGAGAGAGTTATCTAAAAAACTAAAACTCAAAGTCATCGATTTTTACATGCTGAATAATGGAAAAAGATTCTAAAAAAACACCCTTATTTTTTATATTAGCTCAATTTTTTACGGCTTGCTGAATACATATTTGTCAACTATTTGACCATTAATTAGATGCTTTTGGATTATTTCTTCTAATACATCTGGAGTGCATGAGTGATACCAGACATTATCAGGATGAACAACAACAATAGGGCCATTTTGGCATACTCTTAAGCAATATGTCTTTGACCTATAAATGAGGCCTTTTTGTGATAAATTTAGTTCTTGAAGTCTTTTTTTTAGATATTCCCATGATTTTAATGAAACATCTCCAGCACAACATTTTTGTCTTTCTTGATCACAACATAAAAAAATGTGTCTTTGAATATTTCTTAAGCCTAAGTTATTAGATTTTGTTTCCAAAGTCATTTGCATTTCGTTATCTCCAAATTTAACTAATGTATTTTTGTTTAAATGCGTTTAAAATTTATTTTATAAATATTAACAAATATGGAGCTGAAATGGAAAATAACGTTTCTAACGAAATTTTGGAGAAGTTGGCTAAGGTACACATTAAAGATATCCAAAGTAAAAGACGCTGGAAACTTTTTATTAGGACTATAGTGATCTTGCTTATATTGATCATAGTAGTGCCAGGTTTATTTGAATCTTCCTCAAAAGAGCTCGCTCCTCATATAGCTTTAATAAAAGTTCAAGGAGTAATAGCTGAAGACTCTGAGGCAAATGCAGATAGGATTATTAAAAGCTTAGATGATGCTTATGCAAGTAAATTAACAAAAGCGGTAATCGTTAAAATAGATAGTCCAGGAGGATCACCAGTACAGTCAGAAGAAATATATTCTCATATGAGATATCTCCAAGAAAAACATCCTAAAATACCAATGTATGCTGTATGTACGGATGTTTGTGCTAGTGGAGGGTATTATATAGCTGTAGGAGCCAAAGAGATTTATGTAAATAAAATGACAATCACAGGATCTATAGGAGTTGTTGGTAGTGGTTTTGGCTTTACGGGTCTTATGGATAAGCTTGGTATTCAAAGAAGGACTTATACTTCAGGCAATAATAAAGATTTCTTAGATCCTTTTTCACCAGAAAGACCTAGTCAAACAAAGCAGTTTAAAAAACTTCTTGATGAGACACATAAAGTTTTTATAAACGCAGTCGAAAAATCTCGAGGAGATAGGTTGAAAAACAAATCTGTAAATACAACTTTTTCAGGTTCTCCTTTTAGTGGTATAGAGGCCAAGAAAATTGGGCTTGTCGATGAGTTTGCATCTGTTGAACAGCTTAAAAGAGAAAAATTAGATGATTTAGAAGTAGTAGATTATACTCAGCCGTTAGATTTTTTAACAGCTATATCAAATAAGTTAGGTAATAGTGTTTATTATAAAGCCTTGTCAGAGAGTAGCTTTAGTTTTAAATAAATGTTGAAACATGTAAAAACCATGACTATAATCGATGTTAAAGGGAAGTTATTCAAATTAACAAAAGATAAGGAAAAATTATGAAAAAGACAGTTTTAGGGGCAGTGATTGCAGGTGGTTTAATGGTTTCTGCCTCGACGGCTATGGCTGGCGGTGTATGTTTTGCAAATGTTCAGGACGTTTTTGAGACCTCTCCTCTTGGTAAAGCAAAAGTTACAGCAGATCAGCAAGAGCTAAAACCTCAGATGGATAAGCTTAAGAAAACTATTACTACTTTACAGCAAAAAGTGAATTCTTACACTGAAGAGAAAGATGATGTTACTTCTGATGATGCTAAAGGTGATAAGTCTCAAGCTCAATCTGCAGACAAAACAGAAGATCAAGATAAGTCTCAAGCTCAATCTGATCTTGAAAAATCTATGCAACAGTACCAAAGCTTAATGAATGAAGTTCAAAAAATGGCTTCTAAAGATGCAGATGCATTCAAAGATGCATTGACAAAAGCTTCAGGAGATGTTGCTAAAGAAAAAGGTTGTGATGCTGTTTTACCTGCTGAAATGAGCTTATATAATGTAAATGGTATTGATGTTACTAAGCAAGTTATTGCTAAAATGCAATAATC
This sequence comes from Francisella halioticida, assembly GCF_002211785.1. NCBI lineage: Bacteria > Pseudomonadati > Pseudomonadota > Gammaproteobacteria > Thiotrichales > Francisellaceae > Francisella > Francisella halioticida. The sequence goes on from NZ_CP022132.1 coordinate 169,498, forward strand.
TATAATATTTTTTTATCTTTCTTAAAATCCTTTTTTTTATTAAAATTAAAAGCTTCTTTTTTTTAGATCTAAAGCTATGTATAATCTTAATTTATATTTAGAAATAATTATTAAAAGACAATTAACGTATGGAAAATTTAGGCTATTTTGTTTCACAAAACTTAGTATTTTGTTTATCTTTTATCTTATTGTTAGCTATATATATAGTTTTTGAGCTAACTCAAACTAAGAAATCTCAATATACATTGTCTGTTGCAGATGCAGTAATGACTGTAAATAAAGGTAAAGGTATGTATTTAGATCTAAGAGATCAAGAATCTTTTGCTAAGGCCCATATTATAGGTGCACAAAACATTCAGCTAGATGAAATTTCACAAAAGTATAAAAAAATGACTAAATATAAGTCAAAGCCAGTTGTTATTTATGGTGATAATGCTACAAAAGTAATGCAGGAGCTACGTAAAGAAGGTTTTGAGCAAGTATTTGTACTTAAAGGTGGCTTAAGTGCGTGGATGCAAGCTAGCTACCCAGTTAAATCATTAGAGAAGTAAAAATTATTAAGGATCATTTAAAATGGATCAACAACCACAATTTCAAATTCAAAAAGTTTATGTAAAAGATCTTTCTTTTTCTGTACCTAATTCTGATAAAATATGGGCTACAGCATGGAAGCCTGAGTTGCATACTGACTTAAAAATAGATGCTGCAAATCTTTCAGAAGAAAATACTTATGAAAGTGTTTTAACACTTGAAATAAAAGTTGAAAATGATGGGATTATTGCTTTTGAGATAGAAGTTAAGCAGGCTGGTATTTTTACAGTATCAAATATGCAAGAAGAACAGGTTGAACATGCCAAAAAAGCGTTTTGTCCAAATATTCTTTATCACTATGCGCGCGAAGCAGTTTCAGATTTAGTGCTAAGTGGGGGATTCCCTCAGTTATGTTTATCTGCTGCAAATTTTGATGCTATGTATCAAGATTCTTTGAAAGGGTCAACAGATGGCAATCAGCATTAATTATAAATTAAGGATATGGTAGTTATGAGTAAAGAAAAAGCTCTAGAGTCAGCTCTTGTCCAGATTGAAAAACAGTTTGGTAAAGGTTCTGTCATGAAGCTGGGAGATCAGCAAGCGATTCATGATATAGAAGTCGTACCATCAGGGGTTATAGCTCTTGATACGGCATTAGGTATTGGGGGGTACCCCAAAGGTCGTGTAATAGAAATATATGGTCATGAGTCTTCAGGGAAGACAACGCTTACTTTATTAGCCATTGCACAGTGTCAAAAACAAGGCGGTATAGCAGCATTTATTGATGCAGAACATGCGCTTGATCCTAAATATGCCAAGCTTCTAGGTGTTGATGTTGATAGCTTGATCGTTTCTCAACCAGATACGGGTGAGCAGGCTTTAGAAATAACAGATATGCTTGTACGTTCTGGTGGAGTTGATATAGTTGTTATTGATTCGGTAGCAGCCTTGACGCCAAAAGCTGAAATCGAAGGTGATATGGGAGACTCTCATATGGGTCTACAGGCAAGGTTAATGTCACAAGCTTTGAGAAAATTAACGGCTAACATTAAGCGCTCAAATACATTAGTTATGTTTATTAACCAAATCCGTATGAAGATAGGTGTGATGTTTGGTAATCCTGAAACTACTACAGGAGGTAATGCCCTTAAATTCTACTCATCTGTGCGTTTGGAAGTTAGAAAAGGTAGTGCTATTAAGGATGGTACGGATATTAATGGTAATGAGATCAGAGTTAAAATTGTAAAAAACAAAGTTGCTCCTCCATTTAAGCAAGCGGAATTTGAGCTTATTTATGGTGAAGGAATCTCGTTAGAAGCTGAATTGGTTGATCTAGGGGCAAAACATAATATCATAGAAAAATCAGGTGCATGGTATAGTTATAAAGGTAAAAAAATTGGCCAGGGCAAAGAAAAGGCTAAAGATTATTTAAAAGAGAATGTTGAAGAGCGTGATGAAATAGAAAAAGCGATACTTGAGCTTTTATTACCTCATAAATATGCACAACAAGATTCTGAATTAGCTACTCAAGATGAGCTTATCTAAAGAAAAAAACTATCTTCTTTATCTTCTTGCAAAGCAAGATTATTCACGTAAACAACTTTTTGACAAACTCCATAACCGAGATAATATTTCATCACAACAAATAGAGTCATTATTGGATGAGTTTGAGAAAAATAAATGGCTATCTGACCAGCGCTTTGCCAGTGTTTTTATAACAAGTGAGTTGTTAAAGCTTAGAGGTAAAAAGAGGATTATAAACACGGCTGTTTATCAGAAAGGCTTGTCTCAAGAGTTAATTATAAATACTTTAGAAGAACAAAGTATTGACTGGTTTGAGCTATGTCAGAGACGTTTACAAAAAAAATATAAAGATGTAAAATTTTTGCAGTCTGATTTTAAATTAAAGCAAAAGGCTATGAGTTATTTAACATATAACGGTTTTAGCTTTGATGAGATAGATTTTGCAATTAATGAATCATAGAAATTGTTGAATAAATATTTTGAAAAAATAAAAAAAATATTTTAAACAACTTATAAGGTAAGCTTTTTTACTGTAAGCTGTTTAGTAATATTTTATGTAAATAATATAGGAGATTAAAATGGCCAAAGGGACAGTTAATAAAGTTATTTTACTAGGACGATTAGGTAATGATCCAGAAGTTAGAACTACACAGAATGGAACTGTTGTAGCTACTTTGAGTATTGCAACTAATGATGGTATGGGAGAAAATATAACTACAGAGTGGCATCGTGTAGTTGTGTTTGGTAAAACTGCTGAAATTATCCAAAGATATTCTAGCAAAGGCTCACAACTTTTTATTGAAGGTAGATTGCGTACTAATAAGTGGCAAGATAAAAATGGTAATATGCAATATACAACAGAGATTGTCGCTAATAATTTCCAATTTATTGGAGGTGGTAATTCGCAGGGAAATTCTAACCCTAATTACCAAAATAGCTCAGACTCTAGTCAGCAGCCAACTAGTAATTTTAATCAAAATCAGCAACAACCAAAAAAACAAAATGAGATGCCTGATTTTGCAGAAATTAACTCATCTAATTTTGATGATGATATACCATTCTAAGATACTTTGATAAGAAATTAAATTAAATTATTTTTGATTGATTTTTATAATATTTAACTGTGTTCTTTTATAATCTTAACAGTTAGCCTTTTTTTTAAAAAAAGAGTATAATACTACCAAATAGTATTTTTCTGTTTTTCAAAAAATGTCATATATACTGATTTTAAACTGTGGAAGTTCTTCGGTTAAATTTGCACTTATTAACCCACAAACAGCAGAGTCTCCTTTAACAGGACTTGCTGAAAATATTGGTAGTGAAAATTGTAAAGTTAGCTTTAAATTTAAAACAAAGCAAAAGATTCAAAAAAATATTGAAAATGGTCTATATTCAGATGTTTTTAATGAGCTTAAACACTTTTTAATAAAAAATGGCTATTTAAATAAAATTTACGCAGTTGGCCATAGAGTGGTACATGGAGGACAGTTTTTCTCAAAATCTGTGTTAATAGATGAAAGTTCTTTACAAAAGATCAAAGATTGCATACCTTTAGCCCCTTTACATAATCCTGCTAATATTGAAGGAATTACTTTTTGCCAACAGATATTTCCAAATTTATCTCAGGTAGCGGTTTTTGATACGGCTTTTCATCAGACAATTCCTAACTATGTTGCTGAATATGCGATACCAAGAGAGCTTACTGAGAAACATAATATCAGAAAATATGGAGCTCACGGGACATCTCATAAATATGTATCTCAACAAGCTATAAAGATATTAGATAAGCAAAAGGCTAATCTGATAGTTGCTCATCTTGGTAACGGCTGTAGTATAACGGCTATTGCTGATGGAAAAAGTATTGATACTAGTATGGGATTGACTCCTTTAGATGGTTTAGTAATGGGGACACGTTCTGGTGCTATAGATCCAAGTATTTTTGCATATATATCAGATAATCTTGGTTGGGATGTCACAAAAATTACAAATACATTAAATAAGAAAAGTGGCCTTTTAGGTATTTGTGGTTATAATGATATGCGTAAAGTTTTTGAGCTTGCTACAAATGGAGATGACTTAGCAAAATTAGCTATAGAAATCTTTTGTCATAGGGTTGCTAAATTTGTCTCTAGCTATATGATTTATTTCAAAAATTTCGATGCTCTTGTATTTACGGGAGGTATTGGTGAAAATGCAACTAATATTCGTGAGAATATTGTTTCAAAACTAAATAATATTAGCTTTGAAATTGATACCGAGAGAAATAATAAATCTAATCTATTCATAAACTCATCAAACAGTCATAAAATAATGGTTATAGCAACTAATGAAGAGTTGATGATAGCTCAAGATACACAGTACCTAATATAAGAGAATACTATGAAAAAATCTATATTTATATTACCTACATCAAAGCATATTGGACTACGAGTTTTAGCTGGTAGCTTGAGATATTCATTACAACAAAAAGGTCTTAAGGTTGGCTCTTTTCATCCTATTTACGATATGGGAATGTCAATAGAAAAAATAGAATCATATTTGTTAAATGATCGCATTAAAGATTACGTTGAGATAATTTTGAATGAGTTCTATAAAAAATGCCAAGACTCAGATTTTATAATAGTTTCAGGGCTATTTAGGCAAGGGAGTAATTCTCACAAGCTATATCCGATTAACTCAATTGTCAATGAGCTAAATACTGAAATTATAAAAGCTCTTAGCGCGGAAGTAATAATTGCATCATACCATGGTAATAAGCCTTTGAGTGATATTAATCAGGAGGTTGAGTATACGATTCGAAACTTACCTAAAAAGCTAAATATCTTAGGGGCTATAGTTACAAAGTTAAATGCTCCTTATGATGAAGGGAGGGCAGGTTTTAGTTTGACAGAAGAAGAATCAGAAACTAATAAACCCATCAATATAGAAATGCTTAAACAACTCCCAATATTTAAGGAGAAAGATTTAAGTCTGCTGGGTGCTATAGCGTGGGATAAGGAGCGAACATACCCGCGCGTGCTAGATATCAAGAATGCTTTAGATTTGAATATTGTTTCTAATGTTGGTTTAGATGCTCGTGTTGAGAAAGTGATGATGTGCTCAAGAAGATTAGACAATCTTCTTGATGATTTAACACCAAACTCTTTAGTTATAACATCATCAGATAGAGCAGATATTCTAGTAACAGTGTGTTTGGCTGCGAGAAACGGTATGAAAATTGCAGGAATTCTTTTAACAGCAGAAGAGTTTCTTAATGAGAAAGTTAAGGAATTTTGTACTGAAACAGCAAAGATGACAGGTTTAGCAATTTTTTCCACTAGAAATAGGAGTGTAAACGCAATTTTAAAAATTGCAGATATCGACCTCATGGGTATTCCAATTGATGACCATGAGCGTATACAAAAAACCATAGAGGCAATTTCTAGCTCACTAGATAGGGATCAAATAATAAAAGGTATTACAGCTGATATATCTAAACAACAGGTTATGTCACCACCTGCTTTTAGATATCATTTACTGAAAATGGCAAGAAAGGCTAAAAAACGTATTATTCTACCAGAGAGCTATGAGCCAAGAACATTACAAGCAGCAAAAAACTGTCATGAACAAGGTTTAGCTGAGTGTGTATTAATTGGAGATAGAGAAAAAATTAATAAGGTAGCAGAGCTAAATGGGTTTATATTACCTAGTGATATTGAAGTTGTAACTATTAACGCTGCTGCTGAAGCAAAATATTTGGATACTTTAGTTAAATTACGTAAGCATAAGGGCTTATCTGAGAGTATGGCGAAAGATGCTCTTAAGAATCCAATAATTGTTGCGACTCTTATGCTATATCTTGGAGAGGTTGATGGATTGGTATCAGGAGCTGAGCATACTACAGCAGATGTTTTAAGACCAGCATTACAGCTTATCAAAACTAAGCCAAATATTTCTCTAGTATCTTCGGTATTTTTTATGTGTATGCCTGATGAGGTCATAGTTTTTGGAGATTGTGCAGTAAATCAAGATCCGACATCTGAACAGTTAGTTGACATAGCAATCCAAAGTGCAGAGTCAGCAAAGAAATTTAATATTGAGCCACGTGTTGCAATGATTAGTTATAGTACAGGAAATTCAGGCTCGGGAGCACAGGTTGAAAAAGTTAGATCAGCTACAGAAATGCTCAAACAAAAGGCACCAGAACTATTGGTAGATGGTCCGTTACAGTATGATGCTGCTATGATAGAGAGCGTTGCTAATAAAAAAGCCCCAAATAGTCCAGTTGCTGGTAAAGCAACTATCTTGATATTCCCAGATTTAAATACGGGTAATACTGTTTATAAGGCTGTACAAAGAAGCGCTAATGTCTTGAGTATTGGTCCAGTTTTACAAGGTATTAATAAGCCTGTTAATGATCTGTCAAGGGGTGCTACAGTTGATGATATAACTTATACAATTGCAATTACAGCTATTCAATCTATATAATTTTCTTTACAGAAGCTTATAAAAAAAAGTTATTATGAAAAAAGTATTTTTAGTTTTATTAGTTATTAGTTTGTCTGGGTGCGTAGCGGTTAGCTTCAATCAGCCTAGTCCGAGAAATAAATATAGTGCAGTTAGATATTAACTTTATACTCAGATAATAGCGGAGGTAGCTATGAATAAAATACTAAATAAAATTTTGGAAAAATACTCATATACTGGGAAAAATAATTTTGAGATAATTAATCCGGCAACGGGTGAATTTATATGCCAGCTTGAAGAAAAAAGTGCACTATATGTCAAAGATAGTATCTTAGTCTCGAAACATACTCAAAATATTTTTAAAGATAAACCTGCTATTGATAGATCAAGGTTTTTGTCTAAGTGGTATGATCTAGTTGTTGAAAATATTGATTATTTGGCAGAGATAATTACTTTAGAAAGTGGTAAACCTTTAGCTGAATCAAAAGGTGAAGTTCAGTATGGGGCAAACTTTATTAGATGGTATTCTGAGAAAGCAAACAGAATAGATTCACGTATATTTGATCCTAACATTAAAGCTACCGAAGGCAGAGTTGATTATCAACCTGTAGGTGTCGTAGCAGCTATAACTCCTTGGAACTTTCCTTTTGCTATGATTACACGAAAAGTAGCTCCAGCTATTGCAGCAGGCTGTAGCGTAATACTTAAACCATCTGAATTGACACCCCTAGCAGCATTTGCTGCAAGAGAGCTACTTATAGAAGCAGGTGCTGATGAGAATTTATTACAAGTTGTTTGTGGTGATTCGAAGGTTGTTGGTAAAGAGTTTCAACAGAGTAATATAGTTAGGAAGATAACTTTTACAGGTTCAACAAGGGTAGGTAAACTTCTTATGCAGCAAGCTGCTGATACGGTTAAAAAAGTATCACTTGAGCTTGGGGGGAATGCGCCATTTATAGTATTTGAAGGGGCAAATATAGAAAAAGCTATTGAGGGGATTATAGTTTCTAAGGTTAGAAATGCAGGTCAGGTTTGTATTGCTCCTAATAGAATCTTTGTACAAAACTCTATTAGAAAAGAGTTTGTGGCTAAGCTTAAACAGGTAATTAAGGAGCTTAAGCAAGGTAATGGTTTAAAGCCAGATGTAAAAGTTGGACCGTTGATCAATAAATCAGCTGTAGAAAAGGTTCAATCACATGTTAATGATGCTTTAGCAAGGGGAGCCGAATTAATTTGTGGAGGTAAAGTCAATCCAAAGCTAGGTGGTAATTTTTTTGAACCAACTATTTTAGATAATATGCAAGATAATATGGTAGCTAGCTGTGAAGAAACTTTTGGGCCTGTTATTGCTATTTTTGGTTTTGACTCTGAGGATGAGGTTATACAAAGGTCAAATAATACAAAGTATGGTTTAGCGAGCTATTTTTTCAGTAGTGATATAAATCAAATAAGACGAGTTAGGAATGTCCTTGAATACGGCATGGTAGGTATAAATTCTGGAGCAATTTCGAGTGAAAAAGCCCCATTTGGTGGTATAAAACAATCAGGGCTTGGTAGAGAAGGTTCTGATGATGGAATTTATGAGTTTCTAGAGGCAAAGTATAGTTTGCAAAGTTTTATTTAGTTTTAAAATTAGTGAGAAATTAAATTTAATTATCTTAGCTAGTGGATTGTAAAGAACCCTAACTATAATACCCCATGAAATTTTAACAACAATTTTGATCCTAAAGTAGCTAAACTATAAATGAGCAATTTAGGATAAATGTAAATGAGTAATAAGAGAAAAATATATACCGTTGAATTTAAGACTAAAGTTGTCTTGGAAGTATTGGGGAAAGATCAAACAATCACACAGTTATCAGTAAAATATAATATTACGCCCAAAAACATAAATAATTGAAAAACAGCCTTTTTAGAAAATGCTGAGTTGGCAATGGATCCATCCAAATCAGTATCACAATATAAAAAAGACAATGCAAAGCTTCAAACCAAGATAGATCAGTATTCTAAGAAGGTTGGACAACTAACAATTGAGAAGGAATTTCTTGAGGGAAAGCTCGTAAGCTTGGGATTATCTGATAGAAAAGCGATGATTGATCCTAAGCATAAATTATCTGTTGTAAAACAAAGTTTCTTATTAGAAGTTTCTAGAGCTGGTTTATATTACAAGCCTGTGGTTAACGAACATAAAGAAGAAGTAAAAGCAAAGCTTATACAGATACATGAGGAGATTCCCTGCTACGGCTATATAAAAGCTCATAAGCAATTAATAGAAGATGGGTTTAGCATCTGTGAGAACACAGTACAAAAGTATCGTAAAGAGTTAGGCATCAAAGCTATATTGGCGGTGAAAAAACCAAACTTAAACTTATCTGAACCTAACAAAGAGCATGCTATTTATAGTTACAAACTAAAAGGTTTAAGCATATTGAGACCTAATCAAGTTTGGTCTACAGATATTACATATATTAAGACTGATGCTGGCACAGTTTATATGGCAGCTATTATTGATTGGTACTCTAAGGCTGTACTAAGTTGGGAGATATCCAACACTATGGATAGTAGTTTAGTTATGAAAGTTTTAAATGAAGCTCTGTATAAATATGGAGTACCAGAAATATTTAACACTGATCAAGGTAGCCAGTACACATCTAACATTCATATCCAAACATTATTGGATAAAAAAATTACTATATCTATGGATGGTAAAGGTAGAGCAACTGATAACATTTGCATCGAAAGATTTTGGAGAAGTGCTAAATGTGAGAGATTTTATTTAAATCAATATCCTGGCATTGTTGAACTAAGAAACGATGTGGATGATTATATAGATTTTTATAATAATAGAAGATTTCATGAGTCTATCAATTATAAAAAACCTATGGAATTTTATTACGATAACTTATTGGAAAAACGGGCGGCTTAGATGGGAACTAAATAATTGAAAATATTGTTTAATTTATTGGGGTAGTATAGTACCAATGTTTAGCAAATGGAAGTGGTTTACTATTACACTTTCGACAACATTGTCTTCAGGCCGCTTTTATGGGCAGTAGCTAACCATTATACCACTTACATCAACCACCAGAATCTTTAGTAATAACACCAGATTCTGCTCAAGCAGCATTATTTTCAATGCCTATTGACAGTCTGCAATGCTTACTCACTGGACTTATGCACCATATGCTATTTATGCTGTACCATCTGTCAGTTTTGCTTTGGTTTTCTTCAACTTAAGAAAGCCTTATTCTTTAGCATCAACTATAGAGCCCGCTTTAGGCCATCGTCACCTAGGAGATATTAGTAGCCAGGTTATTGATTTAGCATGTTTGTTTACACTAGTTTTTGGTATGGTATCAACAATGGGGACTAGTGTTTGATCATACCCTCCTATTTGGGACACTTAGGTGTTAAGAAAAGGAGACAAGATGAGATATACAAAAGAGTTTAAAGATGAAGCTGTTAAATTATGTTTACAACCAGATGCAAATAGACGAGAAATAGCAGATAACTTAGGGGTTAAATATAAAACCATTTGCAGTTGGATATCCAAAGCCATGTCAAACCCTCAGAAAGAAATAAAGATAGATTATAAAACGCAGTACCAGCAACTATCTTTTGAAAATACTGATTTGAAGAAAAAACTCAAACAGGCAGAAACAGAGCGTGAAATACTAAAAAAGTCAGCAGCGTACTTTGCAAAGCAAAATCTGTAAGGTACGCCTTTATTAAGGAGCATTATAAAGTTATGCCAGTAACAACACTATGTAAATCTTTGAATGTGAGCACATCTTCATATTACAGATGGATTCATAAACCTATAGGTAAAAGGCAATATAATGATGCTGAACTAGATGATGCTATTTTAATGAACATAAATCTAGATATGGAAGTGTTAGAATATACAAAGAACTTAAAGATATGGGTTGGAAAGTTACTCAACCTAGAGTATCTAAACGTATGAAATTACTTGGTTTACATGCTAAAGCGGCTCGTAAGCATAGGAAAACTACAGATTCTAACCACAACAAACATGTTTATGATAATTTATTAGAACAAAACTTCACTGCTTTATCTGTAAATCATAGGTGGGTTACAGATATAACTTATGTACCTACACAAGAGGGGTGGCTGTATCTTTGTGTGATTATAGATTTATTCTCAAGATCAGTTATTGGTTGGGCAATGGATTCTAGGATGAAAGCGGATTTAGTTTGTAATGCTTTAAATATGGCATTATTTAGAAGAAATTTTCCTAGTGGTGTGATTATACACTCTGATAAAGGGTCACAGTACTGTAGCAAACAATATCAAGACATTATTAAAGAACACTGGCTACTATCAAGTATGAGCTCTAAAGGATGCTGTTACGATAATGCTGCTTGTGAAAGTTTCTTTGGAACTTTAAAAGTAGAGTTAGTACATGATGAAAGCTATAAAACTAGAGAAGAAGCTAAACTATCAATATTTGAATATATAATGGAAAATGAAGTAGTAAACTGTCCCAAATTGACGGGGTAGATCACCCCAGAGTAGTATCTAGAACTCTAGCTAGTATAAATGTATTAAGAGAGATGCTTGGGGTTAAGAAATAAAAAATTGTTATTAGCCAAATAGTTGCAAAACCAATTCCAATACCATAGTGATGATTAATAATGAAATATGTTAAAAAATGAAAATAAAACATGAATATACCGAAAAGTAATAGGATTCATTAAAAACTAGGTAAGCTAATATTATGCCTATACAAGCACCGATCACTGTACCAAAAAAACGATGTAAAGAAGTTTTTAAAGTTTTTTTAGGGTCTCCTGATGAAACTATAATTATTGAATAGCATATCCAGGCAGGATTTGTAAAGGCTATGATATGTGAGCTACAGTAAACTAAAGATATTAGAATAGTTAGTATTACTGATTGCTTGATAATGTTTTATTTCTATTTGGTATTTGTATTTGTATTTGTATTTTTATTTTAGGTAGAATTAATGTGAAAATACTTGTAGAAATATAACCAATAATTAATCCAGATAGCCAATATTTATTTTTTATAAAAAAATTATTGTAGTTTAGATTTGGGTAAATATAAAAAAAGAACAAAGCGTAAATAATTAGGAATAACCCTACAAGACGCTGACCTTTGAAAAACCTTTGAGAATATATGCAACAAAACACCAAGATTGTACGTAGTAACTCTTTAAAAAAAGGATTGTGTATTGTGCTTATAATCGCAGCTATAAAAATTACAATAAAAGTTACTGTAGTATAGGTTGATAAATATTTGATTTGCTTAAATTTAGAGTCCCCAAATCGATAATATGCTAAAAAAAGACCAAAAATAAAGGCCCAGGTGACAAACATTATATTGCCATTGTAGTAATAAAAAGAGAAAAAGCTTGATAACAAAACAGATAAGGTTATTGTGGTTGCAAAAATATAGTTGTTTTTATCAAGGAATAATACTCTAAACATATATCTCTTTAGCTTAAGGTTTTAATCATCTTAGCGACTTAAGTTTAATTGATGCTATTGCATCTAAGTGTTCAGTAATATCAACACTTATTCCAGATATTTCGATAAGTTGAGTTTGCTTATTATATACTTTTTGACGAGCTATAAAATAAGCTTTTTTTTCACCATTGGCATTTATAAATATATCAACTGGGTTAATAATTTCTCCACGAATAACAGCTAGGTCTTTTTCACGATAAATATTGCCAGTTTCTTTACCAAATATTTCAATGTCATCTTGACCAATGAATTTATCAGGATCCAAACCTGCAAGTTTAGCAGCTTCATAGTTAATGTATAAATATTTACCATTAACATCTTTTATGAAAAAAAGGTGACTCTTGTTGCATTAATATTTTATTTAATAATGATACTTCCATACCGATTTTTTTGTATTTTGTTCGATGGATTGAATAATATCATTTTTCCTACTATGAAGCAATGCTTCATTATTTAGGTTGAAAAATAATTTTTATATGATTATTTAGATTTAATATAATAAAATCATCGACTTAGAATCTTTAAGTTATTATTATTGTTTTTATTAATCAAATAATAGAACCTAGTATGTCTATAAATGAATTTACTGACCTAAATCAGCGTTGGAGAAGAATAAATGCCTTGTGGTATAAAATTTTTATAGATTTCTCAAAGCAAGCTAATCTAACATATACTGAAGCTATGGTTATGCATACTGTCTCTTGTTTACCTAAAGGGTCTTCCAAATCTGAAATCTCAGCATATATGCGTGCTGAACCACAAAGTATTACTAGAGCTATTAATAGTTTGATTTCAAGAGAGCTATTAAGTCGCTCAATCAACAATAATGATAAAAGGTTTGCCCAGTTTGAATTTACTTCATCAGGAAAGAAGTTTTCTGTTCAGATACAATATTTTATCAATCAAAATTGGAAAAGATCTCTAAAAGGTATAGATAGTGATGCTCTTAAGAAATTTTCTAATCAGTTAGATAGCATGATTATTGAGTTAGAGAAAATACATAATAAATAATTTTTATTAACTTATAGTATCTTGATTTGAGTAATAGGTTTTGTTTAGTTATATAGGTAAATTAAACTGTAATTTATAAGGAGCTGTTTTGCGTACTAAATCTATATTGGTTTCAAGTCTTGGAAGTGCTTTTGAAACGTTTGACTTTCATATATTTGGCTTATTTGCTTTTCAGATATCAATGTCACTTTTACATCAAGAATCGCTTAATAATTCACTTATTTTAATTTTTGCTATTTTTGGTGCTGGATATTTTGCTAGACCAATAGGCGCTATATTTTGGGGTAACCTTGGCGATAAATACGGTAGAAAAGTACCATTTAAGTGGACAGTTATCCTAATAGGAGTATCATCTTTGATAATATCAGTGCTACCAAGTAGTAATATTTTGGGTATATTTATACCTTTAATATTAGCTGCATGCCGACTAGTGCAAGGGTTTTCTTTTGGAGGAGAATTAACAGCTGCTGTATTATTAGTGCATGAACAACCTTCTCCTAGACGTAATTTTTTCACTTCAATAGTTATATTTTGTGCAACTTCTGGGATGATATTAGGATCAATAGCATATTATTTACTTAGCCTTGTGCTTACAAATGAGCAGTTTTTTGCCTATAGCTGGCGCTTAGCTTTTGCTTTTGGTGGTATTGCCGTATTATTTAGTTATTTTTGGCGCTTTTCGATAGGTGAAACTTTAGCCATTGAGCCTAGTAAATCAAGAGGCTTTGTATTACTAGAGTTGTTAAAAAATCATTTGGGATTATCATTGAAATCTATACTGACAATTTCTTCTTGTACTGTGTTTTTAGCAATGTTTATCGTATTTCTACCAACATATTGTCAAAAATGCCTGGGCTTTGATAAAAATACGACATCTATTTATGTACTGGTAACTATAGTTATTTACGCTATATCTGTATTAGTTGGGGGGAGAGTTGCAGATAGAATTGGAAATATAGCTACTCAAGCTATAGGTATAATATTAGCATTAATATTAATTGTACCGTTGGCGGTAAGTTTAATTTTAAAAGGATCTTTAATTTTAGTGTTTATAGTTCCTTTTGCATTTGCAAATGGTTTAATTAATGCTAACTATATGTGTGTGGTGTTAAATAGATTTAAAAAGGAGCAAAGATTTAGTGGTTTAGCAATTACTCAGAATTTAGCTATGGCAATTTTTACAGGAGGTTTACCAATACTATTTGCTTATCTAGCTGTAGACTTAAAAATTATAGCAGCACCATTTTATATACTGGTTGTGATATACATTATTTCACTATTTTCTTTATTTGATAGGAAATAAGCTTTTAAAAATTTTTAAAAAGTATAAAAATTCGCTGTTAAATTATTGTTTATTTTGTTGTAAATGTGTAACGTTTGAAACATAGCGCTGATTTACTTCAAATTGCGAGCGCTTTATAAATCCTGCTAAAGCGAGCATTTCTTCTATTTAAGTCTTGTTGATCGTTTTAGTAGGAAGCTTTTTGCTAATATTCAGAAAGTTTGTTTATTAACTAAAACATGGAGATTATCCAAAATGAAGAAAGAGAATCTACTTGAGAGACTTGATAAGGGTCCCGTAATTTGTGCAGAAGGTTTCCTATTTGAAATAGAGCGTCGTGGTTATTTAGCATCAGGTGAGTTTGTACCAATGGTATCGCTTGAAAATCCTGAAGTTTTAGAGAGCTTGCATAGAGAGTTTCAACACGCCGGTTCTGATATTGTTGAAGCATTTACCTATAATGGACATAGAGAAAAATTGCGAGTTATAGGTAAAGAACATCTACTTGAGCCATTAAATAGAGAAGCTTTAAGAATTGCTAAAAAAGTTGCTGATTCAACGCCTGAGGGCTTAAAACCAAACTTGTTAGCCGGAAATGTTTCTAACTCAAATATTTGGAAGCAAGGTGATCAGGAGTCTCAGAAGGAAGTTAAGAGAATGTTTAATGAAATGATTGGTTGGGCTGCTGAAGAAGGTGCTGATCTGCTAATTGGTGAAACATTCTACTATGCAGAAGAAGCATTTGCAGCTTTAGAAATTATGAAAAAAGCGGGGTTACCATCTGTTATTACTGTTGCACCAATGGGTGAAAATAAAATGCGTGATGGATGGAGTATTGTAGATACTTGTAAAGAACTAGAACAGCGTGGAGCTGATGTAGTAGGCATGAATTGTTTCCGAGGGCCTCAAACAATGCTTCCGGATCTTAAAAAAATTCGTGATGCTGTAAAATGTCATGTTGCAGGACTACCAATACCATATAGAACCACAGATGAGCATCCGACATTCTTTAATTTACCTGATGATAATCATTGTGGTTGTCCAGCTCCTCATGGTAGAACTTTCCCTACAGCTTTAGATCCTTTATATTGCAATCGTTATGAGATTAGAGACTTTGCGGAGAAAGCATATAAGTTAGGGATTAATTATCTGGGAGTGTGTTGTGGCGCTAGCCCTATGCTCATTCGAGAAGTTGCTGATGCAGTTGGTTTAAAAGTACCAGCAAGTAAGTATTTAGAGAAAATGGAAAATCACTTTATGTATGGAACTAACAAACGTACGGCAAAACATATGCAAGAGTATGGTAATAAAGCATAAAGTAACAATATAAAAATAACACGCTGATTTATTTTCAAATTGCGGGCTCTAAACTAAATCTGCTAAAGCGAAAGTATGACAATGTTATTCTCATCGTTTTAGCAATTGAAAACTATGGGAGCAAATATATGACCATTATAAATTCTAAAATAGATACTTTAGCCGTTCATGCTGGTAATCCGGGCGATTCAGTAACAGGGGCAGTAACTACACCTATTTATACATCTTCAGTTTATCGTCAACAAAGCCCAGGTGGCGAAAAAGCTTTTGAATATGGTAGAGTTGGCAATCCAACTAGAACTGGATATGAAGATGCTGTAGCTGAGTTAGAAGGAGCAAAAAAAGGTTACGCTTTTTCATCTGGTGTTGCTGCAATTAATGCAATACTAGATATTTTGGCTGTAGATAGTCATATAATAGAAGCAGATTCATTATATGGAGGAACTTATAGATTATTTGAGGAAGTTAAAAAATACTCCTCGGATCTTCAAGCAACATATGTCAATTTAGGAGATATAGATAGTTTAGAGGGCAGTCTTAGAGGAAATACTAAGATGGTATGGGTTGAAACACCATCTAATCCGCTATTAAGAGTTGTTGATTTAGAAGAACTTAGTCAGTTTTGTAATAAATATGATTTGATACTAGTTGTAGATAATACTTTTGCTACTCCTTATAATTTAAAACCTATTGCTTTTGGTGCCGACATAGTTATTCATTCTGCATCGAAGTATATAAGTGGGCATTCGGATGTGATTAGTGGGGTTGTGGTTGTAAAAGATGATGATGAGTTAATCAATAAACTGGATCTTGTTCATTTAGCTGGTGGTGCTGTATCTAGCCCATTTGATAGCTTCTTAGCTACTAGGGGGCTAAGAACATTAGCACTAAGAGTAAGACAACATAATCATAATGCTCTAGCTATAGCAAGATGGCTGGAACAACATAGGTTGGTTAAGAAAGTGTATTATCCTGGTCTAGAGAGTAGCCCAGACTATCATCTTGCAAAGCAACAAATGAAAGGTTTTGGTGGAGTTTTAAGTCTTGAATTAAAAGTAAGTGATAATTTAGTTAAAGTATTTTTAGAGGAGTTAAAACTATTTGCTATAACGGTAAGTGCAGGTGGAGTTGAAAGCTTATCATCGATTCCAGCATTAATGTCTCATTCATCAATTCCTAGAGAAGTTAGACTTGAGCAAGGCTTAAGTGATGGATTGATTAGACTTTCAATAGGTATAGAAGATGTTGATGATCTAAAAGATGATATAGAGCAAGCACTTACTAAAGCAACGGCAAGGAGTGATAGTGATGGAGCTATTAACTACAGCCAAGCCATCTAAATATCCTCAAGGAATGGTTTATCTATTTTTAGCAGGGCTGTGGGAGAGATTTAGTTATTATGGGATTACCGCATTATTGATATTGTATTTGTTTAAGTTTTTTGACATTTCTGATGCAAAGACTTATCTTATTTATGGAGCATATGCATCGATGGTATATGGTACACCAATAGTTGGAGGAATAATTGCAGATAAGTATATTGGCCAATATCGATCTATAATTATTGGTGCCTTACTAATAGCATTAGGACATTTTGTAATGATTATTCCTAATTCACAGCATATATATTTTTTCTTAGGTTTAAGTTTTGTGATTATTGGTACAGGTTTATTTAAACCTAGTATTGGAGCTATAACTGGGGCACTTTTTACAAACACTGAATATAAGAGGAATGAAGGTTTTACTTTGCTGTATATAGGTATGAATATTGGAGCTATAACAGCACCAATTATTTGTTCTTATATTGCCGTTACAATTAGTTGGAATCTAGCATTTGGAATTGCTGGAATAGGTATGCTAGCAGGTTTATTAATATTTATAAAAGGTTCAAAGCATTATAAAGATATTAAAGAAAATACAAAATCTTTGGTAAAAACCTACCTATTTTGGGCAGCTACAGCAATAATATTATGTGCTTTGACTAGTTTTATTTTTGTTTTATTAGCATATCCTATCTGGGCAAGTAGAGTCTTATACTTGATAGGATCAGTTATGTTATTAATAATCTTATATTTTGTTAGAATTTCAGCAGCAGATGATAGAAGCAGAATCTATATTACTGTTACGCTAACAATTTTCTATATGATATTTATGATTTTGTTACAGCAAAGTGGTGGAATGATGAATGTTTTTACAGAAAGGAATGTTAATAGAGTTATATTTGGTTTTAGTATCCCTGCAAGTGATCTACCCCGTCAATTTGTGACAGTTTACTACTTCATTTTCCATTATATATTCAAATTGATATGGAGTCATATAATTTATTGTAGAATGTCTCCTTTTTGTATTATAGTAAGCTTCAATATATTCAAATATTGATAGTTTAGCTTCTTCTCTAGTTTTATAGCTTTCATCATGTACTAACTCTACTTTTAAAGTTCCAAAGAAACTTTCACAAGCAGCATTATCGTAACAGCATCCTTTAGAGCTCATACTTGATAGTAGCCAGTGTTCTTTAATAATGTCTTGATATTGTTTGCTACAGTACTGTGACCCTTTATCAGAGTGTATAATCACACCACTAGGAAAATTTCTTCTAAAGAATGCCATATTTAAAGCATTACAAACTAAATCCGCTTTCATCCTAGAATCCATTGCCCAACCAATAACTGATCTTGAGAATAAATCTATAATCACACAAAGATACAGCCACCCCTCTTGTGTAGGTACATAAGTTATATCTGTAACCCACCTATGATTTACAGATAAAGCAGTGAAGTTTTGTTCTAATAAATTATCATAAACATGTTTGTTGTGGTTAGAATCTGTAGTTTTCTTATGCTTACGAGCCGCTTTAGCATGTAAACCAAGTAATTTCATACGTTTAGATACTCTAGGTTGAGTAACTTTCCAACCCATATCTTTAAGCTCTTTGTATATCCTAACACTTCCATATCTAGATTTATGTTCATTAAAATAGCATCATCTAGTTCAGCATCATTATATTGCCTTTTACCTATAGGTTTATGAATCCATCTGTAATATGAAGATGTGCTCACATTCAAAGATTTACATAGTGTTGTTACTGGCATAACTTTATAATGCTCCTTAATAAAGGCGTACCTTACAGATTTTGCTTTGCAAAGTACGCTGCTGACTTTTTTAGTATTTCACGCTCTGTTTCTGCCTGTTTGAGTTTTTTCTTCAAATCAGTATTTTCAAAAGATAGTTGCTGGTACTGCGTTTTATAATCTATCTTTATTTCTTTCTGAGGGTTTGACATGGCTTTGGATATCCAACTGCAAATGGTTTTATATTTAACCCCTAAATTATCTGCTATTTCTCGTCTATTTGCATCTGGTTGTAAACATAATTTAACAGCTTCATCTTTAAACTCTTTTGTATATCTCATCTTGTCTCCTTTTCTTAACACCTAAGTGTCCCAAATAGAAGGGTATGATCACTTCTTTATTTTAGTAGTAGCGATTCCTTTGACAGCAGAGAACGGGATAGTCTCATCATGGTGGATAAACTTAAGCTATCTTTTTGAGGCTCTAGGAGAATTATTTATAGGACCAATAGGCTTAGCGATGGTTAGTATCGTTTCACCCCAAGAAGATGGTTGGTTTTTTTATGGGAGTGTGGGTTTTAAGCTCAGCATTTGCTAACTTTTTAGCTGCTAGTTTTGGAATATTGATTAGTGGTAGTGATAAATCTGCAACACTTCCACCAGTCGATACAATATATACTTATTCAAAAGCATTTGGTTATTTTACCCTATTAGGGTGTGGTGCTACAGTGGTGCTACAGTTGTTTTATTTTATCGCCATATCTAAATGGAAGACTTAGACAGCTAATATTATAATTCTCAGTCGTTGCGCTTTAGTATGTATAAGTCTTTTCTTCTATCTCTTAGATTTTTAACACTACCAAATTGATTAAGCTCACGTAATAAATTAATATCAACATCAGCAATTAAAATCATTTCTGTATTTGGAGTCGTTTCTGCTTTTATTCCTGTAGGAGGAAAAGCAAAATCACATGGTGTAAATACCATGGATTGAGCATATTGGATATCCATATTGTGTACATTTGGCAGGTTACCAACGCTACCTGCAATGGCGACATAGCATTCATTTTCAATAGCTCTTGCCTGAGCACAGTTTCTAACTCTAGAGAATCCATTTTGCGTATCTGTTAAGAAAGGGACAAAAAGAATATCCATACCATCTTCAGCTAATATTCTACTTAGTTCTGGAAATTCTGAGTCATAGCAAATTAGAATACCTATCTTACCACAGTCAGTATCAAACACTTCTAGTTTGTCACCTCCTTGTAGACCCCATACCATAGCTTCATCGGGAGTTACGTGAAGTTTTTCATATTTTTCTACAGTACCGTCTCTACGACACAGGTAACCAACATTGTATAGTCGTTCACCTTTCATTTCAGGCATACTTCCTGTTATGATATTTATGTTGTATGTCACAGCAAATTCAGAAAACTTATCAGTAATAAACTGGGTATGTTCAGCAAGCTCTCTAATTGCCTCAGATTCTGATAAATGGTTATTCTCAGCCATAAGTGGAGCATTGAAAAACTCAGGGAACAACGCAAAGTCAGATCTATAGTTTGAAACTGCATTTACAAAGTATTCAGCATGTTGCATTAACTCGTCTAAACCTTTATATGGACGCATTTGCCATTGGATCAATCCTAAGCGAACATCTTTTTTGACAGGGACTGCTTCTTTTTGATCTTCTTCATAATATATATTTGTCCACTTAAGTAAAACGGCATAATCATTAGATTCTGTATCACCATCTAAATAGGATTTAATTATTCTGACTGGTTGAAAATCATTACTTAATTGAAAACGTAGAACAGGATCATGGAGCTCCTGTCTTTTAAGTTTATTTATGTATTGTTGAGGAGACATTTTATCTGCATACTCATGATATCCAGGTATTCGACCACCAAAAATTATACTTTTTAAATTTAATCTTTCACATAAATCTTTTCTATAGTCATATAATCTACGACCTAAGCGCATACCTCTAAATTCAGGCTTAACAAATAGATCTATACCATATAAAACATTCCCGTCATCATTGTGAGTGCTAAAAGTGTCATCACCTGTTATTTTTCTGTAGGTGTGCTTGTGACCAAATTTTTTATAGTCAACAATAATGGATAATGCACATCCAGCTAGTTGATCATTAACCTTAATTACTACTTGTCCTTCAGGAAATTTTTTTATTAGAGTGTTTATTTCATGATTTTCCCAGTATGGGTTTCTGACGTTATTATAAACTTCTATCATAGCTTCTTTAAGCTCATGATAGTCGTCTAAGCTTAAATAATCAAGCTTAATATTTTCTATATTCTGCATGTTTTATAAGTTTGAATAAAAGTAATAGTTATTACAAAGTATATTACTATAAATTTTGTTTTGTAAAGATTTTGCCTAAATTTGGTTTTAAATTTTGATGTGTAGAGAATTTTTTTATAATTAATTAATTTTTGTTTAGATCACTTTAGTCTTCTTTATTATTTCTTGCTATAATATAGTGATTAAATTTTGTCTATTTATTTATAAAAAATTTTAAAGGATTATTTTAAATGAGAACGCACTATAGTTCAGATATTAATGAAAGGTTAGAAAACCAAAAAGTTACGGTTTGTGGTTGGGTTCACAGACGTCGTGATCATGGCGGAGTTATATTTTTAGATATAAGAGATAGAACAGGGCTTGTTCAGTTAGTTTTTAATCCAGACAATACAAACTTTAGTGTTGCTGATAGTGTAAGATCTGAATTTGTGATTCAAGCAGAAGGTATAGTTAATTTAAGACCAGAAGGTCAAGAGAATAAAAATTTAGCAAGTGGAAAAATAGAGATAATTGGTGATACTATTAAAATTATCAACAAATCTAAAACTATTCCGTTTCAGTTAGATGATTTCCAGGCTACTGGTGAGGACATTAAGCTTAAGTATCGTTATATAGATTTACGTCGTCCAGAAATGCAAAATAAATTAATTACGCGTTCAAAAGCTATTCGCTATGTACGTAACTTTTTGGATGATAATGGCTTTTTAGATATTGAAACTCCATTTTTAACAAAAGCGACTCCAGAGGGCGCTAGAGACTACCTTGTACCAAGTCGTAATTTTAATGGTAGATTTTATGCACTCCCACAATCGCCACAGCTATTTAAGCAGCTTTTGATGGTATCTGGTTTTGACAGATATTATCAGATTGTTAAATGTTTCCGTGATGAAGATTTAAGAGCTGACAGACAGCCTGAATTTACACAGATAGATATCGAGGCTTCATTTATTGATGAAGAATTTATCATGTCTACTATGGAAAAAATGATCACAGGATTATTCAAAGAGGTTATAGGGATTGAGTTTAATACACCATTCCAAGTGATAAGCTTTGCTGATGTTATGGATAAATATGGTTCAGATAAGCCAGATTTAAGAATTCCCCTTGAATTTGTAAATATCAAAGAAGATATGCAAAAAGAAGAGTTTAAGGTTTTCTCAGGGCCTGCAAATGATCCAGAATCGCGTGTGATAGCTATGAAAATTCCCCAAGGCAATGACAAGCTAACACGTAAGATGATTGATGAGTATACTAAGTTTGTTAGTATATATGGTGCTAGAGGTCTTGCTTATATTAAGATTAATTCATTATCTCAAGGTAAAGATGGTCTTCAATCTCCGATTGTTAAAAACATATCTGAAGATGCACTATTTAATGTCATTAAAAAGACTGGTGCTAAAGAGGGAGATTTATTATTCTTTGGAGCAGGTAAAACTAAGATTGTAAATGATTCAATGGGCGCTTTAAGAACTAAAGTTGGTGAAGATTTAGAATTGTTTGATAAAGATTGGGCTCCTTTATGGGTTGTTGATTTTCCAATGTTTGAAAAGGATGATAATCGTTTATATGCAATGCATCATCCATTTACAGCACCGAGTATTGAGTCTGTTGAAGAATTAGTAAATACTGACCCAGAGAAGTTAATGTCTAGAGCTTATGATATGGTTATCAATGGTTACGAAGTTGGTGGTGGATCTATTCGTATTCATAAAGAAGATATCCAAGTGAAAGTATTTAATTTGTTAGGCATCCCTGATGAAGAAACTCGTGAGAAATTTGGTTTCATGCTTGATGCTCTATCTTATGGAACTCCTATACATGGTGGTATAGCATTTGGTGTTGATAGGCTTATTATGCTTTTGACAGGCACTACAAATATTCGTGATGTAATAGCATTTCCTAAAACTCAAACGGCGAGTTGTTTAATGACCGAAGCTCCATCTACAGTTTCTTTAGAACAGCTTAATGAGTTAGGTATAACTGTTAAGAAAGAAGAGTCAAAATAAAACTAACCAACTATTAAAATAAATTTTTCATGCAAAAAAATTCTTTAGTCATTTTTAAATCAAAACCCGCTAAGGTTATTGATGTTTTAGATAAAAAAATAGAAATTGAAACCTTAGATGGTAAGAATATAAAGTTACCACCTAAAAACGTTCAATTGCTTGTACAGGCTGATAGAGATTTTGAGCTTGATAGCTTGGAAGAGTTGGTAATTGCTGAGTTAGAAATGACTTGGGAACTATTGCAAGAGCAAGAAAATACAACTATAGAAGAATTAAGCGAACTTTTATTTGAACGTATTGGTGTAAATGAAGCCTATACTATTTGGTTGCTAGTGTTTCAAGGTGAATATTTTAGTTTTGATGAGAGCTTTAATATAGTTATTCATTCTGTTGAAAAGCGTGATGGAATTACTAATGAAAGACAGGAAAAGCAGAAAAAGGAACAAGAACTTAATGATTTTGTAGAGAGAGTAAAGCAAAAAAGCTATGCTCCACAAGATGAGAAGTTTTTGAAAGAAATTGCAGCGCTTGCGACATTAAAAAGCCCACATTGTCGTTTATTTAAATATCTTAATATGGAAGAGTCTGAGAATAGTGCTTATAAGCTTCTATTAGACATAGGCTATTGGGATGAATTCTATAATCCATATTTATATAGATATGATGCAGAATTAGAAAACAATCCTGCAAAGTTTGAATATAATGTTGATTCAGATAGCGATAGAGTTGATTTAACACATTTAATAGCTTATGCAATTGATGATGAAGGAAGTAATGATCCTGACGATGCTATTAGCTGGGACTTTGATAGAAATAAGATATGGGTACATATAGCTGACGCTTCATCAAGCATAAGTTTTGGTGATGATGTAGACTTGGAAGCTCGAGCAAGAGGTTCAAACCTTTATGTTCCAGAAAATATAGTTTCGATGTTACCTGAAAAAACAACCCAAGAGCTAGGGCTAGGATTAAAAGCTATTTCTCCTGCTTTATCTGTAGGTTTTAAAGTTAATGAGCAAGGTGATATTCAAGATATTGAGATATGTTTTAGTAAAATAAAGGTAACTAGACATTCATATGAATTTGCGGAGAATAGTATTGAAGAGTTAGAGCTTGGGGATATTATTACTTATGCAAAGTACTTCACACAGAAGCGTGTGTCTCAAAAAGCTGTAGAACTTGATTTTCCTGAGATAAAAGTAATTCTAGATGATAATAGAAATGTAAAACTAACAGGTTTACCAAGGTTAAAGTCACGCACTCTTATAAGAGACACTATGCTTATGGCTGGTGTTGCGGTAGGTCAGTTTTGCATAAAAAACAATATTGTAGTGCCTTTTTCAACACAGCCTGAACATGACCTTGAGCAAGATTATTTAGAAAATCTTGATTCAATCGCAGATATGTTTGCTACGCGTAAGAAACTACAAAGGGGTAAATATTCAACTACTCCTGCAAAACATGCTGGAATGGGATTAGATACTTATGTACAGGTAACAAGTCCATTAAGAAGATATCTTGATTTACTTGTTCACTATCAACTTAGACGCTTTTTAAGTCAAAAGATATTATTACAAACAGATGATGTTGATAATATGATTGCTCAAGTTGACATTCCTATTAAAACGAATAGACAAACTGAACGTTTTTCTAATTCTCATTGGAAATTAGTTTATTTGATGCAGAATCCAAATTTAGAATTTGAAGCAACAGTTATAGAGAAACTAGAAAGAGGTAGATTGATGGTTTCTATAGCTGATTTGGCGATGACGAAAAAACTTTCTGTAAATGCTAAGTATGAGTTAAATGATAATTTGAAATTGCAAAACACCTCTGTAAACCTTGTAACACAAGAAGCTTTCTTTAAAGTTATAGAAGAAAATTAACCACATTCTAACAATAAATCCACAGTTTTATCCACAGGCTGAAAAAAATTAAGTAAAGTATTTGTTTATATTTTATTTATTTTCTGTATCTATTGATATATAAGGGTTTGAGGTCTTTAATATTTATTTTTTTGTAAAAAAAGTAAAGGTTCTTAACAAAAGTTTCATGTATATGTAAACATGTTTATCCACAACTATTATAAATAATTTTCCCTCGGCTAATTACTTAGTATGTAAGGCTTTTAATATTATTTATGTTTTCTAACAGTTAATAAATCATATAAATTAATGTATCATTTCGGTTAATATTTAGAATTTTTAAAAAAATTATGAATTATGAATTAATTGAACCAAAAAATGATGCAAGGTTCTGTATTATTTGGCTACATGGTCTTGGAGCAGATGGGCATGATTTTGTAGATATTGTTGATCATCTTGATGTACCTTTAGATAATATTCGTTTTATCTTCCCGCATGCAGATGTTATGCCTGTAACTATTAATATGGGTATGCAAATGAGAGCCTGGTATGATATTAAATCATTAGATGCAGATAGCTTGAATAGAGTTGTTGATATTGACGGTATAAATGTATCTATAGATAAGCTCAATGACCTAATAGATCAGCAAGTTAAGCAAGGCATAGCTACAGAAAATATTATCTTAGTAGGTTTCTCACAAGGCGGTGTTATTGTAACTTACACAACTATTCTATCCAAACGTAAATTTGCAGGTCTGATAGCATTATCAACATATTTACCAGCTTGGGATAGTTTTAAAGATAAACTTACAGATGTAAATAAAAATGTTTTAGCACTTGTATGCCATGGCACACATGATCAAGTATTACCTGAAGTATTAGGTAAGGACTTATCTTCAAAACTAAGTGGTTGTGGCTTTAGTAATGAGTATAAGCATTACTCTGATATGCAACATTCTGTATGTATAGAAGAAATAAAAGATATATCTAATTTTATAGCAAAGACGTTTAATATATGAAAGAAATAATTATAGCTAGTAGAGATAGTAAGCTAGCATTATGGCAGACAAACTTTGTCAGAGATAGAATAGAAGAAGAATTAAATATTTCTTGTAGAGTGAGTACAATGAAAACTCAAGGCGATATTATTCTTGATAAACCTCTTAATAAAATTGGCGGTAAAGCTCTTTTCATGAAAGAGCTACAAATTGCAATGCAAAATAATAAAGCTAACATAGCTGTGTACTCTCTCAAAGATGTTCCCTATGAATTGCCAGAAGGTTTTTGTTTAGCAAGTTTTATGCCAAGAGAAGATCCTCGAGATGCATTTGTTTCAAATAATTATAATTGTATAGATGAACTACCGCAGGGAGCTGTTGTTGGAACATCTAGTTTACGTCGTAGAGCCCAGTTGCTTAATTACAGAAAAGATCTTGTTATAAAGGATCTAAGAGGTAATGTACAAACAAGGTTAACTAAGCTAGATGCAGGAAATTATGATGCTATAATTTTAGCAAGTGCTGGACTTATTCGCTTGGAACTACAATATAGAATAAGGCAGTTTATACCTATAGAAATATCATTACCAGCAGTAGGTCAAGGCATAGTGGTTATAGAGGCTTTGGAAAGAGACAGAGAGCTTTGTGAAGTTTTACAGAAGCTTAATTGTATAGAAAGCCACATTGTTGCTAATGCCGAGAGAGCTTTTAATGAAGAGCTAAAAGGTGGTTGCCATGTTGCTATAGGGGCATATGCTCAAATAATAAATGAACAAATAACCCTTACGGCAATTGTTGCTAGTAGTGATGGAAGTCATATATTAAGACATACTATATCCGGAGAGAATCCTTCGGCTTTAGGTAAACAATTAGCTCAAAAAATGATAGAATTGGGCGCATATAAAATATTGGAGAGTTAGATGGAGACTTTATTATTGCTAGTAGGAGTTGGTGGAGGTCTTGGTGCGATGACTAGGTTTGCATTAACTCAGGCAACAGCAAGTATCTCAGAACAGATTCCTTTAGGAATTTTATTTTGTAATATTATTGGTTCATTAATTATAGGTATCATAGCTGCTTTTTTACTTGAGACAAAACTATTTAATGAAGATGTATCTGTTTATGTAAGATCTTTTTTTGTTACGGGATTTTTAGGAGGTTTTACAACCTTTTCTAGTTTTAGCCTAGATATTTTAAACTTATTACAAAGAGGAGAGGTTTTTATAGCTTTAGGATATATTCTTGTAAGTGTGTTGGTGTCTTTATTTGCTGTTGTCCTCGGATACTATTTTGTGATAGGACTTTATAGATGAAAAAAATAATAATTATCTTAGGTTTAACTCTAATTTTAGCTATATCTGGATGTATTCCTTTTGCTGGAGGGAGCGTAGCAGCTCATGATGGTCTTTTCGGTGTAAATGGAGACATTAATAGCCTTGAAATGGAGCAAGGAATAACAGTTAAGCAAGTTTATGATGCTATAAAAGAAGCTATTAAAAAACATCCAAAGGAATTTGAAATTAAGGGTGATGATTATGGTAGTGAAAAATCAACAGTATGGACTTTTTCAAACAAATATAACCAGCCAGTTACATTTTATGCCCTTAAAAGGGATAATAATGTTTATCTTGGTGTATATCTTAGCTCAGATAGAAAGTCTAAAGATGAAAAAATGAAACATATTTATTATCTTGAAGACTTAGTTTTAGATAATTTGCAGTAAAATTTTTCTTATAACTATAAATCCTAAATGACTTAGATTAAATAAAAACTAGATAATACGACCTTTCAGCTAGCTATATAAGCTAAAGTTAATAGTATGATTTATGATATACTTATATTTTGCAGTAGGGTGATAGTGGTTTAGATAACTCTATTAACATCACTAAGTGAAGTTATATTTTATACCGATGTTATATCTCAAGAGTTTTGCATCTAAAACATTTAGTCACGAGTGTTTTATTAAGTATGAGGTAAGTATCTATGCAAAAATTCTTAGATAATGGGCAAGCTGTTGGCGAAGGTCATAGGACTAGTTTAAAGCCTTCTCATAAAGATTATAAAGGTGCGACAGGATCCTGGGGAGCAAGTTTTAGTGTAGGTAATACAATACTAAAAGCTAGAGAGCCAGTAAATGCTGTGAAAGCTATTTTTAAAATGAATCATGGAACGAAAGGTTTTGATTGTCCAGGATGTGCTTGGCCAGATGACCAAACAGGTCTCAAAATGGATATTTGTGAAAATGGAATTAAACATGCTACATGGGAGATGACAAAAAGTCGCTGTGATCCTAATTTTTTTGAAGAACATACTGTTAGTGAGCTAAGAGAATGGAGTTGTTATGATCTTGAAAAATCTGGTAGACTCACTCATCCGATGCAATATAATTCTGAGACAGATAGATATGAAAAAATTAGCTGGGATGAGGCACTTAAGCTAATAGGAAATACTTTACAATCGTTAAATTCTCCTGATGAGGCAAGTTTTTATACCTCTGGAAGATTATCAAATGAGGGAACTTTTTTATATCAGCTACTTACAAGAGAGTATGGGACAAATAATCAACCAGATTGCTCTAATATGTGTCATGAAGCTAGTGGTAGAGCATTAAAAGCTTCTATTGGAACAGGTAAAGGTACAGTTGATCTCCAAGATTGGCATAAAACGGATGCTATATTTTTGATAGGTACAAACTCTGCTACAAATTCTCCTAGGATGTTGACCGCATTGACTGAGGCTGTAAAACATAGTGATACAGAAGTCGTGCATATTAATCCTCTTATTGAGGGTGCAGCAAGAAAAGCCATTACACCACATGAAATTAAAGATATGATGCTTTTAAGAGCCACTAAGGCTTCAACTTTAGATGTTCAAGTTAGGATTGCCGGAGATCTTGCTTTATTAAGAGGAATGTCAAAGGCTCTCATAGAAATGTCTGAAACAGACTCAGGAGCCATTGATTATGAGTTTTTAAGAAATCATACTAGTGGATATGAAGAGTATGAGAGAATATGCAGAGCTACATCATGGGAGTTTATTATCGAACAGTCTGGGATCGATAAAGATATAATTCTTCAAATGACAAAAATTTATCGTGAGTCTAATGCCTCTATATTTGCTTGGTGTTTAGGCCTTACTCAGCATGATCAAGGTGTAGATACTATTAGGGAGGTTGTAAATGTACTCTTACTTAGAGGAAATATAGCACGAGAAGGTGCTGGTCCCTGCCCAATAAGAGGGCATAGTAATGTACAAGGTAACAGAACCTTAGGTATCAATAATCGACCAAGTGAACAATGGTTAAAAAGAATGGATGATGCATGTGGTATTGTTTCTCCTCGTAAGCATGGTTATGGAACAGTTGATACTGTTCAAGCTATGATGAAAGGGGATGTTAAAGTATTTTTTGGTCTAGGAGGAAATTTTGCTAAAGCAGCACCAGATCCAGAGTATACTGCAAAAGCACTTAATAAATGTGAGCTTACTGTTCAGATAAGTACTAAACTTAATCATAGCCATCTAATACATGGTAAGAAAGCACTTATACTACCATGTCTTGCTAGGTCTGAGATAGATATGCAAGAAAATGGTGTACAAGGTGTTACAGTAGAAGATTCAATGTCAATGGTTCATATATCAAAACCAATGAAAAAACCTATAAATGGAGACCTTCTATCTGAAGTTGCTATTATTGCTGAGGTTGCTAAAGCAACATTACCAGATACAAAAACACCGTGGGATGAATATGCTGCTGACTACGATGTTATTAGAGATAAAATCTCTGAAGCAATCGAAGGGTTTGAGGATTTTAATAATCGAGTAAGAGAACCTTTAGGCTTTAGATTAAATCAACCTGCAAGAGAACTTGTATTTTTGACACCAACAGGAAAAGCGGAATTTTCTCATGCAAAGATCAAAAATATTGTGCCTAAAAAGGGTTATTTAATGTTATCTACTATGAGGTCTCATGATCAGTGGAATACCACTGTTTATACAAATAATGATCGTTATAGAGGAATTAAGAATATTAGAACGGTTATTTTTATGAACGAAGAAGATTTGACAGAAAGAGGATTATCTGAATTTGATCTTGTAGAAATAACGAGTATTGATAAAGATGGTAAAGAAAGGACTTTAAAAGGGTTTAGTGCCATCAAATACAATATTCCTAGAGGTTCTACAATGGGGTATATGCCTGAGATGACTGCTTTATGCTCTATTGTGGATTTTAGTCCGCAAAGTGATCAAGCGTTATTCAAAGAGATAACTGTTAGAGTAACCAAACAACAGTAGATTTTAGATATTTATTCAAACTCTTATGAAACATAATGATATTACCAATATAAAGTACCATAAAGCATTTATAGATTTTAGAAACTCTTTAGTTACTAGAGAAGAGGTCCTTGCTGTTGAGAGACCTTTACAGATTGTTATTAATAATATTGAATTTAGTATAACTATGCAGACTCCAGGTACAGAGAGATATCTTATTAGAGGTCTTTTATTTGCTGAAAATATAACAAACCTATCTTTTAAATCCTTCAAGAAGAGGGAGACTGAGAATGGAACAATAGTAAAAGTACGTCTAGATATTAAT
This sequence comes from Francisella halioticida, assembly GCF_002211785.1. Taxonomy (NCBI): domain Bacteria; kingdom Pseudomonadati; phylum Pseudomonadota; class Gammaproteobacteria; order Thiotrichales; family Francisellaceae; genus Francisella; species Francisella halioticida. The sequence goes on from NZ_CP022132.1 coordinate 199,977, forward strand.
AATAGTGAGCTTATATCAAGAAAATTTAATATGAATTCTGCATGTGGGGTATGTGGTAAAGAAAATTTAGATAATCTCTTTAAGTCCATTGTACCAGTTAATAGAAAGTCAGCGTTAAAACTAAGTGTGGATGTTATTAGTGATCTCTATACAACAATGTATAGTTATCAGAAGGTATTTCAGCTAACTGGAGGTGTGCATGCAGCAGGTGCTGTAAATAAATCAGGAGAATTAATAGCTGTATTTGAAGATGTCGGTAGACATAATGCCGTTGATAAGGTTATAGGTTTTTTACTTGAGGAAGATATATTAAGTTCAGCAGAAATGCTCATAGTTAGTAGTAGGGTTTCTTTTGAAATAGTTCAAAAATGTGCGAATGCTAAAATTCCAATATTAGTAGCTATATCAGCACCATCATCGCTATCTGTTGATATGGCAAGAAAGGCAAATATAAAGCTTTTAGCATTTTGTAAGAAAAATAGGATGACATACTATAATGGATATGAATAAGTATAGTAGACAAATGTGTTTACCTAAGTTTGATAAAGATACTCAGCAAAGGCTTTTAAGTTCAAAAGTAGCTATTGTAGGTGTTGGAGGAGTAGGTTCACCATTATCTTTATACTTGGCATCTGCAGGTGTTGGCAATATTGTATTAATAGATAATGATATTGTTGAACTGCATAATTTACAAAGACAAGTTTTATATAGAGAAAGTGAAGTAGGACAACTAAAGAGTAAACTTGCGGCTAAGAAGTTATATTCTATAAATAGTGATATAAAGACTACAGTATATTCTGAGCGACTTACTGCTGATAATGCTAAAAATATGCTTGAGGACTGTGATCTAATTATAGATGGTACAGATAATTTCGCTTCTAGATATATTATTAGTGATACTTGTATAGAGTTAAAAAAACCTTATATACAAATAACAGTTGATAGATTTTATGGAGAATGCTCTCTTTATAATCATAAATCAAATATCAACTATAGAGATATCCATAAAATAATTCCTGAAAAATCTGATGTGGTATCTCCAAAATTAAGAGGAGTTTTAGGGCCTTTAGTAGGAACAGTTGCTACTATAGGAGCAACTCAAGTATTGAAACTTCTTGGTGGTTTTGTTGATCCATATATTGGTAAAATTATCTATGATGCACTAGAGTTTAAAATCATTAAAATTCCCTTTGTAAAAAAATTATAAGTTAATGCTTTTATAGTATTCTTTTATAAATCCTTTAGATTTGTAAGTTTTTCTAATATTTCCATTATCAATAATAACAACCTTATCAGTGAATGTAGATATTTCTAAAAAGTCGTGGGTACTTAGTAGAGTTATTATCTGACTTCTTTTTAGGTAGTCTTTTAGCTTTTTCATTAGCTTTATCTTAGATTCAAAGTCTATGCCAGAAAAAGATTCATCAAGTATAAGAACCTCAGGTTTAGTAGATAGAGTTTGAGCAATAGCAACTTTCTGTAACTGACCACCAGATAGTTGTGATGGATAAGATTTTAATAAATCTGATATTTCAAACAAATTAATTAATTCTTCCATAGAGTTAATGCTGTTTGAAACTTTATTATATTGTAAGTTTTTTTCTACTGTCATATGGGGAAATAATAATGCTTTTTGAGCTACATACCCTAAAGATCTTTTTATTAATGGCAGAAAATAATCTTGGTCTTGCCAAATTTTATTATTTACATTAATCCCAGAATTCTTTGCTATTTCAACACCTGCTATTCTTTTTAATATACTACTTTTCCCTGATCCTGATGCACCAAAGAATGTAACTACTTCGGAGTCATATATGTCAAGTTGTATATCAATAGAAAAATTCTTTGAGATATTGTCAGAGATATTAAAAGTAAGCATTGGTCTTTTTATTATTTAATAGTTGAACAATAAGTAATATAGTAAATGAGAATATTAAAAGTATTATAGACATATGATTTGCTTGATGGTAATTAAGTTGTTCAACCTGTTCAAATATAGCAATAGATAATACTTTAGTTTCATTTGGTATACTACCTCCGACCATTAGAACGACTCCAAATTCACCTACAGTGTGGGCAAAAACTAGAACTCCAGAAGAGATTATTCCTCTTATGGATAGAGGTAAGATTATTGTATAAAACCTTCTGAAAACATTAGCTCCGAGTAGTTCAGCATTTACTAATAATTCTCTGGGAATACTCTCAAAACTATTTAATATAGGTCCTATTGAAAAGGGTAAAGAGTATACTAAAGACGCTATCAAAATTCCACTGAAACTAAAGTTAAGAGATCCTCCTGTTAAGGAGTACCATAGTGATCCTAAATACCCATTTTGATTGAATAAAACTAAAAAGTAGAACCCTAGAATAGTAGGAGGTAGAACTAAAGGTATATTTACTAGTATAGATATTAAGTTTCTGAAAATGGTTTTTTTTCTTGAAAGCCAATATGCTAATAATGCTCCTATAAATAATAAGATTATAGTAGTTAACAGTGAAAGCTTAAAAGTTATATATAAAGCAGCCCAATCCATTTTTCACCTATTTGGGTATAGAATATCCCATACTCTTTATTATTTGCTTAGATTTTTTAGAATGTAATAGGTATTCTAAGAAACTATTTATTTGCGCTTGTTTTTTACTATCTTTAGAAATAACTGTACCATACTGAGCAATATATTTAGCCTTTGAGTTTAAATTATATATTCTGTAGTTCTTATTCCATTGATCTTTGTTTGCTTTCTTATAGAATTTTGCTTGTGAGTCTGCTATAAAAGCAATTGGAGCGTTATTTGTTATGAAATAACTAAAAGCCTGTCCAATATTTTCACCATAAATTATCCTGTGGTTTGATATTAAGTTATTCCACAGCTTTTTCTCTATAAGAAAAGACTTCGCATGACTTCCATATGGAGCTAAGTTAGGATTTGCAATACTAATTTTAAGATTAGAATCTTCTACTTCATTTAAAAGCGCAGTAAGGTTGTCTTGTTCTTTTACTTTATTTTTATTTACTGTAAGAATTAGCTCGCCATAAGCATAGATAAATATTTTATTACTAACAGCAGCAGCATACTTTTTATCAGCAGATAAGAAAATATCTATAGGTATGCCATTTTTAATTTGGTTTGCTAGTTTACTAGAAGATCCTTGAATAATTTCTATATCAACATTTTTATGCGTTGTATTATATTGTTTTGCTACTTGCTGCAGAGTAGTTATAAAATTACTAGCACAAGCTACAGTAATAGTTGTTGCACTAGCATTTGTAAATATAAATGCTATACCAAATATGAACAATAAAATTTTCTTAAACATATTTATAATTATCCTCCTAATGTCGAAAAATGCTTATCGTCACCAATAATTCCTTCTGTGAGATAGTGGGACTCTTTCTTTAAAGAGTAGGTATTTTTGATTATTTTTAACAGCTCTTTGAGTTGTTTTTCATGTTGTAAATATTCTCTTAATGAAACATTCGCCTTATCAAAAAGGCATGTGTACAATTCTCCTTTTGAGTTTACCCTTACTCTATTGCAGTTAACACAAAAAATATTAGAGTATGGTGATATGATTCCTATTTTACCTACATAGTCTTTATGCATATATTCAATTGCAGGACCAGAGGATGACTCTCTTGCACAGCTAGTCCATCCTTCTTCTCTTAATTTATCTCGAATATAACTTGTTGTTATAAAACTTTTTTTATGTAATTTTAGATTATCCTGAGTTTCCATAAGCTCTATAAATCTAACAGTTATTTTTTTATCCTTTACATAGTCAAAAAAAGATTTAATATCTTCTTTAGAATCATTGTAGCCTTTTAATAGAACAGCATTAATTTTTACTTTATCAAAATCAATTTCTAAAGCTTTTTCAATTCCTTTCATGATAGTTGAGAAATTGTTCATTTGGGTTATGTCTCTAAACTTATTTGCAAATAGACTATCAAGACTTATCGTAATATTATTTAATCCAGATTCATAATATTTAGATACATTCTTAACAAGGCTATAGCCATTTGTAGTTAGAGATATTGTTTTAATACCTTCTTGTGATGATATGAAATTAAGTATATCTAAAAAATCATTTCTAAGAGTAGGCTCTCCACCAGTTAACCTGACTTTTTGCACTTGAAGCACATTCATTGCTCTTAAAAGGTTTTTAATCTCTGTTAAGTTTAGAAAATCATCTTTCTTTCCTTTTCCCTGATAACCATTAGGCAAGCAATATTGACAACGAAAATTACATACATCTGTTAGAGATAATCTTAAATATGTAAATTTTCTACCAAATGAATCAGTTAACATTTCTTTGTCCTTTTTATGGAAATTTTCTTAAAAGAATGTCTTTCTTTTGTTATTTTTTATTTTTATCTAATAAAGCTTCTACTAGTCCTTCAGAATTTCCTCTTGATTATATCTTAAGTTCTCTCTTAAAAACTATTGTTTTAAAGGTTTTTGATTTGTTTTTCAATGTTAGCAAAATAGGTAACTTAGCCTCATGTTTTTTTAAAACTTTTGGAATACATAGGATCTAGCTACTACCTCTTTATATCTTTGCATAGCAATTCACTCATATTTCTGTTTCCACATTGTGTTTTCGTTTGCTAATGTAGCATACCATGTTTAGAATATATTCACATTCGATTATATGGCTTCTTTCCGTACCAATAGAGTTAGTATTTTTCTTTAATTACAACACGTTTTGTTTTTGGTTTTGCGCGACAAAGTAATACTTGATTTTTTTCCAATCTAGTGGGTAAACTAAATTCATAATATACACTACCTTCTATCAATTTTGCACTACAAGTTTCACATACACCCATACGGCAAGAACTTGCAGGTTTTAAGCCAGCAGATTCAGCTAATTCTAAAAGCGTTAAATTATCACTAGCTTTCCACTCTATTTCTTTATTTGAAGCTGTAAACACTACCTGTGAACTTTCTAACTCACTGTGTTCTTGGCTATCTCCATTTATTACAAATGACTCTTGGAATATACGTTCTGGATTTGCACCACTATCAATCATTGCTTTCTGTAATATATATTGTAACACTTTAGGCCCGCACATATAAATATCAAATTCAACCAATGGCATATCTATTCTTTTAGTTCCGTTGATAATATAACAGCCATCAATAAAAGATTTTATATTTTGAATAGTATATTATAATAGTTTTGGTCATATCAAAGATATTTTCATTGATGGTGCTGAACGCCCAGTACAAAGACCTATAAATGCTAAAAAGCAAAAAAAAATATATTTAGGTAAGAAGAAAAATTATACTAGAAAAAATATAGTTGCTTGTGATCATGATAGAAAGGCTTTATTTTTATCTCCAACCAAATCAGGTAGGCGACATGATAAAAAGCTACTAGATAAATTAAGGTTTATTGATAATATAAGTCCAGATACTTGTATATGTGGAGATACTGGGTTTAAAGGAATTTAAGATAAACATACTAATACTTTAATTCCGCATAAAAAATCAAAAGCTAATAAATTAACTCCAGAACAAAAAAGTTAAAATAAGATAGTTAGCTCATTTAGAATTGTTGTTGAGCATGATATTGACGGAATTAAACGTTATGGTGCGGCTCGTGATATATAGAAATAAAATTAATAATCTTGATGATAAATTTCATTTGTTATCTGCTAGATTATGGAACTTTCATCTACTAAATCATGCTAAATAAAAATTAATCTTAGAAATAATAGAGAGTAAGTCATATCGCTTCTTATTTCTTATTCAGGGACATGTCTTTTGCCCTTTTTATGAAAATATCTATGACAATGTTTACTGTACAATCATTTTTCTTAAAAGAGTATCCTTCTTTTGTAATATTTTTTTTCATATTTAAAAAGTCTTCTAACCTCATTTTAAATATAAAATTGTTATTACTGTAATAGAAGTCATTTTGTTTGGATATCTTTAACGTAACTATAAAGTTTGTATTAGGTAATATAATTTCTTCAGAAATGTGATCTACCATTTTATTTAACTTTAGACTATCTTCATTATTTAGTTTTAAGCAAACTGAGTTTTTATAAAGTTTTAAATTCATTTGCTCTTATCTCCATTTAGCATATTAAAGTCATTAGGAGTGTTTATATTTATAAAATTTTTGGCATAAATATTTTCGCTTTGTATTGAGATGCAATCCATATTATCAAATAATAGTTTTTTAATGGATATATTTTGAGGCGATTGAATAGTAGTTGCTGCTTTATTTAAGTTTCTAATATCAAGCCAGCAGGGCAGAAAATAGCTATCAAAAATAACTGCTTTGGCTTCAAATTTAGCTAAACGTTCAAACCCTTTTAGGATAGTGCTTTTTTCAATATAAGGCATATCAACTGGGATAATGACAACCTTCTTATAACCATCTTCTAAAAGATAATCGCTTATGCCTAAAATTGCACTTGCAGGTCCAGATTTAGGATATTTATCCGATAAGCATTTATATCCTTGGTAGTGGCCAGAAATATATACATGATCACCTAAAACTGAGTGTAGAGTTTCATATGATTTTTGAAGAAAAGTTTTACCATTAATATTTAAGTATGACTTATCTTTTCCCATTCTAGAAGAGAGTCCTCCTGCTAAAATAATTCCAGCATATTTTTTAGTTGATATACTCATGTTTAACCACGCAACCCTTTACCCACTCTATTTTACCATCAACATAATGCTCTCGTTTCCAAACTGGGCAACTATGTTTTATAGCCTCTACAATATAGCGATTAGCCTTATAGCAGTCATCTCTATGAGACGTGCTAGTTGATATTAGTAGACTTATTTCTCCTACATTTAAGTATCCTTCATAGTGAGCTATATAAATACAAATTTTAGGATATCTTTGTTCAGTTTCACGAATTATTTTATTTAAGACATTTTTAGCTAAGGGTCTACAGACATCATAATCAATACCTGTTACTTTTTTACCTTCATTATGATCACGAACTACTCCTATAAAATAAATAGTAGCGCCATGCTCTTTATTTTTAAGTAATTGCTCAGCATCAGTTATTGCTATTGTTTTATTTGTAATATGGGCAAAAGAATTTTTATTTTTCATAGTTATAGTTCATTTTAATTAGTTACCCACCACAGACAGGTGGGATTAGAAATAGCTTTTGATTGTTAGGTAATAGCTTAGAAGTTTCAAAAAAATCCTCTTCTGTTGCAATAAGAGAACTATTAAATAAAGATTCCGCTTGTTCTAAATATTCTGCAGATTTTAGGTTTTGTAATAATAGTTCTTTAATTTCGATTGAATTAATTTCCTTATTAGCCTTTAGTGTGATTTGTGTTGTATCATAAAACTCTTTAGCTGGTCCACAAACTTCTATTATATAGTTCATATATTCTCCTAAGGATATTTACATTATTCAAATGGATACACTCGAACAATGTCTCCTTTTTTAAATTGTTTTAAGGTTCCATCTAATTGCACCCAAGTATTTGAAGTTATCATTGGGCTTACCATAAATGATGCTTGAGCTTTAGGTATATTAACGATAAGTTCTCCTAGGTCATTTGTTGATAAAATACCTCGGAGAAAGAATGTTAAAGGTTTTTGTAACTCTATATCATTGTCAAGCTTAGCATATGTTCGTTTTTTCTGTGGTATAGAATATAGCGAAGATATAAATGGTGTTACGAAGAAATGATATCCTGATGCTACAGACCCTGGGTTACCAGGTAAACCAAAATAATAACTTCCATTGGGTAGAATAGCAAATAGAGTTGGTTTACCTGGACGAATAGCTACCTTATGCCAAATAATATTTGCTCCAATTGTTTTTAAGCTTCTTGGGATGAAATCATATTCACCAGCTGAAACTGCGCCAGTAGATATTATAATTCTAGGAGGGGTGTCTTGAGCTATTTGAGACTTTATTATCTTTATAAATTCTTCATCACTATCAGATGTTATTTTTATATGCTTTGAGCTAATGCTAAAATCATTTTTCAGACTTTCCATTAGAAAAGGCGTGTTACAGTCTCTAATTTGGAATTGTGGATCAATATTTTTTTCAGCAAGTTCCTTGCCTGTTGAGATTATTAGAGTAGGGATCTTTTTAAATACTTCTATATCGTTAGCTCCTAAACTAGCCAATGCCATTATTTTCTGACTATTAATACGAGTTCCTTTATTTAGTAACATTTGCGAGGTTTTTATATCCTCTCCAGCAAAGCGGATATTGGCATACTGTTTTACTGGTGAGAACACAGCAACTTTATTATCTTTTTCTTGGATTTTCTCAACAGGAATTATAGCATCAAACCCTTTTGGTATTGGAGCACCTGTCATTATTTTAACAGCAGTATTCTTATTTGAATTATCAACTAAAGCGTTATCACCGGCAGCTATTTTATCTATAATTTCAAACCAGCAAGGAGAGTCTTCGGTCGCATTTTCAGTAGTATTGTATTTAACAGCTATACCATCCATAGCAGAATTATTATAGCTAGGGAAGTTTTCATTAGAAGTAATATTCTGAGCTAAAAATCTATTATTAGTTTCAGAAAGAGTTATATTTTCGACTGAACTACTACCTTTTTTAGCGGCCTTTAACATTTCATTTTTAGCTTTTATATATGGTGTTAACATCTTTTTATTCCCTTAAAATTTTATTATTTGTTCATTGTTCTTACAAGGTGTGGCAATAAATGTTTTAAGGCTTCTAGCCCTTCTTCAACAGCATTTGGGTTTCCAGGGAGTGCAACAATTAGCGTTTTTTTGTATATTCCAGCGACGGCTCTACTAGCCCATGAAAGAGGTGTGTATTTTTCTCCATCTTTTCGAAGAAGTTCAGTAACTCCAGGAATTTGGAGTTCACAAATATCTCCAATAGCTTCTGGAGTAACGTCTCTTGGTGAAACACCAGTTCCACCTGTTGTAATTATCATATTTGGATTTTTTTGATCAACTATATTGATAATAGTATTTTTTATGATTTCTTTTTCATCTGGGATAATTTTTTTCTCTAGCATAGCAGCACCTTGGCTTTCTAATATACTAGATAGTACTTTACCCGACTTATCTTCGTAGATCTTTGCAGATGCTCTATCACTAATTGTAATACTAACACAAGAGATTTTATCGAATAGCTTTGGAATATCTATGATTTTTTTTATCTCATCAGGTAAAGATTCTTCATTATAAATTTTATTGTTTTTACCACCTTCTTTATATAAGAGTTTAATATCTGAAATTAACATATCTTGGCCATACATTTTACATAAATCATATATACATAGTAAAGCAGCTTGCACTCCAGCAATAGCTTCCATTTCCACACCTGTTTTTGAATATGTTCCAACATAGCAAAAAGCTTCAACACAGTTAGTATTTTTATTTATCTCGGTTTTAATACTTACATGATCTATGGTTAGAGGATGGCATAATGGTAAAAGAGTTGATGTTGACTTTGCACCATTAATTCCTGCTATTTCTGCTAATGGTAGTACATCGCCTTTTTCAAGCTTTCTTTCAGACACCAACTTAAGCACTTCGCTTTTCATTTGAATTTTACCTGTAGCTAAAGCTCGTCTATGAGTAGGAGGTTTATTACCCACATTTATCATATTATAAGAAGAATTTTTGAAGAATTCCTTTATCGCTTTATCTGTGTTTGAATGCATCTTTAGTTACTGCAATTAAAGTTTTCTGATATTAAATTTTAGCATTAAAGATCGATGTTGAATATGTTAATATTAGCAGTTTTTTTGTATTTAGATAAAGGAGTTAAAACCTTAACTTAATAAGCTATCTTTAGAGTAGTCGTATTATAACGTTGCTAATGAGGTTTATTTCTCAACCTTAAATGTTGTGCCGCAATAAGGACAAGTGTTTGTTTTTTTGTCTTCAAGGTCGATATATACTCTTGGGTGTAAATTCCAGTTTTCATGGTATTTTGTTGGACAACATATTCTTTCACCAGGGCGTACTTTAATAATTTTTTGTTCTTTTTTCATTTTTATAATGTAAACAAAGTCTTATAAATGTTTAGATTTTAACAAAAATATAAAGAAATTAATAATACAAAAACAAATATAAATTACTTATACTTAAAGAGTTATGTAAAAAACAGAAGGTTTTGACATATGAAAAGGTTATATAATGCAAATATGTCAGCAAAAATATCTCGGACAAAATGGGATATTTTTGCTTTATCAATAATACTTTTAATCCTATGCCTCTTTGTCTGGTCAACCTCTAATCTTGGAGGTGCAGTTGACTATACTAATCAAACAAGTGTTGAAAAGTATTCGCAAATATCATTAAACCTGTGGCTGTTGCCTTATTATACAGCAGAAACAACTATTAGAATGTTTATTGGTTTAGGAATTTCCTTATTAATGACATTTATTTTTGGTACATGGGCTGCAAAAAGTAAGAGAGCAGAGAGTTTAATTATACCAGTTGTAGATATTTTGCAATCTATACCAGTATTAGGTTTTTTTGCTATAACTGTGACAGGCTTCTTAGCATTATTTCCAACTTCCTTATGGGGAGCTCAGGCAGCTGTAATTTTTGGTATTATTACAGCACAAGCATGGAATATGATACTTAGCTTCTACCAGTCGCTTAAAACTGTTCCTAAAGAATTAAATGAAGCTGCAGAAATGTATCAGCTTTCACCATGGCAGAAGTTCTGGAAAGTTGAGGTGCCATTTTCGATGCCTGGCTTAGTTTGGAATACTATGATGTCAATGTCTGCAAGCTGGTTTATGATTGTTGCTTCTGAAACTATAATAGTTAATTTCAGTGCTTCTCAATCGATACCAATAAATTTATCAGGAATAGGATCTTTCATTGAAGCGGCCAATAATGCACAAAGTTTTGGGGCTGTTGGAGCTGCTATAGTTACTATGTTAATAACAATTGTACTATATGACCAGCTTTTATTTAGGCCTTTAGTTGCATGGTCCGAAAAGTTTGTAATAGGAGATAATCCATCAGAAGCATATAGTAAATCATGGTTCTTAAATATTCTGCAAAAATCTATGGCTGTAAAGTTATTCACATTATTTTTAGCTAAAATTTCTAATAAAATAGTTAATATTAAGATATTTAAGAAAAATCCTAATGATGCGTATGATCGAAAAGTTCATCGTAAAGTGGAAAAAAGCGAAAGTGCATTTAGGAGGCTATTTTGGAATATAATTATTACTATTGTTGTTTTGCTTCTATTGTATTCTATGTACCAAACTATTTATGCAAAAAATTCTAGTATAGGTGTAGAAGAAACTCTTAAAGTTTTCATGTACGGTTTATTTACAGGAGTTCGGGTCGCTGTTCTGATACTTATAACTTCTTTAATATGGGTTCCTATAGGTATATGGATTGGATTAAGGCCAAAGATAGCTCAGAAGGTCCAGCCCTATGCTCAAATGGCAGCAGCTTTCCCAGTAAACGTTTTATATGGTATTTTTGGAACATTAATTGTAATGTTTAACTTACATTTTGATATCTGGTGTATTTTACTAATGGCTCTTGGAACACAGTGGTATATTTTGTTTAATGTTATTGCTGGAGCATCTGCTATACCAGAAGAGTTAAAATTTGCTGCTACAAATATGCAGCTAAAAGGAATAGCAAAACTTAAGAAATTCCTAATACCAGCTGTAATGCCTTATTATGTAACCGGAGCAATTACCGCAGCAGGAGGCTCTTGGAATGCTAGTATCATCAGTGAGTATATAAACTGGGGCAAAGATTCTGTAATTCAGGCCTCAGGGATAGGTGATTATATTACAAAATATACAAATATGCCTGGAGATCATACAGCAAACGTCCTTTTAGGTGTGATCGTAATGTGTATTTTAGTAGTTGCATCAAATAAATTGTTTTGGCGCAAATTATATAACTATGCAGAAAACCGTTTTAGCATGAATATGTAAAGCATAGGATAATTTTAGAATGAGTAAGAAAATATTTACGGTAGAAAAGGTTGATAAGGAATTTAATATTAAAGGAGGACACTCTCTTAAAGTATTAGATAATATAAATTTTACTCTTTATGAAAGAGAAATTGTTGCTTTATTAGGTAAGTCAGGTTCAGGTAAATCAACATTATTAAGAATAATAGCTGGACTGTTAAGTCCAACAAATGGCGATGTGCTATATAGAGGGAAAAAAGTATCTGCACCAGTACCGGATATTTCGATGGTTTTTCAAAGCTTTGCTCTTATGCCATGGCTAACTGTTTTACAGAATGTTGAGCTAGGGCTTGAGGCACGTAAGATAGGTCTCAAAGAGCGTAGAGAACGAGCTTTAAAGGCTATTGATATGGTAGGTCTTGACGGTTTTGAAAATGCTTATCCTAAAGAGCTTTCTGGAGGGATGAAACAGCGTGTTGGTTTTGCAAGAGCTCTAGTTCTTGAGCCAGATGTTTTACTTATGGATGAACCTTTTTCAGCTCTTGATATTTTGACAGCTGAAAACCTTAGAGAGGATTTACTTGATCTATGGGAAGATAATGATGCTATGAAAGGTATCTTGTATGTTACTCATAGTATTGAAGAAGCTGTTTTAACAGCAGATAGAATAATAATATTTGGAAGTAATCCTGGGTTTATTCGTGGTGAGTTGAAAATAGATATTCCTCATCCAAGAAGCTCACAAGATCCAGTTGTTGCAAATCTTGTTGATCAGGTTTATCGTATGATGACAACGGCTCAGACAAAAGAGCTTTCAGAACGTATGAATAAGAAAACAGCTATGACAATTGGTTATAGACTTCCAGATGTAGATATTTCTGAAATGAATGGTCTTTTGGATGAAATGGCCGAGATCAAAGATGTTGATGCTGTTGACCTACCTCAACTTGCAGATGAGTTACATCTTGATATTGATGATTTATTCCCAATTATTGAGATTCTTTCTATTTTGCGCTTTGCAGAAGTTTCAGATGGTGATATTAAAATGACGGCGATGGGACGTAAATTTATTGATTCAAATATTGATGATAGAAAATTCATTTTTGGTAGATTATTTTTAAAATATATTCCTTTGGCTCGTCATGTTGTTAAGGTTTTAAATGAAAGAGAAAATCAATCTGCACCAAGAAGCAGGTTCTTGGCAGAGCTAGATGATTATTATCCAGTGGATATTGCTGAAAGAGTTTTTGATACTTTTATTGATTGGGCCCGTTATGCTGAGCTTATTTATTATGATGCAAATACTGGTATTATTTCACTAGATGATAATGCTGCTGAATATATAAAGAAAATGTAGTTTTAGTTATTAAATCTAATGTCCTCTTTGGGGATTAGAAGAATCTTTTGCTCTCAGGCTAAGGTAGAGTAATAAGTTATTTTAATGACAAATTTATGGTTATAGATCAGGGATGTTCCATTAAAAAAACAATTTCCCAACCTTTGATTATAATACTTATAGCTATGTTTTAGAAGCTATTTTTTAAATTATCTCAGAAACAATGTTAATTTAATAGATAAATCATATTAGAGATAATAAATAATTAAAGGGTTATTCATTTATATAAACTTCTGAATTCTTTCATCAAATACAAAAATATTTTATAAAGTGGTATTGAATAACAGGGACAGTTTAACCTATGGAATTTTATTACGATAACTTATTGGAAAAACGGGCGGCTTAGATGGGAACTAAATAATTGAAAATATTGTTTAATTTATTGGGGTAGTATAATATTTGGTTAATTTAAATTTAGTTGGTTTAATGATATGATGGCAAAAAGTAACCTGTAGAAAATTTATTTGTAATATAGCAGATTTAAAATTGCCTTATTATACTTGCTATGACAACTTCTAGATTTATAAAATTCTCTAATATAATATGAATAGACGCACTATATGTCTCTCCATTTTTGGGAGGGGTTAAATCGTACTATTAATTAAATAAAGGAAAATTAGCAAATGTCAAAAATAAATAAAGGAAGTATGCGAGCTCCTTTTTGGGTTTTATGGACTCTCGAGTTGTGGGAGAGGTTTGGGTTCTATGGTTTACAAGCTATATTAGCAGTTTATTTTGCAAAGCATTTAGGTTTTGATGATGCAAATGCAATGCTTATTTTTGGATCATTCTCTGCTCTTTTATATGGTGGGCCTTTAATAGGTGGTTGGATAGGAGATAATTATCTTGGATCTAAAAGAACTGTAGCAGTGGGTGCTACAATTTTATTTTTATCATATTTGTGTTTGAGCTTATCATCATTACTTTCTAATGCCACTGGTGTTGATAGTCAATCAATAATTCTTTATTCCCTTGCAGGTGTAGCTGTAGGGGGCGGCTTATTTAAGCCAAATCCAACCTCATTAATTTCAAAACTTTTTAAGAAAGGTGATCCTGCACAAGATGGCGCTCTAACTTATTATTATATGGCTATTAATATAGGTTCATTTTTTTCTATGTTAATGACGCCTGTTATAGCTGCAGAATATGGTTATACACATGCTTTTCTAGTTTCTGCAGTAGGGATGTTTTTAGGTTTACTTTGCTATACTATTTTTTATTCAAAAATGTCTCATATTGCTAGTGAAGCTGGTTTGAAAAAGTTTAGCTTTAGTAAGCTTTTGGTGGTTTTAATTGGTTGTATAATAGGTATAGCAATTATTGGAAGTATTTTAGAGAAGACCCAAGTTTGTAGGATAATAATAACAATTATAACTATAGTTGCTATTATCTACTTTTTTAAAAAAATGTTTCAGCAAAACTTGCATGAAAGAAAGAGAATGATTGTAGCATTTATTCTGATTATACAAGGTGTGATATTCTTTGTGTTGTATCAACAAATGCCTACATCTTTAAATTTCTTTGCTATTAATAATGTTGATAGATCTTTTCTAGGACTAGCAGTACAGCCTGAACAATGGCAAGTATTAAATCCTCTAGTTATTGTTCTGATGGCACCAATATTATCTGTATTATATAAGAAAACACCTGGAACACATGTTACTAAGTTTTGTATTGGTATGACACTTTGTGCATTAGCATTCTTAGTTTTATACTTTCCTCAATTTACAACAACTACAGGTATTGTGTCTGGGTGGTGGTTAGTACTTAGCTATTGGTTACAATCAACAGGAGAATTATTAATTTCGGCGCTTGGGTTATCAATGGTTGCTGAGCTTTTCCCTTCAAGAATGGGAGGTTTTGCTCAAGGTATGTGGCAGATTACAACCATGGTTGCTGGACCAATAGGTGGTTTTGTTGGTGCTCTAACAGCCCCTCCGGCAGGAGAGCATTTTACTAAAGTACAAAGTATTGCGGTATATGGACATGTATTCTTAGTTATAGGTCTAGTAGTAGTTGTTGTTGTCATTATAATGTGGGCAATTCGTGGTTGGCTAAACAGCGTAATAGATAGCACTTTAGATTATGTTGAAACTTTACATAACCCTAACGAAGAGTCTGCAAGCTTAATTAAATAATAAAAGTCTCAATCTTCTAATTTTTTGTTAAAATATGTTCAGTTATTTTAAAAATATAATTTCCAATGTCTAATAAATTTTTATCAGGATTGAATTCTCAACAACAAAGAGCAACTTTGTTAGAAGATCGCAATTCTTTAATACTAGCAGGAGCAGGGAGTGGTAAAACAAAAGTCTTAACTTCACGCATTGCATATCTATGTCAAAATAAAGGTGTAGCGATAGATAACATATTAGCTGTAACATTTACCAATAAGGCCGCTAGGGAGATTCAGCAACGTGTAGAAGGTATGCTGGGAATATCTACTTTTGGTATGTGGATAGGTACTTTTCATGGTATTGCACATAGATTATTACGTAAGCATGCTCATGAGTTGAGTTTAGATAAGAACTTTAGAATACTTGATCAAGATGAACAAGCTCAGCTTATAAAAAAAGTTATAAAGGGTTTGGAGCTAGATGATAAAAAATATCCTCCTAAATTATTGCAAAATTTCATAAATAAGCAAAAAGATAAGGCTATGCGTAGTAATAAACTTGCTAATCAATATGATGCAAATTATAGTCATATTTATAAGGCTTATGAAGAGCGATTGTTATTAGATAATGCTTTGGATTTTGCAGATCTTCTTTTATATTTGTATGAACTTTTTTCTTTAAATCAACAGCTGAGAGAATATTATCAAAACTTATTTAAATATATTCTTATTGATGAGTTTCAGGATACCAATCAAGTTCAGTATCTATGGCTAAAGCTTTTAGCTACAAATAATAATTATACTATGGCTGTTGGTGATGATGATCAGTCTATATATGGTTGGCGAGGAGCGGTCGTTGATAATATTCATAACTATGTTAAAGATATGAATAATGTTGAAGTTATAAAGTTAGAGCAGAACTATCGCTCAACTAAAAATATCCTAAAAGCTGCAAACTCAGTGATTAAAAATAATGATAATAGAATGTCAAAAGAGCTTTGGTCAGCAGCTGAAGAAGGCGATAAAGTTGAAGTTTATTGTGCTGTAAATGAGCGAGATGAAGCTAAATATATAATACAGAAGATAAAGGGATTACATAGTGATGGTGTTGACTACAGTGATATAGCTATTTTGTATCGCTCAAATTATTTATCGCGTATTTTAGAGGAAAGTTGTATATATGCAAGTATTCCTTACAGAATTTATGGCGGTTTTAAATTCTTTGATAGAGCTGAAATTAAAGATGCACTAGCTTATTTGAGATTAGCTGTAACAAACAATGATAACTTAGCATTTGAGAGAATTATAAATACTCCGGCTAGAGGTATTGGTAATAAAACCTTAGAAATTATTAG
The DNA here is from genome assembly GCF_002211785.1 of Francisella halioticida. Classification (NCBI taxonomy): domain Bacteria; kingdom Pseudomonadati; phylum Pseudomonadota; class Gammaproteobacteria; order Thiotrichales; family Francisellaceae; genus Francisella; species Francisella halioticida. The sequence continues at coordinate 216,741 of NZ_CP022132.1, forward strand.
AAATTTTGCCCAAATAAATTCTATATCGTATTGGCAAGCAACAATTGATGTTACTCAAAGAGAGTTCGTTACTAAAAGAACAGCTGGACTGCTTTTAAAATTTGTAGAATTAATTAATGATATCTCTGGGAAAATTAGTGAATTAAGTTTGGATAAATTACTCGAGCATGTTATTAATAAGAGTGGCTTACTTGCTTCTTATGAAGAGAAAAATACAGAAAAAGATCGTCAAAAAATAGATAATTTAAAAGAGCTTATAAGTGCTGCAAAAGATTTTGAACCTCAAATAGAATTACTGGATGATAATACAGATATTTTACAAGACTTTTTATCATTTGCCGTATTAGAAGCTGGTGATATGCAAGCTGATGAAACTGTTGATAGTATTCAATTAATGACTATTCATGCATCAAAAGGCTTGGAGTTTAAATATGTGTTTATGGTTGCAGCTGAAGAAGGAGTTTTTCCACCGAGTTCAATTATTAATGCAGAAGAAGATTTTGATAGTAAGTATTCCAATAAAATGCAGGAAAAGTTGGCTGAAGAAAGAAGATTATTTTATGTTGCAATAACTAGGGCAATGAAAGTTTTGACTATCAGCTATGCTCAAGTGCGTAATATATTTGGTCGTAGTAGTTTTCAAGTTAAGTCACGTTTTCTATCAGAGATAGATGATGAACATTTAAATGAAGGTAAGAATCATTCTATAAATATGCTAAAAACTAAAATAAAGCAGAAATCTAATTTTGGTGTTTCAGCATTTGATTTTCTTAAGTCAAATAGCTCTACTAGAGACAGTTTTAATCCTGGAGATCGAGTGTATCATAAAGTTTTTGGTAAAGGTCTATTTATAAAAGCTCAATCGCAAGGTACAAAAAAGTTTTATACTATTAATTTTGGTGATGATGTTGGTCAAAAAATTCTTTTAGCAGATATAGCAAATCTTGTGAAAATCTAATCTCTAAATTAAAATACAGTCAATTTTTTTGTTTTATATCTTAGAGATTAATACTAGAACAACTTTCTTGCTCTATTGAACGGTTGATCATGTTATGGTATCATGATTAATAATGTATTTAATGCCGTTGATTTAGAAGGTTTTATAATTATGAAGTATAAAAAACCTCTTATAAAAATTATAGTTATCTGTTTAGGGTTGTTTATTCTTTTTGAAGTATATATAAGTTATGATGAAATATTTGCTAGAGATGCTTACTTATATAGTGACATCTCTAGAGTTAATTCTAAAGTTAGTGGTCAAGTGCTCAAAGTAAATGTCCATGATGGCCAGTCTGTGAGAGTGGGGTATGTTATGTTTGAGCTTGATTGTAAAGATCAGAAGTTGAAAAGAAATACTATTCAAGCAAATATAAATCTGCAACAAAATTTTAAGAAGAGTTCGTTTATAGCCCTTAAGTTAGCAGAAGAAGCTTATAAAAATGCGCAAGCAAACTTGGAACTCACAGATCGAGATATTATTAGGTATAGAAGGTTACATCAAGAAAAAGCTATCTCTGATATTGAATATGCTATAAAAAAACATATTCTCATCGATCAGCGAGCAAATCTACTAAAATATAAGCAAGGAATCCAGAAGGTAACAACTAATCTAATTAATACTAGTAATCAGATTAAGGTTTTACAAGCTCAAGAGAAACAAGTAGAGAACCAGATTGATGAATGTAAAGTTCGAGCAAAAATAACAGGTAGAATAAGTAATTTTAGGTTGACTAAAGGGGATTATGTTACAAAAGGGAAATCTTTATTTTCGATTATTGATAATCAAAACTGGAGAGTTATTGCAAATGTTAAAGAGTCTTACTTATCTTCAGTAAAAGTTGGACAAAAAGTTAAGATAACAACAAGTTTAACAGGACTGCACTTTTTAACAGGTACAGTTATTCATAAAGATATTGTTATAAGCCGACCTGAATATAGTAAAAATACTGCCTTACCGAATATTAACCCTAATATCGATTGGATTAAGTTAGATAAGCGCTTCCCGGTTATAATTAGGGTTGAGCAAACAGATTTGAGTAAGTATTTTTCAGTAGGTGCAGATGCGCATGTTTGGTTTATCTAAAGAATTATTCTATATAGAGTATTCAAGTGTAAAGTTAAAAGTTTCAATCATTGCTACTATAACCAGCCTTATAAGCTTATTTATTTGTTTTTCTTTCCATATCACAGAGCCTTTTTTTACATTTCCAGCTGTCTTTGCTATTGTCAGTCCAAACCTTAATGTAATTTTGTATAAAGCACCAAGAAGACTTTTAGGAACTATTGTTGGTAGTATTGTCTCTATTTGTGTAGTGTTAACCTTTTCGGATTATCCATTCTTAAGTTTAATAATAGTGCTGATTTTAGCATTAATAACCTCATATTTATCTAAAATCACATCAGAGAGTTACTTAGGTTTATTTCTATCTCTTCATATATTATTTATAGGATCAGTAATTGTTTTTGATCCAAGTATAGGATTTAAGGTTGCTGAAAATAGACTCATTGCTAATATTATTGGAATAGCTTGTACATGTGTAGTTTTTTCTTTTATCTATAGGTTGCCCAAAGGTGCAGAAGTTAGTTCAGTAAAATTACCAAAAAAGGATGCCATTTTATATGCATCAGTTATCATTATATCAACTGTAATTGCAATAACAATATGGGAGGTTTTGAAAGTTCCAGGTGGATCTTTAAATATGATTATCTCAATAATTACTATATCAGGTATTAATAATAATTCTAGTTTACTTAAAGGTAAGCAAAGATTCATAGGTTGTCTTTTTGGTATTTGTGCTGCAATTTTAACTATTGCTTTATCATCTATTAGTATTGTTTTCTTTTTCATTAGTTTTTTTTGCTTTGCTACTATTTTTTCATATTATAATTTGTCTCATAGTAATCACTCATATGCTGGGATACAGGCTATTATGGGTTTATGTATAATGTGCTTCCCTGATTATAGTATGGAGGTATCAGTTTCAGAAGGGTTTGATAGAGTTTTAGGGATACTGTTAGGGGTTGTCATTGTGAATTTGGTTTTTAAGTCTCTTAACTATATTTTTATGAATGATAAATCCAAACTATGATCTATCCTGCTAATTTGGGACAGTTGTTAACTTCATTCTTCATTATATATTCAAAGTGACTAGGAGTCATGTAATTTATAGTTGAATGCTTCCTTTTAGTATTATAATAAGCCTCAATATATTCAAAGATTGAAGATTTAGCCTCATCTCTAGTTTTATATTTTTCATCATGCACTAACTCTACCTTTAGAGTTCCAAAGAAGCTTTCACAAGCAGCATTATCATAACAGCATCCTTTAGAGCTCATACTAGATAATAACCAATTATCACTTATGAGATTTTGAAATTTCTATGAGCAATACTGTGTACCTCTATCAGAATGAATAATAACACCGGTAGGAAAATCTCTTCTAAATAAGGCCATATTTAAAGTATTACATACTATCTCTGCTTTCATTCTTTTATCCATTGACCAACCTATAACTACTCTTGAAAATAAATCTATAATTACACACAAATATAGCCATCCTTCTTGGGTAGGGATATAAGTAATATCAGTAACCCATTTCTGATTAATATCTTGAGCATCAAAATCCTGATCAAGTAAATTACCCGCTACTTTCTTGTCATGATCAGAATTTGTTGTAACTTTGTATTTCTTACTTGCTTTAGCCTGTAAACCTAATAATTTAATACGTTTTGATACCCTCGGTTGTATTACTTTCCAGCCTTTATCTTTTAAATTCCCTATAAATCCTAACAGAACCATATCTAGATTTGTGATCATTAAATATTTGCATAATAGCCAGATCCAAATCATAGTCATTTAGTTGCCTTTTACCTATAGGATTATCTATCCACCTATAGTAAGCAGAAGTGCTTACTCCCAAAGTCTTGCATAATGTTGTTATAGCCATAACATCTCTATGACTTTGTATAAAGGCATACCTTACGTATTTGGGTTTGCAAAGTATGCCGCTGCCTTTTTTAGAATCTCTCGCTCTGTTTCTGCTTTCTTAAGTTTCTTTTTTTACTCATTTATCTATTTCCTAATTTATCTAGTTAAGTTTAACATCTAGGAATAAAAATCTTTCTAAAATCAGTAGCTTTTTCTGGGGACATTATAATTTTGACATGTAGCTGGTTATCCATGTACAGAGTGTTTTATAATTTATTCCTAGATTATCTGCTATTTCTTTACGATTTGCATCTTCCGCTAAGCATAACTGCACTGCTTGATCCATAAATTCTTCTGGGTATCTTTTGTAAGCCATGTCTCTCTCCTTTTCCTGACATCAAAAGTGTCCCAAATTGACGGGGGAGATCACTATTTTAGTTATTGTTTATATTTCTAATCATTTTTTGTAATACGATAAAAGCCAAAAGCAAAGAAATTATAAATATTGTAGTTATACTAATATTTGCTTGAATATTAACTAGGTTACCTATATCTATAGATGAACCGACAACGATCTGACCCACTTCGATAACTATAGTTATAATCATATTTGTTATAGCAACACCAATTGCTGCAAAGTTTTTGGGACATATTTTACCAAAGTAGTACCAGACGAGAACTTGTGATGCTGAGAACACCCCAAATAAGAAAGTAATTATTATCGCAGAATTTTTTAAAATACCTAGGTTTATTAATATACACATTATGCCAACTCCTAGTATTGAAAAATTAATTATATTTTTGCTATTAAATTTATTACAAAGTAGTGTTTTAATTGGCGAAAAAATAATCCAACCTATAAATATTGAAGTAATCAGTGTTGTTGAGTATATATCACTAAAGCCATACGATTGTTTGAAGTACAAAATGCCATATTGGGATGTTAAGACTACCGTAGGTACATATAAAAGCCCTCCCCAAACGGCATTCTGCCAAAGGCTTTTATTTTTTATGAGCTGTTTACTTACTTCAAATATTTGATCAAATTTTGGCATTAGAGATATTGTATATTTTTCTTTAGGTAGAGCGAAAAAGAATAATATCGCTAATGGAAACGCTATAAGCCCTGAATAAATAAAAATATTTATCCAAGAAGTATCATAACTGGATATTAAAACACTAATATTTTGAGAAAAGGCTGCTGCTAATGTGCCTAAAGAGATAACGACGCTTGTTACAATAGAGAAGTATTTAGGATTTAGATTTTCTAGAGTTAATTTTAGAACTCCAATAAACGCAAATGATGATCCAATACCAACAAGAAGCCTACCAAAAAGAGCTAACTCATAGCTACCTGATATAAATATAATATTTCCAACGCCACAAGTTATGGTTGCAAAAATAAGAATTTTTTTACTTCCAAATCTATCAAGTAGTATTCCAGCAGGTATTTGCATCAAAAGATAAGTAATATTGTAGCTAGATACTAGGAATGAGAATCCAATATGAGTAGAAATATTAAAATACTGGACTATTTGTTCCTGATAAACACCTGTCAATATTCTTAAAAAAAATTCATAACAGTAAAAGCTAATACCAATAATCAGTATAAGTGACAGTCGGAGTTGTTGCATTATTTTATATAAAGAGTGACTTATTCGCTCAAATCTATACTTTTATGTTTCGTTTGTCTAATTATTTTCTTTAAATCTATATTTTATGTTAACTAAAATTAATAAAAAAATAACTCTTTGAAAATGCAAAATTAACTTAAAATTAGATAAAAAAAGAGCTAATTATTCCTTGTAAAATTAATGTTTAAATCATTACTTATATAGGTGATATTTTATTTACATACTAATGGTTCTAACGCATAATTTTCTAAATCAATTAATAATTTTTATTCGTATATGCAGAATATAACAAGAGTCGGTTTTACTATATGGTTTATGTGTGCATTTTTTTATGCTCTTGAATTTATTGTTAGAGCCTCTGGAAATTCTTTATATAATAGTTTTATTATTGCCCCATATGATTTAAGCCCAGAACAAATTAGTGTTTTTAGTTCGGCATTTTACTGGGCATATGTAGCTTCTCAACTACCTGCTGGAATTTTGGTTGATAAGTTCAGTATTAAGAAAATTATGCTAGTTAGTACCTTTCTTTTTTCTATTGGTGTTTTTATCGCAACAAGAACTACATCTCAAGAGTATTTGATTTTATATAGAGTGTTAGCAGGCATAGGCGGAGGCTTTGCTTTCTTATGTGCATTGAAAGCAATAGCAATATGGCTACCAAAGAGAACATTTCCATTATTTACAGGTGCTACTCAAATGTTAATGTATGGGGCTGGAACAATTACTGGTTTGCCATTTGTTATTTTGGCAAATCACTTTAGTGTTCAGGTAATTATGTCTGTTATCTTAATTGTTTCAACGTTACTCTTTCTAAGTGTATTGTTTTTTGTGCCATCTAATGAGTCACATGATCAAAAAAATGTTGACGAACTAGCAGATACACATACAAAGATTGAAGATATTCCTATTGTTTTTAAAATTAAGCAGATTTTACTCAATGGATTTTTTTGTTTTACTATTTATGGGACCACAGCTGTTTTCGCAGATTTGTGGAGTTATAGATTCTTGAGTCTAGATGGGTATCCTAAAGGGTACGCTGGATTGGCTTCATCTATGATATTTATAGGTATCGCAGTTTTTAGCCCACTATGGGGAATTTTAGCAACTATTTTAAATAAACAAAAGATCTTACTAACTATCGCTTCAGCACTTGGTTTTTTTGTGGTTATAGCAATTGTGTATATGCATCTTGATCCAGTTGTAATGTGCGTTTTATGTGTTTTATGGGGTGGAATGCAAGCTGTGCATGTATTGAACTTTACAATACTGCGTGCTCATATTAGCCCTTTATATATTGCTACAGGTCTTGCTATGGTAAATCTTTTTATTCCTTTAAGTGGAGCCGTGTTGCAGCCATTTGTAGGGTATACGGTGTCATTTTTAGATAAATCAGGTTTTGAGCATCTATCATCTTTCAAATATGCTTTGTTAATTCTTCCTATATTAATGCTATTATCAGTTATATTGACTCTTTTTATTAAGGAGAAAAAAGCTTAAAATATACTTTAAGCTGTCGTAATTGTTTTAAAAAGGAATATTAATTTATGTCAAAAGAGTTTGTTTTAGCTGTAGATCAAGGAACAACTAGCTCACGTGCTATTATTTTTGATAAAAAAGGAAATATAAAAAAGATTGCACAGAAAGAGTTTACGCAGATATATCCTAAAAGTGGTTGGGTAGAACACGATGCTATGGAAATCTGGGCATCGCAAAGTAGTATTGTTAGAGAGGCACTTGAGTACGCTAGAGTTTCTCCTCGTGATATTGCTGCAATAGGTATTACTAATCAAAGAGAAACAACAGTTGTTTGGGATAAAAATACAGGTCAACCAGTTTATAATGCTATAGTTTGGCAATGTCGTAGAACATCGTATATTTGTGATGAAATTAATAAAGATGAAGAGCTTAAAAACTATATTCGCAAAAGTACTGGACTTATAATTGATGCATATTTTTCAGCTACAAAAGTTAAGTGGATATTAGATAATGTTGAAGGTGCTAGAGAAAAGGCAGAAAATGGTGATTTACTATTTGGGACAATTGATACGTGGTTGATTTGGAATATGACAAAAGGAGCAGTTCACGCAACAGATTTTTCAAATGCTTCTAGAACTATGTTATTTAATATTAATACATTAGAATGGGATAAGAGAATTTTAGAATACTTAAATATTCCAGAGTCTATGATACCAGAAGTTAGATCATCAAGTGGTTATTTTGGGCATACACACGAAAGTACTTTAGGAGGAGCTAAAATTCCAATAACTGGAGTTGCAGGTGATCAACAATCAGCATTGTTTGGACATTGCTGTTTTGAAAAAGGTATGGCAAAAAACACTTATGGAACAGGTTGTTTTGCACTTATGAATGTTGGTGATAAGCCAGTATTTTCTGATGCAGGTCTTTTGACAACTATTGCATGGGCAGAGGATGGTAAAACAACTTATGCTTTAGAGGGTAGTGTGTTTATTGCTGGTGCTGTTATCCAATGGATAAAAGATGGTTTAGGTTTAGTACGTTCTGCAGAAGATAGTGAGTATTATGCGACTAAAATTGATTCGACAAATGGTGTATATTTGGTACCAGCTTTTGTTGGTCTTGGTACACCATATTGGGATATGTATGCTAGAGGTACTATAGTTGGCATAACTAGAGATACCAGACGTGAGCATATTATCAGAGCAGCACTTGAGGCTATAGCTTATCAGGCTAAAGATGTCTTAGAGTGTATGAAGGAAGATACTGGCCTTAATCTTGCAGGTTTGAGAGTTGATGGTGGAGCAGTACAAAATAATTTTTTAATGCAGTTCCAAGCTGATATTTTACAATCTGAAATTTCAAAGCCTAAAATTAAAGAAATCACTGGTTTAGGAGCTGTTTTTTTAGCAGGTTTAGCTGTTGGGTTTTGGAAAAGTAAAGAGGAACTTAAATCTATTCTAACAACAGAGAAAACTTTCAAACCAGAAATAGACTCCAAAACAGTAGCCCATGACTACAAGGGCTGGAAGAAAGCAGTTGAAAGAAGTAAGGCTTGGGTAGAATAATCAGATGCAAGATAATTACGACATTATAATAATTGGTGGTGGTGCAACTGGTTTTGGTTGTGCTGTGGAGGCAGTTTCTAGAGGTTATAAAACTTTACTTTTAGAAGCTTATGATTTTGGTAAAGGTACTTCTTCTAAGTCTACTAAGATTATTCATGGTGGCTTGAGATATTTGGAAAATTTTGATTTTGCTCTAGTCAAAGAGGGTTTAAAGGAGAGATTCTCATTCTTACATAATGCACCACATCTGACACATAGACAATCTTATCTTATTCCGACACGTAGTTATTTTGAAACTATCAAATATACAATAGGTGTTAAGATGTATGAGTTTTTATCAGGTAAATATAAAATAGGTAAAAGCTATAATTTGAATAAAAAACAAACTTTAGCAGAGTTGCCAAATATCGAAGATTCAAAACTTAAGAAAAGCTTAATCTATTATGATGGCCAGTTTGATGATACCAGACTTTTAATTTCTTTGATGAAAACTTTTGAATCAAAAGATGGTGTTGCTTTAAATTATCATAAAGTTGAAAATGTATTTAGTTCAACAAGTTCAAGGTTAGATACAGTTAAAGTTTTAGATACTTTAAGTGGTGAGCAGAAAGAATTTACAGCTAAGCATATTATTAATGCTACGGGTACATTTACTGATAAAACTATAGATATTGCCAATCAGCAAGAATCACATAAATATGTATCGGTTGCGCAGGGTACGCATATTGTTTTTGATAGAAATAAGTTTCCAACTGAGCATGCAATTCTGATTCCAGAAACTGATGATGGACGTGTGTTATTTATCCTACCGTGGCATGAGCATCTGATAGTTGGTACTACTGATATTAAAAAAGAAGCTCCAAGCATTGAGCCGAAAGCTGACAAGCAAGAAATAGATTTTATACTGGAAACTTTTAACCAATATGCTAAAGAAAAAGCTACTATAGCAGATATTAGATCTGTTTACTGTGGTCAGCGCCCTTTAGTAACACCAAAAAGAGCTAAAAATTCTGCAAAAATATCACGTAAGCACGAAATTGTTGAATCCAAAGATGGTTTAATTACAGTAGTTGGTGGTAAATGGACTATTTTTAGAAGGATGGGGCAGGATGTCATTGATTATATTGAGTCTAAAAAAATTGCCCAGAAGATATCAAAAACTTCTGATGAATTGTTAGTAGATGCTATTGACTCTAAAGAGGTTTATCCTTTAAGAGTCTATGGGAAGAATGTTAATAAGATTAAAGATATCCAAGAAGAGATTGATAGTTCTGAATTACTTCATAAAGACCTACCATATTATCAGGCCGAAGTTGTTTATCACGCTCGATATGAAAAAGCTAAGACTGTTGAAGATGTATTAGCTCGTCGTACTAGAGCGGCATTTTTAGATATTAAAGCTAGTATTGAAGCATCATCAGTAGTAGCAAGACTTATGGCAAAAGAGCTTGGTAAGGATAGATCATGGCAAAGTCAGCAAGTCGAGGATTTTAAAAAATTTGCTAAAAATTTTGATGTTAAAGAACTAATATAGGTAGAAGCTTGATATGTTAGAAGCATGTATTGCAGAATTTATAGGAACTATGTTACTTATACTTTTAGGTAATGGAGTTGTTGCAGGTGTAGTTTTAAATAAAACAAAGTCACACAATGGTGGTTGGGTTGTTATTACTTTTGCATGGGGGTTAGCTGTTTTTATTGGAGTTTTGGTTGCAGGACCTATCAGTGGAGCTCACCTAAATCCTGCTGTAACTTTAGCTTTAGCTTTAGCCGGTAAATTTTCATGGGTTTGGGTTGTTCCATTTATAGTTTCACAAGTTCTTGGAGCAATGCTTGGTCAACTTTTAGTTTGGACTATATACTACCCTCATTATTCAGCAACTAATGATGTTGATTTTAAACTAGCAACTTGTTGTACGGCCCCAGCTATAAAATGCATTCCGTCTAATTTAATTAGTGAGATTGTGGGCACATTTGTATTGATTTTTGCAATATTAACTATGCATGGGGTGGTGGTACATTCTGGAAGCTCTAGTTTGACTACCGCGTACCCTGTAGATATAGGAGCATTAGGAGGCATTCCTGTGGCATTTGTTGTTATTGCGGTTGGCATGTCTTTAGGCGGTACTACTGGTTATGCAATAAATCCAGCGCGAGATTTTGGTCCTAGATTATTCCATGCTATTATGCCAATACAAGGCAAAGGTTCTTCACAATGGAGTTATGCTTGGATTCCAGTAATTGGCCCAGTAATTGGTAGTGTAATTGCCACAGCCGTTTACTTGATATTAAAAACAAAAGGGATTTTCTAGGAATATATATAATGTGTAAGTTAAATTTTGTGCCAATGTTGATGGATGATCTTCTGAGACTGCTTGTTTCAGTTTTTTTATTTATTTGTTGTGTTATTTTAGGGTGCATTTTTATTAAAAAAAAATCGTGGGACATACCTTTTTGGATATTTTTTGCATTGTTCTTATTTAGCTTAGGAGGGTGTGGCTATATAGTTCACCATATTTATTTAGAAAATACTTTTTCATATGATGGTTTTATTTCAAGTGCTGCTTTTATAACAGTTTGTGGTCTTTTGTTCTCAAGACATCATTATGTTGATTTTACTGATAAGCTTTTAAGTAAAAATGCTCCTATACTATTTGCAACATTTTTTGTTTTTGCTTTTATTTATGTTTTAACAATAAAATATGATCCAAATTGTCAAGTTTTCCCTCATGAGATATTTATAACTATTCTACAAATAGTTGTGTATCCTTTATTACTACTATTTGGCATATCAGCATTTTTGTATAGATTCTCTATTTGTATATCCGCTTTTGCTATTGGTATGGCATTATTCTTGGTGGAGAATGTAATATTTATAGCCCATGCCTTATTTACTGAAATGGGGGATGAGCAATTATTAGAAGAAATTATTTGTGCAACGATATCTATTATCTTAAGTATTATAGCTATTTGTATACTTACTTATTCAAAAAAAATTTATAAGGAGAGATTAAATGCAAGCAGTTAATGGAGGATCATTTTTGATGAATGTATTTGTTGCAATAATAATTTTAGCAGCGGGGTTTGTTGCTTCAAAGTATATTAGATCTCTTACATCTGAGTTTTTAAAAGAATATGATAATACGATATCGCAGTTTCTGGCAAACTTAATATATGCAGTATTCTTAATTTTAGTTGTTGTTATTGCTTTGGCAAAGCTTGGGGTTCCAATATCACCTATAACAGGTGTTTTAACAGGCATTGTTTTTGGTATCGCAATGTCTTTGAAAACATCTTACAGTATTGTAGCTTCTGGTATTATGCTTGTCTTTAGTAAGCCTTTTGAGGTGGGTGATAAGGTTGATCTTGGGGGAGTAGCTGGTGTGGTTAAGTCTATAGGTTTCTTATATACTAAACTTGCTGATGAAGCTGATAATGAAATTATTATTTCAAATAGTATGGTAGTGTCTAAGGTCATTACAAGATTTACTAAGTCTGAAAAATAATGCAAGAAGGCTTTTTTTCTACAGATAAAAATCTTTATTTATCAAATGGCCAAAAAATACTTCTTAATGATCAGCAGTTAGAAGCGATTAGTCAGATTAAGAAATTTTTAAAAAGCCAAGATAATTATTTTTTACTTTCAGGGTTTGCCGGTACAGGTAAGACAACAGTTGTAAAAAAAATTCTTGATGAATATTCTAAGAAGGCTATAGTTTCAGCACCAACTCGTAAGGCTAATGCAGTTATATCTCAAGCAACAATATCTCATGGTTATACAATACATTCTTTATTAGGGCTGCAGCCGGATGTTAATCTTGAGAATTTTAACCCTAATGATCCAGTTTTTGGGCAAATAAAAAAAGCTTCAATAAGTTATTATGATTTTGTAGTTATAGATGAAGCTAGTATGATTAATAATGATTTACTTGATCTTATTACTAAAGAGTTACGTAGTTCATCAAAGGTTTTATTCTTGGGAGATAAAGCGCAAATTCCACCAATTGGAGATAAATCAAGTCCAGTTTTTGATTTGGAAAATAGATACAACCTTACTATTCTAATGCGCCAGGCTGAAGATAATCCATTAGCTGAATTAAGTCAAAGATTAAGAGATGCGGAAGAAAGTCTTCCTGAATTTCTGATTAAGCGAGAAACATCATTAAATAGTTCTGATGAAGGAGTCATTTTTAAATCATCTAACGAGAGCTTTCGTGAAGAGCTAAAGAATGTTTTTAGTTCAAATTCTGCAAAGACAGATCCTAATTATGCAAAGCTTATAGCATGGCGTAATAAAACCGTAATGCAGTCTAATTTAATTATTAGAGAACTAGTGTTTGGTGAAAAAGCAAAACAGCTTGAGAAAGGTGATGTTCTAACGGGTTATCGTGCGGTTAAGGCAACACAAAAAGATGCTTTTTTAATTAATAATGGCGTAGATTATAAAGTTGTTGATGTTTCTAAAAAGTTAAAAAATGCTAATGGAATATATGGTTACGATATAAAGTTTTTAGAGAAATCTAGGGTATTTAAAGGCTTTGATGAAAAAAGCATGTTTATTGTTGATACTCAGGACTCTAGCAATTTACATGATTATGCAGAGATTCATGATGCTTTATTGTTTCAAGCAAGAAGCGATAAGCAGTGGAGTGTTTATAATAGTTTTCGCAGAGATAATATTTTAATGAAAGATATATATCGATATAAAGACGGAGGCTTAAGAAACAAAAGTTGCTGGATAAGAAAAGATTTGGACTATGGATTTGCAATAACTGTTCATAAATCACAAGGTTCAACATATAAAAAAGTTTTTGTATTGTTGAAAGATATTCTTTTAAATAAAAACACAGCTGAAAGAAATCAGATTTTATATGTTGCAATGACAAGACCTCAGAAGTTGTGTGTAGTGCTATAAAAAATCAGTTTAGGCTTTACATTTTAATATGCTCATAGTATGATACGCACAGTTATTTTGTAAAAATAATTTCTATAGAAAACAATTGTAAATTAAGTACAAAAAAACTTGATTTTTGCTCAAATAAACTTTATAGTTATCTAAAGTTTTAGGGGAGGGATTCCCGAGCGGCCAAAGGGATCAGACTGTAAATCTGACGGCTCAGCCTTCGCAGGTTCGAATCCTGCTCCCTCCACCATGCGGGTGTAGTTCAATGGTAGAACTTCGGTCTTCCAAGCCGATAGTGTGGGTTCGATTCCCATCACCCGCTCCACCTAAATCTAAATTTTTATTAATATTGTAAGTTAAACGCTCGCATGGCTCAGATGGTAGAGCACTTCCTTGGTAAGGGAGAGGTCACCAGTTCAAGTCTGGTTGTGAGCACCATAATTATGGTTTTTTATTTTTTGTTGAAAAAATGGAGTTAAATAATGGCTAAAGAAAAATTTGAACGTTTGAAGCCGCACGTAAACGTAGGTACAATTGGTCACGTGGATCATGGTAAAACTACTCTTACTGCTGCTATTACTAAGGTTATGGCAGAGAAGAATGGTTCGGAAGTAAGAAACTTTGATGAGATTGATAACGCACCTGAAGAAAAGGCGCGTGGTATTACTATTAATACTTCACACGTAGAGTATGAGTCTCCAAATAGACACTATGCTCACGTTGACTGTCCAGGTCACGCGGACTACGTTAAAAATATGATTACTGGTGCTGCTCAAATGGATGGCGCTATCTTGGTATGTTCTGCAGCTGACGGTCCTATGCCACAAACTCGTGAGCATATCCTACTTTCTCGTCAGGTTGGTGTACCATATATTGTTGTTTTCTTGAATAAGCAAGATATGGTTGATGATGAAGAGCTATTAGAATTGGTTGAAATGGAAGTTCGTGAGCTTCTTGATCAATATGAGTTCCCTGGTGATGATACTCCAATTGTTACTGGTTCTGCTCTTAAGGCCTTAGAAGGTGAAGAACAGTACGTTGAGAAAATTGTTGAATTAGTTCAAGCTATGGATGATTATTTCCCTGCTCCTGAGCGTGATACTGAAAAGCCATTCATCCTTCCGATTGAAGATGTTTTTTCAATTTCAGGTCGTGGTACAGTTGTAACAGGACGTGTTGAGCGTGGTGTTGTAAATGTTGGTGATGAGGTTGAGGTTGTTGGTATTCGTCCTACTCAAAAAACTACTGTAACTGGTGTTGAAATGTTCCGTAAGCTTCTAGATAGAGGAGAAGCAGGGGATAACGTTGGTGTTCTAGTTCGTGGTCTTAAGAGAGATGATGTTGAACGTGGTCAAGTATTATGTAAGCCTGGTTCAATTAATCCTCATACTAAGTTTGAAGCTGAAGTATATGTTCTTTCAAAGGAAGAGGGTGGTAGACATACTCCTTTCTTTAAAGGTTATAGACCTCAATTCTACTTCCGTACTACAGATGTAACTGGTGCTGTTGAATTACCGGAAGGTGTAGAGATGGTTATGCCTGGCGATAATATCAAAATGGATGTTACATTAATTGCTTCTATCGCTATGGAAGAAGGTCTGCGCTTTGCTATCCGTGAAGGTGGTAGAACTGTAGGCGCTGGTGTTGTTGCTAAAATTGTCGAGTAATAGGTGATTTTAATTTAGGTCAGTAGTTCAATTGGTAGAGCAGCGGTCTCCAAAACCGCAAGTTGGGGGTTCGAGTCCCTCCTGGCCTGCCACACATAAAAAAGGCGGTGTTGTAAGTTTTGCAACATCGCCTTTTTTATTTCTTGATATTATATTCTCTGTATGTTACCTTATATGCTACGTTTATAAATTCCCTATGTTTAAGTTACTCTTTTTAAAGGATTATTTTTGTGAAAAAGAATCAAAATTTTAATAATAAAGTTTGGATTAGTGGGGCAACAAAAACTGCTGAAGTAGAGAAGGTTTCTAAATTTAAGAATGCTCTTCTATGGATTGTGGCTATTGCAATAATAGTTTTTGGTGTTGTGATTACTATGTATTCAGATATCTTGGGTGTTGCATATAGTACTTTCAATACATCATTGGTTGTTGTTGTAGTTTTGCTTGCATTAATTGTTGCAAGGTTTACGAATCAAGGAAGCCATTTTTGGGCATTTTTCCAGGCATCTAAGCTTGAGTTAGCAAAAGTTGTTTGGCCAACTCGTAAAGAAACTATGACAATTACAGCTATGGTTATTGCAGTTGTTATAGTTTTTGCACTAATAATATCTTTATTTGGTGTTATATTTGAAAATTTCATTCAATATTTTCTAGGTTAATAAAAAAAGGTATAAGTATGCTTTGGTATGTTGTGCAAGTGCACTCTGGTTATGAAAAAAGAGTAAAGACTCAGCTTGAAGAAAATATTGAAATAGTGGGTCTACAGAAAAGTTTTGGTAGGATTTTAGTTCCTACAGAAAATGTCGTTGAGATGCGAGGCGGTCAAAAGCGTAAGAGTGAGAGAAAATATTTCCCTAGTTACGTTTTGATTGAGGTTGATTTAACTACAGAGGCTTGGGATGTTATTAAAGCAGTCCCTAGAGTGTTGACTGTAGTTGGTTCAAGAGGAAAGCCAATTCCTTTAAGTAAGCCTGAAATTGAGAGAATTTTAGGATTTATGGAAGATGGTGATGCTGCTATTGAACCTAGATTAAGAAAATCATACCAGGTTGGTGAAGTTGTTAGGGTTCTTGAGGGGCCATTTAATGACTTTACTGGAGTGGTGGAAGAAGTTAACTATGAGAAATCAAGATTGAGAGTTGCGGTATCTATATTTGGTAGATCTACGCCTGTTGAACTTGAGTTTTCACAAGTTGAGAAAGAGTCTTAAGTATTATTCTTAGGAATATAGGGAGCTTATAATTTATTTATGAGTGTTATTAACCTAAATTGGAGAAAAAAATGGCTAAGAAAAAAATAGAAGCTATTATTAAGTTGCAAGTTGCAGCAGGTAAAGCAAACCCGAGTCCACCAATTGGCCCTGCGTTAGGTCAGCATGGTGTAAATATTATGGGTTTCTGTAAAGAGTTTAATGCTAAAACACAGGGAATGGAGCCAGGTATGCCAATTCCTGTTGAAATATCTGTATATAGCGATCGTAGCTTTACGTTTGAAATGAAAACGCCACCGGCTTCTTTTTTGATTAAAAAGGCAATAAAAGTTAAGTCAGGTTCATCAAATCCTTCAAAAGATTTTGTTGGAACTATTGCTCGTGAGCAGTTAGAAGAAATTGCTAAGGTGAAAGATCCTGATTTAACAGCTGCAGATTTAGATGCTGCTGTAAGAATTATTGCTGGTTCAGCTCGTAGTATGGGTGTAAAAGTAGAAGGGGTTGAGTAATGGCTAAAATTTCAAAAAGAATGAAAAATATTGCTGCTAAAGTAGATGCAGAGAAGAAATACCCTGTAACAGAGGCTTTTGGGATTCTAAAAGAAGTATCATCTGTTAAGTTTGTAGAGTCTGTAGATGTTTCGGTTACTCTTGGTGTTGATCCTCGTAAATCTGATCAAGTTGTAAGAGGCGCTTCGGTACTTCCTAATGGTACTGGTAAGACTGTTAGAGTTGCAGTTTTTGCTAAAGGCCCAGCTGCTGAGGCAGCTAAAGAGGCTGGTGCTGATATTGTAGGTATGGAAGATTTAGCTGATGAAGTTAAGAAAGGCAATATGGACTTTGATGTTGTGGTAGCCTCTCCTGATTCTATGAGAGTTGTAGGTCAGTTAGGTCAAATTTTAGGTCCTAAAGGTCTTATGCCAAACCCTAAGGTTGGTACTGTAACTATGGATGTTGCTAAAGCTGTAACAGATGCTAAAGCAGGTCAAGTTAGATATAGAGTTGATAAGGCTGGTATTATACATACTACTATTGGCAAGGTTAGTTTTGATATAGATGCATTAAGGCAGAACTTAGAACAGTTACTAACTGATCTTAAAAAAGCTAAACCTGCAGTATCAAAAGGTATATATCTGAAAAAAGTTTCTGTATCTAGCACTATGGGTCCAGGAATTGGTGTTGACTTTTCAGATTTAAATATATAGAATACTACTTTGCAATTTCTTTGGGTTGTATGAAAATACAACGATCAAAGACCGTAGGAGCTAGGTTATCTGGCTTAATATTTATCCTACGCAGACGATGTTGACAACCTTTTTTGGTATAAATATCGTGTTAATTAAATAAAGTGTGGACAATAAAATAAGGAGTCGATATGGCACTTAGAATAGAGGATAAAAAAGCAATTGTTGCTGAAGTTGCTGAACATGTGTCCTCAGCATTGTCTGCAGCAGTAGCAGACTACCGTGGTTTGACTGTTAATGAAATGACTTCATTAAGAAAACAAGCCCGTGAGTCTGGAGTTTATTTAAGAGTTGTTCGTAACAACTTAGCACGTTTAGCAATTAAAGGAACTGATTTTGAGTGTCTTGGAGATGCTCTTGTTGGTCCTCTTGTTCTTGCTCTTTCTAAGGATGAGCCAGGTGCAGCAGCCAAGCTATTTAAAAGCTTTCAAAAAGACAATAGTGCTTTTGAAGTTAAAAATTTAGCTATGTCTGGTGAACTGTTTGGTCCTGAAAAGTTAGATGACTTTGCTAAGCTTCCTACAAGGGAAGAGGCACTTGCTACATTACTTAATGTTATGCAAGCACCAGTTACTAAGTTTGTTCGTACTCTTAATGAGGTTCCGTCACAAGCGGTACGAGTATTTGCTGCTGTTGGAGATAGTAAATAATTGCACTGGCTTTAAGAAAAAGCTAAAAAAGAATTAATTGTTAAATAAATAGGAGTTATAAAAATGTATATAACAAAAGAAGATATCCTAAATGCTGTTGCTGATATGAGCGTAATGGATGTATGTGATCTAGTTAAGTTAATGGAAGAAAAATTCGGTGTTTCTGCAGCTGCAGCTGTTTCTGTTGCAGGTCCTGCTGCTGGTGGTCAAGAGGCTGCTGTAGAAGAGAAAACTGATTTTGATGTGGTTTTAACTGAAGCAGGTTCAAACAAAATTGCTGCTATTAAAGCAGTAAGAGCTGTGACTGGTTTAGGTCTTAAAGAAGCAAAAGCTGCTGTAGAAGGTACGCCTTTCACAGTTAAAGAGGCTGCTGCTAAAGAAGAAGCTGAAGAGCTTAAAAAACAACTTGAAGAAGCTGGCGCTAAAGTTGAGCTTAAATAATAAAATTCTAAAAAATAATTTTTAGAAATTTAAGACTAGTGGTCAATTTTGGCCTCTAGTCTTTCTAGTATTGAAAGATACGTGGATATTGGCGCAAATATACTCATATTTGCTTTTTGTTTTGTGTAAACAAAATCTTAGGGATGTTTTTGATGTCTTACTCATACGCTGAGAAAAAAAGAATTCGTAAAGAGTTTGGGGATCTTCCTCATATCTTAGATGTACCATATTTACTTTCGATTCAGACAGAGTCTTATAAAAAGTTTTTAAATGCTGCCGAAGCTAAAGGTAGGCTTCACTCTGGTCTTGAATTGGTGCTTAAGCAATCTTTTCCGGTAGAAAGTAAAAATGGTCAATATGAACTTCATTATGTTGATTACCAAATAGGTGAGCCTAGTTTTGATGAAACAGAGTGTCAAGTGCGTGGTGCGACTTATGATGCTCCGTTAAATGTAAAATTAAGGTTAGTTGTATATAATAAAGAAGCTCTTCCAAGTGAGAAAATAGTAGAAGATATTAGGGAAGAGTATGTGTATATGGGCGATATCCCATTAATGACAACAAATGGTACGTTTATTATTAATGGTACAGAAAGAGTTGTTGTATCCCAGTTACATAGATCACCAGGAGTCTTTTTTAGTAAAGATGATTCAGAAGAGGGTGTATTTTCAGCACGTATTATTCCATATAGAGGATCTTGGCTTGACTTTGAGTTTGATGCAAAAGGCATTGTATGGGCTAGAATTGATAGAAAAAGAAAATTCTGTGCAACAGTCATTTTAAAAGCTCTTAGATATACACAAGAGGAAATATTAGAGAATTTCTCTGATAGTAAAACTATTACGTTTGATAATAAAGGTTTTGCCCTTAAGTTAGATGACCTTCCAAGTATGAAGGGAGAGTTACTTAAGTTTGATATTGTAGGAGATCAAGGTAAAACAATAGTTAAGAAAAATAAAAAACTTACGTCTAGAGATATTAAAAAAATTAAAGATGCAAAAATTGACTCAGTTGCTATAGACTTTGATTTAGTAAGCACTCTTAGAGTTGCTAAAGATATTGTTAACGAAGCTACTGGTGAAGTTATTGCTTGTGCAAATGACGATGTTACTGAGAATTTATTAGATGCATGTGTTAGTGTTGGCATGCTTGAGTTAGAAGTTATCGATTTTATAACCACTGAGAAAGGTAGGTATATCTCTGATACTTTAAAGTATGATCTTACAAAAAATACTGATGAAGCTTTGGTTGAAATCTATAAGGTCTTAAGACCTGGAGATCCTCCGGCAGCAGCATCAGTTAAAGCGTTATTTGAAGGTTTGTTTTTTATCGAAAGCAGATATAGTTTATCTGATATTGGTAGAATGAAACTAAATGCAAGATTAGATTCAGATAAGGTTTCTAAAGATATTTATACCTTAGAAAATAGTGATATTGTGGGTGTATTAGAAGAGCTAATTAATATTCGTGATGGTAAAGGTAAAGTTGATGATATTGATCACTTAGGTAACAGACGTGTACGTTCTGTTGGTGAGATGGTTGAAAACCAATTTAGAATAGGTCTTTACCGTGTAGAGAAGGGTATCCGTGAAAGTATGTCTTTAGTACATAAAGATAAACTTATGCCTAAAGATATTGTAAATTCTAAACCAATTACAGCTGCTATTAAAGAGTTCTTTACATCTGGTGCTTTATCACAGTTTATGGATCAAGATAATCCATTATCAGAGGTTACACATAAACGTAGAATCTCTGCGTTAGGCCCAGGTGGTCTATCACGCGATAGAGCGGGTTTTGAGGTTCGTGATGTACATGCAACTCACTATGGTAGATTATGCCCAATTGAAACTCCAGAGGGTCCAAACATTGGTCTTATCAATTCGTTGGCAAGTTATTCTAGAGTAAATGACTTTGGTTTCTTAGAAGCGCCATATAGAAAAGTTGTTGCTGGTAGAGTCACTGATGAGATTGAATACTTATCAGCTATTGATGAAGATAATTATGTAATTGCTCAGGCATCAACAGAGCTTGATAAAGATAATCATTTTGTTGAAGATCTTATTCAGTGTCGTTCAGGTGGTGAAGCAATATTTACTGAATCTAGCAGAGTTCAATACATGGATGTTTCTGCTAAGCAGATGGTTTCAGCAGCTGCAGCATTAATACCTTTCCTAGAGCATGATGATGCTAACAGGGTATTAATGGGTGCAAACATGCAACGCCAAGCTGTACCAACTCTTAAAGCAGATAAGCCTTTAGTTGGAACTGGTATGGAGAAAATTGTTGCTAGAGATTCTGGTAACTGTATCATTGCAAAAAATGCTGGCCAGATTGCTGAAGTAGATTCAAATAGGATCGTAATTAAAGTAGATACTAGCAAGTCTAAAGACAACAAGTTAGTGGATATTTATAGCTTAACTAAATTCAAGCGTTCAAATAAAAATACTTGTATTAACCAACGTCCAATAGTTAATGTTGGTGATAAAGTTGAGGCTGGCGATATCTTGGCAGATGGTTTTGCTACAGATTTTGGTGAGCTATCTCTTGGTCATAACCTAATGGTCGCTTTTATGCCATGGAACGGTTATAACTTTGAGGATTCAATTTTACTGTCAGAAAGGATCGTAAAAGATGATAAATATACAAGTATACATATTGAAGAGTTTACTTGTGTTGCTCGTGATACTAAGCTTGGTCCTGAGGAGATAACTTCAGATATTCCTAACGTAAGTGAATTAGGTTTGGCAAAGCTTGATGAGTCAGGAATTGTACATATTGGTGCTAATGTTGAAGCAGGTGATATTCTTGTGGCTAAAATTACACCAAAAGCTGAGCAACAGTTGACTCCAGAAGAAAGACTTTTAAGAGCTATTTTTAATGAGAAAGCTTCAAATGTTGCTGATAGTTCATTAAGAATGCCAAGTGGTACTTCTGGTACAGTTATTAATGTTCAGGTTTTTGAAAATGATAAAGGTGGTAAAAGCTTAAGAGCACTCCAAATTGAAAAAGAGTTAATAGATAAAGCTCGTAAGGATTTTGATGAAGAGTTTGCTGTAATTGAATCGGTAGTTAGATCTTCAGTAGAAAATGATATTGTTGGTGCTAAGCTTCAAAAAGCTAAAGGTCTTAAGAAAGGAGCTGTTCTAACTAAAGAATTCCTAGAAAAACTTCCGTTTGCTAAATGGCTAGAGATATCTTTTGAAGATAAAAAGCTTAATGATAGAGTAGAAAAAGCTAAAGAGTATTACGATGAAGCAAAAATAGCGGTAGATGCTAAATTTGAAGTTAAGAAGAAATCTATTACTCAAAGTAATGAACTGTCTCCTGGTGTGATTAAAACAGTTAAAGTTTTTGTTGCTATCAAAAAACGTATTCAGCCAGGTGATAAAATGGCTGGTAGACATGGTAACAAAGGTGTAGTATCTCGTGTACTACCTGTTGAAGATATGCCATATATGGAAGATGGTACTCCTGTAGATGTTTGTCTAAACCCTCTAGGTATTCCATCTCGTATGAATATTGGTCAGATTCTTGAAGCACATTTAGGCTTAGCATCTTATGGTCTGGGTAAACGAATTGAAGAAACTCTAGAGCAGACTAAAAAAGTAGCTGAACTAAGAAAAACCTTAGAAGAAGTTTATAATAGTGTTGGTAATAAAAAAGTTGACCTAGAATCTTTAAGTGATGAAGAAGTATTAACTCTTTGTGAAAACTTAAAGGATGGTGTACCAATTGCGACTCCTGTGTTTGATGGTGCTAAAGAAGAAGATATTAAATCTTTACTGAAAATAGGTGGTTTTGCAAGTAATGGTCAGATGAAACTTTTTGATGGTCGTACTGGCCAGTCATTTGATAGACATGTGACAGTTGGTTATATGTATATGTTGAAACTTGATCACTTAGTAGATGATAAGATGCATGCTAGATCAACAGGGTCTTATAGTTTAGTTACGCAGCAACCTCTAGGTGGTAAAGCACAGTTTGGTGGTCAAAGATTCGGTGAGATGGAAGTTTGGGCATTACAAGCATACGGTGCTGCTTATACGTTAAGAGAAATGTTAACAGTTAAATCAGATGATATAGCTGGTAGATCTAAAATGTATAAGAATATAGTTGATGGTAAGTTGACTATGAATGTTGATGTTCCAGAATCGTTTAATGTTTTAAGAAATGAAGTTAGAGCATTGGGTATAGATATGGATTTTGACTATTCATCTGAGGAAGAATAAGCATCTTAAAAAGCTACTTATTTTTTGTTATTAAAATAAAAGTATAGGAGAGTTACCTGTGAATAACGGTATCCTACATCAAAATTACAATAGTAAAAAGTTTGATATTATTAAAATATCTTTAGCATCTCCAGAAATTGTTCGTTCATGGTCTCATGGTGAAGTTAAAAAACCAGAAACTATTAATTATAGAACATTTAAGCCAGAAAGAGATGGTTTGTTTTGTGCTAAGATTTTTGGTCCGGTTAAAGACTATGAGTGTTTATGCGGTAAGTATAAGCGTTTAAAACATCGCGGCGTGGTTTGTGAACGTTGTGGTGTTGAGGTTGAACAAACTAAAGTAAGAAGAGAAAGAATGGGACACATTGATCTTGTTTGTCCTGTTGTACATATTTGGTACCTAAAGTCTCTTCCTTCAAGAATTGGTCTTTTCTTAGATATGCCTCTTAAAAATGTAGAGAAAGTTCTATATTTTGAATCATATATTGTTACTGATCCTGGAATTACACCTCTAGAAAAAAAACAACTTCTTACAGATGATGAGTATGCTGAAGCTCTAGAGAATTATGGTTATGAGTTTGAGGCATCTATGGGTGCTGAAGCTATTAGGAATCTATTGTCAGATACAGATATTGAATCTGAGATAGAAACATTACGAGAAGAGTATGCACAAAGTAAATCTACAGCTAAGAAAGAAAAAGCTATCAAGAGATTAAGACTTCTTGAGACTTTTCAAGCATCTGGTAATAAGCCTGAGTGGATGGTAATGACGGTATTGCCAGTTCTTCCACCAGACCTAAGACCTCTTGTACCTATCGAAGGTGGTAGATTTGCAACATCTGATCTTAATGACTTATACCGTAGAGTAATTAATAGAAATAATAGACTTAAAAAATTATTAGATCTTAATGCTCCAGATATTATTGTTAGAAATGAAAAAAGAATGCTTCAAGAGTCTGTTGATGCATTATTAGATAATGGTAGGCGTGGTAGAGCTGTTACTGGCTCTAACAAGAGACCTCTTAAATCATTAGCAGATATGATTAAAGGTAAACAAGGCCGTTTCCGTCAAAATCTACTTGGTAAGCGTGTTGACTACTCTGGGCGTTCTGTAATTACAGTAGGTCCATCTTTAAGATTACATGAATGCGGTCTTCCGAAAAAAATGGCCTTAGAGCTATTTAAGCCATTTGTATACTCAAAGCTAAGACTAGGTGGCCATGCTACTACAATTAAGCAAGCTAAGAGAATGGTTGAGCTTGAAGAAGCTGCAGTATGGGATATTTTAGAGATTGTTATTAATGAGCATCCGGTGCTTTTAAACCGTGCTCCAACACTTCATAGATTAGGTATCCAAGCATTTGAACCTAAGCTTATCGAAGGTAAAGCAATACAATTGCACCCTTTGGTTTGCGCAGCATTTAACGCTGATTTTGATGGTGATCAAATGGCTGTTCATGTACCTTTAACGGTTGAGTCTCAGTTAGAGTCTAGAGTGTTAATGATGTCAACAAATAACATATTATCACCAGCATCTGGACACCCAATTATTACTCCTACTCAGGATATTGTATTAGGTCTATATTATATCACTAGAGAAAAAGATGGTGCTAGAGGCGAAGGTAAGCTATTTGCTAGTTATGAAGATATAAGCAGAGCTTATAATTCAGGGACTATTGATATTCACGCTAAAATAAAGTTAAGAGTAGATAGACAAGTTTTTGATACTAAAGGTAATACTTATAATGAGAAAGGAGTTGTAAACACTACTGTTGGTAGAGCTCTGCTTCTTAATATATTACCAGAAGGCTTATCCTTCTCTTTACTGAATAAAGTTTTAGTTAAGAAAGAAATTTCTAAAATTATTAACCAGGCATTTAGAGTGTTAGGTGGTAAAGCTACTGTAGTTTTAGCTGATAAATTAATGTATGCAGGTTTTAAATATTCAACTCTATCAGGTATTTCTGTAGGTGTTGATGATATGACTATCCCTGATGATAAAGAAGCTAAAGTGGAAGAAGCTGAAAAAGAAATTAAGCATATTACAGAACAATATCAGTCTTCATTAATTACAGATAATGAAAGATATAATAATATCATTAATATTTGGAGTAAAACTTCTGATGAGGTTGGGGCTTCAATGATGGATGTTATATCTAAGGATACAATTACTATAAATGGTGAGACAAAAGATACAGAATCATTCAATTCAGTTTATATGATGGCTAAATCTGGTGCTAGGGGCTCTTATAACCAGATGAGACAGCTTGCTGGTATGCGTGGTCTAATGGCAAAACCAGATGGTACGATGATTGAAACAGCGATTACGGAAAACTTTAGAGAAGGTTTATCAGTATTGCAGTACTTTACATCTACTCATGGTGCTCGTAAAGGTTTAGCAGATACAGCCCTTAAAACAGCAAACGCAGGTTATTTGACTCGTAGATTAGTTGATGTTGCTCAAGATTTGGTTGTAATTGAAGAAGACTGTGGTACAGATGATGGTTTAATGTTCTCAGCTATTGTTGAAGATGGAGAAGTTAAGGTTCCTCTAATAGAGAGAGCTCTTGGTAGAACACTAGCTGCAGATGTTGTAACTGAGAAAGGTATTGTTCTATTAGAAGAAGGTACTTTGTTGGATGAAAATCTAATTGAGATACTTGATGATAATGGTATCGATATGATCAAGCTTAGATCTCCAATTACATGTAAAACTCGTAGAGGTCTATGTGCTAAATGTTATGGTAGAGATCTGGCTCGTGAGAGACAGGTTAACGTAGGTGAGTCTGTCGGTGTAATCGCAGCACAATCAATTGGTGAACCAGGTACTCAGCTGACAATGAGAACGTTCCATACAGGTGGTGCGGCATCTCTAGGCGTAACTGTTTCTGATATCAAAGTTAAAACAGCAGGTAAGATCAAGTTCAAGAACATTAGAACGGTAACTAATAAAGAAGGCCAAGAGATCGTAATTTCTCGAGCTGGTGAAATTATTGTTTCTGATACTATGGGTAGAGTTAGAGAGCAACATAAGATCCCTATGGGTGCAAATGTTCCTCTAGCTAGTAGCAAAGCAGTAGAAATTGGTGATATAATTGCTACTTGGGATCCGCATGCTCAGCCATTAATTACAGATGTGGCTGGTAAGGTTGTTCTTGAAGATGTAATAGATGGTATAACATCTAAGCATACTTATGATGATTTAACAGGTCAGCAAACTATTGAGATAACTTCTATATCTCAAAGAACAACATCTAAGAACTTAAAGCCTGTCGTTAAAATTGTTGATGAAGAAGGTAGTGAACTTAAGTCAGTATCACTAGCTGTAGGTGCAGTACTAAGTGTTTCTGATGATACTCAGTTAGAGGTAGGTGATGTTGTAGCTAAAATTCCTCTAGAAGGGTCTAAGAACAAAGATATTACAGGTGGTCTTCCACGTGTTGCTGAACTATTTGAAGCAAGACGTCCTAAGGAAGCAGCTGTACTTTCTCCATGTGATGGTATGGTTAGACTCGGTAATAGAGATACTAAAGAAAAACAAAGAATTGAAATTCTAGATAGGAATGGTCATATTGTTGAAGAAATTCTATTACCTAAATCTCGTCATTTAGTTGTCTTTGATGGTGAAAATGTTGTCAAGGGTGATATTTTAGCAGATGGACCTACTGATCCGCATGATCTACTTCAATATAAGGGCTTAGAAGCTTTTGCTGATTATATAATGATTGAAGCTCAGTCTGTGTATCGTATGCAAGGTGTTGTAATTAATGATAAGCATATTGAAACAATTGTTAGACAAATGCTAAGAAAAGCTGTTGTAACTAATGAAGGTGATAGTAAGTTTGTTAAGAATGAGAATGTCGAACTTGTTAGAATATTGGAAAAGAATGATAGCTTGCGTGAGCAAGAGAAGAAAGAAGTTGAGTTTGAGCCTGTACTTATGGGTATAACAAGATCTTCTTTATCTACGGAATCATTCTTGTCAGCGGCATCTTTCCAAGAGACAACAAGAGTGCTTACTGAAGCTTCGATACATTCTCAAGTAGATCAACTAATAGGTCTTAAAGAGAACGTTCTAATTGGTCGACTAATACCAACAGGTACAGGTTTAGCAGTAAGAAAAGAATCTAAGAAGATTGATAAAATAAGAGAGGAGCTAGGTGTTAAAGATGGTATAGCATTTACTGATGCTGCTGCAGCCTTCAACGTCGAAGAAACTTCTCCTGAAAATATCAAACCTCAAGAAAGTGAAAAAGATATAAATGAAGATATTGAAGAATCTTTGAGAAATGCTCTTGAATCACTAGATTTCTAAATTTTTTCTATATTACTTTCTATCTAAAATAAAATTTTATTATTTAAGCATTTTAAATTATAATATAACCATATTGTACTTATTAATACTTATGGTAAATGTTTAGTATGTTAACAAAACTTTTCTGGCAGATATTTTTTGGAATAGTTATAATCCTCATAGTAATGCTATCTATATTGAATACTGATAGAGTGAGTTTTGATTATATCTTTGGAACTACAACATTGCCTCTGATTGTTTTAATGTCTATAGCTTTTGTTTTGGGGCTTATATTAGGTTCATTTATTACGAAATTTATTCAAATAACTAAAACAAGCGGTGGCTCTAAGAAGTAATGCTTGTTTTAGGTATCGAAAGCTCCTGTGATGAGACAGGTCTTGCTATTTATGATTTTGATTCTAGAAAAATAGTTGCAGATGCATTATATAGTCAAATAGATTTACATAAAAGATATGGTGGAGTTGTACCAGAATTAGCTTCGCGTGAGCATATTGTAAAATTAAATATCTTGGTGAAACAAATATTTAAAGAGTCAGGTCTAGGTTTTGCAGATATCGATTGTATAGCTTATACAGCTACTCCAGGGTTAATTGGCGCACTTATGGTTGGTGCAACATTTGCTAAAACTTTAGGGTTTATTCATGATATTGATATGGTTGCAATCCATCATCTTGAAGGACACTTACTTTCACCTCTTTTAGATGTGAAAAGCAAAATTAAATATCCTTTTGTGGCATTGTTAGTTTCCGGTGGCCATACTCAATTATTTGAAGTTAGAAGTTTTGGGCAGTATAACTTACTCGGAGAATCAATAGATGATGCTGCAGGAGAAGCGTTTGATAAAACAGCTAAGCTTTTGGGTATGGCTTATCCAGGAGGAATTGAAGTTGCTAACTTAGCAGATAAAGTAACAGATAAGAAAAAATATTTACTCCCAAGACCAATGAAAAATAAACCTAATCTTGATTTTAGTTTTAGTGGTTTAAAAACAGCAGTATTAAATACGTGGTATTCAGAACAAGATCAGTCTCAAGAAAATAAAGCAAATCTTTGTTACGCCTTTCAAGATGCAGCTATAGATGTTTTGGTATCAAAGTGTAATAAGGCTTTGAAACAAACAAAAAATAAAAGATTAGTAATCTCTGGTGGAGTTAGCGCAAATAAGTTACTGCGTCAAAGATTAGAGGAATTATCAAAAGATAATGGCTATCAAATATTTTTTCCACCAATGAAATATTGCACAGATAATGGTGCTATGATTGCTCTTGCAGGCGCTTATAGGTATAGTCATGGCTCTAAGGATTCTAGTTTGGAAATTGATGTCAAGGCTAGGTCATCAATTTAGATATTTATAAATGGGACTTTTGATGTCTGGGCATTGAATAAATTATAATAATCTCCATGTAAATAATTTTGAAATAGATCATTATATGTCCTTTCCTTTTGGTAATTTTGCCTATACAAATTCATTTAGAGAAGAGTTATATGATAGCTTTGAAACTTATGCTGATACCACATTTGAATTAATAGATGCTTTATCATCATCAAATGCTAAAACTGCTGTTGAGCTATCTTTATCCCCATTTTTTACTCGACAATATAGCAGCATATCTCAGATACTAAAGATAGAATCACAATCATCGATATTGGGTAAAGTGGGAACAAAATTGATTAATGAAATAAAATTAAACAATTCATCCAACATACATTTTTATGCTCTAGATGAAACATCAATCTTAAAGCCTAACTCAAAAAGCATGGATAGAAGAAGATTTGTTTATGGATTGACTAATGGTACGGGTAAAGTTGGCATAGGTCATTCATACTCTTATTTAGTATACTTAGGCAGGAGATGGGGCAATGGGTGGTACCTGTTAATTTGCAGCGAGTGACTGCTGCTGATTCTGGTATTAGTGTAAGCTTAGATCAATTCCATAAATACATATCTAATCAAGAGAATTCAGGAGATATTAATGTTCTGATTGGTGACTCAAAATACAGTTCAATGTATAATGTCCCCAGAAAAAGCTACTGATTTTAAAGCTAAAGTAATTATAGAATTGCTAAAAGGCGATATGACAGTTAATGAGATAGCAAGTAAGTATGATTTACTTCCTAAAAACGTGCATAATTGGAAGCAGCAATTTTTATCTAATGCTTGCTTAGCATTTGATAAAAGCTCTGTTGTTAAGGAGTATAAGCAGGAAATAGATGAGCTTAGAAAAGATAAAGATGCAACAAGTATACTACCCCAATAAATTAAACAATATTTTCAATTATTTAATTCCCATCTAAGCCGCCCGTTTTTCCAATAAGTTATCGTAATAAAATTCCATAGGTTTTTTATAATTGATAGACTCATGAAATCTTCTATTATTATAAAAATCTATATAATCATCCACATCGTTTCTTAGTTCAACAATGCCAGGATATTGATTTAAATAAAATCTCTCACATTTAGCACTTCTCCAAAATCTTTCGATGCAAATGTTATCAGTTGCTCTACCTTTACCATCCATAGATATAGTAATTTTTTTATCCAATAATGTTTGGATATGAATGTTAGATGTGTACTGGCTACCTTGATCAGTGTTAAATATTTCTGGTACTCCATATTTATACAGAGCTTCATTTAAAACTTTCATAACTAAACTACTATCCATAGTGTTGGATATCTCCCAACTTAGTACAGCCTTAGAGTACCAATCAATAATAGCTGCCATATAAACTGTGCCAGCATCAGTCTTAATATATGTAATATCTGTAGACCAAACTTGATTAGGTCTCAATATGCTTAAACCTTTTAGTTTGTAACTATAAATAGCATGCTCTTTGTTAGGTTCAGATAAGTTTAAGTTTGGTTTTTTCACCGCCAATATAGCTTTGATGCCTAACTCTTTACGATACTTTTGTACTGTGTTCTCACAGATGCTAAACCCATCTTCTATTAATTGCTTATGAGCTTTTATATAGCCGTAGCAGGGAATCTCCTCATGTATCTGTATAAGCTTTTGCTTTTACTTCTTCTTTATGTTCGTTAACCACAGGCTTGTAATATAAACCAGCTCTAGAAACTTCTAATAAGCAACTTTGTTTTACAACAGATAATTTATGCTTAGGATCAATCATCGCTTTTCTATCAGATAATCCCAAGCTTACGAGCTTTCCCTCAAGAAATTCCTTCTCAATTGTTAGTTGTCCAACCTTCTTAGAATACTGATCTATCTTGGTTTGAAGCTTTGCATTGTCTTTTTTATATTGTGATACTGATTTGGATGGATCCATTGCCAACTCAGCATTTTCTAAAAAGGCTGTTTTTCAATTATTTATGTTTTTGGGCGTAATATTATATTTTACTGATAACTGTGTGATTGTTTGATCTTTCCCCAATACTTCCAAGACAACTTTAGTCTTAAATTCAACGGTATATATTTTTCTCTTATTACTCATTTACATTTATCCTAAATTGCTCATTTATAGTTTAGCTACTTTAGGAACTAAATTCTCAAAATTGTTGTTAAAATTTCATGGGGTATTATATGTCTAGACTCTAAACTTGCTAAAAATACTATTATATATGGGGTTATTACTTTAATAGTTGTAGTACTTAGCTATAACTATTTAGATATTAAAGTAACTACAGCAATCCACTCAAGCGATTATTTTGGTACTAAAATAAGCACTTTAGCTTCTTTAATATCGCAAATAGCATCATCAAAAGTTTGAGCAGTGATAACTTTAATAGTCACTGTCATATGTGTTATTAGGTACTTACGTAGCAAAAGCTCTAATAAATTATATACAATGTCGCTATCTTTAATACTAGCTATTCTAATTGCTGGTATTTTAAAAATTTTACTTGCTAGATATAGACTTGAAATGCTTTTATTTAAGAACTAATATGGTTTTCATTTTTTCTCTTTCAAGAAAGCTTACAACTCTATGCCATCTGGACATACTACTTTATCATTTGCTGATTTACTTGCCATAGCTAACTTTTTTGAAAAAAATATATCACTATAATTGCAGTAATCTTAGCTCTCATTGTTGCTGCAAGTAGAGTTATAGTTCTAGATCATTATGTTTCTGATGTTGTATTATCAGCATATATAGGATCATTCTGTTATTTATGGGCAAAAGCTTTCGTCGAAGATAGACAAACTACTAAATAAACTCCTTAAAACAAGTCAAAGCTTTTCGGTATACATCTTGTTTAAAATAAACTACATGATTTATCGGATACCAGTAGCTAACCCAACGCCAATTATCAAATTCTGGTGAGTCATTTGCTTCTAGGTCAATATTATTTTCTGAACCTTTTAATCTTAATAAAAACCATTTTTGCTTTTGGCCGACACATACAGGCTCCTTACTTCTAAGCAATGTGCTTGGAATATCATACCTATACCAATCTCTAGTTGAAGCTAGAACTTCAACATCCTGAGGTCTCAAACCGACTTCTTCATGAAGTTCACGATACATAGCTTGCAAAGGAGTCTCTCCTACAGACACACCTCCTTGAGGAAATTGCCACGAAGCCCTATTCTTTCTCTGCCCCCAAAAAACCCTATTTTGTCTATTAAGTAAAACTATAGCAACATTTGCTCTATACCCACTTTTATCTATCATTACTTAAAGAAATATTTTTTCTACCTAATATTTATTTTAAACTAATTTTTTATAGTTTGTTACTTTTCTAGTTCGAATAATTAAAGGCTAATTTAAAATCTCAAGATTAATTAAGAATACTCTAATAGCTTTTCTAATATTCTATAGGCTGAATTTACCCTCTAAGATATACATCACATCATAAATAATTTATTATTATTCGAATCACTAATAATGATTTTGAAATTGATCATACCCTCCTATTTGGGACACTTAGGTGTTAAGAAAAGGAGACAAGATGAGATATACAAAAGAGTTTAAAGATGAAGCTGTTAAATTATGTTTACAACCAGATGCAAATAGACGAGAAATAGCAGATAATTTAGGGGTTAAATATAAAACCATTTGCAGTTGGATATCCAAAGCCATGTCAAACCCTCAGAAAGAAATAAAGATAGATTATAAAACGCAGTACCAGCAACTATCTTTTGAAAATACTGATTTGAAGAAAAAACTCAAACAGGCAGAAACAGAGCGTAAAATACTAAAAAAGGCACAGCGTACTTTGCAAAGCAAAATCTGTAAGGTACGCCTTTATTAAGGAGCATTATAAAGTTATGCCAGTAACAACACTATGTAAATCTTTGAATGTGAGCACATCTTCATATTACAGATGGATTCATAAACCTATAGGTAAAAGGCAATGCTGAACTAGATGATGCTATTTTAATGAACATAAATCTAGATATGGAAGTGTTAGGATATACAAAGAGCTTAAAGATATGGGTTGGAAAGTTACTCAACCTAGAGTATCTAAACGTATGAAATTACTTGGTTTACATGCTAAAGCGGCTCGTAAGCATAAGAAAACTACAGATTCTAACCACAACAAACATGTTTCTGATAATTTATTAGAACAAAACTTCACTGCTTTATCTGTAAATCATAGGTGGGTTACAGATATAACTTATGTACCTACACAAGAGGGGTGGCTGTATCTTTGTGTGATTATAGATTTATTCTCAAGATCAGTTATTGGTTGGGCAATGGATTCTAGGATGAAAGCGGATTTAGTTTGTAATGCTTTAAATATGGCATTCTTTAGAAGAAATTTTCCTAGTGGTGTGATTATACACTCTGATAAAGGGTCACAGTACTTGTAGCAAACAATATCAAGACATTATTAAAGAACACTGGCTACTATCAAGTATGAGCTCTAAAGGATGCTGTTACGATAATGCTGCTTGTGAAAGTTTCTTTGGAACTTTAAAAGTAGAGTTAGTACATGATGAAAGCTATAAAACTAGAGAAGAAGCTAAACTATCAATATTTGAATATATTGAAGCTTACTATAATACAAAAAGGAGACATTCTACAATAAATTATATGACTCCATATCAATTTGAATATATAATGGAAAATGAAGTAGTAAACTGTCCCAAATTGACGGGGTAGATCAATGGCTTAACAGGTCTATTATTTGCAATCTTATCTGCAATATTTTTGGGATTAGAAGGTGTTATCTATAAATTAGTTCTTAATGCTAATGTTGAGGTTAATACCCTACTTTTCTTACGCAAGATTTCAACAATTTTTATATTTTTACCTTTCACATGGTTAATAATAGATACTGTCAATATCTACATCTTACTTCTAATACTTGCTATTGGAATTATCGGTTATATTGCTGATTTATCATATATGCAAGCTTTTAAACATTCTAATGTTACATTAGCAATGTCACTAAATATTACTTATATTATTTGGGGTCCACTATTTGCATTTTTACTATTTGATCAGAATATTAATATAGTTATCATGATAATTTGTGCTATTTTAATTTTCAAATCAAAATCTGTTTATTAAAATACAGAATTTTCACCATATAGATAGTTTGGCAGTTGGAAAGTATTTAAAGCATAACCTCCTATTAAATCAGAAGACTGATCTCCTATTGAAATAAGTATCTTATAACCTAAAGACTCAATATATGCTCGTCTTTCAGCCTTAAATTTTTTAAAATCCTCAGAAGAGTATAGTGAAATATCTTCAGGAAGAACAAAAACATCTTCAAAACCAATATATCCAGCATCTTGTAATGCTTGTTTTGTAGCATCTAAATAGCTTGCAAATCTTGCACTAATAAAAAATACTTTAATTCCATTAATACAGTATAGATAAAAATCTAAAGTGGATCTTATTGGTTTAGCATCCGTTTTTGCAATTAATTCATCCCAAATTTTATGATTTTCTTCTTGAGGAAAGCCAGCTTCTTTTAGTGACAGATAATGATTTAGCGATGTCTCATCAATATCTAATACTATTGCTTGATTTTGTAAAGTTTCTTGTGCGTCAATTACTTTTTTTGCCTCATCAAGAATCTTTCTTACTTCATTTTCATGGGCAACACTTTCATAATAAGAAATAATATTTTGTTTCGTCATTTTAGATAATCTATTTTAGACCTAACTCTTTTAACCTTTCATCTAAAAATATTCCAGCCTGTGGATATTTATCTGACAAATAGACTTCTGATTTTGGATGGATAAAGCAAGGGGTTGAGATTCTATCTAAGTTTTCTACTTCTCCTTCTGGCTTCACAACTCTATGCTTAGTTGCAATATATTCGCCATGTGTCATTTCTTGAAGCATATCACCAATATTTATAACTAGTGATTCACTATCACATGGCACATCAAACCACTCATCAGTCACAGGTGATAAAACTTGTAATCCTGGAGAAGAAGCAATAGGTAATAAAGTAATTAGATTAATATCCTCATGTGCAGCAGCTCTAACAGCTCCAGGCTCTTCATCCCCTTGCATTGCTGGATAATGCAAGATTCTAAGCAATGTGTTTTCGTAAGAAGCAGTATCTCTTAATCTTTGTGGTAACTTATTTGCTACTTTAGGATCCATGTGATCATCTATCCACTGTAACAGCGTTTCTCCAAGTTTCATCATTTTCTCAAACATCTCTTTTGCAGCACTACTTACTTCTGTTGGATATCGACCATTAGGGAAATATAAATGATAAAAATGTTTAATATCTTTTACAGTTTCACCTTTTGCAACCTCAGAAACATCTTTTGGAAAATAACCATCTTGATTCTCAACATCAAAAATATATTTATCAGCATCACCTGATTTCAAAAATTTTTGCCACTCTTTATAAACTGTTTGAATAAGACTCCAATCAATCGGATGAGTTTTAAGGACTGCAAAGCCAGTTTCTTTTAAAGATTTTGTAAATTCTTCAGATGCATTATCTGCATAATAGTCAACACTACGGATATTCATTTTCTGCTCCTGATATTTTAGGGAAAAGACATTAAAATACATCCTTTATTATATCAATAATTACTTTATGTTGCATTAATTTGCAAGTAAAGAAACAGTTACATTAGTAAAAAATGAGGCTGTGAACTTTATAGTTCCTTTGTTATATAAATATCTCTAAGGTAAATAAAACATTAAGAATACTCAGCCTATTCTCTAAGGTCTATTAAAGTATTTTGAGCAACTTAACAAATCAAGATGAGTTAAAAAAAATAGTCTTTATACGCTATTTATATTTTTTATCTAGTGATCTATGTTTTTTATTAATATAATCTTGTTACTGCCAATTTTCTTACTTATCAAATAATCTCCCGAAGTATGTTGGGCATCGATAGCTTTAGTTATTTTACACTCGCCATCAGAGTAACAAGTAGAAAGAACTTGATTGTTCTTTGGATCTCTTAAATCTAGTCTAGCAGATCCAAATAGAGGATTTGAAGCACTAATAAATGCAACATGATCACCTCTATTATCTTTTAATGGAAATGTTATGTTATTTGAAAAGAAGTTGGTATCACAAGTCACTACAGCACTTTGGCCATTATTACTATTTAGTGCGCAATTACCATCAACACTACTTACTGTACCTATCGATGTCCCTTTAACTTCATTCTTAACGGTAAGTGTAGTCGCTGCAAATATACTCACTGGAGCTAATAGTGATGTTGCAAGAATTATTGATGCTATTTTATTTTTCATAAACTATCCCTTACTATTTTCTAGTTTTTATAAATTGGATTTACTTTAAATAACTCATCTAAAGCTTCTACCTATACTTTACTCAAAAATATCGATTCAACATAGCATTAAATCTTTACTAAGCCTCAATATTAACATAAAGCATACAAAACATTTTGTTAATTTTCTAAGAAAAATTATAGAATATAATATTCATTATGTAAATCAAATCATATAACTACTTATACACAGTAATTTCTTATTGAAGTACCACTGACTTAAAATCGCTAAGCCGATATTAAATATACTTTATCCGCGAGGGTGGTGCTTTTGATATATCTCTTGTAAACGATTTTGTGATATATGCGTATATATAGTTGTTGTTGAAACACTACTATGACCAAGAAGTAACTGTACAGACCGTAAGTCAGCGCCATGATTAAGTAGATGAGTTGCAAAAGCATGCCTTAAAGTATGCGGAGATATCTCAGTACTTATGCCAGCAGTAAGAGCATAATTTTTTATGCGATGCCAAAATGATTGTCGTGTCATCCTTTTAGAGTGTTGACTAATAAAGATAGCTTTTTCTTTGAAGCTTTTAGCTAAATTAGATCGGGATTCAGTAAGATATTTTTGCAAAAATTCTAACGCATATTCGCCCATAGGAACAATTCTTTCCTTTGAACCTTTACCTAATACTTGAATCACTCCAATATTAACATCAACACTTTCAACATCTAGTCCCACTAATTCACTAACACGTAACCCTGTTGCATACATTAGCTCAAGCATCGCTCTATCACGAATACCAATATCTTGAGTCAAATCAGGTGCTTGTAATAGTGTTTCAATATCTGACTCTGTCATATCTTTGGGTAAGCTCTTTGCTAACTTTGGCATAATTAGCTTAGCCGTAGGGTTATTCTGAGTATGGCCTGTTCTAACTAACCAGGCGTAAAACTTACGCAAAGTAGATATCATTCTAGCATTAGAACGACTACTATAGCCATTTTTAGAACGATATGAAATAAACGCATACAACTGTTCAAAATCTAAGCTGACTAAATCAACTTTCGAAAAATAATTTTGAAGAAATTTAAGATCTGTACGATACGACGAAATCGTATTTTGACTCAAACCGTGTTCAAGCCAAAGATTATCAAGAAAAGCATCAACGACTGTAGACACTTTTTGACCTTCCTATAATTATACTTTTTCTTTAATTCTAGCAGCTTTACCAGTAAGACCTCTCATGTAGTATAGCTTAGCTCTACGTACATCTGCTTTCTTTTCTACTTTGATGCTATCGATCAATGGAGAATGAGTTTGGAAAGTTCTCTCAACACCCATACCTGAAGACATCTTTCTTACTGTAAAAGCAGAGTGAAGACCTCTGTTTCTTTTTCTAAGAACAAAACCTTTGAAAGCCTGGACTCTTTGCTTATCACCTTCTCTAATCCATAAGTTAACGGTGATTGAATCACCTGGATTAAATTCTGGAAGATCGGTTCTGATTTGTGATTTTTCTACTAATTCAACAAATTTATTTTTCATTATTATTCTCCTTTTGTGCTTACCTTATCTCTTTTATAATCATTTATAATTTGCTTATCTTCTTCAGATAGGCATAGGCACTGTATTAAATCTTTACGACGCTCATAAGTTCTTATTAACTTCTGTTTACGTCTCCATTTTGCTATTTCCTTATGATTACCAGATAACAAGACACTAGGTACTGCATTACCATCTAGTAAAATAGCCGGTTTTGTATAATGTGGGTAGTCCAACAGACCATCGTAAAAAGAATCTTCAATAGCAGAGTCTTTATTGCTCAACACCTCTGGTAATAATCTAATCAGACTATCCATAACAAGCATAGCAGGGAGCTCACCACCACTTAAGACATAATCACCTACAGAGATTTCCTCATCAACATGATCTTGTATCAAGCGCTCATCAACCCCTTCATATCTACCACAAAGCAGTATTAATGAATCATTTTGTAAAAGCTCTAAAGCCTTACCATGATCAAACACACCACCTTGAGGTGACAAGTATACTACTTTTGTATCACAACCTAAAGTACTTTTTGCATCTTTAATTGCTTGTGACAAGGGCTCATATTTCATAACCATACCAGCAGCTCCACCAAAACTAGTATCATCTACTGTGGCATGCCTATCTGTTGTATAATCACGAGGGTTAAAACAATTCATAGATACTTTCGCATCTTTTACAGCCCTAGCTGTAATCCCAAAATTATTTATTGCTCTAAACATTTCTGGAAATATAGATATTATTCCAAATTTCATTCTAACTACCTGTTTTATCCTTAGGTATCCATAGGTCAGCTAATTGTGATGCATCTACTTGTGTAGTAATTTGGTTACTACCATCTACACTACCACCATCAGTATCTTCACTTAATGTATTTGCTGCTTATGATCTCAGCCATCTTATTTGCATTAGCTGCTAATAATATCTGAAATTCATCATTAGCATCTATAATAAGAGAATCATTATTATACTGAGATTCAAAGTAATCATCTACAATTATTTATGATAGTTGATCTTGGAAGTTAATCTGTAAATCATCATCTACTCTTGAGAAGAGTATATCATCTTTTGAGATCTCATTTAGTTTGAGTGAAGGTTTAATAATCGTATTGCCAATCAACGACTATTTTTTTAGAGCTAAGATCTTCATTTATTATATATTGATTAACATAAGGAATTAGGTATTCGGAAGATTCTTTTTTGCAAACCAATACCTCATTAGCACCAGTTTCAATGATATCTATAATCTCACCAAATGAGTCATTATTAGTATTTACAACACTACAACCTATGAGATCTTTAAAATATGTTTCACCATTACTTAGCTCTGGTAGTGCTTCTTTAGGTATTCCAATCAAAGCGTTAACATATTTTTTTGCTATTTCTGCGTCGTCAATATTAGCTAGCCTAATATAAAGCTTACCAGCCCTTCTTAAGACATTCTCATCTTTAAGTAATTGCCAAATATCATTAGCTGGCAACTGGATATACCAATCACCATAACTTAGAAGAGTTTCTATTGAATTTGCCAAAGGATATAGGTTAAGCTCACCATCAAGCTTATAAGTAGAGCCAATTTTAGCTATTTCTACAAAATCCTGTGACATAAAAGATAAATTTTATCGTGAGAGTTTATTAAGCAGCTTTTTTAGCTTCTTTAATTAAGCTAGCCACTCTATCTGAAGGTTGAGCACCCTTTTCAAGCCATGCTTCAGCTTTAGCTAAATCAAGCTTCAATCTTTCTTCGCCACCTTTTGCTAATGGATTAAAGAAACCTAGTCTTTCAATAAATTTACCATCTCTTGGACTTCTTTTATCAGCAACTACGATTCTATAAAAAGGACGCTTTTTAGCTCCACCACGAGCCATACGAATTACTACCATTTAATTATTCTCCGGTTTTATATTTTTAATTTTTTCAAATATTTAATTTTACTAGCTAAGCCTAGCAACCATAAACTTAGCAAAATTATGCAAAAATTTAATAGCAATACTTTAAAGTCTATTAACTAAAAAGTCAATAGTTGACTTGATATAAACATAAATATATAATACACGAAGTCGCTGTATTTAACAAACAACTTGCTTGCGACATTAAATAATAAGCTAAAAGGGAATAATCAATATGTCAAAAAATTATTTATTTACTTCTGAGTCAGTATCTGAAGGACATCCAGATAAACTAGCCGATCAAATATCAGACGCGATATTAGATGAAATTCTAAAACAAGATAAAAATGCCCGAGTAGCATGCGAAACCCTTGTCAAAACAGGTATGGCACTAGTTGCTGGTGAGATTTCAACTTTTGCATGGGTAGATATTGAAGAGTTAGTTAGAAATGTTATCACAGAAACAGGATATGATAATGCTAACAAAGGTATTGATGGTAGAACATGCTCTGTTATCAATGCCATCGGCAAGCAATCTGGTGATATTGCTCAAGGTGTAGATCGTGGATCTTTAGAAGATCTTGGCGCTGGTGACCAAGGCCTAATGTTTGGCTTTGCAACTAATGAGACCCCTACACTCATGCCTTCAGCTATTTATTACTCTCATTTGCTAATGAGAAAACAAGCAGAACTTAGAAAATCAGGTAAGCTTAGTTGGTTAAGACCAGATGCAAAGGCTCAAGTTACACTTGCTTATGAAAACAACAAACCTAAGTTTATTGATACAATTGTTTTATCAACTCAACATGACGAATCAATATCTCAAAAAGAACTTCACGATGCTGTAATCGAAGAAATTGTCAAAGAGGTTATACCCTCT
This sequence comes from Francisella halioticida, assembly GCF_002211785.1. NCBI lineage: Bacteria > Pseudomonadati > Pseudomonadota > Gammaproteobacteria > Thiotrichales > Francisellaceae > Francisella > Francisella halioticida. Next base: position 256,959 of record NZ_CP022132.1, read on the forward strand.
AATCTATTCACAAAAAATACAAAATATCACATTAATCCAACGGGTGTATTTCTAATCGGTGGCCCTCAAGGTGACTGTGGCCTAACAGGTAGAAAAATTATCGTTGATACTTATGGTGGCGCTGCCCATCACGGTGGAGGTGCTTTCTCAGGTAAAGATCCATCAAAAGTAGACCGCTCTGGTGCATATATGGGAAGGTACATAGCTAAAAACATAGTCGCAGCTGGTTTAGCAGACAAATGTGAAGTTCAAGTTGCATACGCTATTGGTGTAGCAAAACCTGTATCTCTAATGGTAAATACTTTTGGAACAAGTAAAATAGCAGATAGCACTATTGAAAAGCTTGTTACAGAAGTTTTTGACCTTAGAGTTGGTAAGATTATTGAGAATCTAGATCTACTAAATCCAATTTATAGAAAAACTTCTAACTATGGTCATTTTGGACGTGAGCTTCCTGAATTTAGTTGGGAAAAAATTGACAAAGCAGATACGCTTAAGTCTTTAACTAATATCTAAACTTTTATGAATCTACATACCTCAGAATAGAACTTTTTTTCCTATAGCATCATAGAGAAATACTATTGCTAACCTGCCTTCTCTTTTACCATAAAATCTAGTGTGACATTGGAGTTATGGCCCTAGGTTCATGAATATTTTTAAGGCATATTATAAACAAACGTTTAGTATAGACTCAACTATAGGTTTGTTAATATATTTATTTGTGCTATATCTCCAGTAATAGGATAAGACATAGATTCAATTTTTTATTTTCCTATTTTGATTAAAAAAAGTTTTAGCAATATATTTCAAATATATGGGTGTATCATTTTTTGTAAATCCAAAAGCTGAATAAATCTCATATATAAATATCCTTAGTAATAATATGCTCTACTGAAATAGCAATACGAACATTTGAACTTATATGCTCTGTTACATCAGTAAATGCTGAATTATTAAATATGGAAAATAAAATAGGTAAAATTAAAGAAATTTTTTATGCAGATATTATTCCCGTTAGATCAAATCTGTTAGAAAGTTGTTTTAACAAACCAAATAGCATACCTATTAATTATTAAAGAAGGAGAGATATTTAAGGCTATTGATATATAGACCTTAGAGCAATAGCTCAGAAAAACAGAAGAACTAAATAAGATATTTTAATTAGGCCAGAGTGATTGCTTTATAATTTTTCTTAGCCTCAACAAACTCTATTTTTAAATCTTTATATTTTGATTTAATAGCTTTAATATCTGCTTTAGATAGTACATTCTCTTTCTTAGCTTTAAGATATTCTTGCTTGGCATTATACATATTCTTAACATTAGCAACTAGCTTAGTATATTTTTCTTCTATACCAAGATGGAAAGTTTTATTTCTTTTAGTTAAAGCTTCGTCTAACTTAACTTTAGCTTTTGCAATCTCTACCAAATGCTTAGGCGTCGTTTTAAGATCATAACACCAACCAATCTTAGCACAGCCAGCAATCAACCATTTAGAAGGATCTAAATCAAACCATCTAATACCATTTCTATAGTCACCAGCAAAAGCATGATGATAGTTATGATAACCTTCCCCACCTGTCACAATTGCAGTAATCCAACTATCTCTAGCTGTATTTTTTCTTGAATAAGGTCTCTTACCAATAGTATGAGCTAAAGAGTTAATACAGAAAGTAGCATGATGTACGAGCACCACTCTTAAGAAACCACCTAAAAGTAAACAACCTATTATATGACCAGTAAACACGCCAAATAAAGCTGGTAAACCGAAACATGATAATATTGCTAAAATAGTATAGTGTTTGTGTTGGAATACTATCGCTTTGTCTTTCAAAAGATCATTTACACCACGGATTTCTTGCACGTCAGGACTACTATGTTTAAGTAACCATCCAAAATGAGAAAACCAAAAGCCTCTTGTAGCAGCATATGGATCTTTTACAGGATCATCAACATCTTTATGGTGTTTTCTATGATCTGAAGACCATTGAATTACACTATTTTGTAGCGCAGCTGTACCAAAAACTAGTAAGAAATAACTTACAAACTTATTAGCTTTATATGTTTTATGTGACCAAAGTCTATGGTAACCCATCGTAATACTAATACCAGTAAAAGCATAAAATATAGCTAGACAAACATAATCTGATGTTACAAAGCCGTACGTCATACCATACCATGGTATCACTATCGCAGCAAACAAAGGTATAACTAGCAATCCAAAAACACTTTTCCAGACAATACTACCTTCTTTTTCTATTACTTGATCTATTTTATAGACCTCTTTCTTATTATTCATTTAAAACCTTTTATCTCTTTTTAAATTGAATCCGCGTTATGCGGATAGTTTGAAACCTTTTAAATTACGGATGAATGATACCACACATCTTTTTTTTTTGGTAGTGCTTTATATAGGACTTTTGATGTGTAGTAATCTCTTCCACCTATCAGCGGAATCTCAAATACTATATAATTTTCTAAAATCTGCCTAATTTATATAGGAATTTAACAAATTAGTTTGATGATTTGTTAGTTCTAGAACACCAATTATTTCATTTTTAGACTTTTTCAAAACTATCTTAGAGTCTGGTATTTTTTGTTTTTTACCATACTCACTATTTTCTGATTTTTTATAAGGCTGATAAGAAGCTCTTTTATTTAAAACAGTACCTGGAGCTCGTCCATATCCATGAGATTTATATACACAATGCTTTGCTGGTGAACCAATCTCTTGTAATATGGTTGATAGATTCCTTTGCACTTGATAAGGCGTGGAAATACTATTGTTTTTACGCATTTGTTTTTGCCAAGGATGTAATAAATCCGTATCCAATAAACTTGCACATGCAAGTGAATTTATGTAGGCAAGTACACTAACTTGATTCCAAATATCTAGTGTTGGAGTATCTGGAGTTTCATATTTACCTAAAAGTAAATGTTGCTTAGAAAACCTAAAGAAATGCTCAATATTAAATCTACTTGAATATCTAGAAAATATTTCAAAACTAGTCAGCTTTCCTCTATCTTTGCCAGCTAACATCAACCACATATTTTTGTAGTATACTGGATCTCCATTGTCTTTAAAAACTTGAACTTTAACAATATCAAAACAATTCTCATGCATTGGCATGTTCCTTTTTCCATGAATAATTAAATTATTCCAACGAGTCAATTTTACAGTATATACTTTTCCTCGTGTGGTAACTATTTCACATTGTTCAGAATCAGATGGAGCTGTAGTCCATGTTGATTCATCATTTAATTTAAAAGACTCACCATATTTTTTGAGCTTATTATCACTATGATCTTGAAAAGATAAATTTCTAACAGAGTTAAGCCTGCTTAACAATAATGTATTATTATGTTCTGAGTAAACTCTATGAATACATTCCATTAAACTGTCCCTGTTATTCAATACCACTTTATAAAATATTTTTATTCCTTGCTTTTATGCAGCATCTAAAATACCAGAATATACTTCATCAGGAGTCATATATCCAATACTAGAATGTAGTCTTTCATTGTTGTAAATATCAATATATTCTTTGATACCTACTTTAGCCTCTTTCATAGTTATATATGATGCCGGATAAACATTTTCATATTTCAGTGTTCTCCAAAATCTCTCAATTGCAATATTATCTATAGATCTTCCTTTAGCATCCATAGATATATTTATTTTATTATCAGATAATATTTTAATATGCTCTTTTGCTGTATATTGAGTTCCTTGATCAGAGTTAAAGATATCAGGTTTACCATATTTAAATAAGCTTCCTTTAAACGGAGTTCAGGTTGTTGACTTTGGTCATAAGATTATAATACCCCATGAAATTTTAACAACAATTTTGATCCTAAAGTAGCTAAACTATAAATGAGCAATTTAGGATAAATGTAAATGAGTAATAAGAGAAAAATATATACCGTTGAATTTAAGACTAAAGTTGTCTTGGAAGTATTGGGGAAAGATCAAACAATCACACAGTTATCAGTAAAATATAATATTACGCCCAAAAACATAAATAATTGAAAAACAGCCTTTTTAGAAAATGCTGAGTTGGCAATGGATCCATCCAAATCAGTATCACAATATAAAAAAGACAATGCAAAGCTTCAAACCAAGATAGATCAGTATTCTAAGAAGGTTGGACAACTAACAATTGAGAAGGAATTTCTTGAGGGAAAGCTCGTAAGCTTGGGATTATCTGATAGAAAAGCGATGATTGATCCTAAGCATAAATTATCTGTTGTAAAACAAAGTTTCTTATTAGAAGTTTCTAGAGCTGGTTTATATTACAAGCCTGTGGTTAACGAACATAAAGAAGAAGTAAAAGCAAAGCTTATACAGATACATGAGGAGATTCCCTGCTACGGCTATATAAAAGCTCATAAGCAATTAATAGAAGATGGGTTTAGCATCTGTGAGAACACAGTACAAAAGTATCGTAAAGAGTTAGGCATCAAAGCTATATTGGCGGTGAAAAAACCAAACTTAAACTTATCTGAACCTAACAAAGAGCATGCTATTTATAGTTACAAACTAAAAGGTTTAAGCATATTGAGACCTAATCAAGTTTGGTCTACAGATATTACATATATTAAGACTGATGCTGGCACAGTTTATATGGCAGCTATTATTGATTGGTACTCTAAGGCTGTACTAAGTTGGGAGATATCCAACACTATGGATAGTAGTTTAGTTATGAAAGTTTTAAATGAAGCTCTGTATAAATATGGAGTACCAGAAATATTTAACACTGATCAAGGTAGCCAGTACACATCTAACATTCATATCCAAACATTATTGGATAAAAAAATTACTATATCTATGGATGGTAAAGGTAGAGCAACTGATAACATTTGCATCGAAAGATTTTGGAGAAGTGCTAAATGTGAGAGATTTTATTTAAATCAATATCCTGGCATTGTTGAACTAAGAAACGATGTGGATGATTATATAGATTTTTATAATAATAGAAGATTTCATGAGTCTATCAATTATAAAAAACCTATGGAATTTTATTACGATAACTTATTGGAAAAACGGGCGGCTTAGATGGGAACTAAATAATTGAAAATATTGTTTAATTTATTGGGGTAGTATAACACTTCATAATTAAATTATTTAAAACCATTAAGTTAGTTGATACAGTATAATATTATCATAACTACTTTTGAAAACAAAAATGTTCAAACAAGGTTGGTATAGAAAAGCAAACCATATAGTAAGTGAAAATTTTAATCAGAGACCTGATAATGTTGATGTTAGTTTAGTAGTGATTCATTGTGTAAGTTTACCAGAAGGTAAATATGATAACTATAATGTTGAGAAGCTGTTTACTAATAGCTTAGATTGTAAGATTCATAAGAGTTTTCATGATTTAAAAGGAGTAAAAGTTTCAGCTCATTTTTATATTAAAAGAAATGGTGAAATTATTCAGTTTGTATCTGTAGATAATAGAGCATGGCATGCAGGATTGAGTAATTTTCAAGGAAGACAAAATTGTAATGATTTTTCTATTGGCATAGAAATGCAAGGGTCTGATAAAGATTTTTATACGGATAAACAATATAAGCAGTTAAATATTTTATTAACTGATTTTAAAAAAGCATATCCAACATTTAAGAATATTTCTGGACATGAAAATATAGCTCCTGGTAGAAAGACAGATCCTGGTAAGTACTTTGAATGGAGTAGAGTGGTAGATTTATATAAAGTGAACAAATATTATGAGTAGAAAATTAATTATTTGATCTACTTCAAAGAGAAATACTGTCAGCCCAGAGGTGTACTGAACTGATAGATTTAGCATATCGTGTGGCTAAAGTAGTGCAAATATTGAAAAATGTTATTGATAAAGTAGAAGTGTATGTATCTGGAAATATTACTAAAAATGTAAAGAGTATTACAGTGTTAGGCAGTAATGGAATGGTAGGCATACAAGTTGCTATAAATAATGACTATATAGTAATGTCCTTTTTAGGATCTTTCTCTTTGCTAAATTAGAAAATAGAGAAGTTAATGGATCTATAAAATTTTTTTGTTTGATGTCCTAGGCTAAGTATAATTACTTATCTTAAATTGCTTTATTCTTATATTAAATTTTAATTATATTTGTTAATTTTTGAACGATAGTATTATTTATTATTATGATATAACTGACTCTTAAAGTTTTTTTAAAAGGGAATAAAATTCGATGAAGCCTATTGTACTACCTAGAAATTTATATATTGGTGAAAACTCAATTGAAAATATTGTTTAATTTATTGGGGTAGTATATAAAAATAAGAAAAACTGTTCTTCTATATATAGATCTTATCAATACTGATGGAGAAGAAATAGTTCTAATAGAAATATTTATAATAAATTAATAGGGAGATATATGTAATGAAAAGTATATTAATAATTTCAGTAATGTTGGTTTTATCTTTTACATATGCAACAGCTACTCAACGTATTATGAGTATGAATAATGTAACTTTCACATTTAAACAAAATATGAAAACTAGCTGCCTTAAAAAAAGAATTATGGAAGATAGGGTCTCATCTATTAATATCTAGGTTCTGTTGCAACAGCGCCATGAGATTTATCTTAAAAATTTTGATAAATTTCCTATTATTTTGTTCTTTATTTACAGTTGGAGACTCTACTAATAAGCAAGTTCATAAAGGAGAATCTAATATTAATAATATATTAGTTTTACAACAAGAGATTTTTTCATTAAAGCAACAAATAAATCAGGTTAAGAAGTCTCAAAGTACAGCAGAGAATATTACCTCAAAATCAGACTTTGCTACTTATAGCTCAAAGATTCTTAGTACTCCAACTCCAATTCTAAAGCCCGTATCTGTTGATTATGAAACTAAATATATAGTAACAAAAGTTAGTAGTAATGATTATCTAGATAAAGATTTACATGAGCCACAAAAAAAAGAAGGAGCCTTTTTTTCTAATGGCTCTATTGATGTTGGTGGAGAACCAGCTGTTACAACACAAGGGCAGATAACATATTTAGGATTGTATTCTGGAAATAATACTATACCTATTGGACAGATATCAAGGAACCTATTCTCCTCAACAATAATTGGACAAAAAGATAAGTTTGGTGAATATTCTATGTTTTTCGGGGGATATCTTGAGGCTGATGCTCAAACATGGTTTGGTAGCCAAATTAAGTAGGATAGGAGGAATGCCTGACTTTCCATCGACTGGACAAAATATCCATCTGACAACGTTAGACTTATATTTTCTAGCTAATGTAGGGAGGTATGTAACTGCAGTATTTGATTTTGTTACTGATGATAATAATGATTTTGGGCTTAGAAATGATTTTGTTATTTTAGGGAATTTAGATGTTTCTCCTTTCTTTGTGACCATTGGACATCATAGAAGGTTATCTTTTGGAACATATGGAGGAGGAGGTCCTTGGAGTAATGGGATCACTGCTGATTTCTTAGCTCCGGATTCAGTGTCAGATGTATCATTTAACTATAAAACTAATATTATAAATGCTAATATAGCGGTTTTTGGCACACGAAAAAATCATCCTGACTTCTCTGCGGCTGTATTTTATGCTAATAAATTAACTACGTACTTATCATACGGTTTTAATTTTGGGTATATATTTAATATTGCAGGGGCTGGAGATAACAGTATGAGAGATTTTCTTGATAGTGTTGAAAAGAGTAATGATAATCTTGGGGTAATAAATATTGATGGAACATTAGCATATTCCGTACTAAAAGGTACTTTACAAATTCAAAGTGGCTGGGCTACGACAATAAATAAAGAAGATTTTAATGAGGATGGGACTAATGTTAATGTAGGAGCCTGGTATATTAGCTTAGCTTATGGGATTAAGTTGTATGGTAGAAGTGCAAACGTCAACTTTAGTTATGGTCAATCATACAATGCTGGAAATATTCCCATGCCCTTATCAATAGCAGATCCAGGTTTTGGACTTTCTAGTTCAGGGATAAAAAAACAATGGATTATTTCAGCACAGAGAGCATATTTTGATAATAATGTATTACTGGGCCCTGAGTACTCTTATCAGCGTTTGTATAATAATCAATATATGAATACATTGACTTTAGATTTATCTGTATATATTTAAGATGTTAAGCTGGATATAGACCTATTAGTATTTTGGCTGTAGATTGATAAAAAAATAAATATAAGATAATATTTTAATTTCATGTTAAAAAACATTTTTCGAGGCATTAATTTTGAGTAATAGTATGGAACAATTTTTACATTCTTCAAACTATATTCTATTAGCCTCTGGATTGATATTATTCTCAGCAATTGTCTCGCAGTTTTTATCTTGGCGATTAAAGCTACCATCGATATTATTTTTAATCTTAAGTGGTATTATATTAGGACCAATTTCTGCACAGTTTTTGGATGGAGGGGTTAAACTAGTTGATGGTAATATTATATTTGGTGAAGCACTGTCGCCCTTTATATCAATATGTGTTGCCATAATTCTTTTTGAAGGTGGATTATCCTTAAATTTTAGTAAAATTAAGAATGTAAGTGTTGTTGTTATATTACTTACAACGATTGGATTAGCTTTAACTGTAATATTTACTGCAATTTTTTGTCATTATGTTATTGGCTTAAATCTTCGTTTATCGATGCTAATAGGAGGGATAACTTGTGTTAGTGGGCCAACTGTTGTACCACCATTAATGCAAACAGTACGACCCAAAAGACATGTTGCAAATATTCTAAAATGGGAGTCTATATTGGTTGATCCTATTGGAGCTCTTGTTGTTGTATTTATGCTTTCTTGGTTTGTTTTAGAAAGCTCTTTTGTTGGTGAACAAAATGGGGTCAGTATATTCATTGCTTATATAATATTTGTTTGCATTTTAGGTATTACTATTGGATTTATTTTTGGATATTTAATTGGTTTAAGTTTTAGAAATCACTATATTCCAGAATATCTTAAAAGCTTTTTTGTATTAGCTGTTATTGTTGTTGGTTTTATAATTACAGATGCTCTAATGCATGGATCAGGATTGTTAATGGTTACAGTTGCTGGTCTTGTTATGGCAAATATGAAAGATATTCGGATGTCAGATATTATTTCATTTAAGGAAAACCTTAGTATTGTAATTATCTCAATTGTTTTTATAGTGTTAGGCGCAGATATCGATTTTAGTTTATTTAAAGATTACTGGATAGCCTTAATTGAAATATTTCTATTTTTACAATTTATCTTGCGACCTGCAGTAGTTTTTTTATGTTCAATAGGCTCAAAAATAACTTTAGCAGAGAAGGTTATTATGGGTATGATTTATCCACGAGGTATTGTTGCAGCTTCTGTTGCTGCATTAGTTGCCGTTAAAATTATAAAATCACATCCAGAATTTACTTCTCAAGCAAATATTTTAGTATTTTTTGTGTTTATGATAATTGTGTTTACGGTTGTTTTTCAAAGTATTTTCGCGCCATCTATATCAAAGATATTAGGTGTTACGGAGCCAGAGGGTAAAGGCTTTTTAATTACCGGAGGTAATAGATTTGCTCGTGAGCTAGCAGAAATTTTTGTTAAAAATGATATTGAGGTTATTATTACAGACTCATCTTGGGCAAATGTTCAAAAGTGTCGTCAACTTGGCTTAAATACATATTACGGAAGCCCAGTTTCTATCCATGCTGATTGGAGTATAAGTTTAGTTGGTATTGGTTCGATGTTAGGCTTGTCAACTAGTGAATATATAAATGCAGTATCAGCTATTAAATATAAGCATGAATTTGGATCTAAGAATACTTATGTTCTAAGGACATCTCAGAAAGAAAGTTATAAGGGTATTGGAGCCATAGAGACAAATCTTGCAACGTTACTTTTTGATGAAAGCGTTGACTTTAATATTTTAATAGATAGGCTAAATCAAGGAGCAAGTATAAGAAGTACAAATATTACACCAAACTATACTTTGGATAACTTTTTTATGGATAATTCGGGTGCTATACCGTTGTTTATAATTGATAGTTATGGATACGCACAACCTTTTAGTAAAAATAAGAGAGTTAAACTTGAAAACTTTAGTCTGATATCTTTAAGAGATAACATTAATAAAAAAAATAAGGATAAATTATGTCTAGATGTATAAGAAGCTTTAATGGTAAGAGTCCAGATATTGCTGAATCTGTATATATCGATGAATCAGCAGCTGTAATAGGTGATGTTATTCTTAAAGATGATGCATCTATTTGGCCTCAAGTTAGTGTTAGGGGAGATCTACTAACAATAACTATTGGACAAGGCACTAATATTCAAGATTGCAGTACCTTGCATACTACAGAATATCCTAAAGATACAGGTAAAGGTTTTGCTTTAACTATTGGAGATGATGTTACAGTTGGTCATGGTGCTATATTGCATGGCTGTGAAATCAAAAATAATTGCCTAATAGGTATGGGGTCTATAATTTTAGATGGGGCAATTATTGAACCTTGGGTTTTTTTGGGGGCTGGTAGTTTAGTACCCCCAGGAAAAATTCTTGAATCTGGACATATGTATTTAGGATCACCAGTAAAAAAAATTAGACCAATAAATGATAAAGAAAGAGAAATTATAGAAGAGAATGCTAAACATTATGTTAAAGTTAAAAATAGGTATAAAGCAAACATCTAAACTTCTATTAGTTTTTTTATTTGCTTGTGTAATTGCTTCTTGTACCTCTATGGAAGCAAAAATGGCTCCAATATCTTCACAAAGAAATTTTGAGCAAGCTAAAATTAAACCACAGCTTCTTAAATTGGATAGTTGGAAGATAAAAGGTGTTTTAGGTATCATTTATAATGATAAAGCAGAGACTGCGAACTATATATATTCTCAAGATGGTGATAAGTTCAGTATTAAGCTATATGGCCCTTTAGGTATAGGTAGTATTCAGATAAAAGGTGATTCTGATAAAGTAACATTAGAGAATAGTAAAGGTCAGAAAATTGAGGCAAAAAATGCTAAATCGCTGATGATAGAGCAATTAGGCTGGTATGTGCCTGTAAATGGTTTAAAATACTGGGTAAAAGCAGTAGCTATTCCTAATATTAAATATAAGTCTAAGCTAAATCAAAATAACCTTATAAAAACCTTGGAGCAAAATAATTGGGATATATCTTATAAGAATTATAAGCTTGTTGATTTTAAATACCCTTTGCCATCAAGAATAAGAATGTCTAGAAATAATTTAATAATAAAAATAGTTATAAAATCATGGCAGATCTAAAATATAAAGCATATAAGAGTTTTGCAAAGATTAATCTTTTTTTACATATATTAAATAAGCGAGATGATGGTTACCATAATCTACAGACATGGTTTACATTTTTAGACTTAAAAGATGATTTGAAATTTGGTTTTAATAATTCTTCACAAATTAATATCTCAAGTAATATAGCTATTTCATCAAAAACTGATAACTTAATATATAAAGCTATAAGGGAATTTCAGAGAGCTTTTAATGTTGCTGATGTAGGTGTTGATGTTGAGTTGTCAAAAAAAATACCTATGGGAGCAGGTCTTGGAGGAGGAAGTTCCAATGCTGCAACAACTCTTATGGCTATGAGAGATTTTTATATGCCAGAGTTATCTAATCAGGATATGATGCCATTGGCTACTAAACTTGGTGCTGATGTAGCAATATTTTTATATGGTAAATCAGCATGGGCAGAAGGAATAGGTGATAAGTTATATCATAAGAATTTTGAAGAGCAATATGTGTTATTAGTTAAGCCAAATATTCATATAAGTACAAAAGAATTTTTTGAGAGTGATAATCTAGTTAAAACAGTAAACTACTTGTCGAAAGATTTAGGTTTTGATAAAAAGCTTATGCATAATGATTTTGAAAGTGTCTTTTTTACAAAATATCCTGAATTTAGTCAATATCTTAAAAATTTAGATTCTAATTTTAGAATGACTGGAACAGGATCCTGTTTTTACTTACTTTCTCAAGATGAGGATAAACTACAACAACTTGCAAGAAAAATTGATAAATCTCTTGACAAATGGGTAGTCAAGACATTAGAATATGCCTACTAACTTTTGAGGTTAGTTCTTTTAGTTGGGCTATCGCCAAGCGGTAAGGCAACGGGTTTTGATCCCGTCATGCGCAGGTTCGAATCCTGCTAGCCCAGCCACTAAAATTCCCTAAGATTTAAAACTATTTCATCCGCTGACTTTTAGTTTAAAAATATATATAATGGTTAGCTAACGTTGTATTAACAAAACTTAAAATATGTCTGAAAATTATCATATTGGAACACCTGGTAAAAAATGGGGGTTACATGAGAAACAACAATGGCTTAGTCAACAAAATAAGAAAAGGTTTTATAGTGAAGAGGCTGAGCAGAAAATATTAGCTTTGGCTACAAACTTTGATATTGAGATATATCATGAGTTAGAGTACTCCGTTGGTAGTTATAAATTATATGCGATTAAAACTAAAAACTGGGATTCTTCTAAGCCATCTATATTAGTTACAGGTGGAGTTCATGGATATGAGACAAGCGGTGTTCAGGGAGCCATTAGTTTCGCTCAAACAAGAGCTTTAGAATTTATCAAAGATTTTAACATAGTTATATTACCTTGTATAAGTCCTTGGGGTTATGAAACGATAAATCGTTGGAACCCTAGTGCTGTAGATACAAATAGATCTTTTTATTTGGAGAGTGGTTGCCAAGAGTCTGTTGCTGCAATGAAATATATATATTCTTTAAATCAAAATTTTATAATGCATATAGATCTACATGAAACTACAGATACTGATGATAGTGAGTTTAGACCAGCATTAGCAGCACGTGAAGGTATATTTATAGATAAATGGGGTATCCCAGATGGTTTTTACTTAGTTGCTAATGATAATAGACCTCACTATAAGTTTCAAAAATATATAATTGATGCGGTGGCTAAAGTTACTCATTTAGCACCGACAGATCCAGATATAAATATCTTAGGTGATGACACTATAAAAGATGGAATTATGGTTTGCGATTCAGATAAGGAAAAGCTTTGTATGTCTTTATCTGATGCTAAGTATACAACTACTACAGAAGTATATCCAGATAGTCCAAAAACTAATCCTCAAGAATGTATCTTAGCCCAAGTAGAGGCAGTAGTGGCGGGTATAGAATATATAAGAAATAATAAATAGGTAAAACAATGTTTAACGGTTTAATTAATGTTGCTGATTTTTTGGTTAGTATAGTCTTTGGATTGTATGCTTTTATATTATTGTTTAGATTTTTCTTGCAGTGGGTAAAAGCAGATTTTTATAACCCTGTTTGTCAAATGATTATGCGTATTACTAATGCAATTATTCTTCCATTTAGGAAGATTGTGCCAGGCTTCTTAAGTTTAGATTGGTCGTGTATTGTTGCTGTGTATATAGTTTTTGTAATTCAGGACTTACTTCTAGGGTTACTGAATGGTTTAGGCTTTAACTTGATGTTTATATTCATGAAACCTTTTGTAGATATCATCTTTGCTATCATAAACATGTATGTTTATTTGATAGTCATAAGAGCTATAGCTAGTTGGTTTATACAAGGTGGGTTAAATCCTATATTTATTATAATATTTCAAATTACAGAGCCATTATTGGCGAAAGCTAGAAATATTATAAAGCCAAGGTCAGGCTTTGATTTTTCACCAATTATAGTTCTAATAGTATTATTTTGTATACAGATATTCTTACAAAGTGTAATTGCTCAGCTTTTTCATTATTAACTCTTATAGTTTTTAATTTCTATATGGCTAAAACTATAAGCATCTTTTAGTAAAAATATCTCTTTTTTATAAAAGATAACTTTTCTTCTAAAAGAGGCGAGTGATATCATCAATATAGTTAAGGTAATATTTCTTGATGAATAGCGATTTCGATATTGATGAATAGCGATTTCGATATTGCGTAAAAAATGCTGAAAAATCCAAATTTCAGATAATCAAAAAATGACAAAACTCATATGCTCACAAAAATACACTTATCATAGTTATTTGATACTAAAATAAAGTTATTCTTAACCAATTCCATATTCCAGACGAATTAATCCCTGTAGTGCTAAATAATTCGTTTTCTTTTTGCCAGATGTTCATGGTGATTCATAAAATCTTTTGAGCTCAATCCAATTACAGTACCTGTGAGTAGTAGTTGCGAACCACACAATATGCATTCTAAAGGATCAACAGTAAAAGATTTTTTGTACAGCTCAGCCCATTTGGTTTTAGTGGTAGCTTTAGGATCTTGCTTAAATATCTGATATATCTTCGGCAACAATTTACCTCTAACACAGTTTGCGAGAAAGCCGAAGTATCTGATGAGTCTAAATCCTTTGGGAGGTATATGCTGAGTAAATCTATCTAAGAAATCATTCATATCTAGAGTTTCATTTTTGAATTTAGATATTTTGTGATCTAAATATCTAAATGTAACTTCTTTACCATCATAATGCTTTAAGCGAGACATTGATATAGGTGGTCTTCGGATATATCTACCAAGATATGCTATTGTGTTTTTTGGATTATTTGTAGGCTCTGCAAAATGTATAACCCACTGTTTATTAAACTGTTCGTCAATTTCAGTTTGTGTAAGATGCTCTCTGAGTAAGTTTAAAACTCTATATCGCCACATAGGCATAATCACCTTTTTTACAAACCTAATTTTCTTCCAAACATTTTTATCATTAATACCGCCCATAGTTACTGACATGTGTAGATGAGTATTCCAATTAAGAGCTCTACCAAAAGTATGGATAGCCATAAACATCCCAATACGAATACCTTTTTGTTTCTTGGCAATTTCATTGAAAATATCGCCAGCTATCTTTGGAAGTTTGTTAAGAAGTTTCCAATCTTTGAATAATGGCCATAAAGTATCAGGCATTGTTAGAGTTATATGTTGCCAGTCACAATTAGGCAAAGTTTCTAATTGCTCATTAATCCAATCGTTGGTTGGTTTAACTCCACATGTTTGACAATATCTACATGAGCAACTATGAGTGACATTCTTGGAGTGTAAGCATTTGGGGTTAGAGCAGCTGTAGTGATGAAAACCTCTGGCACGGATGCCACAGCTAAGCATCTTAACTATTGTCTCAACTACCTCAGTTCTGATGATATCTTTATATGTTTGATAATAATCCCACCAAGCATTTTTATACTGCAGTAGCTCTTGGATTTTAGTTGGTGTTCTAATTGGTCAAATATAAATCAAACGAAGTTGATTTATATTGTATCAAAAAACCCTAGTTTGGTTAAGATTTAAGTTACCAACGCAGTTGGTTACCTTGAGAGAGTATTAAACAAATTGTTCCTGTAGAAAAAACTATTTCAAACATAAGTATTGATAAATTAGAAGCAATCAAATGCAATTATAAAAATAATTTATCGCTTAGTAATTTGCGCATTAAATTTATATCAAATAAAACTGCTTGTTTAGTTGATATAAAGTATTTAGATAGGGAATTTTTATTATTTGATAATGCAACTGTAAAATCTCAAGAAAGAATTTTTAATTTGTACAATAAAGTAGTTTCGCCAACTATTATAGTTACATCGACAAAGCTGTATTCAAAGTTTATTAATAATAGTCTTGATTATATTATTTATATTTCAGATAGGTTAGATGAATTACAGAGATTAAATAAGGATAAATTAAAAATTTTTGATACGTATGCAAATAGAGCTATAACAATTAGAGTTGATCAAAATAGTAAATTAGAGTTACTTCTCAACTTAAAAAATATTAATAAAAAATTATTAATAGATATATTTATTTAAGATCTTTTAAAAGAGTGCTTATAAGTGGTACTATATATACTAAAGAATAAGTTATTAAAATATTATGATTAAAATTCTAAAGTATACTTACTATGCTTTATTCTCGGTTACTTGTTTATTATCGAGTGCTGTAGTTGCATTTTTGCCTGTTTTCTTCTTTTCATTAGTTAAGCTAATTATACCTGTAAAAAGTATAAGATATTTCTGTACTTCAGCAGTTGAATATTTTGTAAGTATATGGGTTAGTTATGCTATTCTAATTACAAAAATTTTTTCTCCAACAGAGATTAAGCTTGAACAAAGTGCTAGCTTAGATAGAAATAGCTCTTATTTGATTATATGTAATCATAAAAGTTGGCTTGATACTTTTATACTGATGTTAGCTTTTCATAAAAAAATAGCATTTCCTAAATTTTTTATGAAATTTCAGGTGTTCTTTATTCCTATATTAGGGTTGATTGCATGGGCTTTGGAGTTTCCAGCAATGAAAAGGTACTCAAAGGAGTATTTAGCATCTAATCCTGAGAAAAAAGGAGAAGATCTAAACAAAACTTTTGATTATTGTAAAAATCTGTCTTTAAGACCTACAGCGATAATTAATTTTGTAGAGGGAACTAGGTTTACACTTGAGAAAGCAAAGAAAAGTAATTATAAGAATTTGCTTAACTCTAAAGCTGGTGGTATAGCGGTGATACTAAAAAGTTTATCAGAAAGGATAGTTGGGATACTTAATACCACCATTGTTTATGATAATCCTGAGCAAACCTTATGGGATTTTATGGTTAGAAAGACAAAGAAAATAAAGGTAAAAGTAGATTTTATACCAATTTCAGAAGTTCCGTTAGGAGACTATTTTAATAGTGAGAAAGATAAAAAAAGTTTTCAAGACTGGTTAAATGACGTCTGGCAAAAAAATGATAAATACATTTCTAAACAACAGCTAGAGACTTAAATTAGTTCTAATAACCTTACGGATATATAAAAAGATATTGTGTAAAATAAATACCGCCATTGTTATAATTAAATCATTATATTTAGTTAGATATACTAAACTGTCCCTGTTATTCAATACCACTTTATAAAATATTTTTATTCCTTGCTTTTATGCAGCATCTAAAATACTAGAATATACTTCATCAGGAGTCATATATCCAATACTAGAATGTAGTCTTTCATTGTTGTAAATATCAATATATTCTTTGATACCTACTTTAGCCTCTTTCATAGTTATATATGATGCCGGATAAACATTTTCATATTTCAGTGTTCTCCAAAATCTCTCAATTGCAATATTATCTATAGATCTTCCTTTAGCATCCATAGATATATTTATTTTATTATCAGATAATATTTTAATATGCTCTTTTGCTGTATATTGAGTTCCTTGATCAGAGTTAAAGATATCAGGTTTACCATATTTAAATAACGCTTCTTTTAACACACTAGTTGTTAGATGTGTATCCATAGTATTAGAAATCTTCCAAGCTAGTATTTTCTTGCTATGCCAATCTATTATGGCTGCTAAATATGCATACCCACATTCTAGTCTAATATACGTGATATCAGCACTCCATACCTTATTAGCTTTATCTATAACAACCTGATTCGTCTCATTTTTAAATACATTAAGTAAGTATGGATATTTCTTGTGTTGCTTATTAATGACAGTTGTCTTTTTTTTAGGATACAATGCCTTAATACCCATGAATTCCATAGCACTTTTGATTAGCTTCCTTCCAACTAGAAATCCTAATCTATTTAGCAACTTTACTAGCCTTCTCGTACCATAATATGGATGTTTAGTATGTATCAAATCTATTGCATTTAATAGTTTAATATCATCATTACTACTAAATTTTGATATTGGTGTATAATAGTACACACTCTTAGATACAGATAATAGTTTAAGCTGATTATTTAAAGATAATTCTAGCTTAGTATCTACAGAGTTTACTCTATCATTTGATGATACCAAGCTTTTTAGCTTTCCCATTAAAAAATCCCTCTCTACTATTACCTCGACTAGTTTTTTACTTGTTGCATCTTTATCTTTTCTAAGCTCATCTATTTCCTGCTTATACTCCTTAACAACAGAGCTTTTATCAAATGCTAAGCAAGCATTAGATAAAAATTGCTGCTTCCAATTGTGCACGTTTTTAGGAAGTAAATCATACTTACTTGCTATCTCATTAACTGTCATATCGCCTTCTAGCAATTCTATAATTACTTTAGCTTTAAAATCAGCTGTATACGTTACTCTTTTTTTACTCATTTATCTATTTCCTAATTTATCTAGTTAAGTTTAACATCTAGGAATAAAAATCTTTCTAAAATCAGTAGCTTTTTCTGGGGACATTATAAATATAAAAAGACTCTTATTTTAGTCATATAAATAATCAAGTGTTACTTATGTGACTTAGGTAGTATATGTCCATTTATTGAAAGTTTAGGTTTCTAACATTGTTAGGAGTATATTTGATTGATTTAAATCAGAGCATCAATAACTGCCTGAGATCGTTTAATGAGTCAAATTTTTAACTATTGAAGATGGCATTATTAGATAGATTAGTGATTCAGCCAAGTTATTTGAATGAATAAGAATAAAGCAGAATATATACCCATAAAAATAAAAGGCATATATATTTCTAAAACCCTAATAGGTTTAAATGAGCCTTTCTCTTCAGCGATATGCTCTTCTGTTAACCATACTCTTGAAGGTAGGCGTCTTTCTAAAGAAGGGACAATACTACTTTTAATTTGTATATGATGTCTGAAAAATCTAATAATTTTCCACCATGCATAGCAGAAAACCAAACCAGCAAAGTAAGGAATAGTAATTAATATTGAAGATGGAGGGTTCTCGACATTGATATTATTGCTAATAGCTAAAGCAACGATACCAACTAATATAAGGTTGAAAACCAAAAAAAATAGATTAATAACAATTCTTCTATAACCAGTTCTATCAGTTAGCTCAACGTAAATTCTGTATTGTTCAATTAAAAGAGCATTATATTGTTCATTAGACAAGTTGTTTTCATCTTCGTTGTTCCACAACTTATCTTGGATTTCTTTGTGGCTTATCTTTTTCATTTTTTTCCTTTAACTTCTAACTCAAATAGATTAACAAAGTAATGCTATTACATTTTAAGTAATTTATCAAACTATAAATTATTAGTAATTATCTTACTCTTTGATTCGTAATTATATCAATAATTTTAGATGGTTGCGATGTTTTTGCATGAGTTTTTAAGACATAAATGTTAGGAAATGTTTTACTTATATTTGCAGCACTATTAATAAAGCCATAGTTAGAGATATTTGCACTTGTTGATATAATGGCATCATCAAGATTTGAACATATTTCTTTTACTATTGCTGTATCGACTAGGCGTATAGCAATAGTGGGTTTACCTCCCGTTAGCCATTGAATGCTGCCTCTACTAGGAATAATCCATGTGGTTGGAGTATCTTGTTTTGTGGATATTTTTTCAATTTGTTCTTTAGTTAGTTTTGATGTATCAACATATTTTAATAGGTGTTTATAATTGTGAGATATTATAATAAACCCTTTACTAGAGTCTCTTTTTTTTAGATTTATAACTCTATTGATAGCATTTTTAGATAGTATGCAGCTAAGACCATATACTGTGTCAGTTGGTATGCTAACAACTTTATTATTTTTTAGCTCGGCATTAATAATTTGTATATTATCTGTAAGCATATTCTTAGTAGTAAAATATTTTGGTGAGTTTAATTTTAATTTATTTTAGAAATAAAAAAACCTATAAGCTAAAATAACTTATAGGTTGAGTAGATTTAGTATTAAAGTATTTAGACTTACTTCTTGCTTAGTTGTTCTTTAATAAGGTCACCAAGAGTAGTTGGAGTCATTTGTTCTACTTTGTAGTTAGATTTGTCAGCAGAAGTGTTATCTTCATCAACAGCTTTGATAGAAAGAGCTATGCTTCTCTTCTTAGCATCAATATTGATTATTCTAACTTCTACTTCTTGATCTTCACTTAGCTCATCACGAACATCTTTTGTATGATCAACAGATACTTCAGCAATTCTAATGAAACCATCAATATTATTGTCTTCATCAAGCATAACAACAGCACCATTTTCTTGTACTTTAGCTACTTTACCTTTCACTAGAGAACCTTTTGGATGGATGTTGATGAAGTTCTTGAATGGATCTTCAGAAAGTTGCTTCATACTAAGAGCTATTCTTTCAAGGTCTGTATTAACAGAAACTAATACAGCTTCTACTTCATCACCTTTTTTAAGCTCTTTGATAGCTTTAGCTGGGTTGTCCCAAGCAACATCTGAAATGTGTACAAGACCATCTATGCCACCTTCAAGCCCAATAAATACACCAAATTCAGTGATTGATCTGATTTTACCAGTAACTTTATCGCCAGTTTTGTAGTTCTTGTCAAATTCGCTCCAAGGGTTAGGTCTACATTGCTTGATACCTAGAGATATTCTATGCTTACCAGCATCTAGTTCAAGTACAATAACCTCAACTTCTTGGCCAATTGATACAGCTTTATGAGGGTTAACATTTTTGTTAGTCCAATCCATTTCTGAAGTATGAACTAGGCCTTCGATACCTTCTTTAAGCTTAACAAAACAACCATAGTCTGTGATGTTAGTTACTGTACCCATTAGCTTAGCACCTACAGGAAGTTCGTTAGCAATATTTAGCCAAGGATCTTCACCAAGTTGCTTAATACCTAGAGATATTCTTTGCTTGTCTTTGTCAAACTTAATTATTTTAACATCTATTTCTTGACCTATAGATAGTACATCTGTAGGGTGGCTGATTCTACTCCAAGAAATATCTGTAATATGTAGTAGGCCATCAACACCGCCAAGATCAATAAATGCACCGAAGTCTGTGATGTTCTTAACGATACCTTTAAGAACAGTACCTTCGGAGATTTTTTCTAGCATAGCATCTCTATCACCAGAGTTGTTCTCTTCAATAACAGCTTTTCTAGAAACAACGATGTTATTTCTTTTAGTATCTATCTTAACAACTTTTAATTCGATGTCTTTGTCTTCTAAGTGTGCTACATCTTTGATAGGTCTTGTATCAACTAATGAACCAGGTAAGAAAGCTCTAAGACCTTCTACATCCATAGTGTAACCGCCACGTACGTGATTGGTGATTTTACCAAGAACAGTTTCATTGTTCTCAAAAGCATTTTCGATTCTATCCCAAAGCTCAATTTTCTTAGCTTTGTCTCTTGATAGTCTAGTTTCACCGCAGCTATTATCTAAAGCTTCTAGAACAACGTTGATTTTATCACCAACAGCTACTTCTAGTTCACCATCGTTATTTTTTAAAGAGACTACAGGGATGAAAGATTCTGACTTAAGGCCAGCGTCAATCATTGCAAATTCTTTATCTATACTAACAACAGTTGCTTCGATGATTTTACCTATTCTCATCTCAGTTTGTTTTAGAGATTGTTCAAATAGTTCTTTGAAATTTTCTGACATTTTATTTATTTCCATTTCCAGTGTGGTTGGTTATACATGGTCTGCAAGCACCCACCGGCTTTATTAAAAAGCGCTAGCAAACAATTTTGTAATGTGTAATATTATCTAAGAGATGTCTTTTCTTCAAGAGAAAAATAAAATATTTTATGTTAAATAACTTTGAAAAACACGTTTTTTTTATGCAAAAGGCTTATGAGCAAGCTCTTCTTGCCTATGATGCGGGAGAGGTACCTATTGGATCTGTAGTTGTTGATCAGAATGATCAAATTTTAGCACAATCATATAACCAGACTATAACATTAAATGATCCAACCGCTCATGCTGAGATACTTTCTTTAAGAAAAGCTGCTAAACGGTTGAATAATTATAGATTAATCGATACAAAATTGTATGTTACTTTAGAGCCATGTATAATGTGCTTTGGTGCTTTAGTTCAGGCGAGAGTTTCTGAATTGATTTATGCTTGTGATGATACTCGTGTTGGTGTTACATCGATACGAATGCTTCATCAAAGCAGAAGTTTTAACCATAAATTTCAAATAATTAATGGTGTGATGAGTCAACAATGTGGGGAGCTTTTAAGAAAGTTTTTCAAAGAAAGAAGAAAGTGAATTTATGAGCAAAGAAAAAATAGTTGTTTTATATGGTGGGGAGTCTCCTGAAAGAGAGGTATCTTTGAATTCTGGAAAAGCTGTCTTAGACTCATTGGTGCGTCAAGACTATGATGTTGTTGGTCTAGATGTCAGCTCAAAAGAGTTGGTATCAAAACTTTTGGAATTAAATCCCGCTAAATGCTTTATTGCCTTACATGGTGAAGATGGTGAGAATGGTAGGGTTTCTGCAGTACTTGAAATTCTAAATATTAAGAATACTAGCAGTGATATGAAAGCTTGTGTCATAGCTATGGATAAAATGCTCAGTAAGAGAATATTTGAAAGTTATGGTATTTCTACACCAAAAGCGAGAACTCTTTCGAATAAGTTAATAGAAGCAAAAGATTTAAGTTTTCCTGTTGCTGTTAAACCAATTTGCGGAGGTTCAAGTATAGCAATATCCAAAGTAAAATCAGTAGATCAGTTACAAACTGCTTATGATGAAGCTTCTAAATATGGTGAAGTAATGGTCGAAGAATGGATCTCAGGTAAAGAAATTACCGTGGCAATAGTTGGTAATAATGTTTATTCATCAGTTTGGATTGAGCCTAAAAATGAATTTTATGATTATGAATCGAAGTACTGTGGCGAGTCTATCTACCACTGTCCAAGTGGATTATGTGAGGAAAAGGAGATAGAAGTACGCCAACTAGCTAAAAAAGCATATGACTTGCTCGACTGTAAAGGACATGCTAGAGTTGATTTTATTTATGATCAAGGAGAGTTTTATATTATGGAAATAAACTCCTCTCCAGGAATGACATCAAATAGCCTTTCACCAAAATCTGCAGCAGTAGAAGGTATTGATTTTGATGATTTTGTTAAGCTAATAATAGAACAGGCAAGATGATTAGTGCTACACGCAAACCTTTGATATTAGGTTTTATATTACTTATATTACTTATATTGCTTAGTATTGTTGTATATATTGTTAGTAAAACTGATAAGGTAATCTCAAAAGTTGATGTTGTTTCTAATGATGGTTTAGTCTATATATCAAAGCAAGATTTAATAAATAAAGTTGATAAGCTTGGTAGCAAAGAGTGGTTCAATGTTAATACAGAGGTTATAGAGAAATACCTTCGCTCATTTAAAGGGGTTGATTACACTTTAGTAAAAAAAGTATGGCCATCTACACTTGTTATATATTTATATGATCACAAACCCGTTGCTTATTGGAATAACAATAAAATTTTATTAGATAATATGAATATCATTACACCACAAGTTTTCAGTTATGATGGGAAGCTACCTTATATAGAAAGTAGTGATAATGATAATAAGGACTATATTTACGAGACTTATCAAGAACTAAACAGTATTGCTAAACAAAATGGTACAGAGATAATAAAGATCTACTATAGTGGTAATCAGTTTAGTTTACTGTTTGCAAATGATATGAAAGTCATTCTTGGTTCAAAAAAGTTACGTCTAAGACTAGAATTATTTTTTAAATCATATCAAAAAGTAAAAGATTATCATTCAGTAGAATATTTTGATATGCGCTACAGTGATGGGTTCGCTGTGAAGTATAGGTAGAAAAGATATTTATTTCTATTGGTTTTCTATGATTATATGCATATAATGTAATATAAGTATATATGCGAATAAAAAATATCTGTCTTTAAAATTGGGGCTAAATTAAATGAGTTTTGGGAATAATAATTTTTGTGCGGTCGATCTAGGTTCTCACAAGGTGGCTGTTGCGATTGGCCAGCTTGCGGAAAATAATAGTATAAAAATACTAGGGGTCAGCCAGAAAAAATCTAAAGGTATAAAGCAAGGTTCAGTAATTAACCTTGAGATGGCGATGGAAACACTAAATGCGGCATTAGATGAAGCTAAAAGTATAGCCGGGGTTGATGTTAGAGAGGTAACCTTAGGTATAAGTGCTCCAAGTATAGCAGGCTTTAACTCATATGGATTAGCAGCTGTGGATAATGGTGAAGTTAGCATGGAAGATCTTGCAATGGCAATAAAAACAGCAAAAGCTGTACCAATGTCTGCTGATACTGAAATGCTCCATGTTTTGCAAAGAGATTATATTGTTGATGGCCAATCTGGTGTTACAGAACCAATAGGTATGTTTGCTGTGAGATTGGAATCTAATGTGCATATCATAGTAGCTTCTTCGCGCTTGTTACAAAATGTTAGGAAATGTATTTCAAATTGTGGTTATAAAATAAGTAGCTTGGTAGTTGAACATTTAGCAGCAAGTAGTGCCACTCTTACAGAGAATGAGAAAGAGATGGGAGTTTGCTTAGTCAATCTTGGAGCTGATTCTACAAGTTTTTCTGTATTCTCAGATGGAGGAATTTGCTACACATCTAGTATTACAACAGGCGGTAATAGTATCTCTTCAGATATATCAAAAGTATTTAGGCTTCCTATAGAAGCAGCAGAAAGCCTGAAATTACAATATGGTTATGCCGCAAGCAAATATCTTAAAAATCCAGATGAGAAAATAGATATTCCAAACTCTTTGGGCAATGCTAAGAAAAGAATATCGCTACAAGATTTGTCGTTGGTTATAGAAGCTAGAGTTGAGGAAATATTTGAGTCTTTGTATAGAGAGCTAGATCAAAATCGATTACTTGAGGTGATTTCCTCAGGGATAGTATTTACTGGTGGTGGAGCGAAATTAAAAGGTCTTGCAAGGCTAGCTGAAGATATGTTTAAGTTACCTGTAAGAGTTGGTGGCCCAATAGAGGTTAGTGGAGCAAATGAAGTAGTGCATAATCCTTCTTACTCAACCGTTGTTGGATTATTAAAGTATGCTTCAGAGAATGCTCAAGAAGGATCTGAACAAAGTGTCGATGAAGATATGATAGAAATTGATGGAGATACAGATAAATCTAAGAAAAAGATAATATCATCAGTAAAAGGATGGTTTTCGAATAATTTTTAAGATATAAATGGGTTAGAAATAATAAAATAAAGGAGTGTACAATATGTTTGATTTTAATGATTCAATGGTTTCAAGTGCCATAATTAAAGTTGTTGGTGTTGGTGGCGGGGGCGGTAATGCTGTACAACATATGTGTGAAGAGGTTACTGACGTTGAATTTTTTGCTTTAAATACTGATGGTCAAGCATTATCAAAGTCAAAAGTTCAAAATGTGCTACAAATTGGTACTAACCTTACTAAAGGTCTAGGTGCTGGCGCAAACCCTGACGTTGGTAAAAGAGCTGCTACAGAAGATAGAGCTAAGATTGAGCAGTTGTTAGAAGGTGCTGATATGGTTTTCATCACTGCCGGCATGGGTGGTGGTACAGGTACTGGTGGAGCTCCTGTTGTTGCAGAAGTTGCAAAAGAGATGGGGATTCTTACAGTAGCAGTAGTTACAAAACCTTTCCCATTTGAAGGGCCTAGAAGAATGAAAGCTGCTGAATACGGTATTGATGAGCTTACTCAACATGTTGATTCTATAATTACAGTACCTAATGAAAAACTTCTAAGTGTACTTGGTAAAGGAGCATCTCTTTTAGATGCTTTTAATGCTGCAAATGATGTGTTAGGAAATGCTGTAAAAGGTGTTTCTGAACTAATTACTAAGCCAGGTTTAATTAACGTCGACTTTGCTGATGTCAGAGCAGTAATGACTGATATGGGTCTAGCGATGATGGGTATGGGTCAAGCGACTGGTGAAAACAGAGCAAGAGAAGCTGCAGAAGCTGCTATTTCAAGCCCTCTTTTAGAAGATATCAATTTAGATGGTGCTAAAGGTGTAATCGTAAATATTACAGCAGGCATGGACATGTCTATCGGCGAGTTTGAAGAAGTTGGTGAAGTTATTAGATCTTTCATTTCTGATGAAGCGATAGTAATAGCTGGTACTGTTATTGATCCGGATATGTCTGATTCTATGAATGTAACAGTTGTTGTTACTGGTATAGAAAAAGTTGCTATGAAAAAAGGTTTTGGTGTTGAGAAAAAAACTGCTCCTAGTCAAGGGTCCAGCTTTTCAAGTAAGCCAAGCACCCCTTTTGTAAGAAAGGAGGTTGAGGTTGCCGGTTCTAGTGATAGCTTGAAGCTTGATTTAGATTCAACAGACAAATCAGATATACCTAGTTTCTTGAGAAGAAGATAATAAAACTAAACTTTAAGAGAGCATGATGAAACAAAAAACAATAGCAAATCAGTTTTCTGTAACAGGCATAGGCTTACATTCTGGTGTAGATGTTTCTATGATAATTAAGCCTGCTGATATTAATACAGGAATAGTATTTAGCAGAGCAGACTTGAATCCTGTAGTTGATATTAAAGTAACTCCTTTTAACATTAAAGAGGCTGTTATGTGTACTCTTTTAACAAAAGAAGGTGATCAAAATTTAGCAGTATCAACAATAGAACATTTAATGTCAGCATTTGCTATGTTTGAAGTGGATAATGTGCTCGTTGAAGTTAATGCTCCTGAACTTCCTGTGATGGATGGAAGTTCTTACGAGTTTACTCAGCTTTTAAAAAATGTTGGAGTAGTAGATCAAATTTCTGACAGAAAAGGAATTAAGCTTTTAAAGCCTGTAAGAGTTGAGCATGAAGACAAATTTGCTGAAGCTTTACCAAGTGATACTCTTAAATATGAATTTAAAATACAGTGGGATCATCCAATAATAGCTGCGACAAATGATCATATTATATTTGAGTATAATCTCGATGAATATATTGAAATGGTATCAAAAGCTAGAACATTTGGCTTTTATGAACAACTTGCTTACTTACATCAAAACAATCTTGCCAAGGGAGCATCTTTAGATAATGCCGTGGGTATTAGTAATGAAGGTGTTCTTAATGAAGATGGTTTACGTTATGATGATGAGTTTGTTAGGCATAAGCTTTTAGATGCTATTGGTGACTTCTATGTTGGAGGTTATATTCTAGGCCATTTTAACTGTTTTAAATCTGGACATACTCTTAATAACAAGCTTTTACATGCTATTTTTGCTGATAAAAGTGCATGGGAATATATTTAAAATTTAAGTCAAGTTTCTTCAATCTGTTAGAACTATATTTTCATCTTTGATATCTAACTCCAAACTATCTTTTATTAGCTTTACGCTTTTATCACCATGGATTTTTTGCACAGCATTATCACGTTTTATTTCAGCAGGAGATTTGTTATTGTTCGTGGCATTATTAGGTAAATTTTTAATATCGAGCCTAAAACTGGGATTGTTTAATAATTCACAAATAGCAGATTGTAGCTTTGTAATACTTTGTGGATCAAGTTCTAGAATTTTTTTAGCGTCATCATTTAGTTGGATCTGATAAGTATCAATATTATTTTTGATTAGATGGCTGTTGAATGCTAGTGTTTTTGTAAAACCTTTAAGCTTTATTTTATTAAGTGTAGTAAACCAGTGTTTATCAAGATCACTATACTCTTCTTGCTTCTGAGTATCTATTTTTTGTGGTTTAATAGGATCAGTAGTAGGTTTAATAAATTGTTCTTTAAGGTTGGATAGATCTTTATTTTTAGGTTTAGTTATATTGTTAGTATTAGATTGAGAAAAATTGTTGTTATTACTTAAACTTTTTTTTTTGAAAGCTATTAGTCTAAGAATAGCCATTGCTAGTCCAGTCTCAAAGTTTGGAGCTAATGAGAGATCTTTTTTTGCTGAAATAGTAAGCTGATAAAGCAAATGAGCTTGCTCAATATCTATCTTTTCTAGAATAGTATTTATTAGATCCACATTTATTTGATTTGTAGAATCTAAACTCTGAGTGATACCATATAGGCAGCAGCTAAACCAAACTTCTGCTATTCGATCTAGTACAGCCTCAGCATTATCTTCAGATAGAGTTAGGTTTTTAACCGCCGATAATATTTTATTAGGAGTATCATTTATAATGGCATCTATTAAGATGTAAATTTCTTCACTATCTACGATACCAAGCATTTGTTTAATTTGAGATTGCTCAAGCTTGCCACCACAAAAGCTAATTGCTTGATCAAGCAGACTTAGAGCATCCCGAAGGCTACCTTTTGCATGATAGGCCATATAATCAAGAGATTGCTCATCCACTTCAATATTTTCCTTAGAAAGAACCATCTTCAACTGGTCTTTTATATCAGCTTGAGATATGTGCTTTAGATGAAGTTGTATACATCTGGATAATATAGTAACAGGTATTTTATGATAATCTGTAGTAGCTAAGATAAATTTTACATATTCAGGAGGTTCTTCTAGAGTTTTTAGCAATGCGTTAAAGCTCTGCTTAGATAGCATATGCACTTCATCTATTAGATAAACTTTGTAACGGCCTTGTGATGGCATGTATTGTATGTTGTCTAGAATCTCTTTTGTTTCTTCAACGCCTGTGCGAGATGCAGCATCAATCTCTATTAGATCGATAAAGTTATTATTGTTAATAGCAACACAGTTTTCACATTCATTACATGGCTCTGCAGTTACACCTGTTTTACAGTTTAAACATTTTGCCAATAGTCTACCTAAGGTTGTTTTACCAACTCCTCTTGTGCCGGTAAAAAGGTATGCATGGTGAACTTTTTGCGCTTCTAGTGCATGCACTAAACTATTAAGGGCATGCTGTTGACCAGCAACCTCTGAAAATGATTGAGGTCTATATTTTCTCGCTAATGCTTGATATGACATTTACAAATTTTTATTTAAAAATTCTTATACTAAATGATAGCAGAGTTGCTTCAAAAGAATAAGGTATTATTTTGATAACTTTAGTCAGTCTTTGTTTGTAATATTTATTCTAAAAATATAAAATTTATATACAAAATTTAACTAACAAAAAAATATCAAATGGAATCTATAAGTTATAGAGTTTTATTGAAAAATCTAACAGCCCGTATTGAATCTTTACGGGACTATCTTTGACTATGATGTTAAAAAAGAAAAATTAACAGAGATTTTAATGGAACTTGAAGATGGTTCTATATGGGATAATCCCGAATATGCACAAAATTTAGGCAGACAAAAAGTTGAGCTTGAAAATGTAGTGTATAATTGCGAGCATATTTCAGAAACATTAGAAACCTTATCAGAGCTACTAGAGCTAGCAGAAGAAGAGGAGTCGCTTATGCAAGAGATTGCTAGAGATACTCAAGATGTGACTAGTGAAATAGAAAAACTTGAATTTAGTCGTATGTTCTCTGGGGAGATGGATACTAACAATGCCTATCTTGATATTCAATCAGGTTCAGGTGGTACAGAAGCACAGGATTGGGCAGAAATGCTAATGCGTATGTACATGCGTTGGGCAGATAGTCATGGGTTTAAAGTAACTATTGATAATATATCAGATGGTGATGTGGCAGGTATTAAAGGTTGTACAATGAATATAGAAGGTGAATATGCTTATGGTTGGCTGCGTACAGAAACAGGTATCCACAGGCTTGTAAGAAAATCACCATTTGATTCAAATAGTAAGCGCCATACTTCTTTTGCATCAGTTTTTATATCACCAGAAGTAGATGATAATATTGACATTGAAATTAATCCAGCAGATTTACGTATAGATACTTATCGCGCAAGCGGAGCAGGTGGGCAACATGTAAATAAAACGGATTCAGCAGTGCGTATAACTCATGTACCGACTAACACTGTTGTACAAAGTCAAAGTGATAGGTCACAACATAAAAATAAAGATGGTGCGATGAAACAACTTAAATCAAAACTATATGAATTAGAACTTCAGAAACGTAATACTGCAAAAGATGCTTTAGAAGATTCAAAGTCAGATATTGGTTGGGGTAGTCAAATTCGTTCATATGTTCTTGATCAGTCGCGCATCAAAGATTTAAGAACTGGTGTGGAAAGTACCAATACCCAAACAGTATTAGATGGTGATTTGGATAAGTTTATTGAGGCTAGCCTTAAAAGTGGGTTATAATAAATAGTTTTATAAAAAGAAAGTTTTGCTACTTACTGCCTAAGTTTAGCAACACACTTTTTTCATGGCTGAAAAAGTAAGCAAAACTGCTTAGTACTTACTATCGCTCATTTGCATGATAATGGTATCTACAAAACTTGCTTAAGTTCAAACAGTTGTAGATACTTTTCATTAGCAAAAGCTAACCGCTAAAGTGCAAATAAATATAATAATAGGATTTAAAATGAGTAGCAAATTAAAAGATTTAATAAAAACGTCGATAAAAGAATATTTAGATATTAATGATATAACAGTTAAAGATGCTGTTAGGGGAAAAATAAGAGAGCAAATTAGTAGCTCTCTTGAAAATATAAGTGAGATAAATGATCAAGTTAAAACAAAGGTAGCAGATCTTGTTAAAAAATATATTACAGATATGCAAGAAAGCTCACAAATGGCCTTAAGAAAAGAAAAATTACAAACACTAGCAGAACAAAATAATGGGATTAGCCATCCAAACAGCTTTAGAAGAAATATCGTTGCTGCAGACTTACAAGTAAAATATTCGGATAAGACAAAGCAGGAGTTAGAAGAATTAGAGCCAAAAGAGTTTTATAAAGTAACTGGTAGAGCTGTTTTGAGAAGAGTGATGGGTAAAGCTTCTTTTATTACTCTTCAAGATTTATCAGGTAGAATACAGATTTATTTGAAGAAAAGTGATCTGCCGGAAGGTCAATATAATACTTTTAAAAACTTATGTGATTTAGGTGATATAGTTGGTGTTTCTGGAATTATGTTTAAAACAAATACAGGTGAGCTATCTATTCATGCAGATCATTTTGAGATTCTAACTAAAGCAGTTCGACCTCTTCCTGATAAGTTCCATGGTTTATCAGATCAAGAAACTAGATATCGCCAGAGATATGTTGATCTTATTACAAATGATAATGCTCGAGAAGTTTTTAAAGTTCGCTCAAAAGTAGTGAGTTTTATTCGTAATTACTTTGATAGTATGAACTTTATGGAAGTAGAGACTCCTATGATGCATGTTCTACAAGGTGGGGCAGCGGCTAAGCCATTTAAAACACATCATAATGCTTTAGATATGACTTTATACTTGCGTATAGCTCCAGAGCTTTATTTGAAAAGGCTAGTTGTTGGTGGTTTTGAGCGTGTTTATGAAATAAATCGTAATTTTAGAAATGAAGGAGTATCATCTCGCCATAATCCAGAATTTACTATGCTTGAGTTTTATATGGCGTATTCTGACTATAACGATCTTATGGATTTGACAGAAGATATGTTCTCTAAGCTTGTGCAAGATGTTATAGGTACGCAAGAGCTTGAGTACGGCGAATATAAAATCAACTTTGGTGGCAAGTATGAACGTATATCAATGGTTGATTCAATCGTCAAATATAGTGATGATATTTCAAACCAAGACTTAGGTGATTTTGAGTCAGCTATGAAAGTTGCAAATAGGTTGAAAATTAAAGTAGAAGCTTTTTATGAGCTTGGCCATTTAATAAATGAGATATTTGAAGAGACTGTGGAGCATAAGCTTATTCAGCCAACATTTATTACTGATTATCCAGCAGTAGTTTCACCGTTAGCACGTCGACAAGATGGCAATCCAGAGTTTACAGATAGATTTGAATTCTTTATCGGGGCACGTGAAATTGCTAATGGTTTCTCTGAACTTAATGATGCCCAAGATCAAGCAGAAAGATTTAGAAAACAAGTCGCAGCAGCAGCTTCTGGTGATGATGAAGCGATGCCATATGATAAAGATTATATTAGAGCTTTAGAAT
The DNA here is from genome assembly GCF_002211785.1 of Francisella halioticida. Classification (NCBI taxonomy): domain Bacteria; kingdom Pseudomonadati; phylum Pseudomonadota; class Gammaproteobacteria; order Thiotrichales; family Francisellaceae; genus Francisella; species Francisella halioticida. The sequence goes on from NZ_CP022132.1 coordinate 288,574, forward strand.
ATGGTATGCCACCGACCGCTGGTCAAGGTATTGGTATTGATAGGCTTGTAATGTATCTAACAAATTCACAATCTATTAGAGATGTAATTTTATTTCCACATATGAAACCAGAATAATTTGAGTGCTAGAAACTTGTTTGAATAGTAATTTGTATACTATAAGATTAGAAATTAAAAGTGATCTTTTATCAATATTAAGTTTAAAGAAAAAAATGAAAAAAAATTAATATTAGTATCCTTATTAGCTGTTACAACAGTAGCATGTGTAGCCAAGACATCAGTTAATCCTTCAAATATTGATAGTTTAGCTTCTTCTCTAGTTTTATAGCTTTCATCATGTACTAACTCTACTTTTAAAGTTCCAAAGAAACTTTCACAAGCAGCATTATCGTAACAGCATCCTTTAGAGCTCATACTTGATAGTAGCCAGTGTTCTTTAATAATGTCTTGATATTGTTTGCTACAAGTACTGTGACCCTTTATCAGAGTGTATAATCACACCACTAGGAAAATTTATTCTAAATAATGCCATATTTAAAGCATTACAAACTAAATCCGCTTTCATCCTAGAATCCATTGCCCAACCAATAACTGATCTTGAGAATAAATCTATAATCACACAAAGATACAGCCACCCCTCTTGTGTAGGTACATAATATAATGTTCCCAGAAAAAGCTACTGATTTTAGAAAGATTTTTATTCCTAAATGTTAAACTTAACTAGATAAATTAGGAAATAGATAAATGAGTAAAAAAAGAGTAACGTATACAGCTGATTTTAAAGCTAAAGTAATTATAGAATTGCTAGAAGGCGATATGACAGTTAATGAGATAGCAAGTAAGTATGATTTACTTCCTAAAAACGTGCACAATTGGAAGCAGCAATTTTTATCTAATGCTTGCTTAGCATTTGATAAAAGCTCTGTTGTTAAGGAGTATAAGCAGGAAATAGATGAGCTTAGAAAAGATAAAGATGCAACAAGTAAAGAACTAGGCGAGGTAATAGTAGAGAGGGATTTTTTAATGGGAAAGCTAAAAAGCTTGGTATCATCAAATGATAGAGTAAACTCTGTAGATACTAAGCTAGAATTATCTTTAAATAATCAGCTTAAACTATTATCTGTATCTAAGAGTGTGTACTATTATACACCAATATCAAAATTTAGTAGTAATGATGATATTAGACTATTAAATGCAATAGATTTGATACATACTAAACATCCATATTATGGTACGAGAAGGCTAGTAAAGTTGCTAAATAGATTAGGATTTCTAGCTGGAAGGAAGCTAATCAAAAGTGCTATGGAATTCATGGGTATTAAGGCATTGTATCCTAAAAAAAAGACAACTGTCATTAATAAGCAACACAAGAAATATCCATACTTACTTAATGTATTTAAAAATGAGACGAATCAGGTTGTTATAGATAAAGCTAATAAGGTATGGAGTGCTGATATCACGTATATTAGACTAGAATGTGGGTATGCATATTTAGCAGCCATAATAGATTGGCATAGCAAGAAAATACTAGCTTGGAAGATTTCTAATACTATGGATACACATCTAACAACTAGTGTGTTAAAAGAAGCGTTATTTAAATATGGTAAACCTGATATCTTTAACTCTGATCAAGGAACTCAATATACAGCAAAAGAGCATATTAAAATATTATCTGATAATAAAATAAATATATCTATGGATGCTAAAGGAAGATCTATAGATAATATTGCAATTGAGAGATTTTGGAGAACACTGAAATATGAAAATGTTTATCCGGCATCATATATAACTATGAAAGAGGCTAAAGTAGGTATCAAAGAATATATTGATATTTACAACAATGAAAGACTACATTCTAGTATTGGATATATGACTCCTGATGAAGTATATTCTGGTATTTTAGATGCTGCATAAAAGCAAGGAATAAAAATATTTTATAAAGTGGTATTGAATAATAGGGACAGTTTAATCTGATATAGAAAAGTATAATCAAATTGATAGTTATTTAAAAAATAATGGAAAGGCAAACTCTAGCTCGGTATACATTATCTGGGGAGGTGCTAATAATGTTTTTCAAGGTTACAACATGCAGGATGCTGCAAAAGATGTTATTTATGATGCTGATTATTTAGTTAGTAAAGGGGCGAGTGCTAACAATATATATATAGCTAACCTACCAGATTTAGGAATAACTCCATTAGCTATAAGTACAAAAACTGTTACGCCGATGAATGCACAATCTAAAATATTTAATAGTGAGCTTAATAGCTTATTAAAATCAAAAAAATATCATTTAATAGATGTGGTGAGTTTCTTAAATAAGATTGTTAAAAATAAGAAAATAACTATAAATGGCAAAACATATCTATTTAGTAATGTAACTGATGGTTTATGTAAAACTGGGAGTCCAACAGATCCAAATGCTTTAATCTGTGTGCCAGATTTATCAAAACAAGGAGCTAGTACTTATTTATTTGAGGGAAATATCCATCCTACTTCATATCTTCACCAAGTATTAGCACAGTACATTAAGAGCAATATTGATAAAACTCATACTTAGATTATTATGAATCTTTATAAGATGGTTTTTTGGTTAAATTATTAATTTATTTTAAGATAAGGGTGAAGCATAGCTATACTTGTAACCATTTTTTAATATTAGCTTTATTTTCACTATAAGTATCTAGACCTACTTTAACAAGCTCTTTAATATTATCTTCACTAATATCAGACATATCTGAGCTCGCCATACCAAGGTCAGGATTGATGCGAAGATGTTTATTTTCACTCATAATCATATCTACTGAGTAGGTTGAGGAATTAGTATCTCCATTCATGAAATCATCTATAATACCATTAGCTAACCATGATAACCCTCCCCACTTATAAACTGAAGATAATCTCTTTTTTATAGCTTTATTATCTTTAGCTGAATAGCCTGTTCCTAATGATAGTATAGAAATATCATCAAGCTTAGATCCAAGTTCCACAGCATATGCAACACCTAACATACTAGGATTATTTGCAGTGACTCCACCATCAATATAATAGTTATTATTTATCTTAAATGGAGGAAAATAGGTTGGTGCTGAACTAGATGCATTTCCAACCTGTGCGGAGGTTAAATTTTGAGTCATAGCTGTACTTTTAAATAAAACTGCTTTATTTTTTGTTAAATTATAAGATGTTATCAAAGTTGGCATAATCGCTGTAGAGAACTGACTGGTTCCTAGCATTTTTATAAGTGCTTTGTATTTGGATTCTCCAGAAAAAGTCGAACCATAAATAGAAGATAAAAAGGATAGAATGTTTTTATGGAATACTTTACTTAACAAAGAGTGATCAGTATAAGTATCAAGAATTTCTTTAGCAGATTTTTTCATTATATTCATTTGTATAGCAATTAAAGCACCAGTGCTAGTAGCAGATACTAATTGAAAATGATCTTGAATATTAATTCTAAAATCTTTTTCTATACAATAAAGAATTTGTGCGGGAATAATACCTTTTACACCTCCTCCATCAATACATAATACTTTCATTCCATATCTCCACAGTAGGTTAATTCCAGAACCTATTTTCCATTAGCATTGTTTAAATAGCAAGTTTGTCATGGCACCGTTAAGTTAACTAATTGAAGTGTAAAAAAGTAGTTTTTCTAAATCGTTTATACGTTGTCCTAAAAGCTTTTCAAAGAAGTGCAGACTGTGTTTAATGAAAATTATATATAAACTGTCCCTGTTATTCAATACTACTTTATAAAAAATTTTTATTTCTTGCTTTTATGCAGTATCTAAAATACCAGATATACTTCATCAGGAGTCATATATCCAATACTAGAATGTAGTCTTTCATTGTTGTAAATATCAATATATTCTTTGATACCTACTTTAGCCTCTTTCATAGTTATATATGATACCGGATAAACATTTTCATATTTCAGTGTTCTCCAAAATTGATCATACCCTCCTATTTGGGACACTTAGGTGTTAAGAAAAGGAGACAAGATGAGATATACAAAAGAGTTTAAAGATGAAGCTGTTAAATTATGTTTACAACCAGATGCAAATAGACGATAAATAGCAGATAATTTAGGGGTTAAATATAAAACCATTTGCAGTTGGATATCCAAAGCCATGTCAAACCCTCAGAAAGAAATAAAGATAGATTATAAAACGCAGTACCAGCAACTATCTTTTGAAAATACTGATTTGAAGAAAAAACTCAAACAGGCAGAAACAGAGCGTGAAATACTAAAAAAGTCAGCAGCGTACTTTGCAAAGCAAAATCTGTAAGGTACGCCTTTATTAAGGAGCATTATAAAGTTATGCCAGTAACAACACTATGTAAATCTTTGAATGTGAGCACATCTTCATATTACAGATGGATTCATAAACCTATAGGTAAAAGGCAATATAATGATGCTGAACTAGATGATGCTATTTTAATGAACATAAATCTAGATATGGAAGTGTTAGGATATACAAAGAGCTTAAAGATATGGGTTGGAAAGTTACTCAACCTAGAGTATCTAAACGTATGAAATTACTTGGTTTACATGCTAAAGCGGCTCGTAAGCATAAGAAAACTACAGATTCTAACCACAACAAACATGTTTATGATAATTTATTAGAACAAAACTTCACTGCTTTATCTGTAAATCATAGGTGGGTTACAGATATAACTTATGTACCTACACAAGAGGGGTGGCTGTATCTTTGTGTGATTATAGATTTATTCTCAAGATCAGTTATTGGTTGGGTAATGGATTCTAGGATGAAAGCGGATTTAGTTTGTAATGCTTTAAATATGGCATTATTTAGAAGAAATTTTCCTAGTGGTGTGATTATACACTCTGATAAAGGGTCACAGTACTGTAGCAAACAATATCAAGACATTATTAAAGAAACACTGGCTACTATCAAGTATGAGCTCTAAAGGATGCTGTTACGATAATGCTGCTTGTGAAAGTTTCTTTGGAACTTTAAAAGTAGAGTTAGTACATGATGAAAGCTATAAAACTAGAGAAGAAGCTAAACTATCAATATTTGAATATATTGAAGCTTACTATAATACAAAAAGGAGACATTCTACAATAAATTATATGACTCCATATCAATTTGAATATATAATGGAAAATGAAATAGTAAACTGTCCCAAATTGACGGGGTAGATCAAAGTTCCAAAAATAGCTACAGTCGTATTTGGTCTATAAAGTATTTTATTTATTGGGTTATTAATACTATTTTGCTTACTGTATGTATTTAGAGATTAGTTGCTAATATTAGTTGAAGAAGGAAAGTGTTCTAAAATCGATTAATCTTTAGAGAAGCTTTGTATTAGCTATTGAAACTATCTCTATGAATTTCACAATTATAGAATTTATATGCCACCTGCACCAAGCTTTGATTGATTTGAGTTTGGTACTAATATAGATCTGGCAGCTTTTGCTACCGTATTCCAGTTTTGCTCAGAAATATAAATACCTTTTTCAAGGATTTCATTTCTTTTTTTCAAGAGTGTTTTAGAATCTAAGCAAATATCATATGAATTAGTATTAGGTAATTCTATCTGATTTTTACTAATATTTATGTTTAAGTCTTGATTGTTAATGCATGGTTTATCTGATAAATAAATGTTTGGAGTTGTATCTTTTGAATTCATTATATATACAATCTTTTTAGGAGAAGACCTATTTAACCATTGTGCTTTTATAGATAGTCTTTTTTTTGTTAGTTTGTCTAATAGACCACATGCTAATAAACGATCGCGGCAGTTTTCTATATTTAAACTCACCTCACTATAATCGGCTAAAACGTCATAAGAATATGCCAATAAATTAGGAAGGTAACATAGTATGCTATCATCATTAAGATTAACAGAGATATTTGCATTGTAAGTTTCTATTTTAGCAGGTTGATACGTATCTCTTTTAAGAGAGTCTAGTGCTTTAATAAAGCCTTTAATTCCATCTAGTCCAATTAATTCTAAATCAGCAATAATATTTGAAATAATAACAGCATCACCATATGGAGTTTTCAATCCTTGGAAAGCTTTTCTACAGACATTAGTGATTTCATTGTGCGAAACATACATTTTCAAATCTCCTTATAAAATAGTGTACTAAAATTAAGTTTTAAGCGTTTTTTATGTTTTTAGTGTAAGTTTGGGCAAAGTGGAAATAGCCAATTATCATCATTTATTTCATTTAATAGAGGAGCTCCTTGAAAGAAGGTGACACGTACCCAACGATCTGACCTTGGATCGAACTTGGTTGCTCCTAAGAATGATAATTTACACCTCAATAAATCAATAGGTAACATATCTTTAGCCAAAATATTCATTTGTATGTCACCCATCAATCGATTTCCCATAGTACAAACTCTTCTAGCAATAGGACTATACGGAGGATTATCTATTAAAAACTGTACTAATTTAGTTTCTGGATGTTCAGAGCTAATTGCTTTATAAAGGTTTGAAACCTGTCTAGCTATGTCTAAAGGGAGTTCTTTATCTTCACCTAAATCTTTTCCTCTAACTCCTAGTCGAGGCTCTTCCTTATCCTCTGAGATATACCAAAACCAATAACTATTTTCAAGTTTGGTAAAGTCAGTATTAATAGCCCAGGCGTATCTATTTTCTAATATTTTTAGTGTTTCAGCAATTGTTATACTAGGAGTTAACTCTAAGGTTTGATCTACTGATTTCATGTTTAGTGCATGAGGGTCAGAATGCTCGGGATAAACTTCTAATAAGCAGGAGATAAGTATTTCTTGGGATTCGTATTCAAAGAACTCAAGATCTTTTAAAACACTTCCCCACTGAATACTATTATGTTTAATATTTTCTAGAATAGGTATTATTGTATCTATGTCTTTAACAGCTTGAGCATTGATATTGTTTTGTTGTTCATCTATAGTTACTACTTCCGATAAGTATTGCAGAGCTTTGCGTATTAAAGAAATAACTTTATTTTTTCTCTCTATAGTAATATCTAGGTTAGATATCAAGGTTAATGCTAGTTCGCGTTCTGATAACCATTGATCGATTACGCAGGGGTGATTTATAAGATATGGGGCCATACCTAGGCCTGTTGCATTACCAACACCAATATAACGTTGAAACTCTTTATCAATAGTTACTGCAGACTCTCTAGCTTGCTCTTTTGAAATAAAATGTACCCAGTCTAGACTAAATTGACGTAATAAGTAGACTGAAAACATTTGAGCGCTAAAAGTTAAATTAAAGTCGGGATTATTTTCTAATAATTTAAAATCAGAAATACCAAACTTTCCATTACCGTAGACTGCTGTGGTTCTTAATATATATCCAACCTCAGAAAGTAGCTCTGGGTTAGGCTGTTCTCCTGACTGTAACTTTTGTAAAATATGGTCAAAAATTCTTAAACTTTTATTAGCTCTTGCCAAGACTAATATTTTATTAGAATTCCTACCGTATTCTTGCTTAGGAACATTATTGTATAAATCTTTATATAAGTTATCATCAACCTCACCTTGTACAAGAGCAAAAGTTACATCCCATTTTTCAGCAATAACTCTATCATTACGCTCATCATCTCTGATTTTATTAGAAAATATCACTAAGTGATAAGAGCCATTTTTTGTGTCTAATCTATAAATAGCAGAACCAAAACCCTCAGGTGATAAGTTCCAAGTTGTAATAGATACTTTCCAATTATGCTTAAACATTCTACGAACTAATCTACGAGCAAAACTTAAACGACTTTGGTGCATTGAACCAAGTCTTTTTATATTCATAACAACTTCGGGTTTGCGCATAGGAATTTTGTCTGAATTATTTAGTTTATTTTTCATGAATATTTTCTCGTTTTAATAAGGTTAATCTTTCTGTTGCTTTTTGGTTTTTTAACATCTTATTAGCTATCTTTGGAGCATTCCAAAGAGAAGGTAACAAAATCAAAGATACAGGGGCTGCTGTAATAATGATGAATGATTGCAAAGAGCCGATACCTCCTTTATTCATAGAAATCAATATAAGTGCAGTTAGCCCCATTAAAATACCCCATAAACATCTGATCATTTTATTTGGTCGATAACTACCACTTAAAACAACACTAATAGTATAAGTGATGGAATCTCCTGTTGTAACAATAAATATTACAGTAAGAATTAAAAATAGTATTGTTATTATCAAATGTGCTGGCAAATATGATGCAATAGCTATCAAAGCAGCTGGCTGGCTACCATGAATATAAGCCTGGCTAATAGTTCCTGGGTGAGTAATCTCTAGAGCAATACCTGTGCCTCCAACTATAGAGAACCAAAAACAAGTAGCTAAAGGCGCAATAATACTAATAGCTATAAATAATTGTCTAATAGTTCTTCCACGTGAAACTCGAGCAATAAAAATAGCCATCATTGGGCCATAACCTAAAAACCATCCCCAGAAAAATACTGTCCATTGACTTAGCCAATGTTCATTGCCTCGGTACATAGACATTGGAACGAAATTTTGTATCAAAGTTCCCATGCCTTGTATATATCCATTAATAATAAAACTGGTAGGACCAAATATTAAAATATAAACCATTAGTGCGACAGCTAATATTACATTACAACGACTAAGGAATTGTAAACCTTTATTCATGCCTGTAAGGGCTGATAATGTATATATAATAATAGTAATTAGAATGATGATGGATTGTGTTATAAGGTCATTAGGGATATGCAATAATTCTTTTAAGGAATATCCTATTTGTAAACCAAGAAAACCTATTGGTCCTATTGTGCCAGCTGCAACAGATACAATACAACATGCGTCTATTAACCCTCCCCAAAAACCTGTTAAAACTCTTGCTCCAAAAACAGGATAGAGTAAAGTTCTCGGTTTTAAAGGTAACCCTTTGTTGTGATGTAAATACATTAATACAATAGAAGTTAAACTCCCTAAGATGCTCCAAGCAAGAAAACTCCAATGCATAAATGATTGGGCTAGAGCATTGATAGCATTTTGATATGAAGAATGAGTGCTTAGGAATATAGGTGATGGTGATACATAGTGAGCTATGGGCTCTGCTGCAGCCCAAAAAACACCTCCACCAGCTAGTAATGTACAAACAATCATTGAAACCCATTTAAAAGCATTGATCTCTGGTTTATCAAGCCCACCTAATTTTACGCAACCAGTTTTTCCAATAGCTAAGAAAAGAGCAATAAAGAATGTTAAGAATAGAAGTAACTGCCAGAATGGTCCAAACATACTAGTACACCAAGCAAACCCAGTATTAACTGCTTTAGTTAACCATTGACTATTTATTAAGTCAGCAATTATAAATAGTAAAATAAAACCACCACTTAATAAAAAAGCAGGGTTATTAAGTTGCAAATCTTTGCATATTTGTTTAAAACGTTGATTGGATTTTTTTTTTTCATTGAGCATTTTTTTTCACCATGAAGTTAATTCTTATGTCAACATTAGCTGTTTCTCTTTAAACCATCATTTAAAAAATTAAACCAATTTCTACCAAGTATTTTATTACATTCATCTTCATGAAAACCTTGCTTTAGTAGTCCAGAGTAAATGTTTTTGAAACCTTTATTGTCTCTAAACCAAGAAGGGTTAGCTGGCCAGTCATTATTTGTTGATGAGCCTTCACCATAATCCATTTCTTTTGACCAGCGCCCATTGCGCATCCATTCTAATATATGAAGAGGCTGCTTTAAGCATAGATCACTACCAATACCCAAATGATCAACACCAACTAATTCAGTAGTATCAGCAATCATTTGACAGAAATTTTCAAGAGTACAGTCACTATTATTAGGTAAATGGAAGGGATATAAACTAAATCCAAACAACCCTCCACGTTTAGTTAGTGCTTTAATTACATCGTTTGATTTATTACGTAGAGCAGGTTTAGCGAAACTAGGATTAGCATGACTGATGCAAATTGCTCTAGAAGATTCATCTATGGCTTCTAATGTTGAGTGTTCAGCACTATGAGACATATCTATTATCATACCGACTCTATTCATTTCTTTAATAGCCTGTTTACCAAATCTTGTAAGCCCAGAGTCATTATTTTCGTAACAGCCAGTTGCAAGTAAACTTTGATTATTGTAAGTTAGCTGCATAATGAGCAAGCCCTGTTTCCGCATAACTTCAATCAAACCGATTTCATCATCGATTGGAGAGCAGTTTTGAGCACCAAAGAAAATCCCAACCTTATTAGTTTTTTTAGCGACTAGTACATCATCCATATTCATTACGGGCATAATCAAATCACTATAGAGCTCAAATTTTTTGTTCCATTCAGCAAATCTTGTGAGAGTCTGTCGAGCAGATTCATGATATACAAGAGTTACATGAACAGCAGTAATACCATTTACTTTTAGATTTAAGAAGTATTCCTTATCCCAGAAGCAATATTGTAAACCGTCAATAATTATATTATCGTTATACATAAGCATTACCTTTTATTAGTATGGACGTTGATAGGTCGTTTTAACTATAGTGTAAAATTCTTTTGCATATTGGCCTTGCTCTCTTGATCCAAAGCTAGATTCCTTTCTACCACCAAATGGTACGTGATAATCTGTGCCAGCTGTTGGTAAATTAACCATTACACAGCCAGTTTGAGCATGTCTTTTGAATAAAGAACTATTTTTGAGACTCTGAGTGATAATCCCTGAGGTTAAGCCAAATCTTGTTTGGTTAACAAGCTCTAATCCATGTTCAAAATCATCAGCTCTGATAATACATGCCATTGGAGCAAAAATTTCTTCTTGATTGATATCCCATTTATTATTTGTGTTAGTAAATAAAGTTGGAGCCATATAATAACCTTCGTGCTCTAAGTGTAACTGCTCACCTCCAATCAAAAGTTCTGCACCTAATGATTCTGCTCGCTTAACCCATTTTAGATTTGACTGTAGTTGTGAGTCACTAGCAACAGGGCCCATGAAAGCATCTTTGTCAAGAGAGTGTCTTACTTTAAGAGTCTTTATTTTTTGTATTAAAGCTTCAACGTACTGATCGTAAATCTTGTTTGAAACAATTAAACGAGAAGATGCTGTACATTTTTGACCAGTACCTGAATAAGAACCACTAATAGTTGCTTCAATAGCTGTTGAAATATTAGCATCATCTGCGATATAAAGTGCATTTTTACTACCCATTTCAAGTTGGCATTTAGCAAAGTTTTTTGATGTGGCTTCAGCAACTTTCTTACCAATATCGCTCGAACCTGTAAAACTGACAGCTTGGATTCTCTTGGAGTTTATAAGTTGGTTGCCAACATTAGATCCACTTCCTAGAATTAAGTTAAACGTCCCTGCTGGCAGATCTTGTTTATGTATTATTTCAGTTAAAATAACAGCACTTGCCGGAGTTAAGTTTGCAGGCTTCCATACTATACTGTTACCAAAAGCTAAAGCAGGGGCTATCTTCCATGCAGCTGTTGCTATTGGGAAATTCCATGGTGAAATTATAGCTACAGTACCAACAGCTTCTCTAGTTACTTCAATAGTTACATCATTTCTAACAGAATCAGCATAATCTCCTATTTGGCGTAAAACTTCAGCAGCAAAATACTGAAAAAACTGGCCTGAACGGTAAGTTTCTCCTATCCCCTCTGCTAATGTTTTACCTTCTTCTAGAGCTATAACTTTACCAATTTCATTACAGCGAGAAATTAATTCATCTCCGATAGCTTGTAGAACTCTTTGTTTATGCTCAAGGCTTGTTTTTTCCCATACAGGTTGAGCTGCGTTTGCTGCATCTATGGCTAATTCTACTTGATCAGATGAAGCTTGGGCAAAATCTCCAATATTTTGTTTAATATTTGAGGGATTTATATTTTTAATAGTATTTTGACCTTCATACCATTGCCCATTGATATAGATAGATTTTTCACTTTTTTGATGTAACATAATAATTCCTATTAGTTTTTGTTTTAATATTATTCTTGTGTTGTTGCAGCATAAACAACAAGTTCAACGAGCATTTCTTCTCTAGCAAGACCTGCAACGATTATGGCAGCTCTGTTTGGATAGGGTGCTCTAAAGTATTTGGCATATATATTATTGAAAGTTGAGAGGTACTTTCTATCTGTGACATATATTAGTACTTGTAAAACTGCATCAGTTGTTAAATTTGCCGATTCTAAAGTATCTTTTAGATTCTCCATAACTTGATAAGACTGTTTTTCAATTCCACCTTCAACTACAACACCATTTTCATTAATAGGGATTTGTGCAGTATATAAAACTTTATTGCTAGTTACAGCCCACTCCAAAGGAGCTTTAGATTGAAATAAATTTGTTTTTATAGGTTTTTTATAATTCATATTATTTTAGAAATTAAATAGTAATATAAAAATTTTAGAATTATATTTATGTTAAATCAATTCTATTATTTTTATCATTTGATAGATTTTTCTTATCTTCTGAGTGGTATAATATTAGGATTACTATCGTTGAGATTTATTATGATGATTAATTTAAAGTTATCGCAACTTAGATATTTTGTTTTAATTGTTGAGTCAGGAGGGTTTCGTGCAGCAGTTAAGAAAGCAAATAGATCACAAGCAGCATTATCTAGTTCTATCAAAGAATTAGAATTAATCATAGGACAAAAATTATTTGAGCCGAGTTATAAGGCTAAACTAACTTCTTTTGGCGAGGATATTCTGCCAAATATTAAACGTTTTTTGGGAAATTATTATGATTTTAATGCTGAGTTACAGAGTCTAGCAAATGGTGAGGTAGGGAAACTTAAGATTGGAAGCGTTCCATCTGTTGCAGCTAAGTTTATACCACAGATAATATCTGAGTTTGCACATGAATATCCAGAAGTTGAAATTGTTTTGATTGATCAAGATGCTAAAAAAGTAGAAGAAAAATTATTAACCGAAAAAGTTGATCTCTCCTTGGGAAATAAGTTACAAATAGAGAATGAAAATATAGGGTTTACTTATCTATTTTCTGATCCTGTAGGAGTTGTTTGTTCTGTTAAGAATCCTTTATCTAAAAATAAAAAAGGAGTAGGTTTAGATCAATTATTAAATTATCCATTTATTCGAAATGGTACCTGTGTATTATTAGAAGGGTCAGAAATTAACACTCTTGCTAAAAATGCGACCTATTCTGTAGAAAATATTACTGCTCTTTACTCTTTTTTAGAGCATAATATTGGTGTTACGACATTACCTAAGCTAGCCTTTTCAAATAAAAATACTGATTTAGTATGGTTGCCATTAAAATCTTCTAATATTTATAGAGATATTGGCTTGTCTTATTTAACTAATAAAACACTCCCACCAATAGTAAAAGCTTTTTATGATCTTTGTATAAAAAGTTCAGCTTCTTTTCCAGCTTCTAATAGTTTTTAGAGAGACACTAATATACGACGAGTGAGCAGACATTAACATTTCTCTACTGATTGTAAATACTATCAAAACATTTCTTTATAGTAGTATACACAACAGAAACCAAAATACAGTTTTCTATCTTTGCTAATAGTTTTGACTCTTTAAATTTTGGTAATAGCTCTAATTATTATCTGTAATCCAAAACTTTAAGCTTAAGTTGGATAGGCCTAGATAAGATAGAATAAGTAAAAAATATAAATTGTCCAATGTTAACTAAATAATGACAAATGATGCTAACTTCAATTTTTTTGGTTTTTATATATGCTAAACCATAAATAATGCTTGCAATAAAAGCAAGTATTGCAAAAAATATCCCAGCAAAAAGTATATGTATCAGAGCAAATATTGAAGATATTATTGAAACACTTACAATAGGGTTAGTATATGTTTGAACTTTTGTTTGAATAAATCCTCTCCAGAATATCTCTTCTGGAATGCAAGTAAATATTAAATTTACAAAAATAAAAATTAAAGTGTAGTTAGTTAGCTTAAAGTCGTATCTTATAAAACTAAATGTGTAGCTTATTGGTAATAATATTAATACTGCTATTAAGCCATATAAAAACCCTGATTTAAGAGTAGGGAGTATTTTGTTTAGTTTATTTAAAAGATTAATCTCTGATGAAAATAGTAGTATAAGATATGTAAGTACTAAAGAGTTATAATTTAAATATAACGTAAAAGTGATCGCATCTAATGAAATATGTGTCTTTTTGATAATACATATATTGTTGAAGCCAGGCAGTATATGTATATAGTTAAGTAATAAAAAGATAGTAGTTATGATAAATAAAATGACAGTAGCTATTTTTTGACTCTTATGTCTGAAGTTTAAGTAAATAAGTATTGCGGATAGGGCAATTATTAAGGTTCCCGTATAATTTATTATTCCACTAATAATAGCTAATACTAATGAGAGACAGAATAATATTTCTCCAATTTTTTTATATTTTTTGAACCACAAAGTAGCTAGAGAGAAGCCTATTAGTATATATGTAAAGTAGATAATAAAAATATTCATTTATTAAGAGGTAACTTTTTCAAGGAGCTCAACTATATCAGTATTACTATTAGTTTTGGCATCATCAATAGGTTTTTTACTTCGTTTATCTTTAGAGTTAATATCAGCGCCTTTATTAATAAGGTATTTCACAACATTAAGATGACCTTCAGCAGCAGCTAGGTGTAGGGCTGTTCTTTTATCATAATCTCCTTTATTTATATCTGTTCCTAAGGCGATAACTCTTTTGATCTCTGATATATCTCCAGTACTGGCTGCCCAAATTAGCTCAAATGTTAGGTTTGACCCTGCAATCATGCGATTTTCTACTGGGTTGATCTTATTACTACAATCTAAATGATCATAGTTGTGAAAACTAAATTTATTAACCAGTCTTTTACTAAACTCAACTCCTCTAGCAGAGTTATGATTAGAGTCTAGTCTAGGTGAGAATATAGCAAAACCTCCGACATTAGGTATAGCTATAACTAAGGCTCCAGAAACTCCTGATTTAGCAGGTAATCCAACTGAGAAAGCATACTCTCCAGAGAAATCATACATACCACATGAATACATCATTGATAGGCAGTTACGAACAGTAATTGGAGAGAATACTTTTTTGTTAGTTAATGGACATATGCCTCCATTTGCGATTGAAGCCATTATCTTTGCCATTTTTTTTGCATTAACTTGTATTGAACATGTCTGAAAATAAAAATCTAAAGCTGTATGAATATTAGCATCTTTAGGAAAAGCTCCAACTTCTTTCATATAGTGTGCCAGAGCATAGTTTCTATCTGCAGTTTCTTTTTCAGAATGATATGTTGCATTATCAAAGCTAATTGATTCTCCACCAGCAAGATCTTTCCAAACTTGGGTGATGTATTCGAATCTATTGGCAAGATTCCACTCAGGCTTTATTAGTGAACAAGTCATAATAGCGCCAGAGTTAATCATAGGGTTGTGAGGAAGATTATGTTTATTTAGAGCTATTGCATTAAAAGTTATTCCACTTGGCTCTCTACCTACATGCTTATGAACTTTTTCTTCACCATTTAGTTCAGTTGCTATACCGTAGGTTATTGCTTTTGCAGTTGACTGTACACAGTAAGGGTGGAGGTAGTCTCCTAGAGTAATCATCTGTCCATCAACACTACAAAAAGCTACAGCAAAAAGGTCTGGGTCAACTCTTGCTAGTTGAGGTATGTAATTAGCATTTTGACCAGATTCATTTTTCTTGATTTCATCATATATTTCGATAATTTCTTTTTTGAAATCCTTAAAATCAGAAATTATAAATCCTTTATTGATGGATTTTTCAATAAGACTAATACTATCACAACTGAAGTCCAAGAAAGTTTCAAAATTAATTTTATCAATACGTGAAAATTTATTTAGTTTTACTATAAGTTTACTAATCCGAGGATCATCCGTAACTATACCAGATTCACGTAAAGCATCTAAAACATCATTTTTAGTAATAAATCCATCTTTATCACAAATAGCATCAAAAATATTTTTGCAGTAATCTTCACTAATTGAGTAACTTGTCATTATTAAGCCTCTCTATTTGTATAATTATTTAAAGAGTAGTAATTGTGTGTATTCTACAGAAAAAAATGGTCTTAATACAGATAGATGAGATTTGTTTAGAAAAATATTAATTAATAGTAGCTGTTGCAAGAGCTATAGCTACTAAATATGGATCAGAGTTTGCACCAGGCCTTCTATCTTCAAAGTATCCATAACCTTTTAATGCAACAGGTCGTGGTATTCTAATAGAGCACCCTCTGTCAGCATCGCCAACTTTAAATGTATCAATATCACATGTTTCATACTCACCGGTTAATCTTTCATGAAGGTCAAAGCCATAGTTTAGAATATCCTTGGTATGATTCTTTTCTAAATTTTTAACTATATCTGAAATTGCTTGTTTACCTTGTTGAGGATCTCTAGTTTTTTTGGTAGAGAAGTTAGTGTGTAAGCCAGCGCCATTCCAATCACCTTTAATAGGCTTATTATCAAAAGAGATAGTTATGTCATATTCTTCACCTAGCCTTTCTAGTAGCCATCTAGCAATATGAGTATGATCAGATACGTTTAATATACCAGCATCTTCTCCTTCAATACCTCTATAACCTATTTGGAATTCCCATTGGCCAGGCATTACTTCAGCATTGATCCCATAGAATAAAATTCCAGCATCTAAGCAAGCTTGCATATGAGTCTCTACTAAGTCACGTCCAAAAGTCTTACTTGCTCCTGCACTGCAATAGTATGGGCCTTGAGGGCCAGGGAAGCCATCAGTAGGCCATCCTAGTGGACGATTATCTTTAAACATAGTGTATTCTTGCTCGAATCCTGCCCACATTTCATGGCTTTCGCCAGCATTATTCAAAATCTCTCTTAATTTCGCTCTATTGTTTGTTTTGTGAGGAGTTTTCCCATCTGGATTATAAACCTCACATAAAACGATATAACCACATTCTCTTAAAGGGTCAATTACAAAATTGACTGGTTTGATTATACAATCAGAATCGCTACCTGTAGCCTGGTTTGTAGAGGAGCCATCAAAGCTCCATTCAGGGAAGTCCTGAGCATTAGCAATCTCTTTAAAAGGTAATACTCTTGCTTTTGATCTAAGTTCAGGTACTGGATCTGTACCATCAATCCAGATATATTCCGCGGTTATTATTTTCATTTTTACTCTAGCTTCCTTAACTTTCATTGGCTCAACAATATAAATGATAGCAAGTGTCTAAAAAAAGTAAATAATAAACTATAGTAACTTTATAAAAAAATCATAAGTTTTGATAAAATTCAACCCTGAACTAACTAAATAATTGAAAAATTATTTCATTCAACTGCAATCGGATATTTGATTTTTTAGCTCCCTTTATGGATAAGTCAGTATCAAGACACATTTCCAAACATTGTGATATTATGTTTGAATCAATTCTATTTGCCAAGCTTGTATAAAATTTTTGTTTTGATTGCCAGATATTATTATCTTTAAATATTTTCTGATGATATGTTATTTGAGTGTTTTTTAGTTGTGAAAGAATTCTTAGCTCTTTTTTTAGACACCATAATATTAAAGGAGGCTTATCATTTTCATTTAGAATATTGTTCAAAATCTTTAAAGCTTTAGTTCTTTGTTGTTTAAGGATAGCTTCAGAAAGATCAAATACATCATAGTTTGCATGTTCATAAAGAAAAGGACGTACTGTATTCTCATCAAAAAAAGGAGTGTTCTGTCTAGACAGAAGTTTTAGTATTTGCTTTGTAGCAATAAGGTTGCCTTCTGTTTTTTGTGTTAAGAGTTCTACCGCTTGTCTAGTAATGTTAATGTTTAGATTTGCTACTTCGTTATCTATTATATTTATAGCATTGGTGAAGTTTGGTTGATATATTTTCACGTGTATGGCTTTGTTTGTAAGGCTTTGAAACCATTTTGCGGAGGTGTTTTGTTTTTTCATACCACTAAAAACAAGTAGGTAAACATTTTCATCATCTCTTAATAGGTTTTCAGTTAGACCATACTGAAGGTTTTTTTGTGGAGGTTTTTCAAAGTTAAATTGAATAAATTTATCCATTGAAAATAGACTTAGACTATTTGTTTCATTATATAATACATCTAAGTTTTGTTCAGTTAAGTCATGATAAGAGATTTCAAACTCTTTTTGTTTAAATTGCTTGGTTATTTTTTCAATAATATTATGTTTTTGTAGAGGCTCATCTCCAGTTATAATAAATAGCTTGTAATCTGTAAGATCATTTCTTTTTAGAAAATCAAAGTAACTTAGTTCCATAATATTAAAAAAATTTAACTATTCTTATAACGAATATTTAGTTTACTATATTGTATACCTATTAGAAATTTAAAAAAGAGATTTAAATATGAAAAAGCTATTCGTGATATTAGTAAGTGTATTTGTGATATTGCTTTCTGGATGTGTAACAAAGCCTGATGGTATTGAGCCTGTAAAGAACTTTCAAGCAGGTAAATATTTAGGTAAATGGTATGAAATAGCACGTTTTGATAATAGTTTTGAAAAAGGTATGACAAATGTTTATGCACAATATAGTTTAAATCCTAATGGTTCTATAAAAGTGGTAAATAGTGGAATCACCCCTTCTACAGGTAAAAGAAGCTATGCAAAGGGTGTCGCAAAATTTGTTGAAAATAAAAATACTGCATATTTAAAAGTTTCATTCTTTAGACCGTTCTATGGTGCATATGTTGTATTTAAGTTAGATGATAATTATAAGTATGCTTATGTTGCTGGCGATAATAAGAATTATTTATGGCTACTTTCTAGAACTAAAATAGTTCCTAAAAATGTAAAGCAAGATTTTGTTAAAAAAGCAAAAGAACTTGGATATAATACTAGTAAGCTAGTGTGGGTTAAACAATAATTTTTTATTTAAATTTTTTTAAAAAAATGTAAAATATACATACATTTTTTCTACCTTAAAAGTATTAGTGTCTCAATCTTATAAGTTTAATAAATTCGATCTAAGCTGGCTTGTTGTTAGTATAGGAATGGCTGTAGGGGCTGGTATTGTTCTTGTTCCTGTAAGTGTAGGTGTTGTTGGTTTTGCTGTTTTTGCGATATCAATATTGATAGCTTACCCTGGGATATATCTTTTTCAAAAGCTTTATATTCAAACATTATTTGAATCAAAACACCCTAAAGATTATAAAGAAGTTGTCGCTGAACTATTAGGAAGTAAGTGGTCAGCTTTCTTAGGGGCTTTGTACTTATTTATGATGATAATATGGACAGTGATATATGCTGAAGTTGTTACAAAGTCTTTGGCATCATACTTGTATATGTTTAAGCTAACTACAAATCCGCACCTTGAGCAAAGTGCTTTATATAGTGCTATCTTGATGATTATTTTGATATTTTTAGGAATGAAAAGCCAAAAGGTTTTTGTAAGAATATCTACATTTTTAGTAACTATACTGATAGTAGCTATTATTATCGTATCTTTTTGTTTAATACCATTATGGTCGGTTAATAATCTTTTGATACTACCTCATAATAGTGGCGAGTTTGTGGCTAAAAGTATTATAATGCTGCCATTCTCCTTAACATCAATCTTATTTATTCAATCGCTAAGTCCTATGGTTATTGGCTATAGATCTCACTATTCTGACCTGGATAAGAATTTTGTCTTAAATAAAACTCTTATAACTATGAGTATAGCATTTGGTATTTTGGTTATAATTATAGGTTTCTATGTGTTATCTTTTTCGCTAGTCATTCCAAAGACTCAAGCATTGCAGGCAACAGCAAATAATCAGTCAGCTTTTATATTGCTGGAGAAGAATGGAGTATCAAATAATATATTATATATTTGTGGAATTATTATCAGCTTATGTGCTATCTTGACATCTTTTTTAAGTATCTTAGCAGGCATGGAGGAATCTTTAAGGGGAATTTTAAGAGATAAGCTTAGGAAAAATGGTTTAGCTATTGAAGGAAAAGGTTTATTCAGTCTCAATACTATAGTAGTAGTCATAATTTTCTTATTAACATGGCTTTCGATAGTTTTTAATGCACCAATATATAAACTAGTACCTTTATCTGGGCCTATATTTGGTATATTGGGATGCTTAGTTCCTGCGTATATAGTTTTTAAAACATCAAGCTTAAAGAAGTATCGTACTAAAAGTATTTATTTTATTATTTTTATAGGTGTCGTTTTAGTTATATCTCCACTGTTGACATCAGCATTGTCGTAGAGTAGAAAAACTATATTAAATCTAAATTCAGAAAATAATAGAAGAATATGAAGTGATCATACCCTCCTATTTGGGACACTTAGGTGTTAAGAAAAGGAGACAAGATGAGATATACAAAAGAGTTTAAAGATGAAGCTGTTAAATTATGTTTACAACCAGATGCAAATAGACGATAAATAGCAGATAATTTAGGGGTTAAATATAAAACCATTTGCAGTTGGATATCCAAAGCCATGTCAAACCCTCAGAAAGAAATAAAGATAGATTATAAAACGCAGTACCAGCAACTATCTTTTGAAAATACTGATTTGAAGAAAAAACTCAAACAGGCAGAAACAGAGCGTGAAATACTAAAAAAGTCAGCAGCGTACTTTGCAAAGCAAAATCTGTAAGGTACGCCTTTATTAAGGAGCATTATAAAGTTATGCCAGTAACAACACTATGTAAATCTTTGAATGTGAGCACATCTTCATATTACAGATGGATTCATAAACCTATAGGTAAAAGGCAATATAATGATGCTGAACTAGATGATGCTATTTTAATGAACATAAATCTAGATATGGAAGTGTTAGGATATACAAAGAGCTTAAAGATATGGGTTGGAAAGTTACTCAACCTAGAGTATCTAAACGTATGAAATTACTTGGCTTACATGCTAAAGCGGCTCGTAAGCATAAGAAAACTACAGATTCTAACCACAACAAATATGTTTCTGATAATTTATTAGAACAAAACTTCACTGCTTTATCTGTAAATCATAGGTGGGTTACAGATATAACTTATGTACCTACACAAGAGGGGTGGCTGTATCTTTGTGTGATTATAGATTTATTCTCAAGATCAGTTATTGGTTGGGCAATGGATTCTAGGATGAAAGCGGATTTAGTTTGTAATGCTTTAAATATGGCATTATTTAGAAGAAATTTTCCTAGTGGTGTGATTATACACTCTGATAAATGGTCACAGTACTGTAGCAAACAATATCAAGACATTATTAAAGAACACTGGCTACTATCAAGTATGAGCTCTAAAGGATGCTGTTACGATAATACTGCTTGTGAAAGTTTCTTTGGAACTTTAAAAGTAGAGTTAGTACATGATGAAAGCTATAAAACTAGAGAAGAAGCTAAACTATCAATATTTGAATATATTGAAGCTTACTATAATACAAAAAGGAGACATTCTACAATAAATTATATGACTCCATATCAATTTGAATATATAATGGAAAATGAAATAGTAAACTGTCCCAAATTGACGGGGTAGATCAAAGTTATAAAGAGTTAATTAATGTCTAAAATGTCTCATTCCTGTGAATACCATAGTTATACCAGCTTTGTTAGCAGCATCAATAACTTCTTGATCATTTTTCGACCCACCTGGTTGAATTACTGCAGTCGTGCCAGCTTTGATACATTCTTCTAAGCCATCAGCAAAAGGGAAGAAAGCATCAGATGCAACAACAGAGTTTTTAGCGCTTTCATGAGCTTGAGCTTTTTCAGCACCAATTCTAGCAGAATCTACACGAGACATTTGTCCAGCACCTATACCAACTGTTTGAATATCTCTAGCATACACAATGGCATTTGATTTAACATATTTAACAGCTTTCCAAGCAAACATTAAATCAGCCCACTCTTTGTCAGTAGGTATTCTATCTGTAACAACTTTGCAGTCTTTTATCTCAACACCACCATTATCATATGATTGAGATAATATTCCACCATGGATGTTTTTGCTTATCATACGTGATGATTTTGTATCAAAAACTTTGCCTGTTTCTAGTACACGTAAGTTTTTCTTAGCAGCTAAAATTTCTAAAGCTTCTTGAGTAAAGCCTGGAGCTATTATAACTTCTAAGAACATCTTTCCTAAAGATTCAGCCCATTCTTTGTTAACTTCACAGTTAAAAGCGACAATACCACCAAATGCTGAAATTGGATCACAAGCTAAAGCTTTTTTCCAGGCTTCGTAAGCATTTTCACCAGAGGCTATACCGCAGGGGTTGGCATGTTTGATAATTGCACAAGATGGTTCAGAATATTCACAAACTATTTCAAACGCACCATCAGCATCATTTAAATTATTGTATGATAGTTCTTTACCTTGTAGTTGTTTAGCATTTGTGATGCTTATACAATCTGTATTTGTTGAATAGACTGATGCTTTCTGGTGTGGATTTTCACCATATCTTAGAACTTGCTTAAGAGTTCCTACTGAAAAAAGTTTTTCTGGATACTCTTCGTCTAATTCTCTGCTAAACCAATTTGCAATATGGCTATCATATTCTGCTGTATGAGCAAAAGCTTCTTTGGCAAATTTCTTACGTGTTTTTAGGGTTGTTTGACCGTCATTTTGCGCCATTTCTTTTGTTACTGCTTCATATTGAGTAGGGTTTGTGACTATCGTTGTATGTTTATGGTTCTTTGCACATGAGCGAACCATTGATGGCCCACCTATATCAATATTTTCAATACATGTATCAAAACCAGCTCCAAATTTAACAGTATTAACAAAAGGGTATAAATTAACAACAACCATATCTATTTGGCCAATACTATTCTCTTGCATTGCTTGAAGGTGTTCGAAGTTGTCTCTATCAGCTAAGATACCACCGTGGATAAGAGGATGAAGTGTTTTAACACGGCCATTCATTATCTCTGGAAAATGAGTGTGCTCAGATACATCCTTGACGGCTAAACCAGCTTCTTTTAAGATTTTAGATGTTCCTCCTGTTGAAAGAATTTCTATGTTGTATTTAGCTAATTCTTTGGCAAAATCGACAACACCTGTTTTATCTGAAACAGATATTAGAACTCTTTTTATTTTTGACATATTTACCTCTTGTTTTAAAGTAGTGTTAATGTGTTATATAATTTATCAAATAGGATTATATGGGGCTGCTTAAATTTAATTTTCTCATATTAAAAATAGTGAAAGATATAGCTGATAACGATAAGAATGAAAATAAGAATAAGAGTAAGAGTAAGAGTAAGAGTAAGAGTAAGAGTAAGAGTAAGAGTAGTAATTCACTGTAGTAGCCACTGTTGACAGTCGCGTTTGTTTTCTCCAATATTACGGCTGAGTAGTCGGCTTCAATATTTTTGACATATCCAAATAGTATTTGTGTAACATAGCCGCCCAATACAATGAAGGTATTGTTAAGAGCCATCGCTCTTCCTATCATATTGTTATCAACTAAATAGGTGATTAACGCGAAACCTAGGACGATACCAGATGCCGATAAGCCTACAGCAATGCAAAATATATCTAATTGAAAATCATTGAATAGCGCCGGAAAACTCATTATAGCATAACTAGCAAAACCTAGGAATGATAAAAGTACTAGAATCTTTTTTATTGTATTAATCTTCTTCATAAAAAGGCTTATAAATAAAGAGAAAAACAGGAAGCTAAACCAATATACCTCTGACAGTTTGAATGCTTCATTTAGTAAGTAGCTATGCATTTTGCTGAAATAGTTATAAGACCAGAAGCCAGCAAATCCCATAAGTATACCCCAACAAAAAAACGAATATATAAATATTCCTAATAGTAGTTTATTTCCCATAAGGTTTTTAATTGAGTGTAAAACCTCCAGAAAATTAAAATGATCAGGTGAGGTCTTTTTATTAGAAGGTATCTTTTTTAGAAAAAATACAGATAACACTAAAATTAAAAAAGTTATTATTATAATGATGGCATTAGAAATGTTCCATCCAAATAGTTTGATAACAGATGAATATATTTCTTCAGCTAAGATTGCTCCAATTGTAGAAAAAACTTCTATTAAAGCAATGCAAAGAGGTAAAAATCTTGGACTAAAAAACCTCGCAGCAATAAAAGCGGCTCCTAGATATGCTATCGAACATCCTATACCAATAATAAGGCGACTGACACCAATAAGAAAAATATTTGGAGAGAAGCAATATAGAATATTTCCAATGAGTGTTATGAGGATTCCTATTATCAGGATTTTTTTTATTCCAAATCTGTCTAGAATTATACCGTTAGGTATCTGTAAGATAGCATAGGAAATAAAATATAGGGAGGTTAAGCTAGCAAATGTTGAACTATCAATAGAAAAAGTATGTTTGGTGTAGTCAAATATTGACATAGGAACGACTTGTAAAAAAACAGAAAGACCTGTAAATAAGCAGGCAATTATAAAAAGATATACATATTTATATTGATTTGAATAAGATTTATCCATCATGAGGTACATTAAAGACTAAAAAATTAATACACTAGGTTTTAGTATATCTCAAAAAAAATATTTTTGGGATATCTTCAAAGAATTATTTGAGGTTTAAGGTAACCAATTTTACTAGCAAAATTGTCGCTAATATATTACCATGCTATGTATCTAAACTTTAATCTCAGAATATTCAGTTTTAATATGTCAAAAATTGTAATTGTTGGTGCTCAATGGGGCGATGAAGGTAAAGGTAAAATAGCGGATACATTAGCAGAGAAATCAGATTTAGTTGTACGCTATCAAGGTGGTAATAATGCTGGTCATACACTAGTTGTAGATGGTAAGAAAACTTTCTTGCATCTTATTCCATCTGGTGTTTTACATAAGCATACAAAATGTGTAATTGGCCATGGTGTAGTACTAGACCCTGTGGCTCTTGATAGTGAGATTATACGTTTGCAAGAAACTGGTATAAGTATTTCAGCAGATAATCTTTTTGTTTCGGAATCTTGTACAGTTATCACCTCTTATCATAAGCTACTAGATGCTGTCAGAGAGAATAGTAATACTGAAAAAATAGGTACAACTGGAAAAGGTATTGGTCCAGCGTATGAAGACAAGGTATCTCGTAAGGCAATTAAGTTTAAGCATCTATTTGATAAAGATCTATTAAGATCAAGATTAGAAATATCTTTAGCTGAAAAAGAGACATTATTTAGAGATTTATATAACGTTGAATATCCATCAATTGAAGAAGAATTTGACAGGCTTTATTCTTTAGGCCAAAAACTCAAACAATATGCAAAAGACACTTTTTCGATTATAGATTCAGCTATTTCAGAAGGTAAAAATATAGTTTATGAGGGTGCCCAGGGTGTACTTTTGGATGTTGATTATGGAACATATCCTTTTGTAACATCATCAAATACTTCTGTTGCAGGCGTTTACTCTGGAGCTACAACTGCAGGTAGTGATTTAGATCATGTGATTGGAATTACAAAAGCCTATACAACAAGAGTTGGTGAAGGACCTTTCCCTACAGAGCTTTTTGACAATGTGGGAGATTTTATTCAAAAGAAAGGTGGTGAAATAGGTGTAACTACTGGTAGAACTCGCCGTTGTGGTTGGTTAGATTTACCATTGTTAAAGTATTCAGCAAAGTGCTCAAATTTGACATCTGTTGCTTTAACAAAAGTTGATGTATTATCAGATATGGATATTTTAAAGATTTGTATTGGTTATAAATATGAAGGTAAAGAAATATATTGTGCATATCCTGGTATAGATTTATACAAAGTTGAGCCAATACTAGTTGATTTAGAGCCTTTCTCTATTGATAAAATAGTCACTAAAGATAATATGTCTAATGCTCTTGTAACATATTTACGAACTATAGAAAATCATATAGGTATTCCTATTTCTTCACTAGCATATGGTCCATCTAGAGAACAAATTTTATTCTTTGAAGACTATTTCAAAAAGGATTAATTATGAGCTATTCTGCAGAAAATACTGATGTTTATATAACACCTCAACAGCTTGAAGATGCTATTACTAAATTAGCTGAAGAAATTAATCAAGATTACTCAGGTCAAGAAGTTACTCTTGTATGTGTTTTAAAAGGATCTTTTATGTTCTTTGCTGATCTTGCAAGAAAGCTAAGAGTTGATCTAAGAACGCAGTTTATTACAGCATCATCTTATGGTTCAGGGATAACTAGCACTGGAAAAGTAACTTTGACAGAAACATCTCTCAAAGAAGAGTTTGTTAAAGACAAAAACATTATAATAGTTGAAGATATAGTTGATACTGGACATACTTACCATAAGCTAATAGATGGTATAAATAAGTATAGTCCTAAAACTTTGAAGTTTGCTACGTTACTCTTTAAGCCAGCAAGGTTAGAAAGAGAAGTAAATCTTGACTATATTTGCTTTGAGATAGAAGATAAATTTATAGTTGGATATGGCTTAGATTTTGATGAAAAATATCGTGAACTTCCTTATATAGGACTTATTAAATAAATTTCTTAAATTTTAGAATGGGTATCCACTCACAAAAGCATCTCTAAGAAAGTCTTCGGCTAATTTCCAAGCTCTTTTATTTGATGTAGCATTAAAAACTGTACCGGACTCAAGATCATTAGCACTTGGGTTTGTGAATGCATGATAGGTATTACCAAAGCTGTGTAATTGCCAGTCGGCTTTACGCTTATCCATCTCTTGTTGAAATTTGTTAACTTGCTCAGGGGTTATCATAGGGTCATTATAACCATGTAACACTAATATTTTGGTGTCGATATTTTGTTCTTTGCTTATCGTTGATTCAAGTAAGCCATGAAAACTAATAGCTGCTTTTAATTGCATGTTAGATCTTGCCATGTCCAACACACATCTACCACCAAAGCAAAAACCGATTGCTGAGATATTTGACTTATCTACTCTAGGTATTTTTTTCACGACACTGTAGGCTGTTCTAAGTCTTGTCATAAGAGCATGCTTATCTTCTAATAAAGAATTCATTAAGGCGGCATTCTCTTCTTTTGATGAGCCTACTTTAGCATCTCCATAAATATCTAAGGCAAAACTAAAGTAGCCTTTTTTCGCCATAGCAATTGCTTTATCACAAGCAAATTTATCTCTACCCGCCCATGTTGGAGCTATTAATATTGTAGGTAAGTGTGACCCTTTGTCAGGGTACGCACAGAAACCTTTTAATAGTATACCATCTCCACTATATTCAATTTCTTTTGTTATTATCATTTTATATCTAAATTGTGGTTAAGTTAGCATAAGTATAAATACAATAGGTGAAAAAAGAAAATAATATATGGATAAAAATAAGTCTATGTTAGCTTACTCTTTGCAATACTTATAAGGTATAAACAGCAAATTATTGTAGTTATAAAAAAACTAATAGGAACATCTATGTAGTAGGCAGCAGTTATTCCTGACCAAACTGTAAATACAGAAATTATAGTACTAAGAGCAATAGGTTTATAAAAACCATCAACCCACTGAGTTGAGACTGCAGCAGGGCCTATTAAAAGTGAGAAAACTAACAATATTCCAACAACTTGACAAGCCATTGATACAGTTATAGCGATACAAACAAAAAGAAGAATAGATAAAAGTTTATTGGGAACCTTTCTTGATTCAGCAAAAACAGGATCTATAGATGATATAAATAAAGGTCTTGCTATTATTGCGAGTACAACTATAGTAAATATAGCCAACCCAAGTAAAATATATATTTGTTCAAGGCTGACTGTTAGTATATTTCCAACCAGGATTGACATTA
Organism: Francisella halioticida; assembly: GCF_002211785.1. Taxonomy (NCBI): domain Bacteria; kingdom Pseudomonadati; phylum Pseudomonadota; class Gammaproteobacteria; order Thiotrichales; family Francisellaceae; genus Francisella; species Francisella halioticida. Next base: position 316,240 of record NZ_CP022132.1, read on the forward strand.
CAGAGCCAGAGTAACCACTTTGATATAAAAATAGGAAATATGTTCCTAATCCTAAAAAAAATGTTAAGACAATTCCTATAGAAATATCATTTTTTTTGATTTTATCACCAAATGCACCCATGAGAGTCCCTGCTATTATATTTATAAAAAGCTGACCAGTCATAGCTGATAAATTAAGTAAGATAGCACCAGAAGCTCCCGTTAGGCTAATATGGCCTAAAGCATGCGATGCAAAGGATAACCTTCTAATAATGACAAAAAAACTAATAATTCCACATATGATAGCTATTATAGTGCCTGCTATAAATGCATATATCATAAAAGTATAATTAAACACAGATATCCTCCTGTAGACAGGGCATCTCATTACAGTAATGGCATTTACCATCTTTAAAATGAATAAAAGCATCTAGTTGAGAACCAATTTCTTTCATATCATGAGATATTATTAAAAGAGTAATATTTTCTTTTTTGTGAATTTCTTTAAGACAAGCAATAAATTTTTGTTTTGCATCAGGGTCAAGATCTGATAGTGGTTCATCCAGAAGTAGCACTTTAGGCTCGTTTATTAATGCTTGGATTAGATATATACGTTTCTTTTGTCCACCTGATAGGTTCTTGAAAGGGTTGTGTATGTAACCTTGAGTTTGAGTCAATTTAATAAGGTAGTTTAATTTATCTTTAAACTCATTGTTAAATAAAGGCAATCCCCAAGATTTAGGTTTATAACTATATTTTATCAGAGTGTATCCAGAAGTTTTTTCTTCAAAATTTATTTCTCTTTCTTGAGGAATATAGCTAACATTATCATCTACCTTTGAGTTGATTATAGTTATTGATCCTGAGATGCTAGGTATTTTACCTAAAATGGTTTTTAAAAAAGTGGATTTTCCAATGCCATTTTTACCAACTATTCCAACCCATGAGTTGGTTGGAATCTCTAAGTTAAGAGGAGATGTTATCGGCTTGTTATAGCCAATAACTAAGTTTGAGCATTTAATCATTTTATATTTTTAGATTGTTCTAGAACTATTGCTGTTGCTTGTAATGTATTTATCATCCAGTCTATAGCATTATCACTAGTTGGCATTGTCTCAGTAATACCTACTACTGGAATCTCATTTTTACTTGCCAGTTTCAAGATATTGTGTGTAACATTATCAGTAACTTGTTCATTATAGAATAGAACTTTAACTTCTTTGTCATTAAATAGTTTTTGATAGTTTATCATCATCTTAGGACTTGGCTCAGAATCATTCATTATTACCCATTGAAAAGCAAGTCCTTTCATATTCAGCCCAAGAGCGCTTGCCATGTAGCCAAAAAGCGGCTCTGTTGCTGTAACAGGGGTACCTTTGTAATTTTGTTTTATTTGTTTTACTAGTTTGTATACTTTTTCATATTTGTTGTTAAAATTTTCATAGTTCTTTTCATATAAGCTTCTATCTCTAGGATCTTTCTTAATAAAGATATCTTTTAGTTTAGTTGCTAACGTAGGAAATGTTTTAGGGTTATACCAAAGATGAGGGTTTATACCAAAGATATGAGTTTGTTGATAGCTTAGAAGATCTTGCACCTTAATGATTACAGCGCCAGTGTTGCTTTTAAGAATAGGTTGTATCCAAGAATCATATTCCGCACCATTATATATAATAATATCTGCTTGGGCTAGTAATTTTGCATTTTTTACGGAGGAAATAAATGTATGAGGATCACCATCAGCATTATTAATTATATTTGTGACTTTGACATTACTTCCGCCTATAAGTTTAGCCACACTACCATACTGATCTTCTGCGGCTACAACATTTATATCATGAGAGCCTTTTGTTGTTTGAGGTTTTTCATTAGGTAAAAAGTTTATAACAAGTAAACCAACTATAGCAATGACTACAACAATTATTAAGATAGTTTTTTTCATAAATTTCTACTTTATTGAAAATTGTAAAACAAATAATAAAGTAAAAAAAATGTATAGTAAAGGAGTATATTTTTAGTCTTTAGAATCTTTCATAAATAAAGTAATAATAAAAGAAAAAATCATTAGAACAGGAATAAATATTAAGGTTAATTGGAATGACTGCAAAGAAGAGTATCCAAAGTCATGTTTTAAGTGAGTAATAATAGAACTTGTTAGTGATTGTAGTATACCAACCACTTAATGGCAGAAACATATTAATAACAGCAACCCTGTAGCTATTTGGATTGTTGAAACAGTATTTCTAAGAGCAGAGTAATTAAGCACTGGACTGCTTGAAATGCTCCAAATAAAATACATAATATAAAGGCTATAGTTATATACTATGGTTAAAAAAGATAATATACGTTACAACAAAGAGTCCTAATGCGGGGATATCATTAAAAATCTTTTCTCATCATCCTTTATCGAAGCTAGAATTTCTCATAAAAGGCTAGTATCTATACATACACCTATAAAAATTAAAGATGTGCAGATCCCGGCTACCTCTTTTGAGAATCCGTATAAAGTTAAGTATCTAACGTCTCATAAATCTGCAAATTTATGGATGATTCTTATTTTGATAGTTTATTAGCAATTTCAGAAATTCTTTTACCTAAAGTTTTACATATCTTTATTTCATCATCAGACATTGTTTTGTTTGGTGAAAAAGTATTTAGATGAGAGGCTCCATAAGGGGTTCCACCAGTACGAGTATGTTCTAGAGCTTGTTCACTATATGGTACGCCTACAATTAAGCAACCATGATGCATAAAGGGAATCATCATTGATAGTAAAGTGCTTTCATGTCCTGCATGCATTCCTGATGCGGTTGTAAAAAAACCAACAGGTTTACCAATAAGACTACCTTTGAACCATAAGTCACTATTTATTTCTAAAAAATATTTAAGTGGAGATGCCATATTACCAAAATATGCTGGACTACCTACTATAAGGCCATCACAGTTGGCTAAGTCTTCTTTTGTTGCATATAAATCTCCGTCTTCTGGAATTATAGAGTCTATCTTTTCTGTTTTAGTAGAGATGTTAGGAATAGTTCGTATTACTGCAGTAGCTCCTGAAGCCTCAACGTCTAGAGCTATGGTATGAGCCATTTTCTTTGTACTTCCACCTTGGCTGTAGTATAGTATTAGTATGTTTTTCATGTTGTATATTCTATGTTTAATATTAGATTATGTAAAAAATATTTAATTATTTTTCAAAACTATTGGATTTGGGTGTTTAAGGAGTATTTCCGTAAAGAATGTCCAACAGTAGCAGCGTCTATAACTCTTACAAGTTTGTTTGCTATCGTACCAGCTTTTTTCATTATAATAAATATTTTGAATGCTTTTAATGCATTTAGTTCTCTTTCGGATAATATTCAGAATTTTTTATTTGAAAATATGCTTCCAGCAACAGCAGCAATGGTTCAGCAATATATCATGGTTCTTTCTAAGAAAATGATTAGTTTACCTGTTACTTCAGTTATAGTTTTATTAGTTGTAATTTTTTTGATGATAAAAAGATTAGAGATCACGTTAAATAAGATATTTTACGTAAATAAGCAACGACCTATGATTCAAAGTTTATTAGTGTATTGGGCATTGATGACAATGGGGCCATTACTGATGGGTTTTGTTTTTATATCAACTACTTATGTTATATCAATGACATGGTTTTTTAAGGGGGTTGGTATTGAACAATATTTATTAAACTTTTTATCAATTATCTTCCTAACTGGTGGTTTCTTTGTGGTCTATAAAATTCTCCCTAATACAAGAATTAACTCAAAAGTGGCTTTTTTTGCGGCATTTCTGGTTGCTATAGTTTTCTCAATTGCCAAAAAAGTTTTCTCTTTGTATATGTTTTATGTGCCAACATATTCTGTTATCTATGGCTCACTTTCTTTGATACCTATATTTATTCTTTGGGTTTATGTTACTTGGCATATAACTCTATTAGGAGCTGTTATGATTAGAGCAATGCAATATATGAAGGTGACTTTAAATTTTAAGAAAGAAGTCAAAAGAGATGATTTGAGTATAAGTGTTAATATTCTTAAAGATCTACACATTGTTCAACGAGAGTTAAAAAATGGTATGAGTATTTCTAATATCTATAAAAAAACTGCAGTTGCTGATTATGATAAAGTAAAACAAGTTTTGTATACTTTAGAAGAGGCAAGTATTATTAGAATTACTGCGCAAGATATATGCTATTTAAATTGTGATGTTTTTGATCTTAATCTACATAAGGTTTATTTGGCATTTAATCCAACAATTAACTTTAAAACTAGTACAATTAGAAAGATTAATACGATAAAATCAGATTTATATAAAGATCTTGATATAAAATTATATGAATGTTTCTAAATAGGTCATTATAGTTTATGTTATTTAAAATTCTTGATTATTCAGCACTTATAATAAATGTTTTATACACAGTATACCTTGCTAGATTAAAAGTATGGTCTTGGTCTTTAGGTATTGTTGGAGCAGTGATATTACTTTTTTTGTTTGCTATGAAGAGTACTTACTCATTAGTTTTGCTACAGATTGTGTATGTGATATTTTTTAGCTATGGGTGGTATAAGTGGAGCACACAAGGTATTGATAGTGATAATGCTATCAAGTGGATGAAAGTCCCAGACTATTTTCGTTATCTATTTTACATTATTGTGTTGTGTGTGTTTTCTATTGCGTTTAATTACTTTACGGACTCTAAAGATATTATATCAACAGGTTTGTTGACAGGTATTACATTTATAGCAATTATTATGACTATAGAGAAATTCATGGAAAATTGGGTGGTTTGGATAATTTCTGATTTATATTTTGTTTTTGTAATGTATCAGCAGCAGTTGTATGGTCAGGTTTTGCAAAATTTAATTTTTCTTTTAACTGCCATATATGGATTCTATTTCTGGTATAAAAATACAAAAGCTATTGCGGATACCAGTAATGATTGTTAAAGTAGCTTTAGCTGTTCCTCCGTTATATATGCTTGATTATAGTATTGATAATGATGATGTTAGATTATTTGATCGAGTCTTAGTAAATGTTGGTAAACGTCAATTAATAGGTTTTATAATTGCTAAAAATATTAAAGTCAATTATGAAGTTGAGAAAGTTAAGTCAGTAGTTAAATTTATAGATAGCCCTATAGATGTAGATGTACAAAAACTGATAATCTGGATTTCACAATATTACTGTTGTGATATATATAGTGCAATACGTTTAGCTTTACCAAATGATTTTCTAAAAAGTGAAACTATCAAGCCTCAGCAAGATACATATGTCTATATCGATTCTAAAAATCTAGAAAATCATAAGCTAACACATAAACAACAAGAACTTATTAATACTTTCAAACAAAGTGACTTTATTAAATATGAGGGTCTAAAACAATTAGGAACTACTTATGTCATCAATAAGCTTTTTGAGAAAGGTATACTTAGAAAGTCATATAAGTTAAAGGAGTCTAGTAAGTCCGTAGAATATGATAAGCCTAAAGATTTATCTGAAGAGCAAGATAATGTACTAAATAGTATATTATCGAAAGTGGACTTTAATGTTTTTCTATTATACGGAGTTACTGGTAGTGGCAAAACTGAGGTTTATCTACAAACTATAAAAAGCTATTTAGATAGTTCAAAGCAAGTTCTTATAATGGTTCCAGAGATAAACCTTACACCTCAAACAATAAAAAGATTTGAAAGTAGGTTTCCACAAAAAAATATTGTTGCTTTACACTCTAAATTGACCGAGAGGGCAAGACTTACAAATTGGTTAAAAATTAAACAAGGTGAGGCAGATATTGTTATATCAACGAGAAGTGGAGTTTTAGCAGACTTCAAGAACTTAGGTATTATTATAATTGATGAAGAGCATGATAGTTCTTTTAAACAGCAGACTAGTACTATTAGATATAATGCTCGTGATATTGCTATATTTAGAGCTAATCAGTTGGATATTCCAGTGATTTTAGGAAGTGCAACACCGTCAATACAAAGCTATTATAATAGCTTAACTGGAAAATATAGGTTACTTAAGTTACAAAATAGAGCTCTAAATAATCATAAAAATCAAATTCAACTTTTAGATTTAAAATCAAGCATAGTCGATAATGGTATTAGTAATAAGCTTTTTAGTTTTTTAGAGCAGAATATCACTGCTCATCAACAGTCTTTAGTTTTTATAAATAAGTTAGGTTTTGCTAAAGCATTAGTTTGTAAGAGTTGTGGAGAGGTTGTCGAATGCAAAAAATGTGATAAACCGTATACTCTACATACTCATCCATATCAGTACTTAGAATGCCATTTCTGTGGTTCTCGTAAGCCTTTAGTAACAGTATGTACAAGTTGTGGTGAACAAGAGCTATTTACTTATGGAACTGGTACAGAAAAGGTTCAATATCGTTTAGAAGCAAAATTCCCATATAATAAAATAGTTCGTTTTGATAGATCAAATATAAAAACCATTAATGATCTTCATAATATTAACCAAATGATTAATGATAATATGGTTGATATTATTGTTGGCACTCAGATGATCGCAAAAGGACACCATTTTGCTAGTATTACCTTGGTTGGGTTAATAAATATTGATGCTGGCCTATATAGTACTGATTTTCATGCTATAGAGAAGACGGCTCAAATGATCATTCAAGTCTCAGGTAGAGCAGGTAGAGCAGATAAACCAGGAACAGTATTATTACAAACTTATCAGCCAGAGAATAAACTTTTAGATTTGTTAGTAAATAGTGATTATTTAGAATTTCTTGACTATCTTTTAGAGCAAAGAAATTCTGCCAATTATCCTCCTTATTCATACCAGGCTCAAATAATAGCAGAATCGAAAAAAGAACAAGAAGTTCTAAATTTACTAAATGACATATATTCAAAGCTAGAAAATTGTGAGAGCGTTCAAGTCTCTAAACCTTTACCTGCATTGCATTTAAAAAAGAACAATGTTTATCGTTATAGTTTGCTACTCACATCAAAAAAACGTGGTGAGATAAACCTGTTGATCAAATGGATTAGACAAAATATATGTAGTAGCATGAAGGGTACTATTAAAGTCTATTTTGATATAGATCCTATTGAGCTGAGTTAGTTTCTATAATTGAACCATTATATGAGCATTTTCAATTATAAGTGTTATGTAGGGAGAAATATAGCTTGATAAAGCTTTATATAATCAATAAATCTTTCAATGGATCTTCTAGCTAAAGAAAGCTAACTCTATAATATTCTGCTGCTTGTAACTATAGGTTTATTTAATGAATTTTAGAGAAGATAGCTGTAAAAAACATTGAATAATTATAGTAGTTTAAAATAAACTCTATACATTCCTTAATTCATATTTGATTATAGAAGAGAGAGTGATTTTATGGAAAATACCTTGAGGAATTCATGGGATGATGAGTATGCTAATACCTTATCAGAAGTATAAACTGTCCCTATTATTCAATACCACTTTATAAAATATTTTTATTCCTTGCTTTTATGCAGCATCTAAAATACCAGAATATACTTCATCAGGAGTCATATATCCAATACTAGAATGTAGTCTTTCATTGTTGTAAATATCAATATATTCTTTGATACCTACTTTAGCCTCTTTCATAGTTATATATGATGCCGGATAAACATTTTCATATTTCAGTGTTCTCCAAAATCTCTCAATTGCAATATTATCTATAGATCTTCCTTTAGCATCCATAGATATATTTATTTTATTATCAGATAATATTTTAATATGCTCTTTTGCTGTATATTGAGTTCCTTGATCAGAGTTAAAGATATCAGGTTTACCATATTTAAATAACGCTTCTTTTAACACACTAGTTGTTAGATGTGTATCCATAGTATTAGAAATCTTCCAAGCTAGTATTTTCTTGCTATGCCAATCTATTATGGCTGCTAAATATGCATACCCACATTCTAGTCTAATATACGTGATATCAGCACTCCATACCTTATTAGCTTTATCTATAACAACCTGATTCGTCTCATTTTTAAATACATTAAGTAAGTATGGATATTTCTTGTGTTGCTTATTAATGACAGTTGTCTTTTTTTTAGGATACAATGCCTTAATACCCATGAATTCCATAGCACTTTTGATTAGCTTCCTTCCAACTAGAAATCCTAATCTATTTAGCAACTTTACTAGCCTTCTCGTACCATAATATGGATGTTTAGTATGTATCAAATCTATTGCATTTAATAGTTTAATATCATCATTACTACTAAATTTTGATATTGGTGTATAATAGTACACACTCTTAGATACAGATAATAGTTTAAGCTGATTATTTAAAGATAATTCTAGCTTAGTATCTACAGAGTTTACTCTATCATTTGATGATACCAAGCTTTTTAGCTTTCCCATTAAAAAATCCCTCTCTACTATTACCTCGACTAGTTCTTTACTTGTTGCATCTTTATCTTTTCTAAGCTCATCTATTTCCTGCTTATACTCCTTAACAATAGAGCTTTTATCAAATGCTAAGCAAGCATTAGATAAAAATTGCTGCTTCCAATTGTGCACGTTTTTAGGAAGTAAATCATACTTACTTGCTATCTCATTAACTGTCATATCGCCTTCTAGCAATTCTATAATTACTTTAGCTTTAAAATCAGCTGTATACGTTACTCTTTTTTTACTCATTTATCTATTTCCTAATTTATCTAGTTAAGTTTAACATCTAGGAATAAAAATCTTTCTAAAATCAGTAGCTTTTTCTGGGGACATTATAAATAATACATTATTGTTAAGCAGGCTTAACTCTGTTAGAAATTTATCTTTTCAAGATCATAGTGATAATAAGCTCAAAAAATATGGTGAGTCTTTTAAATTAAATGATGAATCAACATGGACTACAGCTCCATCTGATTCTGAACAATGTGAAATAGTTACCACACGAGGAAAAGTATATACTGTAAAATTGACTCGTTGGAATAATTTAATTATTCATGGAAAAAGGAACATGCCAATGCATGAGAATTGTTTTGATATTGTTAAAGTTCAAGTTTTTAAAGACAATGGAGATCCAGTATACTACAAAAATATGTGGTTGATGTTAGCTGGCAAAGATAGAGGAAAGCTGACTAGTTTTGAAATATTTTCTAGATATTCAAGTAGATTTAATATTGAGCATTTCTTTAGGTTTTCTAAGCAACATTTACTTTTAGGTAAATATGAAACTCCAGATACTCCAACACTAGATATTTGGAATCAAGTTAGTGTACTTGCCTACATAAATTCACTTGCATGTGCAAGTTTATTGGATACGGATTTATTACATCCTTGGCAAAAACAAATGCGTAAAAACAATAGTATTTCCACGCCTTATCAAGTGCAAAGGAATCTATCAACCATATTACAAGAGATTGGTTCACCAGCAAAGCATTGTGTATATAAATCTCATGGATATGGACGAGCTCAAGGTACTATTTTAAATAAAAGAGCTTCTTATCAGCCTTATAAAAAATCAGAAAATAGTGAGTATGGTAAAAAACAAAAAATACCAGACTCTAAGATAGTTTTGAAAAAGTCTAAAAATGAAATAATTAGTGTTCTAGAACTAACAAATCATCAAACTAATTTGTTAAATTCCTATATAAATTAGGCAGATTTTAGAAAATTATATAGTATTTGAGATTCCGCTGATAGGTGGAAGAGATTACTACACATCAAAAGTCCTAATTAAGAATAGACGCTTGGAATATTTTTTCATACATAAATGATGAAAGGAGCATATTTTCGGTATCTAATTTAACTTTCTTTGAGGTAAGTCTTACATCTTGTTGGACCTTAAGACAAGTCATAGTAGTTAAAATTATAGGAATAACAGAGATTGGGGATGTCATTAATCCTATACATCCACCTACTGCAGCAGCGACTGTTGTAATTGACCCTATCCCTTTGAGAGGAGTAAGTAGGTTCTGCATAAAAGTAGATTCGCTTGATTTGTTAGTTGTGATTCCATTGTAAGATCTTATTGAGCTACCAAAGTAATTGGTTAATCCTGGAAATTTTTTGAAGATCCAATAATCATTAGCGATAAGATCTCTTTTTTCTTTGGTATAAGAGTAGTTAACATTCATGTCATCAATTGAAATATTAATTTTTCTTTTGCTGTTTCCTTCTATTTCTGTTATAAAATCAAAGTCATGCATTATTTATCCAGCTTAACTTTAAAGTAATAATATGAATAATAATCTATAAAATTTTCTTAACTATTTATAGTCTGTAACCTTTTGTAACTCTAGATAAATAAAATATTTTGATTCGAGTTATTTCTTCTAGAAGCAAAACCAATTTTTTAAGCCATTGCTGACTTCTTGTACTGTAATTGTATGATCATATAAACGATGATAAGAAGCAGTGGTTATTTAAGCTTTTGTTTCATTAATTACATCTGTATTTTTAGGTACTTTAAAATTAAAAAGAGTATTGTTAAGAGAGGCATTATCTTTAACATTAGAAAATTTAATTTGGGTAAATTGATTTAGTGAAGTCGAGATATCTAGTGATTTAAGTTTATTCTCATTATCAAACTTGATTACTATGCTATTTATCATTTCATCACTTTTAGGTTTAAGAACATAGCTATTATCATTTTTTTCTTTTACCGTAAATAATTTATCAATGCTATCTGTATTTTTTGATAAAAGTATAAGATATGGATATTGGGCAATATTATTTGATACTTTTTTTATAATAAGCTGTTCAAGATCACCATCATAAATCCAAAGCTTCTTACCATTAGAAATAATTTGTTGGTTGTTTGGTAATGTTATAATCCATCTAAAAAATTGAGGTTTTTTAAGACTCATTTTGCCTTGTGTAGTGATATTATCATCTTGGTTATTAATAAGTCTTTGGCTGAAATCAGCAGTCATAGAATTGATACTTCTAATTTTCTTAACAAGACTATCTGCAGCATCAGCAAAACAGATATTTACACTAATAAAAATTGTTATTAATAATAGAATTAATTTTTTCATTTAAGATTCTCTTTTTACTAGCACATCACGCATGCCATTTTGATTCATTTCTGAAACTATACCATTTTCTTCCATTTCTTCCATTAATCTTGCAGAACGGTTATAGCCTATTTTAAGTTTACGTTGGACAGCTGATATTGATGCTTTTTGAGTTTTTATAACTATTTCAATTGCATCATTATATAGAGGATCTTCACTATTATCTTCTCCATTTGCAGAGTTGTTTTCAGACTCTTCAATAGATTCTAAAATATCTTGAACATATTCTGGTTGACCATATTCTTTCCAAGATTCAACAACTCTATGTACTTCATTATCATCAACAAAAGCACCATGGATACGCATAGGAGCACCAAACCCAGGTTTTAGATATAGCATATCACCTTGGCCAAGTAACTGTTCTGCACCTTGTTGATCAAGTATGGTTCTAGAATCTATTCTAGATGATACCTGGAAGGACATTCTAGTAGGGATATTTGCTTTTATAAGTCCAGTTACAACATCAACAGAAGGTCTTTGGGTTGCTAATATTATATGAATTCCGGCTGCACGAGCTTTCTGAGCTAGTCTTGCAATAAGCTCTTCAACTTTTTTACCTACTACCATAATCATATCAGCAAACTCATCAGCAACGACGACTATGTATGGCATCTTTGTAAGAGTAGGTGCTTCATGAGCACGCTCTGGATTCATTTTGATAAACATAGTGTCTTTTAAAGGCCTACCAGATTTTTCAGCTTGTTTTATTTTGTCATTTAATAGAGCAATATTTCGAACACCAGCTGCAGACATAAGAGCATAGCGTCTTTCCATTTCTTTAACACACCAGCGTAGAGAATTGGCAGCTTCTGTCATATTTGTGACAACAGGAGTTAGAAGATGGGGAATGCCATCATAAATAGATAATTCAAGCATTTTAGGATCAATCATGATAAATTTTAACTCATCAGGAGTACATTTATAAAGCATACTGATAATCATAGAGTTAACACCAACCGATTTACCAGAACCTGTTGTTCCAGCTACTAATAGATGAGGCATCTTTGCAAGTTCAACAAATGTAGGTTTTCCAGAAATATCAACGCCGATTCCCATTAAGGTTGAAGCTCTGGATTTTAAAAATTCTGGAGCAGATAAAACTTCTTTTATGCGAACCATTTGTCTGGTTGGGTTTGGTAATTCTAATCCAACATAAGGTTTTCCAGGTATCACTTCAACAACTCTAACGGCGGTCGTTGAGAGAGCTCTAGCTAGGTCTTGAGCTATATTTGTAAGCTTACTAACTTTTGTTCCTCTTGCTAGATCTATTTCATATCTTGTGATAACAGGGCCTGGATATGCAGCGACAACCTTAGCACTTATGTTAAAGTCATTTAGAGTTTGTTCTAATAGAGAAGACGTCCCTTTTAGTTGTTCTTGGGATACTGCTATTTTTTTTTCTTCAGGTTCAATAAGTAGATCGACAGTGGGAAGGCAATCTTTTTTAAAGTTATTTACTTTTGATGCTTGCGATGTATGCTCTTTTTGTGTTTTTACAGTATTAATATCTACTATGGGATTATTTTTTTTTTGTTCTGGGTTTGTAAGTGACAGCTCATCTTGAGCTAGCTTATTATTAAAGTCTTTAAATGAAAGTTCATCATTATCTTTAGAATTTTTTAATATTTCTTTGAAGACATCTTCGCTAGGAGATTCTTTTTTTTCATTAAGAGCTATTGAAGTTGAAGTTTTATCTTGAGTTAGTGGAGAGGTATTGGTTTTATTGTTAAAATCTGCAAAGTCATTAATATTTGTAATATCCTTATTATTTTTAGGTTTTGCTACATGACTAACAGACTTACCAAATACGGAAAGAATTTTTTTAGCTAAATGTAACCATGTGGTACCAGAATAAAGTGTTAAGCCTATAAATAAAGATACTAATAGTGCAAATGATCCGCCAACAGTACCAAAATATTTAATGAAAATCTTTGTTGTCTCATAGCCAAAAATCCCTCCAGATCTTTGGGGCATCCAGTAATTAGCAAAACTAAAATATAGCTCAGCAATACCACAACACGATAGGATAAAAAATATAATACCTATTGTTTTAATAGTGAACATCAGGTAGCTAAGATTTTGTTCTTTTCTTTTTATCAGCAATACTCTAATAAAATCGATAAATACAAAAGGAATAACAAAACCAACTACTCCAAATATTGAGAGTATAAAACTTGCTATATAAGCCCCAACAGGCCCTGCGTAGTTTTTAATAGTTGTTTCTGAGGAAATACTACTCCAGCCAGGATCATTTATATTATAGCTAAATAATGCTATGAAAAGATATATTACAATTGCCGCTAAAATAACGACTAATGTTATCTTTAGTCTACCAATAGCATGAGTTTTGTTTGTATTATTAGTGTTATTGTCTGTCATATTAACTTATAAATAAAATATTATTTAATCATAAAACTAATTCACAATTCTAACAAAAAAAGTTTAAAAATGTTAAACTATAGTACTAATTTATTAAGTATGTGTGTAATTAAGGATAAATTTTGGCAAAATTTCATATAATAGTAGGTTTTATTGTTTGCTTCTGCGCTTGGGTATTCTTTTTAATATTTCCTCATTTAGATTTAACTTTAGCAAGTGATTTTTATAATCCTTCATATGGTTTTGCTGCTAGTGCCAATCATGGTTTCTTTGGATTTTTACATAAATTTGCTATTAAGTTTCCAATAGTGTTCTCTATAGCGGTTATTTTATTTTTACTTGGCTCATTGTTTATTAAGGCTTTTAGGATAAAAAATAGGAAAGTCATATTTTTTATAGCTGTGTGCTTATGGATAGGGCCAGGACTTGTTGTGAACGCTGTTTTTAAAAATCATTGGGGTAGGCCTCGACCGTATATGGTACAACAATTTGATGGAGATAAGATTTTTCAACAACCATTTGTTATATCTAATCAATGTTCTACTAATTGTTCTTTTCTATGCGGGGATGCATCTATGGGATTCTGGCTTTTTGCTTTAATGCCTCTTGCAGCTACACGCAAGAAGAAGATTTTAGCTTTTTCAATAGCTATATTAGCAGGTGGGGGCTTAGGTTTAATGAGAATGGCTCAAGGAGGACACTTTTTTAGTGATGTAATTTTCTGCGGAATTTTTGTATATATATGCACCTGGATTGTGTATTGGGTCATGTATGAGCGGAGTAAAAAAACCATTGAAACAGAGAGTTATGAGAGTCAGCAACTTTGATTTTAATCTTCAGTAGTTGTATAAATATCATCTAGGATTCGAAAGTCTATTGATAAAAGATTATAAAGTTTCTCCTTAAACTGCTTCATTACCTATCATAAGAATGCTTAATAGTATTTGACAGAATTTAATTTATTATGTTAGGCTCAAATTGAGTAAGCTTTCTTACTAAAGTAATTAAAGAAGAGGTGCATAGTCTATAATACTAATCTGAAAGTCATAGTGCTTAGTGATGATTAGATTTTTAGAGACTGTGCCGAAAGAGTATAGAAGTTATGAGCTATATTCTTGGGTCTAATACTGAAAGGTAGTGGAACTGTCACGTTGAACTTAAATGTGGGGCGCTTCGATCTAAGCATTAATTTTGCAAAGTCTTAGTTTTTTTATATTGGTGAATGAATGGAGAATGGAAAGATAAATGACTATACAAGTTAGTAATCGCGTAACAAATATTAACCCCTCAGCAACAGCACTAATGTCATCTAAAGTGCAAGAGCTTGTTGATAAAGGAGAAAAGATTCTTTCTTTAAACGTTGGAGAACCTGGTTTTAGCTCACCTGATGTGATAAAAAATGCGGGTATTGAGGCAATTAAAAATAATCATACACAATATACGACTGTAGATGGGTATAAAGCTTTAAGACAAGCAATAGTAAATCGTTATAGTAATGATTATGGAGTACATTATAAACTTGATGAAGTATGCGTTACTACTGGAGCTAAACATAGCCTTCATAATATATTTAATTGTATTATTAATGATGGAGATGAGATCATTTATATGGCGCCATATTGGACTTCCTATCCTGATATGATAATGCTCTCAGGAGGTATTCCAGTCATTTTGAGAACTAGTATTGAAAATGGTTTTGAGCCAAATATTGACAAACTAGAAGGTTTAATAACTCCAAAGACTAAGGCTATTTTAATAAATATTCCTAATAATCCCTCAGGAGCTATTTATTCAGAATCTACTATGCTGGCTTTGGCTCAGCTAATAAAGAAATATCCACATATTGTATTAATTAGTGATGAGATATACGATCAAATCTATTGGGATAGGGCACCTATTACTATTACAAAGGTTTGCCCTGAACTTAAAGATCGTGTAATAGTTGCCAGTGGAGTTGCAAAAAATTATGCAATGACAGGCTGGCGTGTTGGCCATATTTTGGCACCTTCGGAATTTATAAATGCTATAAAGAAATTTCAGTCACAATCCTTATCATGTGCTTGTTCAATTTCACAAATTGCAGCAATTGAGGCTTTAAAATTAGAAAGAGCAGATCTTGAATATATGAATCAGGAGTATCATGAGAGAGTTTCTTTTGTTTTTAATAATTTAAAAGAGATTGATGAAGTTAAAGTTTTTATGCCTCAAGGTAGTTTTTATATATTTTTAGATATAAGTGAAATTTTACTAAAAATGCAGATTACAGATGAGGAGTTCTGTATAAAACTTTTAGAAGAGACTTTTGTTGGTGTTATGCATGGAAGTGCTTTTGGCTTAGCTGGACATATTAGAATTAGTGCTGCGGCTGAAAAAAATGTTTTAGAAGAGGCTATTAAACGATTTAAAAACTTTATATTATCATATTAATCTCTTAACCTTTTATTTGCTATAAATAGCATACATAAATTCTTCAAAGAAAAAATAATTGTTAATTTTATATTATAAAAATGCTAAATAGGGTTTGACAGCTTTTAATTTACTATGTTAGACTCAAGATCAGTAAGTTTTCTTACTAACGTAATTTTAAAGAAGAGGTGCACAGTCTATAATGCTAATCTGAAAGCCATAACGCTTAATGATGATTAGATTTCTAAAGATTGTGCCGAAAGAATGTAGAAGTTATGAGCTATGTTCTTGGGTCTGATGCTGAAAGGTAGCAGGACTGTCACGTTGAACTTAAACGTGGGGCGCTTCGGTCTAAGCATTAATTTTGCAAAGTCTCAGTTTCCCCACACTAGTGAAAACATGGAGAACTTTGTGAAAGATCAAATAAATGTGGCAAAATTTGGCGGTACAAGTGTCGCTAATATTGAGTCAATTAGAAAATGTATTGAGATTATAAAAAATACATCTCAAGTTAAAGTAGTTGTTGTAAGTGCTCAGTCAGGAGTAACTAATCTTTTAGTAAATCTTGTAACGTATTGTGATAGTGATAAATCTATACAAGAGACAGTTCATGAAATAGAAAATATTATTTATCCAATATTAAAGCACATTAAAAATCCAGGAATTTCAATAAGAATAAATGAGGTTTTAAAAGATTTAGAATCTCTTGCAAAATTATCTTTAAGATTAAAAACCCCTCAGCTTTCAGATGAAATATTATCTTTTGGTGAATTAATTTCAGCAACAATAGTGACTCAGTTTTTAGTCCAGTCAGGTGTTAAAGCTAGATATTTAAGAGCAACAGAGTTTATCAAAACAGATAGTC
Source organism: Francisella halioticida (assembly GCF_002211785.1). Classification (NCBI taxonomy): domain Bacteria; kingdom Pseudomonadati; phylum Pseudomonadota; class Gammaproteobacteria; order Thiotrichales; family Francisellaceae; genus Francisella; species Francisella halioticida. Next base: position 332,905 of record NZ_CP022132.1, read on the forward strand.
ACTATGGTCAAGCAAAACCTATTACAAAGAATATTTGCTTAAGTGTGCAGCAGACATTAGTACCATTGATTGAAGAAAATATAGTTGTAACAGAAGGGTTTATAGGACAAGATTCTCAAGGTCTGACGACCACTCTAGGTCGAGGAGGTAGTGATTATTCTGCGGCTCTAATTGCCGAGGCCCTAGACGCAAAAGATTTGTTGATTTGGACTGATGTTCCAGGTATATATCAAGTAGATCCTAGAGTTATACCAAGTGCAGTATCAATAGATAAAATGTCTTATAATGAAGCTTCTGAATTAGCAACTTTTGGCGCAAAGGTTTTACATCCAAGCACTTTATGGCCAGCAATACGTAGTAATATAAATGTATTTATAGGGTCAACTTTTAATCCAGATAATCCTGGAACCTGGATTACAAAAAATCTAGATCAAGATCTTCCAGTTGTTCGAGCTGTTGCTGAACGTAAAAACCAAGTTTTGTTGACGATAAAAAGCTATGATATGGTTCATACCCAGGGTTTCTTAGCTAAGGTTTTTCAAGTTTTGGCTAATCATAAAGTAAGCATTGATCTTGTGACTACAAGTGAAGTAAGTATTGCTTTAACCCTAGATCATATTGGTAGCCAATCAATAGGAAATACTATACTTACACCAAGTTTGCTAGAAGAGCTTAATGAGATTGGTGATGTTGAAATAAAAGTTGATGAGGATTTGTCTTTAGTAGCTATTGTTGGCAATAATATTCATCAGACAAAAAATATTAGTTCGAGAATATTTTCTGAGTTATCTGATCACAATATACGTTTACTTAGTCATGGAGCCAGTGGTCACAATATGTGTTTATTAGTTGACCAAAGTGAGTCATCCCAAGTCGTGCAAAAGATTTATAATCAGTTTTTTGAAAAAGGGGTATAGGTATGAGAATTGCAGTTGTAGGAAAAGGTAATACTGGCCAGGCGGTTATAGATTTACTAGGTAATGATAATATTTATGAAATTTTTGATTCAAATAATGCTGTGGTGACTGAAAAACTTAATAGTGCTGATGCTGTTATTGTATTTGTTTCTGCCGAAGTATTAGCAAAGATATTGCCAGTTTTATTAGAAACAAAAACGCCAATTATCTGTGGGACAACAGGTATTAACTATACACAAGATATTGTTGAAAAAATTAATGCCAATAGGCAAGCGTGGATTATTGCTAATAATTTTAGTTTATCAATGGTTTTTATTAAAGAAGCATTAAATTCATTAGGTAAAATTAAGCATTTGATACCCCAGCTAGAGTACACAATAAAAGAAACTCATCATACTAAAAAAATAGATGCTCCAAGTGGTACAGCAGTATCTTGGCAAAAATGGCTTGATGTTGAAAATTGTACTATTTCATCTGAGCGCTTTGGCGATATAAGGGGAATTCATGAAACAAAACTAAATCATGAATATGAAACTATTGAGTTAAAGCATACTGCGCATGATCGAAAGCTTTTTGCTCAAGGAGCTATTTGGGCTGCTAAATATGCTATTCAAAACCACAACTTGTTTGGTTTTTTTCAGTTTGAAGAGCTAGTTGCTAAGGAGTATGCAAATGAATATTAATAGAGATTTATATACAGCGATAGTGACACCAATGCTTGATAATGGCGAAATTGATTATTGTAGCTTTGAGAGAATACTAAAATATCAGGCACAATCTGATTGTGGAATATTAATTTTAGGCAGTACGGGAGAGGCATTAGCATTAAGTTTTGAAGAGCAGCGTGAAGTGGTTAAATTTACATGTTCATTAGGACTAAGTACACCAATAATGGTAGGTGTGGGAGGATCAAGACTTGAGCAACAAATTAGTTGGATAGAGTTTTGTAATAACCAGCAAGTTGATTGCTTTTTATTAGTAACTCCTCTTTATGCTAAGCCTGGGACTGTTGGTCAAATCAACTGGTTTAGAAGTTTGCTTGATGTAGCTCAAAAACCATGTGTTTTTTATAATGTTCCATCTAGAACTGGTGTGAATTTAAGTTATGAAGCATTAGAGAAGATAAAAGATCATAAAAATGCATGGGCAATTAAAGAAGCCTCAGGTGATTATGAGCGTTTTGCAAAATATGCTGAGATAGCTCCAAATTTAAGAATGTACAGTGGTGAAGATGGGATACTGCCTGAATTATCTAATTATGGCGCTGTTGGATTAATATCTGTGATATCAAATATTTGGCCAAAACAAGTCAAAAGCTATGTTAAGGAAAGTGTAAATAAAACTATACAAGAAGATTACTGTCAAACATGGAGAGATGCTACAAAGGCTTGTTTTGAGGTTGCTAATCCTATTCCAGTCAAAGTATGGCTTGAACATAATGGCGTAATAAAATCTAATACTTTAAGAGCTCCTCTAGTGGCTGAAGAGTTAACTGATATTACAAATTTAAAAAAAGCAAATAATTTAGTTAAAGCAAGCTATGCAAATTTTATAGGATAAAAAGAATAGGAGAAAGAATTTATGGGATGGCAGGAAACTTTAGATGGACTTCAATCAGGGCAGATAAGAGCAGCAGAGCAGTTAGATGATGGAAACTGGCAAGTAAATATTAAGGTCAAAAAAGCAATTCTAGAAGCTTTTAGAGCAGGTGTTAATATGGATTATAATGGGAGTTACATAGGCTTTGTTGATAAGCATAATTTAGCTCCTCGTAAGTTTAGTAAATCAGATGGCGTCAGAATGGTTCCTGGTGGATCATCTGTTAGAGCAGGAGCTTATGTTGCACCATCAGTTATTATTATGCCGCCATCATACATCAATACAGGAGCTTATGTCGATGAGGGAACTATGGTTGATAGTAATGCTCTAGTTGGCTCATGTGCTCAGATAGGTAAAAATGTTCATCTATCTGCGGGAGTACAGATTGGAGGTGTTCTTGAACCAGTAGGGATGAATCCTGTGATAATAGAAGATGACGTATTTGTAAGTGCTGGAGCTATTGTTGTTGAAGGTATTATAGTAGGTAGAAGATCTGTAATTGCACCATCTGTTTCTTTATCAAGAAGTGTTAGGGTTTATGATAGCGTTAATGAAAGAGTACTAGAAAAAGGAGAAAAAATTCCTGAAGGAGCTATTGTTGTGCCTGGCTCACGACCAATAAATACAAGTTGGGCAAAAAAATATGGTTTACAATCTTATTGTCCAGTCATTATCAAATATCGTGATGATAAAAGTGATAAAGCCTTGACGTTAGAAGAGGCGTTACGCTAATGTTTTCTTTAGATTTACATAAAGAGAATCTACTTGGTTTGGCAAAAGAAATAGATAGTCCTTTTTTTCTCTATGACTTAGATATATTAGAGGATAATCTAGAGAGTTTAAAAAAAATGCCTGTAAAGCTTTGGTATGCAGTTAAAGCTAATCCGTTATCAAATATAATACAAAGTATTTATGATCAAGAGATATCTTTTGATGTTGCCAGTTCTGGGGAGCTAGATCAGGTTTTAAGACAGGGTGTAGATCCTAAAAATATCCTTAATACAGGCCCAGCAAAATCATATAAGCAGATTTGTTATTTTATTGAGAAAGGTGTGCGAATTTTTGTTCTTGAGAGCATACAACAGTATGAGGACCTTCTAAAAGCAGCTAGAAACTATAATGTGCAAGTTACATCATTACTTCGTGTTCAGATAAGCTGGAATATATCTTCTGAAAAGAATGTTTTAGGTGGAGATAGTGTGACTCCTTTTGGATTATCTCCTGTAGAGTGGAAAAATTATTTTATTAAGAATCCTATAAAAAATGAGTATGTTAATATTATAGGTTTACACTGTTTCCAGTGGGGAAATATTCTAGATGTAGAAAAATTATTCTATCTTTGGAGTATTATTACAGAGACTTTAGTTGAGTTAGCAGATCAAATTTCTATGGATCTAAAAGTTATAGATCTTGGTGGTGGGCTAGGAATACCTTATTATAATCAAGATAATAGGATGAAGGTTGAAAATGTTGTAGAAACTCTAAACCAGTTAAAGATAAAGTACCCACAAGTTGATTTCTGGTTAGAGTTAGGTCGCTATGCTGTTGGTGAGTGTGGGGTATATGTGACACAAGTGATAGATAGAAAAAAAGTTTATGATAAAAACTTGCTTGTTTTAGAGGGTGGAAGTCAGCATTTGGGTCGTCCTTTTATAACAAATCAAGCTTTCCCTGTATCAAATATATCTACTAATAGTGAAAATAGCTTAACTATGGAGCTTCATGGGCCTTTGTGTACAGGAATAGATCATTTAGGTAGTGTTGCTTTGCCTGAGAGTACAGAGGCTGGAGATTATTTAGTATTTACTCAAACAGGTGCGTACGGATTTACAGAAAGTATGCCTTTTTTCCTATGCCATACATTACCTGCTGAAGTTATCTATAAAAAAAATGAGATAAGAATAGTACGTCAATCAAAAAAAGCATCTGAATGGTTAGTTTAATAGATGTTTTCTACAAAAAGATAATAAAAAAGTGCGTGACAACGAGAACGTTAATTGATTTATATGTCATTAATGAGATAATGAATATTGTGTCTTATAAAAGAAAATTAAGATATCAGGTCTTAATTGTTGTGTTGTACGAGTTTTAAAAAGAATAGTTGGAGAAGAAAGTTTAATGTCCCAAAAACTTAAGCGTAGTTTACAAAGTCGCCATATGTCAATGATTGCATTAGGTGGCTGTATAGGTACTGGTTTATTTGTTGCATTAGGCGGTGCAATCGCTGATGCTGGCCCAGGGGGAACAGTTTTAGCATATGTTATTATCGCGATAATGGTTTATTTTTTGATGGCAAGCTTAGGTGAAATGGCAGCACACAGTCCAGTTACTGGTACATTTTGTGAATATGCAACTAGATATGTTGACCCAGCTTTAGGTTTTAGTACAGGATGGAGCTATTGGTTTAACTGGGCTATAACAGTTGCTACAGAAGTTATTGCAGCAGGTTTGATTATGCAGTATTGGTTTCCAGGAAGCTCTATACTATTGTGGAGTGGTTTTTTCTTTGTTTTAGTTTTTTCTTTGAATATATTCTCTGTACGTGTTTATGGTGAGGTTGAGTACTGGTTATCATTTATAAAAGTTTCAACGGTTATTATTTTTATCATAGTCGGGTTCTTATCAATACTTGGGTTAATAGGTAATCATACAAGTGTAGGATTTCAAAACTGGAATATTGGAGATGCACCATTTCATAATGGTTGGTGGGGTTTCATATCTGTTTTTATGATTGCGGGGTTCTCTTTTCAGGGTAGTGAACTTATTGGTGTAACTGCTGGAGAGGCCAAAGATCCAAGTACTTCAATACCAAAAGCAATCAAGCAAACATTTTGGCGTTTATTTATCTTTTATATATTAGCAGTTGTCATTATTAGTTTCTTAATTCCATACAATAATCCCTCTTTGATAAAAGCAGGTGCAAACAATGATGTCTCAATTAGTCCATTTACCATAGTGTTTCAAAATGTTGGGTTAAATTCAGCCGCTACTATTATGAATGTGATAATACTTACGGCAATATTATCAGCATGTAATGCTAGTATGTATAGTGCTACAAGAGTGTTGTGGCATTTAGGTGAAATTAATCATGCGCCCAAAGTGTTTGCTACGGTTAATTCTAAAGGTACCCCAATGATAGCATTACTCATTACTTGTTTAATTGGTTGCTCATTCTTTTTTGTTTCTTTTGTTGGGAGTGGTCAAATATTTACATGGCTAGTCAATATATCTAGTTTAGCAGGCTTTATTGCGTGGTTTACGATTGCGTTAAGCCATTATCGTTTTAGAAGAGCATATATTAAACAAGATAAAAATCTAAAAGATCTTCCTTTCGTGGCAAAGTTTTTTCCTTGGGCTCCTATTATAGCATTAGCTTTAGTAAGTATTGTAATAGTTGGGCAAGGGGTTAATATTTTGACTATGGAAGGCAGAAGTTGGCTAAGTGTTATTATTGAGTTCTTCTCGACATATGTAGGATTTTTTGCTTTTGTGATATTATATTTTTTATATAAGTTTGTTAAAAAAACAAAGCTAATAAAACTAGAGGATTGTGACCTTTCTCCAGGGTTATAGTTGAGGCTGTTATGAATACTTTTTTTATACAAGGTAAGGCTGGGAGAATTGAATTAGCTCACGATAAGGTGAAAGATTCTAACCAAGAAGTTGTAGCTGTTATTTGTCACCCTCATCCATTATATCAAGGTAGTATGCATAATAAAGTTGTAACTACTATTTCTAGAGCTATGAAAACTCATAATATACAGTCATATAGGTTTAATTATCGAGGAGTTGGCCATAGTCAGGGTGAATATGGTGAAGGAGAAGGTGAGCTAGATGATTTACTTTTTGTCTGTAAGTGGATTGCTGATAATACTCCCATAAAAAAAATTTTGCTGTGTGGTTTTTCATTCGGTGGAGCTATAGCGTATAAAGGTTTAAGCCAACTGGATCAAGTAGTAGCAATTGTAACGATAGCTCCAGCTGTTGATATATTTGATTTAACTAGATTTGATGAACCGACTATTCCGTGGCTGGTTATTCAAGGTATTGATGATGATACAGTTAATCCTGACTCTGTTTTTGATTTTACCCTTAAAAGAGTTAGGTCTGATCTAACTCTAGTTAAGATGGATGAGGTTGGACATTTTTTTCATGGTAAATTAATACAACTAAAGAATGTAATAGAAAACTTTTTAACCCCTATAGTTAAGAAACTATAAAACAAGAAGGATCAAACAATGAATAGAAAAGTAGCTCTTGAAGCAGTTAGAGTAACAGAATTAGCCGCATTAGCATCTTGGAGTCAGATGGGTCGAGGAGATAAGATTGCTGCAGACCAAGCAGCTGTAGATGCAATGAGAAAAGCTCTTAATGAAGTTGATATTAATGGGACTGTTGTTATAGGTGAGGGTGAGCTAGATGAGGCTCCTATGCTCTATATAGGTGAGAAAGTTGGTGTCGGCGGGTGTGAAGTTGATATAGCTTTAGATCCACTTGAAGGAACAACTATTACATCTAAAGGTGGAGCAAATGCTCTTACGGTTCTAGCTATGGCAGATAAAGGAGGTTTTTTAAATGCTCCTGATGTATACATGCAAAAAATTGCCGTAGGAGGGATTAATGTTCCAAAAGGGATTGTTGATTTAGATGATTCTGTAACAGAAAATCTAAAAAGAATTGCAGAGCACAAGGGTGTGCATGTGTCAGCGCTAGTTGTTTGTACTATGGATAGACCTAGACATGATCATATTATTAAGGAAGCTCGTGAATGTGGAGCTAGAGTTATTTTAATAGATGATGGCGATGTTTCAGGAATTATTTCAACAGCAACTGAAGGTTCAGGTATTGATGTTTTTATTGGTACAGGAGGAGCCCCTGAAGGGGTTTTGTCTGCTGCAGCTCTTAAGTGTTTAGGTGGTCAGATGCAAGCTAGATTACTTTTTAGTGATGATGATGAAATTAAAAGAGCACATAAGTGGGGAGTCACAGATCTTGATAAAAAATATGATATTGATGAATTAGCTTCAGGAGATATTTTATTTGCTGCAACAGGTGTTACAGATGGAAATATGTTACAAGGAGTTAAAAGAGTAAAAAGTTCGCTTAGAGGTTCTTTTGCCGTAACTCATAGTGTTGTTATGCGCTCTACAACAAAAACAGTGCGTCATATTACAGCTGAACATAGTTTTGACTTTAAGGATGGCGTAGAGAAGTTTATGTCTTAAAAATTATTAATGTTTCTTTCTAAAGAATTCTTATGTCAGGTAAAATATCACTTTATGAGTAGTTTTCTAAAATCGGCTTAAATTTTAACTGCTGTTTTAATTAAAATTAGGTTTTAGTTAAATTAATTTAGCAAATAAACTTAATAATGCTAATGAACAAGGTTTAAAAATAATTTTTAAAATGATAGATTGTTAGCAATTTAAAAAAAATGATAAATATATGCGAGTAGATATTCTTTGGATCACATTTGCGATCTATATAGCAATTATTTTTGCAATTGGTTTGTATTCTTATTTTCAAACAAAAAAAGTTTCTGATTATATGCTAGGTGGCCGTTCTTTGAGTGCACCTATTGCTGCATTAGGTGCAGGAGCTTCTGATATGGGATCCTGGTTGTTATTGGCTCTTCCAGGAGCGTTCATGGCCTCTGGTTTTAACCAAATTTGGTTGCCTTTAGGATTAAGTATCGGTGCTTTTATTAACTGGGGAGTTATTGCAAAAAGATTAAGAGTTTATACAGAGATTGCTAAAGACTCTATTACTATTCCTGCTTATTTTGAAAATAGATTTCACGATGATACAGGAATAATCAGGTCAATAACAGCAATTGTATTAGTAGTTTTTTTTACTGCCTATGTTGGAGCAGGTTTTGTTTCTGGAGGTGTTTTGTTTGGTTCTATGTTTGGGATCTCTTACCATAGTGCTTTATTTCTTACTGCTATTATAATATTTGTTTATACTTGTGTTGGTGGTTTCTTAGCAATATCATGGATTGATTTTTTCCAAGGATCATTAATGTTATTTGCATTACTATTAGTTCCTATTGTTGTTTATTTAAATTTTGATAGCTCTGGAACTACAAACATTTTATCTAGTATTGATATTAAAGGTTTTTATGATGTAACTTCAGGAGTTCCTTTAATAACTATTATATCTTTATTAGCTTGGGGCTTAGGATATTTTGGACAGCCTCATATTATTGTAAGATTTATGGCAATAAAAAACCCAAATAAAACTTATAGAGCTATGGCAATATGTATGATTTGGATGATTGTAGCTCTTATTGGTGCAGCATGTACGGGTATTTTAGGAGCAGTTTATTATCATGGTGATAAAATAAATCCTGAATCTGTATTCTTAAAATTGTCATCAGCCTTTTTTAATCCATGGGTTGAGGGTATATTATTAGCGGCCGTTCTTTCTGCTGTAATGAGTACAATTTCAGCTCAGCTATTATCTTTATCTAGTGCCTTTTCTGTTGATGTATATGCTAAATTTCTTAGAAAGAATGCATCTCATCGTGAACAGCTGAATGTAAGTCGTCTAATTGTTCTGATAGTAACAATAGTTGCTATATGTATTTCTTTAAATCCTCATTCAACAATTTTGAGTTTAGTAGGGTATGCATGGGCTGGCTTAGGGGGTTCTTTTGGGGGTGTTGTTATATTCTCACTTTTCTGGTCACGTATGAATAAGTTTGGAGCTGCTGCAGGTATTATTGTAGGAGCAATTGTAGTCTTGACGTGGGGACCTCTATTAGGTAGCCTTGGAGGCTGGTTTAAGATTTATGTTATGGTGCCAGGATTTATACTAAGTTGTATAGCAATAGTAGTCGTAAGTCTACTAACTCCGAAGCCAGGTGAATCTGTACAGCTTGAATATAATAAATATAAAGAAGCATTATAAAGTCAAATATAATATTGTTACTTAGACTGTTTTACAGTAGAATTCCATATCATTTGATTTTGTGGTTTTTAGATGAAACGAACATTAATCTTCATAATACTAGTTGTATTATTATATAGTGTTTCGTTTGCAGGACGATTTATGGCAGCAATAATTTTACTATCTTTATTACTCTTATTTTTATTATATTTGTTTATATCTTCAAAAAAAGATCAGCTTAAGTTTATTGGCATTATATATGCCATTTTGAGCTTTGGCTTTGTTGCTTATGTGACACAGACTTTTTTAGGGGTGGACTATAATTATCATCCATTTATATCTGTAACAGTTCTAGTTATCCTTTTACCAACATTTTTTTTATTAGGTTATAGAATAATCCTAAGTTTGCACTGTTTTATTGACAGCTTATATCAGTCGCTTAGAAAAAAAAATAAGTTAGTTACAGAAACATCTGACCTTAGTTGTTCAGTAGTTATTACAACTCGCAATGAACCTTTTGATGTTTGTAAAATGACTTTTGATTCAGCATATAATTTAGATTACCATACACAAAGAAAGGAAATAGTAGTTGTAGATAATAGTGACTTGGATAATAAGGATTTTATTAAATGGCGTAAGTATGTCAACAAGAAAAATATGGATGATGGTGTAGCTTGTAAATTTATTCATAGAAATGGCACAGAAGGTTTTAAACCTCGAAATCTAGATATTGCTATGGAAAACGTTAGTTTTGATTATGTATTATTTCTAGATGCTGATTCTACATTACCAACGAATGCACTTAAGGTGGGATTATCCGAGTTTAAAAAAGATTCAAAATTAGGATTTATAAGTTTTCTTATAGAAAGTACTAACTACAGTACTAACTTAGTTACAAAGGTAGCAAGTATATTTCAAAATACAATTAGATATTTTAATGAATTTGTAGGTAAGCATGGTTATTGTAATTATCAGGGGCACAATGGTATTTGGAATAAAAAAGCACTTAAGGCAATATCTAAATGGGAAGAGTATTATAAATCACAAGTGATGGTAACTGAAGATATTGCGGCTGGTTTTAGATGTTATGAGGCTGGTTTTACAAGTAAACCGGTATTTCTTAAGACAGGAGAATGGGTGCCTACATCCTTAAAAGAGTTTGAGAAAATGTGGTTAAGATGGTCTTTTGGTGGTATGCAAGTTATGCATAAACATATGTCAAAGATAATTAAATCACCAAATCTTCATTTTAGAGTAAAGCTTGATATGTTATATCTTCTTTTTAAGGTAGTAGCCTCAGGTTTTCCAATATTTGCCTTACTTTTAGTGCTTTTTCCTAAAGGAAACCCTCAATTTGTTTTAATTGTAAATATAACTCTTGTTCCGTTATTTATTTTGAGTTTCTGGTACTATTGGTATGGAGATATTCAGGGCAATATTTTAAGTAAAATATCACAAATATATGTGTCAATGTTTATGCTCTCATCTTTTGTGTTTTGGTGTGGTATAAAAGCTGAAATAAATTATTATTTAAATAAGCCGCAAGGCTGGAAACCTACAAGCAAGGTTTTTGATAAAGTTGAGGGTTGGCCTCAGATTATTTATGATAATCTCGGTAAGTTGATTTTTTCAACATTTGGGTTAGCTGTAGCTATTTATTCAATCTTCAAATTTTATCCTCAAATAAATTTTTATATGTATTTCTTGTGTATGTTGCCGAGTATACTATTATTTCTAAACACAATCTTATGTGTTGCTATACTAGGCAAAGCAAGATAGTAAAATTCATATATAAATGAGAATAATTAACACGTATTTAGCTTTAAAGTAAAGATGTGTTAATATATTCCAAAAGTTTTATTTAAATAAGATTAACTAATGCTGATAAATCTCTTAAACATAAAGAGACAAAAGGATTATCTTTAATAGAGAGCTTGATCTCAGCAGGGATAGGATTATTTATATTAACATCGTCTTTTTTAGTAATAAATTCAACAATAATGACATCGGTTGTATCAGAGAAAAGAGTACAGCTATCCCAGGAGCTAAATAAGAAAATAGATCATTATATTCTTACAGGAAGTTTTAATAAGAGCTCTGTTGAAGGTAATAGTTTTTTGAAATTTAAAGGATCAGGTTCTAGTCTAGTGAAGTTTGTTGGGGAAAATAAGGAGTCTGGAATTACCGTATCAAAAGAAGTCATTAAACATAATAAATTGAGTTAATATCTAAGTTTAGTAGTATGCAAAAAAATATAAATAAAAATAATTCCAGCAAAGGTATAACGTTGGTAGAACTTTTAGTAGCAGTTACGATATCTGCAATAGTTGTAACTATGGTTATTAATATATATATCTTCTAAAAAAATATATGAAGAAGCAAAAGAAAAAACAGATTTAAACATTAAACAATTGACGGTAAAGAAGATACTCTATGACGCGATAACTAACGCAGGTCTTTCTTGTAAATAAACTGTCCCTGTTATTCAATACCACTATTATAAAATATTTTTATTTCTTGCTTTTATGCAGCATCTAAAATACCAGAATATACTTCATCAGGAGTCATATATCCAATACTAGAATGTAGTCTTTCATTGTTGTAAATATCAATATATTCTTTGATACCTACTTTAGCCTCTTTCATAGTTATATATGATGCCGGATAAACATTTTCATATTTCAGTGTTCTCCAAAATCTCTCAATTGCAATATTATCTATAGATCTTCCTTTAGCATCCATAGATATATTTATTTTATTATCAGATAATATTTTAATATGCTCTTTTGCTGTATATTGAGTTCCTTGATCAGAGTTAAAGATATCAGGTTTACCATATTTAAATAACGCTTCTTTTAACACACTAGTTGTTAGATGTGTATCCATAGTATTAGAAATCTTCCAAGCTAGTGTTTTCTTGCTATGCCAATCTATTATGGCTACTAAATATGCATACCCACATTCTAGTCTAATATACGTGATATCAGCACTCCATACCTTATTAGCTTTATCTATAACAACCTGATTCGTCTCATTTTTAAATACATTAAGTAAGTATGGATATTTCTTGTGTTGCTTATTAATGACAGTTGTCTTTTTTTTAGGATACAATGCCTTAATACCCATGAATTCCATAGCACTTTTGATTAGCTTCCTTCCAACTAGAAATCCTAATCTATTTAGCAACTTTACTAGCCTTCTCGTACCATAATATGGATGTTTAGTATGTATCAAATCTATTGCATTTAATAGTTTAATATCATCATTACTACTAAATTTTGATATTGGTGTATAATAGTACACACTCTTAAATACAGATAATAGTTTAAGCTGATTATTTAAAGATAATTCTAGCTTAGTATCTACAGAGTTTACTCTATCATTTGATGATACCAAGCTTTTTAGCTTTCCCATTAAAAAATCCCTCTCTACTATTACCTCGACTAGTTTTTTACTTGTTGCATCTTTATCTTTTCTAAGCTCATCTATTTCCTGCTTATACTCCTTAACAACAGAGCTTTTATCAAATGCTAAGCAAGCATTAGATAAAAATTGCTGCTTCCAATTGTGCACGTTTTTAGGAAGTAAATCATACTTACTTGCTATCTCATTAACTGTCATATCGCCTTCTAGCAATTCTATAATTACTTTAGCTTTAAAATCAGCTGTATACGTTACTCTTTTTTTACTCATTTATCTATTTCCTAATTTATCTAGTTAAGTTTAACATCTAGGAATAAAAATCTTTCTAAAATCAGTAGCTTTTTCTGAGGACATTATAATATAAGTAATTAATCTACCAAAAAACCTCATAGATATTGTAATAAAAAAATCAAAAATTAACATAATTACTAGATTAGTTTGAAATACTAGCTATTACACTGGCTATCAAAAATCGAATATAGTAAAATTTTTATAAGGCTTAAATATAGAGAAAACAATGACTTCTTTAGATAAAGTTAATAGTTATTTTGAGAATAGTATACAAGCAAAAATAGAGACAGCTAATGTTTTGCCTCCTGCGATAGTACAAGCTGCGAAAGCAATGGTTTCTTGCTTAGAGAATGGTGGTAAAATATTAGCATGCGGTAATGGAGGCTCTGGGGCTATAGCACAGCATTTTTCATCAAAATTATTAAATCACTTTGAAATGGAAAGACCTCCTTTACCAGCAGTTTCCTTGACTGGAGATATGGCAACTATTACAGCAATAGGCAATTATTATGGTTTTGTTGAAATATTTTCTAAGCAAGTTGCTGCACTTGGTAATGAGGATGACATATTGTTAGTTGTATCTACTACTGGTGACTCAGAGAATATACTTAAGGTAGTTGAGGAAGCTCATGATTTAGAAATGAAAGTTATAGCTCTAACAGGGGCAAGTGGAGGGAGACTGCAAAATATGTATAACCCTGAAGATATTGAATTAAGAGTCCCATCTAATAGTGTTGCAAGTATACAAGAAAATCATTTTCTTATAATTCACTGCTTATGTGATATTATTGATCAAAAATTATTTGCAGGCCTAGAAGACTAATAAAATGAGTTCAAAAAAACTAACTAAAATTATTATCTTGGCTACGATTAGTTTTTTTATAGCAGGATGTATAGAGCCGTATACAGCTCCAGTCCCTCAAGGTAAGAAAATATTAAACAAGGAACTTCTTGAAATTAAACCAGATATGACAAAAAGTGAAGTCATATATATATTAGGTTCTCCAGATATCATAGATACTTTTAACCCTAATCAGTTTATTTATATAAATACTTATAAAAAAGATATGCAGTCGAGTATATTTAGTGAATCAAAACTAATATTAACTTTCAATAACCAAGATAAATTAATTGGAATTTATGGAAACTATGCTCCACCGACTAAAGAACCTGTGTTCTAAAGACCAAAGTAGAATTCAGTGTCTATTTCTCTTACGATAACACGATAATCTACAGAAATATTACAACTGCTACAAAGGGATTTTAAATCATTTAGTAAAGTATTACCTAGTTTTTTACGTAGTTCAGGGACTCTACCAGGAAGAATATCAATTTCAAGCTGGATAAAACCATCAAAATTACTAGAATTATCACCAGATACATAGTTTTTACACGGGTAGATTAGGGTTCTGCAAGTATGAATATCTGTTTTAATGATCTTGACAAGAGTCGTGTGTAAGTTACTACTAAACTTATCTAGCTTATCTGATATTTGAATATTATCTGTATAGTGAACTTTAATTGTCGGCATAGCATAAAGGAATTCTATGTTACTCTAAAAGAATAGAATAACACAAAAAATAAGAAAAATGTGATAGAAAAATAGATAGTGGAAAAATAACTAAGCTGCAGAACGGGCTTTGATTTTAGCACTTAGGCGAGACTTATGTCTAGCAGCTTTATTTTTATGGATTAAACCTTTAGTAGCATATTTATCTAATAATGGAACTACTTTTGTGAAGTTTTCTTTTGCTGCTTCAACATCACCTTTTTCTATAGCAGATGCTGTTTTTTTCAAAAAAGTTCTCATCATTGAACGACGAGCAACGTTGTGTTGACGGTTTCTTTCAGCTTGAATAATTCTTTTTTTCGCTTGTTTTGAGTTAGCCAATTTTATTCTCCAGTTTTAATTTTTTAACTTTTTATAACTTTAGTTTCTCTGGGGGATAAATCGAGAAACACAAATATATAAATATAATAGCTAAAGTATTTTGCATACATTAAGCTTTTTTGTCAACAGGATTATAAGATAATTGATTAATATTTAGTTATTTAAATGTCTCTATCACTACATTTTAATATCATTTTGTAGCATAATAGTTAGCTAGATTTATAAATTATAAATAACTAATAAAGTATACATATATATGAAAAATATAAGAAACTTCTCAATAATAGCTCATATCGATCATGGGAAATCAACACTTTCAGATAGATTTATTCAGGTGTGTAGTGGTTTGGCAGAACGAGAAATGAAAGAACAAGTGCTGGACTCTATGGATATAGAAAGAGAGCGTGGTATTACAATCAAAGCACAGTCTGTGACATTAGATTATATAGCAAGAGATGGTCAGACATATCAACTTAATTTTATTGACACTCCAGGACATGTTGATTTCTCATATGAAGTTTCGCGTTCATTAGCTGCTTGCGAAGGGGCTTTACTTGTCGTGGATGCAGCTCAAGGGGTTGAAGCACAAACTGTTGCTAACTGCTATACAGCAATAGAACAAGACTTAGAAGTGATTCCTATTTTAAATAAGATAGATCTACCATCTGCTGAACCAGATAGGGTGGCAGAAGAGATTGAAGAGATAATCGGCATAGATGCAACAGGGGCAACTACTTGTAGTGCTAAAACTGGTATAGGTGTTGAGGATGTACTAGAAACAATCGTTGCTAAAGTACCAGCACCAGAAGGTGATGTTAATGATAAATTGCAAGCTTTGATTATTGACTCATGGTTTGATAACTATTTAGGAGTTGTTTCATTAGTTAGGATTAAAAACGGCACCTTGAAGAAAGGTGAGAAGTTTAAAGTTATGTCAACAGGCGTTTCTTATCAAGCTGATAGAGTAGGTGTATTTACGCCTAAAATGAAAGACCTTGACCATCTAAAAGCAGGTGAGGTTGGTTTTATTATTGCTGGTATTAAAGATATTCATGGTGCTCCAGTTGGTGATACCCTTACACATACTCATAATCCTACAGATAAGCCAGTACCAGGGTTTAAGAAAGTACAGCCACAAGTTTATGCTGGAATGTTTACTATAAGTTCTGATGATTATCCAGACTTTAGAGAAGCGTTAGAAAAGTTAAGCTTAAATGATGCATCGTTATTTTTTGAGCCAGAAGTGTCTCAAGCTCTAGGTTTTGGCTTTAGGTGTGGTTTTCTTGGGATGTTACATATGGAGATTATCCAAGAAAGGCTAGAAAGAGAATATAACCTTGATTTAATTACTTCAGCACCAACAGTTGTTTATAAAGCAGTCAAAAAAGATGGTGAAATGATTGAGGTTGATAATCCATCTAAGCTACCAGAACCAGGAGCTATTGCGGAAATTCATGAGCCAATAGTAAGAGCAAACATTCTTGTACCAAAAGACTATGTTGGGAGTGTAATTACAATTTGTATTGAGAAAAGGGGTGTGCAAGTTGATCTAAACTATGTTGGTAGTCAAGTTTCAATAACTTATGACTTACCAATGATCGAAGTTGTATCTGACTTTTTTGATACTTTAAAATCTGTAACTAAAGGTTATGGTTCATTAGATTATGAACTTATTCGTTATGAAGCTGCGAATATGCTGCGCCTAGATGTGCTTATCAACGGGAATAAAGTTGATGCTCTAGCAAGTATTGTGCATAAAGATCAAGCTAAATATAAAGGTAGAGAGCTAGTTGAAAGGCTAAAAGAGCTTATTCCTAGGCAGATGTTTGAGGTTGCTATACAAGCGGCTGTTGGTGGTACTATCGTTGCTAGAAGTACAGTTAAAGCTTTACGTAAGAATGTCTTAGCAAAATGTTATGGCGGAGATGTGTCACGTAAGAAAAAGCTTTTGGAGAAACAAAAAGAAGGTAAAAAAAGAATGAAAAATATTGGTTCAGTTGAAATTCCTCAAGAAGCTTTCTTATCAGTGTTAAAGAAATAGATTATGTCAAAAAAAATAGTAGTAGGTATTTCAGGTGGTGTTGATTCATCAGTTTCAGCATTATTACTAAAACAGCAAGGTTATGATGTAACCGGCGTTTTTATGAAAAATTGGGAAGAGGATGATACTGAGGAGTTTTGCTCAGCTGAGCAAGATATTGCTGATGCTCAAGCAGTTTGTGATTCTATAGGCATTCCCTTTAAGAAAATAAATTTTGCTGCAGAGTACTGGGATAATGTTTTTGAGCATTTTTTGACTGAATATAAAGCAGGAAGAACGCCTAACCCAGACATTCTCTGTAACAAAGAAATCAAGTTTAAAGCTTTTCTAGGCTATGTTCATATGCTTGGAGGGAATTATATAGCAACAGGCCATTATGCACGAACAAGAGCATTAGAAGACGGTTCTGTAGAGCTTATTAAAGGTTTGGATGATAATAAGGACCAAACATACTTCTTATATACTCTTGGTCAAGAGCAACTAAGGCAAACAATATTTCCAATAGGGGATATTGAAAAAGAAAAAGTTCGTCAAATAGCGAAAGAAAATAATCTTGTCACATTTGATAAGAAAGATAGTACAGGTATTTGTTTTATTGGGGAGCGTAAATTTAAAGAATTTTTATCCAAATATCTGCCAGCTCAAAAAGGTGAAATTCATGATGAAAATGGTATCAAGATTGGTGAGCATGATGGGCTTATGTACTACACAATAGGGCAAAGGCAAGGTTTAGGTATTGGAGGTGTAAAAAATCGTCCGGAAATACCTTGGTTTGCCGCAAAAAAAGATTTGAAAAATAATGTACTTATTGCAGTACAAGGTCATGATCATCCAATGCTGTTTAGAGACTCCTTAGAAGCTATTGATTTAAGTTGGGTTGCAGGAAATCCTCCAGCAGATAAGTTTAAATGTAAAGCTAAAGTTCGTTATAGACAGAAGGATCAGCCTTGTGAAGTAAATGTAATACAAGATGGTTTAATCAATGTGGTTTTTGACCAGCCTCAAAGAGCTATTACTCCAGGTCAATCAGTGGTTTTTTATAATGAAGATATCTGTCTTGGAGGCGGAGTTATAATTTAGGAAATATAAATTTTGATTTAGATTATGTAGTTATTTATTCACTATCTAGTTTTCCAATAATAGCAGTATTCTTTTGATTTACTGAACCAAAATCACTGTTGCTCTCTCCGGAGTTGCTTGCTATAGAGCTACCACTATTTATTGAGCTAGAGACACCACTATTTGCATTTTCATCATCTAATTTTTTAGCTGTAGGGTTATTGCTATTAGTTGAGTTAGAAATACTGTTATTGTTTTTAGTCATGGAGCTACCACTATTTATTGAGCTAGAGACACCACTATTTATTGAGCTAGAGACACCACTATTTGCATTTTCATCATCTAATTTTTTAGCTGTAGGGTTATTGCTATTAGTTGAGTTAGAAATACTATTATTGTTTTTAGCAGTAGTCATGGAGCTACCACTATTTATTTTCTTGGATTTATCTTTTTCAAGATCACTTTTTGTTACTATGTCACTATCTTGAGCAGCTATTTCATTAGCCATACTTTCTTCAGGATTACTACCATTAGCTTTTTTATCTTGATCTACAACATTGTTAAGATAGCTTACAATTTCTTTTTTAACTTCTTTTTGATTATTTAGTACATCTTTTTGCATATAGTGTGCTTCATGTACAGTATCTATAGTCATGTGAGTATATAGGTATTCAGGATCTATAACAAATGGTCTAAGTTCAGTGCCATAGCGTTTTTCTAGCCCAGGGAAATCAACAGTATAAGCAACTTTAATGCGTCTTTTACCATTATCATCTGTCATGACCATTGCAACAAGATTAGCCTGTACTTTATATTTTTTTCTGACTAAGTGGTATTGTTGTTTTCTATCAATAACAATTTGTCTAATAGGTGTTGCATATACACTTTTGATTTTAATTGGTTTATTAACAGTTGTTATCCCGGCTTTTTGTAATTCAGCAATAGCGTAACTACCGTAATTATCTTTTGCTAGTCTTAGATCTATTTCAATCATCTTGACTAATACTTTTTGCCTGAACTCTCTTGCTTGCTGTAATGTTAAGGCAAAACATGTTCCTGTATCATTTTTCTGGAAGCAGCCATTTCGCTTATCTATAAGAACAAACATTTTACGAGTTTTATCATAATATAGCTGATAGTCAGGAGTGTTTTTGCTATGTCCAATATAAACAAATTTATCGCCAGTTAGCATGCCACATGATGCTATTATTAGAACAAATAAAAGTAATGATGTCTTTTTTAAAAAATTGTGCATATTAATTCCGTTTTATACTTTTACAAAAGAAATTTTGCCTAGTTGCTATCAAAAGTAAAGTCTTGTTTACCAAAATGGTTAAAAAAACTATACTTGATAATTAGAATTTTCTTTCATAAGTTTCTTATACTTTTTTTCTATCATTTTTCTCTTAAGAGAACCTAGGTGATCAAAAAATGTTATACCATTTAGATGATCTATCTCATGTTGAATACAACGAGCTAAGAATCCATCTTTTTGAATTATAACTTCTTTACCAAACTCGTTTAAAGCAGATATCTTAACATTTGTAGCCCTTTTTACTTTTGCAGAGACACCAGGAAAGGAAAGACAACCTTCTTCATCAATCACTTCACCATCTTGCGCTATTATCTTGGGATTTATAATAGCAATAATTTCTGGAGATGAATCATCTAAATTATCAAACATTATGAAGAATCTCTTTTTGATACCTACTTGTATAGCTGCTAGTCCAGCACCATTTGCATCAAGCATCATCTCACGCATTTCATCTAGAGTTGTACGTAGTTGATTATTTATTTCTTCTTTCTTAAGCTCCTCAGCTACCTCTTTTAAGATTGAGTGAGGATATTTTAAGATTTCCAAAGACATATTTATACTCCTTGTTCTAATATATCTTTCTTGATTTTTGCCATAGTTAGTGCAGCTTGCACGCAGTACTTACCTTTGTGACCTTTTTTACCACCAACTCTTTCTAAGGCTTGCTCTTTGTTATGTGTAGTTAATATACCAAAAATTACCGGTAAATTATACTCATGCATAACTCTTTGGGTGCCGTAGCTTACTTGATCACAAACATAATCATAGTGATCTGTTTGTCCACGAATTACACAGCCTAACAGCACTATAGCATCAAATTTAGAAGTCTCAGCTAAAAGCTTAGCTGCATACGGAAGCTCAACGGCACCCGGAACTTTTCTAATGTAGATTTCACTATCTTTTAAGCCTTGAGAATAAGCTTCTTCCAAAGCACCTTCTAACATTTTATCTGTAATTAAAGAGTTAAATTCACTTACAACAATAGCTAATTTTTTCATGTCTATGCCTATAATCCTTTGATTGTATGTTTTGTTTTAGTTTGTTTAGTTATTAAATAATCTCTATTGTGAGAATTTACGAATGCTTCACAATATACAGGCTCTGCACTGATGTCAACATTCCTAAGAGCCTCTAGTTTTTTAGGGTTATTTGAAATGAGTCGGCACTTATTAACTTTGTTGTATTTCAAAACTTGGATTGCTAAATCATACTTTCTGGCATCAATAGGCAGTCCTAGAGCAATGTTTGCCTCGACTGTATCCATATTCTGATTTATTTGTAAATTATATGCTTTGAGTTTATTTGTTAATCCAATTCCTCGGCCTTCTTGATCAAGATATATGAAGATGCCTCCTTCTTCGCTAATCATTTCGATACCTTTATGTAGCTGAGCTTGACAGTCACAACGTAAAGAACCAAAAATATCTCCAGTTACGCAAGAGGAGTGCATTCTTACTAAAGGATTATCACCAGAATAAGGTTTTGAAAGAACAATTACTTCATCTTCACTAAAATTATCTTTGTATACGCTCATTTCTAGTTTGCCAATCTTCTTAAACGGTATAGTTGAGCTTGCCATTTTTGTAACAAAAATCTCAGTCGCTAGTCTATATTGATAAAGATCTGCAATAGTTAACATAGGCAAATCATATTTTTTGACAAAATTTTCAAGATCTTTACCTCTTGTCATGGTTCCATCATCATTAATAATTTCACAAATAGCTCCAGCAGGAGTAAAACCAGAAAGTCGAGCAAGATCTACACAGGCTTCGGTATGTCCGACTCTTTTTAAAACACCACCATCTTTGGCAACTAGTGGGAATATATGGCCAGGGCGAGCAAGATCTGAAGCTTTTATTTGAGCATCAGTTAATGCTTTTATTGTTTTTGCTCTATCAGAAGTAGATATCCCCGTTGTAACGCCATTACCTTTTAAATCTATTGATACCGTAAAAGCAGTTTGCATAGATTCGGTATTTTTGCTTACCATTGGAGTTAGACCTAACTCTTCACACCTAGCTTGAGTTAGAGGGGTACATACAAGACCTTTGCCATGTGTGATCATAAAGTTCACAGTTTCGGGGGTTATTGTCTCTGCTATAGCTACTAAATCTCCTTCATTTTCTCGGTCATGGTCATCAAGTACAACTATAGGAATCCCTTGTTTAAGGGCTTTTATAGCATTTTCAACATTATGTTTTATTTCTTTAAACATTTTCTTTAAACCCTTGTATGTACTTATAAATATATTTACCTGTTGCGTCAGCTTCAAGGTTTACTACGGAATCTTGTATATAGTCTTTTGCGATAGTTGCATTAATAGTGTGTGGTATGAGCGTTACTGTGAAAGATTCATCCAAAATTTCAACTATTGTTATACTCATACCATCAATAGTTACAAAACCTTTATTTATTAGATATTTTAGAAAATCTTTTGAAGCTGATATTTCAATCATCCAAGCACCACTAACATCTGTGATGTTTTTAATCATACTTTTCTCATCAACATGGCCTTGAACCATATGGCCACCGACAACATCTCCATAGCAAAGAGCAAGTTCGGTATTAACGTGATCATTCACTTGAAGTAAGTCTAGATTTGTTTTATCAAGAGTTTCCGGTACAGCGTCAAAAGTAGCTATATTTTCATCATTTTTTAGCTTTGTAATAGTTAAGCAGACACCATTTATTGCCACACTATCACCTATTTTACATTTTTGACTATTGTTAAATGCTACTTCAAAAGATTTAACATTTCTCTGAGTAGATATTTTTTTTACTTCGCCTGATTGTTGTACAATGCCACTAAACATTTTTATTTTCCTTAAAGCTAGAGTTTATAAGAAGGTCATTACCTATTTTTGCTATTTTATTAAAACATAGTTTTTCTTTATGGTTATGGTCAGCTATTATTACTGGGCTTAGGTAAGTGTCAAACTCATTTATAAGCTTTTTATTAATAAAGCTCACAAGAGTTTTTTTACCGCCTTCAATAAGAAGACTTGTTATTCCCATATTTCCCATTTTTTCCAATAGGCTCTCTAAGCAAACTTGTTCATCACCAGGTGATAATATCCAATATTCAATACCAGATTGATTAAGTTGAGATTTTGCCTTGTCAGAAATATCACAGCAAACAAAAATAGTTTTAGCAATATTTTGATCTAAGATTTTCCAGTTATTATCAATTTCATCAATTTTATTAAATAGAATGAATCTTGTAGGGTTTTTGAGCTTATTAATATTTATGCGGACATTTAGACTTGGATTATCTTCAATAAGAGTTTGTTTGCCAACCAGGATAGCATCACAAATATTACGTAATTGATGAGTATTGATAAAGGCTTTATTGGAGCTTATCTTTTTAGAATCACCAGCATTGACAGCTATTTTACCATCTAAAGACATTGCCCATTTAGCATATACAAAAGGTGTTTTATATTTCTGATAGTGAAAAAATATCTTATTTAACTGTTGAGCTTTTTTTTCTAAAAGTCCTACCTTAACCTCTATGCCAGCATTTTTAAGTTTTTTAATACCGTTGCCGGCTACTTTAGGGTTAGGGTCAAAAGTTGCAATTATAATTTTCTTTACACTCGCTTTAATGAGTGCATCGGTACATGGCGCAGTTCTGCCTTGATGACAGCATGGCTCAAGAGTTACATATACTGTTGAGTCTTTTGCTTGGGTGCCAGCTTTGTTTAAAGCATATATTTCAGCATGGGATTTACCCGCCATAGAGTGCCAGCCCTCAGAAATAATAGTACCATTTTTGACTATGATACAGCCTACCATTGGATTTGGAGAAACTGAAAGTCTACCCCTATTTGCCAAGGTTAAAGCCTGTTGCATATAGTATCTGTCAATATTTTTCATTTGCCCATCTAAATTTTATAGTTTACATTTAGGGCAGGGAAGGAAAACACGGTATAACACTAAAGATCAAATTACGTTGGCCCAAGTATCAAAATATGTATGAGTTTTACCAAATCTTCTTCCATCCAGACTATACTGTCGGCTTTGGATTCTCACCAAATCTGCTTGACCTCTCTAAATAATATTAGAGAGCGCTCGCGGGCTTCTGTATTAACAGTTACCGCCGGTAGGGAATCACACCCTGCCCTGAAGACTTCTAAACTAGAGTATATCACAATAGATCTTGAATATGAATTATACTCCTGTTTTTTGCTGAATTAATACCCTAAATTTAATAAAATTTGTAATTAAGTTTATTTAACAAATATACTTACCTTAAAGAGAAGTATATTTAAGAAGGTAATATTTTGAGTCACTATACTTTATTTGTTTTGCTTTGGTTATAACAGCTATATCTAGTTATCTTAATTTTAGATACTTAAAGCTTCCTAAATCTATTGGTCTAATAATAGTTAGTGCATTAGAGCAATAAATATATACCCTCAATTATTTACTCATGCGTATCGTATGCTTAATAGTGTGGACTTTAAAGAGGTTGTACTTAGAGGTATGCTAGGCTATCTTCTTTTTGCTTCAGCGATGCATTTAAGCTTTGTAGATCTTAAGAAACATTTATCTAGGATACTTACTTTAGCAAGCGTTGGAGTTTTGATATCCACTTTTATTATTGGAACTATTTTCTGGTTAGTAGCATCTATTGTTTTAAATGATTATATACCTTATCCAGTCTGTCTTCTTGTTGGAGCTATAATATCACCAACAGACCCTGTAACGGTCTTTGCTATCTTTAAGAAAAATGAAAATATTCCTGATAAGGTTAAATCAACTTTAATAGGTGAATCATTATTTAATGATGTTGTATCTATAATTTTATTTGTGGTACTAGTCTCTATGATATTTGGTACAGGAGATCATTTGACAACGAATAAAATTATTATGTTATTTTTACGAGAGGGGTTAGGAGGAATTGTATTAGGTATTGTAATTGGCTATGTAGGTATCTGGTTTATGCATAGGGCAGATGATGGGCAAACTTTAATTATAATCTCTCTAGCCT
Organism: Francisella halioticida; assembly: GCF_002211785.1. Lineage (NCBI taxonomy): Bacteria > Pseudomonadati > Pseudomonadota > Gammaproteobacteria > Thiotrichales > Francisellaceae > Francisella > Francisella halioticida. The sequence continues at coordinate 357,325 of NZ_CP022132.1, forward strand.
TAGTAAGTTTTGGTTTTTGGCTGGCTGAGCAAGTTGCTGTTTCAGGCCCTTTAGTTATGGTTGTGACAGGTCTAATAATAGGTAATAGTAATTTTCGAAACAAACTTTCAAGACGATCAAAACACACTCTGAATAGCTTCTGGTTTGTTATTGATGAGCTATTAAATGCATTTTTATTTGTTTTAGTTGGTATTGAAGTATTAGAAATGAAATATACAATAGGTCTGATTACTGCTGGACTAGTAGGTTTTTTTGTTACGGTAGTTTCTCGATATATTAGTATCATCTTACCTATGCTTGTTCTAGAAAGGAAAATGGATAATGCTTTCTGGAAAAATAGCTTTGCAATGACATGGGGAGGTTTAAGAGGAGGTGTATCTATTGCATTGACATTATCAATTCCTTTTAATGAATAGCGATTTCGATATTGATGAATAGCGATTTCGATATTGCGTAAAAAATGCTGAAAAATCCAAATTTCAGATAATCAAAAAATGACAAAACTCATATGCTCACAAAAATACACTTATCATAGTTATTTGATACTAAAATAAAGTTATTCTTAACCAATTCCATATTCCAGACGAATTAATCCCTGTAGTGCTAAATAATTCGTTTTCTTTTTGCCAGATGTTCATGGTGATTCATAAAATCTTTTGAGCTCAATCCAATTACAGTACCTGTGAGTAGTAGTTGCGAACCACACAATATGCATTCTAAAGGATCAACAGTAAAAGATTTTTTGTACAGCTCAGCCCATTTGGTTTTAGTGGTAGCTTTAGGATCTTGCTTAAATATCTGATATATCTTCGGCAACAATTTACCTCTAACACAGTTTGCGAGAAAGCCGAAGTATCTGATGAGTCTAAATCCTTTGGGAGGTATATGCTGAGTAAATCTATCTAAGAAATCATTCATATCTAGAGTTTCATTTTTGAATTTAGATATTTTGTGATCTAAATATCTAAATGTAACTTCTTTACCATCATAATGCTTTAAGCGAGACATTGATATAGGTGGTCTTCGGATATATCTACCAAGATATGCTATTGTGTTTTTTGGATTATTTGTAGGCTCTGCAAAATGTATAACCCACTGTTTATTAAACTGTTCGTCAATTTCAGTTTGTGTAAGATGCTCTCTGAGTAAGTTTAAAACTCTATATCGCCACATAGGCATAATCACCTTTTTTACAAACCTAATTTTCTTCCAAACATTTTTATCATTAATACCGCCCATAGTTACTGACATGTGTAGATGAGTATTCCAATTAAGAGCTCTACCAAAAGTATGGATAGCCATAAACATCCCAATACGAATACCTTTTTGTTTCTTGGCAATTTCATTGAAAATATCGCCAGCTATCTTTGGAAGTTTGTTAAGAAGTTTCCAATCTTTGAATAATGGCCATAAAGTATCAGGCATTGTTAGAGTTATATGTTGCCAGTCACAATTAGGCAAAGTTTCTAATTGCTCATTAATCCAATCGTTGGTTGGTTTAACTCCACATGTTTGACAATATCTACATGAGCAACTATGAGTGACATTCTTGGAGTGTAAGCATTTGGGGTTAGAGCAGCTGTAGTGATGAAAACCTCTGGCACGGATGCCACAGCTAAGCATCTTAACTATTGTCTCAACTACCTCAGTTCTGATGATATCTTTATATGTTTGATAATAATCCCACCAAGCATTTTTATACTGCAGTAGCTCTTGGATTTTAGTTGGTGTTCTAATTGGTCAAATATAAATCAAACGAAGTTGATTTATATTGTATCAAAAAACCCTAGTTTGGTTAAGATTTAAGTTACCAACGCAGTTGGTTACCTTGATGAAAAACATTCAATAGCTTTCTCGATTATATACTTAACAGTATTGCTATCTATTTTTATACAAGGTATTACATTTAAGCCAGTTCTTGATAAATTATATAAATAATTATCTTTTTAGCTATCTCCGTACATCTGTTTGAGATTATAAAAATCAAGCGTCTCTCCGTAGTCATATTTATCTGTTATAACCTCGATGTAAACACCTTTAGTATGTTTTCTAGCATCTTTTAAAGCATCAGCTAGCTCAACTTCTGTACTTACTTTGATAGATAGCCAGTCTTTACATCCAAAGGCTTTGGGCAATAAAGTGTAGTTTAGTTGTGCTATATCGTCATAATTTGGATCAGGATCAGGATCAGGATCAGGATCAGGATCAAGCTCTAGAGCTCTTTCAACAGTATAGCCATTATTGTTAATGCAGATGATTATAGGGTTTATATCGTATCTTTCCATGACTCCTAGTTCATTAAGTGGGACTTTTGATGTCTGGGCATTGAATAAATTATAATAATCTCCATGTAAATAATTTTGAAATAGATCATTATATGTCCTTTCCTTTTGGTAATTTTGCCTATACAAATTCATTTAGAGAAGAGTTATATGATAGCTTTGAAACTTATGCTGATACCACATTTGAATTAATATATGCTTTATCATCATCAAATGCTAAAACTGCTGTTGAGCTATCTTTATCCCCATTTTTTACTCGACAATATAGCAGCATATCTTAGATACTAAAGATAGAATCACAATCATCGATATTGGGTAAAGTGGGAACAAAATTGATTAATGAAATAAAATTAAACAATTCATCCAACATACATTTTTATGCTCTAGATGAAACATCAATCTTAAAGCCTAACTCAAAAAGCATGGATAGAAGAAGATTTGTTTATGGATTGACTAATGGTACGGGTAAAGTTGGCATAGGTCATTCATACTCTTATTTAGTATACTTAGGCAGGAGATGGGGCAATGGGTGGTACCTGTTAATTTGCAGCGAGTGACTGCTGCTGATTCTGGTATTAGTGTAAGCTTAGATCAATTCCATAAATACATATCTAATCAAGAGAATTCAGGAGATATTAATGTTCTGATTGGTGACTCAAAATACAGTTCAATGGAATGTATTCATAGAGTTTACTCAGAACATAATAATACATTATTGTTAAGCAGGCTTAACTCTGTTAGAAATTTATCTTTTCAAGATCATAGTGATAATAAGCTCAAAAAATATGGTGAGTCTTTTAAATTAAATGATGAATCAACATGGACTACAGCTCCATCTGATTCTGAACAATGTGAAATAGTTACCACACGAGGAAAAGTATATACTGTAAAATTGACTCGTTGGAATAATTTAATTATTCATGGAAAAAGGAACATGCCAATGCATGAGAATTGTTTTGATATTGTTAAAGTTCAAGTTTTTAAAGACAATGGAGATCCAGTATACTACAAAAATATGTGGTTGATGTTAGCTGGCAAAGATAGAGGAAAGCTGACTAGTTTTGAAATATTTTCTAGATATTCAAGTAGATTTAATATTGAGCATTTCTTTAGGTTTTCTAAGCAACATTTACTTTTAGGTAAATATGAAACTCCAGATACTCCAACACTAGATATTTGGAATCAAGTTAGTGTACTTGCCTACATAAATTCACTTGCATGTGCAAGTTTATTGGATACGGATTTATTACATCCTTGGCAAAAACAAATGCGTAAAAACAATAGTATTTCCACGCCTTATCAAGTGCAAAGGAATCTATCAACCATATTACAAGAGATTGGTTCACCAGCAAAGCATTGTGTATATAAATCTCATGGATATGGACGAGCTCCAGGTACTGTTTTAAATAAAAGAGCTTCTTATCAGCCTTATAAAAAATCAGAAAATAGTGAGTATGGTAAAAAACAAAAAATACCAGACTCTAAGATAGTTTTGAAAAAGTCTAAAAATGAAATAATTGGTGTTCTAGAACTAACAAATCATCAAACTAATTTGTTAAATTCCTATATAAATTAGGCAGATTTTAGAAAATTATATAGTATTTGAGATTCCGCTGATAGGTGGAAGAGATTACTACACATCAAAAGTCCTATTCCAAGACAACTTTAGTCTTAAATTCAACGGTATATATTTTTCTCTTATTACTCATTTACATTTATCCTAAATTGCTCATTTATAGTTTAGCTACTTTAGGAACTAAATTCTCAAAATTGTTGTTAAAATTTCATGGGGTATTATAAAGCCTGCTTAACAATAATGTATTATTATGTTCTGAGTAAACTCTATGAATACATTCCATTGAACTGTATTTTGAGTCACCAATCAGAACATTAATATCTCCTGAATTCTCTTGATTAGATATGTATTTATGGAATTGATCTAAGCTTACACTAATACCAGAATCAGCAGCAGTCACTCGCTGCAAATTAACAGGTACCACCCATTGCCCCATCTCCTGCCTAAGTATACTAAATAAGAGTATGAATGACCTATGCCAACTTTACCCGTACCATTAGTCAATCCATAAACAAATCTTCTTCTATCCATGCTTTTTGAGTTAGGCTTTAAGATTGATGTTTCATCTAGAGCATAAAAATGTATGTTGGATGAATTGTTTAATTTTATTTCATTAATCAATTTTGTTCCCACTTTACCCAATATCGATGATTGTGATTCTATCTTTAGTATCTAAGATATGCTGCTATATTGTCGAGTAAAAAATGGGGATAAAGATAGCTCAACAGCAGTTTTAGCATTTGATGATGATAAAGCATATATTAATTCAAATGTGGTATCAGCATAAGTTTCAAAGCTATCATATAACTCTTCTCTAAATGAATTTGTATAGGCAAAATTACCAAAAGGAAAGGACATATAATGATCTATTTCAAAATTATTTACATGGAGATTATTATAATTTATTCAATGCCCAGACATCAAAAGTCCCATTTTGAGTTCTTTGGTGGAGTAACTCAAAGAGGTATCTATGATAATATGAAAACAGCAGTAGATAAAGTGTTTGTGAGCAAATCCAACCGTAAGTTCAATCAAAACTTCTTATGTATGTTAAAGCATTATGTTATAGAGCCCACAGCATGTAACCCAGCTTCAGGATGGGAAAAAGGACAAGTAGAAAACCAAGTTGATAATATCAGAGATTGGCTATTCAAGCCAAGGTTGAAATTTGATACATTGGAGGAGCTTAATAGACATTTACAACAAAGAGTATTAGATATATCTAAACAACGCAAACATACAGAAATAAGAGATAAAACTATTTATGATGTGTTTAGACAAGAAAAAAGCTTATTGCGAGACTTTAGTTCCCCCTTTAATGGGTATAAAGAAATTACACGCAAGGTAGATAAGACCTGTTTGGTTAGCTACGATAGTAATAGATATAGTGTCGCTTGTGAATATGCTAATAGATCTGTAGATGTTAGAGCTTATCCAAGCAAAATAAGAATTTTCTGTAATGGTAACAAGATTGCTACACATGATATATGTTTAGATAGAAATAAAAGGATACTTAACCCATATCATTATCTAAACCTTTTGGAAAGAAAGCCAGGAGCGTTGAGAAATGGAGAACCTTTTAAAGATTGGGTTTTACCTAAAAGTATTTTAAAAGTTAAAGATCTTTTGATGTCTAAGAACGGTGGAGATAGGCAAGCTGTTGAGGTTCTATTATCTTTGAGAGATTATGGCATTGAGGCTGTTGAAATAGCATGTGACTTAGATATTGGTAGTAATGTTATAAATTCTCAGCATATTATAAACTCAATAATACGTTTAAAATGTGAGAAAGGTGCACCTATAGTTGATGTTGCTGATAGTCTAAAGCTTAAGAATCCACCAATAGCTAACTGTAATAATTATAATCAATTATTAGGAGGTCTATAAATATGATAGAACTTCAAGAGTATTTAAAAAAGTTACATCTAAGTACAGTTTTAGATGGTCTTAAAGAGATTGATAAGGATGATACTCAATATTATAAGTGGTTAGAGGAGCAACTTGAGAAAGAGGTCAGTTATAGAGCTGTTAAATCAATTAATAATCAAATTAAATTGGCTAAGTTCCCTACAGCTAAATCTTTGGATGAATTTGATTTTGATAAGAGTGTAATCAACAAAGAGCTTGTTATAGGCTTACAAAGCACAGGTTTGGTAGATAGTAAGCGTAACATTATTTTAGTTGGTGGTTACTGGCACTGGTAAGACTCATACAGCTATAGCCATTGCTAGAGAAATAGTCAAATTAGGTAGGAAAGCAAGATTTCACAATATCGTTGATTTGGTTAACCAATTAGAGCAGCAGAAGTTAAACAATAACTCGGGAAAGCTTGCGGAAAAGTTAAAATCAATGGATGTGATTGTTTTAGATGAATTGGGCTATTTACCTTTCTCAAAGTCTGAAGGAGCTTTATTATTCCACCTTCTGAGTAAGTTACATGAAAATGTATCTTTGATTATAACTTCAAATTTATCTTTTGGAGAATGGACACAGATTTTTAGTGATAAGAAGATGACTTCAGCTATGCTAGATCGTTTAACTTTTAACTATGAAATTATTGAAACTGGCAATGATAGTTTTAGACTTAAAAATAGGAAATAAAACAGATGATTTTGACTGACTAAAAATCAGTCATTTTAGGTCCTCTAGGGGGTCAAAAATTCGGTGCCTATCGGGGTCAATTTTCAATGCCTATTGACACTGTTTTCTAAAGGTTACAAATAATATAAGTTATAGATTTAATCTTCTATTAAATTCTTTTCATTAGCAGTTTTTTTACAGAAAGCGACGTAACGTTTGTCTGTAACTATTAGATAAAATATAGCCCCTACAACTCCTTGAAGAATATAGTTATCAAAAGGAGATACTGTACATACAAATATAATAAAAGGAGCTATTAATATGAAAAGATTCCTAAATCCTACTCTTCTATATTCAAAAGCTCCAAAAACAGTCATAAGCACTACCAATATAATGCTTAGGTGAATATTTGTCGTAACTTCAACAGTATTTAAAAGTAGTGCTAATACCACAAATACTATTAATCCAAATATTCGTAGTTTTGGCGCAATAGCTCCCATACTTACTGGGGCAGCCATGTAACCTATTATATTAAAGCCTGTAACGATAAGCATTAAAGCAGCCCAGTTATCTGAAAACATCAGAAAAACAGTACATATTAAGAAGTTAGCTATTAGTGATCTTCGTGAGATATTAACTTTTTTGTTAATTTTAGCAAAGTATCTTGGCATTTGACCTTCTGCAGACATTGCATATAGCATCCTAGAGGAAGCTCCAAGATAACTATATCCAGTTGCAGATGGACTAATAATACTATCAATAATGAGTAAGAAAGCTATATATCCTAGACCAATAAGTGAAGCTAATTGTAATAGGGGAGATTCAAAATCAAGTCCAGCCCAGCCACCTTTTGATATTAGATAGTCATGAGGAACTGCTTGCATGAATGCATATTGTAGTCCCATATATAGTATTAGAACTAGAGATAGTGATAAAATGATTGCCAGTGGCACATTTCTAGAAGGGTTTTTGATTTCACTACTATATGCTACAACAATCTGGAAACCATTAAATGTATATATTAGACCACCAGCTACAATAGCAGTTAAGGCATCACTCATGGAGAAATTGTTGTTCGGTATTTTTGATGACATTAAACTATGATGATTTGCACTATGTGTGAAAGCATATACAATAAAAATTATAACAATAATTGCAGGAACGAACATTTTAAATATGGTTATGCCATTATTAACACTAGCGAGTAGTTTTACACCATAGAAATTGATAACAAGGTAAAGAAATAATATAAATAAAGATAACATCATGCCATACATAGATATGATACCATTATGCATTAACCAACCAAAATCATTTATGCCAGCAAGATATTGTGTAGTTGCTTGAGCTTCAGTTGATATCATTACAACAATTCCAAACCAGTTTGCGAAAGCAAATGGCATAGCGAAGACACTATTATGAGATAGAGCACTGGATCTAGTTGTGGCACCTCTAACAGGATAAACAGAGACCACCTTTGCCAAGCATAATCCAACCATCATTACTACAATAGTAGCCAAAATCCATGCTAAAAACGCCCAATTACCAGCACTTTTTGCTGTAAGCTGAGCACTAAACAACCATCCTGATCCAACCATTGAGGTCACACCTATCAAAATGGCACTAACCAAAGACATTTTTTTAGAGCTATTAATCTTCATAAATTCCCCTATATTAAATAAGTAGTACAACTAGAATATACACGTAGATTAATAGGATTAGCAATAAAATATTTAACTAAAATAACTAAAAAGATATTTCTTTTAAAGATGTTTAATCTAAATTTAAGAAAGTTTCTTTACTATTAATATGTTTGAAGTTAGTTTTGTGATTCTTTTGAATATTTTGTTCTATATAAGTATGTTATTTATATTTTGATTTAGCTAGTGTGGTTTTTAGAGTGAAATTATAGCTGGAACTTAGATATCTTTTACATTGAATAGAATAGTAGAGTTAATGGTGAAAATTCGAGTGTTTCTTTAAAAGGGTTGTTAATGTTTTTCAAATATTTTTTCAACATTTTATAATGGATGCTACCTATTTTGTCTAAGGGTTTGAGTGATTTCTCAAGAAGTTGTTTTTTATATGATTTTAGCCATTGTGATGTTATATTTTTAAAATCTTCATCCGACATATTAGAGGCTATTTTATTATTAAAAGATATTTGGTTATAAAAGTGCTTAGGCATGCAGAAAACATGTCTGACTATTTCATTATTAATATTTAGCTGTTTTATAGTGTCTTCATCAGTTTTTGAGAAATTATTTAGATAGTTAGCTTTAAGTATTTCAATTCCTAAAAAGTTTTTTGAAATATGATCCTCAAAATTTCTCTCTGTAGTGCTACTATTATCAATTGAATGGCTGATATCACCAACAAGATAATTATAGAGTAAATTATTATCAAATATTTCGACTAGTTTCTTTAGTTGAGGTGAGGATATGGGCTTAGAGTTTTTTAGGTTGTTTAGTTCTTTTAACCACCAGTTCATTTTTTCATTAGCTACTTCGACATTATTATATAGCTCTGTACAAGAAATAATCTGAGATTTTATTTGGTCAAGTAGATAAAGAATTTCTTTTTTCTTGTTATCTAGTTTACGGTAAGCAAAATATAGCACTGAACCGTAAGCAGGAAGCATATCATTAGGGTAGTGGAAATAATTATATTGCATGTTATACCTTTTTAAACGCGATAATATAGTTAATATCAGCATTTCTACCTAATTTAAAATTATTTAAAATAGGATTGTAATGAACACCTGTTATCTTCAGGGCAGTAAAACCATATTTCTCAGCAACTTTAATAAGCTCGTAAGGTTTAATAAATTTGCTATATTGATGAGTTCCTTGAGGAACCATTTTCAAAATGTGTTCAGCAGCAACTATAGACAATAAATATGATTTAAGGTTTCTATTAAGTGTTGACGCAAAAAATACACCATCTTTTTTGATGATTTTAGCTATCGATGCTACAATACTTTCTGGGTCTGGCACATGTTCTAGCATCTCCATGCAAGTCACAATATCAAATTTAACGGTATTATTATCAACGAAATCTTCAATAGTTGAGTTTATATATTCAATATTTAGATTAGAGTGTTCTCTAGCTACATCAATAGCTTCCAAAGAGGCATCTAGTCCGTAGACATTATTAGTTTGAGTAGCTAGTGATTCTGTAAGTATTCCACCACCACAACCAACGTCAATAATATTTTTTTTATCTAAAGTTGTAAATTTTTTAACAAATTCTAAGCGCAATGGATTTACTTGATGTAAGGTTTTTAGTTCACCATTTGTATCCCACCAAGTTTTTGCTAGGGATGAAAATTTATTAACTTCATTATTATCTATATTTACTTTGTTCATTTATAATTAAGAGGTTTAAATCTTATTTAGTAAATAATATCAAAGATATATGCTTAAAAAAAATTTATTAGAGTTTTATAGGAGAATTCATTATAATTGCATTTAAATAATTTTTAATTTAAATAAAAAAGAGATGATTTTAATGAAGTTTAAAACTAATTATATTGTATGGTTATCGATCTTTAGTATAACATTAAGTGGTTGCTCTAGCTTAAAAACCTCTACCAAAAAAAGAGATCCTTTTGAAAATTACAATAGAAAGATGTATTCTTTTAATGATACGGCATATAAAACTTTAACACCAGCTGCAAACGCATATAATAAGGTAGTTCCTGACACTCTAAAGAGTGGTATTTTTAATATATTTAATAATTTAGCTGAGCCAGCTAGAGTCGTAAATGATATGTTTCAGGGTGAGTGGGACTATGCTGGCGATGATAGTGTTAGATTTTTAACAAATACAACTCTTGGTATAGCTGGATATTTTGATGTAGCTGATAGCTGGTTTAGTAAACCAATGCGATATCATCAAAGTTTTGCTGTAACATTACATAAATGGGGTGCTTATGGTAAAGGTGAAGCATCTCCTTATGTCGTTTGGCCTCTTTTAGGTCCAGGAACATTAGAAGATGTAACTAAGGGAGTAGATGCCTTATTTAATCCTTTAACATATGTGTTTTTCTTTGCTCCAATAGGGGCTGCAGTTTCTTGGGGAGTTACTGCTGGTATAACAGGATCATATTATGTTAATCAAGGTGTATCATATTTGCCAGCATACTCAAACTTAAAAGAAGTTTCTATTGATCCATATATAGCGATGAGAAATGCTTATCTGCAAAACTATGATTATGGTATGGCTAGAGTTCTTAAGCAAGATTTACGTACAGATGATGCAACTTTACAAACAGATCAAGCTGTATTGGGTGTTTTAGGATTAGATAATGATGATGTGGCTTCTCAAGTTGCTTCAACAGGCGGACCTAGATCAAATAAAAAATCTCAGCCTCCAGTATTACTAAAAAGTAGTCTTGATACAATTAACAAGGCTACCCAGGTTGAAGAAGAATTTGATCAAGCTTATTCTAATGACAGTACTGCAATTGACCTGGCTAATGTTGATAAAGATAATACAACACAGAGTGAAGCAAGCAAAATAAAAACTCAAATAAGAGATACTAAAGCCGCTTTACCAGGTGATGCAAATTCTTTACCATCATCCATACAAACTCTAAAAGAACAGGGTTAGCTAGCCCACTAGAAATATTTTTATTTGTTTCTGTGTAAAACTTTTAAATTTCATTTTTAGCAATAGTTTTCATTGAAAAAGCATGTAGTTCTCCAGACGCAATATAGTCATTTATTTTAGAGTACACAAGTTGCTGTCTTTTAACTTTACTTTTAATATCGTTAAATTCTTCTGCAATTATTGTTCCTGAGAAATGTACATTGTCATCACTTTGAATATAGACTGTACAATTTTTTAATGAATTTTCTAAAATATCTTTTAACTGCTTGTTTGTCATGTTTTCTCTCTTTGGTTATGTTTTACTTATAAACTGCTCTAAAATATCTTTTGCGCCATGTATTTTAGCTAAGGATAATGTTTTTGTATCAATATTTTTTAGCTTAAGTTTAATAGAGTTTTTCTGAGCGTGTTTGATATATTCGATTATCAATGCAAGTCCACTACTATCAATTTTATTACAGTTGCTAAAGTCAATTATCCATGTATTAGATATGTCATTAAGACTCTTATTGAATTTTTTATATATTGATGCAACTGTTTTTAATGTTAAATCTGAATCAATAGCCCAGAAATTATTGTTTATTTTTATCATTTTACGTTCTGAAGGCTATAATTTTTATTTAGCAGTTTTGGATAGTTTTTCTTCTTAATCCTAGTTGTAACTTTTTCAGCAGCTTTTGTCATATCAGCAACATTTGCATAAGAGGTAAACTGCTGTTGATATGTTCTTAGTATGCTCACACCAGCTACATCAAAATCATATATATGCCATTTACCATTTTTTTGGAACATTTTAATAGCGAAATCAGAGCTTTGATTATTATCAATGTTTGTGATTTTACCATTTGCAACAACAATAGGTTTCTTTTGCCAAGTTTTATCATTCTTATTGAAAGGGAATAGGGTTATTTTATATTTACCTGAGTAGGCAATATTTTTAGCATACATAAAGGTAAGCATTTCAGTTGCAGATTTGATAAATTGTTTTTGTTCTTCAGGGGTGGCTTTTTTCCATTTTGCAGTACCAACTATAAGCTGAGCGATTACCTTAGGCGCAACTATTGGAATAATCTTATTATCAACTAGGCGTAATAGTTTATATGGATTTTTTTTATATTCATTAGCATTCTTAATAAGGTTGTTTTGTGTTTTGACAATAGTACTGTTAAGCATATTTACAGGGTTTTCTATAGCCCAAGCGCTGGATATACTTAAAATTAGTAGAAATACAAGAAGTGAAGTTTTACGAATCATTTGAAAATCTCAAAAGGTTAATTAATACTTGTTGGGCTAAATTCTAATATAAAAAATCTAAATTTGAAAGAAATAAGACTTGTTATTTGCTATTAGAATCACTATTTTTACCTGCTACAAAGGTGTTTATTAATGATCCTAGGTCAATTGCAGATTGAGTATTTTCTAAGGAAATAACACTTCCTTGATGTAAGTATTTATCTTTTTTAGATGTGTTAGAGTCATTTTTTAGACCTGCTATTGCCATAATATTTTCCTTAGGAGGACTAAGTGAGATGTAATTATCACCTAAGATACCAGACATTGATATTGCTGCAGAATAGTTTGCCGGAATTTTTTCAGCATCATTTATTGATATACTAACTGCAGCCATAAAGCCATTATAGGTTTTTTCTAATGAAATGTTTGTAACTCTACCAACCTCAACACCAGATATTTTAACTGATGCATTTGTACGTAATGATCCAATATTTTTAAATTGGGCTTGTATCGTATATTCTTTTTCAGTAAATGACCTTAAAGATGTATCACTAACTTTAAACGTTAGAAAGAGTAAGCATAAAACACCTATTACTATAAATATCCCAACAGAGATCTCAAAATATTTATTCTTCATTAAACTCCTCCAAACATAATTGATGTTAAAATAAGATCTGCTCCTAAGATACTCATACAGCAGTAAACAACTGTTCTTGTGGTTGCCTTGGCGATACCGTTTGAGTTAGCTGTACAGTAATATCCTTGATATAAAGCTATCCATGCTGTTATAAAAGCAAACACAACACTTTTAATGATACCATTTGATATATCTGATAACGTAACTGATGATTGTATATTACTCCAGAACCCTTCATAGCTTATACCAAGACTAGCCTCAGCCAATGCAAAGCCTGCTAAAATAGCTACTGTACAAAAAATTAGCGATAATATGGGTCCACTAATCATACATGCCCAGAATCTAGTAGATAAAATAAAGCTTATGGGATTAACATTCATTACTTTTAAACTGTTTATCTGATCAGTAGCTTTCATTAACCCTATTTCAGATGTAATAGAGCTACATGCTCGACCTGCAAATAACATAGCAGTTACAACAGGGCCAAGTTCTCTAAGCACGCTTAGGGCTACCATAACTCCTAGTAGGGAGTGAGCGCCAAATTTTGCTAGTGTATAATACCCTTGCAAACTTAACACTAAACCAATAAATATTCCTGATGTCACTATAATTATAATAGAATCGACACCAACATATTTAATTTGTACTATACAATCTCTTATGCTGAATTTATTGACGACTATGTTTATTATTAGAAGAATAGATTTTAGGGTGTCGTAAATTAGAGAGATAGTTATTTTATAAATCTTACTGAAAATAGACATTATTAATTCCTTAAAATTTCTTTTTCAAAGAAAGCTTTGTTAAGATTATTTTGATCTTTATTATGGCTATCCAGTGGTTTGCCTGCTAGGAAATTTATAATTCTTTTATCAGAACTGTTTTTTATATTCTCCGGTGTATCACTCACGATAATTTTCTTATCGCCAACAATGATAATGTGATCCGAAATACTTAAGGATTCTTGAATATCATGAGAAACTATAATAGATGTCATATTTAATGATTCATTTAATGTAGTTATTAGTTCTAAAAGCTTATTAAATGATGCAGGGTCCTGACCTGTGAAAGGTTCATCATACATCATAATATCAGGATCCATAGTGATAGATCTAGCTAATGCAATTCTGCGAGCCATTCCACCAGATAGCTCACTTGGCATCATATTCATTGTATGGACTAATTCCACGGCTTGTAGTTTTAGTAAAACAATACTTCTTATTAGCCTCTCATCCAAGTTTGTACTTTTCCTTAATGGAAATGCTATATTGTCATATACATTTAGATGTGTAAAAAGAGCACCAGACTGAAATAGGAATCCCATTTTACGGCGCAGTCTTTCAAGTTCTTTTTCTTTACTATTTCTTTTTATGACAGCATTGTTTATATTAATTGTACCATTGATTGGTTTGATAAGTCCGGCTATTAGTTGAAGAAGAGTGGTTTTTCCAGCTCCAGAAGGACCAAGGATAGCTGTTATTTTATTTGCTGGAATAGTAAAAGTAATATCATTATAGATACAACGATCATCTCTATAAAAAGAGACATTATTAAAGCTGATATCACTCATGATTAAGAAATTAATTAAAAGGTATATTAACTTCTATAGTTGAGTTTTTACTGCTATCTTCAACTTTTAAATCTATATCTCTAATATTTTCTTCAGATAGTGCAATGTATTTTTTTACAACTTCAATAATCTCATCTTTAAGTTCAGCCAACAAATGACTACTTATTCTAGAGGATCTAGGTTGTAGTTCACTTCTCTGGTGAGCAACTATTATCTGTAGCCTTTCTTTTGCTAATGAGGCACTCTTTTGTTTTTTATTTAATCCAAAAAGTCTAGCTAACATAACTAAGATTTACCTATTAATTTTTTAAAGAAACTTATTTTTTGTTCTGTATGTCTCATTGGGATATCTTTGCCAAGGATTCTATCTACAGAATCATAAAATGCCTTAGAAGCAATAGTGTCCTCTAAGAAAGTTATGGGATGACCACTATTAGAAGCTTCTAGAATATCTCTAGATTCAGGAATTATGCCGATTATAGGGGTGTATAAAATCTCACTTACATCCTCAGCTTTAAGCATAGCCCCGGCTTTAGCTCTAGCAGAGTCATATCTATTAAGTATTAGATGAACTTCTTTGAATTCACCTTCTTTTTGAGCTTTAAGCGTTTTGCTAGAAAGCATTCCTAATATTCTATCAGAGTCTCTTACAGATGATACTTCTGGGTTTGTGACTATAATTGCCGCGTCAGCACATCTCATAGCCATTAAAGAGCCTTTTTCAATACCCGCTGGAGAATCACATAAAATAATATCAAAGGAGTTTTTAAGCTCATCTATAACTCTATCAACACCATCTTCAGTTAGAGCATCTTTATCCCTAGTCTGTGAAGCTGGTATTATGTATAGATTATCAACTCTTTTATCTTTTATGATTGCTTGGTTTATAGTTGCCTCTTCTTTAACAACATTTACTAAGTCATAAACAACTCTTCTTTCACAACCCATTATAAGATCTAGGTTTCTTAAGCCTACATCAAAATCAATAACTACAGTTTTTAGGCCTCTTTTAGCAAAAGCATATGCAATAGCGGCACTTGATGTAGTTTTGCCAACACCACCTTTACCCGAGGTGACTACAAATACTTTGCCTTGTTTTTTTTCACTCATTTTTAAGCCTCTTTATTATTTAAAAACCTTCAATATGAATTTTATCATTTTGTAAGTAAACTATATACCCATCTGTATTTTTATCATCGGCAATAGTTTCGTTATTTAGAGTAACATATTTACCTGCAATAGAAACAAGTTCAGCTTTTAGATCTTTACAGATTATTTTAGCATTTTTATTTCCCGAGCTACCTGCGATAACTCTCCCACCTATTCGACCATATACTATAACACTTCCATCAGCAATGACCTCAGCACCATTATTAACGTTGGCTGTTATTATTACATCAGTATCGCGAGCGTTTATAGACTGACCTGTACGTACAGGCGTAGTGATTATTTTAGCAGATGTATGAGTCTCTTTACTATCTATAGCTTCTTTGGATCTGCCATTTTTGAGGATATTATAACCAGCTTTTGCTAACTGAGATTTTAGCTCTTTATTATTAACTACAAAACCCACTGGAATCATTCCATTAGTTTTAAAAGTATCAATAACTTTTTCTAAGAAGCTTAATATGCACTTTTCATCTTCATCTATATCTCTTATGTCTATAGCAAAAGGAGTGTTATGGAAAAAAGATTCAGATTGAGAAATTTTAGAATTTAATAAACTTTCAATCTGAGTAAACTCAGTAACATTAATATTAATGGCACTGATTGTATAGTTACCACCTTTAAAATGAAAAGCTTGCTTCATGCGTAAGGCCTTAAATTAGGATAAATTATAATTATTTTATTTTAGCTTCTTTGTACATTACGTGCTTACGAACTACTGGATCAAACTTTTTGATTTCCATCTTGTTTGGCATTTCTCTTTTGTTTTTAGTAGTAGTGTAAAAGTGTCCTGTTTTAGCAGAAGAAACTAATCTTATTTTTTCTCTCATTTTATTTCCCTTTAGAAGCTTATTAAATTTTGTGACCTTGAGATCTAAGGTCTTCAAGAACAGTGTCAATACCTTTTTTATCAATAATTCTCATACCTTTAGAACTAACTTTAAGTTTTATATATTTATTTTCACTTTCTACCCAAAATCTATGAGTATGAAGATTAGGTAAAAATCTTCTTCTAGTTTTGTTTTGAGCATGTGATACATTATTTCCAGTAGCAGGTCTTTTACCTGTAACTATACAAACTTTAGACATTAGAAACCCTCCTGGGCATTAATTTAACTATTATTAATACAATATCTTGGTAATTCTAGTGTTTTTTTCATAAAAAGTAAACTGAAAACTAAGTTAAATTTTGTTGATGCTTTAATCTAACTATAAATGTTTTAGCTTGGAGTGCCTCCTGCCTCTGAAGAATCTTGAATATTTTGATCAAAAGCAAAATTATCACCGGAGTTTATCAATTGACTAGGGCTTGGGTTAAAGTCTCTTGCAGGAGGAGATAGGTCATTATCAACTTTTGTGGTTTTGTTATTTGATTGATAAGATTGCTGATTATTAACTTGAGTATTTTGTGGATAGTTTTGTACGGTACTAGATGAAGCTATCTTAGCACTAGGTATTTGCTTAGTTAATGTATAGTTTTTGGAAATAGTTTGTTGTTGAACAGTATTTTGCTGTGTTGTAGTTGATGTTTAATTTTGAGAATTTGAGCTAGTATTAATAGGTTGCTTTTGAATCTCTGATATATTATTTTGAGCACTTTGTTTTGCACTAGATCCAGAAATTAGCATTGTTGATCCAGAAGCGATTTTAGTGTCTTTTTTGGGTAAGTATAAATCACCTGTTTGACCGCATGCTGATAGACATATAATGCCAGTTGAAATAAATATTAAAGGTAGCAGTTTTTTCATTCTTATACAGATTTTATAGATATTTATTAGTTTTAAATTTAACAATAAATATCGATATTAGCAATTGGATTATCTATTTAAAGATTAAAATGTTAGAATTTTATAAATTTTGTTTTTTCGTTACAATTCATGGAATTTGTTGATTTTAGTGGGGTTGGTGATGCAACTGTAAAAGTACTTGCTAAATATAATTTAAATACTCCAGAAGATCTATTAACTATTTTTCCTAAAGAATACAAAGATACGCGTCATATTACGCTAATAAAGGATTTGGTAAGCGATAAAAAATTTTTAATTGAAGGTAGAGTTAGTAATGTAAGCTATAAAAAGTTTGGTAAGAAGTTTTTACGCTTTATTGTAAGTGATGAAACTGGTTTTTGTACTATCATGTTATTCAAGTTTTATCCTAATCAAATAGCGATGTTAGAAAAAGCGGAGTTTATTAGATGCTATGGTAAGGCTGATAAGGCTGAGCTATCTTTGAATCCACAGATGGTACACCCAGAGTGGGCAGTAGTAAATAATGGTAATAGCTCCTTAGAACAGAAATTATCTGCAGTTTATAAGGTTAAAAAAATTTCTGATAAGCTTATAGCAAAGATGATATCTAAAATCTTATATGAGAAAAAAGTTGTAAATATATTACCTTATGAATATTTGAAACAGTATGGTTTGATGAGTTTTATAGATGCTCTTTACTATGTTCATGCATTAACAAATTCGATTGATGATAAGTATTTACAAAAAGCAAGATCATCGATTAAATTTGAAGAAATGCTAGCTTATAAACTAGCTGAAGAAAGTATTAAAAAAGATATGACTAAGCCATTATCGTCAAGACTTTCTTTGAATTTGAGTGAAAAGCAAAGCTTTCTTAATAAACTTCCCTATAGCCTTACAGATGCACAGTCTCGAGCAATTGATGAAATTTTGACTGATATTGATCAAAAAAACACTATGATAAGACTTCTTCAAGGGGATGTCGGTGCTGGTAAAACTATTGTGGCAGCTATGACTTTATATGCGGCTGTAAAATCAGGATATCAAGCAGCAATAATGGCACCAACGGAAATCTTAGCTGAACAACACTATAATTTTTTATTAGATTATTTTTCTGGCTTTGGTATTGATGTTGTACCTTTGCTTGGCAAGTTGACAGCAAAGCAGACTCGAGAAAGTCTTGAGAAAATAAAGATTTTTAAAAAATGTGTAATTGTTGGTACGCATGCAATCTTCCAAGATAAAGTAGATTACTGTAACTTAGGCTTGGTTGTAGTTGATGAGCAACATAGATTTGGTGTTGAGCAACGCTTAGCATTAATAAATAAAGCCTCAGTTAATGGTAATAAATTAGCTCCGCATCAACTTATAATCTCAGCTACTCCGATTCCTAGGACATTAGCTATGACACTATATGGTAATCTCAAGCTATCTATACTTGATGAATTACCCCCTAATCGCAAACCAATTGTTACAATTGTGCTAAATAGAGCCAAAAAAGAAAATCTAATTACAAAGCTTAAAGATGCTGTGGTAAGAAAAGAGCAGAGTTATTGGGTTTGTCCACTTGTTGAAGAATCTGAAGATCTTGATTTTTTACAAGATGTTAAAACTTTATATAAAGAATTATCAGTTTGTCTAGGCCAAGAGAAAGTGGGGCTTGTATACGGTAGCATGAAGTCTAAAGAAAAGCTCCAAGAAATGAATGCTTTTAAATCTGCTGAGTATGATGTGCTGGTTGCAACTACTGTTATAGAAGTTGGCGTAGATGTACCAAATGCGAGTATTATGATAATTGATAATGCAGAGAGACTGGGTATATCTCAACTTCATCAGCTTAGAGGAAGGGTTGGTAGAGGGGCAAAAGAGAGTTTTTGTGTGCTTTTGTATAGTGATAAAATTAGTGAAGTTGGTAAAAAAAGATTGTCACTAGTTAGAGAGTCTCAAGATGGTTTTTACCTTGCAGAAAAAGATTTAGAGATTCGTGGTGCGGGAGATATCTTAGGAAAAGAGCAGTCTGGAGTTTCAACATTTAAAACTTTTGACATAAATGAATATTATGATAATTATGAAAGAGTTGCTCAGCTAGCAGAAATGATAGTTAAAAGTAATCCAGATGTTGCAAAAAAAATAGTAAATAAATGGTTTAATAAAAGAGTTAATTATGTGGATGTTTAGAAAATGATTTTAGCAAGTATAGTGGCTGTAATTGTAGCTTTGCTATTTACTTTATTGATAGCTAGAGCTCTTTATAAGTTTAGCATTAAGAGCAATAAGTTAGCTTCATCAAAAGATTATGTTATTAATGGAATTATCATAGCTTTTATATTTTTTTGTATAAGTAGTTTTATTTATGTTACTTTATTGAATATTATTTATTGATTTTTTTGTTGTCTAAATGTGTAAAAAAGGCTTAATATTTGCGTTAATTATTTTTTTATACTTCTGTGAATATGTATTTTATTGTTATTTTTTTAGTTATAGTTCTATCTGCTTTGTGTATGGCTTATATGCTATATAAGCTTTTAAGAGGTCAAGATCAGTATCCAGTGCAAACTTTATTTCAAAAAATAGCTTTAGCCTGTGCTGGAGTAATTTCTTTTGTGGCGGATACTATAGGTGTAGGTAGTTTTGCTGTTAATATCGCTATTGCAAAAACTTTTAAACTAGTAAAAGATGTTGAGCTTCCTGGGGTTGTAAATGGAGCTCAAATTATACCAGGGGCTATTGATGCAGTTTTCTTTTTGGGTGCACTACATGTTGATTTTGTTACTTTAGTAGTGCTTGTTTTAGAAGCTACACTGGGCGGTTTTATATGGGACTTTTGATGTCTGGGCATTGAATAAATTATAATAATCTCCATGTAAATAATTTTGAAATAGATCATTATATGTCCTTTCCTTTTGGTAATCTTGCCTATACAAATTCATTTAGAGAAGAGTTATATGATAGCTTTGAAACTTATGCTGATACCACATTTGAATTAATAGATGCTTTATCATCATCAAATGCTAAAACTGCTGTTGAGCTATCTTTATCCCCATTTTTTACTCGACAATATAAAGCTTGGTATCATCAAATGATAGAGTAAACTCTGTAGATACTAAGCTAGAATTATCTTTAAATAATCAGCTTAAACTATTATCTGTATCTAAGAGTGTGTACTATTATACACCAATATCAAAATTTAGTAGTAATGATGATATTAAACTATTAAATGCAATAGATTTGATACATACTAAACATCCATATTATGGTACGAGAAGTCTAGTAAAGTTGCTAAATAGATTAGGATTTCTAGTTGGAAGGAAGCTAATCAAAAGTGCTATGGAATTCATGGGTATTAAGGCATTGTATCCTAAAAAAAAGACAACTGTCATTAATAAGCAACACAAGAAATATCCATACTTACTTAATGTATTTAAAAATGAGACGAATCAGGTTGTTATAGATAAAGCTAATAAGGTATGGAGTGCTGATATCACGTATATTAGACTAGAATGTGGGTATGCATATTTAGCAGCCATAATAGATTGGCATAGCAAGAAAACACTAGCTTGGAAGATTTCTAATACTATGGATACACATCTAACAACTAGTGTGTTAAAAGAAGCGTTATTTAAATATGGTAAACCTGATATCTTTAACTCTAATCAAGGAACTCAATATACAGCAAAAGAGCATATTAAAATATTATCTGATAATAAAATAAATATATCTATGGATGCTAAAGGAAGATCTATAGATAATATTGCAATTGAGAGATTTTGGAGAACACTGAAATATGAAAATGTTTATCCGGCATCATATATAACTATGAAAGAGGCTAAAGTAGGTATCAAAGAATATATTGATATTTACAACAATGAAAGACTACATTCTAGTATTGGATATATGACTCCTGATGAAGTATATTCTGGTATTTTAGATGCTGCATAAAAGCAAGGAATAAAAATATTTTATAAAGTGGTATTGAATAACAGGGACAGTTTAGTTTTAAATAAAAGAGCTTCTTATCAGTCTTATAAAAAATCAGAAAATAGTGAGTATGGTAAAAAACAAAAAATACCAGACTCTAAGATAGTTTTGAAAAAGTCTAAAAATGAAATAATTAGTGTTCTAGAACTAACAAATCATCAAACTAATTTGTTAAATTCCTATATAAATTAGGCAGATTTTTGAAAATTATATAGTATTTGAGATTCAGCTGATAGGTGGAAGAGATTACTACACATCAAAAGTCCTATTTATAGGTGGGATATTTGCTTCAAGAATTAATGCTACAGCCGTTAGGCTTATAATGATATTTGCTTTTGTGGGAGTTGTGTTTTTATTACTTGGTAACTTGTTTAATATTTTGCCTGTAGGAGGGAATCTATTAAAACTATCAGGTATTAAGCTTGTTGTTGGGTTTGTTGGGATGCTTTTTGCAGGATTTCTAGTTTGCTTTGGTGTTGGCTATTTGCTTTAGTTGAGGCAATATTGTTTTTATTGGGAATGTCCCCCAAAGTAGCTTTTCCAATTATGACAACAGCAGGAGCTATTCAACAACCAGTTACTACGATTGCTTTTTTAATAAATAACACAATACCTATTAAGAAAGTTTTAATAGTAGGTTGTTTTGGAATTATTGGTGTATTTATTGGAGTTAATATTGTTACAATGCTATCGGTAAATGGTTTACATTGGTTGTTGGTTGCCGTTATTGGTTATAATATAATATCCTTAATTAGATCTTTCATTAAATCACAAAATAATCTAGCTTAAAAACAGCATTATTACTGTTATAATATTCATTGAAATTTAATATTTTCCAATGAGAGGATTTCTAAAATGGTAGTTATTAAGACAGAAGATCTAATAAGCAGTGTTGCAGAAGCACTTCAATATATTTCTTATTATCATCCTAAGGATTTTGTTGATGCAATGTATGAAGCATATCAACATGAAGAGTCAAAACCAGCAAAAGATGCGATGGCTCAGATTCTTATAAATTCACGAATGTCGGCAACTGGTAAACGCCCAATTTGTCAAGATACTGGTATGGTTTGTGCATTTGTCAAAGTCGGGATGGAAGCTAAGCTTGATAAAACAGATAGAACGATTACAGAGCTTATAAATGAAGGTGTTCGTAGAGGATATAATGATGAGCATAATCCACTTAGAGCATCTATGGTTTTTTCACCGCATGGAGCTAGAAAAAATACCAAAGATAATACTCCAGCAATTGTACATATCGATTTAGTTCATGGTGATAAGATTGAAGTTGATATTGCTGCTAAAGGTGGTGGATCAGAGTTTAAATCAAAGTTTAAGGTATTAAACCCTAGCGATAGTATCGTTGATTGGGTAGAGGAAATGTTACCAACTATGGGTGCTGGCTGGTGTCCTCCTGGAATTATAGGTATAGGTATAGGTGGTACTGCTGAGAAAGCTATGCTTTTAGCAAAAGAGTCTCTAGGTGAAGAGATTAATATGCAAGATATTATTAAAAATGGTCCACAAAATGATACAGAGCAATTAAGGCTTGATATTTTTAATCGTGTTAATGCTTTAGGGATAGGAGCACAAGGTCTTGGTGGTTTAACAACAGTTTTAGATGTTAAAGTAAACGAATATCCGACTCATGCAGCATGTAAGCCTGTAGCACTTATTCCAAATTGTGCTGCCACACGCCATATACATTTTACATTAGATGGCTCTGGTGCTGTAGATTTGCCTGTTCCTAAGTTAGAAGATTGGCCTATAATTAAGCAAGATCAAAATGATGATGTTAAAAGAATAAATCTTGATACTGTCACCAAAGATGAAATCCAGTCTCTAAGGTCAGGAGATAATGTTTTAATAAGTGGTAAAATCTTAACTGGTCGTGATGCAGCTCATAAACGTTTACAAGATATGTATGAAGCTGGCCAAGAATTTCCCGTGAGCTTAAACGATAGGTTTATTTATTATGTGGGTCCAGTTGATCCAGTTGGTGATGAGATTGTGGGTCCTGCTGGACCAACTACAGCTACACGTATGGATAAATTTACTCCTTTCATGCTAGAAAAAGCTGGTATAGCAGGTATGATAGGTAAATCTGAAAGAGGTCAAGCAACTATTGATTCTATTAAGAAAAATAAGGCTGTATATTTTATGGGTGTTGGTGGAGCTGCTTATCTAATATCTAAATCAATTAAGAAGGCTGAAGTAGTGGCATTTGCTGATCTTGGTATGGAAGCTATCTATGAGTTTGAGGTTGAAGATATGCCTGTAACAGTAGCAGTTGATTTACTTGGAGTGTCGGCACATCAACAAGGTCCTAAACTATGGAAAGCAAAAATAGCTGAGATTAAGAAATAAATTTGTGGATTATTTGTGATATTATTGATATTGGATTCAAAACTAAGAGGATATTGAAAATGAAGAAAATATTATTAGCAACTATATTACTCGCACCTTTTGTAATTTTTGCAGATTCTGGGAATGCTAATTCTAGTGATCAACAGCAACAAAAATTTGAAGCAAGAAAAGCAAAAATTAGTGAAAAAATGCAAAGTAGAATTACAAAAATGCAACAGAAGCTATATAAAATGTAACAAGCAAAGTCATGCGTTGATAAAGCAACTACAAAAGATGCTATAAAGGCTTGTAAACCTCAATAACAAAAGCTATATGAAATTTCAGAATTTTTTTAAAAAAAGTCTAAAATAAAAAAGGTTTAATTTATGCAAGAGATAATATTTCTTATTATAAAAATATTCTTTGTTATTTTGGCGATATCTGTAATAGGCATATTAGCAAAGATAATTATTAGGAAGCCTAAACAGGATAATGATCTAAATATAGTCAATAAAAGTACCAAAGATTAAGTTTCTTAAGTTAAGTTTATGAGCATTATTAAAAAAAACAGATCATAGTAATAATAATGTCTACTATAATTTACCTCAGGTATATGAAGCAGAGTTTGTATCTCTAAACAGGATAATCCCCAGATAAAATGGCTTGTATAAGATTCAAACAGAGGTTGTAGGTGTTGAAAATGTTTATGGTTAAAATATCTCAAGCAAGTATCTATTGGCTTTATGGTTATTAAAGGCCTAGCTAAAGTTTTTGATGTCGCAGAATTTTTTTATACTATCTGTCTTTAGAAGACATAAGGTTGGTTTAAGATTTGCTCAAGATATTTTTTAAGATATAAAAGGTGTTAGCAAGTTAGATGAATACAAGAGATAGGTTATACAACTATTTTCTGGAGAAAAGTTATTGTTAATTTAGTTGGTTAAAACTGTTATGAATTGATGGAGAAAGGTTACTAAGCAAATCTTTACTATTTAAATTGTAATCTCGATTTGGTTATTTTCCGGGTCTAATATAATACTTTCATAATACCTGTCTCCTGTGGTTCTGGGTTGTTCAACTACTTTATAACCGTCATTTTTTAATTGCGCAGTAAGCTTATTAACTTTTTCTCTGCTACCTACAGATATGGCAAAATGAATTAGCCCAAATTTTTGAAAAGAGTTTTGAAAATTTAAATTATCCATACTTTTTGAGTGCATAATTTCTAGTCTAGAGCTAGAATTAAAAGAAATAAAATATGAACAAAACCCCTTTGTATCATTTATATATTTATTGTTAGCAATAGCATCAAAATATTTACAATAAAAATCTTTCATTGCCTCAATATCTCTGACCCAAATTGCAATATGTTCAATTTTCATACTGATTATATTTTCCTAGTAGTTATTGCTTATCATTAATCTTAATCTATTTATATGATATATTATTATCTTATTTGATTTTGAAAAAGATAAAGTAATGAATAAAGATAATATCTTTGAGTTTATAAAAAAAGTTCAAGCAATAGCTCATACTGGAGTGGTTTATTCAAAATGTGAATATGCACTAGATAACTATCATGAGCTTCTTGAGCTAAGTGCCAAAATGCTTCATGAATATATAAGATCAGATATTCAACCATATGATATTTATTTGGGAACTCATTATCCAACTCCTCAACCAGGAGTTAGAGTAGTCATATTTAAAGAAGACAAGCTTTTGATGGCTCAAGATGTAGATACTCCAAATGAATGGACTATACCAGGTGGGTGGTGTGATATTGATCTTTCTCCAGTTGAGACTTGTGTCAAAGAGGTAAAAGAAGAGACTGGGTATGATGTTGAAGTTACAAAGTTTTTAGCATTGATGGATCGAAATAAGTATACCCAAAGTGAAATTTATAATGTCTATAGCTTAGTTTTTTTAGCCGAGATTATAGGGGGTGAAAATAATCCTAATTTTGAAGTTGATAGAGTTGAGTTTTTTGAGATCGATAACTTACCTAAATTATCACATAAACTAACTAAAAAAGAGTTAGATATTATTCTGGAAACTTATAAAAATAAACAAATATATTATGAGTAGGGTTCACATTTTAGTTATAGATAAATACCATCTGTACTAATTTAGTAAAAGTGGTGTACATCTAACGATAATTATAAAGCTAATAGTGACTTTTTAGCTATAATAAATCTTTCTTCTATTTCTGGGATATACTTAGATATGGTAGATTCACTAAGTAAAAAAGAACAAAAAAATTTTGCTTTTACTATTCCTTTAATTGCAGGTTCTGGATCATTAGTTGCTACAATTTCAGCTGTCCATGTTTACTTTATAACATCAGAAACAAAAATTATTGCCTCTGGATATTATTGCTAAGCTAATGAGACTATTTTTGACAGTATTAGTTGTTGAGATGATGTTTGACGGTATAAAAAAGTTCTTTTTTTAGAGTTTAAATTTAGCTGAAAAGACTTGACATTATTTTAAAAGCTTATGAAAATGGTTAGTTGTATTAGGCGTGAAAGGGGTATGTTAAATTATGAAAATGACAATTAATTTACTGTGCTTATTCTTAAGTGCTTTTGCTGTTGAGATAATGTTTGATGGAGTTGATGATTTCTTTTTCTTTTAGTAGGTCAAAGTCCAATTTATAGGGAGAAATAATGATAAAAGTATTTGGGATAAATAATTGTACAAGTGTTAGAAATGCTCTTAATTTTTTTGAAGGAAAGGGTAAAAAAATAGAGTATATAGACTTAAGGAAAGAAAAGCCTACATGGCAAGAAATGCAAAAAATAAAACAAATTGGTAATTTTGATACTATCGATTTATTTAACTCAAAGGGTAAACTTTTTACAGGGATGGAGTTAAAAGAGAAGTTTAATAGTTTATCTGAGGAAGAAGCTTTTAAATTATTAGTTACAGATGCTTTATTATTTAAGAGACCTTTAGTTGTGGATGGAAGTTATGCTATAACTGGTTGGAATAAGAAAGAATACGAAGAAAAATGGGGCTAAATTGCTCTAAGTTTATTAAGAAGCTTGAGCATTTACTTCTGCTTTAGCCGCGGCTATCTCAGAATCTAAATTCGCTGATTTATACTACCCCAATAAATTAAACAATATTTTCAATTATTTAGTTCCCATCTAAGCCGCCCGTTTTTCCAATAAGTTATCGTAATAAAATTCCATAGGTTTTTTATAATTGATAGACTCATGAAATCTTCTATTATTATAAAAATCTATATAATCATCCACATCGTTTCTTAGTTCAACAATGCCAGGATATTGATTTAAATAAAATCTCTCACATTTAGCACTTCTCCAAAATCTTTCGATGCAAATGTTATCAGTTGCTCTACCTTTACCATCCATAGATATAGTAATTTTTTTATCCAATAATGTTTGGATATGAATGTTAGATGTGTACTGGCTACCTTGATCAGTGTTAAATATTTCTGGTACTCCATATTTATACAGAGCTTCATTTAAAACTTTCATAACTAAACTACTATCCATAGTGTTGGATATCTCCCAACTTAGTACAGCCTTAGAGTACCAATCAATAATAGCTGCCATATAAACTGTGCCAGCATCAGTCTTAATATATGTAATATCTGTAGACCAAACTTGATTAGGTCTCAATATGCTTAAACCTTTTAGTTTGTAACTATAAATAGCATGCTCTTTGTTAGGTTCAGATAAGTTTAAGTTTGGTTTTTTCACCGCCAATATAGCTTTGATGCCTAACTCTTTACGATACTTTTGTACTGTGTTCTCACAGATGCTAAACCCATCTTCTATTAATTGCTTATGAGCTTTTATATAGCCGTAGCAGGGAATCTCCTCATGTATCTGTATAAGCTTTGCATTGTCTTTTTTATATTGTGATACTGATTTGGATGGATCCATTGCCAACTCAGCATTTTCTAAAAAGGCTGTTTTTCAATTATTTATGTTTTTGGGCGTAATATTATATTTTACTGATAACTGTGTGATTGTTTGATCTTTCCTCAATACTTCCAAGACAACTTTAGTCTTAAATTCAACGGTATATATTTTTCTCTTATTACTCATTTACATTTATCCTAAATTGCTCATTTATAGTTTAGCTACTTTAGGAACTAAATTCTCAAAATTGTTGTTAAAATTTCATGGGGTATTATTAACTGTCATATCGCCTTCTAGCAATTCTATAATTACTTTAGCTTTAAAATCAGCTGTATACGTTACTCTTTTTTTACTCATTTATCTATTTCCTAATTTATCTAGTTAAGTTTAACATCTAGGAATAAAAATCTTTCTAAAATCAGTAGCTTTTTCTGGAGACATTATACTTTTTTGTAGTCATTTTTTATGAACTATAAAACAGACACCTACTTATGAGTTTGACAAAGATCTTGCTGTTTTTCTAGGAAATATCATAAACTCTAAAAGAATATTTAATTTGTAGTTTTATACATATATATTTTTAGGGACAATATTGTTAAAATTACCAACATTAAATTTCTCTATAAACTTAAATATTTACGGCGTTATAAATGACTCAAGAAATGAATAAAAACTACAATCCAAAAGAGATAGAAGAATCTAATTATCAAAACTGGGAATCTGCAGGTAAATTTGCTTGTAGTAATTCTGAATCAAAAGATACGTTTGCAGTAATGCTTCCACCTCCTAATGTTACAGGTACATTACATATGGGCCATGGCTTTCAAATGATACTCATGGATATCCTTACTCGTTACAATCGTATGACAGGTAAAGATACGCTTTGGCAACCAGGCACAGATCATGCAGGTATTGCGACACAAATGGTTGTTGAAAGACAACTTAATGCTCAAGGTATATCAAGACATGATTTAGGTCGCGAGAATTTTGTAAGTAAAGTTTGGGAATGGAAAGAGCTATCTGGTGGTACTATCACATCACAAATGCGTAGAATCGGAGCATCTCCAGATTGGGGTCGTGAGAGATTTACAATGGATGATGGCCTTTCTGATGCAGTTAAGAAATGTTTTATCAAGCTATATGAGGATGGTTTAGCATATCGTGGTGAGAGACTAGTAAACTGGGATCCTAAACTAAAAACAGCCGTTTCTGACTTAGAGGTTGCTCAGATAGAAAGCCACGGTTCACTATGGCATTTCGTATATCCAGTAGCTGATAGTGATGAGAAAATCATAATTGCAACAACTCGTCCTGAAACAATGCTTGGAGATATGGCTGTTGCAGTTCATCCAGAAGATGAAAGATACACCCATCTAGTAGGTAAGATGATAAATCTACCACTTACAAATAGACAGATTCCAATTATTGCTGATGATTATGTTGAGAAAGATTTTGGTACCGGTTGTGTCAAGATTACCCCAGCTCATGACTTTAATGACTATGAGATGGGTAAAAGACATGATCTACCAATGTTAAACATATTGACTGATGATGCAGCACTAAACACAAGTGTACCGTCAAAGTATCAAGGTTTAGATAGATTTGTAGCGCGTAAGCAGATAGTAGCTGATATGGATGCTTTAGGTCTTCTAGATAAGATTGATCCACATGCTCTTAAAGTGCCAACTGGTGATAGAACTGGAGAAGTTTTAGAGCCGTATTTAACTAAGCAATGGTTTGTTAAAGCAGATGTGCTTGCAAAACCAGCAATAGAAGCTGTAGAGAATGGTACAGTCAGATTTGTACCAGATAATTGGAAAAATACATATTTTTCTTGGATGAGAGATATTCAAGACTGGTGTGTATCTAGACAGCTATGGTGGGGACATAGAATTCCAGCTTGGTATGATGATGCTGGTAATGCCTATGTTGGTGAAAATGAAGTAGATATTAGAGCAAAATATAATTTAGCTGATGATGTGGCTATTAGGCAAGATAACGATGTCTTTGATACATGGTTCTCAGCAGCATTATGGCCATTTAGTACTTTAGGTTGGCCTGAGAAGACTTCTGAATTAGAGAAATATTATCCAACAAGCGTACTTGTGACTGGTTTTGATATTATATTCTTTTGGGTTGCTAGAATGATGATGTTTGGTATGTATTTTATGAATGATGTACCATTTAGAGATATTTATATCACGGGGCTTATCCGTGATAGTGAAGGTCAAAAAATGTCGAAATCTAAAGGTAATGTTTTAGATCCTGTAGATTTAATTGATGGTATTACATTAGATGATCTTCTGAAGAAAAGAACAACTGGTCTAATGCAACCACAGATGAAAGCTAAAATAGAAAAAGCTACTAAGAAAGAATTTCCAGAAGGAATAAATGCTTATGGGTCAGATGCTGTAAGATTTACTTATGCAGCATTAGCGTCTACTTCACGTGATATTAGCTTTGATACTGCTAGAGTAGAAGGCTATCGTAATTTCTGTAACAAGCTATGGAATGCTTCAAGATTCGTGATGATGAATCTTGATGATTACAAGGTTTGTGATAATTATGAGCTAGGTGTTGCTGATAAATGGATTTGGAGTGTTTTAAATAATGCAGTAGCTGATATACATAGACAACTTGCTAACTATCGCTTTGATATGGTGGCAAATACTATTTATTATCTTGTATGGAATAACTATTGTGATTGGTATGTTGAGTTTGCAAAAGTTGCTTTAAAAGATAGCTCACTATCTGAGAAGCAAAAAAATGGTGTTAAATATACGCTTACTAAGGTTTTAGAGAATATTCTCGCTTTAGCACATCCATTAATTCCATTTATTACAGAGAGTATTTATAAACAGCTAAAAACTCATCTTGATAATGCTCAAGAAACAATTATGGATGTTGGTTACCCTGTAGTTACTCAAGATTTAGAAGCACCAGAGGCTGAAAAGATTATTACATGGCTACAAAGTGTTGTAACAACTCTGCGTAATATGCGTAGTGAAGTAGGTATTAAACCATCTTTAGGGATCTCTTTGATTGTTAAAGATGTTGCTGAACAAGACAAAGAATATTTGTCGCAAACAGAAGGTTTTATAAAAGCGTTAGCTAGAGTAAATAATATTGAGTTTAATGATAATCAGCCAACATCTTTATCGCAGATTATTGAAGGGCTTGAATTAAATATCCCATTAGAAGGTTTAGTCGACATTGAAGCTGAGAAAGATAGACTAGATAAAGAGCTAGATAAACTAAAAGGAGAGGTTGCGAGGGTACAGAAGAAACTGTCAAATGAAAGGTTTGTTTCAAATGCTCCAGAAGCTGTAGTTGCTGCAGAGAAATGTAAACTTGCTAAGTATCAAGAACTTTATATTAAAACACTTGAGAAGAAAAAGGCTTTAGTCTATTTACGTAAATAATTTATCAAAATTATAAGTTTAGTTTCACTTATATTTCTTTATATCTAGAATAATATCTTATATAAAAAGTTATCTAACTAATTTTTATATTGAAACAATTTGCTTTCTAGTTTAATCTAAAAAACCTATTTATATGATAATTTAAACTTTTAGGGCACAGGATTAAGTATGAAAAAGATATATATATTACTTGATTATATTTTAAAAAACTTATTTATGGCGATATTTTGGTTTGTATCGGGTCTTATAATTGGCTATATAACGGTATATTTAACGTCATCTGAACATGTTTATAATATCTTAAAAGGACATGGGTTTATTTGGACATCAATTTATGGAGCAATAAAGGTTTCTGGATTATTATCTATTATATTTGCAATTATCTTTGCGATATTTGATGAAAATAAAAAGTTCTTGATTGTTCCAATGATAGTAACTGTAATAGTTTTATATTTTATTCAGCATTTGTTGGCTTATTGTATTTTAGGTTGTTTTGCATGAGACTATGTTAGAACAATTATCTGAGCATATGGTCATCCTGAATCTATTTGACAGATCTCAATAAAATTAATATTTAATAGTGAGATGCTGAAATGAATTTAGCATGACGATCTCCTTTTGTTTGAGAGATATGTGGATGTTAACTCATCCGTAGAAGGTCTTAATTAGTACTTATCAGTATCAATTTGTCAATACATGTATGACCACAAAATACCATAGTGTTATCTATTTCTTCATGAAAGGTTTTGAGCACCTTTTTCACCATGGGCACCAACACCATAAGCCATAGGTCTGCCGATTAAGCCAGCCGTAACGCCTAGAGCTTTTGCTTTAGGTAGGTCTTGTCCAGAACGAATACTGCTATCAGTGAGTACTTCAAGCTTAGTACCTATAGAGTTAATGATTTCTTCTAGTACAGATATACTTGATGGAGCACCGTTTAGTTGACGATCACCATGATTTGATACGAATAATTGCATCAAGCCAGTATTTTGAGTCACATAATACCCTT
Organism: Francisella halioticida; assembly: GCF_002211785.1. NCBI lineage: Bacteria > Pseudomonadati > Pseudomonadota > Gammaproteobacteria > Thiotrichales > Francisellaceae > Francisella > Francisella halioticida. The sequence continues at coordinate 389,383 of NZ_CP022132.1, forward strand.
TATAATCATCGGTCCATTCCATTGTTTTTTACCCATTCAACATTATGTCAGTTTAGGCTTAGATCAAATTGCTTATTTGTCTATTTTCCTAAAGATGCAAAACCATCTTTATTTTCTATGAGGTTTAGAATATTGCCAAAGGTTCTATTTTTGCTTTTTAGAATATTTAAACACCAAGGGATTTTTGTACTTAAATTAATAAGATTTTTAACAGTTGGTTTTGGTGGTACAGTTAAACCATTTTTTATATCAGCATGTTGAATTCCAAGTAAACCTATTGGAGCAAATGCTAAAGGCATTTTATACTCTTGTCCTAGAATTTTAGTTTTAGTGAGAGATGTTGTATATTTGTAAGCATTTTTTATTTAAAAAGATATTTATCAAAATCTTTTTAATTATATTTTAGGGTTTGCTGTCTCCATAAATATGATCTACAGTAGTCAACAAAAATTTTAGGATAATAAAGCTTGTGAGTTCATCAAGAGAGACAGTTTTTTAGATGATTTACCATCAAATATTTCTCGGATAGGTTTTAATGATTAGATTTCAGTGAAGATTTTTTCTTTAGGAAGTTTTGATTTAGGGGTTCTATTCAGGAAGGTACGGAATTTCCGCGAGCATAGCTGTAATTACTGCTATACATAGCTTACAGCCGACAAATTGATTTTATCAACATAAAACTATAATCTCATAACCCCTTATAAACAAAGGCTTTACAGTTCTTCGGGTTTTCATACTTTATACTTAGGTTATCTTATACATGGAGATTTTGTTTTAATTTACGACTAACTACATAGTTATTTAGTCCTATATGGTTAGATAATCCTAAGTAATTAGCAATTTTTCTAACTGAAAGCCCTAATAAAAGTAACTCTTTGATTTTATCAATGTCATCATCAAATTTACTTCTTTGAATTGTTCCTTTTGGCTTACCTAGTTTTATACCTAGTGACTTTTTGGTTGCCAGAGCCTCTTTTGTTCTAGAACTAATAAGATCTCTTTCTAATTCCGAAAATAGAGAAAACATGGTGACCATTACCTTAGAAGCCATATCATGAGCTGTTATATCTAAACCTTGTTTGATAGCGATTAGACGTATTTTATTTTTAATAAGCTGATTCACTAAGTCAATAACCTCAGATGTGCTTCTTCCTAATCTACTTAATTCAGTAATAATCAAGGTATCAGTCTCTTTCAGCTTTTCTAATAGTTCCTCTATCCTTCTGCTCTTAATTGATTTTTTTGATGAAACTTCAACTTCTATAAATTTGGTTATATTTAAATTATGCTTTCTAGCATATTCAAAAATTTCAAGCTTTTGATTCTTGATATCCTGCTTGCTAGTAGAGACCCTAATATAAGCAATAATTTGAGACATTTTAACTACTGGTAAGGATTAATGTAAAATATTACTTATAATTATACAATATAGCCAGGTAATTATAAATATATATCTATAACAAAAAAGTTTAGAATTAACGGACGTTTATACTGGTACAAAAACTATCAAATATGGCAAGACTTAAAATTTTATCTGCAGATGAATTCGATAATTTATACTCTCTCCCAAAATTAGAGAAGCAAGATCGTGATTTCTTATTTGAGTTGGATGAAGCTGATCATTTATATTTAAATTCTCTAGTAGACTTATCATCTAAAATTGATTATATACTGCAGGTGGAATATTTCCGATTATCCCAGTATTTTTTTAGCTTTACACTACATGGAGTAAGGCAAGATGTATGGCATATAATTGAAACTTACTATCCAGGCTCTAAGTTCCCTATGAAAAGCCCAAGTAAGCATTTTATATATCAAAATCGGCAAGCCATCCTACAAAAATATGGAATGTTCTCATATGAAAATAATTTTAGAAAAAAACTAGAGAAACATGCGAAGAACCTAGCTAAACAACATGTAGTACCAAAATACATATTTGATTCAATTTTAGATTTTTGCCATCAAAATAAAGTGGTTAGACCTGGGTATAGTGTACTTCAAGAAATTGTTTCACAAGCTTTAGAAAATGAAAAGAATCGGTTGAGTAATAAGCTATATTTGTTAATGGATAAACCATTAAGAGTAGAGCTTCAAAAACTCTTAGAAAAAAATGATGATTATTATCAATTAACGATCATCAAAAAAGATCAAAAAGATTTTGCTACTAGAGATATTAAAAGTACAGTTGAGAAGCATCAGTTTTTAATTGAAATATATCATAAAGCCATTCATATCATAAAGAAATTGGATTTAACTGAACAAAATATTTTATATTATGCTGATTTAGCAGAGTACCATACTATATATTGTTTAAAGCATATGAGAAAAAAGAACTTAGCTCGATTGTACCTTATATGTTATGCCTTCCATCGTTATCAAAAAATAAATGATTATTTAATATTTAGTTTCAACCATAAAGTTAATCGTTATATAGCAGATGCTGATGAGCATCAAAATAAAGCATATGAAGAGTTTTTATATGATGAAAATAAAGATAGAAACTCAGCGGCAGATATTTTAGCCTTACTTGGCAATAAAAATATAATGGATAATGAACTTAGACATAAAGCCTATGATATTGTCCCAAAAGAATTCTTACCCAATTTAATTAGAAAGTTTAGGAAGCCTCAATTTAATGCTGAATTTCACCGCTGGGAATATTATGCTCAATCATCAGCATCAATTAAACAGAATCTTAGAGCAAGTTTTAAGGTTATTAATTTCAAATCTAAAGATAAGCAATTATCGGAAGCTATAAACTTTTTTAAAGCACATCTTAATAGCAATAACTCTTTTAAAGAATATACCTTTGATGAGTTTTGTATATCTTTTATACCTAGAGCATTAAGGCGTTATGTGATTGAGAAAATAAGGCTCAAAAATAGCAGTAAAAAAATCAAGAAAATAAATGCAGATCGTTATGAGTTTATGTTATACATGCTTATAGAAAAAGGTATTAGTAACGGTACTATTACCATAGCAGATAGCTTAAGCTACAAATCATTAAATGATGAATTAATTCAAGATGATGACTGGAACAAACATAAGTCAAAATTGGTTGAAAAGCTCGGAAATAAGTTACTTCAGACGGATATAAACACTATTCTTAAACAGTTTGAAAAAGAGTTAAGTAGCAAATACCACGACATTAATAAAAATATAAGTACTGGCGTTAATAAGAAAATAAAAATTAAATATAATAAGCTGGGGGAGTTGTTAAGGTGGAGATTACCATACAAGAAGATAGATGATGGAGTTAATAACCCATTCTATGAAAACCTTGCAACAGTAAGCATTAGCGATGTAATATCTCACGCTATAAAAGCCTCTGGATTTATAAAAAAATTCACTCATGTCCTACCTAAGTATTCTAAGAATCATGCCACGGAGTCAGCAATATCCGCATGCATTGTTGCTAAAGGTACAGGCAGTGATATTTATAGGATGAAAGATATAAGTGATATCAAGCAACATGAGTTAGAATCAGCGTCTAATGACTTTATTCGTATTAAAACCCTATCTGAAGCCAACGATGTAATTATGAACAAAGTAGAAAAGTTACCTATCTTTGAGAAATATACATTAGCTGACTATGGAATACATGCTAGTGTTGATGGGCAGAAGCTGGAAACTAAATATAACACTATTAAAGCAAGACATTCATCAAAATATTTTGGCTTTGGAAAAGGTATATCAGCATATACATTATTCGCAAATTGTCTTCCTTTGTGCTCCAAAATTATTGGTGCTAATGAACATGAAAGCCACTATTTATTTGATATTTTAAACAGCAATACTACTGATGTAAGAATCTCAGCGGTATCTGGTGATATGCATAGTATAAACAGACTTAATTTTGCACTATTACATTTCTTTGGATATCGTTTCATGCCAAGATTTACTAAATTAGATGAAAAAGCTAAAATTAACTTAGTTTCTTTTGATAAGATAGAAATATATGAGAAATATACTGTCAAACCATCGAAGCAGGTTAATGCTAAGCTAATAATAAAAGAGTGGGATAATATTCTTAGGATTTTAACCACTCTTGGACTTAAGAAAAATACCCAAAGTCATATAGTTAGAAAGTTATCATCATATAAGTCAAATGATACATTGCGTGCTTTGGTGGAACTTAACAAAATTATAATGAGTTTATATATGTTAGATTACATAGATGATGAACAAATTAGAAAAAATGTTCATAGATCTCTTAATAGAGGAGAATCATATCATCAGTTAAGGTCAGCAATTGCTAAGGTTAGCTCACGTAAACTTACTGGTAAAACTGAAAAAGAGTTAATCATCAATAATGAAAGTGCTAGATTAATAGCAAATTGCATTATTTTCTATAACGCATCGATTTTGTCGGGTATCTATAGCTATTATAAAGATAAAGGAATGGAAGATAAGTGTGAACAAATCATAAGATTTTCACCTGTAGCGTGGCAACATATTAATTTGATTGGAATGTATGAATTTAACAAAGGTACTGAAAGCCTTGATTTACAAGGGATTATAGAATCTTTGCTTAGTAATTCTAAAATCAATTTGTCAGCTGTAAACTAGATATATCAGTAGTTACAGCTATGCTCGCGGAAATTCCGTACCTTCCTGAATAGAACCCCTAATATATCTCTAAATATTTTAAAAAAATAGATAAATTATACGGATCTCAAGAGGAGTGATTTTACATCAAAATATTAGAAAAAATATTTAAATAACTAAATTTCAGTAAATATTTCTTTTTCAGGAAGTCTTGATTTAGGTAGTTTAGCATTAAAATCATCTTCTGAGCTGTAGCCAACTGTTACAACTAAAGATGTTTTAAAACCTTTCTTTCTTAAGCTAAATTCTTCATCTATGATATGTGGATCAATACCTTCCATTGGGGTGGCGTGTAGTTTTAAGCCTGCTAATCCAAGTAGGAGATTGCCAAGACTAATGTAAACTTGCTTTTCTGCCCAGTTTTGTAACTCTTGGGGCATATCTTTGTATGCTAATGCAATTTTTTTACGTACATCTCTTTGCATATTTTCAAATTCAGGAGTAGGGAAGCGACCATCTTTCCTTTCTTGATCTAAGAGCTTTTCTAGATAGTTATCATCGATATTTGTTTTAAAACAAAGTACAATAGCTAAAGCACAATCATTGATATTTACTACATTCTTAGGATGAATATTCTCAGCAGCTTTAGCAATTTTAGATTTTGCTTGATCAGAAGTGGTTAGGATAAAATGCCAAGGTTGAGAATTTACACTTGATGGTGTAAACCTAAGAATATCTTTTATTTGCTGTATTTGTTGTTTTGTTAATTTTTTTGTTTGATTATAAGATTTAGTTGTATAACGAGTTTTAGCATAGTTGACTATATTCATAGAGAAAAAGTAGAATTATTAAAATTATATTATATTTTATATAAAAAATTCCAACAAGGTTTTTTTGTAGCTTAAGATATTTTATTTAACGCTAAATATACAAAATTTTATAATTACTATGTATTAAATAACTATTATTAGCTTGATTTTTGATAGAATTGTCATCTTCTTAGATCTTTTTAATAAAAAAATAATGTCCACTATCAATATTGATAAAATTAAAATAAGAATAATTATACTCTTATCATTCTTTATCTTAATGGGGATGAGTATTGATTTATTTGCTCCATCATTGCCTGGAATTAGCTCTTCATTAAACATTAGTGCATCAACCTCAAAGATGGTTATTTCAATGTATTTGATAGGCTATGCTTTAGGAAATTTTATCATTGGTATCATAACTGATGCTATAGGGCGTAGAACCCTATTAAGAGCTTCATGTGTATTGTTTATTATAGTAAGTGTTTTACCCCCGTTAATACCTAATGAATATGTACTATTGGTAGTAAGGTTTTTTCAAGGGTTTTTAATGGGAGCTATGGGGGTGCTAAGTCGAGGAATTTTTTCAGATATTTTACCCCCTGAGAGGCTTTTGAGATTTGGCCCAACCATTGGTTTTCTTTGGGGAGTAGGTCCAATTATAGGACCTATAATTGGAGGTTTTCTACAAGAGTACTTTGGTTGGAAATCTGGTTTTTATTTTTTTGCTATAATTACATTCGTAATAACGATACTTGTTTTTATATATATTCCAGAGACTATTGTAAAAAAATCAGAGTTAAAATTGTCACAAATATATATAAATATTGCTGAGGTTGTATCTAATAAACAATTTATTAGTCTATGCATAGTAATGGGGGTAGCCATACTCTATGGTGATAAGTTTTAATACTTTAGGACCGTTTTTGATCCAAGATGTAATGGGTTATTCACCAACCTATTTCGGTAAGTTAGCAATCTTTCTGGGATGCTCTTTTTTACCAGCTCCGATAATTACGCGTAAGTTACTTGATTATTATTCTGTAAGTAAGATATTTTTTACAGTGACTCACTTTTTTATGTTTTTAATATTACTATTTTTTATATTTAGTTATTTTATGCAGAATAGTATTAGTTTGCTTATTGTAGCTACAATGACTGTTTATTTTGTCTGTGGAGTAGTATTTCCACTTTCTATGGGTAAGGGTATCTCAATGTTTAGACATATATCAGGAACTGCAGCTGCAGTTATGTATTTTATAAATATGGCTATATCAAGCATAACCTCATTTATCCAAGGGTATCTGCATACTCATACTATCACTAATATTATAGCTATATATTTGGTATTAATGGCGATCATAGTCGGACTATACTGGTATAAGCTTAAGGATCTATAATATTTTTAGCTAGATATATTTTTATTTTTTTGTAATCATATCTGTTTGGAATATGAAAAATATAGAAATAGGTAGGCAGATAATGATAAGAACTTCAGCTTTACTTTGTGTTAATGATGGCAAGATGCTTCTTGTAAGGGTGCGTGATAATACTATTTGGTATTTCCCAGGAGGTAAGATAGATGAGGGTGAGACTCATCTACAAACAATTCTCCGTGAACTTGATGAAGAGTTAGATATACAAATGCAATCATCTGAACTAAAGTATCTTGGTGAAATTATTACAGATAATCATGATAGAACAGACACTGTATCAGTACATTGTTATGCCGGTAATATTACTAAGCCAATCAAACCATGCGCTGAAATCTCTGAGATAAAGTGGTTTGATCTAAATGACATTGAATTTATGGCTCCTGCAGTAATTGAAAGCATACATAGATGGTTTTAAAGATAGTAAAAGGCTTATATAGAGTTTTGATTTGCATTTATATTCGCAGCTAGAGATTTTTTAATTATAGTTTCTAAAAGCTTCTTATTTTTATGGTTTGGATTATCTCTTAAACAATTAAGAGCATATTGCTGCAATATAACTAAAGGTAGAGTAATATCATCTCGCATTTTTATTGATCTTTCTTTGATAGGGTTAGCATGTAGGAAATCTTCATTTTTACCTGTTACTGTTAATAAATACTCTTTTGCTAGAGTATGTTCATTAAATATTTGTTGCCAGAAATCTCTATATTTAGGATCTTTACTTATATGTTTAGTCATATTGAAGTTTGTTTGGGCAATGCTTTGTAATGCATTATCAAAGATTCCTTTAATTATAAGTGAGCGTCTATATATCTTTTGGATTAAAGCTAAATTGTTCTGATCCTTTTTAATTACAGAATCTATAGCCGTTCCAAGACCGTAAAAGGCTAAAATACTTTGTCGCATCTGTGTCCAAGCAGCACCATATGGAATAGCACGAAGATCATCTAGTTTAATCTTATTGCCAGAGTTTCTTTTAGAAGGACGAGATCCGACATTCATTTCACTAATATATTTGAGAGGGGTTACTTCTGTAAGGTAGTTTATAAACTGAGGATGATTTTTGAGTTCTATATATGTCTCAAAAGATAACTTACCTAATTCATTTATAAGAGCAAGTTCTGTAGAACTTAATTTATGTGCATTATGTAGATTTAGTTTCCCATATAAACCTGATGTTAGTATCTGTTCTAGGTTATATTGAGCACTATCGGAGTTACCAAACTTTGAAGATATACTTTGCCCTTGGATAGTTACCTGGACATCATGATTTGAAACCACATTTGATAGACCTCTATAAAATAAAAACATATCACCGCCTCCACGTGAAGGTGGGCCACCGCGACCATCAAAGAAGACAGGTTTGATTCCTTTAGAACTAAGATATTTACTAAGCGCGCGCTTTGCTTCAAGGATTGACCAGTTAGCCATAAAGTAACCACCATCTTTTGTCCCATCAGAGAAGCCGAGCATAATTGTTTGAATATTTTGCCAAGCTTTTAAGTTATCTGTATAGAGTTTTATTTTAAGTAAATCATCGAGAATCTGTGTTGAGTTCTTCAGATCTTCCATGGTTTCAAACAATGGAACAACTTCAATTTTTATTTTATCCTGATTTTTAGTATTTTTATTGAAAAGTTCGAATATTGTTAAAACCTCTAATATGCTTACAGTAGAATCAGCATTACTGATGATGTATCTCTCAATTGCTTCATAGCCATTCTGCTGTTGGATATATTGTATGGTAGCAATAGTTTCTAGAAGTTCTTTAGCTAGTTCACTATTAGTTTTTAAATTTACGAGACTTTTTTGTTCAGCAAGCTTAACTAGAAGTTTGATTTTTTCTGAGTCTTTTAGTATCTGATAGTCTAAATTGTAGTTTTCTTTAAAAATTTCAGTGAAAAATTGGTTATGTATTTTAGCATTTTGACGAACATCTAGTTTTGCAAAATGAAAACCAAAGATTTTTATTTTTAAAATCAGATTATCAAGCCTATCAACAAATAGCGAGTCGTACTGTGTATCTACAATATTTTTTACTTTAATTATTTCACTTAGAAAACCTTGTGCGGATAAATACTTATTAGCTTTTAATTTTTTTCTAATCTTCGTGAGTTCATCGTGAACATTTTCAAAAGTTAGTTTTTTAATAAGTCTTTTTAGATCTTTGTTATAGCAATTTGAAATATTTATTCTTAAATGTTTTGAGACTTTTCTGGTAACATTTGCTGTAACAAAAGGGTTACCATCCCGATCACCTCCAGGCCAAAACCCAATTTCAATATTAGTATTATCATTAGTTAGTTTATTTTGAACTTTGGGAATGGTGTTATAGAAAATGTTATTTAAGTACCATATGATTGATATTGCTTCGCCTTCAGGGGTTGGCTTAGTTTTATTACTAAACCTAGTTTTCCCCATCTGTAGGAAAATATCTTGAATTTTGTTTATGTCGTTATCTATGATAGCTTTTTTAAGATCGTGAATGATAGGTAATACTAGCTTTGCATAAAACTGAGTTGGGTGTGCTGTGAGTACAAGTCTTGTTTTGTATTCTTTTAAAGCCCTAGTTAAAGAGTTTTGCTTATCATGTCTTTCAACTCTTCTAACTAATCTGGTTATACTATATTCACCATTTAGGTCATGTGTTTTGGCATAAGCAGCTTCCTCAAGTGCATCTATTAGAACAATTTGTCTTTCTATATAACGAATAAATTTTATAAATGTTTCGAGCTTTTCCTCATCTGACATCTCGGGGTATATATTTTCAATAATTTCTATGGGATCTTTACCATTCTTTAGCTCATTTTTACAAATATTAGAGAATGTCGCTAATTTAAAGTTTGCATTATATTTTTTATCAAAAGGAGTACTTAAAAAAAGGCCATTTAGCATTTTATATTTAAGTTCAACTCTAGATTTATAGTTCTCTAGAAGCTCATCTTGGATAGAGTGAAAGGACATAAATACCTCTTTGAGTTTTGATGGGTCTAGTGTCTACATCTAAACTTATACTTTAGAATTTTATACTAATAGATATTCTAAACTATTTAAACTCAAGTGTATCTATTTTAGTTTAGCATTACGATCTTAATAAAATATAACCTTAGAATATAGATAGGGCAAAATAGCCTTTATGAGCAATAATTGAAGTAAATACGGTAAAAAACAATACTCAACCTGATATTCCTAGTGTAGTTCTCTCAAAGAAGCTATGGATAGAGAGTATAATGTTCCCAGAAAAAGCTACTGATTTTAGAAAGATTTTTATTCCTAGATGTTAAACTTAACTAGATAAATTAGGAAATAGATAAATGAGTAAAAAAAGAGTAACGTATACAGCTGATTTTAAAGCTAAAGTAATTATAGAATTGCTAGAAGGCGATATGACAGTTAATGAGATAGCAAGTAAGTATGATTTACTTCCTAAAAACGTGCATAATTGGAAGCAGCAATTTTTATCTAATGCTTGCTTAGCATTTGATAAAAGCTCTGTTGTTAAGGAGTATAAGCAGGAAATAGATGAGCTTAGAAAAGATAAAGATGCAACAAGTAAAAAACTAGTCGAGGTAATAGTAGAGAGGGATTTTTTAATGGGAAAGCTAAAAAGCTTGGTATCATCAAATGATAGAGTAAACTCTGTAGATACTAAGCTAGAATTATCTTTAAATAATCAGCTTAAACTATTATCTGTATCTAAGAGTGTGTACTATTATACACCAATATCAAAATTTAGTAGTAATGATGATATTAGACTATTAAATGCAATGGATTTGATACATACTAAACATCCATATTATGGTACGAGAAGGCTAGTAAAGTTGCTAAATAGATTAGGATTTCTAGTTGGAAGGAAGCTAATCAAAAGTGCTATGGAATTTATGGGTATTAAGGCATTGTATCCTAAAAAAAAGACAACTGTCATTAATAAGCAACACAAGAAATATCCATACTTACTTAATGTATTTAAAAATGAGACGAATCAGGTTGTTATAGATAAAGCTAATAAGGTATGGAGTGCTGATATCACGTATATTAGACTAGAATGTGGGTATGCATATTTAGCAGCCATAATAGATTGGCATAGCAAGAAAATACTAGCTTGGAAGATTTCTAATACTATGGATACACATCTAACAACTAGTGTGTTAAAAGAAGCGTTATTTAAATATGGTAAACCTGATATCTTTAACTCTGATCAAGGAACTCAATATACAGCAAAAGAGCATATTAAAATATTATCTGATAATAAAATAAATATATCTATGAATGCTAAAGGAAGATCTATAGATAATATTGCAATTGAGAGATTTTGGAGAACACTGAAATATGAAAATGTTTATCCGGCATCATATATAACTATGAAAGAGGCTAAAGTAGGTATCAAAGAATATATTGATATTTACAACGATGAAAGACTACATTCTAGTATTGGATATATGACTCCTGATGAAGTATATTCTGGTATTTTAGATGCTGCATAAAAGCAAGGAATAAAAATATTTTATAAAGTGGTATTGAATAACAGGGACAGTTTATCTATTAAGTCATGCCTATAGTCAACAATATAACCTTCTACAGGAGATAAGATACTTTCACCAAAGCATAGATAGTTTTGTAAAGAATTTTGCTCACCGACGTATGTTTTACCATTTTCTTTTTTTACAAAATCATAAGCAAATTGATATTTTCTTTTATGAGTCCATTTGTCATTAAAGCCTTGATAAACATACTATTTCCCACTAAATGGTAAGCTAATTTTAGGGGCTTGTCCAAACCTATAGATTCTATTTAGATAGCTTAAAAAAGATTTTTCAGGTGTTGATTTAATAGTATAGTTAATATCATTGTACCCTAAGCTTTTGAGGGTGAATACAAAAGCTATAGTTACGATGCTAAAAGGTAGAGTAAATACTGGTGTAGCGTAATAGTTTAGGATTATTTCAAAAGTGTTAGTTACAATAACTGTTGAAGCTATTGCAAAAAGTGTTATTAAAAGGCTTCTAAATGTTGGAACTAAGAATATTCCATAGAGAGCTATTCCCGTGAGGATATAGTTAAAAGCATATAAATCGTTTAGTGCTAGACTAAAGGATCCACTTAGGATAAACTCAAAATAAATTCCGAAAAAGTAACTAAATATAGCAGTGAAAAACATTATTCTTGATGAAATGAAAATTACAAATAATATTATTAATCCGACAATATTACTTGGGAGAAAAAATATACTTCCAAGAACTTTTAGGAAGCTATTGATGGCTATAGGCAAATTAATATCAAAACTTGTTAGATCTTTTAATAAGTGATTATTAGGCCCTAAGAATTTTATTGAGGCTATATAGATAGTTATTGCAACTATTGAGAAGGGTAGTGATAGTATAGGTAATTGGTAATTATTAAATATTTTTGCAAAAATATAGCAAGTAATAAATGTTAAAACTGTTAAAGTAGCTACAAGGCAGATAGTGGTAATAGAAAGAGGTAATAGATAACCTATAGATAAACCTACTAATAGGGCGTTACAATCGTAAGAGTCATGTTTTATTAGGTTATTATTTGAGATATTAATTATTTTTATAAAAATAATATTTGCTAAGATTGCTATTATCCCACATAGTGTCATAGAAGGGTTTATAAATAAGGATAATGCTACGACCAAAAAAATTAATTGACTATCCAAAAAAAGTATAGAGCTATAAGGTTTTAAGAAATTTTTTAATTTTATCATTTATGGAACTTCTCTAAAATTAACTGTCTCAAGGTTATCTACTTTTTTAATTAGTCTAGGTTGACCATCTATATCAATTAAAACTACAGCAGGCTTATATCTTATAAACTGCATTGCTTGGGTATAATTATAGGCTCCAATAGGAGAAATTGATAAAACTGAATTTCTATCTAAGGGTGGTAACATTATATTTTCTTCAATAATGTCTATATTCATACATAAAGGACCATTTAGTTCAGAAGGTTCAGTAATATCACCATAATCCTTATCTGTTTCGATATTGAAATTGTACCAAGTTGATGTGTACAGATTATTTACTCCGCTATCTAGGGTATATCCTTTTCTACCATCGGGTAGTCTTTTCCAGCCACATATAGATGTAAGAAGATATCCAGCTTCATCAATTAGATGACGACCTGTTTCTAAATAAAGCTCTGGTAAATCTTGAGATCTGTTTTGTTCATAGATTGTATTTATTATGGCACAAGCATAATCATCAGCAGTAGGTACTATAACATCAGGAGATTGGTAAATACCTTTTAGATTATTTCTGCTAGCAAAGCCACCACCTATATCGATGTATTCTATTTTGCTATCAAATTTTTGCTCTACTTCATACTTGAGTTGCATTAATTTTTTTGTTGCTAGCTTGTAAGCGTTTGTGTCTAGTATGAAAGTACCAATATGAGTATGAAGACCTGTTAAAAGAAGTTTGTTATTTTTATGTATTCTTGTGATGGCATTTAAAGCCTCGCCATTCTCATAATTAAAACCAAATTTACTCCACTGAGGATATATGCCTGTATCCATATTGATTCTAATGGCAACAGGTATTTTTATTTGTAGTTCATTAGCTATTTGTTCTAAATCGTTTAATTCAAATAAATTATCTATATGTATTTTTGCGCCTTCTTTAACAGCAATTTTTAAATCTTTTTTGGGTTTGTATGGTCCATTAAAGATAATGTCTTTGCCACTGATACCAAGGTTTCTTGCTTTTTGATATTCAAATTCACTTACTACTTCAGCACTAGATCCTAGGTTATGAAAAATTTTACATATTTGATTCAGGTAATTAGTTTTATAGCTCCAGCTAAATTTTACTTTCGGGTATCTTGAGCTGAATGCTTCATATAGGGTTTTGTGTTTTTTTCTATCTGCTGTTGTGAAAAAACGAAGATGGGACTACCAAATTCTTCAACTAATTTATTTATACTTACATCATCGATAGTTTCTCTTATTTTTTGTTTAAAAAAAGAGCCTCCATATTTGGATGCCATTGTAAAATCTAATTTAGTTATTATAGGCTTTGAGTATTTTTTTTTCATTTTTCTTTTGTTTCTTTATTTAGAATTAAATTCTTATATTCATCAAAATCATCGATAGTTTCATCAACAAATCTTACATAGATTTTACTGATAGGGTAGTCTAATTTAGTTTCAAAATTTTTGTTTTGGATTATTTTTATTAACATTTTTGGTAAGTTTATGCCTAGTTTTGTAGCTAAATGTACCCATGCTGGAAAGCGAGGGTTGATTTCGATCATATATATGCCATCGTTATTAACTATACATTCAAGCTCAAAAGCACCTTGCCACTTTGTTTGTTTTGTGAATTTTTGAGCTGTCAGCAGAAGTAAATCATTTTTTATAGTTAGACCTAGCCAGACCTTACCTAAATCAGTAGTTGTCAGCTTTTTTATTGCTACAGCCCCTTTTAGATCACCTTTACCATTAGCAATGCCAGCTAAGTTTATTTCTTCACCATCTATATGCTCTTGTAACAAAATTGGCGAGCCCCATTCATTATATATATTATAAAAAGCATCTATCGCGCTCTTTGTGCTAGAAACTTTATATGCTTTATAATAGTTACCTTTTATCATTAAAGGAAAGTCTAGTTTTTCTATAGTTTCATGAAGTTCTGTGATTGTATTTACTTGGTAGGTCTTAGGATATTTTATACCTAATTTGCGGCAGAGTTTATCTAGCCTATTTTTATCTCTAAGTTCAAAATTTTCTTGCGAGGGTAAGCAGAGGCTTATACCTATTTCTTTGGATATTTGATCTTGATACTTGATATATAAGGGTAGTTCAGCATCTAAGTTTGGTATGATTATTTGGATGTTGTCTTTTTTTTTATATATTTTAGGCGTGTTTTTAATTCATCAAACCCAGATGATGGATATGGCATTAGATAGGTTTTTGAAAATAATTTTTGATAATTACCTGGCTCGGTAGCATTATAGCTTAAGCCTATAAGAGAGAATTCGTTATTTAAGCTTTTTGCAACGGGTATCCCTGGGGCAGGGTTATCAGTGTTATTTAATCCACTTATTGCTATCTTCATTTATATCAGATTATATATTTTAAGTTTTAAAATAAAATCACTAACATCAATGTACAAATCTTCTTCAAGTGCATCATACTCTTTGCCAAGATCTTCTATAATTTCTTGAGTTTTTTTATTTTTTTGTAATAGAAATATTATTTTTTTTGCTACTTTATTTGCTTGATAGCTATTTCCCATAGGTGGGTGAAATACAATATCACTCTCATCAAGCTGTAGTTGACTTATTCGTGGCATTTTAGTTTTAAATAATTTTTCCTCAATTAAAGCATATATATTTATCTATAACTATAAATTTCTAGTTTTTAATTACTACATAGGTATTTTATCAGTTAAATTAATTCTTAAAATCTTGAAATAATTAACCTTCTAGTTTAATCTTTAAACAATTTTTTATTTCTAAGGTATTTAATTATGGTTACAACAAGATTTGCACCAAGCCCAACAGGTTTTCTACATGTTGGTGGAGTGCGTACGGCATTATTTAGCTGGTTATATGCAAAAAAGAATAATGGCAAATTTATTCTAAGAATTGAAGATACTGATATAGAAAGATCTACACAAGAAGCGGTCGATGCAATTTTAGATGGTATGAATTGGCTAGGTTTAAAAAATGATGGTGAAACTTATTATCAGACTAAACACTTTGATAGATATAAAGAAGTTATTGATCAGCTTATAGCTGAAGGTAAAGCATACTATTGTAGTTGTTCTAAAGAGAGGCTAGATAAGCTAAGAGAATATCAGCAGATGAACAACTTTAAAACTGGTTATGATAGTAAGTGTCGTGATGAAAACTATATACCAGAAGAGGGTGATAGCTTTGTTATAAGATTTAAAAACCCTCAAACTGGAGTCATAAGCTGGGATGATGCTGTAAAAGGTAAAATTTCTATAGCTAACCAAGAACTTGATGATATGATTATCCAAAGAACTGATGGTTCACCAACTTATAATTTTTGTGTTGTTGTTGATGATATGGATATGGGAATTACCCATATTATTCGTGGTGATGATCATATTAATAATACTCCTAAGCAAATTAATATTTATAAAGCTTTAAATGCTGATATTCCGATATTTGCTCATGTACCGATGATTCTTGGGCCAGATGGAGCAAAACTATCTAAGCGTCATGGCGCTGTAAATGTCATGGCCTACCGTGAGGATGGTTATTTACCTCAAGCAATGCTTAATTATCTTGTTAGGCTAGGTTGGTCATATGGTGATCAAGAAATTTTTTCACTTGAAGAGATGATTAGTAGTTTTAATCTAGACCATATCAGTGCTTCACCATCACGTTTTGATTTTGAGAAGCTTAAGTGGCTAAATAAGCATTATATCAAAGAGTCTAAATTTGAGGATATTCGTCCAGAGATAGAGTACCACTTTTCAAAACTAGGTTTAGATATTAGTAGTGGTCCTAATTTACAAGAGCTAGTTACCGTAATGGCCGAAAAAGTTGATACACTAGTTGAGCTTACTGAGAAATCTAGTTATTTTTATAATGACGATATTCAGTATGATGAAAAAGCTATTAAAAAGCATTTTAAAGTGGTTACTGGAGGTATATTAAAGGTAGCATTAGAAAAATTTGAATCTTTAAGTTCTGAGCAGTGGCAAGATCCACAAGTATTACATCACATTGTGGGTAGTACCGCAGAGCAATGTGATGTGGGTATGGGTAAGGTTGGTATGCCTCTACGTGTTGCTATTACAGGTTCCGGCCAGTCTCCAGATATTGGGGTTACCTTAAAACTACTAGGCAAAGAAAAAGTGATTTCAAGAATATCAAATGCAATAAATAATTTTGTTAATAATTAATATTTTTTTAATAAATAATTAATAGTTTAATGTTCCAAATATAGTTATTACTATCATTTTTAAGTTTGCTGTAGCAAGTTATCTAATAAAATATATTTTTGCTAGACTGTAAAAACTTACTTTTTACAAAAAAACTAAAATTAATGGAAAATATAAATAGTGGCCCAGGGCTTTTTTCTGCAATAGCTATTGGGGTTGGTTGTATTATTGGAAGTGGTTGGTTATTTGCAGCGTACTATGCCTCAAGACAAGTTGGTTCAGCATCTATTATTATCTTGGTTAATTGGTGCAGGGATGGTCTTGATTTTATCCTTATTACTTGGTGAGGTTGCTTCATTTAAACCTGTTCGAGGGCTTTTTGGTAGGTTATTGACGGTAAGTCATAATCCAGATATGGGCTTTGTAATAGCAATTTCTTATTGGGTTGGATTGCTTTTAACAATTCCATCAGAAGCACAAGCAACGATTTAGTACTTAAGTACAGCCTATCCAAAAATTGAGCCTTATGTATTTTCTAATCATGACCTTACTTATTTAGGTATCTTAGGTGTAATCGTTTTAATATTTATTTATGGGTTGATCAACTATTGGGGAGTTAAGACATTAACTAAGTTCGCTAATTTTATGACTATCTTTAAAATTGGTGTTCCTATACTTACAGCAATAATACTGTTTTATACCTCTTATAATTCACATAACTTTGTTTCATATCACGATAGTTTTAATCCTTATGGTTATGGTGCAGTTTTCTCAGCTGTAGTTACCTGTGGTATTTTCTATTCTTTTTATGGTTTTGGTACTATAGCGACATTTTGTTCAGAAATTAAAAACCCAAAACGTAATCTTCCTTTAGCATTAACAGGATGTATATTAATATGTTTGGTTATTTATTTAATGTTGCAAGTCGCTTTTATTGGAGCATTGCCAAGTAAGTTATTAGCACATGGCTGGCATCAGTTGAACTTTACATCCCCACTTGCTCAATTAATGTTACTACTTAACTTAAATGTGCTTGCAATATGTTTATACATAGGTGCTGCAATAAGTCCATCTGGTACAGCAACGGTTTATGCAGGTTCTGCTGGAAGAATATTTACAGGAATGGCTCAAGATAAGCAAATGCCAGCATTTTTTGCAAAAATGAATGAAGAATTTAACCTTTCTAGGAGATCATTAATTTTTGGATTGCTTATATGTATAGTTATAGTTTTGTTCTTTAGAAGTTGGCAACAATTAATGATCGTTGTTGCTGTTTTTCAACTTTTAACTTGTGTTGCAATACCTATTGCATATGTTAAGTTAAATACGCAAATGAAGAAGACTAGTGATATATTTCATGTTCCTTGTGGGCGTATATTAAGTGGGTTTGTATATTTATTAGTTTATTATTTAATAATACAGTCTGGCCTTAAGGCAGTACTATTTTCATTAATTATACATGTTATATTATTTGTAGCTTATGCTTTGAGTTATTATCGTTCAGCTAAAGGAGTTAAGAAAGCATTTGCCTCTTCATGGAGTATTTTTTTATATATGATATTAACGGTATTTGGAGCATATTTTCAAGGTGTAAATGAGTTGCACTCGATATCTTCGATTTTATTATTTTTTATCGTAATGCTAGTTTGTTACTATTTCCTATTAAAGCAAAAGACTTTTGCAAGCAGCGTATCATAGGGCCAGTATGGGATTTACTTATAACAAAATATATATAGTTTTTAGTATTATTACTCTTAATGCATAAAGATTCCTAAGTGGATATTAAAACAAGCTTTGAATGTGAGGGGTTATTATGTACTCACAAGTGATGAAAATTAATTGAATATTTTCCATAAAAACCTTGACTAAATTATAGAAGTCATTATAATACACTTCATATCACTGGAAACAGTGACTTCAAGTCTTATGTCCCGTTCGTCTAGAGGCCTAGGACACCGCCCTTTCACGGCGGCAACAGGGGTTCGAATCCCCTACGGGATGCCAAATTTAAAACCTTATAATTAAGTGCTTTTGATAATATCTTAACTGTTTATGCACTGACAGTTATTTTTGATTTTTATGTAGCGCTACAGAAGAACTTTTTTACCTTAAGAAACTATTAATTATTCTAATAATATAAGTTAAGAACTAGAATGCTTGTTATGGGGTGACTGGTATTGTCTTTGGAAAAACATTTCTGCTGTAGAGAGCTGTGAAACTATTTCTCAATGGAAAGCTTACATACAAATTAGTGCTTGTCAGCTGAGATTGTTGTGCATAATATTTCAAATGGAGATTTTACAACTAATGTTAAACTGTTAGTGTTTAAGTTTTTAAAAATAAACATTTACATTTACATTTACATTTACATTTATATGAAACGTATGATTAAATATGAGGAAATTTAATTTAGATATAAATAATTATGAATTTATTAACAAAATTATCATGTGCTTTTGCATCAGGTGTTGTAGGGGCTGTAGTTTTAGATTGTATAGAAGCTCTAATATATGGTAATCCTAGTTTAGTAGCATTTAAAACTGGCTTATATCAAGATTGTGTATGGGGTGGTGTATGGGCTTTATTATTAGTTTTACCTTTTTTGAAAGAGAAATGGTTTATAAGAGGTTCTATTATTGGGGTAGTAGTTATATTTTTTAATTATTTGGTACTTTCTCCTTTGAAAGGACATGGATACTTTTCCTCTAATTTACCGCTATATGAGGCTGTAGGCAACCTTTTAAATTATATTTGGGGTATTGCAGCAGCTTTTTGGTTTTATATAATCTCAAAAAATAATAAGTATGATAAGAATGTCTAGAATTTAATTTGAAATCGTCACTTTTTGCTATTCAGTGAGTAGGAGCATTGTTTCTTAATCTCAAGATTAGGATAATATATTGTCAAACTCTAACTTAGAATTTAAACTTAGCTATCAAAAATAATTTATAAAACACATGCCATATAAAATATGCTAAATTCAAGAGTTGGTATGTATCTAAGCAGAACATAAAGTAACAAACTGGTCTGAGGTATAATTAATCACTAAAGAGCAGGGAGAGAATTCTCTTACGGAATACCAAATTTATTTTTATACCTGTCTGTTCTGATTTGTATCTGGCGCTTTTGTTTTCCTATATAATATATTTTATATGTTTTGCTACTTAACAGCTAGGATAAAGAAAATGCCTAAAGTAAAAGTTAATGATATAAATATATATTATGAAATAAGAGGCGAGGGTTATCCTCTTGTTTTGATTAGTGGTTTTGGCGCTGATCATATTACGTGGGGTAAATTTGCAGATAAGCTTGCCTTGAAATATAAGATAATATTGTTTGATAATAGAGGTTCAGGTCAGACGGATTGTCCAGATCAAGAATATTCTATGGAACAGTTAGCTAAAGATGTTAAAAATCTTTGTGATTATCTAAATATAGAAAAAGCAAGTTTTATAGGCTATTCGATGGGAGGCTTCATTGTGCAGCAACTAGCACATGATTATTCAGAATTATGTGAGAATATCATTATATTAAATTCCGCAACAAAAATTACAAAACATTATAGTTTGTTTATGCAAGCTTTTTATGCACTTTTAAATAATGATACTATAGCGCCAGAAATCTTAGCTAAATTGTTTCTACCCTGGGCTTATTCAGATAGCTTTTTGTCAAATGAACTTAATGTAGATAAGATTATTGAAACAATAGCAAAAAAACCACATCCATTTACTTTAATAGGATTTAAGAATCAGCGAAGTGCAGTCGATAATTTTGATTCTACAGGATGGATTAAGACTGTTAGAACACCAGCTTTAATAGTGGGAAGTAAAAAAGATATTATTTTTTATGAAAAAAATATAAGGAATCTTTTTGAATTAATGCCCAATTCAAAATATTTTAAATTTAAAAATGTAGGTCATCTTCCATACATTGAAGAACCCGATAAGCTACTTCAGGTGGTGCATGAGTTTATTGGTTAGCATATTTGAAAGTGATAGGTGTTTTTAGTAAAACTTAGGCATGTTTCTGACGTTAGGGTTAGGATAATTATTTAAGTTGGACTCTTTTGTTTGGATTACACCCTTAGTATTTCAGCAACCATGCATCTAGCTGTGCCTCCACCAACATCTTCTATAGTTTTTACATGGCATGGAAGCCGGGTGCAATGTTGGTCAATAATTTCTTTTTGTTCTTTAGTAAATCCCATATCAGCCATTGATGATAGTATTAAATAGCTGGTGCCTTGTTTGTTTTTGACTTCAAGAGTGTTGCAGCAGCGTAATAAGATTTGACCAACCGAAATGTCAATGATAATTTTACCTGATTCACTTAAGGCATTAATTACCATTTCTCGCTCTTTTTCACACTTAATTGACTCCAAGCAGACAAATATTAATTTTTCTCCTATACTTAGTATCTGAGTCGTTTGAAATACTGGGTTGTCGGTATGATCATAACTTGTGAAATAGATTAGCTCAAAACCAAGTTTGTCAGCAACTTGTTTTGCGAGTGTTTCGTCAGCGCGACAAGACTTAGATAAAAAAACTTTTTTAGAAGAATTGTCAAATACTAGAGCTGCATTACCTTCGAGAGCTCTGCTATAATCGCCACGAAAATCTTCGACTTTGTATTTGATACCCGTATTGATTTTTAACGTTTTTAATAGCTCTTCTACTTGTACTTCACACCTACGACTTTCTGCGTACATAGGGTAAACAAAGACGTAAGGTTCCCCATTTATAATGTGTGTTGAAAGCCAGTCATTTGCAAATACCGCATCAGAGGCACCTTTGGGCGACTTCATTGTGATGACTTTTATATTGTGAGATCTAATATAGTTAACCATTTCATAGAATTCTTCCTTAGCAAGAAGCTGGATGGCATTGCCTTTGAATTTAACTTCTTTCCTAAACGATTTATTATCAATATCTGTTGCATATGTGGTAGTTGCAAAATACTCAGGATCTACCATTAAAATTGTGTCTGAAGATTGGGTGAACATTTCTTTTTCCCGCAGGCTTTCTTATGGTTATAAATATACATTATTAGATATTGAAGTTCTATTAAATTGTTTTATCATAGTTTTTTTTCAAAAACGCTAAAAGTAAAATTAAACTCATTTTTATCATCTTTTTCGTATTCTTTATAGCCAATGCGTTTGTATTTTGATTTATTCCATTGTGGAAAAAATGCATCAAGAGCATTCATTCTTGTGTCAACCTCAGTTATATATAATCTAGTGGCATGCTCTAAGAATTCTTTGTAAATTTGTGCTCCACCTATTATAAAAATTTCATAATGAGGTTTTGATTTGGCGAAATTTAAAATATCTTGGGTATTATTTATTATTAGGCATTTATCTTGTTTGTATTTTTTATCTCTAGTTAAGATGATATTTTTCCTATTTGGAAGGGGATGACCAATTGATTCAAAAGTTTTTCTACCCATTGCAATATAGTTATTCTCTGTAATTTTTTTAAAATTTTTAAGGTCTTCTGATAGTTTCCATGCCAGAGAGTTTTCTTTACCAATACCAAGATTTTTGTCATATGCGACTATTAATGAAATCATATTATTATTTTATTAAGTCATTTCTAAGATATTGTAGCACCTAAAAGAAAGATAAAATACCCTTTGTAATTTATAAATCAAGTGTGGTAGAATCTCTCGGCTTACACCTTATATGTGTGAGCGAAATGTTTAATTAATAGATCATACATCTTAATAATTAATGCTAGCTTAAAGGGTGTCTTTTGTGATATTTAAGCTAGTTTGAGATGTTAGATATAACCCAAATAATAAGGATTAATAAAATGTCTTTAATGAAAGAAATGTTATCTGCAGGTGTTCACTTCGGACACAAAAAAGCTTTCTGGAATCCTCAAATGAGTGATTACATTTTTGGAATTAACCATGGTGTACATATCATCAACTTAGAAAAAACAGTTCCTCTTTTTCAAGATGCTGTTAACTTTGTTGGTAAAACTGTTGCGAATGGTGGTAAAGTTCTTTTTGTTGGTACTAAGAGACAAGCTCAAGATATCATAGAAACTGAAGCTAAAAGATGCGGTATGCCGTTTGTAAGTCACAGATGGTTAGGTGGTATGCTTACTAACTACAAAACTGTTAGACAATCTATAAAAAAATTAGCTCAGTTAGAAAAGATGAAAGAAGATGGTACTTTTGGATCTTTAACTAAAAAAGAAATGCTTCAGAACCTAAGAACTATTGAGAAGTTAGAAAAAGTTCTTGGTGGTATTAAAGAAATGGGTGGTATTCCTGATGCTATTGTTGTTATTGATAGCAACAAAGAGCATATTGCTATTCAAGAAGCTAAGAAGCTAGGTATTAAAGTCGTATCAATAGTAGACACAAACTCAAACCCAGAAAATATAGATTA
This sequence comes from Francisella halioticida, assembly GCF_002211785.1. NCBI lineage: Bacteria > Pseudomonadati > Pseudomonadota > Gammaproteobacteria > Thiotrichales > Francisellaceae > Francisella > Francisella halioticida. The sequence continues at coordinate 412,456 of NZ_CP022132.1, forward strand.
TATAATTCCAGGTAATGACGATGCAGTTAAGTCTATATCTTTCTATATGAAGAAGTTTGCTGACGCTATAACTGATGCTCAAGGTTTAGATAGAGCAATTGAAGCAAAGGCTGATGAAGCTACAGAAGCACAAGAAGACAAATAGGAGCTAAAGTAATGTCAAAAATTTCTGCTAAATTAGTAAAGGAACTTAGAGAAAGAACTGGAGCAGGTATGATGGAGTGTAAGAAGGCTCTAGTTGCTGCTGAAGGTGATATTGAAAAGGCTGCTGAAGAGATGAGAATCTCTGGTCAAGCAAAAGCTGATAAAAAGGCTTCTCGTGTTGCAGCTGAAGGTGTTGTCGAAGCTTATGCTGCTGACGGTAGAGCTGTATTGCTTGAAATCAATTCAGAAACTGATTTCGTTGCTAGAGATGACAGCTTTAAAGCATTTGTAAAAGAGACTGTGAAAGCTGCTCATGCTGCTAATGCAAAAACTATCGAAGAAGTTTTGGAAGCTAAGATATCAACGGGTGAAACTGTTGAAGAGGCTAGGAAAGCTTTAGTTGCTAAGATTGGTGAAAACATTCAAGTTCGTAGAGTTAAAACTACAGAAGCTAATAATTTAGGTGCGTACGTTCATGGTGGTAGAATTGGTGTGGTTGCTGCTTTAGAAGGTGGTGATGAAGATCTTGCTAAAGATATCGCTATGCATGTAACAGCAGCTAATCCTCAGTATATTCATCCTGAAGATGTTCCTGCAGATGTTGTAGAGAAAGAGAAATCTATCCAAGTTGAGATTGCTATTCAATCTGGTAAGCCAAAAGAGATTGCAGAAAAAATGGTTGTGGGTCGTATGAAGAAGTTTACTGGCGAAGTTAGCTTAACTGGTCAAGCTTTCGTTAAAGATCCAAGCATCCAAGTTGAAAAGCTTATTAAAGACAAGGGCGCGAAAGTAATTAGCTTCATTCGTCTAGATGTTGGTGAAGGTATTGAAAAGAAAGAAGAAGACTTCGCAGCAGAGGTGATGAACCAAATTAAAGGTTGATATATGTCTAACGATTCGTCAGAATATTCTCAAAAATCTCCAAAACTTAAGAGAATTCTTCTTAAGTTAAGTGGAGAGTCTTTATCTGTAGATCATGGTTTTGGTATAAATGTTGAGTCTGCAAAGCCTATCGTAGATCAAATTAAAGCCCTTATTGAACAAGGTGTTGAAATAGCTATAGTTGTTGGTGGTGGTAATATTTTGCGTGGTGGTAGAGCTAATTTTGGTGACAAAATTAAACGAGCTACTGCAGATTCAATGGGTATGATTGCTACTATGATTAATGCTTTAGCTTTGCGTGATATGCTTATTAGTGAGAAGGTGGATGTAGATGTTTTTTCAGCTAAGGGTATTGATGGTTTGCTTAAAGTGGCTAGTGCATATGAGTTTAATCAGTCACTAGCTGCTGGTAAGGTTTTGCTTTTTGCAGGCGGTACAGGTAATCCATTTGTAACTACTGACACTACAGCTAGTTTAAGAGCTGTAGAAATTAATGCAGATGCTTTGCTAAAAGCTACAACTATTGATGGTGTGTATGATAAAGATCCAAATAAATATTCAGATGCTAAGCGTTTTGAGAAGATTACTTTTTCAGAGGTGGTTGCTAAAGAGCTAAGCGTTATGGATTTGGGAGCTTTTACTCAATGTAGAGATTTTGGTATTCCAATATATGTGTTTGATTTGACTCAATCTAATGCTTTAGTTGATGCTGTAATTGATTCAAAACATGGTACTTGGGTTACTCTAGACTAATTTTTTTAAAAGGATTATTTTTTATGATAAATGAGATTCTAAAAGATGCTGAAAGCAGAATGAATAAGTCTCTGGATGTTTTGGCTAATGATTTAGCTAAAATTAGAACAGGGCGTGCACACCCTGATATTTTGACCCATGTTACTATAGATTATTATGGGTCAGCTACATCAATTATTCAGGTGGCTAATGTTACGGTCTTAGATGCTAGAACTTTGGGTATTACCCCTTGGGAAAAGGGTCTTTCTGGTCAAATTGAGAAAGCAATTATTACCTCTGATCTTGGTCTTAATCCAACTAACTTAGGAGATTCTTTAAGAGTGCCTATGCCTGCACTAAATGAAGAGAGAAGAAGAGAGTTGGTTAAGTTAGTTAAGTCTGAGACAGAAAATGGTAGAATTTATATTAGAAACATTCGTCGTGATGCTAATAACGATATTAAAGAACTTCTTAAAGAAAAAGAAATAACAGAAGATGAAGCAAAAAGAGCAGAAGATAATATTCAGAAAATTACTGATAAAATAATTGCTCAGGCTGACGCGTTAGCGGCTAAGAAAGAACAAGACTTAATGGAAGTTTAATCACTAACTAATCCAGATTTATTTACTGCTTCTTTATGTGATTCTCTTCTGCTTTTGGATTAACCTAGTTTTCAAGATTTGATAGCCTTGTTGGGTCTATTTAAATCGCTAAGTATGATATATTCTTTTATTTTTGGATAATTTGTGTGTGAATTCAAAACGTTGATTTCTTAGTGAGTGGGTTCTTGTTTTTTTATTATTCAAATACTATTATGTTTGTATCAGTTAATACTTGGGAAGCTTAAGTGTCAAATAATAACATTGAAAATAGACAAGCAGCTGTGAATGAGGTTCTATACCATATTAAATTGAGCCAACAAATGATAGAGGGTGCTGATATCGCAATACTTCCTGGAGATCCAGGTAGAGTTAAGTATCTTGCAGATATGCTAGATGCACAGAATAAATTTCTTGCATGCAATAGAGAGTATGCTTCACATTTATGTACGGTTGGTGACAAAAAAGTGTTAGTTGTGTCAACTGGTATGGGAGGGCCATCAGTTGCTATAGGGGTTGAAGAATTAGCAATGATTGGTATTAAGAAATTTATTCGTGTTGGGACATGTGGAACTATTCAGGAGCACATAAATATTGGAGATTTAATATTGACAACTGCATCAGTTCGTCTTGATGGGGCATCTATGCATTATGCACCAATTGAATATCCAGCTGTTGCTAGTTTTAAGCTTAATTCGGGATTGTTTGAGGCCGCTAATAGCTTAAATGTGAAAGTTCATGTAGGTGTTACAGGATCATCAGATACGTTTTTCCCTGGTCAAGAGAGGTTTGATAGTTATAATGGATATGTTAGGAATTATTTTAAGAATTCAGTTTCTGAGTGGAGAAAATTAAATGTGCTAAACTTAGAAATGGAATCTTCAGCTCTTTTAACAGTGTGTTCGGTTTTTGGTTTGGATGCTAGTTGTATTTGTATGGTTATAGCGAAGCGTACTGCATCTGAAAAAGTTGATACTAGTGGCTACGCTGAAGGTATGATGCAAATTATTAAAATAATTAAGAGTTGCATTGAGTCAGTTTTGTAGTGTTTGATAGATATTGACGCCTTAGCTCTTGTAATTCTTACTATTCTTTCTTATTATTTATCTAATTTAATTTTATTCTAATTAATTATGATTTCGGCTAAGAAAAATACTCTTAGACATATTGCCATAATTATGGATGGTAATGGTAGGTGGGCTAAAAGTAGATTTAAGCCAAGAATTTTTGGACATAAAAATGCTATCTCTAGTGTAGATGCTTCGATAGAGTATTGTGCCGAAAATAATATCGAAATTTTAACACTTTTTGCCTTTGGTAGAGATAATTGGTTGAGACCAGCCCAGGAAGTTGAAGGTTTAATGGATCTTTTTTGTAAAACGCTAAAAGATAAGGCGCCTAAATTACATAAAAATAATATATCTTTGAAAGTTATCGGTGATAAAACAAGACTTTCATCAAAGCTTCTAGATATCATTACGGAAACAGAATCTTTAACAAACCAAAATACTGGTCTAGAGCTGAGATTGGCTGTTGATTATGCTGGTAGATGGGATATTGTAGAGGCTGTTAAATCTTTGGTTAGTGATGCTCAAAGTCAGGGAATTTCGCCAGATGATATAACTGAGCAAATGTTTGAAGGGTATTTGGTTGCTAGTGATGTGCCTGTGGACTTACTTGTTCGTACAAGTGGAGAGGTTCGTCTAAGTGATTTTATGTTATGGCAACTTGCGTATGCAGAAATGTATTTTACGGATGTTATGTGGCCAGACTTTTCTAAGAAAGAGTTGAGTGGGGCTGTAGAGTATTTTTATTCTCGCCAAAGACGATTTGGTAAGAGCGGTGAGCAGATTTGATTAAGAGGGATTTATGAAAGAAAGAATTATAACGGGTGTTGTGCTCGTAGTAGTAGTGTTTGGTTTTTTACTATATGCATCTGAGTATTTGTTTGGAGTAGGTGTTTTTTTTGTCGCTATACTGTCTGCGTATGAGTGGTTAAGGTTGGCAAAAGTTGATCAAGATTCTATTATTAAGTATCTTGTGGTATTTGCGGTTGTAGTTTTTGTTGTTTCTGAGTTTTTTGTTTATCTACAATATGTCTTTCCTATATTTTGGTTGTATGCAATATTTAAGTTATGCCAGTACGAGCGTGAAAAGATAGACGCTATTTCATCTAATCAGGTGCTCACTATGGGACTATTTACCATAGCTCCTTTTGCAGCTTGTTTGTATATACTGCATAGTAATGGTGTTGCATGGATATTCATGTTTATACTAGTTATAGCTGCTGCTGATAGTGGAGCGTATTTTACTGGTAAGGCTGTTGGTAAACGCAAGATGCTTCCTAGGTTGAGTCCAAATAAAACAGTGGAAGGCCTTCTTGGTGGGATAGTTTGTGCTATTGTGATGGCTATAATATTTCTTTTATATATGGGATTGAGTCCTTTAGAGTATGTTTGTATGGTGTTAATATCAGCTCTTGTTGCAGTGTTGTCTGTTGTTGGGGATGTGTTTGAGAGTATGATGAAGCGCATAGCTGGCGTCAAGGATAGTGGTAATATTTTACCTGGACATGGGGGTGTTCTTGATAGATTGGATGGTTATATGCCTACTTTACCAGTATTTGTATTGCTAGGTTATCTTACTGGTGTGTTTATTTTATAGGGAGTATTTGTGAATATTGAGCTTAAGTTTTTGAATAAAGAAATTATTAAAGAATTGCCTAAGTATGAAACAGAAGGTTCGGCAGCTGTTGATTTGAAAGCATGTATTTCTAAGAGTGTACTTTTGAATCCTGGTGAATGTAAGCTTATAGGTACTGGTATAGCTATCAATATTGCAGATCTTAAATATGCTGCGATGATTTTACCAAGATCGGGGTTGGCACATAAAAAAGGTTTGGTGCTTGGTAATGGCACAGGCCTTATAGATTCTGATTATCAGGGCGAGTTAAAAGTTTCTTGCTTTAATCGTTCACAAGATATTATAGAAATAGAGCCTTTAATGAGGTTTGCTCAGCTTATAATTGTGCCTGTTGTTCAAGCAACTTTTAATGTTGTTGAGGAGTTTTCAGAAGAAACAGTTAGGGCCGTTGGCGGCTTTGGACATACAGGAGTTTAGTTTTATGTTCTTTAATATTCCTAACATTTTAACTTTTGGACGTTTAGGTTTAATTCCTTTTATTGTTATTTGTTATTATTTTGATTTTCCGCATCATCATGGTATTACGGCTACTTTATTTTTATTGGGAGCAACTACTGATTGGTTAGATGGTTATTTGGCACGTAAGTGGGAGCAAACAAGTAAGTTAGGTGCTTTTTTGGATCCTGTTGCTGATAAGCTTATTGTAGCTACAGCACTTTGTTTGTTTGTTGAAATGTATCCTTACTGGTGGGCTACAATACCTGCAATCATAATGATTTGTCGTGAGATCTTAGTTTCTGCTTTGCGTGAGTGGATGGCTGAACTAGGTCAACGTAGTGTTGTTAAAGTTGGTATCTGGGGTAAGGTTAAAACTACCGCTCAAATGGCTGCCCTATTTATATTTTTAATTAAACCAGCAATAGATTTTAGGAAATCTATCGATTATGCAAGTTTCAATACTTGGTTTATATTTTTAGGATTTTTAATGTTGTATGTTGCTGTTGTATTAACAGTTTATTCAATGTGTAATTATCTGTATGTCGCATTTAAGTCAGTTTTTGGAAATTCTAATAAATAATTTTTTCTTTTCTTTTTTTTGCTTTTTTGTTATTATTGTTGCCTAGTGCTATTTTTGCATGGGCACTGCCTTTGTCTAGCATTTGAAATTATTTAAATCAAAAACTGATAAAAAACGGAGAATAATAACTAATGGCAACTATAAATCAGTTGGTGAACAATCCTCGCAAGAGATCGGTTGTTAAGTCTAAGGTTCCTGCGTTGAAGGCTTGTCCTCAAAGAAGAGGTGTTTGTACAAGAGTTTATACAACGACTCCTAAAAAGCCTAACTCAGCACTTAGAAAAGTAGCTCGTGTGAGATTAACGAGTGGTTTTGAGGTAACGAGCTACATTGGTGGTGAAGGTCATAACCTGCAAGAGCACAGTGTTGTGCTTATTAGAGGTGGTAGGGTTAAGGATTTGCCAGGTGTGCGTTACCACATCGTTAGGGGTGCTTTAGATACTTCAGGTGTTAATAATCGTAAGCACGGTCGTTCTAAGTATGGTACGAAGCGTCCTAAGTCTTAGTTTGTGTTTAAAAATTAACATTTGAAAAAGGTGTAGAAATGTCTAGAAGAAATAGAGCTCCTAAAAGAGATATTTTACCTGATCCTAAATATAAGAGTCAGGTTGTTGCTAAATTTGTGAACCATATAATGCTAGATGGTAAAAAATCTATAGCAGAAAATATTGTATATGGTGCATTTGATAAAATTAAAGAAAAAGATGCTTCTGCTAATGAAGTTGAGGTTTTTGAAGGCGCATTAGAAAGTGTTAGTCCTATGGTAGAGGTTAAGTCTCGCCGTGTTGGTGGTGCTACATATCAGGTTCCTGTGGAAGTTAGGCCTGAGCGTCGCCAAACTTTGGGTATGAGATGGATTATCGATGCCGCGCGTAAGAGAAAAGAAAATACTATGGGTGATAGGGTTGCCGCTGAACTCTTAGAAGCTGTGGATGGTAGAGGTGCTGCTGTCAAGAAGAGAGAAGATACTCATAAGATGGCTGAAGCAAACAAAGCGTTTGCTCACTTTAGATGGTAATAGGAGAATAGTAATATGTCTCGTAAGACAGCTTTAGAAAAATATAGAAATATTGGTATCTGTGCTCACGTTGATGCAGGTAAGACAACTACTACAGAACGTATCTTATTCTACACTGGCCTTTCTCATAAGATTGGTGAGGTGCATGATGGTGCTGCTACTATGGATTGGATGGAGCAAGAGCAAGAAAGAGGTATTACAATTACTTCTGCTGCTACGACTACTTTCTGGTCTGGTATGGATCAGCAGTTTCCAGAGCACCGTATTAATATTATTGATACTCCTGGTCATGTTGACTTTACTATTGAGGTGGAGCGTTCTTTACGTGTGCTTGATGGTGCTGTTGTGGTTTTCTGCGGTTCTTCAGGTGTTGAGCCTCAATCAGAGACTGTATGGCGTCAAGCTAACAGGTATGGAGTTCCAAGAATTGTTTTTGTGAACAAAATGGATAGAGCTGGTGCTGATTTTGAAAGAGTTGTTGATCAAATCAAGACTCGTCTTAAAGCTACGGTAGTTCCTGTGCAATTGAATATTGGTGCTGAAGAGGACTTTAAAGGTGTTGTTGATCTTGTCAAGATGAAAGCTATTATGTGGAATGAAGAAGATATGGGGCTTACCTATGATCTTGTTGATATTCCTGCGGACCTTCAAGATAGAGCAGAAGAGCTTCGTATGGAGATGATAGAAGCGGCAGCTGAGTCTTCAGAAGAGTTTATGGAAAAATATCTTGAAGGTGATGAACTTACCGAAGATGAAATCCATGAAGGTCTTCGTACAAGAGTTCTTAATAATGAGATTGTACTTGCTTTTTGTGGTTCAGCATTTAAAAACAAAGGTGTTCAAGCTGTTTTGGATGGTGTCATTCGTTACTTGCCAGCTCCTAACCAGGTTGAGGCAATTAAATGTGAGACTGAAGATGGTGAAGAAGCTTCACGTCCTTCATCTGACGATGAACCATTTGCAGCTTTAGCGTTCAAGCTTGCTACAGACCCTTTTGTAGGTAACTTAACCTTTATAAGAGTGTATTCTGGTGTTATTAAATCTGGTGATGCAGTATATAATTCTGTTAAAGGTAAAAAAGAGCGTATAGGTCGTATTGTACAGATGCATGCCAATAAGCGCGAAGAGATTAAAGAAATACGTGCGGGTGATATTGCAGCTTGTATAGGTCTTAAATCTGTGACTACGGGTGATACTTTATGTGACACTGATGATATAGTTATTCTTGAAAGAATGGAGTTCCCGGAGCCAGTGATTTCGGTTGCTGTTGAACCTAAAACTAAAGCGGATCAAGAAAAGATGGGTATCGCTTTAGGTAAGCTTGCGGCGGAAGATCCATCGTTTAGAGTTAAAACTGATGAAGAAAGTGGGCAAACTATTATTTCAGGTATGGGTGAGCTTCATTTGGACATCATTGTTGATCGTATGAGACGTGAATTTAAGGTGGAAGCTAATGTAGGTAATCCTCAAGTTGCTTACAGAGAAACCATTAGATCAACGGTTGATCAGGACAGTAAGTTTGTTCGTCAATCAGGTGGTCGTGGTCAGTATGGCCATGTAGTTGTTAAGTTTGAGCCGCTATCTGCTAAAAATGAAGACGGTACCGATAAGATATTTGAATTCGTTGATGAAATTGTAGGTGGTGTGGTACCTAAAGAATACATTAGCTCTGTAGCTAAAGGTATTGAGGAGCAAATGACTAACGGTGTGCTTGCAGGTTATCCAATGATTGGGGTTAAGGCAACTTTATATGATGGTTCATATCATGATGTTGACTCTTCTGAGATGGCGTTTAAGATTGCAGCATCTATGGCGTTAAAAGAAGGTGCTAAGAAAGCTAATGCTTGTATACTTGAGCCAATCATGAAGGTTGAAGTTGTTACTCCAGAGGACTATCTTGGTGATGTTATGGGAGACCTAAACAGAAGAAGAGGTATTATCGAAGGTATGGATGAGAACCCTAGTGGTAGAGTTATTAATGCTTTAGTTCCATTGGCTGAGATGTTTGGTTATGCTACTAACGTTCGCTCAATGAGTCAAGGTAGGGCATCTTTCTCTATGGAATTTAGTAAGTATGCTGAAGTACCAAATAATATTGCTGATGAAATTATTAAATCACGTAACTCATAATTAAGAAAAGGATATAATTAAAATGGCTATAAATAATCAACGTATTAGAATAAGATTAAAAGCCTTTGATCATAAGCTTATTGATGTTTCAACTCAAGAAATTGTTGATACGGCTAAGAAAACAGGGGCTCAGGTTAAAGGACCTATTCCTTTACCAGTACGTAAAGAAAAGTTTACAATTCTTATTTCTCCTCATGTAAATAAGAAAGCAAGAGATCAGTATGAAATCAGAACTCACAAGAGATTGATTGATATTGTAGAGCCTACAGATAAAACTGTAGATGCTTTAATGAAGCTAGATTTGGCATCAGGTGTTGATGTTCAGATCAGTTTGAGCTAATATATACGTTACTTTTTTGGGGAAAACTCAAAAAGTAATTAAATTAGGTCTCTGTGGTCAATCGTAATCACAGAGTTAATATAATAATAATAATAGAGGATTAAATAATGTCTTTAGGATTGGTTGGTCGCAAATGTGGTATGACTCGTATTTTTACTGAAGATGGTGTTTCTATTCCTGTAACAGTAGTTCAAGTTGAGCCTAACAAAGTTGCTCAAGTTAAAACTACTGAGGCGGATGGTTATAATGCTATACAAGTAACTACTGGTTTCAAGAAGCGTTCAAATGTAAACAAGCCTACAGCTGGTCACTATGCGAAAGCTGGTGTTGAGCCTGGTAGAGGATTGTGGGAATTCGCTATAGATAATGTTTCTGAATATGAAGTTGGCTCATCTGTTGATGCTAACATATTTGAAGCAGGTCAAAAGGTGGATGTAAGGGGTGTATCTAAAGGTAAAGGCTTTCAAGGTGGTGTTAAGCGCCATAACTTTGCTATGCAAGATGCAACTCATGGTAACTCACTTTCTCATAGAGCTCATGGTTCTACTGGTCAAAACCAGACTCCAGGTAGAGTGTTTAAGAACAAGAAGATGGCTGGTCATATGGGTAATGAGAATGTTACCATTCAGTCTCTTGAGGTTGTGAAAGTGGACGTGGAAAATGGTTTGTTGCTTTTAAAAGGCGGTATTCCAGGCTCAGTTGGTGGCAATATTATTGTTACTCCAGCTGTTAAAAGTTAGTAGATAAATATTAAATACCGGAGATTGTTGTGGACTTAAATATGAAATCTTTAGCTGGTGCAGAGGCTGGTGTAGTAGATGTTGCAGAAGGTATTTTTGCAACAGACTATAATGAAGCTCTAATTCACCAGGTTGTTGTTGCTTATATGGCAGGTGCTCGTCAAGGAACAAAGGCTCAAAAAACTAGATCTGAAGTGTCTGGTGGTGGAGCTAAGCCTTGGAGGCAGAAAGGTACAGGTAGAGCAAGAGCTGGTACTATCCGTTCTCCTATCTTTAGAAAAGGTGGTGTAACATTTGCTGCTAAGCCCAAAAGTTATAAGCAAAAAGTTAATCGCAAAATGTATTCAGGCGCTATAAAGTCTATTTTATCTGAGCTATTAAGATCAAATAGAATGACTGTAGTTGAAGAATTAAAGTTAGAAACTCCAAAGACAAAAGAGTTTAAATTAGTTGTTGATTCTTTAGGAGTTAATGATGTGCTTTTTGTTGTTGGTGTAGAAGAATTTAGTGAGAATCTATACTTATCTTCTAGAAACCTTAAGAATGTAGCAGTGTGTGATTCTGTGGAAATTAATCCGGTTTCTTTAGTATGCTTTGAAAACATTGTTTTCACTAAAAAAGCTATAAAAGAAATAGAGGAGAAGTTGGTATGAGTTCTCAAGAAAAATTATTAAAAACTGTGATAAGACCTCATGTTTCTGATAAAACTTATGGTCTTTCAGATGCAAATTCAACAATCGTGTTTGAAGTTGCTAGATTTGCAAGCAAACAAGATGTAAAAAGTGCTATTGAGCAGCTTTTTGAAGTTAAAGTTGAGTTTGTAAATATCCTTAATGTTAAGGGTAAGGCGCGTAGATTTGGTCGTGTTGAAGGTAGAACAAAAGCTTGGAAAAAAGCTTATGTGAAGCTTGCTGAAGGACATGATATCAATTTTATTGGTGCAGAGTAATTATAAAGAAGGTTTATAATCATGATTGAAATAAAAAAAGCTAAACCTACTTCACCTGGCCGTCGCCACGTAGTGAGCGTAAAGAATACAGAATTACATACAGGTAAGCCATTTAAAGGTTTGGTGGAAGCTAAAAGTAAAAAAGCTGGTAGAAATAATACTGGTAGAATTACAGTTCGTCATCAAGGTGGTGGACATAAACAACATTATCGTGTAGTTGATTTCAAAAGAAATAAAGATGATATCACAGCTAAGGTTGAGAGAATCGAGTACGATCCTAATCGTAGTGCAAATATTGCTTTAGTTTTATATGCTGATGGTGAAAGAAGATACATTATTGCTCCTAAAGGACTAAAGAAAGATATGTCTATAGTTTCTGGAGAAAGAGTTGATGTCGCTGTTGGTAACAGTATGCCACTTAGAAATATTCCTCTAGGTACAGTTATTCATAATATCGAGATGAAGCCTAAAAAAGGTGCGCAAATGATCAGAAGTGCTGGTACTTTTGCTCAATTGGTTGGTAAGGATAATGCGTATGCAATTATTCGTTTAAGATCAGGTGAGATGAGAAGAGTGCTTTTGGATTGTAGAGCGGTTATTGGTGTAGTATCTAATTCTGAGCATAACTTAAAATCTTTAGGTAAAGCTGGTGCTAAGCGTTGGAGAGGTGTAAGACCTACAGTTAGAGGTGTTGCAATGAACCCAGTAGATCACCCGCATGGTGGTGGTGAAGGTCGTACTTCTGGTGGTAGAGATCCTGTCTCACCTTGGGGTGTGCCAACTAAAGGTTATAAGACGCGTAAAAATAAGCGCTCTAATAAGTTGATTGTTCAAAAACGTAAGTAATTAGGGAGAGGGTTGTGTCTCGTTCATTAAAAAAAGGACCTTTTGTAGATCATCATCTTTTAAAGAAGGTTTTTGAAGCGCAAGAAAGTAATTCTAAGAAGCCAATCAAAACATGGTCAAGAAGATCATTGATTGTGCCAGATATGATAGGTTTAACTATAGCTGTACATAACGGTAAGCAACATGTGCCTGTTCTTATGACTGAAGAAATGGTTGGTCATAAGTTAGGAGAGTTTGCAATAACTCGTAACTATCGTGGTCATGCAGCTGATAAAAAAGCTAAGAAGAAATAGTTGGGGTTATATTACATGGAAGTACAAGCTAAATTGAAATTTGCAAGAATTTCAGCTCAAAAATGTAGATTGGTTGCTGATCAAATCAGGGGTTTACCTGTAGAGAAAGCTGTTAATCTTTTGACTTTTAGTAACAATAAAGCAGCAGTTTTAATAAAAGATGTTTTGAACTCTGCTGTTGCAAATGCTGAGCATAATGATGGTATGGATGTTGATTCTTTGTTTGTTTCAACTGTATTCGTAGATGAAGGTCCTACTTTGAAGCGTTTTGAAGCTAGAGCAAAAGGTCGTGGTAATCGTATTTTAAAAAGAACTTCACATATTACTGTGAAAGTTGCTGAGAAAAATTAAGAGGTGTAGTAAAAATGGGTCAAAAAGTAAATCCTAATGGAATTCGATTAGGCATAGTAAAAGAGCATAACTCAACTTGGTATGCTGACTCTTCTGACTACGCTATTAAGCTTAATGAAGACATTAAGGTTAGAGAGTTTTTGCATAAAAAACTTGCTTCAGCAGCGGTTAGTAAGATTCAGATTGAGAGACCTGCACAAAATGCTAAAATTACAATTCACACGGCAAGACCTGGTATTGTAATTGGTAAGAAAGGTGAAGATGTTGAAAAACTTCGTGCAGAAGTTAATAAGTTGATGGGTATTCCTGTCCAGATAAACATTGAAGAAATCCGTAAGCCTGAAATAGATGCTAAATTAGTTGCAGATAACGTTGCTCAGCAGTTAGAAAAGAGAGTAATGTTCAGAAGAGCTATGAAAAAAGCTATGCAAGGTGCTATGAAGTCTGGTGCTAAAGGTATCAAGATTATGGTTAGTGGCCGTTTAGGTGGTGCTGAGATTGCTCGTTCTGAATGGGCTAGAGATGGTCGTGTACCTCTGCAAACATTTAGGGCAGATGTGGATTACTCTACAGCATCAGCTTTGACTACTTACGGCATTATCGGTGTTAAGGTTTGGATCTATAAGGGTGAGATTCTTCCTGGTCAATTAGAGCAGCAGAAGAAAAATAACAATAGAAAAGGAGCGAGATAATGTTACAGCCTAAGCGTACAAAGTTTCGTAAACAGCAGAAGATGCGTAATAGAGGCTTAGCTCACAGAGGTAATAAAGTAAGCTTTGGTGAGTTTGGTCTTCAAGCAACATCTAGAGGTAGAATCACTGCTAGACAAATAGAGGCAGGCAGAAGGGCTATTACTCGTCATATTAAGCGTGGTGGTCAGGTTTGGATTAGAATATTTCCGGATAAGCCTATTACAGAAAAGCCTCTTGAAGTTCGTATGGGTAAAGGTAAGGGTTCAGTTGAATATTGGGTTGCTCAAATTCAACCAGGACGTGTACTATATGAGATTACTGGTGTTAAAGAAGAGTTAGCTCGTGAAGCTTTTGCAAGAGCAGCGGCTAAGATGCCAGTGCAGACAACTTTTGTTGAAAAGCAGGTGATGTAATGAAAAGAAATGATACTTTAAAAGATTATAGAGGTAAAAGTATTGACCAATTGCAAGAAGCGAAAATTGAGTTATTGCAACAATTATTTTCTCTTCGTATGCAAAAAGGTACAGGGCAATTAAAAAAGAATCACTTATTCAAAAGTGCTAAAAGAGATATTGCTCGTATAAATACAATAATATCAGAAAAGAATAAATAGGTGCCGTAAAAGATGAGCGATAAAATTAGATTGTTAGAAGGTAAAGTTTCTAGCGTTGCTATGGATAAGACTGTAGTAGTAAGAGCCGAAAGATACGTTAAGCACCCTTTATATGGTAAGTTTGTTAAGAAAACTACTAAGTATTATGTTCATGATGAGAAAAGTGAATGTAAGCAGGGCGATGTTATTAAGTTCAAGGAAACTAAGCCATACTCAAAAACTAAGAAGTGGTGTTTAGTAGATATTATCCATAGAGAAAAATAATAAATTTGATTTTATTTTTGTTTATTGGTATATTTATCGGACTGCAAAAATGCACAAGCAGTCTTATCTAATAATAAATAAGGGTTATTTGTATGATTCAAATGCAAACAGAACTCCAAGTTGCCGATAATAGTGGCGCTAAGAGAGTTGAGTGTATAAAAGTTTTGGGGGGCTCTCATCGCAGATACGCATCTATTGGTGATGTTATAAAAGTAACTGTGAAAGAAGCTGCTCCAAGAGGTAAAGCTAAGAAAGGATCTGTATATAATGCTGTAGTTGTGAGAACAGCTAAAGGTGTGCGCAGAAAAGATGGTTCTAAGGTTCGTTTTGACGGCAATGCTGCTGTGCTTCTAAATGCTAACGGTCAACCAATAGGAACTCGTATCTTTGGTCCTGTAACAAGGGAACTTCGTACTGAGAAGTTTATGAAGATTGTATCTTTAGCACCAGAAGTATTATAGTTATTTATTGAGGTGTAAGTAATGAATAGATTAAAAAAAGGTGATGATGTAATTGTTGTCGCTGGTAAAGATAAGGGTCGCAGAGGCGTTGTTAAGTCATTCGCTAATGGTGATTCTTTGGTTTTAGTGGAAGGTATTAATGTTGTTAAGAAACATGTTAAGCCTAATCCAAATAAAGGTGTTGAAGGTGGAGTTGTTGAAAAAGAGCTTCCTGTAGATGCATCTAACGTTGCTATCTTTAACCCAACTACAGAAAAAGCTGATAGAGTGGGTTATAAGTTTGTTGATGAGAAAAAGGTTCGCTACTTTAAATCTAATGGCGAGCTTGTAGACTTATAGGACTAAGTTTTTATGGCAAGATTAAAGGATCATTATCGAAAAGAGCTTGTTGCTAAGTTAAAGAATGAGCTTGAAGTAGATAATATAATGGAAGTTCCAGGTATTGAGAAAATTACTCTTAATATGGGTGTAGGTGATGCTGCAAAAGACAAGAAAATTATGACTTTTGCATTAAATGATTTGACAGCTATTGCTGGTCAAAAGCCTGTTGTTACTAAGTCTAAAAAATCAATTGCTGGTTTTAAAATCCGTGATGGATGGCCAATCGGTTGTAAAGTTACTTTACGTGGTGAGCGTATGTACGAATTTTTAGATAGACTTATAACAATTGCTATTCCTAGAATCAGAGATTTTAGGGGTTTAAGTGCTAAGTCTTTTGATGGTAGAGGAAACTATAGCTTGGGTATGAGAGAGCAGATTTCTTTCCCTGAGATTGATTATGATAAAGTTGACTCAATCAGAGGTTTAGATATTTCGATAACTACTACAGCTAAAAACGATAATCAAGGAAGAGCTTTGCTTAAAGCATTTGGTTTTCCTTTTAAGTCTTAATCTAAATTGGGGTTTTAAATGGCGAAGAAATCAATGATTCAGAGAGAACTAAAGAGAGAAAAATTAGTAGCTAAATATGCTCAAAAAAGAGCTGAGCTTAAGGCTATTATTCTTGATGTAAACTCTACTGAAGAACAAGTATGGGAAGCTCAAATTAAACTGCAAAAACTACCAGTAAACTCTTCAGCTTCTAGAGTACAAAGAAGATGTAAAGTTACAGGTAGGCCACATGCTGTATACAGAAAATTTGGCTTATGTCGTAATAAGCTTAGAGAGTATGCAATGGCAGGAGATATTCCTGGTTTGAAGAAAGCTAGTTGGTAATAAGGAATTTTAAGTTATGAGTATGCAAGATCCTATAGCGGATATGTTTACAAGAATCAGAAATGGTTTTTCTTCAGATAAAGAAACTGTTTCTGTACCATTTTCAAAGATGAAAATGGAAATCGCAAACTTCTTAGTTAAAGAAGGCTACGTTAAAGGCTGTGCTAAAGGTACAACTTCAATAGGTCATCCTTCTATAGAAATTGAGCTTAAGTATCATTCTGGTGCTCCTGCGATCGAAATGATCAAAAGAGTTTCTAGACCTAGTTTGAGAATATATAAGTCGCACGAAGAGCTACCAAGTGTATATGGTGGTTTTGGTGTTGCGATTATCTCTACTTCTAAAGGTTTAGTAAGTGATAGAAAGGCAAGAGCTCTTGGTGTTGGTGGCGAAGTAATTGGTTACGTAGCTTAAGTTAGCAAGGAGATTTGATATGTCAAGAATAGGTAAAAAACCTGTTGCTATACCAAGTGGTGTTACAGTTAATGTTGCTGCTGGTAATCAAGTAGAAGTTAAGGGAGCTAAGGCTACTTTAAATAAGACTTTTTCTACTGATGTGACTTTTAATGTTGTTGATAATGAGGCAACTATTGCACCTAATAACAATAGTAAAAATGCAGTTGCTCAATCTGGTACAGCTAGAGCGATCTTAAACAACATGGTTGAAGGTGTAAGCAAAGGTTTTGAAAGAAAACTGAAGATTATAGGTGTAGGTTACCGTGCTAAAGTCCAAGGTAGTGAATTGAATCTTACATTAGGATTTTCTCACCCTGTTGTTTATGCTTTACCACAAGGTGTAACTGCAGAGACTCCAGCTCCTACAGAAATCGTTCTCAAAAGTGCTGACAAAGAGCTTTTGGGTAAAGTAGCAGCTGAAATTAGAGACTACAGAAAGCCTGAGCCTTATAAAGGTAAAGGTGTTCGTTATGAAAACGAATATGTAGCTAAGAAAGAAGCTAAGAAGAAGTAGTTAGTAAAGGAAGTATTATTATGGATAAAAAAACTGCTCGTTTAAATCGTAGTAAGCGTACTAGAATTAAACTAAGAGAATTAGGGCATACTAGACTTTGTGTTTATAGAACACCTAAGCATGTATATGCTCAAGTAATTTCTGGTGATGGTTCTACTGTATTAGCTTCTGCGTCTACTGTAGAGAAAGATGTTAAAGCAAAATGCAAATATACTGGTAATGTTGAGTCTGCTACAATTGTTGGTGAAGTTATCGCTAATAGATGTAAAGACAAAGGTATCGAGCTAGTTGCTTTTGATAGATCTGGATATAAATATCATGGACGTGTAAAAGCTTTAGCGGAAGCTGCTAGAGAACATGGTCTACAGTTTTAATAAATAAAATATGGATGATTATTCATTATGTCTAATGAAGTAAAAAAGAACGAAGAGCTGATTGAAAAGTTAGTTAGTGTTAAAAGACACTCTAAGACAGTTAAAGGTGGTAGAATCATGAGCTTTGCCGCACTAACTGTTGTAGGTGACGGTAAAGGTAGAATTGGTGTTGGAAGAGGTAAATCAAGAGAAGTGCCTGTTGCTATCCAAAAAGCTATGGAAAATGCTAAGAAAAACATGGTATCAGTAAATCTTAATGACGATACGTTATGGTATGCTACTATGTCTAATCATGGCGCTTCAAAAGTATATATGCAGCCTGCATCTGCTGGTACTGGTATTATTGCTGGTGGTGCTATGCGTTCTGTGTTTGAAGCTGTTGGTGTACATAACGTTTTAGCAAAAACATATGGCTCAACAAATCCTGTAAACGTTGTTAGAGCAACAATTGCAGGTTTGGCTAAAATTAAATCACCAGAACAGATCGCTGATAAAAGAGGTCTTTCTGTTGAAGAGATTCAGGGGTAATTAAAAAATGACTCAAGCTAAAACATTTAAAGTTACTTTAGTAAAAAGCCTGATAGGTCGCAAACAAAATCATATAGCATCTGCTAGAGGTTTGGGTTTAAGAAAAATCAACCACACAGTTGAAGTATTAGATACTCCAGAGAATCGTGGTATGGCTAATAAAATATATTATATGGTTAAGATAGAGGGGTAGTATCAAATGAAATTAAATACAATTGCTCCTGCTGCTGGCTCAAAAAGCGCTCCAAAAAGGCTTGGTCGTGGTATAGGAAGTGGTTTAGGCAAGACTTCTGGTAAGGGTCACAAAGGTCAAAAAGCACGTTCAGGTGGTTACCATAAGGTAGGTTTTGAGGGTGGTCAAATGCCTTTACAAAGAAGATTGCCAAAATTTGGTTTCACTTCTGCGTCTAAAAGGTTTGTTGCTGAGATCAGACTTCATGAATTAAATCATGTTGCTGCTGACGAAGTAACATTGGATACTTTGAAAGATCTTGGTCTTATTAGAAAAGATATTAAAACAGCAAAAGTAATAGCTAGTGGTGAAATCCAAAAAGCTGTTAACCTAAAAGGTATAGCTTGCACTAAAGGTGCTAAAGAAGCTATCGAAAAAGCTGGTGGTAAAGTAGAGTAAGATTAAAGATATGTCAAAGTTTAATAGTGCTTCTGGTACAACAGGTGAATTAAAATCACGACTAATTTTTGTAGTTGTTGCTATATTGGTATTTAGATTAGGTGTATATATTCCTATTCCAAATATTGATCCTACAAAATTAGTTCAAATTATTTCAAATCAACACTCATCTACAAATGGTTTGATGAGTATGTTTAATATGTTCTCTGGTGGCGCTCTTACTCAAATGAGTATCTTTGCTTTGGGTGTGATGCCTTATATTTCTGCATCTATCGTCTTTCAAATGCTATCAGCTGTATATCCAAAATTTATAGAGCTGAAGAAAGAAGGTGAATCAGGTCAGAAAAAAATCACTCAGTATACAAGATATTTTACTCTTGCTTTAGCTGTAGTGCAATCATTTGGTATTGTTGCATTTGTATTGCATCAAGATGGTTTAGTAACTACAAACAATATGCCGTTATTTTATTTAACAACTATTGTTTCAGTTACTACAGGTAGTATGTTTTTGATGTGGTTGGGTGAGCAAATCACGGAAAGAGGTGTAGGAAACGGTATTTCACTACTAATTTTTTCGGGTATCATTGCAAATCTTCCATTTGAAATATCAAACACTCTATCTCAGGCAAACCAGCATGTAATATCATATTTATCTGTTTGGGTACTTTTAATACTTCTTTTGTTAGTGATAGCATTTGTAGTATTTATGGAAAGTGCTCAAAGAAAAATTACTGTGAACTATGCAAAAAGACAACAGGGTAGAAAAATGTTTGCTGCCCAAACAAGTCATTTGCCTTTAAAGCTAAATATGGCAGGTGTAATTCCAGCTATTTTTGCTTCATCTATATTAATGGTACCAGGTGTGTTGATTGGTTGGTTATCTAATTACAATTCACTAGGTTGGTTAGCTGATGTTGCTGAAATATTACAGCCAGGCAGTATAGTTTACACAGTAGTGTTTGCTGCGACTATTATATTTTTCTGTTTCTTTTATACTTCATTAGTATTTAATCCCAAAGAAACAGCAGATAACTTAAAAAAGTCTGGTGCTTATATTTCAGGTGTAAGACCTGGTGAGCAAACAGCTAAGTATATAGATGCAGTTATGACAAGATTAACTTTAGTTGGTTCATTATATATTACAGCTATATGTTTGTTACCGATATTTGTAGTGAAATTCTTTGCACAAGGTTTATCATTTACGTTCGGTGGAACATCTTTACTAATTGTTGTAGTTGTGATGATGGACTTTATGGCTCAAGTTAGATCACATATGATGTCAACACAATATGATTCTTTACTGAAAAAAGCAAATCTTAGTGGTAAGAGAAAATAGAGAAATATTTTTGGAGAAATATAATGAAAGTTAGAGCTTCAGTTAAAAAAATGTGTAGGAACTGTAAAGTTATCAAGCGTAACAGAGTTGTTCGCGTGATATGTACAGACCCTAGACATAAGCAAAGACAAGGTTAATCAGTCAAGCAAATTAAATAAAGCTTGATTATTTGTTTTTTAAAAGTTATCCTAGCAAGTTACTAATTGCTATGGTAGCAAATAAATTAAGAATAATTATTTAGGAGTGAATTAGATGGCTCGTATAGCTGGTGTTAATATTCCTGTTCATAAACATGCAGTAATAGGATTAACTTCAATTTATGGAATAGGTAAAACAAGAGCACAACAAATATGTGAATCTTGTAAACTAGATCCAACTGTTAAAATCAAAGAATTAACAGATGAGCAAGTTGAAGCCTTAAGAACAGAGGTTGCTAAATATACTATAGAAGGTGACCTGCGTCGTGAAGTTTCTATGGACATAAAAAGACTTATGGACTTAGGTTGCTTTAGAGGTAGAAGACATCGTCGTAGCCTTCCTGTAAGAGGGCAAAGAACGAAGACTAATGCTCGTACTCGTAAGGGTCCAAGAAAGCCAATCAAGGCGTAATACAATTATAACTATAAAGATTAAAGGGTAGATTATATGGCTAAGTCTGTTAGATCATCAAAGAAAAAAGTAAAAAGAGTAGTTACTGATGCAGTTGCTCATATTTACTCATCTTTTAATAACACTATAGTAACTATCACAGATAGACAAGGTAATGCTTTATCTTGGGCTACTTCTGGTGGTAGCGGCTTTAGAGGTTCAAGAAAAAGTACACCTTTCGCTGCTCAGGTTGCAGCAGAAAGAGCAGCTGATATGGCTCTAGAATATGGTGTTAAAAATGTAGATGTTTTAGTAAAAGGACCAGGTTCAGGTAGAGATTCAGCTGTTAGGGCTTTAAATGCTAAGAACTTAAAAGTATCAAGTATAACAGATGTGACTTCATTACCTCATAATGGTTGTCGTCCTCCTAAAAAACGTCGTGTTTAATATTTTAAAGGGAAATAAATAATGGCTAGATATCTAGGACCAAAGTGTAAACTTTCTAGAAGAGAAGGTACTGACTTATTTTTAAAAAGTGGTGTAAAAGCTAACGACGAAAAATGTAAAATGAATACTGTACCAGGTCAACATGGATCAAGAAGAGCGCGTCTTTCTGACTATGGTTTACAGTTAAGAGAAAAGCAAAAAGTTCGTCGTATGTATGGTATTTTGGAAGGTCAATTCAAAAAATACTATATTGAAGCTAATAGAAGAAAAGGTAACACAGGTGCTACTTTATTAGAACTATTAGAATCAAGATTAGATAATGTTGTTTATAGAATGGGCTTTGCTGCTACTCGTGCAGAGGCTAGACAACTTGTCGTTCATAAAGGCATAGTTTTTAATGGACATACTTGTAATGTACCATCAGCTCAAGTTAAAGCTGGTAATATAGTTGCAGTAAGAGAAAAAGCTAAGAAGCAATTAAGAATTCAAAATGCTGTAGAGCTTGCTAAGAGCAGAAAAGAACTTTCTTGGATTGATGTAAATACAGATTCGTTGGAAGGTACTATGAAAGCTTCTCCAGATAGATCTGAGCTATCGTCAGACATAAATGAACAATTAATCATCGAGCTTTACTCTAAGTAATAATAAATTATTTTATTATCTTTAGTAGCTCTTTATAGCCTTTATTTCAAGGAGATTTTTTAGTGAGTAATAATAATTCAAACCAAGAATTTTTACCTAATATACAGCTTAAAGATGATTTAGGTGCTTTAGGATATAAAGTACAACTTTCTCCTGTAGAAAAAGGTATGGCTCATATCCTTGGCAACTCTATAAGAAGGGTTTTATTATCTTCTCTTCCGGGTGCATCTATTATTAAAGTAAATATTAAAGATGTATTACATGAATATTCTGCTTTAGAAGATGTTAAAGAAGATGTTGTTGAAATTGTTTCTAATTTAAAGAAGGTAGCAATTAAATTTGACAAAGGCATTGATAGTGTTGAATTAGAGTTATCTGTAAATAAAACAGGTATTGTTACAGCTGGTGACTTTAAGACAACTCAAGGTATAGAAATTATAAATAAAGATCAATCTATAGCTACTTTGACTAATCAAAGAGAATTTAGTTTAGTTGCGACAGTTGATTTTGATAGAAATGTCGGAATACTTTCTGCTGTACCAATTGAGTTAGATAGAGTTGGTGATATAGCTGTAGATGCAGATTACAACCCAATAAAAAGAGTTGCTTTTGAAGTAATTGATAATGGTGATAGTGATGTCTTAGAAGTATTTTTGAAGACAAATGGTACTGTAGAACCACTAGCAGCTGTTACAAAAGCTTTGAAATATTTTTGTGAGCAAATGTCAGTTTTTGTATCTCTTAAAGTACCTAGTAATGGTAAAACTGGAGATGCTCTATTAGATTCTAATATTGATCCGATATTTCTTAAACCAATTGATGATTTAGAGCTTACAGTAAGATCATCTAACTGTTTAAGAGCAGAGAACATCAAGTATCTTGGTGATCTTGTTCAGTATAGTGAATCTAAACTTATAAAGATACCTAATTTAGGTAAAAAATCTCTAAATGAGATTAAACAAATATTGATAGATAACAGCTTATCTCTAGGTGTTCAGATTGATAACTTTAGAGAACTAGTTGAAGGAAAATAAATTAAAATATAGTAATCATATAATATTAACTATAAAGGAGTAATTACTATGAGACATCATAAACAGGGTAGAAAGTTTGGTAGAACTAGCAGTCATAGAAAAGCAATGTTTAAGAACATGTCAGCTTCTTTGATTAATCATGAGCTTATCAAAACTACTTTACCAAAAGCTAAAGAATTAAGAACTATCGTTGAGCCTTTAGTTACTTTAGCAAAAAAAGAATATAAATTAAGAAATGAGCTAGATGTTAACTCTAACGAGTTCAAAGCCCAATCAGTTGCCCTAAGAAGACAAGCTTTTGATTTCTTAAGAAACAAAGCAGCCGTGACTAAACTTTTTGAAGAGTTTGGCGCTCGTTACGCAGAAAGGACTGGTGGTTACACTAGAATCCTTAAGTGTGGTTACAGATTTGGTGATAAAGCACCTATGGCTTTCATCGAATTAGTAGACAGACCTGAAGTAGAAGAAGCTGTTGACGAAGAATAATTTCTCTTTTTATCTTAAAAATTTCTCTTAAAATATAAAAATCATGGCACTGTTGTAACTAATGGCCAACTTAGATTTGTATCAATTTTAAGTAGTTCTGAGTGTAGCTTTGTATGTTGTTACATTTCTTTTTTCTAAACTATTTAGTTTTGCTAATCCTAGCTGTGCTAATTTAATTTGTAGAGTACTGTTATGCTTTGAGTTTGCTATTTTTTCTGTTTGTCTCATCTATTTAATGTATGTCACTTTACTCTTTGTAAAATAGATTTGTTCTAAACTAGCTAGCTTACTTTTTAGCTCTTGGTAGATGATATTTCTAGTTGACATTGCTTTATAACAACATAACTTCTACCTTTCTTTGTATCAAAGCTGCCTTGATACATTGTTAGAATATTCATTTAGACGTCAACTTCTATCATTAATGATATATATTCTTGGTATTTAAAAAGTATAGCCTATTGATTTATTCTTATTTCTTCTAAAAAAATACAATATCAACAATAAATCTTTGATTTGAAATTATTTTAAAAAAAGAAAAAATAGTGGTTTTGTAGAAGGATTAAATAGTAAAATTAAAGTTATGAAAAGAAAATGTTACGGATTGAGATCTACTACATTATGCTTTCAGAGAATCTAGTTAGATTTGAATGGTTTTGATAGGTTCGCAATCTAGCAAACTAAATGGGAATAAGTCTTGGTTGTTCCATCTATCTAAACCCTGTGACTTGCTTATTTAACATAAAGCTCATTATATTCTTTTTGTAAATTAACGTCTTAATTCCAGAAAGATGTTCTTCATATTCTTGATAATTATCATAAATACCACACTCAAACATATATTCTTTAGATTCGATAATGCTAAGTTTAATAATGTTTTTTTGAGATGCTTGTGTAAGTATGGGTTGATTGTTATTTATGATCTACCCCGTCAATTTGTGACAGTTTACTACTTCATTTTCCATTATATATTCAAATTGATATGGAGTCATATAATTTATTGTAGAATGTCTCCTTTTTGTATTATAGTAAGCTTCAATATATTCAAATATTGATAGTTTAGCTTCTTCTCTAGTTTTATAGCTTTCATCATGTACTAACTCTACTTTTAAAGTTCCAAAGAAACTTTCACAAGCAGCATTATCGTAACAGCATCCTTTAGAGCTCATACTTGATAGTAGCCAGTGTTCTTTAATAATGTCTTGATATTGTTTGCTACAGTACTGTGACCCTTTATCAGAGTGTATAATCACACCACTAGGAAAATTTCTTCTAAAGGATGCCATATTTAAAGCATTACAAACTAAATCCGCTTTCATCCTAGAATCCATTGCCCAACCAATAACTGATCTTGAGAATAAATCTATAATCACACAAAGATACAGCCACCCCTCTTGTGTAGGTACATAAGTTATATCTGTAACCCACCTATGATTTACAGATAAAGCAGTGAAGTTTTGTTCTAATAAATTATCAGAAACATGTTTGTTGTGGTTAGAATCTATAGTTTTCTTATGCTTACGAGCCGCTTTAGCATGTAAACCAAGTAATTTCATACGTTTAGATACTCTAGGTTGAGTAACTTTCCAACCCATATCTTTAAGCTCTTTGTATATCCTAACACTTCCATATCTAGATTTATGTTCATTAAAATAGCATCATCTAGTTCAGCATCATTATATTGCCTTTTACCTATAGGTTTATGAATCCATCTGTAATATGAAGATGTGCTCACATTCAAAGATTTACATAGTGTTGTTACTGGCATAACTTTATAATGCTCCTTAATAAAGGCGTACCTTACAGATTTTGCTTTGCAAAGTACGCTGTGCCTTTTTTAGTATTTCACGCTCTGTTTCTGCCTGTTTGAGTTTTTTCTTCAAATCAGTATTTTCAAAAGATAGTTGCTGGTACTGCGTTTTATAATCTATCTTTATTTCTTTCTGAGGGTTTGACATGGCTTTGGATATCCAACTGCAAATGGTTTTATATTTAACCCCTAAATTATCTGCTATTTCTCGTCTATTTGCATCTGGTTGTAAACATAATTTAACAGCTTCATCTTTAAACTCTTTTGTATATCTCATCTTGTCTCCTTTTCTTAACACCTAAGTGTCCCAAATAGGAGGGTATGATCATTTTGGAGAAGTGCTAAATGTGAGAGATTTTATTTAAATCAATATCCTGGCATTGTTGAACTAAGAAACGATGTGGATGATTATATAGATTTTTATAATAATAGAAGATTTCATGAGTCTATCAATTATAAAAAACTTATGGAATTTTATTACGATAACTTATTGGAAAAACGGGCGGCTTAGATGGGAACTAAATAATTGAAAATATTGTTTAATTTATTAGGGTAGTATAGTTGAGATCCTGTAGAATATCCATCTACAATTCCAATTGTTAATATACTCATAATGACCTCTTAAAATAAATTTTTGTTGTTTTAGGTATTGATTTTTAAAACTAAAATCATTTCCGTACTCTTAATAGTTTGTTCTATAAACTTTTGGGAATACTTTCCTCGTAACAGAAATGCTTAGGAATAAATGCTTTCTTGACTCCACTAACAAATAAGTCTAGATTTTCATGGGAATTTGAAATTGCGATAGTATAAAAATTCACACTATTCCAAATTAATTCTGCATATAAAAAAGAACATTTAATTGCTTCTAATAGCTTATCCAATGTTACCATTCCTTCATACATAGTGTTAAGTATTGTTTTTTTTTATGGCAATTTGGTTTATGTCATAATATTGAGATTTGAAAAGATGATCTTTTATTTGTTCTCTATGATCATAATCATCACTATTACATTGTTTTAATTTTTCTTCTAAAATTATTATTCCATCTTCTTGTAATACGTTTGTGAGGATTTTTATTTGATTGATTCTATCTGGGTTGTACATTTGAAATACATTTCTTTCATAAATAACATTAAAGCCACCAGTAAAGATTTTTAAGTCTTTATCTGAGAGTATTCTCTTTTTTGTTATTTCATAGTAAGGTATGTTCTTAAAAATAGCTTTGTGGCTATTTACATACTTATCAAACTCTACTTGATTTTCTTTTGTCGATGAAGTGCATAAAGATGCTATTCGATTAAAACTTATCTCTGATAAAATTCTACTTAAATCTCCGCATCCACCACCTGGTTCATAAAAAGAAAAATTATTTCCATTTATGCTTTTCTTCTGTTGGTAAATGTAAATTGCATCTATTAATCTAATGCAGTTTTCAAGAGCATATGGACAACTTGAATAAAAGTGTTCATTGAACACGCCTAATCTCCCTTTTAATTTAGTATAAATTAAATTAAGAGAATGATTTTTTTTGAGGTACTCTTTATTTGGTCTTACTAGGCGCTTTGGTTTTTGAATTTCTCCACTAGCTATATCTGCAAAGTGCTTAGACAATGACCCTACTCGCGGAGATATATTTAAGTGTTCAAAAAAATCATCTGGAATTTTATTACTTATCATATATACCAATGAATCTTAGTTATATTATTATCCTAAGCTGTATTTTTTAAAGCTTCTAGTTATTTTTTCCAATTGTCTGCTCATTGACCACTATTTACTGCCAGCCTAACTATCAAAATAGCATGTAATCTATCTCTAGGCCAGCTCATGTTGTTTATCTTTATATTTTTGATTTATTAAACTTCCAACTATAATTTGTATTAATTTAGCCATAACTTTGACTCTATCTAAATATTTTTTGGTATAAAAGTCAAACCCTATAAGGGTTACAAGATATTATCAAAATTTAGACCATGGTTCAAATCCATTTAACAAAATAAGGGTACTGTTGTAACTATTCAGAAGCTATCAAAAAAACTCTGTTGTTTGTTTTCTGCAGAATATTGAATAATCCAATAATAGGTGATTGTATGATCTGCATCTCCTCCTCTTTCTTTAAGTATCTCCTCTAATTCTCTATAGCTAACACCATATTTTAAATACCAACGGATCGTCCATAAGATAACTACGCCATTAAATTGTTTGTATTTAAACTCATTCATAACATATAGATGATAAAATAATTATAGATGAAATCTAGAATATTTAAAATTATTGATCAATAGTTGTAATAGTGCCAAATTATTTACCAAAAATTTTCATTTTGTGAGTTTAAAATAAAAAAATCTTGAAAAAATAATAATAACTCTCATATATATCTTTGTCATAAATTTATTTAAAAGAGTATAACAAAAGAGGGTTATATAAAATGTCAGAAAAAAAATATACTTTTGAAACTGAGGTAGATAAATTACTTCATCTTGTAATTCATTCACTATATTCAAATCGTGAAATTTTCCTAAGAGAGTTGGTATCAAATAGCTCAGATGCGATTGAGAAATTAAGATATGAGAGTATCTCAAATGCAGAATTAAGTGAAGATGATACTAATTATGCAATAAAACTAGATTTTAATAAGGATGCGAAGACTATTACAGTTAGTGATAATGGTATTGGTATGACAGAAGAAGAAGTTATTGAAAATCTTGGCACTATTGCAAAATCAGGGACTAAAAAGTTTTTGGAAAGTTTAAGTGGTGATAATAGCAAAGATAACGAGCTTATTGGTCAGTTTGGTGTTGGATTTTATTCTTCATTCATCGTTGCTGATAAAGTTACTGTTAGAACAAGAAAAGCAGGGCAAGATAAGGCTCAAGCTACTAAATGGGTTTCTGATGCACAAAGTGGTTTTACAGTAGAGACTATCACTAAAGAAAAGCGTGGTACAGAGATAACTCTTCACATTAAAGAAGATCAATTAGATCTATTAGAGCATAATTTACTAAAAGGTTTAGTTAATAAGTATTCTGATTGTATCAACACTCCAATTCAGATGAAAAAAGTTGAAACTGATGATAAAGGTGAGCAAACAGTCAAAGATGAGTATGAAACAGTAAATAATACTAAAGCTATCTGGTTAAGATCAAAAGATGAAATAACTGATGAAGAGTATCAAGAGTTTTATAAATATCTCTCTCATGATTTTGCGGATGCTTCAATGTGGATACATAATAAAGTTGAAGGTAACCTTGAGTACAATAGTTTGTTATATATCCCGGAGAATAAACCTTTTGATTTCTGGAATAGAGACAAAGATTATGGTTTATCTTTATATGTACGTAGAGTATTTATTATGGAGAATAAGGAATTATTACCTCCATATTTAAGATTTGTTAAAGGTGTAATTGATTCCGCTGATTTACCATTAAACGTATCACGTGAAATTTTACAGCATAACAAAGTTATTGATAAAATTAGAAAGGCTACAGCTTCTAAAGTTCTTGGTGAACTTAAAAAGCTTGCTAATAAAGATACAGAAAAATATCAAAAATTCTGGGATAACTTTGGTCAAGTGCTTAAAGAAGGTATATCTGATGATCACTCAAATAAAGAAAAGATCGCTGGTTTAATGAGATTTGCGACTACTGAAAGTGGTGATTCTAAGCAGATAGTTTCTTTAGCTGACTATATTTCTCGTATGAAAGAAGGTCAAGATACTATCTACTATATTACATCTGATAGTCATAAGGCAGCTGCTAATAATCCTCAGCTTGAAGCATTTAAGAATAAAGGTATCGAAGTAATCCTTATGTCAGATAGAATTGATGAGTGGATGATGTCTACATTGACTGAGTTTGATGGTAAGCATATGAAATCCATTATCAAAGGTGACATTGATCTTGATAAGTTTGAAACTGAAGAAAATAAAGAAAAATTTGAAAAAGAATCTAAAGATTTTAAAAAAATCTTAGAAGAAGTAAAAGAATCTCTTAAAGAAAAAGTTGAAGATGTACGTTTATCTAAGCGTCTAACTGATTCTCCAAGCTGTGTAGTTGTAAATGACTATGGTATGAGCTTACATATGCAAAAGATGATGGAAGAAGCTGGACAATCATTTATGCCTGGTATGGGTATGAAACCTATCTTAGAGCTAAATGCAGAGCATCATTTAGTACAAAAACTAAAAGCTGAAGCTGATACAGAAGTATTTGGTGATATTTCTGAGCTACTTCTTATGCAAGCAATGTTTGTTGAAGGTGCTAAAATAGAAGATCCTATGTCTTTTGTTAAGCTTGTAAATAAATATATCAGATAGGTTTCTTCTCTAAACATTTATAATACCCCATGAAATTTTAACAACAATTTTGAGAATTTAGTTCCTAAAGTAGCTAAACTATAAATGAGCAATTTAGGATAAATGTAAATGAGTAATAAGAGAAAAATATATACCGTTGAATTTAAGACTAAAGTTGTCTTGGAAGTATTGGGGAAAGATCAAACAATCACACAGTTATCAGTAAAATATAATATTACGCCCAAAAACATAAATAATTGAAAAACAGCCTTTTTAGAAAATGCTGAGTTGGCAATGGATCCATCCAAATCAGTATCACAATATAAAAAAGACAATGCAAAGCTTCAAACCAAGATAGATCAGTATTCTAAGAAGGTTGGACAACTAACAATTGAGAAGGAATTTCTTGAGGGAAAGCTCGTAAGCTTGGGATTATCTGATAGAAAAGCGATGATTGATCCTAAGCATAAATTATCTGTTGTAAAACAAAGTTTCTTATTAGAAGTTTCTAGAGCTGGTTTATATTACAAGCCTGTGGTTAACGAACATAAAGAAGAAGTAAAAGCAAAGCTTATACAGATACATGAGGAGATTCCCTGCTACGGCTATATAAAAGCTCATAAGCAATTAATAGAAGATGGGTTTAGCATCTGTGAGAACACAGTACAAAAGTATCGTAAAGAGTTAGGCATCAAAGCTATATTAGCGGTGAAAAAACCAAACTTAAACTTATCTGAACCTAACAAAGAGCATGCTATTTATAGTTACAAACTAAAAGGTTTAAGCATATTGAGACCTAATCAAGTTTGGTCTACAGATATTACATATATTAAGACTGATGCTGGCACAGTTTATATGGCAGATATTATTGATTGGTACTCTAAGGCTGTACTAAGTTGGGAGATATCCAACACTATGGATAGTAGTTTAGTTATGAAAGTTTTAAATGAAGCTCTGTATAAATATGGAGTACCAGAAATATTTAACACTGATCAAGGTAGCCAGTACACATCTAACATTCATATCCAAACATTATTAGATAAAAAAATTACTATATCTATGGATGGTAAAGGTAGAGCAACTGATAACATTTGCATCGAAAGATTTTGGAGAAGTGCTAAATGTGAGAGATTTTATTTAAATCAATATCCTGGCATTGTTGAACTAAGAAACGATGTGGATGATTATATAGATTTTTATAATAATAGAAGATTTCATGAGTCTATCAATTATAAAAAACCTATGGAATTTTATTACGATAACTTATTGGAAAAACGGGCGGCTTAGATGGGAACTAAATAATTGAAAATATTGTTTAATTTATTGGGGTAGTATAATTCTGTTAAATCTAAAAAATATTTTTGATCAGTTATTGGTTTTGATGTTAGGATTCTGTTGTAGAACTTCCTAACAACAAATACAAAAGAGCCTTTTGAACAAACTTTCTATTTAAACTTTGTTGAAAAATAACTGAACATTTATCATCTGGAAGATCTTCACTTACTTCTTTGCCTCTTTCCATTGGCATACAATGCATAAAGATAGCGCTATCATTTGCATATGACATTAGTTCTTTATTTACCTGAAAACCTACAAAAGCATCTTCCGCAGTTGGCTCAAAACCCATGCTGCACCAAACATCTGTATATATGGCATCACATCCTTTGACAGCTTCTTTGGGATCATCAAAATCCTTAACAATATTCAGATCTTGTAGTTGATCTAAAATCCTCTGGTCTGGCTTATGACCTCTAGGGCAAGCATAATGTACCTGTAGATTAATAGTATTAGCTAATAATAACAAGCTATATAGAATATTATTAGAATCTCCTAAATAGGCTATTTTAAGAGAGTTTAAACTACCAAAAACTTCTTTTAAAGTTAGTATATCTGCTAGTGTTTGGCAAGGATGATACAAATCTGTTAAAGCATTTATTATAGGGACTTTAGAGTAGGAAACCATTTCTTTAACATTACTATCAGAGAAAGTTCTAATAACAACAGCAGAACAATAGTTTTGTATCACTCTAATAAAATCTTTGGGTTGTTCATTTTTTCTAGAAGCAGAGACACTTTCAATTAGATTACCTCCCATTTCGAGAATAGCAGCAGAAAAACTAAAACGAGTTCTAAGTGAAGGTTTATCAAAAATCAAAGCAATTATCTTATCTTTTAATGCATTATTATATTTTTGAGGATTACTTTTCATATCTTCAGTGACTAGCATGATATTTTTAAAATCATTAGTTGTTATCTCTGCCCCAGATAGTAGATGATTAAAAGATAAATTTTTCATATTCCTCCTCCAAATACGCAAGTTGTTCCTAGTTCTTCAGTATTAAATAATATTTTTTTTGTTAATATTTTTTCTTCATTGCCATTTAGTATGCTAATAGTTTTCTTTGAACAATTTAGAAAATTTTTTATTGAATCTAATTTGATACTCATTCCACCAATAGCAATTTTATTTTCAATCAATTTTGAAATATCTTTTACAGATAAGCTTTTGATTAAATTACCATTATTATCAAGTACGCCATTTTGATCTGTTATATATATAAGCTTATCGACATCACAGATGATAGCTAGTTCAGATGCAACATTATCAGCATTTACATTTACCGACTCAAACTGATCAGTTTGACAAACTGTTGCAATTATAGGTATTAAACCTTGTGGTAGGGCCTTTAGAATAACAGTAGGGTCAACATCTTTGACTAGGCCAACATAACCGTACCTTTCTTTGTCAATTAGGCTACAAGTAAGTAAATTACTATCTTCACCAGAGATGCTAATACCATCTAGATTGATACTGCTAAACAACTGTGAGAGTTTTTTATTAACTCTATATAAAGCCATCTGGACTATTTCCATATGATCTTTTGGGGTAACTCTTAGGCCATCTAAGAAGCTTGTTTTAACATTATGTTTTTCTAGGCATTTAGTTATAAATTTTCCACCACCATGTACTACAATAATTTCAGCACCAGCTTCTTTTAGGTTTTTTATGTCATAACATAAATTTTTCATAACGTTTTCATCTTCAAGTACTGAGCCACCTAGTTTTATTAAGATTTTTTTATTAGCTAATTCTTTCATGATAAGTACTCCGCATTTATACTTACATACTGCTGAGTCAGATCACAGCCCCATGCTACTGCTTGCTCACTTCCTTGAGAAAATTTAACATCAATAATCACGGTATCTTCTTTCATAGCATCTTTAAGTTTTGTTAAATCATCTGGAACAGGTAAGCCATTAGCAAATATTTTTTGTCCTTGCATAAAGATTTGACAACTTTTTAGAGTTTTTTCATCTAAATCAACTTCGCCAATTTTTGCTAAAACTCTTCCCCAATTAGGAGATTCACCATATATAGCAGTTTTAACTAAAGAACTAGAAATAATTTTTTTTGCTAATTTTTTGGATAGTTCTATATCATTTAGTCCTGTAACTTTTGCTTCGATAAGTTTAGTTGCGCCTTCACCATCACGAGCGATACTTTTGGCTAGAATTATAGATATTTCATGTAATGCATCTTTAAATATTTTTATATCTTGGTCTAATGAAATTGTTACACCACTTGTTCCATTTGCCATCATAAACACGCAATCATTGGTTGACATATCACCATCTACAGAGATCATGTTGAAGCTATTGTCACTTGATTCTCTAAGAATTTCTTGAGCCAAATAAGTATCAATTTCAGCATCTGTTAGGAAATATCCAAGCATAGTTGCCATATTGGGATTTATCATCCCAGAACCTTTACAAATCCCTGTGATAGTAATTTCTCCTGTAGATAATTGTATTTTTTTATAAACAGATTTAGGTAATAGATCTGTTGTTAGTATGGAAATAGCAAATTTATCTGCGATATTTGATACGCTATTTACTAATTTTGGTATTGCGGTTGTTATTTTGTCAATAGCCATTTGTTGGCCGATAACACCTGTAGAAGCAATTAAAACCTGTTCAGATGAGCAGTTTAGCTCTGTTGCCAAGCTATCAACTATTTGTTGATTGTGCTTATCTCCTATTTTGCCAGTGGCGGCATTAGCTTGTCCACTATTGGTGATAATTGCTTTGATATTATTTGCAGGTAATAAACCCATACAATATTTTACTGGGGCAGCTTTATATCTGTTTTTTGTAAAAACTCCTACAGCTTTACAGTTTTTTTCTGAGATTATAACTCCTAAGTCTGGACGGTAGAGCCTTACACCACAATTAATACCACTTGCTAAAAAACCTTTTGGTAACTTTGTTCTAAATAAACTCTCCATCTCTATCTCCTTTTTTATAGACCTGTGGTTATAGGAAGCCCGTAATAATTGTTTAAGTTCTCAATCGCTTGAGTAACAGCACCTTTTAATAAATTATCTATAAAAGAAAAAATTATGATTTTATTATTTTTTAGCGTAAAACCTAAATGGGTATTAGGTGTGCCAGCTACACTTTTAATTGATAAAAATGATGATACTTGTGTACTATCTGTCTTTGCTGCAATATCTATAAATTTAAATAAAGGATAGTCAGCATATTCTTTGTTATAAGCATTACTAACTAAATCTCTAATATCCTTTTCTGAAGCTTGATTATCTAAATTAAGATCTGCGTAAATACTCATAGAAATACCCGAATGAATAGGTAACATACTTGTA
This sequence comes from Francisella halioticida, assembly GCF_002211785.1. Lineage (NCBI taxonomy): Bacteria > Pseudomonadati > Pseudomonadota > Gammaproteobacteria > Thiotrichales > Francisellaceae > Francisella > Francisella halioticida. The sequence continues at coordinate 446,248 of NZ_CP022132.1, forward strand.
TTGAAATAAAAATCATCTTCTTTGATATCAAACTCTGCTAAAGCTTTTAGAATTTCAGGAGTATGTTGATGTTTGCCAATCTTATATGGAAAAAAGTTATTGAGCATCTCTGAGAACATTAGATCTTGTCTAGGTTTTTTCCCTGCTCCAGAGACTCCTGATTTGGCATCTATAATAATATTGCTAGGTTTTATTAGATTATGCTTTAGTAGGGGGAGTAGTGATAATAATGCACATGTAGCATAGCATCCTGGATTTGCTATTACATTATCTTGTTCATTAAACTTAACATATGGTGATAGTCCATATTTAGCACCATGCTCAAACTCTTTTATAGAGTGAGATAGGTTATACCATGATTTTAAGAGGTCTACGTCCAATCTAAGAGCTCCACTTAGATCAATGGCTTTAACTTTTATATTTTTAGTTTGTAATTTCTCTAAGATATTAATAGAAACATCAGCAGGTGTTGCTAGAAGTAAGAAATCTACAGCAAAATTTTCTGAGTTTATGTTATCTAAGGTATATGTATATGCTTTGTCTTCTTGTGATGATATTCCTAAGCTTCCAACAAGTTCGAAGTTAGGGTGGTTATCTATTAGTTTTTTAAGAAGTTGACCAGTGTAGCCATTTACACCAGCTATACATATTTTCCGAGCCATAGTTTTATCTTATAAATTTGCCTTTGCTAATTAACTTAACATCAAAAAAATAAAAAGTGAATAATTATTTACTAAAAAAGAATAAATATTTATAATAATATAAAAATATTATTTTTTTATTCATTTGTAAGTAAGTTGTAATGTGATTAGGAGATTGGGTATGCAGACAACGATTAATACTACAGAGCAATATGGTGCGAATATAATAGTGCCTGCACCTATAACTATAGTTAAGGGAGATAATGCTTATGTATATGATGATTCAGGCAAGAGATATATAGATATGTCAACAGGAATTTCATCTGTGAATTTTGGACATAATAATCCTAAGATCCTTGAAGAATTATTCAGGCAAGCAAATAAAATCTCAATAGTTCCAAGACTTTTCCATAATAAACCGTTAGCAAAATTATTTAAAAAAGCATGTAACTTAACAAATATGGATAAAGCAATAGCTATAAATAGTGGAGCTGAGGCTATAGAGACAGCTATAAAAGTAGCTAGAAAATGGGGATATATAAAAAAACAAATTCCAGATGGTTTAGCAGAGATAATAACTTTTGACAATAGCTTTCATGGCAGAACAATAACTGCGATAGGTACATCATCTAACCCAGCCTATAAGGAGAAGTTTGGCCCTATGACGCAAGGTTTTATTTCTATACCTTTTAATGATTTAGATACTCTTCAAAAAACTATTTCAAAAAATACTGCCGCAATAATTATTGAGCCTATCCAAGGTGAGGGCGGAATTGTGATTCCTGATAGTGAATATTTATATAAATGTCAGAAAATTTGTAAAGAGAATAATGTATTGTTTATTCTAGATGAAATACAAACTGGTATGGGGCGTACTGGAAAAAACTTTGCTAAAGAATATTATAATTTAGATCCTGATGGGATGACATTAGGTAAATCTCTGGGAGGAGGGGTATTACCAATATCACTTTTTCTTGGCAAAAATGAGCTTATGGATGTATTGCATCCAGGCGATCATGGCAGTACTTTTGGAGGAAATCCATTAGCTTCTGCTATAGCATATAAGGCTCTTAGCATTTTAGATGATGAAGCTTTAGCTGAGAGAGCAGAAACTTTAGGAAGCTTATTTATAGGTGAACTAAAAAAGATAAACTCTAAATATATTCAAGAAATTAGAGCGAAAGGTTTATTTATTGCTTTGCAGATATATCCGCAATACTTTGATAGTTTTTATCAAGAGCTTTTGAACTCTGGGGTATTAGCTGTAAAAACTAGAAACAATTCTATTCGATTTTTGCCACCACTAACAATAAGTGAGCAAACTATTTTAGATGCAATACAAATAATGAAAAACTTAAGGCTTTGAAAATAAAAATCTTTCTATATTAATTTTTAATTTATTAATATTTTTAGTTGTAGAAGGAGCAACAAAAACTGTATCATCTCCAGCGACTATACCAATTATTCCAAAACTGTTTTTATTATAGTCTAAAGTTCTTGCGACTAATTGTGCGGCTCCTGGTGCTGTAACTATAACAACTACAGCTTCATTTGCATCTATTTTAATTACCAATGATGAAATATTGTCTGTCATTACTGGTGGTGTTGGTTCATTAGGTATTTTATAAACTAGAGTATTCTTCTCATTTTTTATTTTAATAGCACCTAGTTTTTTTAACATTCTATTAACTTTAGATTGACTAGCACTATAGCCTAAGAGTTCTAAAGTGTCACATATTTCATTCTGTGAAGAAAATTCTTTGCTAAGAATTAGCTGTCTCAAATCATTAAAAATATCAGACTTGTCCATAATGCCTTCCTTAATAGATAAATTGTCTATTTCTATACTAACCCAATACCTTCTTGTAATTTTATACTTATATAGCCATTTTTGAGGTTTTTCTTTAGTTTTTTAGCCAACTAGTTATAAGTGAATTTATCAAATTTTAATAATTATTAAAAAATCAAAGTTTATTATAAACTTTTCAGCCAAATATACCTACATTTTAGGATCAAATATATCTGATTATTGATAGGCGAGGATCCTATTTGTTAAGTTTCTCTTTGATAATTATATAAGCATCACGAAAAGATAGGCCCTGCTTAACAAGTTGATAAACCTCTTCAGTGGCGTATAAGTCTGAAGTCATTGCATGATTTAGTTTATTAGCATGAACTTTTAAATTATTTATACTTGAGTCAAATAATAAAACTGTATCCTCTATTAATTCTATAGCTTGAAAGAAGGGTGATTTTGTTAGCTGATAGTCACGATTATAGCCACTAGGCACACCATCAACGATAGAAGAGATCTGTTGTAGGTAGCCTTGATATAGTTTTGCATTACCTCTCATAATCTCAAATAAATCATAATTACGTTTCTGAGGCATGATAGACGAACCAGTTGTGTAAGAGTTGTCTAAACTAAAATAGCTAAACTCAGACATTGTAAAAAGCATCATATCATTAGCAAATCTTGAGTAAATACTCATGGAGTTTGAAAAGGCTTGTAAAATCAGTTTTTCAAAATACCCTCTAGAAAAGGCGCAATATATAGGATTTTCTTGAGTTCTATTAAAATTAAGTAGCTTAGTTGTATAGTCTTTATCATGTTTGAAGTTACTGATGCCAAATCCAGATGCTGATCCTAGGGGATTTTGATTGATAATTTTGCTTGTCGTTGATATCAAAAGTAGAGCATCAGCTAGTGCATCAGCAAAAGATCCTAACCATACAGAAACTGTAGTAGGCATGGCTTTTTGCATATGTGTATAGCCAGGCATTGGAGTATTTGTATGTTTGCTAGCCTTAGTTTGTAAAGTGCAGATATTTTCTTGTATAGTTTTTTCTAGATGCTGAAGTTTATCTTTCATAAAAAGGCGTAGCATTACTAAAGATTGATCATTTCTGCTTCTACCAGTATGTATTTTTTTACCAACATCACCATAGTTTTTGCAAAGATATTGTTCAATTGCTGTGTGCCCATCTTCTTGATTTTGAGTTATTTCAAATTGACCTTTAGTTGCAAATTCTTTTATTTCATGCAAGCCTTTTGTTAGAAGAAAAAGCTCATCTCTGGTAATAACATTCATTTTAAGCAGCATTTTTGCATGAGCTAAGCTTGCTTGGATATCATATTTAAGTAACTTTTGATCAAGTATATAATCTTGCCCTACAGTATATTTTTCTACCATAGGTAAGAGTTTATCTATTTCTGTTTGCCAAAGTTTTCTACTCATATACCTACTTCTTATTTTTCATTATTGAATATGCTGTACGTTGAGCTAAACTATGTAGCTCTATAAACCCAGCTGAAGCATTATGGTTAAATAAATCTCCGCTAGCTTCAAAAGTTGCTAATTCAGGTTTAAGCATAGAAAAAGGGGATTCTACAGCCACTATTTCTATATTACCTTTATATAAAGATACAGTTACTTTTCCTGTTACTTTTTTGTTTTGCTCTTCTATAAATGCAAAAATATTATTCATAACGGGATTATACCATTCAGCTGCATAAGTAAGATAAGCCCATTTATTATCCATAAATGATTTTAGCTCATTTTCTTGACGTGTAGAAACAAGTTGTTCTAGTTTTTTATGTGCAGATATTATAATGCTTGCACCAGGATTTTCATAAATACCTCTTACTTTTAGGCCAATTAGTCTGTCTTCAATAAGATTAAATACTCCAGCACCATGCTCACCACCAATTTTATTACATTGCATTATTAATTTAGCCAAAGATATGGATTCATCATTTAGTTTGACTGGTATGCCTTCAACAAAATCTAAGATTATATTTTGAGGTTCATCTAAAGCATTTTCTGGGGTCTTACACCATTGTAGAATATCCTTTTTAGGAGCAATAATGTCAGAATGTTCTATCTCACCACCTTCTGCAGTATTTCCCCACATGTTTTCATCATAAGAGTAGGGCTTACTTTTTTGTTGCTTAACTGGAATACTGTGTTTCTCAGCATATTCTAGTTCTTGTTCTCTTCCCATTCCCCATTCTCTAACAGGGGCAATAGTTTTTATGTTCTCATCTAGAGTTGTTAGGTAGCTTTCGAAACGGACTTGATCATTACCTTTTCCTGTACAGCCATGAGCAACAACTTGGCAGTTATATTTTTTAGCCACTTCAATGGCTATTTCTGAAATAATAACTCTACCTAAAGGAGTCGAAAGGGCATAACCATCTTGGTAATCAGCATTTGCTTTGATCGCTTTGCTTATAATCTCATCTGCAAAACGAGCTTTTGCATCATAGATAACAGCATCTGTAGCACCTAGGTTAATAGCTTTTTGCTTTATTTGATCCAGGTTATCAGCCACTTGCCCAATATCTATAGTTAAAGCAATTACTTCAACCTCGTACTCTTCTTGAATCCATTTGAGCATTACAGAAGTATCTAAGCCCCCAGAATAAAGTAAAAGACAGCGTTTGAAATTTCCTTTTTTTGCTTCATGGCTTGCAACTTTTTGATATTTCTCAGACATGGATACCTCTTTATTCTGAATTTTTATTCATTTTATCAGAAAAAAATCCAATATAAAACATTTTATTGTTAACCATTTTATTGATCTTAGTTTAATGGTTTTCATAACAATATAGTTGTAATTCGATATATCTTATTGTAAATAATTATTCATGTTTTGCAGTGATGCATTGAATATTTTATTAGGATGAAAGGAGATATGATTTTTTACAGATTTTAAACAGTGAAATATAGCACTGTAATCAAATATCAATTGTAACCAATATAGACAGCAATAATTATCATAATTGAGCTTAGAGTCATAAGGTACAGGTAAAATTTAAAAATAAATTTTACCCATAATCCATAAGGTATTCTTGCAGCTCCTAAAACAGCCATCAAGGTTGCAGATGTTGGCATTAAACAATGCGTCCAGCCATCACCAAGCTGGAATGCTAAAACAGCAATCTGTCTGCTTAGCCCAGTTAAATCAGCCAAGGGTGACATAATAGGCATCGTTAGTGCAGCTTGGCCAGATCCAGATGTTACAAAAAAGTTAAAAATTGACTGAAAGAAAAACATCCCTAGCGCAGAAACATACTTATTAGTACCAGATATTGCCTCTGAAGCATAATGAAGAATTGAGTTTAACATAGTAATGCTCGGGGTTTGAGCTACCCATCAGATAGATTAAACCGTAAGCAAAACCGATGATTATACAAACAGGTAGTAATGCTTTTGCTCCATCTTTAAATGCATCTAGAGCAACATTTAGCGTCATACCATTTACTTTACCTATTATTGCAAAAAAACCAGCCGCAAATCCTAATATTGTAAAGAGAGTTGCGATTTCAGGTAAGTAGTAACCTAGCTCGACAACTCCATATACTAGCCATATTATAGTTACTACTAAGCTTGCTAATATTAACCAAGAGTAAATACACATTTTTTGTGTTTGCTCAAGGGAGTGTTCATCAGAGTTCCTATATAAATTATCGTATTCATACATTAAAGACCTATTGGGATTTTTTTGTATTCGTAGAGCATGTATTACAGCAAAAATAGTTATTGAGGATGTAAATATTAGCTACATGATTATTCTAAATAAACTTCCAGATAGTATTGGAATCTGAGCAATTCCCTGAGCAATACTTACAGAAAATGGATTCATCCAGGATGTTGCAAAGCCTATTTGAGTGGCTAAATATATTACAACTACACATGTTAGAGCATCAAAACCAATAAGTACAAAAATAGGAACTAGTAGCATAATAAAAGGTATGGTTTCTTCACCCATACAAAATACTGCCCCACCTAATGAAAAAATAAAACATAAAGCAGGTAGTAAGACAACTTTATTATTTTGGAATCTATTTACTACGCGTAATATTGATTGATCGATTACTTTTGTTCTAAGTAATATACCAAATGAGCCTCCTATTATTAATAAAAAAGCTATTATGGCGACAGCACCTCCATTTTTAGAGCCTGATGTCATGCCGGCATAAACAAAATTAGTGAAGCCTCTTTGATTAGAATCGCCTTTTGCAAATATTTTTACAGGGTTAGCCTCAGGAGCATTTTGGGAATTTAATTTGAATTTAAAACTATCTGCAATAAGTACACTTCTTGAGTATGTTTGCCCATCAGAAGTATATTGGACTTTTTTGATATTAAATTTGCCTACTGGTATAAAGTGGCTTGCAATAGTAACAAGTATTGCAATACAAAATAAAATTACTAACGTGTCAGGTATTTGGATTTTTTTTGATATTCTTCATAGGTAAAAAAATTATTAACTTTCTATCTAGATTATCAGTATTTATAAAGAAAGTGCATATTGAATAAAGCAATGTTAAGAAAATTTAAAAACATTAATATAAAAAACGTATTAATATGGTAATTGCAATAATATTAAATTATGAATATTGTAGTAAAAAATGATAAATTCAAGTTTTTTTGTAAAAAAAAGCAAATATTAAATCTATATTAAATTTTCCTTGAAGAAGTTTTACTATGATTCTTTAGTTTTCATTAAAATTAGAAAAATTGTTTTCAAGGTTTTCTAAAATAGCCATATTTTGTCATATTTTTATTTCTGACCTTATTGATATAGTATGAAAGTGCAGGTATTTATTATCTGGGTTTTTAAAATAATATGGTAAGGAGTTATCAATGAGACTTAAAAAAATGACAATCTTAACAGGATTAGCTTTGTTAGCTATTTCTCAAGCGTATTAGCATGCATATGTTGATGCACCAAAAGGGCGTCCTCTTCTGTGTAAAGAACGTGTAAATCAGGGGTGTGGAAATATATCTTTATATGAACCTCAGTCATTTGAAGTTGCCGATGGCAGTTTTGAAAATGGCTCGATGGGAAATCAAGTTGGGGGTGCTGGGCTTAGTGCATCTCTATCTGAACAGACAGCAAGTAGATGGGCTAAAACAGTTGTTAAATCAGGACCTACAACTTTTAGATGGCATTTCACAGCACAGCATTGGACAATTTCACCAGCATCATTTAGATTTTGGATAACAAAACCTGACTGGAATCCAAATATGTCACTAAGTAGAAGTGATTTTGAAGCACAACCGCTAATCCAATACCTAATTTTACAAATAGCATGCCTGGTGATTCAAATAGTAAGTTTACAATTACTTGTGATTTGCCTGATAGATCAGGATATCAAGTTATTGCCGCAGAGTGGAATGTTGGTGATACTGCCGCTAGCTTCCTTAATGTTGTAGATGTTGATTTTACTGATGAATATTCTGTTGGCACAATTGTGTTACCAAGTGGTGATACTGATAATGGAGGTGGCATAGGAGGGTTACAAGAATATAATCCAAATATGAGTTATCCAAATAGAGGAACAGAAGTCATTTATGAAGGTAAGGTTTATGCAAGTAAATGGTGGGTTAATCCAGGACAAATTCCAGGAGCTGAGCAATGGGGACCATGGGAGTATATTAGAGATTATGAGCAAACAAATCCATCTGATCGTTTTCCAGTTGAAATGAACACTTTCACAATTAATAATGAAGATGTTCGTCAAGGAGATAGAGTAATTTTACAAGTATCTAACGATGGAGTAATGAAAGAGTATGATCTTGTAACGGTTCCTCAAGGTATGTCTGCAAATGATTTGATTAAAGAAATGACTGCTAAAATTAATCAGATTAGTTCTCAAGAGCTTAATGATAGTATTATTGCGGGAGTTAAAGATAATAATGGTGATGTTTTACCAAATGATGAGCTTGTTAGTATTTATCAGGTTGCAGCTAAGCCATATAGTGATATCAGCTTTCAATATTATCAAGGAGCACATCACCTTAAAAATGAGCTTCATTTAATGGATTTTGAAGATCAATATGATCTAAATTCAGATGGCTCAGTTAATATAACAGCGAAAATTATGTCTCATGCTTCTGATACAACAAATGTATTTGTAACATTACAAGATAGTAGTGGTAAAGCAGTCAATGATAAAAGGGATATACAAATAGATTCTATGCAAACCTATAATTTATCATTGACTGCTCATAATTTGCAACCAGGTGAGTATGATCTTATTATTGGAAGTGTTCTTCAAGGAGCTCAAACGTGGCAGAAAGATATGAAGATTAACCTTGTTGATCCATCTGCTGATGATATAGTTAACTTAGATAAGGTTACTGTTAATATGGTATCAAACACACCTTACTATGTGGTTGGATCTAATGATTCAGTAAGACCTAAATATGCTCCTACAGAGCTATCTCCGTTGGGTATGCATCCTGATAAGCAGGTAACTATCTTACCTTGGAATAAGGCTACTGCAGCATATGGAAATAATAAAGCAGACTATGTTAAATGTTCTCTTCCAAGTGGTAGTCCAGTATCTGTAACATATCAGGTCAGCGGCAATTTAAATAGTGTTACATGTAAAATCAAATAAGCTTAAAATAATTTTTCTTCTAAAAAAATCTTACCAAATTCTATTTTAAATATAATCAAGTTATAACTTATCTTTTTATCTTAGGTTAGTTATAAATTATTTCAGACTAGCTTAAATTAAATATTAACCTAATAATAAGGCTATTTTCAAATAGCAACGCCTTAGGAAAAATGTTATTATTGTGTTCCATGATTTTCTATATTCTCATGTGTTCTAATGAATTTAAATACTAAAATTATTTTTGTTACTGGTGGAGTTGTATCCTCACTTGGTAAAGGCGTTACAGCAGCGTCTTTGGCAACTCTCTTAGAGAGCCGTGGTTTAAATGTTACAATGATGAAACTTGACCCATATATCAATGTTGATCCTGGTACTATGAGCCCACTTCAGCATGGTGAAGTGTTTGTTACTGAAGATGGTGCTGAAACGGATCTAGATCTTGGTCATTATGAGCGTTTTATCCGTAATAAGATGACTCAAGCAAACAATTTCACAACAGGTAAAGTTTACCAGAGTGTTTTAAAAAGAGAGCGTAAAGGTGATTATCTTGGTGCAACTATTCAGGTTATTCCACATATTACAGATGAAATTAAAAGACGTGTTTGTATGGGTATTGCTGATGATGTTGATGTGGCTATCGTTGAGATTGGTGGTACAGTAGGAGATATTGAATCACAGCCATTTTTAGAAGCAATTAGACAGTTGAGAATTGAGCTTGGTAGGAATAGAACTTTGTTTGTTCATTTGACGCTCCTACCATATATAAGAGTAGCAGGAGAGTTAAAAACTAAGCCAACACAGCACTCTGTAAAAGAGCTAAGAGGTATTGGTATACAGGCAGATGTCTTGGTTTGTAGATGTGAACAAAAATTTGATGAAAATGAAAAGCGTAAAATAGCTCTTTTTACAAACGTTGATCAAGACTGTATTTTTACAGCAGAAGATGTTGAGACTATTTATGAAGTGCCACTTAAATACAAGCAACAGAAATTTGATTCTAAATTAGTAGAGCTTTTAAATTTAAATACTAATGAAGCTGACCTATCAGAGTGGCAAAGCGTTGTGAATACTATTAGAGATGTTAAAGGTCAAGTAATTATTGCTATGGTTGGTAAATATGTATCTTTAACTGAGGCATATAAGTCTTTAAATGAAGCGCTATATAATGCAGGCTACAAAAAGAGTGTTAAAGTAAAGATTAAGTTTGTTGATTCTGAAAACATTACAGATGAAAATGTTTCCTCATATTTTGAAGGTGTTGATGCGATATTGGTACCAGGTGGGTTTGGTAGTCGAGGAGCAGAGGGTAAAATAACTTCAATCAAATATGCTAGAGAAAAAAATATTCCTTTTTTAGGCATTTGTCTAGGGATGCAGTTGGCAGTTGTTGAGTATGCAAGAAATATGCTTGGATTAAAAGATGCTCACTCAAGTGAACTAGATCATGTTACAACAAATCCAGTTATAGGTTTAATTACTGAGTGGCAAGCTAAAGATGGAACTATTCATCAAAGAACGCATAATTCAGATCTAGGTGGAACAATGCGCTTAGGTAGTTATAAATGTGTTTTAAAAGAAGGGTCTCGTGCCAGAGAGATATACCAATCTGATGAGGTTATCGAAAGACATCGTCATAGATATGAAGTAAATAATAATTATGTTGAAAAGCTTGAGCAGGCTGGATTAATTTTCTCTGGAAGATCGGAAGATAATAATCTAATGGAACTTGTAGAAATACCCAAACACAAATGGTTTATAGCGTGTCAAGCCCATCCAGAATTTACTTCCACACCTAGATATGGTCATAAATTATTTGAGTCATATGTACAAGCAGCTATCGAAAATTCTAATAATTAGCTACGAGTTTTGATATTTCATGAATAAAAGTGCTATAATTTGATTTAATTAACTATTGGAGAATACTAAATGAGTAAACAAAAAACTTTGTCTATAATTAAACCAGATGCTGTTGCGAAAAATGTAATAGGAGAAATTTACAGTCGTTTTGAAAAAGCAGGGTTAAAAATAGTAGCATCTAAAATGAAACGACTATCTAAAGCAGAAGCTGAAGGCTTCTATGCTGTACATAAAGATAGACCTTTTTTTAGTGCATTGGTTGAGTTTATGATTTCAGGTTCAGTAATGATTCAGGTTTTAGAGGGTGAAAATGCTATAGCTAAAAACCGCGAGCTAATGGGAGCAACTAATCCTAAAGAAGCAGATGCTGGTACAATTAGAGCTGATTTTGCAGATAGTATTGATGCTAATGCAGTTCATGGTTCAGATGCAGAAGATACAGCAGCTCAAGAAATTAGATATTTCTTTAGTGATATAGAAATTTTTAGCTAAGAATCACATCTAGTCTTAGTTTTTAGGAGGAGATAAAAGAATGAGTTGGTTAACAAGAGTAATAAGTAGAAGTTTAGGTACAAATGCTCAGAAGAAAGATATGCCTTCAGGTATATGGAGCCAATGTCCAAGTTGTCAAGTAACTTTATATTCAGAAGAGTTGCAAAATAACAAATCAGTTTGTCCACATTGTAACTATCACTATAGAATATCAGCAAGACATAGATTAAATATTTTCTTTGATAGAGATAGTACAACTGAACATTTCGCAAACATAGCGCCTATTGATATACTTAAGTTTAAAGATACAAAAGCTTATAAAGATAGATTAGCTCAAGCCCAAAAGAAAACAGAAGAGCAAGATGCCTTGGTTGTTATGGATGGAACTGTAAAAGATCTTCCTATAGTTGCCGCAGCATTTAACTTTATGTTTCTCGGTGGTTCTATGGGCTCTGTAGTTGGTGAGAAATTTGTTAGAGGCGTTAAGCTAGCTATGGAGAAAAAGATACCATTCATTTGCTTTACGGCAAGTGGAGGAGCTAGAATGCAAGAATCTTTGTTTTCACTTATGCAAATGTCAAAAACAAGTGCAGCACTACAAAAGCTAGCAGAAGCTAAGCTTCCGTATTTAGTTATTCTAACAGATCCTACTACAGGTGGGGTTTCTGCGTCTTTAGCAATGTTGGGGGATGTTCATCTTGCTGAGCCAAAAGCATTAATTGGTTTTGCAGGACCAAGAGTTATTGAGCAAACTGTTAGAGAGAAGCTACCTGAAGGATTCCAGAGGAGTGAGTTTTTAGTAGAAAAAGGTATGGTTGATATGATTGTGGATCGTAGGAACTTAAGAAGTGAAGTTTCTAAGTTAATAGATAAGCTAATGCCAAATCTTACGAAAATAAATCATTCTCAAGCTTTAGAATATAAAGCAGAAGAACAAGCTTAGCTTATTAAAAAATGAGTGTCGAAGTAAAGATAGCTAAAATCATGGCTAATAGCGATGCTCTTGCATGTAACTCTCAAGACTTATTATTTATATTAGACAGATTTAACTTTAATAAAAAATTTAAAATTATAACTATTGCTGGTACTAATGGTAAAGGTACTACGGTGGCAATGCTAGAAGAGTTATTAACAACTAATAATAAAACTGTCCTAAGTTATACATCCCCTCATATATTTAAATTTAATGAGAGAATTTCTCTAAACAAGAAATCTATTTGTGATAGTGTCTTATTAGAGTTGCTAGAGCGTCTAGAAGAAATAACTTTTGATTATAGGCTATCTTACTATCAGATAGCATTTTTATGTGTGTGTATGTATTCTCAAAGAATAGAGATAGATTATTTAATATTAGAAGCCGGTATTGGTGGACGTCTTGATGCAGTTAATATAATGGATCCGGATATAACAGCTATAACAAATATTGATTTTGATCATTGTGAGATTCTTGGAGATACTTTAGAAAAAATAGGTCTTGAGAAAGTTGCTATATCAAGAAAAGCTATCCCGTTATTTTTAGGTTTTAAGATGCCAAACAGCGTCTATGAATATGCAGAAGCCGCAGAAGCTATAATTTATAATGATAAATATGAGTATAGTTCTAAAGAGTGTTTCACACATAGTTATAATATTGCTATGGGAATTGCTGAATATCTTTTTAATAAGATGCAGATTAGTTATATTCCAAAATTAGACGATGTAAGAGCAAATGCAAGATTTAAGCTGCTTAAAAGTAATGATAGTAACAGAAGTTATGTTGTTGTTGATGTTGCGCATAATCCCGCGTCAGTAAGCCATTTATTTAGACTATTGGAAAGTAAGTTTGATTCCACAAAAATTAAATATGAAGCTATATTTGGAATTTTAGCAAGCAAAGATATATCTAGGATTTTATCTATTGCTAAAAAATATATCTATAAATGGGAGATTATTGACCTTAAGAATTTGGACTCTAGAGCCTTAAGTATATGTAAGGTTAAGCAAGAGTTTAGGCAACAACATATTTTAAAAGTTGATTATAATAAAGATTTAAGTAGTGTTTATTTATCAAAGAAGAATACTGTAACAATAGTTTTTGGGTCATTTGTTTTAGCTGGAGAATTTATAAAAAAATATGAAAAGCATAATAGTTAACAATGAAGAGCAAATGTTTGAATTTGCTAAAGACTATGCTAAAAATTTAGTACCTGGGACAGTGGTGTTTTTATATGGAGATCTTGGCGCTGGTAAGACAACTTTTGTTAAAGGTATTATCAAATCCTTAGGTTATAAAGGAAATGTTAAAAGTCCTACATATACTTTAGTTGAGGATTATCAGCTTAATAATTTTAATATTTATCATTTTGATTTATATAGATTAGCAGATCCAGAGGAGCTTGAGTGGATAGGTGCTAGAGATTATTTTAATGAAGATAGTATATGTTTTATTGAGTGGCCTGAAAGAGCAAAAGGTTTCCTACCTAAAAAAGCTTCCAAAATTTTTATAAAATATTTATCGAATGGCAGACTGGTTGAATTTTGATAAATAAACTGCATAAAAAATGTGTTAATAATATAATATATTGATATTATATTATTTTAGAGTTTATAGGAAAATTCTATTTTAAAATTACGGGAGAAAAAATGAAGGCCAAATTTATAGTTGCTTTTTTATCTGTACTATTTTTTAGCTCATCATATGCAACTTTGGAGCAATGCTATAAAAATGGAGCTAATAATGACTATGAAAAAGTTTTAGAATCTTGTAAACCATACAATAAAACTGATGCAGGGGCAACTGGGTTGCTGGCAAAAGCTTATATTCAGCTTGATGAGAATGATGAAAGTGCCTTAAATGATGCATTATGGGTGGTTGATTTTTATAAAAAAAATGGCATAACTGCACATGATAAAAAGTCATATGCTTATTTATTGTATGTAGTTGGTGAGCTATATTATTTTGGTTCGAACGATATCAGGGTTAATCAAGAAAAAGGTCTTAAATACATAATTGGAGCAGCTAAATTAGGCTATGCAATTGCACAAAATCAACTAGGTAATTTTTATGTAAGAGCTGGTGGTGTTCCAACACCAAACTTTGCGAAAGCATATAAGTGGTATAAGCTTGCTATAGCTAATGGTAGTCTGGAAGCACGTAGTGCGTTTTTAATAAATAATGAACAAAGTTTTATTGAAAAATACCCTTACTGTATATCTCAAGGTAAAACATTCATAGGAGATGCTTTCTTTATAGGAGAAGGAGATTTACCTAAAAATATTAATGAAGCGCTTAAGTGGTATAAAAACGCTTATAAAATAGATCATATATCTCCAGTTGAAGTAGGCTTGGCAAAAGCATATATAGCTAAAGGAAATATAAAACTAGCAAAAAAATATGCTCATGAAGCTATAGAGCAGCCATATGCTTCTGCATTTGTTGTAGCAGCTGAACTATCTGATAGTAATTTAGATAAATATGCTTATTTAAGTCAAGCTGTAGAGTTATTTAAAACTCCCGCGCTTAATTTTTGGAATAAGTTTAACGCGTATTGTCGCCCTGATTTATCGGATAATGGCTTAAAATATGCACAAGCTGAATTATCTAAACTTAAACTATCTCAAGAAGAGCTAACACAAGCAAACAAAAAAGTAAAAGACTTCCAGAATCATTGGCAAAAAGTACCAACAAATAATTCATCTTATAAATAAAAATTTATTTATAAGATGAAAAAATTCTTTTCTAATAATTTAATAGTTTCTTTTTTTTTACTTTTATCAAAAATCTTAGGTTTTGTCAGGGATTTGCTGCTGGCAAGCTTTTTTGGTAGTAGTTTTGGGTTACAGGCTTTCCTGATAGCTTTTAGGTTTCCTGAGTTTATTCGTAAGGTTACTTCATCTGGAGCATTAACCCAGATAGTAAATCCTTATTTGAAAACAAGGATAAGATCCAGTGATAAAAAGTTTATTGTAACTATATTATATTTTATAGGCATATTGATGTTAATGATGACATTAATAGCAATCTTATTTAGCAATCTATGGACAGATATATATGCCTATGGTTTTATTGATAAAAGTAATTCTTATAAGCTAATAAAAGATATGTTTGTAGTTATGATACCTTATATATTTTTTAATAGTATAATGGGGTTTATAGCCGCAATATTAAATAGTTACAGTCGTTATTTAATATCATCATTTTTGCCGATGATTTTGAATATTGTAATGATAATAGGGATAATTGTGTCTCCAAATTTTAATATTCCCATCTATAGTATTGCATATAGTGTTTTGGTGGCTGGAGTTATTCAATTATCAGTAGGATTTTGTGCATTGTATAAGCTTACTGGGAATCTAATAATCAATAAAGATGTTATTTTATTGAAAGATATAAGATCAAGGATTTTTTTAAAAAAGCTTCCTGTAGCTTTTTTTGGCACAGCAATATTGCAGATAAATTCACTAATAGAAACATTTTTTGCTTCATTTTTGATATCGGGAAGTTTGGCTTGGTTATATTATGCAGATAGAGTAAATCAGTTTTTGTATGGAGTTTTTGGTACAGCAATAGCTATTGTGATGATTCCATATTTAATGAATTGTAAAGCTAATAAAGATAAATTTATCAAAACTTTGGCATGGATTATAAAACTTATATTGCTAATAACAATTCCTGCTATTGTTGGATTATTTATATTGGCTAAACCTATTGTGATTACATTATTTTATTATGGGCAGTTTAGCTTTGGAGATGTGGAGTTTACATATTTAGCAATGCTAGGTTACCTACTTTCATTATTTTGTTTTGTGATTGTTAGAGTTGTTATATCTGCCTTATATGTTCAAAATCGAACTTCAATAGTTTTTTATATAAGTCTTGGATGCTTAATATTGAGTATTGTCTTAGATAGTGTGGTTGTATGTTTTCTTGCTAATGATGAGTATGCTTTTATGTATTTAGCTTTTGCTAGTTCTGCCGTATCTTTAATTAATTTATTTATTCAACTCTTGATTTTATCTGAGTTTAGTTTTAAAAACTTTTGTAAGGTTTATTTACCTTTTACTATTTTGTTAAGAATATTCATAGCATCTTTATTTATGATTATGGTGCTAAAGTTGTTTAATTTAAGTGATAGATATTGGATTGCACTATCAATGTTTGGTAGGCTAAAAAGTATATGCTTAATAGTATTTTCTGGTTTTGTAGCTTATATAAGTGTGATAGCTAGTTTAGGAATATTTAGGTCATTAAAAGTAATAGATTATAATACCCCATGAAATTTTAACAACAATTTTGAGAATTTAGTTCCTAAAGTAGCTAAACTATAAATGAGCAATTTAGGATAAATGTAAATGAGTAATAAGAGAAAAATATATACCGTTGAATTTAAGACTAAAGTTGTCTTGGAAGTATTGGGGAAAGATCAAACAATCACACAGTTATCAGTAAAATATAATATTACGCACAAAAACATAAATAATTGAAAAACAGCCTTTTTAGAAAATGCTGAGTTGGTAATGGATCCATCCAAATCAGTATCACAATATAAAAAAGACAATGCAAAGCTTCAAACCAAGATAGATCAGTATTCTAAGAAGGTTGGACAACTAACAATTGAGAAGGAATTTCTTGAGGTAAAGCTCGTAAGCTTGGGATTATCTGATAGAAAAGCGATGATTGATCCTAAGCATAAATTATCTGTTGTAAAACAAAGTTGCTTATTAGAAGTTTCTAGAGCTGGTTTATATTACAAGCCTGTGGTTAACGAACATAAAGAAGAAGTAAAAGCAAAGCTTATACAGATACATGAGGAGATTCCCTGCTACGGCTATATAAAAGCTCATAAGCAATTAATAGAAGATGGGTTTAGCATCTGTGAGAACACAGTACAAAAGTATCGTAAAGAGTTAGGCATCAAAGCTATATTGGCGGTGAAAAAACCAAACTTAAACTTATCTGAACCTAACAAAGAGCATGCTATTTATAGTTACAAACTAAAAGGTTTAAGCATATTGAGACCTAATCAAGTTTGGTCTACAGATATTACATATATTAAGACTGATGCTGGCACAGTTTATATGGCAGCTATTATTGATTGGTACTCTAAGGCTGTACTAAGTTGGGAGATATCCAACACTATGGATAGTAGTTTAGTTATGAAAGTTTTAAATGAAGCTCTGTATAAATATGGAGTACCAGAAATATTTAACACTGATCAAGGTAGCCAGTACACATCTAACATTCATATCCAAACATTATTGGATAAAAAAATTACTATATCTATGGATGGTAAAGGTAGAGCAACTGATAACATTTGCATCGAAAGATTTTGGAGAAGTGCTAAATGTGAGAGATTTTATTTAAATCAATATCCTGGCATTGTTGAACTAAGAAACGATGTGGATGATTATATAGATTTTTATAATAATAGAAGATTTCATGAGTCTATCAATTATAAAAAACCTATGGAATTTTATTACGATAACTTATTGGAAAAACGGGCGGCTTAGATGGGAACTAAATAATTGAAAATATTGTTTAATTTATTGGGGTAGTATAGATTCCTAAAAATTAATTGCTGATTAGTTTATACTATTAGTGAGGTAATTATGTAGGAATAGTATGTACGATTTCAAAAAAACAAATAATCTTAGAGGAATAGAGAGAGAGACTTTGCGTATCAAGCTAAATGGTGAGTTAACTAACTCTCATCATCCATATAAGCTTGGGCATAAGTTGACTAATGAAAGCATAACAGTTGATTTTTCTGAAAATTTACTTGAGTTAATTACATCTCCACATTTAAATATTGATAGTGTTTTTGCTGAGTTAGAATCTCTGGGAGCATTTACTTTACAAAATATGTCGAGTGATGAAATAACTTTAAATACAAGCATGCCTTTATCAGTAGATGAGAATGAAATTCAAGAAGCTGACTTCGGCAAATCTAATTCTGGTAGAATGAAACAGGTTTATCGTAAAGGCTTGTCTGCTAGGTATGGAAAAGTTATGCAGATCATTGCTGGGATCCATTATAACTTTTCATTTGATAAAAAATTGATTCAAGCTAAAGCAGATCAAGAAAATATGTCTTTTTCAGATGTTTATTTCAGCGTGATAAATAACTATTTTGGGTTTATGTGGCTATTACCTTATTTATTTGGAGCTAGTCCAATATGTGCGAAAACTTCTGTTAAAAATAAGCCAGATTATCTGATAGATTTAGATGATGAGTTTTATGTTGGTAAGTATTCTACAAGCCTTAGATTGAGTGATCTTGGCTATACAAGTCCAGCACAAAAAGATTTAACGATATCTTACAATGATGTTAATTCTTATGTAAGAGATTTAATACACGCTACAGATGAAGTATTTGATGAATATAAAACTATAGGTTTATGTAATTCTGATGGAGAAATAATTCAGTTAAATGAGAGTGTTTTACAGATAGAGAATGAATACTATAGTGCAATTAGACCAAAACAGGTTGCTAAAAGGTGTGAAAGGCCAGCATGTGCTTTATATAATAGAGGCGTTGAGTATATAGAAGTTAGAGTCTTAGATGTTGATCCTTTTGCAACAAGTGGGATAAGTAAAACTACAGCTTTATTTGTCGAAGCAATGCTCATGGCTTGTTTGGAAGAAAGTCCAAAAAAATATGATAAAGCCTCTATAAAACAGGCCAAACAAAATTTAACAGCAGTTGCCATAGATGGGCGTAATCCACAACTTAAACTTCATAAACTTAGTAATAATACTGAAGTCTTATTGAAAGACTATGCATTAGAGCTATTTGAGAAAATAGAGAGCATAGCTAAAAAAATGCCAACAGAGTATTTAGAGGCAGTCAGATCTGAAAAGCGAAAGGTATTAGATATATCTGAAACCCCATCAGCTAGGATAGTTGCTATTGCAAAGCAACAAGGATATAAAAACTTTGCCTTAGAGATTTCTAAGAATGTATCTGAAAAATTTAAAGACTATAAAATTTCAGCAGAAATAGAGTCGAAATTAAAAGAGCAAGCTGGTAACTCTATTGTTACAGAAAAACAGCTTGCAAAAAATGATAGCATTTCTTTAGATGAATATATTAGTAGATATTATAAGTCATCAAAAGGTTGCTGTTAGTTAAAGATCTTTAGAAATCTAATCCTATTTTTACACCATTAATAGCAAGGGTACTGCTGCAAACTTTGATTAAGTCTTTTAAACTTTTTGTATCTTCTATATAATTTTCTTTTTTTATAAGTGAATTCAAATATAAGCATTTCAATGGTGTAGTATAAGCTATAAAAATTTAGGAGAGATGTTAAAAGAAAGAGGAAAAAATGTGGATCATACGGTAGTGTCACAAGAATTACCCGGGATAGTAATAAAATATCCAAAAATAGTTATCCCTGGATACAGTTATCCTGCTATGGAATAAAATTGATCCCAAATAGTTAGCTTTCCAGCATTAATGTGTTAACCTTTTTTAATCATATTAGTATACTACCCCAATAAATTAAACAATATTTTCAATTATTTAGTTCCCATCTAAGCCGCCCGTTTTTCCAATAAGTTATCGTAATAAAATTCCATAGGTTTTTTATAATTGATAGACTCATGAAATCTTCTATTATTATAAAGATCTATATAATCATCCACATCGTTTCTTAGTTCAACAATGCCAGGATATTGATTTAAATAAAATCTCTCACATTTAGCACTTCTCCAAAATCTTTCGATGCAAATGTTATCAGTTGCTCTACCTTTACCATCCATAGATATAGTAATTTTTTTATCTAATAATGTTTGGATATGAATGTTAGATGTGTACTGGCTACCTTGATCAGTGTTAAATATTTCTGGTACTCCATATTTATACAGAGCTTCATTTAAAACTTTCATAACTAAACTACTATCCATAGTGTTGGATATCTCCCAACTTAGTACAGCCTTAGAGTACCAATCAATAATATAATGTCCTCAGAAAAAGCTACTGATTTTAGAAAGATTTTTATTCCTAAATGTTAAACTTAACTAGATAAATTAGGAAATAGATAAATGAGTAAAAAAAGAGTAACGTATACAGCTGATTTTAAAGCTAAAGTAATTATAGAATTGCTAGAAGGCGATATGACAGTTAATGAGATAGCAAGTAAGTATGATTTACTTCCTAAAAACGTGCACAATTGGAAGCAGCAATTTTTATCTAATGCTTGCTTAGCATTTGATAAAAGCTCTGTTGTTAAGGAGTATAAGCAGGAAATAGATGAGCTTAGAAAAGATAAAGATGCAACAAGTAAAAAACTAGTCGAGGTAATAGTAGAGAGGGATTTTTTAATGGGAAAGCTAAAAAGCTTGGTATCATCAAATGATAGAGTAAACTCTGTAGATACTAAGCTAGAATTATCTTTAAATAATCAGCTTAAACTATTATCTGTATCTAAGAGTGTGTACTATTATACACCAATATCAAAATTTAGTAGTAATGATGATATTAAACTATTAAATGCAATAGATTTGATACATACTAAACATCCATATTATGGTACGAGAAGGCTAGTAAAGTTGCTAAATAGATTAGGATTTCTAGTTGGAAGGAAGCTAATCAAAAGTGCTATGGAATTCATGGGTATTAAGGCATTGTATCCTAAAAAAAAGACAACTGTCATTAATAAGCAAGACAAGAAATATCCATACTTACTTAATGTATTTAAAAATGAGACGAATCAGGTTGTTATAGATAAAGCTAATAAGGTATGGAGTGCTGATATCACGTATATTAGACTAGAATGTGGGTATGCATATTTAGTAGCCATAATAGATTGGCATAGCAAGAAAATACTAGCTTGGAAGATTTCTAATACTATGGATACACATCTAACAACTAGTGTGTTAAAAGAAGCGTTATTTAAATATGGTAAACCTGATATCTTTAACTCTGATCAAGGA
Organism: Francisella halioticida; assembly: GCF_002211785.1. Taxonomy (NCBI): domain Bacteria; kingdom Pseudomonadati; phylum Pseudomonadota; class Gammaproteobacteria; order Thiotrichales; family Francisellaceae; genus Francisella; species Francisella halioticida. Next base: position 467,570 of record NZ_CP022132.1, read on the forward strand.
ACTCAATATACAGCAAAAGAGCATATTAAAATATTATCTGATAATAAAATAAATATATCTATGGATGCTAAAGGAAGATCTATAGATAATATTGCAATTGAGAGATTTTGGAGAACACTGAAATATGAAAATGTTTATCCGGCATCATATATAACTATGAAAGAGGCTAAAGTAGGTATCAAAGAATATATTGATATTTACAACAATGAAAGACTACATTCTAGTATTGGATATATGACTCCTGATGAAGTATATTCTGGTATTTTAGATGCTGCATAAAAGCAAGGAATAAAAATATTTTATAAAGTGGTATTGAATAACAGGGACAGTTTAGTTGTTCCATTCTTTCTTGAAAACGAACTCATAAATTCAGGAGTTCAATATTTCGCGAAAGATGAATGGAAAGCACATGTTCTTGAAGACTCAAGGATAGTTGCGGCTCAAAATCCTCAGTCAGTGGAAGATTTTGGATCATTTATAATCGCATTAATTTATTAGTGTAGCATAATCTTATTTTAACTATATATTATTTCGTATTTTACGAACCTCTTTATAAAGTAATTCTAGGTTTTCATCACGTATTTTATTTTTATTTAAATAGTCCATAGTTTGATATAAATATTCTCTATTTGTTCCTATAGACCCTTCTGCAAAAGCAATTCTTTTTGCTTTCTGAGCAAGCGATAAATTTGTAATATAAGCTTGACTTTCTTTATTTATTACAAATGTTAGTACTTTTATTTTTTGTCCTTCATAATTTGCATCAACCCACTGTGGATTATAAGATCTTCCGACCATTTCACGAGCCCAAATAATAGGAAGTTGATCTTCTATATCTATATTTGTGATCATACCCTCCTATTTGGGACACTTAGGTGTTAAGAAAAGGAGACAAGATGAGATATACAAAAGAGTTTAAAGATGAAGCTGTTAAATTATGTTTACAACCAGATGCAAATAGACGATAAATAGCAGATAATTTAGGGGTTAAATATAAAACCATTTGCAGTTGGATATCCAAAGCCATGTCAAACCCTCAGAAAGAAATAAAGATAGATTATAAAACGCAGTACCAGCAACTATCTTTTGAAAATACTGATTTGAAGAAAAAACTCAAACAGGCAGAAACAGAGCGTGAAATACTAAAAAAGTCAGCAGCGTACTTTGCAAAGCAAAATCTGTAAGGTACGCCTTTATTAAGGAGCATTATAAAGTTATGCCAGTAACAACACTATGTAAATCTTTGAATGTGAGCACATCTTCATATTACAGATGGATTCATAAACCTATAGGTAAAAGGCAATATAATGATGCTGAACTAGATGATGCTATTTTAATGAACATAAATCTAGATATGGAAGTGTTAGGATATACAAAGAGCTTAAAGATATGGGTTGGAAAGTTACTCAACCTAGAGTATCTAAACGTATGAAATTACTTGGTTTACATGCTAAAGCGGCTCGTAAGCATAAGAAAACTACAGATTCTAACCACAACAAACATGTTTATGATAATTTATTAGAACAAAACTTCACTGCTTTATCTGTAAATCATAGGTGGGTTACAGATATAACTTATGTACCTACACAAGAGGGGTGGCTGTATCTTTGTGTGATTATAGATTTATTCTCAAGATCAGTTATTGGTTGGGCAATGGATTCTAGGATGAAAGCGGATTTAGTTTGTAATGCTTTAAATATGGCATTCTTTAGAAGAAATTTTCCTAGTGGTGTGATTATACACTCTGATAAAGGGTCACAGTACTGTAGCAAACAATATCAAGACATTATTAAAGAACACTGGCTACTATCAAGTATGAGCTCTAAAGGATGCTGTTACGATAATGCTGCTTGTGAAAGTTTCTTTGGAACTTTAAAAGTAGAGTTAGTACATGATGAAAGCTATAAAACTAGAGAAGAAGCTAAACTATCAATATTTGAATATATTGAAGCTTACTATAATACAAAAAGGAGACATTCTACAATAAATTATATGACTCCATATCAATTTGAATATATAATGGAAAATGAAGTAGTAAACTGTCCCAAATTGACGGGGTAGATCATTGATATTCTATAAATTTTACCATAACATACCGCATTTGAGTCTTTTTCCTCTACTGCCATCATTAATCCAGGGCGTTTTTTACTTCCTCTAAATCCATCTAAATTTATACAAAAACTACGACTAAATTCATTGATCTTAGATAAAATAGAAGACTTAACTTTAATATCACATTTCCAAATTAAAGAACCATATGCAAATAAATATAAATCATTTGTTTTGGCAATTTCAGACAAAGTTTGTTGATAACATTCTTCAATTTGCTCGTAATTCCTTGTTTTTATACCTTTATCATTTACTTCTTGAATCTTTGCTGTAATCAATTTTTTAAAATCACTTTTCATTTAAATATCTTAAAATATGGCTTAAAGAACTAGAAAGCAATAGCTTTCGTAAAATATGGTAGCTATTATAAGTTGGAAGATGAATGAAACTTACCTTAAGCCCAAGGGTAAAGATCTTTATTTATATAGAGCTATTGATAAATATGAAGATACTTTAGAGTTTATGGTTAGTGAAAAAAGCTTCAAATAAATTCTTTAAGAAAGCTATTAGCTCATGACTTGCTATAGAAAGTCAATGTAGATAAATCTAGAGCTAATAAAGCAGTTTTATTGACTATTAATATTTTTTATTTTTACTTAGAATATAGTTAACTCGTGGCATAGAGATTAGACAAAATAAGTATCTGAATAATTGTATCTAGGAAATGATGGTTTTAGGGAAATTATGACTAATATAGCCATAATGTCACTTAATTTTTGTAAGTCTCATTCTAAAGCTATTAATGTTGTTTATGTATCGTATCTATTTCTATAAAAGATATAAAAAAACCAGCTCAAGGCTGGTTTTAATATTTTTCAATCTAGTAAAAGTAAAATTATACTTTTTTGATTCCGCCAAATCTCTTCTTGAATTTGTCAACACGACCTGCAGTATCAACAATTCTCTGCTTACCAGTATAAAATGGGTGACATTGAGAACAAATATCAATGCCCATAGTGTCTTTAGCAGAAGTTGATTTTGTAACAAAAGAGTTACCACAACTACAAGTTACTGTTACTTCAGTATATTTTGGATGAATTTCTTGTCTCATTTTATTAGTTTCCTTATTTTTATAATCTGACATCGCCACTTAGACTATTTCATCTAAGCACCATATCCTGTAGATAGAATAGCCTGAATATTCTAGCCTAAGTTATTCATAGTATCAAGTTTAATTAGAAGAAATATATTTTTCTCTTCTTACATTTTTAGGACCAAAGCCTGCATTTGTAAGCATTTCGTATGATTGATCAATCATATTTGGATTACCACAAACATAAACAATATCAGCTTCAGGACTTAGTTTTATCTTCTCAAATTGGTTTTGTACATAACCTGAGATTTCATAATCTTTAAGAGCTTGAGTTTCTCTACTTAGGCAAAGTTTGAAGTCAATGTTTTTATGTTTTTTAGAAAGCTCTATGAAATCTTCTTGATAAAGGGCATCTTTACGATACTGACAGCCAAGAAGTATATGTATCTCAGTATTTTCAGCTCTTTCTAAAAGTTCGGGAAACATAGATCTATATGGAACTATTCCTGTACCTGTGCCAACTAATATTATTTTTCTAACATCTTCATCTTTTAGAATAAGTCTACCAGCAGGCCCCATTGCATTTGCTTTGCCACCAATTTCCATATTAAAAAATATTTCAGAAGCAATACCACCTTTTACATAAGTAATACCAATTTCTAAAAACATATTGTCAGAAGGTAGAGAACCTAAGCTATAACTACGACGCTTAACTTTACCATCACTACCATCAAACATAAATGTAACAAACTGCCCAGCAATAAAGTTAAGAGGTTTGCCATCTGTTCTTTTGAAAACAAAGAGCCTAATATTATCGGTAATATCTTTAAAAGAAACTAATTCCAGTTCAAATTTTTCTAATGCCATTTTATTAAAACTAATATGTATATTTGTAACAGGTGTAATTATATACACAATAGACTTTAAAATATAGTTTTGAACTTTAGTCTTTTATTGATTTATAATGATGAAGAGTGTTTCGCCATCTGAACCATTCTATAAGTGTTTAGGTTTTGGTGCTATACTTTTTTCATTGCATAAAAAGTATGCAAAAATGCTAGGCTTGCTATGGCTTAGTTGCACAGCAATGGCATCTACAAAATTTACCATTTGTTAAATGGCTCAAACAGTTGTAGCTACTGATTTATTGGTTTAACAACAGGTGATTGCAAAGGCACATATTATAAGGCATTAATTAACTTAGATTGCATTTGTTATTTTGTTTATGTACCAAACCCTTTTATGTATAATGAAATCATAGAGGTCGTAAGTTTGTATTTGTAATATGCTACAGATATTTAGAGTTTTAGGGATTTTATGTGTGTTTGTACCCTCCTTGGCGTTAGCAGAGATGACTCAGTCAGAAGTTGATAAATTACATATAAAGCTTATAGCTTTAGATGAGAAACACCATACATTTAATGTTGAGTTACCTGTAGACTCAACAGATGGGTATAGATGGTTTCTTGTGCCGCCAGATTATGACTATGTAGATGATGTTGGTTATACACATAAGAGTGCTGATATCGAAAATTCAAAATGGGGTGGTATGGATAATTTTAAACTGGAACTTACTAGGAAATTTAGAAAAGTGCCTTATAAATTTGTTTTACATTTTGAGTGTTTTCGAGCATTTGAGAACAATCCACAGATTTTAAAAAAAGATGTAGTTGTTTTATCAATATTAAATTAGGAGTGAGATTTAATGAAAAAAGTATGTTTGTTTATGATAAGTTTATTTACAGTGCTAAGTGCGTATGCAACGGTGGATTGTAGTAATAAAAGTTTTGATGCAATAAAAGACCAAGCTATACAAATGGAAAAAGCTTGGGATTCTGCAAATGGTAATAAGTTAGTCTCATTTTATGATAATGATTTTGTGTATATGAGTGGGGGTAAGCCATATACAAGTAAAGCTAAAGTATTAAAACATTATGTTGATGGTTTTGCCACTAGTGGTTCTGGTAAAAGAGATTTTGGTAAACTAAAGCTTAATTATCAGTATTGCAGAAATATTGATGAAAATCATCAGTTAGTTATACTGAGATTTATATGGACTAGTCCTGCAGGTAAAGTAGCAACAGGTTATGATTTACTTGTTTGGCAGAAAAATAAAGATAATAAGTATAAAATAATAGTAGATTTTCCACAGTCTTAATTCAAAAGGGGATAAAACGTGTATATATTTTGGTTAACATTATTATTATTAGTAGTAGCTGTCATAGTAATTGTCTTGATGGCTTGCTCAATAAGTCTTGTAGAAACTCAATCTGTAAATATTATAGAAAGGTTTGGTAAATTTGTTAGAATTCAAAAGGCAGGTCTTAATTTTAGGATACCTTTTATTGAAAGAGTAGCTGGGAAAGTTAGCTTAAGAGTTCAACAGCTAGATATAATAGCTGAAACAAAAACTAGAGATAATGTTTTTGTCCATATTAAGGTCTCGGTACAGTTTTTAGTTGAGGAGTCAAGGGCAGTTGATGCATTTTATAAGCTTACAAATGCTAGAGATCAGATGGAATCATATGTGTTTGATGTGATTAGATCATCTCTACCTCGTATGAGCTTGGATGAATCTTTTGAGAATAAAGATGCAATAGCATTAGATATCAAAAAAGAACTTTCTGAAGAGATGAGTACTTATGGTTATACAATTATTAAATCGTTAGTTGTTGATATTAATCCAGAAGAGAATGTAAAACGTTCTATGAATGAGATCAATGCTGCTCAAAGACAGCTTGAAGCAACAAAGGCTAAGGCTGAAGCTGAAAAACTTATAAAAATAAAAGAAGCTGAAGGGCAAAAAGAATCAATGAAACTTCTTGGTGAGGGTATTGCCGAACAGCGAAAAGCAATAGCAAGAGGTTTACGTGTTTCTCTAGAAGATGTTAAAGAAGGTGCTGGAGATGATATATCTTCAGAGTATATATCATCTCTTGTTATGATGTATCAATACTTAGATACTCTAGAAAATATGACTAAATCGAGTAAGTCAAATGTAATATTTACACCAAATTCACCAAAAGGCTTTAATAATCTAACTTCTGAAATGATAAGTGCACTATCTGTAACTAAAGATGTATAGCTAGCTAGTCAGAGTTAGTTTTTGGCAGTATATATTTTGCCCAATTATGATATTATATGCTAAGAAATTGGAGAGTTTCTTTATTTGTGAATGATTTATAAGTTTAAAAAATATACAACTAAGTGCCTTGGTTAAGCTATTTATTTGTTTTTTATTTGTTTTAGGTGCAAACCAAGCTTGGGCATTGGTTGGTGAGTTGAGTATCCAAAATGGAGAATTTTTTCTTACAAGTAAAAATAAGAAGTTTAATTTACAAGGTGATAAAAAAATTATAAAAGAGTCAGAAAGTTTAATTCATCTAGATAGCTTAGTTGTTGTTAATAATTATGTTAAAGTAGATGAAAACACTTTGTATCTCAAAGAAGTTCCATCTTCAATAAGTGGAAGCATTCAATTTAGTGGAAAACTTATTAGAGATCAAAAGAGTCTATATTTAGATACTACAGATGATAAAATTCCCATCAAGCTTTTATATGGGGTTGATTTTAGAGGTAATCATTTTGATCAAAAATCCATAAATTATTACATTAATAAGCAAGTTAATATTATTGGTAAGTTTTATGGAGGATATTTGCATATATCAGCAATTTTACTTAGTAATATTTTTGAAAACATAGATGCTAAATTTCCAATTAATAGTAAATATAAAAAATCTTTAGATAAAAATTATCAAAAGTTCATAACAGAAACTTTGATGGAGAATGAGTTTAGTCAAAATTTACAACCATTTAAAGTAACTATAGTTAATAATGCTAAGGTCAAAAATAATGATAAAGCTTTACTAATTTCATTAGCAGGAAGACAAGGTGATGACTTTGCTACAGTAGGAGGGCATTTTGTTTTAGGTGAAGCTACTTTAGATAACAATATGCTCAAAAACTTTAGTCTTTTTAATTTTTATACAACTAAAAATAAAAAAATGATGATCCCTGCAGAGATATCATATGTAGATTATTTTGGTAACTTATCACAAGGCCAACAAAACTATAGGTCAACCTATACACTTATTATATATGGTGTTGATAAAGACAAAATTAAAAAAATGGCAAATGTTATAAATAGAGATCTTAACTATATGCGTATTTCACAAGATACTGGAGGTATCTTCTATGATTGTGTTAATACTGCTTTATATGCATTATATAGATCTCAGTTTATAGATAATCCTAGTTCTTTAAGCTTTTTAGGATTACAAACTTTTTACCGTACACCCAAAAAATATGATAGCAGTAATTACTCATACTTTAACAATAGTTGGTACTATATTCTAAATAGTAAAAAAGTATTTTTGCCGAGAGCAGGATTTAAATATATTTTGGAGAATATTCGAGAATTTAAACCTAAAAGGGTGGATTTTGTATTTTACAATCAAATACCGTCAGGTAGACCTTTAGGAGGAGCTCCAATTGCAAGTATATATAATTATTTGAGGATCACAGCTAGATCCGACAAACCATCTAAAAAATATACTGTTTACGATATGGCAAAATTTTTAGATATCTTAGATATATAGTAATCAGTGTTAAAATCTAAAATGATTTAGGCCATGCTCTCTAATAAAGCCTCCTAAGTTAGCTGAAATTGTTAAGTAATATAATGCTCAAACTCTATTATTTGCCATCCTCTTAACTTCGCTATTTGATATAAATCTTTAGATGGGTTAGTAGCTATAGCAGTTTTAGCATATTCTAACAGAGGTAGATCATTTACAGAGTCAGAATAGAAAGTTATATTATTTGTTGTAATATTTCTATTATTAGCCCACTCTAAAAGTCGTTCAACTTTACCTTCCTTGAAAGTTAAAGTATCTTTTGTCTCTCCCTTTATTCTGTTATTTTCTTCTAATATATTTATTGCGAGAATATTTTCTCTAGGGAAACCTAAATATAACCCTACAGGCTCAACTAAGTTTTTAATTGTGGCAGAAATTAATACTACTTCAGAAATTTTGCGTTTATACTCGCTAATCAAAGCTTTACCTCGAGAATAAACTTTATCTATGACAACTTCATTAACAAACTCTAAAATATAACTATTAAAACTCGTAATCTCCATACCAATAAAAGGTTTTAATGAAAATTTAACATATTCTTTCATATCAATTTTAGCTTGTGAATAAAGCTTTTCATAACTAAGTTGCTGCTTGATCATTTCATCCTTAGGCTTAACTATGCCAATGCCAATGGCAATGGCATATCTAAACCACTCATCTGCGGTATCAATTGAGACTAAAGTTTTATCCAAATCGAAAACTATTAGCTTTTTCATATTTAGACCTTATTATAATTTTATATTTGGAAAATCTAATATCATTCTAGTAAAGGTATCAATGTTAGCTTTATCTATGACAAATATATATTTATTAATCATTGATGAGTTAATCTTTTCTAAGATAAAATGTACTGAGTTTTCATTAGGATTATTTAGTAAAGGCTCTATATATAAGCTGCCCAAAAGTTTTTCAAATCTTTTTTCAAACTTTTGAAAACTCTTCAACTGATTATTAGCTGCTAAAATAATAATTTCTTCTAGATTAATCTTCATAGAATGCAAGTAAATAGATAGTTTTTCTACTGAGTTAGTATCTATTAATAAAATCTCTTTATTAGGACTATATTTCTTAAATAAAACATTATCTAAAGAAGCCAACATATAATTATTAAAATCTTTAGATTGCGGAAGTCGTAGATCAATTTCTTTAGCTTTTTCATCATTGGCTCTTACTTGAATGATTTCTTTAAAAAGATTATTGTTTTCAAACTCTAAAAGCTCACTAGTATTCATAGGACCACCTTGAAATTCAAGAGTTTCTCTACTTGCAGCAGATAATTTTTCATAATAACTTAGTTTTTTCTTTGCTAAATATCTTTTAGCATCAACATGATTTTTTATAAGAGAACAAACACTTGTGTTAAATCCAAGCTCACGCATAATTCTAGCTCCAACCCATTCATGATGGAGGACTCCGAGACCATCCATTTCAGGTCTTTTTATGTTCTCTGCATAGTGTCCAATGTCATGGAATAAAGATGCAACTACAACATCTGGACTATGTTTTGCTTTTGCTGCGAAATACCCTCCCTCTAAAGCATGGGCAAGTTGTGTGATATCTTCACCTATATAGTCTGCCTCAGCATTTTTACATAAAACTTGTTTTGCTATCTCTATTTGTGATTTTATATGTTTATTCATAAATTTTACTCTATTCTATAGGGTTCGCAACATTATATATCTCGGCACCTTTACTATAATCCTTGCCTGGAATTTTTTCACAATCTTGAGGAAATTTATCTCTTTTATCTGCAAAATATTCCTTACGCATTGATTTACCCTCAGATGCTCTACTATAAGTTATAAAAGCAGCTCTTCTTGATCTATTGCTATTATTTGTCTTTGAATAGTGAGGTAAATATGAATCAAAGAGTAAAACGTCTCCAGCTTTGCACTCGATTGGTATCCAATCTAATTTCTTAGCAATTTCTACTTTTATAGAGCCATCTTTTTCTTGATCAAGAGTTATGTCTTTATATGGATTTGATTTAATGACTCTTAAGCAACCATTTTCAATAATGCTGTCATCTATAGCTACCATCATAGTAACATGATACTTTTGATTAAAACCAATAAATGCAGGAGCATCTTGATGCGCACTAAAGCCACTACTTTGTGGATATTTAACATTTATTTTTTCTTTAAAAAGTAAAGCTTTTTCTTCCATTAATTGAGATACTAAAGAAATAGTGTTTTCTCCGGCTGCTATTTCAAAAAAATTTTGTTCATAATCAAGAAAATTTTCTATTCTACAAAGCTTTTTTTGGCTTCCTGATTCAAAATATTTCATCCATTTTCTTGGAGTTTCTGGCAGTGCTTCTAAATGAGCACACCATTTACTAAGATTTCGTTTTTGTTCATTAGATAATAAGTTAGTAACTTTTAAGAACTTATTCTCATCCCAAAATAATTTATCTTTTTTAAATAGTTGATAACTCATAAACCTTCACCTATATTTCTAAATTAACTTCTTGATTTTTTATAAAGAATGATAGTATAAAACCGAACAATAATGATAGTGATATTAATGCAACTGAAATATAAACTCCAAGATGAGATACCATCAAAGGTAAAAACATAGTACCAATAAACGCACCAACTTTAGCAATTCCTGCTGCTAGACCATGACCTGTTGCACGCAAATGTGTTGGATAATACTGTGCTGGCAATGAATATGTGGTAATGCCTGGACCCAAGTTGACAAAAAAGTTAAATATTATAAATCCTGTAAAAATTAGCGACATATTAACAAAATGACTACTTGTAAAACTAAATGCTAGAATAAATAAACCTGCAAAAGATACAAAAAAACCGATCTTTTGTAATAAAATATTATTCATTTTTTGAATAGCCCATATAGATGCCCATGCCCCAAGCACAACAAAAATATTGACATAAAGTGTACTTCTAATCAAATCACCTGCCGAATCTAGGAAGCTTGCCGATGCACTAACATGTAGTGATTCTAGAATTATTGGAGTAAATAAGCCTATACCATAATAGGCTATATCCATTAAAAACCATATAGAACAAAAACAAAAGGTTAGTAATAAATATTTTTTAGAAAATAACTCTTTGTAGTTTTTATTTTTTTCTTTGGATTCTATATTTATATTTTTATGAGTTTTCCATAAAGTGCTTTCTGGAAGTCTTGCTCTGAGTATAAGACCTAATATAGCTGGAATTACACAACTCATAAACATCAGTCTCCAGACACCCAGCTCAGGATACACGCTATATAATCCCCAGGCAATTAATACTCCTATCGGTGAAGCTAAGCAGTTAACTAACATTGCAATCGCCATGAATTTACCAGATTTTTCCTTGGGTGTCATTTCAGCCATATATGCAGCACATATTGGGTAATCCATTCCCACACCGAATCCTACTAAAAATCTTAGCACAATCAAAGACGTCATATCCCAAGCTAAAGAACATGCCATAGAGATAATAACAAAAAAAACTAAATTAATTATTAACATTGATTTTCTACCAATGTGATCAGATAATCTACCTATACAGATAGCACCCAAAGCTGCTCCTATGGGAGCAGCACTCTGAACAACACCAAGTTGAATATCTGTTGGTAAAAAAACTTGATTTATAAAGGGAAGAGCAATTGAACTAATATAAAGTAAGTATCCATCTATGAATAATCCAAGTGAGCATACTATTAAAATTAATCTATTTAATCTTATCTGCGACGCACATTCCATATAAGTTAATCCTATTAAATTTTTAAAATTATTGATGTGCTATAAACTATTACATAATGATTATTATATTCTTTAAATTTTTAAATTTTAAATATTTGATATGGTAATCGACATTGAAACAATGTAGAATTTTAGGCCTTGTTTTAAAAAAAATAGATCAATAAAGTTTTTAGCGAAATAATATAACAGAAATATAGTTCAATAACAATTAACTTTATGCGCCAATTTAATATTGAAGACTCAGAGGTAATAACCAAACACCACTAAGTAAACCTTTAGAAGGTGCTCCAATCGCAAGCGTATAAAGCATTTTAGAATCACAACTAGGTCAGATAAACCTACTAAGAAGTATACTGTTTATGATATGGCAAGATTTTTAGCTAGCCTAGATATATAGTAATCAGTGTTAAGATTTAAAATGACTAATAATCTATAATGTTCTGTCACAAATTGATAGATGCTTATATTTAAAGATTGATATTTTAGTATTTTAAAAATTATATTTGCAATTTTAAGTTCTATATCAAATCCAAAAACAGATCTTTAGGGCCTTAATGATGTATAAAAGTATCTTAGTTGAAACTCAGCAAATAAGGCATATTTTATCAATAATAAAATCCGATTATATTTGCTAATCAAAATATAATTAAAGAAGTAAATATGATTCATGTGATAAATAGAACTGCAGATATAACAATAAAAAATTATATAATTGATTGCAGGCATGATTTACAAAAAAAAGTTAGGTATGAAATTACTTAAGCTATTACTTCAAGCTTAATTGTTTTATTTTTATGTTTTATCTACAATAATTATTCAGTAGTTAGTACTTTAAATATTAAGTTTATATAGTTATGTGGTTTATTATTGAATCAATGTCATGCTCAAGTTGTGTAGCAAAGATAGAAAAAGCTTTGCTAAGTATAGAATTATACTACCCCAATAAATTAAACAATATTTTCAATTATTTAGTTCCCATCTAAGCCGCCCGTTTTTCCAATAAGTTATCGTAATAAAATTCCATAGGTTTTTTATAATTGATAGACTCATGAAATCTTCTATTATTATAAAAATCTATATAATCATCCACATCGTTTCTTAGTTCAACAATGCCAGGATATTGATTTAAATAAAATCTCTCACATTTAGCACTTCTCCAAAATCTTTCGATGCAAATGTTATCAGTTGCTCTACCTTTACCATCCATAGATATAGTAATTTTTTTATCCAATAATGTTTGGATATGAATGTTAGATGTGTACTGGCTACCTTGATCAGTGTTAAATATTTCTGGTACTCCATATTTATACAGAGCTTCATTTAAAACTTTCATAACTAAACTACTATCCATAGTGTTGGATATCTCCCAACTTAGTACAGCCTTAGAGTACCAATCAATAATAGCTGCCATATAAACTGTGCCAGCATCAGTCTTAATATATGTAATATCTGTAGACCAAACTTGATTAGGTCTCAATATGCTTAAACCTTTTAGTTTGTAACTATAAATAGCATGCTCTTTGTTAGGTTCAGATAAGTTTAAGTTTGGTTTTTTCACCGCTAATATAGCTTTGATGCCTAACTCTTTACGATACTTTTGTACTGTGTTCTCACAGATGCTAAACTCATCTTCTATTAATTGCTTATGAGCTTTTATATAGCCGTAGCAGGGAATCTCCTCATGTATCTGTATAAGCTTTGCTTTTACTTCTTCTTTATGTTCGTTAACCACAGGCTTGTAATATAAACCAGCTCTAGAAACTTCTAATAAGCAACTTTGTTTTACAACAGATAATTTATGCTTAGGATCAATCATCGCTTTTCTATCAGATAATCCCAAGCTTACGAGCTTTCCCTCAAGAAATTCCTTCTCAATTGTTAGTTGTCCAACCTTCTTAGAATACTGATCTATCTTGGTTTGAAGCTTTGCATTGTCTTTTTTATATTGTGATACTGATTTGGATGGATCCATTACCAACTCAGCATTTTCTAAAAAGGCTGTTTTTCAATTATTTATGTTTTTGGGCGTAATATTATATTTTACTGATAACTGTGTGATTGTTTGATCTTTCCCCAATACTTCCAAGACAACTTTAGTCTTAAATTCAACGGTATATATTTTTCTCTTATTACTCATTTACATTTATCCTAAATTGCTCATTTATAGTTTAGCTACTTTAGGAACTAAATTCTCAAAATTGTTGTTAAAATTTCATGGGGTATTATACTATTCTCACCTGATCTACTAGCTAAATTAGATATTTACACCAAGATGTATCCAGATGTGACTATTAATATGGATTTGGCAGAAGAGCCAGTTAACTTTGGTTAAACAACGATAGATATTGCATTTGGTTTTAATTGGCCACCACCACAGCATATTATTTCACGTAAATATAAGCAGACCTCTTATGTTACTTGTGCCTCATCTGAGTATATTCGACGTTATGGTGAACCAAAGACTATAAAAGATATGCATAGACATAAAATTATCATACATACTATAAGAACAAAGAGTAATATGCCGATGATAATAGGTTTTAAAAATACGTCAGAGAAAATTCAGCCTTATTTATATATTAATGGTGTTGAAGCTATGAAGGCCTGTGTTTTGCAACATATGGGTATTGCACAATTTCATGATTATGCTGTTAAAAAAGAGTTAGAAGACGGAACTCTCGTTGAAATACTTAAACCTACTATTATAGAAACCTTTGACTTATGTATTTATTATGAAAAAAACAATATTGTTCAACCAAAGGTCAAGAAGTTTATAGAACTATTTTTTCCTAAGTAGTGGCTATATTAAATCAAAAACTCAACAAGATATAGATACAACAGTAGCCTAAGCGAAATCAAAAATATTATTTAGTATAGCAGCTGAGAAAATATTAAATAAAATCCTACTAATAAAAGGATCTGTAGCACCATTTTTAATATGGTGATTAAACAACTCTAGTAGTTTAGCATGGTCAAATAGTTGCATCGATATGAAATTATTACTATGAAATACATCTCCCATCATTATATTTAGAGGGGATTTCGCTTTGCTTGGTGGCGCCATATATGGATGTTTCATATTTTGATAGTGCTCTGGTGTGACAAAATCTTTACAGCTTTCTCTTAGAATAAATTTATCTGTATTATTGTAGTATTTATACTTAGGAGGTACTTTAGTTATATAGTCAATCACATCATTATCAAGAAAAGGCACTCTAGCTTCAACAGAATGGGCCATCTCAGTACGATCACCTAATGCAGTTAGGACATAAGCAAATGTATTTAAGGATTGGTAGTATAAGGAAATATTTAGTGCGTCCCAGTTACTTATGTCAATAAAGTTTTTGTCTAAAAATCTTTGAAATTTATCTAAGCAATTTTCATCTTTGAAGTTTTTGCTAAAGAGATCGTTTACTTGCTCTATTTGTGGTACATGATTTGAGCAAAAACTTGGGCTAAAGCCTAGTTTTCTTTTTAAATATTCTATCTCTCTAGCTCCATCGGCAAGGAAAACTCCTTTATTTACTTCAATTTTGCTCGCAATAGAGTTTTTATCAAACATTTCTGGATTAACTTGCATAGCATCAATTACATTTGTAATATAGCCGCAATTATATTCGTCTGATCCTTCGCCTGTTAAGACTACTTTATAATTATTTTTACGAACTAAATCACTTAATAAATGTTTTGCTACTCCATGAGGATTAAAAGTTGTATTTTCTAAACACCAAAGATGATCAGTAAGCTTATCTGCTAAAATCTGATCATTGATATCTAGAATATGTTGTTTGCCTGAATATTTGTTTATTAATTTTTTTGCAATTATGCTTTCATCATAATTTTTATCATCAAACGATATTGTGAACGCATCTAGCCCTTTACCACTTAGTTGGCTTGCAATAGCATAACATACTGAAGAATCTATGCCTCCACTGAGATAAGTAGCAACTGGAACATCTGAGACTAATCTTCTTTCTATTGCTTTAGTAATCCTATTACGATATTGATCAAGAATTTCGGGTAAAGTTTCGCTAGTATAGTTGGCCTTATCATATTTGGGTTGCCAATAACGATGCTCAGAAATATTTCCAGAACGTATGTCATAAATCATGAAATGACTAGGTTTAACGTTATAGATGTTTTTGAATATAGTGTCATCTTGGCTTAAGGGCTGTCCATAGAGACGATCTTTTAACTCTCTTATATTAAACTCGGCCTTTTGTCTGTGATATTTAAGTATACTTTTTATCTCTGAAGCGAAGCTAATACCTTGGCTATCAATACTGAAATGTAGTGGTTTAACCCCGTGCCTATCTCTAAAAGCAATTATACGCTGTTTGTTTTTATCATAGATAACACCTGCAAACTCACCATTTAATTGAGCAAAACAATCATTGCCGCTTTCTAAATACATAGGTAATATTATTTCACTATCAGTATTTGTATTAAATTTGTAATTTTTCGACTTATAGTCTTGTCGAATTTGTTTGTAGTCGTAGAATTCTCCATTTACTATAGCAGTAAGATCATCATTATGATTTAATGGCTGTTCACCATTTTCAACACCAATTATGCTTAAGCGAGTATGTCCAAAAGCAATATTTGGATCATTGAGTATACTATAATGTTGCTCATCTGGACCTCTGTGCTTAAGTAATGAAAGAGCAGCGTTGAACCTTTCTCTATCTATTTGCTCATTTTTTCTAAAAACCATTAAGATTCCACACATATTAACCACCTTGTTGGCACTTTTAAGAATTAACAATAATACTTTTTTTTGTATAGCCCTTTATTTACAAATACTGTTATATATTTTTGTTTATTTTCTATGGCACACCCAGAGGGACTCGAACCCCCGCATCCGCCTCCGGAGGGCGACGCTCTATCCAGTTAAGCTATGAGTGCAATGTCTTTATCTTAAGGTGTTTTGTGATATTGAGTAATTTTTTTACTTTTATAAGGTTCTGTGTAGGTACTACAATCACAACTTTTTTGTTTAATTTTGCTATAAAGTAAATAAATGATAAAGTAAAAATACAGCAAGTAAAAGAGATTATTAAATTCTAACATATACTACCCCAATAAATTAAACAATATTTTCAATTATTTAGTTCCCATCTAAGCCGCCCGTTTTTCCAATAAGTTATCGTAATAAAATTCCATAGGTTTTTTATAATTGATAGACTCATGAAATCTTCTATTATTATAAAGATCTATATAATCATCCACATCGTTTCTTAGTTCAACAATGCCAGGATATTGATTTAAATAAAATCTCTCACATTTAGCACTTCTCCAAAATCTTTCGATGCAAATGTTATCAGTTGCTCTACCTTTACCATCCATAGATATAGTAATTTTTTTATCTAATAATGTTTGGATATGAATGTTAGATGTGTACTGGCTACCTTGATCAGTGTTAAATATTTCTGGTACTCCATATTTATACAGAGCTTCATTTAAAACTTTCATAACTAAACTACTATCCATAGTGTTGGATATCTCCCAACTTAGTACAGCCTTAGAGTACCAATCAATAATATCTGCCATATAAACTGTGCCAGCATCAGTCTTAATATATGTAATATCTGTAGACCAAACTTGATTAGGTCTCAATATGCTTAAACCTTTTAGTTTGTAACTATAAATAGCATGCTCTTTGTTAGGTTCAGATAAGTTTAAGTTTGGTTTTTTCACCGCTAATATAGCTTTGATGCCTAACTCTTTACGATACTTTTGTACTGTGTTCTCACAGATGCTAAACCGATCTTCTATTAATTGCTTATGAGCTTTTATATAGCCGTAGCAGGGAATCTCCTCATGTATCTGTATAAGCTTTGCTTTTACTTCTTCTTTATGTTCGTTAACCACAGGCTTGTAATATAAACCAGCTCTAGAAACTTCTAATAAGCAACTTTGTTTTACAACAGATAATTTATGCTTAGGATCAATCATCGCTTTTCTATCAGATAATCCCAAGCTTTATAATGTCCTCAGAAAAAGCTACTGATTTTAGAAAGATTTTTATTCCTAAATGTTAAACTTAACTAGATAAATTAGGAAATAGATAAATGAGTAAAAAAAGAGTAACGTATACAGCTGATTTTAAAGCTAAAGTAATTATAGAATTGCTAGAAGGCGATATGACAGTTAATGAGATAGCAAGTAAGTATGATTTACTTCCTAAAAACGTGCACAATTGGAAGCAGCAATTTTTATCTAATGCTTGCTTAGCATTTGATAAAAGCTCTGTTGTTAAGGAGTATAAGCAGGAAATAGATGAGCTTAGAAAAGATAAAGATGCAACAAGTAAAAAACTAGTCGAGGTAATAGTAGAGAGGGATTTTTTAATGGGAAAGCTAAAAAGCTTGGTATCATCAAATGATAGAGTAAACTCTGTAGATACTAAGCTAGAATTATCTTTAAATAATCAGCTTAAACTATTATCTGTATCTAAGAGTGTGTACTATTATACACCAATATCAAAATTTAGTAGTAATGATGATATTAGACTATTAAATGCAATAGATTTGATACATACTAAACATCCATATTATGGTACGAGAAGGCTAGTAAAGTTGCTAAATAGATTAGGATTTCTAGTTGGAAGGAAGCTAATCAAAAGTGCTATGGAATTCATGGGTATTAAGGCATTGTATCCTAAAAAAAAGACAACTGTCATTAATAAGCAACACAAGAAATATCCATACTTACTTAATGTATTTAAAAATGAGACGAATCAGGTTGTTATAGATAAAGCTAATAAGGTATGGAGTGCTGATATCACGTATATTAGACTAGAATGTGGGTATGCATATTTAGCAGCCATAATAGATTGGCATAGCAAGAAAATACTAGCTTGGAAGATTTCTAATACTATGGATACACATCTAACAACTAGTGTGTTAAAAGAAGCGTTATTTAAATATGGTAAACCTGATATCTTTAACTCTGATCAAGGAACTCAATATACAGCAAAAGAGCATATTAAAATAATATCTGATAATAAAATAAATAAATCTATGGATGCTAAAGGAAGATCTATAGATAATATTGCAATTGAGAGATTTTGGAGAACACTGAAATATGAAAATGTTTATCCGGCATCATATATAACTATGAAAGAGGCTAAAGTAGGTATCAAAGAATATATTGATATTTACAACGATGAAAGACTACATTCTAGTATTGGATATATGACTCCTGATGAAGTATATTCTGGTATTTTAGATGCTGCATAAAAGCAAGGAATAAAAATATTTTATAAAGTGGTATTGAATAACAGGGACAGTTTAATATATACCTTTGAAATCTATTTTTTGTGCCGTGTTTTTGAATGGTTTTATAGCAACAATTAGAGTTTTTTTACAGCTATCTGTAAACTAATTCTTTTTAAACCCTTATTATACATGTGTTACAAGCATATTTTATCCACACTTTTTTGCTATAAACCTAAATAAACTGTTTTTCAAATACTTGATCATACCTCGATTACCTAATAATGATTTTTCATCCTTAGTTATAAACACTTTTTTCATATTTTTTTAAAGAGATGTAACTAGCTTTAATCCATAATACCATTCCGTTATATATGTTTGTAATTGGTATTGGTTAGACGTATTTTGTTAACTTAGAATCATAATTAAATTGACATAACGGTAACATCATCAAATTCTCTCATTGATGAAGAGCCAAAGACAACTAAGTTAAGCAATAGGTTAATAAAAAATAAACTACTCAATAGCAATGTAACAACTAGTATTACACTAGGTTTAAGGCTAGCCCCGATAATTACAGCAATACAGATTCCTAGTAAAGAAAATCCCAACATTCCTTGATAATTTTTTAGAACTAAAAGCCAATTTACATTATTTTCTGCTTTTTTACCTGTTGGTTTCCAGCCTTGAGGTCTTCTTAATAAGTAATTTAAAACAGCCTTAGCCGATACCCAACTAATAAAACTACTCATTACAAAGAAAGCTAGATATAGCTTAGATAGCCATTTAAGCTTTTCTTTTCTATTTAGGTTGTGAGGTTTATTACGTATTCCATATCCAATCATATTTAATATCGCTGGTAAGTTTAGTAATAGAATATATGACAACCATAGTATAGAGCTTTGGGGATTAAATATTCCTAAAAAAGAAAATACTGGTATTAAAATGGCACTAAATGAAAACATTTGGTTAATGATATCTATCTTCTCTTTAAAAGTAATTTCTTTAGAAAAGATAATTTTCCAAAAATACTTGTGTGTAATTTGCATGTTTCCATATGTCCAACGCATCCACATTGACTCGCACTCTTTTAAAGATGTTGGAACCCATTCACCAGAGTCAACCCAAACCGTCTTACCATAATGACCTTTAAAGTAACATCTAACAGCAGCAGCAACATCTTCGACAATCATTGGTTCACCACGATGTTCTTCTAGCCAAGGACCAATTTCATCTAGTGTTTCCTTAGACCATATAGAGTTGTGTCCTTGAAAAATCGAAAATCCTCTATGGCCTATTAAACTCATTGTGTAACGTAACATGTTTTGTGACATGCAGCAAATTTTTGCAAATAGGCTGGAGTTATCATTAGTACCTTTGATTAGTAAAGAAGCAAATCCTAATTTTTTATCTTTGATAAATTCAGGCATTACTCGTTTTAAAGTATCAGCTTTAAGTGTTGAATCAGCATCTAGTAAGATTACATATGGTTGATTTAAATACTCCATTCCAATATCTAAATTTTTAGGTTTAAAGCCAACAGTTGAGTTACGGTGAATGAATTTATATTCAGTATCTGGATTTAAAGTATTTTGCTTCTCAACATAATTACGCCATTGTTCTAAATCTTGATGGTTTAAGTCGCTATTATCGACTACTATAATTTGCTTTTTGTGAGCTGAATAATGAAGCTGGTTGGCTGAATCAAAAGTTAGTTTACATACATCAAAAGGTTCATTACGTGTAGCAATTAACACTGAGCAGCCAGGTAATTGATTTTCAGAAAATGAGTTATCGATTTCTTGAGTAGGCTCTTTAAACGTTAGGTATTGAATACATAATACTAATTTATAGTACATTTGAAAAATAAGAGGCATTGTTACAAATATTAAAATTTTATAAATTATGCTACTCTCAAATAAGTCAAGTAATAGATAGTTGTTTAATATTGTAAATAATGCTGATATCCCGATGAAAAGTAAGCTATATTTTATCTTTTGGCGATGCATTTGGCTACGACGCATACTTTTAGTACGTAGAAAAATTAATACAGATATCAAGACTATGCCCATTAATCCTAACGTAAGCGGAGCTGAATCTATATTTAAAGTACCTAAAAAAGTTAATGTTGCTATGCCAGCAATTGTTATAGGTAGTTTAATAAAACTTGATTTAATTTTGTAAATTATTGAATTTAACATATTTATTTCCCCTTAAAATAAAATATAATCGATGCATTACATAATCATCACTGAATACAATCCATAAGATGTTATAAAATAATTGGCGAGGATTATACTAGGTTTTATTTACAAAATAAAGAATTATCTATATTAGATAGAAGTACAAGCTAGTCTAATCATTCTCAAATAAGCAGAAATAATTTTGTCAAACCTAGAAGATTTTTTTATCAAAAGTCTTTCTAATTATACTCTTAAGTATTAAAACTATAGGATTCAGCTGTTTGATTTATACTTTGTTAATAAGTCTATAGCTACTTTATTATCATCAGTTTTATTTTTTGATAACATTATTTCTAATGAACCGCCTAAAGCAATCAGTTATGATATGAATCTTGGTATAATAGTACAGTTAATAAAGATATAATAAGAAACTTTAATAATTTTTGCATATTTTTAATAAAGAATTCACTGTTTTATACAATTATACTTATTCTCATAGATAAAATAATAAGAATTCTCTTGAAAATTTATCTTTAGGTACTATATATAGTTTGTAGGTTCATAAAGCTTGGATAGTTTTATAGCTGCAAATCATTTAAATATTTACAATTTAACAAAGGAGTAAGATTGTTATGAACATTCGTCCATTACAAGATAGAGTATTAGTACGCCGTGCTGAAGAAGAAACAAAATCTGCAGGTGGGATTATTTTAACTGGTAGCGCTCAGGAAAAACCAAGTGAAGGTGAAGTTGTAGCTGCTGGCAATGGTAAGAAATTAGACAGTGGTTCTACCCAACCTATGGATGTAAAAGTAGGAGATAAAGTATTATTTGGTAAGTATTCAGGAAGTGAAGTAAAAGCAGATGATGAAACTCTTCTTATGATGAGAGAAGAAGACATCATGGGTATCATTGGATAAGAAATGAGATTAGATAGGCTAAGAAAATTAAAGCTTGATTTTCTTGAGGTTTATCCTCAAGGATTTAATAATCCTGAGATGCAAAAGATTGCTAAGAAACATAATATAGATAAGTTATCTGAGATGGCTCAGCAAGCTTTTGCAAACAGTAGCTCTTCATCTGTTGATGCGTTTCTTGAAGATATTATAAGAATCGTATCAAGATCATCTATGGTATCAATGTTTGAAAAACCTAAGTTTAAGGATTTCATACATCATTTAGATGATATTCAAAAGCAGAAGTTTTCTGATGCCTTAATTAATCTAGTCAATGGACAACAAAAAAAAGGTTTTGAAGATCTTGTTTCAATACTTGGTAAAGCTAAGCTTGCAAAATGGAGTTTGATAACAATATGTTTGTTTTATTTTGACCCTCAAAAAGAAGTGTTTATAAAGCCGACAGTTACCAAAGATGTTATTAACTTTTTTGAGATAGAAGATTTAGTTTACAAAACTACCCCGACGTGGGAGTTTTATGAGAAATATAGGGATGTTATTCATAACATGAAAAATTCAGTAGATAAAAGTATTGCTATTAATAACGCTGCATTTACTGGTTTTATAATGATGTCTTTAAATAGTTTTAAATAAATAAAATATAAAAAAACTCTAAGGAGAGAAAAATGGCAGCAAAAGAAGTTTTATTTTCAGATGAGGCTCGTGCAAAAATGCTTGATGGTGTTAACACTTTAGCTAACGCTGTAAAAGTTACTTTAGGCCCTAAAGGTCGTAACGTTGTTTTAGATAAGTCATTTGGTGCACCAGCTATTACTAAAGATGGTGTATCTGTTGCAAAAGAAATTGAATTGGAAGATAAGTTTGAGAATATGGGTGCTCAAATAGTTAAAGAAGTAGCATCAAAAACTGCTGATGTAGCAGGTGACGGTACTACTACGGCAACTGTGCTTGCTCAAGCTTTACTTACAGAAGGACTAAAGGCTGTTGCAGCAGGTATGAACCCAATGGACCTTAAAAGAGGTATCGACAAAGCAGCTGCTAAATTAGTAGAAGAGCTAAAAGTACTTTCAAAGCCTTGTTCTGATGCTAAATCTATCGAACAAGTTGGTACTATCTCTGCTAATTCTGATGCTACTGTAGGTAAACTCATTGCTGAAGCTATGGCAAAAGTTGGCAAAGAAGGTGTAATTACTGTGGAAGAAGGCAAAGGTTTCGAAGATGAACTTGATGTAGTTGAAGGTATGCAGTTCGATAGAGGTTATTTATCGCCATATTTTGCTACAAATCAGGAAAATATAACTACTGATATAGAAAGTCCGTATATACTACTAGTAGATAAGAAAATTGCTAATATCCGTGAATTACTTCCAGTATTAGAAGGTGTTTCTAAGTCTGGTAAAGCACTATTAATTATTGCCGAAGATGTAGAAAGTGAAGCTCTAGCTACTCTAGTTGTAAATAATATGCGTGGTGTAGTTAAAGTATGTGCTGTTAAAGCTCCTGGTTTTGGTGATAGAAGAAAAGCTATGTTAGAAGATATAGCTATCTTAACTGGTGCTACTGTTATTTCTGAAGAATTAGGAATGAAATTAGAAGAAGCTAGCATGGAACAATTAGGTACTGCAAATAGAGTGCAGGTAACAAAAGATGATACTACCATTATTGATGGTGCTGGTGATAAAGAAGCTATTGCTAACAGAGTGACTCAGATCAAAGCAAATGTTGCAGAAGCTACTTCTGATTATGACAAAGAAAAACTGCAAGAAAGATTAGCTAAATTATCTGGTGGTGTTGCGGTAATCAAAGTTGGTGCTATTACAGAGGCTGAGATGAAAGAGAAGAAAGACCGTGTTGATGATGCTTTACACGCAACTCGTGCTGCTGTAGAAGAAGGTATCGTTGCTGGTGGTGGAGTTGCTTTTATTAGGGCTCAAAAAGCACTAAATGGTTTAACTGGAGATAATGATGATCAAAACCATGGTATTGCTCTTCTTAATAAAGCTATAGAAGCACCATTAAGACAAATAGTATCTAATGCTGGTGGTGAGTCTTCTGTAGTTGTAAATGAAGTAAAAGCTAAAGAAGGTAGTCATGGTTATAATGCAGCTAATGATACTTATGGTGATATGGTTGAGATGGGTATCTTAGATCCTACTAAAGTTACGCGTTCAGCTTTACAACATGCGGCTTCAATTGCGGGTCTTATGATCACAACAGAAGCTATGGTTGGTGAAATCAAAGAAGATGCTCCTGCTATGCCTCATATGGGTGGTGGTATGGGCGGTATGCCAGGCATGATGTAGTTGAAAAATATTATGTGCTAATTCTTAACATCTGATTAGCATTTCTCTGAAACTCGTAAGAGCTTTTCTCAATATTATACTTATAGTTATTTTTGTCTAATACTTTATCTAAGTGTTTAGATTTATTTGATTCTAAATCACGTATTGGAAATATTCTTACTTCAAATTTTGATAATCTGCACATTTCTAAAATTGATTTTATATGGAAGTCTAAATCTAAGTGCTTGCTATATAAAAATAAAAAGTGAGAGCATAGAACTATATTGAAGGATTTATCTGCGAAAGAAGATAGGTCTGGTAGCGTATTATATATGTACCGACCTGATCTACCCCGTCAATTTGGGACAGTTTACTACTTCATTTTCCATTATATATTCAAATTGATATGGAGTCATATAATTTATTGTAGAATGTCTCCTTTTTGTATTATAGTAAGCTTCAATATATTCAAATATTGATAGTTTAGCTTCTTCTCTAGTTTTATAGCTTTCATCATGTACTAACTCTACTTTTAAAGTTCCAAAGAAACTTTCACAAGCAGCATTATCGTAACAGCATCCTTTAGAGCTCATACTTGATAGTAGCCAGTGTTCTTTAATAATGTCTTGATATTGTTTGCTACAAGTACTGTGACCCTTTATCAGAGTGTATAATCACACCACTAGGAAAATTTCTTCTAAATAATGCCATATTTAAAGCATTACAAACTAAATCCGCTTTCATCCTAGAATCCATTGCCCAACCAATAACTGATCTTGAGAATAAATCTATAATCACACAAAGATACAGCCACCCCTCTTGTGTAGGTACATAATATAATGTTCCCAGAAAAAGCTACTGATTTTAGAAAGATTTTTATTCCTAGATGTTAAAGTTAACTAGATAAATTAGGAAATGGATAAATGAGTAAAAAAAGAGTAACGTATACAGCTGATTTTAAAGCTAAAGTAATTATAGAATTGCTAGAAGGCGATATGACAGTTAATGAGATAGCAAGTAAGTATGATTTACTTCCTAAAAACGTGCACAATTGGAAGCAGCAATTTTTATCTAATGCTTGCTTAGCATTTGATAAAAGCTCTGTTGTTAAGGAGTATAAGCAGGAAATAGATGAGCTTAGAAAAGATAAAGATGCAACAAGTAAAAAACTAGTCGAGGTAATAGTAGAGAGGGATTTTTTAATGGGAAAGCTAAAAAGCTTGGTATCATCAAATGATAGAGTAAACTCTGTAGATACTAAGCTAGAATTATCTTTAAATAATCAGCTTAAACTATTATCTGTATCTAAGAGTGTGTACTATTATACACCAATATCAAAATTTAGTAGTAATGATGATATTAGACTATTAAATGCAATAGATTTGATACATACTAAACATCCATATTATGGTACGAGAAGGCTAGTAAAGTTGCTAAATAGATTAGGATTTCTAGTTGGAAGGAAGCTAATCAAAAGTGCTATGGAATTAATGGGTATTAAGGCATTGTATCCTAAAAAAAAGACAACTGTCATTAATAAGCAACACAAGAAATATCCATACTTACTTAATGTATTTAAAAATGAGACGAATCAGGTTGTTATAGATAAAGCTAATAAGGTATGGAGTGCTGATATCACGTATATTAGACTAGAATGTGGGTATGCATATTTAGTAGCCATAATAGATTGGCATAGCAAGAAAACACTAGCTTGGAAGATTTCTAATACTATGGATACACATCTAACAACTAGTGTGTTAAAAGAAGCGTTATTTAAATATGGTAAACCTGATATCTTTAACTCTGATCAAGGAACTCAATATACAGCAAAAGAGCATATTAAAATATTATCTGATAATAAAATAAATATATCTATGGATGCTAAAGGAAGATCTATAGATAATATTGCAATTGAGAGATTTTGGAAAACACTGAAATATGAAAATGTTTATCCGGCATCATATATAACTATGAAAGAGGCTAAAGTAGGTATCAAAGAATATATTAATATTTACAACAATGAAAGACTACATTCTAGTATTGGATATATGACTCCTGATGAAGTATATTCTGGTATTTTAGATGCTGCATAAAAGCAAGGAATAAATATATTTTATAAAGTGGTATTGAATAATAGGGACAGTTTATTATGCATAATGGTAAAACTGTAGGGCAAAATGGCTTTTATTCACAAGATAGAGCAACAACCGTAGATTTTATCACTGGTAGGAATGATAGTGGTAATAATCCAAACCATCTTGTTGTACCAAGAGAATATAATCCTGGCACAGAGAATATATACAGTGATACAGATTTTATGTTGTTAGGAGTAATTATTGAAAATATTACAAATATGCCTTTGAACAAATACGTTGAGCAAGAAATATATCAGCCTTTGGGAATAGACTTAACTTATAATCCTCTAAATAAAAGTATTAGTATTGAGCAGATAGCCCAAACAGCTATAGGTAATTGGTCAGTTGATCAATATGGTCTAAAATTTCCATATAACAATATGTGTGAAAATCCTATAAGGGGAAATGCTCACGATGAAAAAGTTTTTTATAGCATGGCAGGGGTATCTGGACACGCAGGTTTATTTGGAAATGTAGAAGACTTAGAAGTTTTAGTTAAGCTATTATTAAATGAAGGCAGTTATAATAATGTAACTTTATTTGATAAAGAAACTCTAGATTTATTTACATCTCCTGTAGGAACTGATGATACCTATGGCATAGGATGGAGATTAGCTGGTAATGATAAAAAAATGGCATGGATGATGGGTGATTATGCAAGTAATAAAACTTATGGTCATACAGGTTTCACTGGAATGGTGACTATTATCGATCCTAAAGAGAATTTAGGCATTATTTTATTAACAGGTAAGCTTCAAAGTCAGCAGTTATCTAAAGGTAAGTTCGCTTCAACTAGTGACTATGTGACACCAAATTATGGTTCTATAATGACTATAGTGCAAGAAGATTTTCAAAAAGCTTAATTAATATTTCTTTAAAATTTTATCAAGGGTACTTGTTGATAATATTCTCTTTAGTATTGCCATAATCCAAGTAGCTTTTGTTATATAGTATCTTGGTTTAGGCTTATTGGAGTTAATTATTTTTTCAACTACTTTAGCAACAGATAATGCAGGCTCATTAAATGGTATAGGCTTATTTTGTCGAACAAGTATTCTAGCATAGTCATTTTTATGAGCAGAGTTTTCATAATTAATATTTTTTATAGTTTTAATAGAATTCTCTCTAAATTTACTGGTTATAGGACCTGTGTTTAAGCTAGTCATAAATATATTTGAGCCTTGAAGCTCTAAGCGCATTGTATCAGTTAGTCCTTCAATAGCATACTTACTAGCATTATAGGCACCACGATATTTCATTGAAACAAGCCCCAATACAGAACTATGCTGTATTATTTTACCATAACCTTGTTTACGCATTATTTTTAGAGCTTTTGTTGTTAGATAATGAAGTCCAAAAAAATTAGTCTCAAATTGTTCTTTTAGATATTTGGTTTTAATATCTTCCAAGGCTCCTGCTTGGCCGTATCCAGCATTGTTAAATACTACATCAAGAGTTCCATTTGTTTTGTTTAAGATATTCTCTAGGGCATTATCAATACTTTGATACTCAGTGACATCAATTAAATACGTTTCAAAGCCTTCTGCATTTAGAGCATCGACATCTTTTTGCTTCCTTGCTGATGTAAAAACTTGATGACCTAGCTCTTTAAGATGAACAGCCGTGGCATAGCCTATACCTCCATGAGAACATCCTGTTACTAATACTGATTGTTTTTTCATATTTAATCTATTTATTTTATAACTACTTGGTAGTTTAGTTTAAAATAATAGTTATGTAAAACTCTACAGTTAAGATTAAATAGTTTATTATGAACTATTCTAGAGCCCGTAAGCTTGTAAAATTAAAAAAATCTCTTGGCCAAACAAAAGGCCTTAGGTTTATAGAAGAGAAATTGCTTAAAAAACCTTTGAGGCATTTAAGTTATGGCTCCGCAGCAAGAGCTTTAATGATAGGCTTATTTTGGATGATGATTTCTATGCCTTTTCAAATGCTTCCAACAGTTATTATGTGTGTTTATTAAGAGCAAATATTCCTATAGCTATAATATGCGTATGGATTAGTAATCCAATCACATGGCTACCAATATATTTTGCTAATTATATTTTTGGTAGTTTTTTACTAGGATTAAATATTAATATAGTGAATTGGCAAGCTTATGCAAACTATGTTATGCAAAACATAGAACAATTTTGGCGACCATTATATCTAGGCAGTATTGTAGGAGGCTTAATATTAGGATCAGTGGCTTTTTTGCTAGTATATTTAATCAAGTTTTTAAGAAGAAATTAGCTTTTTTTCTTTTTAAATTTACCTAAAAACTTTTTAAAAAGTCCCTTGTTTTCAATATTTGACTCTTTAGTTGGTGTGAAGTTTTGTTTTTTCTTTAATATTTTTACTTCTACTTCTTCACATTCTTTAGACTCTGTTTGATCAGTACTTTGTAAGTGATGATCTTCTTTAGTATGTGTAGAGTCACTATTTTTAACTTCTAAGCTTTCATTTTGATATGATAATTCAAGATCCGCTGTTTTAGGAACATCTGATGGTTTTGTTGAAAATTTATTTGGCTGAATTATATAAGCGCCATTTTCATTTTTCTTGATGAATCCTTGATCTGCTAGCATTCTACGATACTTGTAAATTGTACTTTTGGATACACCGTAGCTATCTGCTAATTTAGCAGGACTTGTATTACTCTCTATAGCTTTTAATATAGCTTTCTTAATATCTAGTTCTTTTGAAGCGGGGATTTTCATATTATGTTAGCAACTCATCTATGTCTAAGTGATCATTATAGCGCAGCTTTTGCTCTTATACAACTTGTCCAGCTGCCCAACCCGAAGCCCAAGCCCATTGAAAATTATAACCACCAAGCCATCCTGTGATATCAACAACTTCACCAATAAAATAAAGTCCTTTAATTTTCTTTGATTCTAGCGTCTTTGATGATAGTTCGTTACAGCTAACACCTCCTAATGTTACTTCAGCAGTACGGTAGCCTTCAGTGGTCTGAGGGTATATAGTCCATTCATGCAAGCTATTGTGGGCAGCCCTTATATCATCAATAGATAAGTCACAGATTCTTTTTTTTAGTAGTTCTTCTGCAAAAAAAATAGAGATAAAATTTTTAGGAAGTAGTTCTGATAATATAGTTTTTATAATAGATTTTGAGCCAAACTCTTTTTTTTGAATTAGAAAGTCATTAATTTTAATATTTGGCGATAGATTTATTTTGATAGGGTCTCCAGTATTCCAGTGTGAGGATATTTGTAAAATAGCTGGCCCACTTAAACCTTTATGTGTGAAAAGAATATTTTCATCAAAATGTGTTTCACCATTAGATACTCTACAAAAAACTGAAATTCCTTTGAGTTGGCTGAACTTTTTTTGATCTTTTTGATGAAATATGAATGGTACTAGCCCAGCTCTCTGAGAATTTACTTTTAAACCAAATTTTTTTGCAATTTTATAGCCAAATCCGGTAGCTCCCATTGTTGGTATAGATAATCCGCCTGTAGCAATAACAATAGAATCACATGTATAGGTATAATTTGATGTTGTTATATTAAACAGATCTTCTTTTTTTGTTATATTTTCTATTGATGTATGTAATTTTATCTGAGCATTATATTTTTTACACTCATCTAATAACATATTAACTATGTCTTTAGCTTTATTATCACAAAAAAGCTGTCCTAAAGTTTTTTCATGAAAGGGTATTTGGTAATCACTTACTAAGGATATAAAATCCCACTGAGTATAGCGAGAGAATGCTGATTTCATAAAATGCTGATTATCAGCTATATATTTATCAGGTGAAATATTATAGTTAGTAAAGTTACAACGTCCACCGCCAGACATTAGTATTTTTTTACCAACTTTATTGGCATGATCTAGTATAAGTACGGAGCGATTTCTTTTTGCAGCTTCGATAGCACACATAAGCCCAGCGGCACCTGCACCAATAATTATCACATCAAATTTATTTTGTATCACCATGATAGAAAAAACATATGTTATTTATATATTATGAAAGAAAGTATATCAGCTGTTTGAATTTTTTAGGAAAAAGAAATAGAAGAAAGAGATTAATATCTGCCTTGTTGAATCATAGCATCAGCTACTTTTTCAAAACCAGCAAGGTTAGCACCAGCGACTAAATTATAGCCAAGGTCATATTTACTACTGGCAAACTTACAAGCATGGAAAATATTAGCCATAATTTGCTGTAACTTAGCTTCTACCTTTTCAGATGTCCAAGATAGACGAGCGGAATTTTGAGACATTTCTAAACCTGAAACAGCTACACCTCCAGCGTTAGCAGCCTTACCAGGGGCTAAGTTTATTCCTTTTTTCATTAAGAATTTGATGGCTTCGTTAGTAGTAGGCATGTTAGAAGCTTCAACAACGTATTTAACACCAGCTTCAATAAGCTTCTTAGCTTCTTCAACATCAATTTCATTTTGAGTAGCTGCAGGGATAGCTATATCAGATTTTATACCCCAAGGCTTCTCACCTGGGTGCCAACTAGCATTAAATTCTTTAGCATAATCTTGCATAGTTTTTTCACCATTACGGATTTTTAGCAAGAACTCAATTTTTTCTTCTGTTGTGATACCTTCAGGATCATGGACAAAACCTTTTGAACCAGAGATAGTAACAACTTTACCACCTAGTTGAGCAACTTTCTTACATACACCCCAAGCAACGTTACCATAACCAGAAGTTACTATAGTTTTGTCTTCCATAGTTTCGCCATTATGCTTAAGCATCTCATCTAAGAAAAAAACAGCTCCATAACCAGTAGCTTCTGGGCGGATCAAGCTACCACCAGATTCTAGAGATTTACCAGTTAATACACCATTTTCAAAACTGTTGCGAATTCTTCTGTATTGACCATACATATAGCC
This sequence comes from Francisella halioticida, assembly GCF_002211785.1. Lineage (NCBI taxonomy): Bacteria > Pseudomonadati > Pseudomonadota > Gammaproteobacteria > Thiotrichales > Francisellaceae > Francisella > Francisella halioticida. The sequence continues at coordinate 498,672 of NZ_CP022132.1, forward strand.
AATTTCTCTACCACCTACACCAATATCACCAGCAGGAACGTCTTTACTTGGGCCAATATGGCGTTGTAGCTCCATCATAAAGCTCTGACAAAAGTTCATGATTTCTTGCTCAGTTTTGTTTTTAGGATCAAAGTCAGCACCACCTTTACCACCACCCATAGGAAGTGTAGTTAAACTGTTTTTGAAAACTTGCTCAAAACCTAGGAACTTAATAATTCCAGAATATACGCTAGGGTGGAATCTAATACCACCTTTAAAAGGACCTATAGCACCGTTGAATTGATATCTAAAGCCTCTGTTTACTTGAACATCACCATTTCTATCAACCCATGGAACTCTGAAAGAAATGCCTCTTTCAGGCTCAACGATACGAGCTAAAATATTTTCTTCGATATATTTAGGATTTTGTTCTAAAGCTGGCTTAAGAGTAGAGAATACTTCTTTCACAGCTTGAATAAATTCTTTTTCGTGACCGTCTCTTTTTTCTACTTGAGCAATTACGCTATCAATGTATTTTTGAGCATTCATTTATGCATCTCCTTTGTGATTTGAAATTTATGAGAATACTTATTGTAAAACAAAATTCTCTCATCTACTATAAAATAATTATAATTTATAAACATTCTATTTTATATAAGTTAATATCCAACTTCCTAGCTTACTATTAACTAAGTTTGATTAATATGATTTTATAATATTTTCTTATTAATAAAAATCAAATAATTAAATTTTTTATGTAAAAAATTTACAAATTATAAATTATTATTTAGGCTTTACTAGCCAGTGTATTTTTTATCGATAAAAAATGAGTATTTTGTTCAATATCAATTTTATAAATATTGTCTTGGAATCTATAGGAGAAAGGTTTAATAATGGGGTATGAAGAATCATTAGAACTTATAAAAAAAGCTCAGCAACTTATCGTAGTTATAACTGAAGATTGGCAAAGTGTTCAGGATAAGTTATGGCTTTTTAATAAAGATAAGCAGAATGATTGGCTACCAATTAAATTAGCTATACCAATTGTAGTTGGTAAAAAAGGTTTAGCGTGGGTGGATAGCTCATTTCAAAGAATAATAAAATCTACTTTAAAGCAAGAAGCAGATAATAAAGCTCCTGCAGGAGTTATGGGACTTGGTAAATCTTTTGGATTTGACAATAAAAGTCTTAGTAATACGGAATATACAACTATTGTTACAGGAATAGAATGTGTCGATGATAGTAATTCAAAATACTATAATCAAATAGTAAATGTTAAAGAGGTTGATTGTGATTGGAGTTCTTCTGAGAAGATGACAGAAATACCACTGTATAAATATGGTGTTGAGATTTTTTATAATAAAATCCTACTAAACCTAAACTAGGATCTTGTATTTTTATGCATCAATGGAGATCTAAAGAAATAGGTACAGAGGGTTGTACAGCTATGTCTGTAGAAAATATTAAAGATATTACAGAATGGTTAATTACCGATAAGTTTCCAACATTAGTTCAATTACCTCAAGATATTTATAATAAATTACAAGAGTCATGGTGTTTACCAGATTTGTCTCAAGGAAATAAAATAAAATGAAAGATTACATTATTTTTGATAATGAAAGGTTGGTTGATTATATAAGGAGTAATTCTTTAATAACACCTTGCTATATTTATGATACTACGTTGTTAGATAATACTTTTACTAGAGCAAAAGAAGAATTGGCAAAAAAATTTAAAAATGCTGAAATTCATTATGCAATAAAAGCAAACCATAACCCTGAAATTATTAGTTTTGTTAAAAAGCATAATATGGGTATAGATTGTGTAAGTGGGGGTGAAATAAAAAGAGCTTTAGAGCAAGGCATTAATCCTAACCGTATTGTGTTTGCTGGGACAGTTTAATCTAAGACCAGAAGTTAAAGAATATTTTATATAAGGCTAATAATTAACTATGAGTTTATCTAATAAAAAAATTTCAACGTTATCATTAACAATGCTAAACATCTCAGCGATAATTAGTCTAAGCTCTATAGCTTATATGGCAACAATTGGACTACAAAGTATTTTCTTTTATCTAATTGCTGCAGTTACATTTTTATTGCCAACATCACTTGTATGTGCTGAGCTTAGCAGTATGATTACGCAAAATAATGGCGGAGTATTTAGCTGGGTTAAGGCGGAGCTAGGTGAAAAAGCAGGTATGCTTGCAATGTAGTTGGAGTGGTTCAATAATGTTGTAGGCTTTCCTAGCTCTGTAACAGCTTTGATCGCAACATTTTCTTATATTGGGTTTAGAGGTTTTGCAGAAAACACCCATACAAGCGTTTCTTTTTGGTTGGTAATGGTATGTGTATTTATTGCTATAAGCTTATTTAACTGTTTACCTTTAAAGAAAGTTGTGATTCTTAATATAATAGGTGCTGTATTTGGAATGATAATACCAGGGATATTATTAATATTAGGGGCAATTTATTTTCTAGTAACAGGGCAAAGTAATCTAGAATATCATGGGGTCAGTGATGTTTTACCAGCATTTTCTTTAGGAACTTATGCTCTTTTAGTTAAAACTCTGTCTTCATATTCGGGTATTCAGTCAGTGGCTTTTCATATGACAAATATTGAAAAACCAGAGAAAAATATTCCTAAGTCAATATTAGTAGCTACTTTGATAATTGTTTCTCTGACTGTTTTGACAACAGTAGGTTTAAATATTATTATTCCTGTAAAAGATGTAAATGTCTTAAACGGTCTAATACAAGGCATTTCACAAGTTTTAAATATCATAGGCTTAGGAGATATTAAGCCTTTAATAGTTGTTATGATAAGCATTGGAATGTTAGCTGCTCTTAGTACATGGGTTTTAGGTCCAGCTAGGGGGATGCAAACAGCTGCAGAACAACAGCTTTTTCCAAAAGTGATGGCTGGTAAAAATAGGTTCAATATGCCAGTTAATATGCTTATGATACAAGTTTGTATAGTTATTGTTTTATCAACAGTATTTTTGATAATGCCATCAGTTTATGCAGCATTTGCTTTATTAATTGCTATAACTTCCCAATTTACAGTAGTAACTTGGATTATGGTTTTTGTAGCTGCTATTCGCCTTAGATTTACTCAACCAGATACTCATAGGGTTTTCCATGTTGGTAAGAGAAATTCTAATTGGCTATTAGTAACTATGTCGTTGATAGCCATATTTATGTGTGCATTAGGCTTTATACTTGGATTTTTACCACCAGGATTTTCCCATGTTAAAGATATACTTCGTTATACTACAATTTTAGTTGTTGTGGATATAATAATTATTGCGATTCCACTTATATGGATTTGGTTGCATAGGAAGAGGATTTTGTAAAAGCTTTAATATATGTTGTAAAAATCAATAATTATCGTAAAAATACGATTTATATTGATATTAATTTTATTGCCATGTATTATCGTAATATTACGATTAGATGAAATTCAAGGTTTATGTATGTACCTTAATTATTCAGTAAAAAAGGTAGAAAAGAAATTTAATGAAAATAACTTAAAGAAAAAATCTCCAAGAGTGCTATTTTTGCATTTATACTATTATCACTAGAGGTTAATTATTTTATATTTGTCATAAGTGCTTTCTTAATGGGGTTAAGCTTATCATTCTTAATGTTAGATGGTGTTATAACTTATTTTGAACAAAATACAGATAATATAGTGTCTTTAGGAGGTATGTAATCCAGCTAACTTTTTTTAGTGGATTCGCTAGTACTTTTACTTATTTTTTTGTTTCTCCTATATTTATTTATGTAGACTTTAAGATAGCTGATCATACCCTCCTATTTGGGACACTTAGGTGTTAAGAAAAGGAGACAAGATGAGATATACAAAAGAGTTTAAAGATGAAGCTGTTAAATTATGTTTACAACCAGATGCAAATAGACGAGAAATAGCAGATAATTTAGGGGTTAAATATAAAACCATTTGCAGTTGGATATCCAAAGCCATGTCAAACCCTCAGAAAGAAATAAAGATAGATTATAAAACGCAGTACCAGCAACTATCTTTTGAAAATACTGATTTGAAGAAAAAACTCAAACAGGCAGAAACAGAGCGTAAAATACTAAAAAAGGCACAGCGTACTTTGCAAAGCAAAATCTGTAAGGTACGCCTTTATTAAGGAGCATTATAAAGTTATGCCAGTAACAACACTATGTAAATCTTTGAATGTGAGCACATCTTCATATTACAGATGGATTCATAAACCTATAGGTAAAAGGCAATATAATGATGCTGAACTAGATGATGCTATTTTAATGAACATAAATCTAGATATGGAAGTGTTAGGATATACAAAGAGCTTAAAGATATGGGTTGGAAAGTTACTCAACCTAGAGTATCTAAACGTATGAAATTACTTGGTTTACATGCTAAAGCGGCTCGTAAGCATAAGAAAACTACAGATTCTAACCACAACAAACATGTTTCTGATAATTTATTAGAACAAAACTTCACTGCTTTATCTGTAAATCATAGGTGGGTTACAGATATAACTTATGTACCTACACAAGAGGGGTGGCTGTATCTTTGTGTGATTATAGATTTATTCTCAAGATCAGTTATTGGTTGGGCAATGGATTCTAGGATGAAAGCGGATTTAGTTTGTAATGCTTTAAATATGGCATTCTTTAGAAGAAATTTTCCTAGTGGTGTGATTATACACTCTGATAAATGGTCACAGTACTGTAGCAAACAATATCAAGACATTATTAAAGAACCTGGCTACTATCAAGTATGAGCTCTAAAGGATGCTGTTACGATAATGCTGCTTGTGAAAGTTTCTTTGGAACTTTAAAAGTAGAGTTAGTACATGATGAAAGATATAAAACTAGAGAAGAAGCTAAACTATCAATATTTGAATATATTGAAGCTTACTATAATACAAAAAGGAGACATTCTACAATAAATTATATGACTCCATATCAATTTGAATATATAATGGAAAATGAAGTAGTAAACTGTCCCAAATTGACGGGGTAGATCACAAAAAAATCCTTAGCTATTACAACAATAATGTTATCTCAAGGTGCTACGCAGACTATTATATTTTTTGAAGCTTTTATTTTTCTTCAGTCAAAAAGCTATAATACTTCTTTTGTGCTTACTAGCTACGCAATAATAGGAGCATCTCAAGTTATAGGAAGGGTTGTTATCAGTAGATATAATTATTTGAGTAGTCATTATATCAATCTTATTGCTAATGTACTTATCTTTATTGGTAGTCTCTTATATTTCATATCTATTTATTTAAATATCTATATCCTTCCTATTTTTTCTATTGTATTTGGCATGGGTTTAGGTATTTCAACTATTAGTAAGCCTTTGCTTATTTCTGATATATTTGAGCATAATTTCTCATTTTATAATGGTTTTTATTCTTTAGTATTAAATTTATCCAGAGTTATTATTCCTATTTTAATTATGTTTCATATTATATCTTTTTCCTTAATATATTTACTATGTACTGGATTGGTATTAACATGTATAGGCTTAGCGTGTTCATATCTGATTTTGATCGGAAATAAATAAGAATAAATGCAAAATGAAAGAAGAACTATTTGATAAAAAATATAATGATATTACTCTATTGAGTAAGGCTTTATCTCATCCTGCGAGGGTCATGATTTTAGAAACACTTTTGCAAGAAGAAGAATGTGTAGGCGATTTAGTCAAACGCTTACCTCTTGCACAAGCAACTATATCTCAACATCTAAAAGAGTTAAATAAAATAGATATTTTATGTATGAAAGTAGAAGGAAAGAAAAATTATTACTGTATTAACAAAGAGGTGTTTGATGAATTATTTAAAAATTTTTCTAATGGGGTAGATGATATTTTAAAAACATCAATTAGCTAGAATTTAGATGATACTAAATTACTTACGCCCTTCAAGTTTTAGTAGAAGTTTTTTCTTTTCTAATCCGCCAGTATAGCCTCCGAGTTTGCCATTAGCATTGATTACCCTATGACAAGGTATAATTATGGGTAGGAGATTTTTACCATTAGCATTTGCAACAGCTCTAAATGCAGTAGGCTTGCCAATATTTATAGCTTCCTGTTGATAACTAATAGTTTCTCCGTATGGGATATTTAACAATTCTTGCCAAACTTGTTTTTGAAACTCTGTACCTGTTAACTTAAGTGGAATAGAAAAATTTTTCAAGTTCTTATTAAAGTACTTATCTAACTCAAGCTCAGTTTTTTCTAGAGTTTTATTTTTTTAAAAGTTACTTTTGCAGAATATATTTTGAGAATTTTTTCAATTGATTGGAGTTTTGAGTCTTTTAGATGGCAGCAAGTATACAGATATTCATTATCTGCTATTGCTATTATAATTCCTATTGGAGTATTTATCTCCTGTAAAAAAAGGATTTTTTTATAATTATTTTTATTTATTTCAGTTAAGTAATCTCGCTGTGTATTTTCTAACATTTTATAATTTTAAAAAAGCTTTATATGAAGATAGTAATTAATTTTATGAAGATTATCTAGTTTATTAAGATGATTTAGCTTGATTGAATCGTTAGGAACATTTATATTTTTATAAGTTGGTTTATAAATGTAAAGTAGAAATAAATTGAAAAATTTTCTAAATAACTCATTTGTGGGGTTCATGGCGGGTTTAATTAGTGCGATGGTATTGTATTTTATTTTTACTTTTATCCGACAACAAGGTGTTGAACTTAATGATCAGTTTAAGTATACGCTTTATAGACTAATGATATGGGGAGGAGTATGGGCGATACTATTTGCTTTACCTTTATCAAAGAATATTTTTATTAAAAGTTCAATTATAGGTTTAGCGGTTATTTTCTTTAATTTTTTAGTTCTTATGCCATTATCTGGTAAGGGTATTTTTGCATCAAACGCTGGTGTGGAAGTTTTTATTATGAACATAGTGTTTAACTATTTATGGGCAATATTAGCAGGTTTAATATATAAGACGGTTGCTATTAGTAAGTAGTTTATAGCTATTATCTACATAGGTAAAAGGTAGTAATGTTTGAATATGAAGTTGTTAAGCTTAGTCCATCTGTTGAAGACTATTGCATGCTGCGTTTAAAGACCGGTCTTAGCCCTAAATCAGTTAATGCTGCAGAAATTGCAAGACAGAATTCATGGTATGGGATGCATCTCAAAGATAAAAATAAAAAAACCATAGGGATGGGAAAAATTATTGGTGATGGAGGCTGTCACTTTCAGGTAGTCGATATAGCTGTGTTATCTGAATATCAAGGTAAGGGGCTAGGTAAAGTAATTATGGCAGATTTAATAGAATACTATACTACAAATGCGCCTAAGACATCTTATTTAAATTTAATAGCAGATGGTGAAGCCAAATACTTATATGAAAAGTTTGGTTTTAAATCAACAGCACCTCAAAGTATCGGAATGTACTATAAAGATTCAAAGACCATAGACTAATAGTTTTTTCTAATATTCCTTGTTTTTCTTTAAATAAACCCTATATCTATTAATAGGTGAATTTTAGAAAGATTAATTTAGTATGTCTGTATGGTTTTATAGATGTATTTTGTAAAGTTTTAGGAGTTTAAAATATGGCAGATTATTATTCTTTACTTGGAGTGGGTAAAGATGCTTCAGATGCTGATTTGAAAAAAGCATATAGAAGGTTAGCGAAGAAATATCATCCTGATGTTAATAAAGAAAAAGGGGCGGAAGATAAATTTAAGGAAATCCAAACAGCATATGATGTTTTAGGAGACAAAGAAAAAAGAAAGCTCTATGATACATATGGTGAGAATTGGGACAAAGTTCAGCAAGGTGGTTTTGGTGGCAGTCCTGACGGAGGCTTTGGTGGTTTCTCTCAGGGAGGTGGATCTCAAAGCTTTAACTTTGAAGATCTAGGTGATGTTTTTGGCGATCTTTTTGGAGGTGGAGCTAGAGGCTTTAGTGGTGCCCAACCAAGAGCTAGAAAAGGTGAAGATATTGATATATCGTTGCGGTTGAATGCAGAAGATGCCATAAAAGGTGGTAAGCGTTCAGTCTCTTACAGTTACCAAGAAGATGGAGCTAATGGTGTGCCTACGATGCAACACAAAAATGTTGATGTTAATATACCAGCTGCTATTGGAAATGGTAAAAAATTACGTGTCAAAGGTAAAGGTGGTGTAGGTGTTGGGGCAAATGCTCCAGCAGGTGATCTATATATAAAGATAGAAGTGGTGGATCACAAAAATTATAAAGTTGATAAAAATGATGTTTATGAGCATATAAATATCGCGCCATGGGAGGCAGCTTTAGGAACAACCTTAGAAATAGAGACTCCTTATGGTAAGAAAAAAATGAAAGTTCCAGAAGGGAGTCAGTCAGGTCGTAAAATGCGCATAAAAAGTAAAGGTCTTGGAGGAGGTGACTTCTATATAGTTTATGATGTTAAATTACCTCTTGCAGATACAGATGATAAAAAAGAATTTTATAAACAGATGCAAGAGAAAATGAGTTTTGATCCAAGGGCTTAATTACTTTGCCTTTTGCTTTTTTTATTTCCTATCTCAATTATAAAATAACTTGCAAGTATAAGCACTCCACCAGCAATAGTTGATAAATATATTTTTTCGTTATTTATTATTCTACCAAAAATAGTGGCAAAGATAGGTTCAAATGAGAATATTACAGCTACTTCAGCCATACTTAAATATTTTTGGTATGTATTCTGTAGGTAGTAGCAAATAATGGTTGTAACTGAACAAAAAGCCAGAGAAATTAATAGGATATAGTTTAATTGTAAATACATTGATGGAATATCTGAAATAAGAGGAATAGGTATACCAAAAATAATTTGAAGTATTATGAGTAGGCGTAAATCTTTGAAAACTTCTGTATTGTGATTTTTTCTTGTTTCATAGCTTAGATAGACTACAGATAAAGCATAAGCTAGTGCACATAATACTGACCAGAGATACCCTATGGTGAAGTTACTGAAACTTGCTCCAGAAAGCGCATATATTCCTAACAATGATACAAGTGATGCAATTACGCTATAGATAGTTAAACGATCAAGTTTGAAAATGCTAGCAATAAAAGGAATCATAATAACACTTAGCGCAGTAAGAAAAGCAGATTCGCTTGATGATATTGTATATAGGCCATGAGTCTGAAAGTAAAAGCTTAAACCCTCTAATGATCCGAAAATAGCACCAACTTTTAGCAGATATTTTTTATGCTTAAAGTTCGATTTTATAATGACTGGTATAAAGAGTAGGCATGAAAGACCCAGTCTAAATGCCACAAATAATCCTGGTGAGATATAAGCTAGAGAAATTTTTATCAGAGGGAAAGTAGCTCCCCACAATATAGTAACTACAAAAAGAGCTAAGATAGCTTTTCTTTGAATGCTCATAAATAGAAGAGTTTGAGAAATATGCAGATAAGTTTGCAGAGATTATCTGCTAAGATCAAGAAAGAAATTTATAAACTAAAATTATTTTTAGTAATGTTGCATATTATTGCAGTATAGATTATCTCCTGTAGTTGTATTTAGCATTTGAGCATAACGTTTGAAAAATGCAACTCTGCCGTCAACTTTAGCAGGGGTTGGTTTAGAACACTCTAAGCCACCGTTAATAATATTCATAGATACCAAAACCTACATAACGTCCTTTAGCTTTATCATCGCTACTAGGTTGCCATATGCCAGTTATAGCATCATGTGCTGATGGTTTAGGTGCCTGGTGTGTCATCCAAAACCATAATGCAGATGTCCAACCAATTTTATGATCTTTAAGAACTAGCTCTGGATTAGCAACCAGATCAACTGTATTACCATTAGCAATATGGCTATTATAGTAGTCTCCAAATAGTCCATAATTGTAGTTCCAAGAAAGTTATAATGTCCCCATAAAAAGCTACTGATTTTAGAAAGATTTTTATTCCTAGATGTTAAAGTTAACTAGATAAATTAGGAAATAGATAAATGAGTAAAAAAAGAGTAACGTATACAGCTGATTTTAAAGCTAAAGTAATTATAGAATTGCTAGAAGGCGATATGACAGTTAATGAGATAGCAAGTAAGTATGATTTACTTCCTAAAAACGTGCACAATTGGAAGCAGCAATTTTTATCTAATGCTTGCTTAGCATTTGATAAAAGCTCTGTTGTTAAGGAGTATAAGCAGGAAATAGATGAGCTTAGAAAAGATAAAGATGCAACAAGTAAAGAACTAGTCGAGGTAATAGTAGAGAGGGATTTTTTAATGGGAAAGCTAAAAAGCTTGGTATCATCAAATGATAGAGTAAACTCTGTAGATACTAAGCTAGAATTACCTTTAAATAATCAGCTTAAACTATTATCTGTATCTAAGAGTGTGTACTATTATACACCAATATCAAAATTTAGTAGTAATGATGATATTAAACTATTAAATGCAATAGATTTGATACATACTAAACATCCATATTATGGTACGAGAAGTCTAGTAAAGTTGCTAAATAGATTAGGATTTCTAGTTGGAAGGAAGCTAATCAAAAGTGCTATGGAATTAATGGGTATTAAGGCATTGTATCCTAAAAAAAAGACAACTGTCATTAATAAGCAACACAATAAATATCCATACTTACTTAATGTATTTAAAAATGAGACGAATCAGGTTGTTATAGATAAAGCTAATAAGGTATGGAGTGCTGATATCACGTATATTAGACTAGAATGTGGGTATGCATATTTAGCAGCCATAATAGATTGGCATAGCAAGAAAATACTAGCTTGGAAGATTTCTAATACTATGGATACACATCTAACAACTAGTGTGTTAAAAGAAGCGTTATTTAAATATGGTAAACCTGATATCTTTAACACTGATCAAGGTAGCCAGTACACATCTAACATTCATATCCAAACATTATTAGATAAAAAAATTACTATATCTATGGATGGTAAAGGTAGAGCAACTGATAACATTTGCATCTAAAGATTTTGGAGAAGTGCTAAATGTGAGAGATTTTATTTAAATCAATATCCTGGCATTGTTGAACTAAGAAACGATGTGGATGATTATATCGATTTTTATAATAATAGAAGATTTCATGAGTCTATCAATTATAAAAAACCTATGGAATTTTATTACGATAACTTATTGGAAAAACGGGCGGCTTAGATGGGAACTAAATAATTGAAAATATTGTTTAATTTATTGGGGTAGTATACACGCATCAGCTGCATTTGCTACAGAAAAAGATCCTAGACCTATTAGTGAGCACATTAAAAGGGGTGTTAGTTTAATTTATTTCTCATTATTTATATCCTAATTTGGTTTATTTTCTACAAATCTAAAAAATTAAAAATATTTCTTTAGAACTATATATAATAAACTCTTATTAAGCTTTTCATATGTTTAAAATTTAACATGACTTGTTTATTGTTAATAAGATATCTAGTTTATTATTGATTTTATGATTAGGATTAGTTAGATTTGTTTTAAGTGCAATGAGAAACAAATTAAACTATTATAAAATATAAGGTTAAATTTAGATTATAAATTTAATGACTTTAAATATTTGTTATTGTTATAATTTTAGTATTTTATAAATTTTATCTTTAAAGAGAACTGTCGTGAAGAAAGTTTCAATTGTAAAACAGATAGGAGCAGTAGCTATAATAGCTGGTACTGCAGTAGGAGCAGGGATGTTAGGTATCCCTTTTGCTGTAGCGGCAGTAGGCTTTAATTATGCAGTGATGGCTTTGTTTCTAGTTTGGATAATTATGTATGCAACAGCTTTACTAATTATTGAGGCAAATATATCTCAGCCTTTAGGTACAGATATGGATTCTATTGTTAGTAATATATTGGGTAAACCAGGTAGAGTATTAAATTTAGTTTTTTATTTATTACTACTATATTCTTTGCTTACTGCTTATATTTTTATGGGTGGTCAACTTTTTAAAACATATGTATTTAGTTGGGTTGAATTAGAAAATATTAATATAGCAAAAGTTTTATTTTGCCTAGTGTTTGGTTTTTTTATATATAAAGGTATTCGAGTTGTTTTTAGAGTTAATGAAATATTCTTAAGTTTGAAGATTCTAGCATTTTTATTATTTATATCCTTTGTTGCTCCTAGTATACAGGCTTCTCTTTTAGAGGGAGGTTCATTAGGTGGCGGATATGTTTTGTTTGCAATACCGATTCTTGTTACTTCATTTGGTTTTCATATTGTTATTCCTGCAATTAGAAATTATTTTGAAAATGACAAAGTTTTTAAAAGAACTATTGCAATAGGTGCATTTACGCCATTACTTATTTATTTGGTATGGGTTGTAGCTACTTTGGGTACTATAAGCTTGTATGGTCAAGGAGGGTTTGTTGAGCTTAGTGAAACAGGAAAAACATTAGCTGCAGCTTATGATAAACTAGGTCAAAATAGCTCACTAATTTTTATAAAACTATTTGAAAACTTTGCGATTATTACATCATTCTTAGGTGTTGCTCTAGCATTATTTTCCTTCAATAGGGATCTTTATAGTATTGATACTGAGAAAAAAATAAAAAAGCTTCTGGTTCTTGTTATAACGTTGGTACCACCTTTAATATTTGCAATATATTTTGTGAATAGTTTTATAGCAGCATTAGGCTATGCAAGTATATTTGTTGCAGTTTTACTAATAGTGCAACCAGCTATCATGGTTTGGGTCGTCAGAACAAAGCAATTAAGAAATAATTTTATAAGCAAAATATACCTTATGGTAATATTATTTAGTGGAGTAAGTATTATAGGATTGCAATTATTAGTAGCCTTTGATAGATTACCACATATATAATTTCATTAACTTTTAAATCTTTTAATTATTTTCTTATGAAGAAACCTAACTTTGATATTAAAAAGAAATCTAAAATAGCGAATAAGTCTACAAACTATAGATATAATAAAACTCCTAGTATAGAGAGCTTTAGTGTTGAAAAAATTAATCAGTTTTCTGATGAGTTAATTGAGTTATTTAAGCTTATTCAAGCTGTTAAACATGATAGAGTAAACCTACAAGAAGAATATAACCAATATCGTCTAAAATTAAATAATGATAGAATGAATTTAGAGTCTGAGGTTATAAAAATAAAAAAACATTATAATTCTAAAATATCGTCTTTGCAGGAGGAGTATAATTCGGTAAAATCTAATAGTGTTATTGAACTAACAAAAGTTAGAGAAAACTAATAAATACAAAGTTAATCGGACAGTCGCGCTTTTTAAGTGAGGAAAGTCCGGGCTTTATAGAGCAAGATGCCAGATAACATCTGGGAGGCGTGAGTCTACGGAAAGTGCAACAGAAAATATACCGCCTTAGTTTTTAAGGTAAGGGTGAAAAGGTGTGGTAAGAGCACACCGCACTGGTGGTAACATTCAGTGGCATTGTAAACCCCATCTAAAGCAAGACCAAATAGCGTTACTAATGCGTTGCTCGCGCAGTGACAGGGTAGGTCGCTTGAGTTTACTGGTGACAGTAGATCTAGATAAATGACTGTTTATTACAGAACCCGGCTTATAGATTGACTTTGTATTTTTTATAAAAAAGTGGGTATTTATGCAAGTTATTGACTCTAAACTTTTAGACAGCGATGGTCAAATAAAAGATGGCCTCTTGGTCTCTGAGCTTAAAAGCTTTTACATTGATGATAAGTTTGAAATTATAGCTGCGGCACTAGAACTTTTGAAAATTAAGAGTGCTGAATCAATACGACACCCTACTGGAATTAATTCTTTTTTATATGCTATTGAAATGGCATATGTATTATTTAAAATTAAAGCTGATGAGGAATCTGTTTCGGCAGGTATACTCTATGAATTGTATAATTTTGGAGATATCACAGACGAAGAGGTAGAGCAGGCAACTAACGTTACCGTCGTTAAAATTTTACAAGGTGCTCGTAAGATGTCGGCTATTAGAATGTACCGTTCAGATAACATTTCTTTTGAACAAATTGATACATTTAGAAAAATGTTATTAACGATAATAGAAGATGTTAGGATTGTGCTAGTTAAAATTGTTGATAAGTTATGTACAATTCGTCATCTAGGATCTTTAAATAATAAAACTCAATGTGTTATTGCTCGTGAGACCTTAGATATCTATGCACCTTTAGCAAACAGGCTCGGACTGGGCGCTATAAAGTGGGAGCTTGAAGATAGAGCTTTTTTCTTTTTACAACAAAATCAATATAAAGAAATTGCTAAAGAATTAGGGGTGACTCGTAAGCAAAGAGAAAGTTTTTTAAATGATGTAATAGGACAATTAAAGTTAGCATTAAGAAAATATGGTTTAGATGATGCAATACAAGGAAGAGTTAAGCATATATACAGCATATATAAAAAGTTAAAAAATAAAAACTATAAAAATCTTGATGATTTATATGATATTACAGCGGTAAGGGTTGTAACAGATAGTATTGATGAGTGCTATAAGGTTTTAGCAGAGGTTAATAATCTTTACTCTCCAATCCCAGAAGAGTTTAGTGATTATATTGTAAATCCAAAGCCAAATGGTTATAAGTCGATACATACCGTTGTACACTATCAGAATCAAAATATTGAAGTGCAAATTAGAACCCATAAAATGCATGAAGAGTCAGAATTAGGATTTGCTGCCCACTGGCGTTATAAAGAAGGTGTTAAGTTTGATGCCTCATATGAAGCAAGAGTCGCATGGTTAAGATCTCTACTAGAGTGGGAAAGAGAGATTAACGATGATGATAGTGACCTCACTAAAGAGCTTAATAAAAGACTCTATATATTTACTCCAGCTAATGAGTTAATTGATCTGGCAGAAGGATCTACAGTTTTAGATTTTGCTTACTCTGTTCATACAATGGTTGGTCATCGTACTAAAGGAGCTAAGTTAAATGGTAAGATAGTACCATTAACAACTAAGCTAAGCACAGGAGATAAAGCCGAAATCTTAACTCAAAAAGAGCCAAATCCAAGTAAAGATTGGGCATCGGAAGGGCTAGGCTACTTGTCTTCAGCTCGTAATAGATCTAGAGTCATTAAATGGTTTAATGAACAAAATAAAGAGGATAATATAGCTCTTGGCAAAGATAGACTTACTAAAGAGCTTAGGGGCTATGATCTCAAAGAGATTGATTTTATAGAGGTTGCATCTAAGTTTAATATGAAAAGTAGTGATAGTTTATTTGCTGCTGTTGAGAATGGTACGGTAAGAATAAATAGTATAGTTAATCATATTATTGATACCTATTCAGCAGGAGAAAAATTTATTAAGAAACAGCCTAGGATTATAGCTGGCAAGCCAAAAATACTAAAAGTCCTAGTCTCAGGATTTGATGATATGAAGTATGAGTTGGCTAAATGTTGCCAACCTGTATACCCTGATCAAATACAAGGGTATATGAGTGTTTCGAAAGGCGTTGTGATACATACTTCTAACTGCCCTAATCTAAGCCACTTAAAAGAAAAAAGTCCAGAGAAGTTTATACATGTAGAGTGGGAAAAAGATTAAGCATTAATTAGATTTTGATTTTATTATGCCAGTGTTTACTGATTGCGCATACCAACCATTTTTAATAAAAAATGTAGTCTCATTTACTGAACGAATATTCATTCCACTTGAAGTTTGTCCTGCTATACTTAATTTAACTTGTCCAGGAGTTGGTCGTGGTATTTGCCATTGACCACTTTCGTATTTTGCTGGTATTGTTGAGCCATTTACTACAAATATAGGCTTATCGTCCTGTGGAATTTCAGGGACTGTAACTACCGGAATATGTTCTTCCTTGTTAAAGATATTAGCATCTTGTTTAGGAGATATTATTTTGACTTCTAAATCACTGTTTTGATTGTCATTACCCAAGGTCTGCATGTTTTTTTCAGCTAGAGCTGAATTTGAAAGTCTTTGCACATCGGATTGGTTAATATTTACTGTTTTTGTAGTAGCATTGGAGATACCTTGTTTACCTCTAGGATTTATGATTGTAGGCTTACCAACTTCTATAACTTTATAATCTACATCATCACTTGGCTTTGTTTCTGAGAAAACTACATTTCCAGTTTCTGAGCGCCAAGAATAGACTTGAGATATTCCATTTTCCGCAAAAACTGAAGTACAGTACATCGCAAATATCAAACTTAAGATGGTTTTGTTAAATTTTGATATTTATCAAATTCTCATTGTAATAACTATATTTAAGTATATATAAAATTATTAATAATCAAAAGTATTTGTAAGTGAAATTTATCTACCGAAGACTTGTTTTCTATTAAAGTTAGTATCTTGTGATGAGGTTATAGTTTGGTGATCTTTTGTACTACCTCTAACCGCTATACTAACTGGGCCTGGGTTAGGTCTATTAACTTTCCATACACCATTTTCAAAGTGAGCAGGATAAGGTATTCCATTTAAAATCTTCGGCTGTAAGAGTTGGTTCTAGTACTATTGAAAGCTATAAACCTATTCTCTCCATTTGCTGGAGAGATTATTTTTACATTTAAAGCACCATTTGTTGACTTGTTATGGTTAGTAGAAGCAGTATCTATTTGTTCTTGAATATATAGGTTACTCTGCTTAAGTGAGGCTAGTTGCTTCTCTGCGGGATATTTCTCATGAACTTCATTTTTAAAGTGTACTCCAACTTCCTCATATTCTTGCTCAAAAATAGGAGCCGTCTGTAAAAATACAGTACTACCATCTTTTGCTTTCCAAGTATATATAGTGCCATCTGCGTAGCTGGTGCTGATAATCAATAAATTAACTAGTATCAATGCGGGAATAGCTTTCAAATAATTCATAGATCTCTTTATTCTAAAAAAACTTTATATTTATGATTATATATGTTTTTATATTAAAATCTATTAGGTAGATTTTTAAATAATATTGGAGAGTTATGATTACCCTAAATTATGTGATTTATGATTGTATAGCAAATGTCTGCTTGCTTATATTTGCATTTTTGGTTCTTAAGAATATTAAGTTTGCATGGATTCTAGTATTAGCTAGCTTAGTAATAAAAGTTTTTATTTATGGTAAGTATGGTTTATCAAGCTCTTTTATTTACTTATCTGCTCAGATACTTGTGACTGTGCTAGCAGGAGTTGTTTGGCTTAGAGAGCCTATATATGTACAAGCAACAAAACAAAAGAAATTAATAGCTATAACAACATCTTTAGTTGTTTTAATTGTATGGGTCGGAGTTATGTATAAGTATATAAATCCAGCAATACTTAATTACGATATATTATTTGGTTTTGGTTATTTATGTTATATGTTATTCGTTATAGGTTCTATTTTGATAGCGCTTAGAATGTCTATAGGTTTGTTGTTTATCGCAGTAGTGTTTATTAGCTATGCAGTAAGCTATGGCAATTCAGCAGTTATTATCAAATCAGCACCAGAATATATTCAAGCTTTTTCTGCTTATTATTGGGCTTCAGCTATTTGTTTATTCATTGCAGGTCTTTTGCTTGTTGCCTCTTATACTGATGTAAAGCGAAGTGAGAGATTATAGACTATAAATATCAAATCTATTAATTTTTCCTTTAAGTTGTGAAGAAGGTTTTTTATTATAAAGAAATTCCGCATAAATAGGTCTTTTGACAATAACCTTTTTAGCTTTTTGCGTTTTTAGGATGTTTTTTAGAAGTAGTGTGTTATGATTCTCGTCATTAAATGCGATCTTGTGCAGTATCTGCATATCTTGTTTGACTTTTGCACTTTTTCTGCGAGGAGGAAACATCGGGTCAACATATATACAGTCAAATAATTGCTCAGTAGTTAGTATATATTGATTACTATCTAAGTTGATTAATGTAATATTTGTGGCTATATGAGATATTGACTCAATTTGTGATGCTCTATATAGTGCATCACAAAGGAGTAAATATATGTAGACATCTTTTTCTATAGATGTAATTTGATGTCCTCTAGATGCTAATGTGAAAGTATCTCTACCTAATCCAGTTGTTGTATCTAATATCTTTAGCTTCTCTTTAGAGCGACCCTCTATAGCTTGAACAACACTACATTTTTTTGATTTTGGGTTTATTCTATTGAGAATATCATTACTATTAAAATCTATGAATAATTCTTGATTTTTATCTGAAAGTTTTAGTATGCTATTATCATAGCAAAGAAATTTATTAGCTTGCAATTTAGTATACTCAAACTTGTTATCGGTGAGTTTATTGATATGATTTTTTGTTAGTTCATCGAGGGTGCTTATTATCATCATTTTTTCTTTGCTCGAGGGTGAGTATTATCAAAAACATCTGCTAATTGTTGGAAGTTTAGGTGTGTGTATATTTGTGTGCTGGATATATCAGCGTGGCCTAGTAAATCTTTTACAGCAAGTAAGTCCTTAGATGAATCTAAAACATGGCTGGCAAAAGAATGTCTAAGCATATGCGGATGTATATGTTTTGTGGCATATTTTTGAGCAAATATTTCTAGCCTTTTTTGAATAGATCTGTTAGTAAGATGAGTTCCATTATGTGAAATAAAAAGATAATCAGACTTGGGGCTGAAAGAGTCTCTAATGTCAAACCATCTTTTTAGATTTATTAATGTTTTAGAACCAAAATATACTACTCTTTCTTTATTACCCTTGCCAATAACCCGGACACTTTTCTTTTCTATATTTATATCTTTAACTTGTATCGAAGATAACTCGCTAAGACGAATGCCGCAACTATATAAAAGGTCAAAGCTAGCAATATCTCTAGTTTCAATATTGTTGTATGGTTTTATATCAAGTAAGTAGGCTAATTCATCTATATTTATTGCTTTAGGGAGCTTTTTTTCTCCTTTTGGTGCTTTTAAACCTAAACTTGGGTTTTTTGTTATTATTTCATTATTCAATAGAAAGTTAAAAAAGCTTCTAATAGAGCTAAGTTTACGCTGTATAGTTTTTGTTGAGTTGCCTTGGGAGTGAAGTTTCTTTGCCCATATTGAAATATCATTGTAGCTTAAATTTGTTATAGATTTTTTATCTAGAAAATTATTTAGCTGTATTAGATCTCTTTTATAGTTACTAATAGTTTCTTTAGAGTAGTTTCTAAGGTATAGAAGGTCATTTAGAAAGTTATTTATGTGATCTAGATTATCCATGTTGGGCAATTGGTTTAAATTACAACGCACAGTATAACTATTACACCAGAAGTAAAAGAAATTAACCATAAACTTTTATATTTTGATATCTTATAGTTAAAAGTTTCACCAAGATTATTGATTTTAAGAGCCATAAGGGCAGGCATTATCATCAAGAGTACAGCGATTGATAAACCAACACACGTCATAGCATATATAAATATATCAGGATCAAGTTGATTTATGATTAAAGGTACAGCAAATGTTAAAAGTGTAGCGATTGAGTAACCAATAATCTTTCTTGCTTTGTATAGCTTGTACGTATCAAGATTAAAGTGGAATAATGACAAGTTAACACTTAAAAAAGATGTCATAATTGCAACATATGTAAATATATGTAAAACTGCTGATGTAACGGGCGTTCTGACTTTATCTCCTAGGGCTGTTAAGATATCTCCAATATTAGCTTTATCAACAGGGATATGATTAAAAATCGAACCCATAAAGCTTACAGATCCATGTAAAGGTAACACGCCTAAGATAGTTGAAACCCATATTATATATAATATAAGAGGGATAATGCTTCCAATTATAATTACCTTTTTTAGATCTTTAGAGTTTTTGCTAAGATAGTCAGATAACGCAGGTACTATAATATGAGAGGTGAATGAAGTTGTAAAAATAGGTATAGCAATAACAAGTGATACTCCAAGATCAACAGGAGCTACAAGTAAGTCTTTTGATTCTATATATTTATTAAAGACAACACACAATATCACTAGAACAAGTATTTTTAGAATTATGAAAAATCTATTAGCATAATCAACAAATCTTGTTCCAAGCACCACAATGCTTCCAAAGATAATTACAAAAAGCAAAGAAGATATGTTCTCATTGATATTTGGAAATGTTGTTGATAGGGATGATGCAGCAGCAGAGATATAAGCGGTACTTATAAAATACATTAATATAAGAAAGGCTATACTAGCAACAACTCCACCAGTCTTTCCTAAATATTTTTCAGCTATTGTCTTAAAACTGCTTCCATAGGGCATAGAGCAAGATATATCTGCTATAACAATAGCTGTATAGGTCATTATACTCCATACTACGATTATAAGTATGGAACCAATTACAAAACCAAGCTTTGCTGTGATTATAGGTAAAGCTAAAATACCGCCACCAATCATAGTGCCGATAATAATCATTATAGATCCTAAAATCTTAATAAAACTGTTCTGAGAATTATTCATTTTTAGTATTCTTAGTTTTTATTTAGTGAGTTGATTGTTCAGACTGTTGAGTTTTTTTCTGCATATAAATGGCATCGAAATTAATTGGTGCTAAATTTAGAGGTAAAAATCCACCTTTCATAATAGAAGAATCGAGAACTCTTTTAGCATAAGGAAATAAAGTATTTGCACAATATGTGTTAAGTACAGATTCAATTTGTTCTTCAGACATACTTGTTATTGTAAAAATTCCTGCTTGGGTAACTTCAACAATATATACGTTTGTATCATTGTTTGTTGTTGTTACTGTAATAGTTAGATCAAGCTCAAAACTATCTTCATCAAGTTTTTTTGTATTTATATCAATGTTAAAATCAGAGCTTGGGTTCCACTGATCTTTAAAACATTCTGGTGAATTAATAGTTTCAAGAGAAGTATCTTTTGTGTAGACTTTTTGAATTAAAAATGAAGGTTGGTTTTCATTGTTTTGCATAGTTTTTCCTAAAAATAATTATAAGTGCATACGTTAGGGATTATATCAAATTGAAGAAGCTTATGTAATAAATTAAGATTTTTTTAGCTCAAAAAGTATATTCAATGCTTCAACTGGGGTTATGTTGTTAATATCAATACTATCAAGTTTTTCTTTGAATAAGTTTTGCTGCTCTAAATCATCAAAATCTAAAGAAGGCTGAGTTTGGCTAATATCCTTTATAATAGGCTGCTTGTTTTCAAGTTTATGTAAATTTTGTTTAGCAGATTTTAGTACATCTGAAGGGATACCTGCTAATTTGGCAACTTGAATACCATAGGATTTTTTTGCAGCGCCTTCTACAGCTTTATGCATAAAATAGATATTATCTTTATATTCTTTGGCTTCAAAATGAATATTTTTGATATTTAGATATTTATCTACAAGTTCTGTAAGCTCAAAATAATGAGTTGCAAAAAGTGTGAAAGATCCTATTTTAGCAAATTTTTCAGCACAAGCTTCAGCTAATGATAAGCCATCAAAAGTACTAGTTCCTCTACCTATCTCATCCATTATTACTAAAGAATTGCTTGAAGCATTGTTAAGGATATAAGCTGTCTCAGTCATCTCGACCATAAAAGTAGATCTGCCACTTGAAATATCATCAGATGCTCCTATTCTTGTGTATATAGTATCAATATCGCAGATATTTGCTTGGTTTGCAGGTACAAATGAACCAAGATGTGCTAGAAATATTAGTTGAGCAACCTGACGCATATATGTAGATTTACCACCCATATTAGGACCAGTAATTATTTCAAGCGTATGAGTATCTTTTGTCAATGAAGTATTGTTTGGGATAAAGGGTTCATCAATATTCTGCTCTATAGCAAGGTGGCGAACTTCTTTAAGATCTAGTTTGCCATGATTATTAAAGTTTGGTTGTCTGAGGTTTAGTTTGATAGCTCTCTCTGCAAAGTTAGCTAAAACATCTATTTGAGCAATGTTTTCAGCTGTTTGCTGAATTTGATTGTAGTATTCTAGCACTCTCTTTAGAAGAGAATCATAGATTAACTTTTCTCTAGCTAAGGCTTTTTCTTTTGATGAAAGAATATTATCTTCAAATTCTTTTAATTCTTCTGTAATGTAGCGTTCACTAGCTTTTAGAGTTTGTCTTCTAGTGTATTCAGTAGGAACTTGATCAGCATATTGCTTGGATAATTCTATATAGTAGCCATGTACACGATTATAGCCAACCTTAAGTGTGTTTATCCCCGTCTTTTGCTTCTGTAATTGCTCAAATTTTAATAAGAAATCATAAGAATTATTTTTAATATTTTTAAGCTCATCAAGCTCTTTATCAAAGCCTTCTTTAATAACACCGCCATCACGGATAGTTACGGGAGGATTTTCTATAACAGCTTTATCTAAAAGTTCTACTAACTCATCAAGTTGGTGCACACCATTGTTTAAATTTTGTATCTCATTAGTTTTTTTTTCAGTCAATAATTTTTTGAGTTTTGGAAATTGCTTTAATGAATTTTGTAGTGAAACTAAATCTTTAGGTTTGACAGTTCCTAAAGCGACACGGGAAATTATTCTTTCAACATCATTGATATAGCTAAGAACCTCTTGAAGCTTTAAAAAATGATGATTTTCTTTGAAACTATTTATAATATTATGGCGTAAATATATCTTATCTAAGTTTTTAGTAGGATTTTTGAAATATCTTTTAAGCAATCGACTACCAAGACTTGTTTTGCATTTATCTATAATATTTAATAAGCCACTTTTTGAAGTGTTATCCAATTCAAGATTTATTCTACTATTTATGTCAATATTAAGTATTTGCTCATCCTCATTAAAGCTAATATCTGTAATATGCCTTGGAGCATCTTTTAGTGTAGTAGCAAGATATCCTAGTATTGAGCCGATAGATATTGTTTGTTCAGTTTTATATTGTTTTAAAACATTAGCTGTTAAGTTTATATCAAGAGAATCTGTTATATGCTTTCTTGCTTCAAAGCTACTAAAGAACCATTCTTCTAGAACTTTAATAGGTTTTTGGAAGATGTTTTGTTGTTTAAGCTCCAGGGAGTTGGTGATAATTTCTTGAGGAGAAAGTTTTAAAACTTCATTTTTTAATTCTGTTAGGTTATTTATTTTATTCAACAAATATATTTTGCCTTGAGTATAGCTAGTATAAGCTAGATGGTATTTATCCTTTTTTACAAAAATACTTAGTAAAATACTATCTGTATTTGTATCTAAGAAAGCTTCTTCAGAAACTGTTGCAGGTGTTATTATACGCACAACTTGCCTTTCAACTGGTCCCTTTGAGGTATTGGGGTCACCTATTTGTTCGCATATTGCTATAGATAGTCCCTTTTTGACAATTTTTGCAATGTAGCTTTCAGCTGCATGATATGGTACGCCAGCCATTGGTATCGGGTCACCATTAGATTTACCTCGGGCTGTAAGAGTTATATCTAGAAGGTCAGCTGCTTTTTTAGCATCATCAAAAAATAGTTCATAAAAGTCTCCCATGCGATAAAATAGTAGTATATCCTGGTATTGAGCCTTGATTTTCAAGTACTGTTGAATCATAGGTGTATGATGGGAAATGTCTTGCATAAAGTTAATTTAGAATCTTTTTTATTTTAATGAATTATATTATATACGTTTAATATAACAAACTTTGAAAATCATTCACTGTTATCTTTTTTATTTTATTAAAATACTTTAGAATATTATGTAGCTATTTTTATGGATTGGTTTGGATTTGAAAGGAGAAAATAGAAATGAATTATTTAGATTTTGAGTCAAAAATTAAAGAAGTTGAAGACAAGATTACATCTTTGACTAATGTTTTTGAAGATGAAAAGACGGAAGGTGAGCTTAAAAAATTAAATAAGAAAAGACTTGAGTTGATGGAGTCAACTTATTCTAAACTCACAGATTGGCAAGTGGTACAGTTATCGCGCCATCCAGATAGACCTTACTTTAAAGATCTTTTACCATTGGTTTTTACTGATTTTCAGGAGCTTCATGGAGATCGAGCTTTTGGTGATGATTTAGCTGTTATTGGCGGTCTTGTAAAGCTAAATAATGTTCCTGTAATGGTTATAGGTCAAGAAAAAGGTCGTGATACTAAAAGTAAAATTAAACATAACTTTGGTATGATGCATCCAGAAGGATATCGTAAAGCTTTGCGTTTGATGAAGCTAGCAGAGAAGTTTAATATGCCTATTCTAACTTTTATTGATACTCCAGGTGCTTATCCAGGTATCAAAGCAGAAGAACGTGGCCAAAGTGAAGCTATTGCTAGAAACTTGTTTGAAATGAGTGCATTAAGAGTTCCTGTGATTTGTACAGTTATTGGTGAAGGATGTTCTGGAGGTGCTTTAGGTATAGGTGTTGGTGACAAGTTGTTTATGCTTCAATATAGTTACTTTGCGACAATTTCTCCAGAGGGGTGTGCTTCTATTTTACATAAAACTGCAGAAAAAGCTTCTGAGGTTACGCAAATGATGAATATAACTTCTGATCGTTTAAAAGAACTTGAAATAGTCGATGATATTATTGCTGAACCATTAGGTGGAGCTCATAGAGATTATGATTCTACAGCTACAAATATAAGAAAAGCTTTAGCTGCTGAGTTAAAAGAGTTATCAGCAATGTCTGTTGAGCAAAGAAACTCAAAAAGATATGATAAATTAATGTCTTTTGGCCGATTTAAAGAGGCTTAACTTAATAAGCATAAAGTAATTTATGAATTTACAAATGGTAAAATCGCAAGCAGGGTTTGGTATAGTAGAATCGATGCTTGCTGCAATGATTTTGTTGTTTGTATTATCGTCAGGTTTTCTTCTTTTAAATAGTGTCTTAGTTAATATAACTCTTGAAAATAAAAAAGATGAGATTGCTACAATTCTTGATGAAAGGGTAAATGTTTATCGTCTTACTGGAGTTTTTGATGATTCTAAAACTAAATATGGTATAGAATTTAAGAAAACTGTGGTTCTAGAAGAAGAAAGGCAAGAAAAACCTATTAATCAAGAAAAAAAACCTGTGGATAGATTTAATTCATTTAGTATCGCTGATATCAAAAAAATAGCTGAAAAGACTGATAAAAAAGCACAAAAAAAAGCGTCTAATAATGTCAAAGTGATTTATAAGTTAATTAATATAGCAGCTTTTGATGGTACCATGGGTGTCGCTGATAGAGTCAAAATTATCCAGCGAGAGATAAAACAAAGTGAAAATCCAAAAGAGCAATAAGATATCTGGTTTTACCTTGCCAGAGTTAATGGTATCAATGGTTATAGCTGCTATGGTAATGACCATGGCTTTAGGTATCTATTTCAATATGAAGCAGCAATACTCAAAGCTTAATGAAAGACATAGAATAAACTCTGATCAATTAATGGTTAAGCAAATTTTCTATAATGCTATAGGTCATGCAGGTTTTATCACAAAGTATGGGGATTTGCATCAGCATTTTGTGGATAACTCGGGGGATAACCTTGGAGATATCTTTGAAAAAATGTTAATTATTACTATAGGAAAAGCTCCTATTGAAGGAGTTTCGAGCCTACCTGAAGGTTTAACTTTGGGTTTTGATGCTTGACAGCAGCGAAAAGATGATCAACAAGATTTTAAAAGCATGAATCTTGATAAGGCTATTCACTGTGTTGAATCTGATACAGATTATTTTGTAATTCAAAGAAGTAGCTTAAACTCCAGCCTAAAGACAAATTCCTCAAATAATATTTTTAAGGTTAATAATTTTCAGAAAAATACATTACCAGAAAAAGATATCTCAATGGATGATTATTTAGTATTGTGTAATGCTTTTGAATGTGATTTAGTTAAGGCAAGGGCTATAACGGGAGATTTTGTATCAACAACAACGCGTATAGAAAATAAGTTTAAAGTAGGTGATTATGTAGGTAAATATGTTTTAGAGATTTTCTTCGTTGCTACTAATGGAAAAAAAGATAAAGATGGTAAAAAACTTTACTCATTATATGAGTATATAAAGCAAAATTCAAATGACTCATCAATATATGAACTAATAAATAATGTTAGTGATTTGAAAATTGAATATGTGTTAAATTCTGATGTTCATAAAGGTAATGCTGAGTTAAATTGGCAGCAAATAAAGAAAGCATCCGTTGATGTAAGAAGTGATACAATCTCAGCATTAAAAATTTCTTTTAAAGTTTCTGGTCATCCAACAAGTAAAATATTTTTGGTAGGAGATGCATAGATGCAAAAACTGCGTAAGAGCTTAAAGTTTAGAGATTCAGGTTAATGGCATTGATATTTTCATTTGTTGTTATGGTGCTATTGACAGGTCTTTTATACACTTTTAAAATGGGTATGCTTACTACCAAAAGTATCATTAAAAATAGCAACGAGAAAGTTTTTGGTGAAACTTACCTGATAAATGCTAAAAATGATATGAATTTTACCAAATCAAATGAATTTGAGATAGGTAATAGTAAATTTGAAATAGTTGTTAATGATGATGTATCATCATTATTACCTAAAGGTAATAATGCCGAGCTTTTCCAATCACAGGAATATAATAGTTATAATGCTATATATAAGGCACTTAATTTAGGGTCAGCTATAAATCCAAAAGAGAGAATCATTTATAACGCGTTAAGTGCTAATTTGTATCAAAATTTTGATGGAGAATATGTAGCAATAAATGTACCTATGATAAATGCAGCTGCTATGACTGATTACCGATCAAGATCTTATCGTCTAGCAGATGATGGTACTATAGAAGATGCTCCGAAAGGTTTTATTGGCTTTATACAAAAACAAAATAATCAAATAAATATTTTTACTGAGAAAGCCAAAATAGGTGTTGCTATACCAGATTATATGGGAACTAATTATAAAGTAAAAATAGGCTGGAATTTAGAAAAAGGTGAATGGAGCTTATACTTGCTTTTATATGATACTGATAAGTTATTTACTACACATTTTTTATTGAGTGATATTTTAAATGACGATGTTTAAAGGACTTGCAGCTGAAAATGAAGAGCAGGGTAACGATATAGGTCAATGGAAGGCGGTTATTCAAGGAGATAGTAACTCTGGTTCTTCTGGCGCACAGTTTATCAAAGATAATATCTTTGACGTTGTGTGGTATTTTGAAGAAAATGATGAACCTCCTCAACTTATGCTGGTAAGAAAAGCAAGCCAGAAAAAAGGAAATAGAGAAGTATTGGAGGTTTATTATTCAAAATACTCGCGAACAAATGATAGTTATAGTCTTAAGTTAGCAGATAAGTTGGATTTCAAGGCTGAGTTAAGTGATAAAAATATTAAGCTTTTGGTTCCTGATACATCTAATAATTTAAGTGCAAATATGGTACTTATTTTTCATCCAAATAATAAAAGTAAGACTTTTATGGGGGTAAGTGACTTTAATTATAACGGGGATCATAGGGTCGCTAAAAGTTTGGATACTTACATAGATGGAGAGACTTTTGGAAATCCTGTTATAGCTTCAAAAACTCAAGATTCAATGTATATTATTACATTTGAACGAAATAAGATTCAAAGATATGAGTATATAAAAGGTTATGGGGGTTTTGAGACTTTAGATTATGGTTCTAATGGGTTGGAAAAAGAGTTTGATTTTGATGGCACTAATAATGATATGGTTATCGATGCAAACTCACAAGATGATGAGCAATCTGGTGATATAATTCAGTTAATTATACCAAAATTTGGTTATTTATTTGTTTTTACAAATAGCAAAATGATACAACTAAACTACGATTTAGATATACTTCAAGAAGTAGCTTTTAGCGATTTTGAGGCTCCTCAAATTTTAGCTAATTTTGATGCTGTTAAAAATACTGTAAATAGGATATATGCTCAGCCAGGTGCTTTAATCTCAAAAGTACAAGAAATTAGAGATAATCTTGGAGATGAGGATGAGTCTGAAGACGGGAATGATGTAAATGATCAATTTCAAATCCAAACTAATAATTCTAATAATTCTGAAGAAGATGAAAGTAAAGAGGATGAGGATATTGCTGGTGAACCTATATATTTAGATAGCAAGTATCTTTATCCACTAGGAATAGTTAAAAAGGTGATATTATGAGTATATTGAATAATGTAAATACTGAAAGAAGAAATAAAAGAAGTTTTAAACTTGACTCAATGTCTATTTCAGAGTCTGCTGCTTTAATGATAGATGAAGAGTATAGTGTTATAGAAGCGTTAAAGGAGCAACATGACAATATAGTCAAAGTAATTACAAAAACCTCACAAACCTTGAAAAATGGTGGAAGGATAATATATGTGGGTGCCGGAACTAGCGGTCGTTTAGGAATATTAGATGCTGTAGAATGTCCGCCAACATTTAGTGTTGATTATAACACTATTGTAGGACTTATTGCTGGAGGAGAGAAAGCTTTTATTCAGGCACAAGAGGGTGCTGAAGATGATCCTAGTTTTGGTGAAAAAAACTTAAAGCAAATAAATTTAACAACAAAAGATATTGTTATTGGAATAGCTGCCAGTGGTAGGACTCCGTATGTAATAGGAGCATTAGAATATGCTAATTCTATTGGAGCTGAAACAGTAGCTGTTAGTTGTACAAAACGAGCGAAGATATCAAAGTATGCTAAGTTTAATATAGAGGCTGTACCAGGCCCAGAGGTTTTAACTGGTTCAACACGATTAAAAGCTGGAACTACACAAAAACTTATTTTAAATATGATATCAACTTTATCGATGGTCTCTATTGGTAAAGTTTATCAAAATTTGATGGTAGATGTTAAACCTACAAATGAAAAGTTAGTTGAACGCTCAAAATTAATTATATGTGAGGCTACAGGTGTTGATTATGATACAGCTCAAGTTTTTTACATAAAAGCTAATAAATCAGTTAAGCTAGCTATAGTTATGATATTAAATGATTGTGATTATGGTCAAGCTTTGGCAATATTAAAGAACAACAGTAATTCTATAAAAAGCTAAGATGAAAGTATTAGTATTATCTATAAGTATTTTAATAAGTTTAAATGCATACTCCACTGTTTATCAAACAGAAGAAAATGGTGTTCCTGGTTTCTCTAATATTAAATCAAAAAACTCTAGGAAACTTAATATGCAAAGTGATCCAATATAGATTGTAAATATGAATAATATTTCAAAAAACTTATATAGAAAATATTATAAACAGCAACACCCAGATTATTATATACCAAGGGGACAAGATACTTTTCAATCATTTTTTCCAGAGCAATATACAGATAATTACTATGATTTTTATGGGCGTAATCATCATTATGTATAATACCCCATGAAATTTTAACAACAATTTTGAGAATTTAGTTCCTAAAGTAGCTAAACTATAAA
Organism: Francisella halioticida; assembly: GCF_002211785.1. Taxonomy (NCBI): domain Bacteria; kingdom Pseudomonadati; phylum Pseudomonadota; class Gammaproteobacteria; order Thiotrichales; family Francisellaceae; genus Francisella; species Francisella halioticida. The sequence goes on from NZ_CP022132.1 coordinate 527,835, forward strand.
TGAGCAATTTAGGATAAATGTAAATGAGTAATAAGAGAAAAATATATACCGTTGAATTTAAGACTAAAGTTGTCTTGGAAGTATTGGGGAAAGATCAAACAATCACACAGTTATCAGTAAAATATAATATTACGCCCAAAAACATAAATAATTGGAAAACAGCCTTTTTAGAAAATGCTGAGTTGGTAATGGATCCATCCAAATCAGTATCACAATATAAAAAAGACAATGCAAAGCTTCAAACCAAGATAGATCAGTATTCTAAGAAGGTTGGACAACTAACAATTGAGAAGGAATTTCTTGAGGGAAAGCTCGTAAGCTTGGGATTATCTGATAGAAAAGCGATGATTGATCCTAAGCATAAATTATCTGTTGTAAAACAAAGTTGCTTATTAGAAGTTTCTAGAGCTGGTTTATATTACAAGCCTGTGGTTAACGAACATAAAGAAGAAGTAAAAGCAAAGCTTATACAGATACATGAGGAGATTCCCTGCTACGGCTATATAAAAGCTCATAAGCAATTAATAGAAGATGGGTTTAGCATCTGTGAGAACACAGTACAAAAGTATCGTAAAGAGTTAGGCATCAAAGCTATATTGGCGGTGAAAAAACCAAACTTAAACTTATCTGAACCTAACAAAGAGCATGCTATTTATAGTTACAAACTAAAAGGTTTAAGCATATTGAGACCTAATCAAGTTTGGTCTACAGATATTACATATATTAAGACTGATGCTGGCACAGTTTATATGGCAGCTATTATTGATTGGTACTCTAAGGCTGTACTAAGTTGGGAGATATCCAACACTATGGATAGTAGTTTAGTTATGAAAGTTTTAAATGAAGCTCTGTATAAATATGGAGTACCAGAAATATTTAACACTGATCAAGGTAGCCAGTACACATCTAACATTCATATCCAAACATTATTAGATAAAAAAATTACTATATCTATGGATGGTAAAGGTAGAGCAACTGATAACATTTGCATCGAAAGATTTTGGAGAAGTGCTAAATGTGAGAGATTTTATTTAAATCAATATCCTGGCATTGTTGAACTAAGAAACGATGTGGATGATTATATAGATTTTTATAATAATAGAAGATTTCATGAGTCTATCAATTATAAAAAACCTATGGAATTTTATTACGATAACTTATTGGAAAAACGGGCGGCTTAGATGGGAACTAAATAATTGAAAATATTGTTTAATTTATTGGGGTAGTATAATGAAAGTTTAATATCTTCAACAGAAAGCTTTTAGAACTATGCGTATAATGGTGCAAATAACTCTAGATTAAGAACCAATTATTAATATTATAAAGTGGACTTAGCTTGTTTTACCTTCTAAAGAATAAAGGCAAAATCGCTGTTATGTTAACAGGTGTGAATAAGATATTTTAGATATAAATTTTATAAAAGGAAAAAGAGAAATATCTTGAGGGAAGCTTATTATAATCATAAGTATGATTATAATGATTTTTAAACTTACTTATTCGCAGTATTAGCTGGTTTTTTAGTAAGGTTATGGGGATAAATCATATTTAGCACTATTTTTAATGTTGATCCTTGGGCTAATATTGAAAGTATAACAACAGTATATGTCATACTTACTATAACATGACCTTCATCTGGTAAAGATAATGCTAATGCAAGAGAAATTCCTCCTCTTACACCTGACCATGCAACTAAAAGATTGTCTTTTGCTGAACTTTTAGTTAGTTTTTTATCAATGGCTGTAATTGGTATAGATATGCTAATCAATCTAGCAAAAGTTACTATAAATATTCCAGCAACACCAACCCAAAAGGCACCTATATTAAATGGTATACTGGTTAGTTCTAAACCGATAAGTATAAATAAAAATGAGTTAAGCATATTATCAATAACCATCCAAAAATTATCAACTTTATCAACTTGTTCAGGATAGTTCTTTTTACAGTCAGATAAATTATTACCAATAAATAAACCTGCAACAACCATCGCAATAGGTCCTGAGACATTTAGGCTATGTGCAATTACATATCCCATACTAGCTACAGCAAGTGTAACAAAGATGGATGTTTCAGAGTCTCGATTGGTTTTCAGGAAAATAAGGGCAATCTGTGCAAAGATATAACCCAAAATAATACCACCACCTGCTTCAGTTGCAATCTGTTTAGTAATTAACCAAATATAAGTGTTAATACTGCTATGACTACTTAATGCATGGCCAAACTCTCCACCGCTGCCAAAGAAGAAAATATTTGAAAGTACGACAAAAAGAACAATTCCTGTAGCATCATTAAATAAAGATTCTCCAACTACACGAGTTTTTATATGTTTTGGTATTGATTTATTACCAGCTAATGTACTAATTACTGCTATTGGATCAGTTGGCGATATTAAAGCGCCAAAAACTAAACAGTATCCAAAACTAATGTCAAAGTTAACTAGTAAGCAAAATCCGTATATTAAAACAGCAGTTGTGATAGCTGATAAGAGTAGCCCTATACTAGCTAAGCCAAAGACTGCTTTAAGTTCTTTTTTAAGATCAATCATGTTAAAGTGTAGCGCATTAGCAAATAATAAAAACGATAACATTCCATCTAAAACAGTTGTTTTAAAATCAAAACTTGATAATGCAACTATAAGAAAGTTTGTGTCACTCAAAAATGATGCGCATAGTGCTGAGAAGGTTATAGAAAGAATTGTTAAGCCAATGGCTTTAGGTAATTTTAAAAACTTAGTATTGATGTAGCTCATTAAAGCTGCGACAACTGTCAATAAACTAAATAAAAAATATTCATTCATAATAATGTCCTCTATAGACCGCAGCTATATTCCCAGCTACATGCTTTTGATAGCTCTTCTAAAATATTATTTTTTATAAAAAAATCATCTTTCAAATTATTGAAACAATGATTGTTAAACATAAAACTATTTGTCTTATTTTCTAATTCAGTTACTTTTTTAATATCTTGTTGAGATATTGTTTTAAATTCATTTTGTGTTGTATGAATACACGGCTGACACTCTAAACTATGACTAGCAGGTTTAAATGGTAAGTCCTGCGTTAGTTTTAATATATCGTCATACTGTTTATTTAATAATGGATATGCTAAAGCTCTATAATCATATTTTTCCTCTTCATCAAGGTTTTTTAAAAGTTGTGATACTTTTGATAGATCTCTACGATGGCTTAGGAGAATATTTGTCTCACCATCAGGATCAAGTTCATCGATCTTATTTAGTAATGTTATGCCTTTTAAGAAACCTGCACACCAGCTAAACTGTTGTGATGGGAATTGTTTACGTGCTAAGACTAGTTCTTGAAAAGTATTTTCTGATTTTAAGTGAAAATATTTCAGATCTTCTTGATCAAACCAATTAAAAACGTTTTTTAAATAGTCATTCCAATCATTCGAAGCAAAACCAGTATCAACAGATAGTATACAAAAGTTATTTCTTAAGTTTTGTTTTGCCCAGCATATAAGTCCTAGGGAGTGTATGCTATAGTTAGCAATAATTATATTATCTAACTTTTGCATTGTGACTATATCCCTATAATATCTTTGATTTCTTTAAGCTTATTAATTGCATAAGGACGAATTCTTTCTGCTCCTTGAGAGAGTATATCATCAACAATTTTAGGGTTATTTATATAGTATTCATATCTTTCGCGAGCATCAGCTAAATATTCATTTACCTTTTCAAATAAGATTTGTTTTGCATCACCCCAGCCAAGGCCCCCAGCTATGTATTTATCTCTTAAAAATGCTGTTTCTGATTCTGTAGCTATACTTTTATATATTGAAAAAACTGTACAATCGTCTGGGTCTTTTTTTTCTTCCGGTAACTGAGAGTTTGTGATAATTTTCATTATTTGTTTTCTCAGTTTTTTTTCAGTTGAGAAAATAGGTATAGTATTATCATAGCTTTTTGACATCTTACGACCATCCAAGCCTAATATTGTTTGGCTATCTTCACTTGTAAGAGCTTGAGGCGTTTTAAGAACAGTTTTTTTGTAAATATGATTAAAACGATTTGCTATATCTCTAGCGATCTCGATATGTTGTATTTGATCTTTACCGACAGGAACTAAGTCAGCATCAAACATAAGGATATCTGCAGCCATAAGAACAGGGTAGTTAAATAATCCCATAGTTATACCTTTATCAGGATCAACATTCTCTTCTTGAATATTTTGATCAACGACGGCTTTATATGCATGAGCACGGTTGAGTAAACCTTTAGCAGCTGTTGTGCTAATTATCCATGTAAGCTCCATAATCTCAGGGATAGCTGATTGACGGTAAAAGTGGGCTTTATTATAATTAAGCCCAAGAGCAAGCCAAGAAGATGCTATTTCATATATATATTGTTGACGTAATTTTTTATCCCATAACTTGATTAAAGAATGTTGATCAGCAATAAAGTATAGACACTTAAAATCTGCATTTTGAACCATTTCTATAGCTGGTTTAATTGCACCGACATAATTGCCTAAGTGAGGAGTTCCTGAAGGAGTAACTCCTGTTAAAATAATTTTTTGTGACATGTTAGATTCCGTATTATAAAAAAGAAAATATTAATAAGCTTTTACCAAAAGAAATTTTAGCATATTCATAAGCTTTTAATAAGAGATTTTATTAAAAAAAGTGGGGTGGGAAACAAGGCTCGAGCTCGTGACCCCAACCTTGGCAAGGTTGTGCTCTACCATTGAGCTATTTCCGCATGAAATTAAATTCTAAAAATTATTGTTTAAATTTTATGGGGTATTAGACATCGTGATATTTTCCCACGTCCCAGCACTATTAAAAATAGCACATATTGATATAAATAAGTATTTTATTAGTGAATAATTTATCTTTCCCTGTTGCCTTGGGTCTTCAATTGCTTTTAGCGCTTCTATAATTGTCAATTTAAATAATATTTAGATAAATAGAGTAAATTGTAGTATAGCTGTTTTAAAATTTTTAATTTTGTACAATTACCCAGGATCTGTTACCATATTTTGCATAGTGGTATGCGTATATAAGTTGCTACTAATATTAGACCCTCTAAAAGTAAGTTTTGCAACATCACCAACTTTAATATTAGGATCTAATTTCCAATTATAGAGAAAACTTAATCCAGTTTTGCGATAGGAAACTTGATCATCTATAATGTCCCCAGAAAAAGCTACTGATTTTAGAAAGATTTTTATTCCTAGATGTTAAACTTAACTAGATAAATTAGGAAATAGATAAATGAGTAAAAAAAGAGTAACGTATACAGCTGATTTTAAAGCTAAAGTAATTATAGAATTGCTAGAAGGCGATATGACAGTTAATGAGATAGCAAGTAAGTATGATTTACTTCCTAAAAACGTGCATAATTGGAAGCAGCAATTTTTATCTAATGCTTGCTTAGCATTTGATAAAAGCTCTGTTGTTAAGGAGTATAAGCAGGAAATAGATGAGCTTAGAAAAGATAAAGATGCAACAAGTAAAGAACTAGTCGAGGTAATAGTAGAGAGGGATTTTTTAATGGGAAAGCTAAAAAGCTTGGTATCATCAAATGATAGAGTAAACTCTGTAGATACTAAGCTAGAATTATCTTTAAATAATCAGCTTAAACTATTATCTGTATCTAAGAGTGTGTACTATTATACACCAATATCAAAATTTAGTAGTAATGATGATTATATAACTATGAAAGAGGCTAAAGTAGGTATCAAAGAATATATTGATATTTACAACAATGAAAGACTACATTCTAGTATTGGATATATGACTCCTGATGAAGTATATTCTGGTATTTTAGATGCTGCATAAAAGCAAGGAATAAAAATATTTTATAAAGTGGTATTGAATAACAGGGACAGTTTATCTTCTATCAGGAAAACTATAAAATTCTTCAGGTGGCAGTAAAGTAAGCTTTCGGAGAAGTAACCTACGGATTTAATAGAACATTTCTAATAAATCTAACAATATTTTCAATTAGCTCAGATTATTCATAAAAATTGATTTTTATCAAATAAATTTGATATAGCTGCCATATCTATTCAAAACTAGATACTTAATAGCCTATTGAAAAAGCCTTTTTAACCTACCATTTTAGCTGTGAAACAAGTTTGATTTGTAGCACTTCCACAAGACCTCATGAAGTAGATAATCTTGTATCTTTTTAAGATACCATTTCATTTAAGGGCTTAGATGAGATCTGTATTATTTAACTATGGCACACCCAAAGGGATTCGAACCCCTAACCGCTCGGTTCGTAGCCGAGTACTCTATCCAGTTGAGCTATGGGTGCAAAAGTGAAAAGTATTATAGATGCTTATTTTTAATTAGTCAAGTTAGTTATGTTATTAATTATTTCAATTAGCTTGTTGTCTAACTCATTATCATTTAAATCCGTATTATCAATTATAAAATCAGCAATTTTTTCTCTTTCAGAATCAGATATTTGAAGATTTATAAATGCAACAGCTTGTTGTCTATCTTTGCCGTCACGTTCCATAAGTCTCCTAATTCTAGTTTCAAAATCTGCTTTGATAACTATTACTTTTTTTAGGTAATCATAATGACGAATGTTATATGGGCCAAGAAGAGGGATATCTACAATAGTCATAACTGTTTCAGATTCTCGAACTTGCTTTTTTATCTCTCTATTGATAACTGGGTGTAGATAATCTTCCAACCATTTTTTAGCATCCCTAGATTCAGTGATAATAGCTCGAAGCATCGCTCTATTTATCTGTTTGTTCATTACTATATCACTACCGAATTTTTCAGACACATTTTTTATGACAGATGCTTTCTTAGTGATCTCTCTACTTATGGTATCTGCACAAACTACATTCAAATCCATTTTTTCTTTTAAGATTTTTGTAGCTGTTGATTTACCGCTAGCTATACCGCCTGTTATACCTATAGGGAAGGTTTTTATTACACTCATTGATTAATAACTTAAGTAAACAAATTATTTGAGGAGAAATTTTAATGTTTTTTTTAGAAAAAGTCACATTTTTTTGATTAAAAAATATTTTAACTTTAAAATACAGCTAATTTTTTAGTTAATTAATAAGAATATTTTGACATTAAAAAAAAATATTTCAGATAAAATTAGGATGGTTGATCAAATTTCGTTTAGAGAGTATATGCAGTTAGCTCTTTATTATCCAGAGCTAGGATATTACTCAGGATCAAAAGATAAAATTTCATCTCAAGGCGATTTTATCACAGCAACAACTCAAAGTTCACTATTTGCAAGAACATTTGCAAGACAGTTTGCTTTAGTATTATCAGAACTTGGTGATGATACTAGTATTATAGAGTTTGGTGCTGGAAATGGTAAGTTTGCTACTGACTGTATGGATGAATTAGAGAAGTTGGAGTTGTTGCCAAATAAATACATAATAATTGAATTAAGTAATGATTTAAAATCAAGACAGCGAAACCATGTTAAAAAAAATATACCTAAATTATATGATAAATTTATTTGGTTAAATGAATTACCTAAGCAAAAAATGAAGGCAGTAGTTTTTGCTAACGAAGTTTTAGATGCTATGCCAGTGGATATTTTTAAATCAAATGAAGGTCAACTTTTTCAGCAAGGAGTTGTAATGGGTAACAATTATGAATTTGAACTTGAGAATATGCCAGAGAATGAAAATCGATTTTCACTAGAGGTTAGTCGAGTTTTAGACGATGGTGTTATCTTTGAAACTGGCTATACTAGTGAGATTAATACATGGATACGTCCATGGATTAAGGCATTGAAAGATAGTTTATCTCAGGGCATGGTTTTTTTATGTGATTATGGATATCACCGAGCAGAGTATTACTCTAAAGAAAGGAGTATGGGTACACTAGCTTGCTATTATCAACATAAAGTTAATTTTGATCCTTTTATTAATATTGGCAACCAAGATATCACCGCACATGTTGATTTTACAACTGTTGCTGAAGCTGCAACTGAAGAAGGATTTCAATTTGATGGTTATATGACTCAAGCGAATTTCTTGAAAAGATCTGGAATATCAGAGGTTTTCTCAGATTTTTCAAAAAGTTTATCTTTAAAGCAGCGTTTAAAATATAACAATGATATAAAAGATCTTTTATTAAACGATAAGCTTGCAGAAGTGTTTAAAGTTATAGGATTCTCCTTAGGCTTTGATTTTGTTATGGATGTTTTTGATAATGATGATAATGTTGATTATTTGCTATAAATAGATTTTTGATATTAAAGGATGTTGAGTTATGTTAACTTTTTCTCACTATTTTTTTGGCAGAAAGTCTAAGTTATTGCCACATCATGTAATCATGAAATGATCTAAATGTATATATTATCTATTGCCAAGAATGTATCAAATAAAAACTTCTTTTTGAAAAGTGTGATAAGGTCTTATTTGAGATAAAATAGTTTATAATAAAAAATGAATTGTATTCGAGGTGCTTTTATTATAGTTGATGTTGCTTATCTATTGACTTATAATCAAACAAATAAGTTTTTAATTTCGTTAATATTCGATTAATTCGGAGGATAGAGGATGTCGAATTTCACTAAAGATATTGATACTTTGGAAACTCAAGAGTGGCTTGAGGCTTTTGAAGATGTCGTTAAAAGAGAAGGTGTTGATAGAGCTAAGTTTTTATTTGAACAGCTTCTAAATAAAGGTTCTGAATTGGGTGTTCAAAATGCCTATTCATCAGCTAAGGTTAAAAAGTATATTAACTCTATTGATGTTAGTGACCAGCCTAGTTATCCGGGAGATATGGAGCTAGAAGATAAAATCGAAGCTGTAAATAGATGGAACTCTGCAGTTATGGTTGCAGCAGCTAATAAAAAAGATGGTTCAATAGGCGGCCATATTGGTACTGGTGCTGGAGCTATGACTCTTTATGAGGTTGGTTTTAACCACTTTTGGAAGGCTCCAAATGATAACCATGCTGGTGATCTTATATTTTACCAAGGGCATCTTTCACCAATTGTTTACGCACGTTCTTTCTTAGAAGGTAGAATGACAGAGAAGCAGTTAGAAAACTTTAGAAGACAGGCTTTTGATGGTGAAAATGCAGTATCTTCTTATCCTCACCCACACTTACAGCCTACATATTGGCAGTTTCCAACAGTTTCTATGGGATTAGGACCTCTTCAAGCTATTTATCAAGCTAGATTTATGAAGTATTTAGAAGCTAGAAGTTTAGCAGAGACTGTAGATCGTAAAGTTTGGGCATTTTGTGGTGATGGTGAGATGGATGAGCCAGAATCAATGGGTGCTATCACTAGAGCTGGTAGAGAAGGTCTGGATAACCTTATTTTTGTTATTAACTGTAATTTACAAAGATTAGATGGTCTTGTGAATGGTAATGGTAATATTGTCGAAGAGCTTGCAAATTCATTTATGGGTGCTGGCTGGGATGTTATCAAAGTCCTCTGGAGTAGTGACTGGGATAAGCTATTGCAAGATCCAAAAGGTGGTAAAAAATTAGCACAAAGATTAAGTGAGCTTAATGATGGTCAATTTCATACAATTAAGGCTCATGGTGGTGCAGAATGTCGTAATGTTGTATTTAGTGGTGATGAAGACTTAGAGGCTTTAGCTAAAGATATGTCTGATGCTGATATCGCTTCTCTTCGTCGTGGTGGCCATGACCCATTGAAGATCTATGCTGCTTATAAAAAAGCGACAGAGACTAAAAATGGCCGCCCAATACTTATATTGCCGATGACTGTTAAAGGTTATGGTTTAGGTGAGTGGGGTGAATCAAAAAATATTGCCCATAATGTTAAAAAGCTTGATACAGATGCACTTGAGCATATTAAAAATAGATTTAATGTTCCAGCAACAAAAGATGATATTGAGAACTATAAGCTTATTAAGTTAGATGAGAACTCTCCAGAGATGAAGTATCTTCACTCTAAGAGAAAAGATCTAGGTGGTTATATCCCTAAGAGATTAGAAAATAATCAAGCTCTAGAGGTTCCTACTTACAAAGAATTCGCTAAAAACTTATTGGATGATAGTGGAGATAGAGAGTTCTCTACAACAACTGCTTTTGTTAGAATATTGTCGCATCTTGCAAAAGATAAGAAAATTGGTAAACACGTAGTACCAATTACAGTTGATGAATCACGCACATTTGGTATGGAAGGCTTATTTAGACAATTAGGTATATATAACCCTAAAGGTCAACAATATGTACCAGAAGATAAACAGCAAGTGATGTTTTACAAAGAGGCAAAAGATGGACAGATTCTTCAAGAAGGTATTAATGAACAAGGTGGTCTAAGTTCATGGTTAGCTGCTGCTACTTCTTATAGTGTGCATAAAGTACCTATGATTCCATTTATGATTTACTATTCAATGTTTGGTTTTCAAAGATTCGGTGACCTTGCTTGGGCTGCTGCTGACTCTATGGCAAAGGGATTCTTACTTGGTGGTACATCTGGACGTACTACCCTAAATGGTGAAGGTCTACAACATGAAGATGGACATAGTCATATACAAGCAGGGCTTATTCCTGGTTGTATATCGTATGATCCAACATATGCTTATGAATTAGCTGTGATTATGGAAGATGGTTTGAAGAGGATGTATGTTAATGGAGAACATATTTTCTACTATATTACTGTAATGAATGAAAACTATTCTCATAGAGCAATGCCTGAAGGTTCTGAAAAAGGTATTCTTAAAGGCTTATATAAGTTAGAAGATAATAAGCCAGTAGAGAAGCATGTTCAATTAATGGGTTCAGGTACTATCTTAAGAGAAGTTGAAGAAGCTTCTAAAATGTTAAAAGAAGAGTACGGCATAACTTCTAATGTTTGGAGTATGACTTCTGCAAATGAGCTTTATAGAGAAGCTAAAGATGTGGTTAGAACAAATATGCTTCAGCCAGCTGAGCAAAGAAAAAAAAGCTATATTGAAAAATGTTTCAAGAATGAGCAGGGACCAGTTGTTGCATCTACAGATTATATTAAGCTATATACGGATCAACTTAGAGAATTTATACCGCAAACATTTGTAAATTTAGGTACAGATGGTTTTGGTAGATCTGATACTCGTGAAGCTTTAAGAAGTTTCTTTGAAGTAGATAGATATCATGTGGTTGTGGCTTCATTATATGCTTTATATTTGGATGGTAAAGTTACAGCTAATGAAGTTGAAAAAGCGGTTAAAAAGTATAATATAGACCCAGAGCGTGTGGCTCCATTATATAGCTAATCGGTAAGGAGATATAAATGTCTATAGAGATAGTTAAGGTTCCTGATATTGGGAACTATGATAGTGTAGATGTAATTGAATTGAATGTTGCTGAGGGCGATATTGTTGCTGAGGAAGATTCTTTAATTACACTAGAAACTGATAAAGCCAGTATGGAGGTTCCATCTCCAGTAGCTGGTAAAATTGTTAAGCTAACTGTAAAAGTTGGTGATAAAGTTTCAGAAGGTTCTGTAATTATGGAAGTTGAACTTGAAGGTTCGGCTAATACAGCAGCACAAGAAAAGCCTGCACAACAAGTAGAAGCTGCACAAACTCCGTCTAGTGCAACTGAGATTGTTGATGTGAAGGTTCCAGATATTGGTGACTACGATGCAGCTGAAATTATTGAAGTATCTGTAAATGTAGGTGATGAAATAGCTGAAGAAGATTCTTTAATCACGTTAGAGACTGATAAAGCGAGTATGGAAGTCCCATCATCTGCAAGTGGTAAAGTTGTTGAGATAGCTGTGAAGGTTGGTGAAAAGGTTGATGAAGGTGACTTGATACTTAAGGTTGAAAGTGGTGCAAGCCAGTCAGCTCCAGTGCAACAGCAAACTCAACAATCAGTTCCAGCCCAAATTTCTGAAGAAATTGTAGAGGTGCAAGTTCCAGATATTGGTGATTATGACAGTGTTGATGTTATTGAAGTCTCTGTGGCAGTTGGCGATAAAGTTGAAGAAGAAGATTCTTTAATAACTCTTGAGACTGATAAGGCTAGTATGGATGTTCCATCCCCAGTAGTAGGTGAAGTTACAGAGATTATTACAAAAGTTGGAGATAAAGTTTCACAAGGTAGCTTAATCCTTAAAGTTAAAACTCAAGGATCTGCTCCAGCAACAGCGTCTAGTCAGCCAGCTAAGCAAGAAACTCCTAAGCAAGCTTCTCAAGCAGCACCAGCTCAAAACAGCGTTAATGAATATGAAGTAGATAATTCAAATGCACATGCTTCTCCAGCTGTTAGAAAATTAGCTAGAATTTTAAATGTTGATCTAAGTAAGGTGAAAGCTACAGGTCGTAAAGGTCGCGTAACAAAAGAAGATTGCTATAACTACATCAAGCATGCTGTGACACAAGTTCAGACCGGTAAAGTTGCCGCAAGTGGTAGTGGTTTAGATCTTTTAGATGATCCTGTTATTGATTTCTCTAAATTTGGTGAGATTGAAACTCAACCTTTAACTCGTATTAATAAAATTAGTGCGAAAAATCTACATAGAAACTGGGTGAAAATTCCTCATGTAACTTTCTATGATGATGCAGATGTTTCTGATCTTGAAGAGTTTAGAAAATCTAAGAAAGCAGTTGCTGAGAAAATAGGTGTGAAAATTACGCCACTTTCATTCTTAGTAAAAGCTGCGGCAGTAGCTTTACAAGAATTTCCGAAAATGAATAGTTCTCTTTCAAATGACGGTGAGAACTTGATTCTTAAAAAGTATTATAATATTGGTTTTGCTGCAGATACCCCTGCAGGATTAATGGTTCCAGTTATCAAAGATGCTGATAAAAAGGGTATTATTGAAATATCAAAAGATATTATGGCATTAGCTGGCAAGGCTCGTGATGGTAAATTAGGCTCTAAAGATATGTCCGGAGCAACATTTACTATCTCAAGTATCGGTGTGCTTGGGACTACAGCATTTACGCCGATTATTAATATGCCAGAAGTAGCTATCATGGGTGTATCTAAAACAGCAGTTAAGCCAATTTGGAATGGTAAAGAGTTTGAACCTAGAACTATGTTGCCTTTATCTATGTCAGCAGATCATAGAGTTATTGATGGTGCATTAGCTGCTAAGTTCTTAACAAGATATAGTCAGATTCTTTCTGATTTACGTGAAATCATAATGTAAGCGGAGTTTTAAAATGAGTGATATTAAAACACAAGTTGTAGTTTTAGGTAGTGGTCCTGGTGGATATAGTGCAGCATTTAGAGCAGCTGACTTAGGACTAGAAGTTGTTTTAGTAGAAAAATATGAGAGTATTGGTGGTGTATGTTTAAATGTGGGTTGTATTCCATCAAAAGCACTTCTTCATATTGCTAAAGTTATTAATGAGGCTAGACATTTAGCTGCTGATGGTATCATCGAAATGGGTGATCTGAAAATCAATAAAGACAAAGTTCTTAAGTATAAGAATGATGTTGTTAGTAAGCTAACAGGCGGTTTAAAAGGCATGGCTCAGATGAGAAAAGTAAAAATCGTACAAGGTTACGGTAAATTTACATCTGATAAAGAGCTTGCAGTAGAGGCTGCTGATGGAAAAGTTACAAAAATCACTTTTGATAATTGTATTATTGCAGCTGGTTCTAGTGTTATTAATCTGCCATTTGTTCCAGAAGATGAAAGAATTATCGATTCTACAGGTGCTCTTGAAATGAAAGAGATTCCAGAGACTATGCTTGTAGTTGGTGGTGGTATCATTGGTCTTGAAATGGCCCAAGTTTATTCTGAGCTTGGTACTAAGATCACAGTTGTCGAGTTCGCAGATCAGCTTATGAGTGGTGTTGATAAAGACATAGTTAAAGCTTATGAAAAAATGAACAAAAAATACGAAATTCGCCTAAAAACTGGTGTTACAGCTATGGAAGCTAAGAAAGATGGTATCTATGTAACTATGGAAGGTGAGTGCTCAGCTAAAGAAGAACGCTATGATAGAGTTCTTATGGCAATTGGTCGTAAACCAAACGGTAAGTTAATTGATGCAGAAAAAGCTGGCGTTAAAGTTGATGAAAGAGGCTTTATCGCTGTAGATAAGCAACTTCGTACAAATATTTCACATATTTTTGCAATTGGTGATGTTGTTGGTCAGCCTATGCTTGCTCACAAAGCTGTACCAGAAGGTAGAACTGCTGCTGAAGTTATCTCTGGCTTGAATCATAGTTTTAATCCCTTAGTAATTCCTTCTGTTGCTTATACTGATCCAGAAGTTTCATGGGTAGGTGAAACTGAAACCTCGGCAAAAGCTAAAGGTATAAAATATGAAAAGGGTGTATTTCCATGGGCTGCTAGTGGTAGATCCTTAAGTATCGGTAGATCAGAAGGTATGACTAAAATTTTGTTTGATGAAAAGCATAGAGTTATCGGTACTTCTATTGTTGGTACTAATGCTGGTGAACTTATCTCTGAGGCAGCGCTTGCTATTGAGATGGGTTGTGATGCTGAAGATATCGCTCTTACAGTTCACCCACACCCAACACTTTCTGAGAGTTTAATGATGGCTACAGAAGTATTTGAAGGTACTGCAACAGATCTTCCACCTCAAAAAAAGAAAAAATAAATTTAATCATGTCTACAAGTAGTTGGAAAAAAGCTTTAAAAGAGTCGTTTTATTCTCCTTTAGAGCTGTTGGAGTTCTTACAGATAAACAATAATAAGTTTAGAGTTTCGTTAAAAGCAACAAGTAAGTTTAAAATGGTCGTTACTAGATCATTTGTTAATAGAATGGAAAAAAGAAATATTAATGATCCATTATTAAAGCAAGTGTTACCAATCATAGATGAAGAGGTTATAGATAGCAATTATTGTAGCGACCCATTGCAAGAGAGAAAGTACAATAAGATTCCAGGATTATTGCATAAGTATCATGGTAGAGCTTTATTAATTGCTCAGACAAGTTGTGCTATTCACTGTAGGTATTGTTTTCGTAAGGAATTCGACTATAAAGATAATATTCCGGGGAAAAAAGATTGGTTTAGAGCTTTTGATTACATAAAAAATGATACAAGTATTGAAGAAATTATCTTAAGTGGTGGAGATCCTTTATTAAATAATGATAAAGTTTTAGATTTTTTTTTGAAAAATCTTAAGGATATATCTCATATTAAGAGAGTTAGAATCCATTCAAGAATTCCAATAGTGTTACCAGAAAGAATAACCATAGATCTGTTGAATGTTTTTTCAAAATATAAATTTAATGTAATACTAGTTATACATGCAAATCATCCAAATGAAATAGACAATAATATTATTGAGGTTTTAAGAAAGATACATAAATCTGGTATTGTTATTCTTAATCAGAGTACAATGCTTAAAAATATAAATGATGACGCTAATACACTATATGTATTAAGTACAAAGCTAGTGGAAGCTAGGGTAATACCATATTATATACATTTGTTAGATCCTGTTTCTGGAACTAGGCACTATAGTGTTAATAATGCTAGAAGTATAATGAAAAAACTTTCAGAAATTTCATCAGGTTATATGGTGCCAATGTTAACTAAGGAAATCCCAGGATATCCATCTAAAAAATGGATATCCTTCCATGAGTAATTCATTTCACATGTAATTTTTGGTATTTTTTTATTATGTTAGAACCACTTTAAATTTTCAGTTTCAAATGAGTCATAAAAAACTTCGATTTTTTTGCAGAAAGCGCTTGCGTTTTGGATGGATGATGCGTATTATATGTCTTCACCGGCTGACGAGTGATGTTGCTGGTAAGAGGCTAAGGTCTTTTAAGATATTTAATAGATATATTATATACAAACACTTTGTTAAAGAATTTGAGTAATCAGTAGTTAGAGTCAGAATTTGAGAATTAAACTGAAGAGTTTGATCCTGGCTCAGATTGAACGCTGGTGGCATGCTTAACACATGCAAGTCGAACGGTAACAGGAGAAGCTTGCTTCTTGCTGACGAGTGGCGGACGGGTGAGTAACGCGTAGGAATCTGCCCATTTGTGGGGGATACCAGTTGGAAACGACTGTTAATACCGCATACTATCTGAGGATTAAAGGTGGCCTTTGTGCTGCCGCAGATGGATGAGCCTGCGTTAGATTAGCTTGTTGGTGGGGTAAAGGCCTACCAAGGCTACGATCTATAGCTGATTTGAGAGGATGATCAGCCACATTGGGACTGAGACACGGCCCAAACTCCTACGGGAGGCAGCAGTGGGGAATATTGGACAATGGAGGAAACTCTGATCCAGCAATGCCATGTGTGTGAAGAAGGCTCTAGGGTTGTAAAGCACTTTAGTTGGGGAGGAAAGCTTATGAGTTAATAGCTCATGAGAAGGACGTTACCCAAAGAATAAGGACCGGCTAACTCCGTGCCAGCAGCCGCGGTAATACGGGGGGTCCGAGCGTTAATCGGAATTACTGGGCGTAAAGGGTCTGTAGGTGGTTTGTTAAGTCAGATGTGAAAGCCCAGGGCTCAACCTTGGAACTGCATTTGATACTGGCAAACTAGAGTATGGTAGAGGAATGGGGAATTTCTGGTGTAGCGGTGAAATGCGTAGAGATCAGAAGGAACACCAATGGCGAAGGCAACATTCTGGACCAATACTGACACTGAGGGACGAAAGCGTGGGGATCAAACAGGATTAGATACCCTGGTAGTCCACGCTGTAAACGATGAGTACTAGCTGTTGGATTCGGTGTAAAGGATCTAGTGGCGTAGCTAACGCGTTAAGTACTCCGCCTGGGGACTACGGCCGCAAGGCTAAAACTCAAAGGAATTGACGGGGACCCGCACAAGCGGTGGAGCATGTGGTTTAATTCGATGCAACGCGAAGAACCTTACCTGGTCTTGACATCCTGCGAACTTTCTAGAGATAGATTGGTGCCTTCGGGAACGCAGTGACAGGTGCTGCACGGCTGTCGTCAGCTCGTGTTGTGAAATGTTGGGTTAAGTCCCGCAACGAGCGCAACCCCTATTGATAGTTACCATCATTAAGTTGGGTACTCTATTGAGACTGCCGCTGACAAGGCGGAGGAAGGTGGGGACGACGTCAAGTCATCATGGCCCTTACGACCAGGGCTACACACGTGCTACAATGGGTATTACAGAGGGCAGCGAAGTAGCGATATGGAGCGAAACTCAGAAAGGTACTCTTAGTCCGGATTGCAGTCTGCAACTCGACTGCATGAAGTCGGAATCGCTAGTAATCGCAGGTCAGAATACTGCGGTGAATACGTTCCCGGGTCTTGTACACACCGCCCGTCACACCATGGGAGTGGGTTGCTCCAGAAGTAGATAGCTTAACGAATGGGCGTTTACCACGGAGTGATTCATGACTGGGGTGAAGTCGTAACAAGGTAGCCGTAGGGGAACCTGCGGCTGGATCACCTCCTTAACGGAAATACGAAAAAAATAATAAGCTTTGACTATTGGTTTTCAGATAATTTAGCTTAGTGTTTGTAGATAATATATTTTAGTGTAAATAAAATACGGGTCTGTAGCTCAGTTGGTTAGAGCGCACCCCTGATAAGGGTGAGGTCGGTAGTTCGAGTCTACTCAGACCCACCAGTTTTTGGGGCCATAGCTCAGCTGGGAGAGCACCTGCTTTGCACGCAGGGGGTCAGCGGTTCGATCCCGCTTGGCTCCACCATTGTTTTATTTGCATGATATAGAGATATTTAACAATTTAGTATAGAAATAGACTTAAGAGAATAAGTGCAAGCGGTGGATGCCTTGGCATTCAGAGGCGATGAAGGACGTGTTAATCTGCGATAAGCTTCGGTTAGTTGGTAAATAAACTATGATCCGGAGATTTCCGAATGGGGGAACCCACCTAACATCAGTTAGGTACTCACTCGATATGGAGTGTAGAGCGAACGAGGGGAACTGAAACATCTAAGTACCCTTAGGAAGAGAAATCAATTGAGATTCCCATAGTAGCGGCGAGCGAAGTGGGAAGAGCCTGGTATGATTTAGCTATAATTATAGTAGAACAAGTTGGGAAGCTTGACGATAGAGGGTGATAGTCCCGTATACGAAATAATCATAGTGGAACTAAGCATACGAACAAGTAGGACGGGGCACGAGAAACCTTGTTTGAACATGGGGGGACCATCCTCCAAGGCTAAATACTCCTGAATGACCGATAGTGAACTAGTACCGTGAGGGAAAGGTGAAAAGAACCCTTATAAAGGGAGTGAAATAGAATCTGAAACCGCTTGCATACAAGCAGTAGGAGCACGATTTAGTTGTGTGACTGCGTACCTTTTGTATAATGGGTCAGCGAGTTACTTTTAGTGGCAAGGATAACTGAATAAGGGATCCGTAGCGAAAGCGAGTCTTAATAGGGCGACTAGTCGCTAGGAGTAGACCCGAAACCGGCGCGATCTATCCATGGCCAGGTTGAAGGTTAGGTAATACTAACTGGAGGACCGAACCCAATAATGTTGCAAAATTATGGGATGAGCTGTGGATCGGAGTGAAAGGCTAATCAAGCACGGAGATAGCTGGTTCTCCCCGAAAACTATTTAGGTAGTGCCTCGTGTATAACTGATTGGGGTAAAGCACTGTTTCGACGATGGGGGTTTTACGACCTTACTGACTCGATGCAAACTCAGAATACGATCAAGTTCAATCACGGGAGACACACTGCGGGTGCTAAGGTCCGTAGTGGAGAGGGAAACAGCCCAGACCGCCAACTAAGGTCCCCAAGTCATAGCTAAGTGGGAAACGAAGTGGGAAGGCCCAGACAGCCAGGAGGTTGGCTTAGAAGCAGCCATCCTTTAAAGAAAGCGTAATAGCTCACTGGTCGAGTCGGCCTGCACGTAAGATTTAACGGGGCTAAGCTATGCACCGAAGTTGCGGAATATATAGTATATATTGGTAGGGGAGCGTTCTGTAAGCCGATGAAGGTGAATTGAGAAGTTTGCTGGAGGTATCAGAAGTGCGAATGCTGACATGAGTAACGTAAAATAAGTGAGATTCTTATTGGCCGAAAACCCAAGGATTCCTACGCAATGTTAATCAACGTAGGGTAAGCCGGCCCCTAAGGCGTAGCTGAAGAGTGAAGTCGATGGGAAACAGGTTAATATTCCTGTGCCGCTTATATGAACGAAGGAGGGACGGAGAAGGTTAGGTAGGCCTGGCGAATGGTTGTCCAGGTAAAAGTATGTAGGTAGAGATGCTAGGCAAATCCGGCATTTTGTTGATCTGAGATACGAGACGAAGTCAAACTTGTTTGACGAAGCTATTGATACCAAGCTTCCAGGAAAAGCTTCTAAGTATATTGTATAAGTGACCGTACTGTAAACCGACACTGGTGGGTAGGTAGAGAATACTAAGGCTATGAGATAACTCTGGTGAAGGAACTAGGCAAAATGACACCGTAACTTTGGAAGAAGGTGTGCCCTTGATGGTGATAAGACTTGCTCTTTGAGCTGTTGGGGGTTGCAGATACCAGGTGGCTGCGACTGTTTATCAAAAACACAGCACTCTGCTAAATCGTAAGATGAAGTATAGGGTGTGACGCCTGCCCGGTGCTGGAAGGTTAATTGAAGGGGTTAGCGCAAGCGAAGCTCTGGATCGAAGCCCCAGTAAACGGCGGCCGTAACTATAACGGTCCTAAGGTAGCGAAATTCCTTGTCGGGTAAGTTCCGACCTGCACGAATGGCGTAACGACGGCCACACTGTCTCCACCAGAGACTCAGTGAAATTGAAATCGCTGTGAAGATGCAGTGTACCCGCGGTTAGACGGAAAGACCCCGTGAACCTTTACTACAGCTTTGCACTGGACTTTGAATATTTATGTGTAGGATAGGTGGGAGACTATGAAGCATGATCGCTAGATTGTGTGGAGTCGACCTTGAAATACCACCCTTGAATATTTAGAGTTCTAACTCAGGAGAAATTCGAGGACAGTGTATGGTGGGTAGTTTGACTGGGGCGGTCTCCTCCTAAAGAGTAACGGAGGAGTACGAAGGTGCACTCGGTATGGTCGGAAATCATACCTAGAGTATAAAGGCAAAAGTGCGCTTGACTGCGAGAGTGACGGCTCGAGCAGGTACGAAAGTAGGTCTTAGTGATCCGGTGGTTCTGTATGGAAAGGCCATCGCTCAACGGATAAAAGGTACTCCGGGGATAACAGGCTGATTCCTCCCAAGAGTTCATATCGACGGAGGAGTTTGGCACCTCGATGTCGGCTCATCACATCCTGGGGCTGAAGCAGGTCCCAAGGGTATGGCTGTTCGCCATTTAAAGTGGTACGCGAGCTGGGTTCAGAACGTCGTGAGACAGTTCGGTCCCTATCTGCCGTGGGCGTTAGAGATTTGAGAAGAGTTGCTCCTAGTACGAGAGGACCGGAGTGAACGAACCACTGGTGTTCCGGTTGTTTCGCCAGAAGCATTGCCGGGTAGCTACGTTCGGAAGGGATAACCGCTGAAAGCATCTAAGCGGGAAGCCTCCTTCAAGATTAGATCTCTCTAGCTATAAGCTAGTAAGGAACGTTGGAGACTACGACGTTGATAGGCTGGATGTGGAAGTACAGTAATGTATGAAGCTTACCAGTACTAATGATCCGAGAGACTTAAGTCTATTTCTATGCTGAATTGTTAAATATTTTTAATCCAAAACATAAAGTTTTGGCGATGATAGCTTGTAGGAACCACCTGATCCCATTCCGAACTCAGAAGTGAAACTATAACACGCCGATGATAGTCTGGCATTTGCTCAGGTGAAAGTAGGTAGTCGCCATCTTTTTCGAATATCAAAGTCTCAACAACAAGAGCACAATATGAAAGCCTTGCCTAATCAGCAGGGCTTTTTTTGTTTCTGACGATTAATAATTTTACATACAAGAAGTTTAACTATAGTCATATTTTCCGTAGTTTAATATGTTTAAATTATGATCTACCCCGTCAATTTGGGACAGTTTACTACTTCATTTTCCATTATATATTCAAATTGATATGGAGTCATATAATTTATTGTAGAATGTCTCCTTTTTGTATTATAGTAAGCTTCAATATATTCAAATATTGATAGTTTAGCTTCTTCTCTAGTTTTATAGCTTTCATCATGTACTAACTCTACTTTTAAAGTTCCAAAGAAACTTTCACAAGGTAACCAACTGCGTTGGTAACTTAAATCTTAACCAAACTAGGGTTTTTTGATACAATATAAATCAACTTCGTTTGATTTATATTTGACCAATTAGAACACCAACTAAAATCCAAGAGCTACTGCAGTATAAAAATGCTTGGTGGGATTATTATCAAACATATAAAGATATCATCAGAACTGAGGTAGTTGAGACAATAGTTAAGATGCTTAGCTGTGGCATCCGTGCCAGAGGTTTTCATCACTACAGCTGCTCTAACCCCAAATGCTTACACTCCAAGAATGTCACTCATAGTTGCTCATGTAGATATTGTCAAACATGTGGAGTTAAACCAACCAACGATTGGATTAATGAGCAATTAGAAACTTTGCCTAATTGTGACTGGCAACATATAACTCTAACAATGCCTGATACTTTATGGCCATTATTCAAAGATTGGAAACTTCTTAACAAACTTCCAAAGATAGCTGGCGATATTTTCAATGAAATTGCCAAGAAACAAAAAGGTATTCGTATTGGGATGTTTATGGCTATCCATACTTTTGGTAGAGCTCTTAATTGGAATACTCATCTACACATGTCAGTAACTATGGGCGGTATTAATGATAAAAATGTTTGGAAGAAAATTAGGTTTGTAAAAAAGGTGATTATGCCTATGTGGCGATATAGAGTTTTAAACTTACTCAGAGAGCATCTTACACAAACTGAAATTGACGAACAGTTTAATAAACAGTGGGTTATACATTTTGCAGAGCCTACAAATAATCCAAAAAACACAATAGCATATCTTGGTAGATATATCCGAAGACCACCTATATCAATGTCTCGCTTAAAGCATTATGATGGTAAAGAAGTTACATTTAGATATTTAGATCACAAAATATCTAAATTCAAAAATGAAACTCTAGATATGAATGATTTCTTAGATAGATTTACTCAGCATATACCTCCCAAAGGATTTAGACTCATCAGATACTTCGGCTTTCTCGCAAACTGTGTTAGAGGTAAATTGTTGCCGAAGATATATCAGATATTTAAGCAAGATCCTAAAGCTACCACTAAAACCAAATGGGCTGAGCTGTACAAAAAATCTTTTACTGTTGATCCTTTAGAATGCATATTGTGTGGTTCGCAACTACTACTCACAGGTACTGTAATTGGATTGAGCTCAAAAGATTTTATGAATCACCATGAACATCTGGCAAAAAGAAAACGAATTATTTAGCACTACAGGGATTAATTCGTCTGGAATATGGAATTGGTTAAGAATAACTTTATTTTAGTATCAAATAACTATGATAAGTGTATTTTTGTGAGCATATGAGTTTTGTCATTTTTTGATTATCTGAAATTTGGATTTTTCAGCATTTTTTACGCAATATCGAAATCGCTATTCATCAATATCGAAATCGCTATTCATCAAGCAGCATTATCGTAACAGCATCCTTTAGAGCTCATACTTGATAGTAGCCAGTGTTCTTTAATAATGTCTTGATATTGTTTGCTACAGTACTGTGACCCTTTATCAGAGTGTATAATCACACCACTAGGAAAATTTCTTCTAAATAATGCCATATTTAAAGCATTACAAACTAAATCCGCTTTCATCCTAGAATCCATTGCCCAACCAATAACTGATCTTGAGAATAAATCTATAATCACACAAAGATACAGCCACCCCTCTTGTGTAGGTACATAAGTTATATCTGTAACCCACCTATGATTTACAGATAAAGCAGTGAAGTTTTGTTCTAATAAATTATCATAAACATGTTTGTTGTGGTTAGAATCTGTAGTTTTCTTATGCTTACGAGCCGCTTTAGCATGTAAACCAAGTAATTTCATACGTTTAGATACTCTAGGTTGAGTAACTTTCCAACCCATATCTTTAAGCTCTTTGTATATCCTAACACTTCCATATCTAGATTTATGTTCATTAAAATAGCATCATTATATTGCCTTTTACCTATAGGTTTATGAATCCATCTGTAATATGAAGATGTGCTCACATTCAAAGATTTACATAGTGTTGTTACTGGCATAACTTTATAATGCTCCTTAATAAAGGCGTACCTTACAGATTTTGCTTTGCAAAGTACGCTGCTGACTTTTTTGGTATTTCACGCTCTGTTTCTGCCTGTTTGAGTTTTTTCTTCAAATCAGTATTTTCAAAAGATAGTTACTGGTACTGCGTTTTATAATCTATCTTTATTTCTTTCTGAGGGTTTGACATGGCTTTGGATATCCAACTGCAAATGGTTTTATATTTAACCCCTAAATTATCTGCTATTTCTCGTCTATTTGCATCTGGTTGTAAACATAATTTAACAGCTTCATCTTTAAACTCTTTTGTATATCTCATCTTGTCTCCTTTTCTTAATACCTAAGTGTCCCAAATAGGAGGGTATGATCACTCATTTATAGTTTAGCTACTTTAGGAACTAAATTCTCAAAATTGTTGTTAAAATTTCATGGGGTATTATAGTGTTAGCTGCACTAGCTAACCCTACTATAGTTCCAGTACTATCAAAAATGTTTATAAATAAGAAAGAAAAGATTGCAGGAATAGTTGCTATTTTTTTACTCATTTATCTATTTCCTAATTTATCTAGTTAAGTTTAACATCTAGGAATAAAAATCTTTCTAAAATCAGTAGCTTTTTCTGGGGACATTATAAAAGAACCTGGCACCCCAATTAGCGGTATGCCAGTATTAGAAGTATGGAATGCAAAGCGTGTAATAGTATTTAAACGAGGGATGTCATCTGGATACGCAGGAGTAGAGAACCCTTTATTTTATAAAGAAAATACAAGCATGCTTTTTGGTGATGCAAAACAAGGTAACCAACTGCGTTGGTAACTTAAATCTTAACCAAACTAGGGTTTTTTGATACAATATAAATCAACTTCGTTTGATTTATATTTGACCAATTAGAACACCAACTAAAATCCAAGAGCTACTGCAGTATAAAAATGCTTGGTGGGATTATTATCAAACATATAAAGATATCATCAGAACTGAGGTAGTTGAGACAATAGTTAAGATGCTTAGCTGTGGCATCCGTGCCAGAGGTTTTCATCACTACAGCTGCTCTAACCCCAAATGCTTACACTCCAAGAATGTCACTCATAGTTGCTCATGTAGATATTGTCAAACATGTGGAGTTAAACCAACCAACGATTGGATTAATGAGCAATTAGAAACTTTGCCTAATTGTGACTGGCAACATATAACTCTAACAATGCCTGATACTTTATGGCCATTATTCAAAGATTGGAAACTTCTTAACAAACTTCCAAAGATAGCTGGCGATATTTTCAATGAAATTGCCAAGAAACAAAAAGGTATTCGTATTGGGATGTTTATGGCTATCCATACTTTTGGTAGAGCTCTTAATTGGAATACTCATCTACACATGTCAGTAACTATGGGCGGTATTAATGATAAAAATGTTTGGAAGAAAATTAGGTTTGTAAAAAAGGTGATTATGCCTATGTGGCGATATAGAGTTTTAAACTTACTCAGAGAGCATCTTACACAAACTGAAATTGACGAACAGTTTAATAAACAGTGGGTTATACATTTTGCAGAGCCTACAAATAATCCAAAAAACACAATAGCATATCTTGGTAGATATATCCGAAGACCACCTATATCAATGTCTCGCTTAAAGCATTATGATGGTAAAGAAGTTACATTTAGATATTTAGATCACAAAATATCTAAATTCAAAAATGAAACTCTAGATATGAATGATTTCTTAGATAGATTTACTCAGCATATACCTCCCAAAGGATTTAGACTCATCAGATACTTCGGCTTTCTCGCAAACTGTGTTAGAGGTAAATTGTTGCCGAAGATATATCAGATATTTAAGCAAGATCCTAAAGCTACCACTAAAACCAAATGGGCTGAGCTGTACAAAAAATCTTTTACTGTTGATCCTTTAGAATGCATATTGTGTGGTTCGCAACTACTACTCACAGGTACTGTAATTGGATTGAGCTCAAAAGATTTTATGAATCACCATGAACATCTGGCAAAAAGAAAACGAATTATTTAGCACTACAGGGATTAATTCGTCTGGAATATGGAATTGGTTAAGAATAACTTTATTTTAGTATCAAATAACTATGATAAGTGTATTTTTGTGAGCATATGAGTTTTGTCATTTTTTGATTATCTGAAATTTGGATTTTTCAGCATTTTTTACGCAATATCGAAATCGCTATTCATCAATATCGAAATCGCTATTCATCAATATCGAAATCGCTATTCATCAAGTATAGAAGCAATTTTTAAAGCATTATAATTAGTAAGTAGATTTTCTAAAGAAAAAATATAGAAACTCAATAAATATTGTAATCTAAATTAGCTAGGTATAATTCTTTCTACGGGGTAGTTTATTTTTGTATCTTAAATAATTTATTTAGAATTTTCCTAGATACTTAATAATAGTTATAAGAAAGCATTATATCTAGCTAATTTAGGTAACGATATTTTTGGGCTTATCATCTAGAAAAAAATTGATGTTACTTTCCGTCACTTCTAATACTTTATTCATAGCTTCTACGCTACTCCAGGCGATATGAGAAGTTATAAAGCAATTTTCTAAAGTATTAAGCTTATTTTTAATACGAGGAGGTTCTTGAGCTAATACATCAAGACCTGCAGCCTTAATTTTATTGGCATTTAATTTTTTGAACAGAGCTTCTTCATCTATTAGATTTCCTCTACTAACATTTATTAAAATAGAGTCTTTCTTCATTAAGGATAGCTCTTTATATCCTATAATATTTTTTGTATCTGAAGTTAATGGGCAGTGTAAGCTTATAATGTCACTTTTTTTAAGTAATTCAGTTAAAGTTACAAAGTCTGTTAATTGATCATTACACTTAGATCTAGTATATATGATTACTTTCATTCCAAATCCTTTTGCAATAGATGAAACTTTTTCTCCAATACTACCAAACCCTATTATTCCAATTGTCATATTGGATAATTGATTCCAATTATTATTGATTAGGCACCATTTATTATTAATTGCCCAAGAATCAGCTTTAACAAAGTTAATATTTAAAGAAATATTATTTATAATATGTAATATTAGTGCGAATGTATGTTGAGCAACGGCATCTGAACTATATGCAGGTATATTAGTTACAGTTATATTGTATTTTTTTGCAGCATTAATATCAATGACATTAAATCCTGTCGCCAGCACACCTATATATTTTAATTTTGAAGCAGATTTGAAATGTTCTTCTGATAGAGATGTCTTATTTGTTAATACAATATTAGCATCAGCTATTCGTGTTGATATTTCATCTTTAGAGGTATTTTCATATAATTTGATATTGCCAAATTTTTTTAAAAAATTAAAATCTTCTTTTTTATAAGGAAAGATATCTAAATTTACAATTGTTAACATAATTAAACCTTTTTATATTTTTGAAAATTATTAAAATAATAATAATCTTAGTTATATATTCCTGAATTTACTCAGACGCCATCAATATTATCTTTTAATCTTAATTATAAAATTCCATTCTAATTTTTGACAGAATTATTTTACTTTTGGTCACTTGATATGAAGCTTAACGTCACAAACCTCACCAAATAATATTAAGTGCTATCTCTTTTCAAAGAAGTTCCAATTTTTTGTTAATTTTATAAAGTGATACCAAGCTTAAAATATTTTAGAATAAATAGTTTGTTGGATTATCTGGACACTGTGATAGGCCACACTCAAAAAATGTAGATGTGACATTTGCAAAAATTATCAATATAAAAATTAGAAAAATTAGATGTGTAAAAAAACGAATTTTCTTATTTTTTGCTTCAGATATTTCTTGGGGCTCTTGACGAATCTCATATTGTTTTGGATAAGACATAACTATAGATATATAAATAATTGCCAGCATAGATATTATAAAAACCCAGCTGTACATATGCATGCCCAAAATCTTTGAACCAAAACCAACGGGATCTGTAACATGTAAAGCAATTTGTCTGAGCGATACAAAGGCAGTAAAAACAGCTGCTAATAGTGATAAAGCATAGTGGCTTGGACGTACATGAAAACGCATATTAAGTAAAAAACCAAACCCTATAGCCAACAAACCTAGCCTTTGTAAAAGGCATAATGGGCATGGTAGTTCATTCATCGCAAATTGAAAGAAAAAAGCCATAATTATAATTACAGTAATACCTCCAGCTTCAATAGCGCTTATAGTTTTAATTAAGTCTTTTGGTATCATATTTTTCATATAATGTTCTCCTTATAGGTATATTAATAACTCGCTAGTCGCATGATGTAAAAATACTAAACTTACAACAATAAGGAATATACTAAAAATAATCACCTGCATAACGACGGTTGAAAAAAGCAGTTATTATGGAGATTAGAAATAAGATAGAACTTATCAATATACTTGGCATTGCTCTTTCCTATGAAGTATTACACACTTTAATCATAGCAATTAATAAGCCTATTTAATATATATAATGAATTATTAAAAAGAAATTGTATTAAAGAAAATAATAACGAATGTTTATTATAGTATTGGTGCTGATTGTGTTACTTGATTAGTATATTGGGCTGTACAATAACTAAAACCACACTGATAATAAGCTATGCCTATACTTATAATCGTTGATATAACGAATATTACAAAAACTATATGAGTAATAATGCGTATTATCTTGTTACTAGATTCTGATACTTCACGAGATGTCCTTTGATGCAGATCATATTGGCCAGAAAATGACATTATTATAGCAGTGTATATGATATAAATAATTGACACTACAAATATCCAACTATAAATATGCATTCCAAAAATCTTTGGTCCAATGCCAATAGGGTCTAGCATATGGATGCTTATTATTTTCAAAGAAACAAGTAATGTAAAGACAGATGTTAATAATGATAAAGCATAATGACTTGGGCGAATATGGAAATGAGTGTTAAGCAAAAAACCAAATCCCATAGCAAGTAGCCCTAGTCTTTGTAATAATATAAGAGAAATAGGTCTTGGCATATTGTATACACTAAACTGGAAATAGAATTCTATAATAATAATCACAGTTATAATTATAACTTCTATGACACTTAAAATTTTCATGTAATCTTCTACAGTTGATCTTGTCATGATAAGCTCCTATAAATATATTGATAACTGCTCAGTCGCATGATGTAAAAATACTAAACTTGCAACAATTAAAAATATGACAAAAATTGCTAGTCCTCCACGACGATTAAACCAAGCTGTTACTACAGAAATTAGTAACAAAATAATGCTTATTAATATACCTGGCATAGCTTATTCTCCTATAATAAATTACTATGTTTAATGATAACATAAGTTAATGAAATTGTTTTATATATTTTAGAGCATTTTTTATTAATAAAAAGTATATTTCATACCACTATCTAAAATCATTATAAGAATATTATATGAATTGTCTTGTGGTATCAAATTTAATAATTTTTTTGCAATAAAATAGTTGGCACCGCTACTGTGACCGGCATATATTGCTTGCTCATTAGCTAATTCTAAACAACCTTTTATTGCTTGCTCATCTGTAAACTGAATAATTTCATCAATATACTTTAAATTCATAGATTTACAAAAAACTGGATTACCAGGACCTTCAACTTTGTAGCTATAAATATTTTGAGGATTTGGTTTACCATTATAAAAAATATCATAATAAACAGAGCCTTTAGGATCAGGCATAATAACCTTAGCTGCTGGGTATGTTTCTTTTATTTTTTTTGCACAGCCTGTAATTGTTCCTCCAGATCCTCCAACCGTTATGAAATAATCAATATTTATGTTCTGCTCCAAAAAGTGGTTTACTATCTCTTGGCCTGTAGTTTCATAATGACACTGTGTATTTAGTTTATTGTCATATTGATTTATTAAAATAGCATTTGTTTCATTAGCTATTATTTTCGCTTTATTTACATAAAATTCGGGGTCTTTATGGTCTGATGTATTTTTACATACGGAAAGACTTGCTCCAAAACTTTCTATCATAGATTTTTTCATTGAGCCTGTTTTTTCAGGGCAAGTTATATGCACTGGATGATCATATAATTTTCCTATAGCTGCTAATGAAGTTCCCATATTACCTGAACTTGCTTCAATAATTGCTTGTTTTGGTCGTATTTCTTGACGTTTAATAAGTTTTTCTAATATATATTTTGCAACTCTATCTTTTATACTTCCAGTGGGGTTTAACCATTCACATTTTGCAAAAACAGTATGTTTAGTATCTAAATTATTAAGTTTAATAATAGGGGTGTTACCAATTAAAGATAGCATATTATTTGAATCTTTTATTAAAACTAATATATTTTAACAAAACCTTTGCAAAATATTTATATATTTGACAAATTGAGTCTTTATACTATGGTTTTCATTAATTTTTCTATAAGTATAACTTATAAATTATATAAAAATAATGTGTTTAATATAGCTTTTATTTAATGAGAGAATGTTGCCAAATAAAGATTAAAAGATGGCAAGGGTTCTTATTATGAAACAACTGTTACTTATTATATTAATACTTACAACACTATTTTGTTATGGTACAACAAGAGAATATACATATCACCGTGATAGAAATATTATGGAAGTAAGTTTTTTATCTAAACCGTATGCTAGTTTTGTATGTGCTAGAAGAAAAAACATAGAAGATAGGGTTGCTACGGCTGGTAAACTTAGCTATAGATAAGAGTTATTTTCCGATGCAAAAACTTGAGAAAATTTCTCCTAATAGGTCATCAGAGCTAAATTCTCCAGTGATAGTGTTTAAATATTCTTGAACTATTAAAAGCTCTTCTGCAAGTAGCTCGCCATTACCGAGGTTTAGTTGCTCTTTTGCTAGAGATATATGTTTAAAAGCTTTATTTATTGCATTTACATGCCTTTCACGAGCAGTGTAGATACTTTCATTTTGATTTGTATAACCTACTTTTTTTAGTATATGATCTTTTAGTCTATCGATACCAATATTATTTTCAGCTGATATATATACGTGATCATCTTGATTTTGGGGAGTATCTTGAAGTAGATCTATTTTATTATGAACATATGTAATATCAATGTTTTTAGGTATTTGCTCATAAAATTCAGGTATTATTTCTTTAATATCACTAAACTTAGCATTACTACTAGTATAGTCATCAGTCACAAAAAGTACTTGATCAGCTTCTTGAATTTTAGCAATAGCTCTTTTAATACCCTTACTTTCAATAATATCGTTACTACTACGTAGACCTGCAGTATCAATTATATGCATTGGTACACCATTAATTTGGATATGCTCTTTAACGATATCTCTAGTTGTACCAGCAATTGACGTTACAATTGCTGATTCTTTACCTGCTAAGGCATTTAAGAGACTTGATTTACCAGCGTTAGGCTTACCAACTAATATTAGAGTAATTCCTTCTGACAATATTACACCTTGCTTACAACTTTTTCTAATGTTTAAAATAGTTTTATATATTTGCTCTAAACTTGTGTGTATCTTTATATCTTCTAAAAAGTCTATTTCTTCCTCAGGAAAATCTATAGAAGCCTCAACATACATTCTTAAATAGATCAATTTTTCTAAAAGATTACTAATTTCTTTAGAAAAGTCTCCTTGTAAAGATTTGGCTGCAGATTTGGCTGCTATTTCTGACGATGCATTTATAATATCAGCTACAGCTTCAGCTTGAGCTAAGTCAAGCTTGTTGTTTAGAAATGCTCTTTCTGTGAATTCTCCAGCCTTAGCCATTCGTGCACCACAGTTTAAAGTTGCTTTTATAATTAAATTAAGCACAAAAGGATTTCCATGAGCTTGAATTTCTACAACGTCTTCACCCGTGTATGAAAAGGGAGCCTTAAAATATATTGCAATACTATTATCAATGGTTTCTTGGCCATCATATATAGTACAAAACGTTGCGTAGCGCGGCTTTAATTTTTTATGAGTAAACACTTGTGATATTTCTAATGCTTTTGAACCAGATATCCTAATGATGCCAATACCACCATTGCCTTGTGGAGTTGCTATTGCAACAATAGTATCTTTTGTATACATTTTTTATTTAAGCTTTTGGTTAGAGTTAGAGTTTTTAGAAAAATTTTCATCTTGGTCAATAATTCTACCTTTCTTTCGACCTCTCTTTTTAAAGAAATCAGCATTTTCTTTCATTATTTTCCTGCGTAGAATAAATGACGATATTATTAGGAAAATTATTAAGAATACAAAGATTGGTGCAAAAATTATAAAAGAGATCACAGCAACTGCAATTAGGCTTAGTGATGTTAAAATTTGTTTCACATTGTTGTTCATAGCTTTTCTTTATAATATTTAGCTTGTATAATGTAAGTATATCACTTTGGTGGTTATTATAAATAGGACTCTAATATGTTTGTATAATTAAATTTAAGGGTCTGGCATTCAAAACTGGAGGTTTTATATATGGATATTCAAATTACTGGTAGGCACGTGGAAGTTACTGATCCAATTAAAAGTTATGTTGGTGAAAAAATAGGAAAAGTAGAGCATTATTTCGATCATATAACATCTACGAAAGTTATTTTAGCTGTAGAAAAGGAACAGCAAGTTGCCGAAGCTATAGTAATTGTCCCTGGTAGTGAATTTGTGGCAAAAGCTGAAGGTAAAGATCTTTATGCTGCTATTGATATGCTAGAAGATAAACTAGCACGTCAGCTTAAAAAGCATAAGAATAAAATGAGATGTAATCATAGCACTGGTCATAGTGAGTAGTCCTTTCTTTTTTCAAACTTTATTTAATCTAGTTTATGAATTTAAAAGCTCTTATTGATAAGAAAAACATTATATTAAACCTTAATATTGAGTCTAAAAAACGTTTAATGGAGTTTATTGCTAATAGATTAGCTGTATCTTATCCGGAGGTTGATGAGGATTTTGTACTAAGTAATATTTATAAGAGAGAAAGAATAGGGAGTACTTATATTGGTAAGAATATTTATATTCCTCACTGTAGAGTTAAAAATCTTAATACTACTAAAATAATTATAGTAACACTTAAAAATAGTTATCATGATGATTCTATTGATGAGGATATTAAAATGGCAATAGGTGTATTCTTTCCTGATAATATTTCTGAAATCCATATTGAGTTACTAAAACAGTTAACTCTATTTTTAAAAACAGATAGAACACAAAGATATTTTGAACAGGTAAAAACTGTTGATGATTTATATAAGTTAATTACTAGTACATATAATGGATAGATTGTTAAAAAATATAAGAATAGTACTTGTTGAGCCGTCTCATAGCGGTAACGTTGGTTCTACAGCTAGAGCAATGCTTAATATGGGATTAACCAATTTGTGGCTTGTAAATCCAAAAAAAGGTATAGATGATGAAGCTATTGCTTTGTCTTGCCATGCTACAGAAGTTGTAAAAGGTGCAATAATAGTTAATTCGTTGGATCAAGCATTGGAAGGTATCTACTATGTAGTTGGCACAAGTGCAAGGGTAAGAAAAGTCTCTCTACCTATAGAGCCAATTTCAAAAGTAGCTACAAATATTTTAAATAAAATTCAGAAATCTGATGAAAAAATAGCAATACTCTTTGGTCGAGAAAGAACAGGCCTTTTAAATGAAGAGCTCTTGATGAGTAATGTTCATGCATATATTCCTTCAAATGAAGGTTATACATCATTAAATTTAGCTCAGGCAGTTCAGTTAGTTGCTTATGAGATACATAAACAAATGATTGAAAGTATAGATGCCAAGAGTGTCCCTGAATATAATCATTTACATAAAAAAGCTTCAATAAAAGAGTTACAAGGTCTTTATCAACATCTTGAAAATAGTATGTTAAATACAGGGTTTCTAGATAAGGATAAACCTGGACACGTTATGGATAAGCTTAAAAGGCTTTTCCAAAGAAGTGAGCTTGAGAGCCAAGAAGTAAACATCTTAAGAGGATTTTTAAGCTCTCTAAATATTAAGGAATAAATAATTTTAAATGATTATATTAGGTATAGATGAAGCTGGAAGGGGACCTTTATCAGGCCCAGTGGTTGCTGCGGGAGTTATATTAGATAGTGATAATATTATTCAAAATCTTAATGATTCAAAAAAACTAAGTAGTAAGAAGCGAGAAGCTTTATATGAAGAAATTGTTTTAAAAGCAAAAGCTTATTCAATAGTAGAAATATCAGCCCAGGATATAGATGATATAAATATCCTACAAGCTACATTAAAAGCAATGAAGCAAGTTGCTGATAATTTAGTAGAACATTTTGATAAAGTATTAGTTGATGGTAATAATCTTCCTAAATGGGGTTATAGCTCAGAAGCTATAGTGAATGGTGATTCTAAAATTTTAGAAATATCAGCAGCTTCAATACTAGCAAAAGTACATAGAGATAGAATCTGTTTTGAGCATGATAGACTGTATCCTGAGTATGCTTTTGCTAAACATAAGGATTATCCAACTAAAGAGCATTTAGAAAATATAAAACAATATGGTGTTTTAGATATTCATAGAAAAAGTTATAAGCCTGTTGCTAATTTGTTAAAAAACAAAGAGTTCTAGCTTAAGAAAATATATGTGGAGCCACTTTTTAGTTATAGAAGTGGAGTGCTAAGATAATAAAGACAGATTTTATTATTAGTTTAGAATCTCTATATTTTTATATTAGAAAATAAAGACATAAAAGTTACTTAGTATGGTTTATCTAAAAACCTTAGTTTAATACCTATAGCCTTATACAATGAGCATAATTATAAACTGTCCCTGTTATTCAATACCACTTTATAAAATATTTTTATTCCTTGCTTTTATGCAGCATCTAAAATACCAGAATATACTTCATCATGAGTCATATATCCAATACTAGAATGTAGTCTTTCATTGTTGTAAATATCAATATATTCTTTGATACCTACTTTAGCCTCTTTCATAGTTATATATGATGCCGGATAAACATTTTCATATTTCAGTGTTCTCCAAAATCTCTCAATTGCAATATTATCTATAGATCTTCCTTTAGCATCCATAGATATATTTATTTTATTATCAGATAATATTTTAATATGCTCTTTTGCTGTATATTGAGTTCCTTGATTAGAGTTAAAGATATCAGGTTTACCATATTTAAATAACGCTTCTTTTAACACACTAGTTGTTAGATGTGTATCCATAGTATTAGAAATCTTCCAAGCTAGTGTTTTCTTGCTATGCCAATCTATTATGGCTGCTAAATATGCATACCCACATTCTAGTCTAATATACGTGATATCAGCACTCCATACCTTATTAGCTTTATCTATAACAACCTGATTCGTCTCATTTTTAAATACATTAAGTAAGTATGGATATTTCTTGTGTTGCTTATTAATGACAGTTGTCTTTTTTTTAGGATACAATGCCTTAATACCCATGAATTCCATAGCACTTTTGATTAGCTTCCTTCCAACTAGAAATCCTAATCTATTTAGCAACTTTACTAGACTTCTCGTACCATAATATGGATGTTTAGTATGTATCAAATCTATTGCATTTAATAGTTTAATATCATCATTACTACTAAATTTTGATATTGGTGTATAATAGTACACACTCTTAGATACAGATAATAGTTTAAGCTGATTATTTAAAGATAATTCTAGCTTAGTATCTACAGAGTTTACTCTATCATTTGATGATACCAAGCTTTTTAGCTTTCCCATTAAAAAATCCCTCTCTACTATTACCTCGACTAGTTCTTTACTTGTTGCATCTTTATCTTTTCTAAGCTCATCTATTTCCTGCTTATACTCCTTAACAACAGAGCTTTTATCAAATGCTAAGCAAGCATTAGATAAAAATTGCTGCTTCCAATTATGCACGTTTTTAGGAAGTAAATCATACTTACTTGCTATCTCATTAACTGTCATATCGCCTTCTAGCAATTCTATAATTACTTTAGCTTTAAAATCAGCTGTATACGTTACTCTTTTTTTACTCATTTATCTATTTCCTAATTTATCTAGTTAAGTTTAACATCTAGGAATAAAAATCTTTCTAAAATCAGTAGCTTTTTCTGGGGACATTATACTTCTTGATGAAGAAGCAGCTAAAGTTATTAAAGAAAATGATGCATTCATTGTTCCTACACTTGCAATTTATGATGCATTTTATCATCATGGCAAAGAGTATAATACTCCAGATCATGTGCTTGAAAAACTTAATGATGTTAGAGAAAGTGGCATTAATGCAATAAGGATAGCTCATAAATATGGTGTTAATATTGGTTTTGGGACTGATTTGTTAGGTGGATTAATGAAATATCAAAATACTGAGTTTAATATTAGGTCAGAAGTTGAAACACCATTTCAAACACTTTATTCAGCTTGTTATAAGAATGCAGAGCTACTTAACATGACTGATAAGCTAGGAATTATTAAGGAAGAAGCTTTTGCTGATATTCTTGTGTTCGAAGAAAATCCTTTAGAAAATATTGGTGTATTAACAAGCCCAGAAAAAAATATAAAGCTAATAATTAAAGATGGTAATTTAGTGTTAAATAGAATAAATGATTATACTATCGAAGATTAGTCAAAAGTAAGAATGTTGTCTGTATCTGTTTCACTAAGCTTTTTAGGGTTAGCTGTTTTATCATCCTCGCCTTCGTTTATGTTTATTCCATAACCAAATTCACGAGCGTATATTCCTTGTTCTGTTTCTTTAGAAAATACTTCTAAAACAGCTTCCATAGGAATATTTACAGACATAGGATCTCCATCGAAAGTAGCTTCGAATATTATGTGGTTATCATTTATATTTAGGTTTTGTATTGCTTGTGGAGATAAATCTAACAATATTTTTTTATCTTCATCTATATGATTTGTTGGTACTACTACATCTTCATAATCAGTATCAATAAGTACATATGGAGTAAAATCATGATCAACCAACCACTCGTATGTTGCCTTAACTATATAAGCTCTAAGCATGGCCATATTAAGCTCCTTCTTTTTTGATGGTTTTGATAAAGTTAGGCTCACTAAGTAAGTCTTTTATTCCCTTGATAATATTTTTATCTTTTGTTGGAATAGAGACTTTCATTTTAATGACGTAATAAAAAACAAAAGTTATTATGAGAGTTAAAACATTGATATTTTGAGAATCTGGGTTACTCTCTGCATTAATTTCTCTTTCATTAACAATTGTTTGATATGTGCTAATTAAATCTTTTTGCATCATTTTCTTTATTTGCTCAGCTTCTTTTTCACCTAGATAAGGGTCTTGAAGCTTAACAATATTCTGTAATAATGTTTTATTAACATGTTCTAATAGAATTCTCGCATTTGCTCGCTGTTTTGGAAAAACAGGAAACATAGGAGGGAAGGGGTATAAGTCTTCAATGGCTTCAATAACTACATTAAGTCTATATACAGCAAAGTCTTCTGTAGTCAATGTAGGAATATTGCCATTAGGCGTAATGATATTTAATTCTTCTAAATGTTTTGAGTTTTCTTGATCTGAAACATCTATAATTTTGGCATTAGCACCTTTGATAGATAGTATCATGCGGACTATGTCGCTATAGATATCATCCTTTTTTGTGTATAAAACCAAGGTTTTATCCTCCTAGTGATAAAATAAAAAGAATAATAAAGAGCAATATAAAAATATATATTAACGCTTAGAGAATTGTCTTTTTCTACGAGCTTTTCTAAGGCCAGGCTTCTTACGCTCAACTTTACGTGGATCACGAGTTACAAAACCTGCCTCACGAAGAGATGGTTTAAGATCTTCATCATACTCGATAAGAGCTCTAGTAACGCCAAGACGAATAGCACCAGCTTGACCAGTAGTTCCACCACCTTTTACAGTTATTTTAAAATCAAAGCTATCTGTATTGCTAGTTAACTCTAGAGGTTGTTTAACAACCATGCAATCTGTTTCACGACATAGGTATTGTTCTAATGGAAGACCATTAACAATGAATTGACCAGTGCCTTTTTTCATAAATA
The DNA here is from genome assembly GCF_002211785.1 of Francisella halioticida. Lineage (NCBI taxonomy): Bacteria > Pseudomonadati > Pseudomonadota > Gammaproteobacteria > Thiotrichales > Francisellaceae > Francisella > Francisella halioticida. Next base: position 564,890 of record NZ_CP022132.1, read on the forward strand.
CACGAGCTACAGAACTTTTACGACGACCTGTACCATAATTATATTCTGACATTTTTACCATCCTTTATTAAATATTGTGAGCTTGAGGTTGTTGAGCTGTATGCGGGTGAGTTTCACCTGCATAAACTTTTAATTTTTTAAACATTGTACGACCTAGAGGAGTTCTAGGAAGCATACCTTTTACAGCTTTTTCAATAGCTCTTTCTGGATGAGTTGCTATTAATTTCTCAAAAGATATTGATTTGATACCGCCAATATAGCCTGTGTGGTGGTGGTAAATTTTACCTTTTCTTTTGTTACCAGTAACAGCTACTTTCTCAGCATTTACGATAATAATATAGTCGCCAGTATCCATGTGAGGAGTATATTCTGGCTTGTTTTTACCTCTTAGGATCATTGCTACTTCTGTAGCTAGACGACCTAAAGTTTTATCTGTAGCATCAATCAAAAGCCATTCTCTTTTGATATTTGATGGTTTTGCAGTAAACGTTTTCATCTTTTTTCCTTTATTTATTGTTGTCAATTACTCAGTTTTTGCAAAAAATTCTTAATCTTACAAACATATAAAGCTTGCCGCACTTTAAAAATTTAAGCAGACTACATGATACATTTTCTATTGCAGATAAGCAAATCTTTTACTAAAAAACTTGCTAAATAGTTTTATTTACCTTCCTCCATTTTACTGATTGTATCATGACTAAAGCTCTCTATAGAGCCATTTTGATATTCTTTAGTATTTGGAAGTATAATTTGGAGGTTATTCATTTTCTCTATTTGTACATTAACCTGCGCTGATCTAAAACTATAGACATGGTAAACACGAGAATGATCCTTTGTGATAAAATGAAAATGGAAACCTGGAACTGTAATACTAGATAAGTATTTAGGACTATATATGCCTATAAGTGTTCCTTCAACATTCTTAAGATCATGGAATTTTTGATTTTTAGCTATCCATTTGCTTAATGTATATCCTTTTTGAGCTGGTGGGATTGTTCTAGCGTGAATTTTTGAGTATTTACCACTAATCTTAATTATATAAAAGTAATTATCACCATAAAGCTTATTGCTAATCATAGAAAATATACTAGGAATAGTTAGGCTATTGTAAGAAGAGTTTATTTGTGGTTTTGAGAAATTAAATACATCTGCAAATGGTACAGTTACACTCCCTTTAAGGGGAACTGCTTTACCACTAATATCACTAAGGTAAGCTTTACCTTTAAATATTATCATCTCACCTTTGGCACCTTCTATAGTACCAAGCCCATATCGTCCTTTACTTTCTAATGTTTTGAGAGAAGTGTCGCTAGAATATATACCATTTGTTAAAGCTGTAATTGTTCCTTCTTGGTAAATATTGTTTGAAGCAAAAAGATATTCTGATGAAATTAATAAAGCTAATAGGAGTATTATTCTTTTCATGATTATTTTCCTTATTTATATGGATATAATAACTTACTCAAACTATATATTAGATATTTTAATATAATTTTCAATTGTGTATTTAGCAGAAAACATAATATGCAATGAATGTACTTAAATAAAGTAAGTTTAGAAAAATAAAGTGATGTAAGGTTTTTTGTTTTAAATCAATAGGTGCTTAAATTTTATATTAGCTATTATTATCCCCAGATACTTTTTATAAGGTAGTTGTAGCCTTGAGAAACTGTTTCTTGAGCATATTTATAACCTCCATAAACTTTATCTTGAGTGTATTTATAACCTCCATAAACTTTATCTTGAGTATATTTATAATTTTCAGTAACACTTTTTTGAATAATATTTAAAGTATCACTATCCATTGTTTTTAATTCTTTATTAGTTGCTTCTAACCTCTTTATTTTTTCTTCAAGTGATTTTTCAAGTCTTGCAAGTTGTTCCATTCCATTTGTTTTATATCCACACAAAATTAGATAATCAAGAGAACCTTTTATAAAGAAATAACGACGTTGATTAACTAGTAGAGATTGTTGTTGTAGTGGTAAAGATTCATTTAATCCCTTATATCTTAAATAATCTGCTCTTTTATTAATGGCAGTTGTTGCTACATATCCTGCTGCAATAGCTATTCCAGCACCTGCCAGAACTATTGGAGTTATACCGACACCAAATGCAGCGCCTAGCATCATATCTAAACCATAATATGAGGCTAAGACGGCTGCTCCACCACCAGCATAAGATCCAGTAATTTTTTTTCCTGCCATAAAAGCAGTTTTCCCAGCTTTGTATCCATATTCCATAACTTTATATGGAACTTCTTCTTGCAAATAGCGAATAATCATTATTTTATTTAGATACCAGCTACTATTTTGGAAACTTATACTACCATTTTTAAGTAATTCCGTGTCTGTTAATAAACCTTCTTTATTAGCTTTGTTTATTTCAGCTTTAAGTTTAATTATTCTAGCATCTATTAATGTTTTACGAGTTGTCACTCTTGATTGAGTAATTCTAGACATCGCTCTTTCATAAAATCGTCCAGCTTGTGGGCTTTTTTGATAGGCCGCATTTTTAGCTTGCTTATAATCTTCTTGCATATCTTTTATTTGTTCTTGTTCGTTAATTCGCTGTGATAAAAGTAAATTTGTGTATTCTTTAAAAAAATGTTCATCATTCATTTCCATAAGAGATTCATAGTTTTGTACCTGATATTTAGCTATACTTGTTTTACATGAGTAAGCTAACAAATTAAAAGTATCTAAAATTCGAGCCATAAAATCTAGATATTCTTCCGAACCCATTACGCACTGAAGATCAAGTACCGAAAGTATGTCTAAAACCCCTTGCTTTATATAACTTAAAAGAGCCCCTAAGTGCCCGCAAGTAATTTCTGTTGATTTTTTAGTTATTGAACAGTGAGCTAATAATTTATAATTAGCCATTTCTGCTATCAAGAATTTTCCGTGGATGTCTATATGCAAAGTTAGTTTTTGAAGTAGTTTGAGAGTATCGTCATCATATTTAGAAATATCTCCTCCCTCAAATACTAAAAATTGCTCCTTTTCTTCAAAAACAGCTCTAGTAGTTAAGTTTTTAGCAAGAGATTCTTTAAATTTATCTATGTTTAAAAAGCTTAAATAAACATTTTGTGGCTTGTTCTCTAACCAAAAACTAGCAAGAGGTGAATTTTTTTTTAAATATTCTTTTAAATTTCTATAGTTCTGTTCATTAGTTTTATGCTTATTTAGCTTCATTTTGAATTTTGTCATAGTCTCAATAGGCCAAATATTTTTTAACATTACGTCTCTGATATTTTCACGAACTCTGCTTGAAAGATTATTTGTAGGCCCAATGCTGTCTAGTGATAGTTTTCTATATTCCTTATCAAATTTAAGTGTAGGCATGATCTATTCTCCTATTTTTATCTATATACAAGAATTTAAATTTTGCTAATTACCTTATTAATGTTATATATGTTATATATTGATAGTAGTTGGAGAGTGTAACTAAAATATTGCAATCTTGTAAAAGTTTGTAATATTGATTTTTTTTCAAAAAGAGTGGATCTCTCATTAGAGACTATGGATTAATCTGTTAGCTTCTTTATTTGATCTTCTAATACAGTTTTCAATGGCTAATCTATCAAAAAAATTTCCTGTAATATATAAGTTAGAAATTTGCGAGAGTTCTTCTTCTAAGTCTTTTAAAAAGATATTGTGATTACGATGATAGCATGGTAATAAATTAGTTTTTTGATATGAGTATAAAATGTCAAGTTTTCTTATTTTTAGAAGTATACTAATTCTATCAATTAGATTCTCTTGAGAGATGTTTTTATGACAATGAAATACTATAGCTCTGTAATCAGAATGGTCAATAACGTCTCTAGAAACAGCAGAAAAGAAAAACTGATCTTTGCCAATTAGACCAGCTAAGCTCTTAATATGCTTGAGTTTCTCTTTATTAACGACTATAGCAATATTTATTAGTTCTGACATTGTTGGCGAATATTTATGCTTAGCTATATTTGGTAATATATCTTTAAGTAGCTCTTTTGTAGTATTCCAAGGAGTTGCTAAACAAACTCTTTGGGCTGTATAGCTAGTCTTGTCAGTTGTAATTAGCCATTGCTTATTTTGAGTGTAAGAAATTTTGAGAACATTCTCTTTAATGGAGCTTATCTGTGAATTTTTTATTATATTTGAAAGTCCATTTTTTAGAGTGAAACTTCTTGGTATACTTGTATCTCTATCATATTTTTTAAAAAGATACTCCATTGGAAAGTCTTGACTACTTTGTGAAAGTACAGCATTAAAACAATATTTAAGCGTATTATTGTAATTGCTTTCCCCAAAAAGTTTTGATGCATATTCTTTTACAGTTTTATCATTTTTAGATATTTTTCTATTTTTGATGTAGTTATATGCTAGGCTAAAAAAGTTAAGGTTTTTAAAGATACTTTCAATATTGTTGTTTGGTTTAACTAGCAAAAAAGGTAGTTTATTACGAGCAGCAATATTATTTTCCACTTTGTTTTTTTTGATAAAATCTATAGTATTTGAGTAAGAGTTATATATGGTATGAGCTCCCATCTCAAACCAAAAATCTTTATAAGTTTGAGTATCAATACAGCCACCATCTTTATCTTTTTCAATAACTAAATTTTCAACTCCAGCTCTATTTAATTCCTGGTGAAAACTAATTCCAGAGATTCCACCACCTATAGTTATTGTATTAGTTTTAATCATTCGGTAGTAATATCCATAGTTTACCTCTGTTATTCATATGACCGGCATTAAACTCCGCTTGTTTACCATGTCCCCAAAAAACATCGCCTCTAATAGCACCTCTAATAGCACCACCAGTATCTTGAGCAATCATTAGCCTATCAAGAGGGACTGTATTTTTATGATTCTCTTTATAATAATCTGTTTCTAGCCATAATGGTATGCCATAAGGGTAGTATATGTGATCAATAGCCAAAGAATATCCTGGAGTAAGTTCAACATCTTGGGCCCCTACGGTATTTTTACGATCAATATATCTAAAAAATACAAATGAAGGGTCATAGTTTAAAACTTCATCTACCTTATCTTTATTGTTTTTCAGCCATTTTTTTATCGATTGCATAGACATCTCTTTTGCAGACATGTAATTATGCTCAATTAGGTATTTGCCTATTGGTCTATATGGATGGCCATTTTGACTATCATAGCCAAGTAGTATGTCTCCACTACTAGTTTCTATCCTACCAGAGCCTTGAATTTGTAAAAAGGTACGATCAATTTTTGATTTTACCCAAACTAATACGTCTTTGTTAGTAAATAAATTACCCTCAGAGATTTGTTCCCGTGAATAGTATGGAACTAGTTCACCATCTTTATTATATATTCCAAATGAGTAGCTACCATCATTATTTGATTTTTTTATTAACTTATCAGGCGTTCTATAAATTGGCACACTATACTGTAGAGTTTTTACCAGACTTCCTTTCATGGTAGGCTCATAATATCCAGTAAATACTCCGGTGTCTTTATCCCCCAAAATTATTTGATATGGAGAGAAATTATTTTCAAAAAATACTCTGGCTTGTTTAGTGGTTTTGAAATTCGTTTTTTCTATTTTATTGCAGACATTAAGCCAATTCTTATACTCTGGTTTCTTTTCTATGAGTATTTTGTTACAGGATAATTTTAATGCACTTAAAGATTTAAGTTGATTAGCATTATTCCAACTTTCTAGATCTTTAAAAGTAGATTTCCTATATGTAACTTTATTTGAATATTTTTCTGTGAGATAGCTTGCTACCTTTAGACTATCTGATTTAGTTGTGGCTATATTTGTTAGCTTTTCTGTAAGGTAGTTTTTAGTAGTAACATTTGTACATCCTGATATAAATAAAACAAGTATAATAATGCCTATGTTTTTTAAAGTTTCCATTATTTGTTTAATACTCATATTAAAAAAACACCAATAATCTCTTGAAAATATAGAAATAATAACTATCTATAGAACATCTAACAAATTGTAGTATTAACAGAACGAAAAGTAAAAGGTTGTTTTATGAGTAAAGATGAAAAAAGTAAAGTAGAAGATAAAAACCTAAATAATGAAGTAGAATCAGAAGAGAGCTCAACTAATAATTCTGTTGAAGAATTATCAATAGAAGAGCAATTAGAAAGGTCAAAAGATGCTATAAAAGAGCTTGAAGAAACTTGTGATGCTATGAAAGATGAAGCTTTAAGAGCTAGAGCAGAGATGGAAAATATTCGTAGAAGAGCAGAAAAAGAAGTTTCTAAAGCACGTAAGTTTGGAGTAGAAAAATTTGTTAAAGATCTTTTACCTATAACAGATAGCATAGATCAAGCTTTAAAGCATGAAGTTAAGCTTGAAGAAGCAGTAGCTATGAAAGAGGGTATAGAACTTACAGCTAAAATGCTTTTTGATATTTTGAAAAATAACGGTTTGGAAGAGCTTGATCCAAAAGGAGAAAAATTTGATCCAAATGTTCATGAGGCTATGGCAATGATACCTAATCCAGGTTTAGAAGATAATATTGTTTTTGAAGTTTTTCAAAAAGGATACTTGTTAAATGGTCGTGTGGTTAGAGCTGCAAAAGTTATTGTTGTAAAAAATTAAAAAAGTTCTTGAAAAAAAAGTAAACAACATCCATCTATTATCTAGATGATTTAAGAAAATTACTGAACTTAGAAAATAAAAATAGGAGAGTCAAATGGGAAAAATAATAGGAATAGATTTAGGTACTACTAACTCTTGTCTTGCTATCATGGATGGCAAAAGTGCTAAAGTTATTGAAAATGCTGAAGGGCATAGAACTACTCCTTCGGTTGTTGCATATACTGATGGTGGAGAAATATTGGTAGGTCAAGCGGCTAAAAGACAAGCTGTAACAAATCCAGATGATACTTTTTTTGCTATTAAAAGGCTTATCGGACGTAAGTATGATGATAAAGCAGTACAAAATGATATTAAAAAGAAAGTTCCTTATTCTGTAGCTAAAGCAGATAATGGGGATGCTTGGGTTGCAACTAAAGAAGGTAAGAAAATGGCGCCTCCTCAAGTTTCAGCTGAAATCTTAAGAAAAATGAAAAAAACAGCAGAAGAATTTCTAGGAGAAGCTGTAACTGAGGCTGTAATTACAGTACCTGCTTATTTTAATGATAGTCAAAGACAAGCTACAAAAGATGCTGGCAAAATTGCAGGTCTTGATGTTAAAAGAATAATCAATGAACCTACAGCTGCTGCATTAGCATATGGTGTTGACTCTAAAAAAGGTGAACAAACAGTAGCAGTGTATGACTTAGGTGGTGGTACTTTTGATATCTCTATCATTGAGATAGCAGATGTAGATGGAGATAATCAAATCGAAGTGCTTTCTACAAATGGAGATACTTTCCTTGGTGGTGAGGATTTTGACTTAGTGTTGATGGATTATTTAATTGATGAGTTCAAGAAAGAGCAAGGAATAGATCTTCATAATGATAAGTTAGCTCTACAAAGAGTTAGAGAAGCAGCAGAAAAAGCTAAAGTAGAATTATCATCTGCTAGTCAAACTGATGTGAACTTGCCATATGTTACGGCTGATGCTACAGGACCTAAACATTTAAATATTAAAATAACTAGAGCTAAGTTTGAGTCATTAGTTGGTGATTTAGTAGCTAGATCTTTAGAGCCTTGTAAAAAAGCACTTGAAGATGCTGGATTAGGCAAGTCTGATATTACAGAAGTACTACTAGTAGGTGGACAAACTCGTATGCCTCTAGTACAAGAAAAAGTAAAAGAATTTTTTGGTAAAGAGCCCCGTAAAGATGTTAACCCGGATGAAGCTGTGGCAGTTGGTGCAGCTATTCAAGGTGGTGTATTAGCTGGTGATGTTAAAGACGTTCTTTTATTAGATGTAACTCCTTTATCTGTTGGTATTGAAACTATGGGTGGAGTTATGACTAAACTTATTGAAAGAAATACAACTATCCCTACTAAGAAGTCACAGGTATTCTCTACAGCAGAGGACAATCAATCTGCAGTAACTATACATGTGCTTCAAGGTGAGCGTGAAATGGCTTCTGTAAATAAATCTTTAGGTAGATTTGATTTGGCAGATATTCCACCAGCTCCACGTGGTATGCCTCAAATTGAAGTAACTTTTGATGTAGATGCTAATGGTATTATGAATGTATCTGCAAAAGATAAAGCTACTGGTAAAGAACAAAATATAGTTATCAAATCTTGTGGTGGTATTTCTGAAGAAGAAATAGAAAAAATGGTACAAGATGCAGAGGCGAATGCTGAGTCTGATAAGAAGTTCCAAGAGCTAGTAACTGTTAGAAATACCGCTGATAATTTGATCCATAGTTCAAGAAAAGCTATCTCTGAACTAGGAGATAAAGTTTCAGGAGAAGAAAAAGAAAAAGTAGAAGCAGCTTGTAAGGACTTAGAATCAATAGTGAAAAGTGATGATAAGGATGCAATTGAAGCTAAAACAAAAGCTTTAGAAGAAGCTTTTGCTCCTATAGCTCAAAAAGCTTATGCTGAACAAGCTCAAGCTGCTGGAGGTGCTCAAGATGGTGCTCAGACTGAAGAAGCTAAGAAAGATGACGATGTTGTTGATGCAGATTTTGAAGATGTTGAATACGATAAAAAATAATTAATTCTTATGTAATCAATAAAGTGTGGTTTATCCACACTTATCTTTTTGTTATAATTATACGTTCCAAAATTTTAGGTTAATTAAAATGCAACAGAAATGTTACTATGAAACTTTAAATATATCGAAAACAGCCTCAGGTGTTGAAATTAAAAGAGCTTATAGAAAGCTTGCAATGAAATATCATCCAGATCGTAATCCAGATGATAAAGAGGCTGAAATCAAATTTAAAGAAGTCTCAGAAGCTTATGAAATATTAAGTGATGATCAAAAAAGATCAAGATATGATCAGTTTGGACATGCCAGTGTTAACCAACAAGGTGGTGCTGGTGGAGCAGGCGGTTTTGGTGGGTTTGAGGATATCTTTGATAATTTTTTCGGTGGAGGATCTTCTCGTGGAGGAGCTGGTAGATCTAGAGCTGCTAGAGGCAGTGATCTAGAATATACTTTAGAGATATCACTAGAAGAAGCTTTTTTTGGTGTAGAGAAAGAAATAACTATACCTAAGATGGCTGCTTGTGATGCTTGTGAGGGTACTGGCTCAAAATCTAAAAGCAAGACAACATGTCATGCATGTAATGGTCAAGGTACAATCAGAAGACAGCAAGGTTTTTTTGCTTTTGAGCAGACTTGTCCAGCTTGTAATGGTTCTGGATCAAATATCTCGGATCCATGTGATGCCTGTTATGGAAATGGTAAAGTTAAAAAACAGAAGGTTCTAAAAGTTAAGATACCTGAAGGTGTTGATAATGGTGATAGAATCAGACTTCATGGTGAGGGAGATTCTGGTTCAAATGGGGCGATGAGCGGAGATCTTTATGTTCAAATTTTAATCAAAGATCATAGGATTTTTGAAAGAAGAGAAATGAATCTTTACTGTGAAATGCCAATAAGCTTTACTAAAGCTTGTTTAGGTGGAGAAATCAATGTTCCAACACTAGATGGTGAAGTAACTTTAAAAGTAATAGCTGAAACCCAAACTGGTAAAGTTTTTCGTTTGAGAGAGAAGGGCATGAAATCTTTAAGAGGACATAGAAGGGGAGATCTGCTTTGTAAAGTTGTAGTAGAAACACCTATAAATCTAAATGCAGAGCAAAAAGAACTTTTAGGAAAATTTGCTGATAGCTTAGGTGAAGACTATCAAAGTAAACATTCACCAAAAAGTAAATCTTGGTTTGATAATGTAAAAGATTATGCTAAGAGCTTCTTTGAATAATTAAAACTATTAATTGATTCTTTTCAATTAATTATATAAATTCATTTATATAAACTTCTGAATTCTTTCATCAAATACAAAAATAGTGAAGTAAGGCATGGTATTATTCTAATATCTAACATGTATCGACTATTTTTAGCCATATTATCTCTATAGCCAAGAACAATTATTTGAGCACAGGGTTGTCTTTAGGAAGAAACTATCTCAATTATTTAATTGTTAATATATACATAAACTTTTACACTTAGTGAATCTAATGTTATTTACCTAGCAAAAATAATTGATATACTGGATTTGTTGAGTTTATAATACCCCATGAAATTGTAACAACAATTTTGAGAATTTAGTTCCTAAAGTAGCTAAACTATAAATGAGCAATTTAGGATAAATGTAAATGAGTAATAAGAGAAAAATATATACCGTTGAATTTAAGACTAAAGTTGTCTTGGAAGTATTGGGGAAAGATCAAACAATCACACAGTTATCAGTAAAATATAATATTACGCCCAAAAACATAAATAATTGGAAAACAGCCTTTTTAGAAAATGCTGAGTTGGCAATGGATCCATCCAAATCAGTATCACAATATAAAAAAGACAATGCAAAGCTTCAAACCAAGATAGATCAGTATTCTAAGAAGGTTGGACAACTAACAATTGAGAAGGAATTTCTTGAGGGAAAGCTCGTAAGCTTGGGATTATCTGATAGAAAAGCGATGATTGATCCTAAGCATAAATTATCTGTTGTAAAACAAAGTTTCTTATTAGAAGTTTCTAGAGCTGGTTTATATTACAAGCCTGTGGTTAACGAACATAAAGAAGAAGTAAAAGCAAAGCTTATACAGATACATGAGGAGATTCCCTGCTACGGCTATATAAAAGCTCATAAGCAATTAATAGAAGATGGGTTTAGCATCTGTGAGAACACAGTACAAAAGTATCGTAAAGAGTTAGGCATCAAAGCTATATTGGCGGTGAAAAAACCAAACTTAAACTTATCTGAACCTAACAAAGAGCATGCTATTTATAGTTACAAACTAAAAGGTTTAAGCATATTGAGACCTAATCAAGTTTGGTCTACAGATATTACATATATTAAGACTGATGCTGGCACAGTTTATATGGCAGCTATTATTGATTGGTACTCTAAGGCTGTACTAAGTTGGGAGATATCCAACACTATGGATAGTAGTTTAGTTATGAAAGTTTTAAATGAAGCTCTGTATAAATATGGAGTACCAGAAATATTTAACACTGATCAAGGTAGCCAGTACACATCTAACATTCATATCCAAACATTATTAGATAAAAAAATTACTATATCTATGGATGGTAAAGGTAGAGCAACTGATAACATTTGCATCGAAAGATTTTGGAGAAGTGCTAAATGTGAGAGATTTTATTTAAATCAATATCCTGGCATTGTTGAACTAAGAAACGATGTGGATGATTATATAGATTTTTATAATAATAGAAGATTTCATGAGTCTATCAATTATAAAAAACCTATGGAATTTTATTACGATAACTTATTGGAAAAACGGGCGGCTTAGATGGGAACTAAATAATTGAAAATATTGTTTAATTTATTGGGGTAGTATAGTTTTATTTAAATAACTTTAATAAAGGATAAAATAGTTATGAAACAAACAAAAGGATATGTTTATATTATAATGATTTTAGGAGCTCTGGGAGGGATTTTATATGGTTATGATATTGGTGTGATGAATGCAGCAGTAATTTTCATAAATAAAGAAATAGTGATGTCTCATGGTCAGGAATCTTTACTTTTAGGTTCTGTACTTGGTGGGGGAGCGTTAGCTACTTTATTTGCAGGTAAAGTGTCTGATATTATTGGAAGAAAAGTTTCTATCCTAATATCATGTGTAATTTTCATATTAAGCACATTTATCATTATGAGTTCACATGGATATGAAAGTTTGTTAATTGGTAGGCTAGTACAAGGTATAGCTGTTGGTATCGTTACCATAGTTATTCCTTTGTATATAGTTGAAGTTATACCAGAAAACCTTAGAGGTAAAGGTATCGCTTTATTTCAACTAATGCTTACTCTTGGAATAGTGGGTGCTGGTTATGTTGGGTATTTGTATACCAAATGGTTTCCGACAAATGGTCATTGGAGAGATATGTTTGGAACATCTATGGTGCCTGCTATTTTTCTCTTAATTGGCGGTGCGGTATTTTTGCCTACATCATCTAGATGGCTATTTATGAAAGGTAAAGCTGAGAAAGCAAAAGCAAATTTATATAAAATCTATAATGAGAATATAGTTGAGCACGAATATGAAAAAATAAAAAAAAGTATAGCGGTAGGCACCACATTCCAAGACTTTCTGGCTGGCTTTAAGAATAAGAAAGTAGTAGTGCTTTTTATTTCAGTGGCTTTGATTGCTATGTTGCAACAACTAACAGGGATTAATACTTTTTTACAGTATAGTTCAAGTTTGTTAGTTAAATCTGGTTTGACAGCATCAACAACAGCAGTATTTAGCTCTACAGTAATAATGTTGATCAACTTTGTAGTTACTATTATTGCTTTGTGCTTAATTGATTATGCAGGAAGAAGGCCATTAGTTTTATTTGGAACCTTTATAGTATTTCTGGCTCTAATTTTAATGGCAATATGCTATTATTTTTTAGGAGCTAGTTCATTGAAAGGTTATTGTATGCTTACTCTTTTATGTCTATTTATAATAGGGTATGCTGTTGGGCCCGGTGTGTGTATTTGGGCTTTATTATCAGAACCTCTTCCAAATAAAATGAGAAGCGTAGGCATGTCTATTGCCCTTTTCTTAAATTCAGGAATGTCTTTTTTATATGGCTCTTTATTTCTACCTTTATCAGCGCATATAGGTTTTGCAGGGCTATTTTTAATAAGTGCAATATCTGTATTGATATATCATATTCTTATTAGAAAGAATATTCCAGAAACTGGTAATTTATCTCTTGAAGAGATTGAAGATAATTTATATAAAGCATAGGAGGAAGGTTAGATGTTTATAGATGATATAGATGTAGCTAAATTTAAAAAAGATGGTGTAGTAATAAAACGACTTTTTTCTGAGCAACAGGTAGAGCAACTTAAAAATGCAGTTTATAATTCTTTTATTCCTGAATATGTTAAAAAAGAAAAAAAAATGGCAAATATTCAATTTTTACAGCCAAGAAACAGGGTAGATACTTTGCAAGAAGTTGCTGCTAATAAAGATATACTTGATGCTTGCTCAAAACTACTAGAAGGTGGAGAACCTATTATTGGAGGGGCTTCACTTTTTTATGGAGAAAAAGGAATAGAATATGTTCAGGGTTGGCATAGAGACTTGCTACATGTTCCAGAGGATGAAATTGATAATTTTTGGTTCACAAAAGAATATAATCATAACAATGTGCAAATAAATATAGCTTTAAACCATGATGAGAATCTTTGGTTTATTAGAGGTTCGCACAATCGTCAATTTACCGAAGAAGAGAAAAAGGTTTTTGGAGATTCAAAAGTTATGGCAGATGTTGCTTATAAGGATTTACCTAATGCTGAAAAAGTAATACTCAAACCCGGAGAAGCTGCGTTTTATAACAACAATGCTTTACACAAAGGTTACGGTGGCACTTTAAAATCTGATAGGATGGTTGTTCATCTAGGTTATCACTCTAATAAATATAGTCCAACATTCAATTTTTGTGTAATAAATCATCATGAGTTTTCTACAAAATATTTAAATAGCTTATCCACGAGTGTCAGGAAATTACTAAATGATCATATTGTTGAAAAAGAGCAGCATCCTGAAGTAGAAAGGTTTTACCAATTGCATCAGCAATTTATAAATAGCACATTTGAAACAAAGGAGAAATAGCGTAATGAAGGAAGTACGGTGGGGAATTATCGGTTGTGGTAAAGTCACTGAAGTGAAAAGTGGACCAGCTTTTTATAAAGTTAAAGGCTCTAAATTAGTAGCTGTTATGAGAAGAGACATTGAGTTAGCTAAAGATTATGCTAAAAGACATAATGTGCCTAAATATTATGATAATGCTGATTATTTGATCAATGATGATGATGTTAATGCTGTTTATATAGCTACACCGCCTTCCTTTCACAAAGAATATACAATAAAAGCAGCCAAAGCTGGTAAAGCAGTATATGTCGAAAAGCCAATGGCAACGAACTATCAAGAATGTTTAGAGATGATGGCTGCTTGTAAAAAAAATAATGTGCGATTATATGTGGCGTATTATAAGAGATCATTGTCAAGGTACCAAAAAGTAAGATCATTGATACATGATGAGAAAGTAATTGGTAATCCACGCTTTGTAAACTGTGTACTTTATGATCCTTTTGAAAAAAGATATCAAGATCCAGAAAATTTACCATGGCATGTTATCAAAGAGATTTCTGGAGGAGGTCTATTTATGGACGTTGGTTGTCATACTTTAGATATTTTAGATTATCTTTTAGGTAAGATAGTTAGTATAGAACCCCAAGTGACAAATCAAATTAATAAGTATCCAGCTGAAGATAGTGTTGCTATTAGTTTTTCATTCGAAAATGGTGTTGTAGGTACAGGTATTTGGAATTTTAGTAGCTATACTAATTATGACAATATAGAAATAGTTGGAGATAAAGGTAAAATAAGTTTTTCAATGTTTGGTGATGGCCCTATAGAAATTGAGACAGAATCTCAAACACAAGCTATTTCCTTGAAACATCCAGAAAATGTTTCTATCAATATGGTTGAAGATGTTGTTAATTCAATTTTAGATAATAAAAATCATACTCCATCTTCAGCAGAAATTTCTGCAAGAACAAATAAGTTAATTGATAAGGTTTATGGTAATTAATTATTTACTTTCCTAATTTGTAATAAAATTCCTCATCTAGATTTATTATTTTTGTAAGAACTTATAACATATAATCGTAGGTGTAAAATTATTAATATCTTGATATGTTCTATTCTCTTTAGAAACTTTTAAAGTACTGAATAAGCTTAGTGGGAGAGTAAGTGTAGTTATTTGATTACAAAATTTAATAAATATAAGGAGATTTATTTCTATGAGAAAGATTTTTGCTAATTTATTGTTTGGTCTGCTTATTATTGTTAGTTGTTTCGCAAATGATTCTAATGCTAATCAAGATCAGCTATCAAATGTTATACAGAAAAGGCTACTATATGAGCAGACTGGAGATAAACACTGATCTACCCCGTCAATTTGGGACAGTTTACTACTTCATTTTCCATTATATATTCAAATTGATATGGAGTCATATAATTTATTGTAGAATGTCTCCTTTTTGTATTATAGTAAGCTTCAATATATTCAAATATTGATAGTTTAGCTTCTTCTCTAGTTTTATAGCTTTCATCATGTACTAACTCTACTTTTAAAGTTCCAAAGAAACTTTCACAAGCAGCATTATCGTAACAGCATCCTTTAGAGCTCATACTTGATAGTAGCCAGTGTTCTTTAATAATGTCTTGATATTGTTTGCTACAGTACTGTGACCCTTTATCAGAGTGTATAATCACACCACTAGGAAAATTTCTTCTAAAGAATGCCATATTTAAAGCATTACAAACTAAATCCGCTTTCATCCTAGAATCCATTGCCCAACCAATAACTGATCTTGAGAATAAATCTATAATCACACAAAGATACAGCCACCCCTCTTGTGTAGGTACATAAGTTATATCTGTAACCCACCTATGATTTACAGATAAAGCAGTGAAGTTTTGTTCTAATAAATTATCATAAACATGTTTGTTGTGGTTAGAATCTGTAGTTTTCTTATGCTTACGAGCCGCTTTAGCATGTAAACCAAGTAATTTCATACGTTTAGATACTCTAGGTTGAGTAACTTTCCAACCCATATCTTTAAGCTCTTTGTATATCCTAACACTTCCATATCTAGATTTATGTTCATTAAAATAGCATCATCTAGTTCAGCATTGCCTTTTACCTATAGGTTTATGAATCCATCTGTAATATGAAGATGTGCTCACATTCAAAGATTTACATAGTGTTGTTACTGGCATAACTTTATAATAGGACTTTTGATGTGTAGTAATCTCTTCCACCTATCAGCGGAATCTCAAATACTATATAATTTTCTAAAATCTGCCTAATTTATATAGGAATTTAACAAATTAGTTTGATGATTTGTTAGTTCTAGAACACTAATTATTTCATTTTTAGACTTTTTCAAAACTATCTTAGAGTCTGGTATTTTTTGTTTTTTACCATACTCACTATTTTCTGATTTTTTATAAGGCTGATAAGAAGCTCTTTTATTTAAAATAGTACCTGGAGCTCGTCCATATCCATGAGATTTATATACACAATGCTTTGCTGGTGAACCAATCTCTTGTAATATGGTTGATAGATTCCTTTGCACTTGATAAGGCGTGTAAATACTATTGTTTTTACGCATTTGTTTTTGCCAAGGATGTAATAAATCCGTATCCAATAAACTTGCACATGCAAGTGAATTTATGTAGGCAAGTACACTAACTTGATTCCAAATATCTAGTGTTGGAGTATCTGGAGTTTCATATTTACCTAAAAGTAAATGTTGCTTAGAAAACCTAAAGAAATGCTCAATATTAAATCTACTTGAATATCTAGAAAATATTTCAAAACTAGTCAGCTTTCCTCTATCTTTGCCAGCTAACATCAACCACATATTTTTGTAGTATACTGGATCTCCATTGTCTTTAAAAACTTGAACTTTAACAATATCAAAACAATTCTCATGCATTGGCATGTTCCTTTTTCCATGAATAATTAAATTATTCCAACGAGTCAATTTTACAGTATATACTTTTCCTCGTGTGGTAACTATTTCACATTGTTCAGAATCCGATGGAGCTGTAGTCCATGTTGATTCATCATTTAATTTAAAAGACTCACCATATTTTTTGAGCTTATTATCACTATGATCTTGAAAAGATAAATTTCTAACAGAGTTAAACCTGCTTAACAATAATGTATTATTATGTTCTGAGTAAACTCTATGAATACATTCCATTGAACTGTATTTTGAGTCACCAATCAGAACATTAATATCTCCTGAATTCTCTTGATTAGATATGTATTTATGGAATTGATCTAAGCCTACACTAATACCAGAATCAGAAGCAGTCACTCGCTGCAAATTAACAGGTACCACCCATTGCCCCATCTCCTGACCTAAGTATACTAAATAAGAGTATGAATGACCTATGCCAACTTTACCCGTACCATTAGTCAATCCATAAACAAATCTTCTTCCATCCATGCTTTTTGAGTTAGGCTTTAAGATTGATGTTTCATCTAGAGCATAAAATGTATGTTGGATGAATTGTTTAATTTTATTTCATTAATCAATTTTGTTCCCACTTTACCCAATATCGATGATAGTGATTCTATCTTTAGTATCTGAGATATGCTGCTATATTGTCGAGTAAAAAATGGGGATAAAGATAGCTCAATATAATACCCCATGAAATTGTAACAACAATTTTGAGAATTTAGTTCCTAAAGTAGCTAAACTATAAATGAGCAATTTAGGATAAATGTAAATGAGTAATAAGAGAAAAATATATACCGTTGAATTTAAGACTAAAGTTGTCTTGGAAGTATTGGGGAAAGATCAAACAATCACACAGTTATCAGTAAAATATAATATTACGCCCAAAAACATAAATAATTGGAAAACAGCCTTTTTAGAAAATGCTGAGTTGGTAATGGATCCATCCAAATCAGTATCACAATATAAAAAAGACAATGCAAAGCTTCAAACCAAGATAGATCAGTATTCTAAGAAGGTTGGACAACTAACAATTGAGAAGGAATTTCTTGAGGTAAAGCTCGTAAGCTTGGGATTATCTGATAGAAAAGCGATGATTGATCCTAAGCATAAATTATCTGTTGTAAAACAAAGTTGCTTATTAGAAGTTTCTAGAGCTGGTTTATATTACAAGCCTGTGGTTAACGAACATAAAGAAGAAGTAAAAGCAAAGCTTATACAGATACATGAGGAGATTCCCTGCTACGGCTATATAAAAGCTCATAAGCAATTAATAGAAGATGAGTTTAGCATCTGTGAGAACACAGTACAAAAGTATCGTAAAGAGTTAGGCATCAAAGCTATATTAGCGGTGAAAAAACCAAACTTAAACTTATCTGAACCTAACAAAGAGCATGCTATTTATAGTTACAAACTAAAAGGTTTAAGCATATTGAGACCTAATCAAGTTTGGTCTACAGATATTACATATATTAAGACTGATGCTGGCACAGTTTATATGGCAGCTATTATTGATTGGTACTCTAAGGCTGTACTAAGTTGGGAGATATCCAACACTATGGATAGTAGTTTAGTTATGAAAGTTTTAAATGAAGCTCTGTATAAATATGGAGTACCAGAAATATTTAACACTGATCAAGGTAGCCAGTACACATCTAACATTCATATCCAAACATTATTAGATAAAAAAATTACTATATCTATGGATGGTAAAGGTAGAGCAACTGATAACATTTGCATCGAAAGATTTTGGAGAAGTGCTAAATGTGAGAGATTTTATTTAAATCAATATCCTGGCATTGTTGAACTAAGAAACGATGTGGATGATTATATAGATTTTTATAATAATAGAAGATTTCATGAGTCTATCAATTATAAAAAACCTATGGAATTTTATTACGATAACTTATTGGAAAAACGGGCGGCTTAGATGGGAACTAAATAATTGAAAATATTGTTTAATTTATTGGGGTAGTATACAACAGCAGTTTTAGCATTTGATGATGATAAAGCATCTATTAATTCAAATGTGGTATCAGCATAAGTTTCAAAGCTATCATATAACTCTTCTCTAAATGAATTTGTATAGGCAAGATTACCAAAAGGAAAGGACATATAATGATCTATTTCAAAATTATTTACATGGAGATTATTATAATTTATTCAATGCCCAGACATCAAAAGTCCCATTATAATGCTCCTTAATAAAGGCGTACCTTACAGATTTTGCTTTGCAAAGTACGCTGCTGACTTTTTTAGTATTTCACGCTCTGTTTCTGCCTGTTTGAGTTTTTTCTTCAAATCAGTATTTTCAAAAGATAGTTGCTGGTACTGCGTTTTATAATCTATCTTTATTTCTTTCTGAGGGTTTGACATGGCTTTGGATATCCAACTGCAAATGGTTTTATATTTAACCCCTAAATTATCTGCTATTTCTCGTCTATTTGCATCTGGTTGTAAACATAATTTAACAGCTTCATCTTTAAACTCTTTTGTATATCTCATCTTGTCTCCTTTTCTTAACACCTAAGTGTCCCAAATAGGAGGGTATGATCACTCATTTATAGTTTAGCTATTTTAGGAACTAAATTCTCAAAATTGTTGTTAAAATTTCATGGGGTATTATAAAAAAATGTTTAGGAATTTCCATAACAGTATTTGTGCCTAGTATTCTACCGAAAGGTAGCAATAATAAACATCCAGCAAAAATCATAATTAGCATTGCTGTTTTAATTTTTCTACAAGTTAAAATGATCAGTAAAAATAAACAAAGTATAAAGATTCCTGTTTGGACAGAAATAGGAGCAATTTCTAGTAGAGAAGATTGTGATTTTTCAATAAACCTTGCATTAAAAAAACCAACTAATGCAATAAAAACACCAATACCTGCTCCAATACCATTTTTCACTCCCATTGGAATTGCATCTAAAATTTTTGCTCGAATATTAAATATGACTAGCAATACAAAAATCACTCCCGACCAAAAAACTGTACCTAAAGCAGTTTGCCAAGGGATATGCCAAATATCAACGATAGTATAAGCAAAAAAGACATTCATCCCCATTGCTGGGGCAACAGCATATGGGTTTTTTGCGTATAATCCCATTGCTATTGAAGATAAGCAACAGTACTTGTCACTATCGCATTGGCAGACATGCCAGTTTGACTTAATATTTTTGTATTAACAATGATAATGTAGATCATTGTTAAAAAAGTTGATAAGCCTGCAATTAATTCTGTTTTGATTGATGTAAATTCATTACCAAAGAGTTTTTTCATGGAAGATATATTCCATTTAACGTGGTTGATAGTAGAGGTAAGCTAATGCTTAGATTATATTATTCATTAAAGTTTGGCGTAAGAGCCAGATTTCTCTTGTGATGGCTACGATTGTGCCAAAAGCTTATTCTTTCTAGAGCTTTTTCAGATACTTTTTTATCATCTAAGAAATCATCAATTTCAGCATATGTGGCGCCCATTTCATCTTCATCAGTTTGACCTTGCCATAACCCAGCTGAAGGAGCTTTATTTAAAATATTTTGCGGAACTTCTAAATATTTACCTAGCTCAAAAACTTGAGACTTTTTAAGATTAACCAGAGGAAGAATATCAGCAGCGCCATCACCAAATTTTGTGAAATATCCCATATACCATTCACAAGCATTATCTGTACCTATTACAATTCGATTATTTTGTTGAGCATAAGTATATAGATACATCATTCTAAAACGTGCTTGGGCATTACCTTTTATTACATGTTGGCGATTATTATCAGAGTTTGTAAAAGCCTGAGTAGACTCTAAAAATGTCTCATATACTGGTTGAATAGGAACTATATGATGAGGAATGTTTAACTTATTAATAAGTTCTATTGCATCATGCATATCTTGATCTTGATTATTTTTTGAAGGCATTATTAGAGCTGTTACTGGAAGGTTTGTTTTGGTAGCTAATGAGGCAGCTACAGCTGAATCTATTCCTCCACTAATACCAATTACAAAGCCTTCAGCAGGATAACTTGCACAACTTTCTTTTAACCAGTTTACGATTTTATTTGAATAATCATCGACTATAAAATTTCTAACAATACTCATTTTAATTCCTTTATTTATTTAACTAAATTTAATCTATCAGAGTTAATTTTTTTTCTACCTACTTTAGATTGGGGATTATTATTTAATTCAACACAATCACCAGTAAAGCCAATATTTATTTTTAATAAAGAACTTCCTATACCATATATATCAACAGGTGTGTTCTCAGCATTATTTTTTTTTATTTTATTATAATCGAAGTTTCCTGATGCAATAATTTTTACGTGCTGAAAGCCTTCTACATCGAGAGATTTTCGTAGGGCTTTTATAAGTTCAGAATTTATTCCTTTATAGCAGGAATCTTTCATTTGACTTTGATTTCTTAAAAAGTATTTATCAATCATATTTGGAGAAGTATCTACTCGAACTGCCAAAAGCTTATTAGTAAATTTCCTAGCTACTTTTAGAGAATCTGTAATAACATCATTATTATAATCAACTAAAGCAATAAGAGGCTCTTCAGGAAATGTATCTATATATGCTTGACAGGTATTTATTAGATTACCATTGAAACTTTGTATTAAAGCATGAGGCATTGTTCCTATACCAAGCTGACCAGTCCATGCTCCCATAGCATTAGTTGCAACTTCAGTAATTCCTCCTATGTTTGCAGCATATCCATCACCAGGTTGGGTTAAATAGATATCTTCACGATCTCCCATAAATATTATTTTTTGGTTCTGCTTAAGTAGTTTTGTATACTTATATGCATTTGTAGCCAAGCTTGTTCTTCTGGCTAAAATACCATCAATTATTCCTTCAAGAAAGCCAAAGTTTTTATAGTTTCCTTTTATAGTTAGGACTGATTCAAAAGCAGAAATTTCATCACCATCATTAAGAGCTTTTACTTCTAAACTTTGGTAATTTAAGGCAAATTTTTTAATTAATGCTAAAGATTCATCAACACCACAAAGTATAATTTGGTTGTGACATTGAAAAAATTGTATTAAAACAATATCAGAAGAATCTTCCAGTATCTTTTGAGCTTTTATAAAGTATTTTGCTGAATAAAATCCAGTTGATATATTATTATCCAACTGAAATGTTTTATCCGTAAGCCTAGATAATTTACCGGCTTTTTTAAGTATAAATTCACAATCAATCATTATAAATTATAATTAATTTTATATTATCGAACTATTATATCACTAATTTAAATATAACTTTTTATTTAGAGAAAGCGGGGTTGTTCATATGAGGATTATCATAGTTATCAACATTATATCCAGCACCTAAAGATTGATATAAGTTTGAAATACTAATTAAAGATTTTAATTTAGCTTGATTAGCCTGCATTTGTTGGTTAAGAACATTTAGGTAAATTCCAAGATATTGTGCTTTACTAATTGCACCTAGCTGATATTTTTTCTTAAGGATTCGTTCTTGCATCTTAGTTGATTCTAGTGACACCATTAGTTTATTATAATTTTTCTTATCAGCAGTTCTTTGTGATAAATCATTATCAGTATCTTCAAATGCTTTTTGTAGAGTATTAATATAATCGTAGTATGCTTGGTAGAATTGAGATTTGGCCTTATCACTATCAGCTAAAATACTTAGATTAAAGATTGGCACTGCTGCAACAGCTTCAGCGGCCCATGCCCAAGCATTAAAAGTAGCAAGTTGTCCTAAAGCTAATGTTGCATTACCAAATGTACCAGTTAAATCAATGCTTGGGAAGAATTGAGACCTTGCTAGACCAATATTACCATTAGCTATTTTTAACTTATATTCTGCAATAGCGATATCTGGACGATTTTCTAATACTTGTGATGGCAAATTAACAGGGTTCTTAATATTAGCATTTATTTGATCAAGTGTTCTTGTTGTATTAATTTGTCCAGGATTTCTACCTGTTAAAAGTTTGAGAGTATTATTAAAATGAGTAATATCATTTTTTATCGTAGCAGCTTTTCCTTTTTGAGCTTCTAATTGTTGTTTAATTATCTCAGGGATTAAAGGAGAGCTTGCTCCTAGCTGATGTTGGCGTTTAGCATAGTAATATAGAGTTTGCATCCTATGAATAAGTTGATTTTGCAGTTTTAACTGCTCCTTAGCAGTTATTAGAGAAAAGTATGCTCCTGTAACTTGGGTAATGATAGTTAAACGAGTTGCATTAACAGCTGTTCTTTGGGATTTTTCACTAAATCTAGATATTTTACCTAATTGAAACTCTCTAACAATATTAATTGTATAACTTGGAATTACTCCAGCAAGAGAACCGCCAAATAGATTTGAACTTGGTGGATTAACATTTGGAACACTTACACTAGAGTTAGTATCAAATGTTTGGGCAATAAAGCCTCCACCACCGACACTTGCTGTAGGTAACCAACCGTAGTCAGCTTTATTAACTTCAGCTTGAGCTTGTAAAACATTACCAATGGCAACTTGAATCTTATTATTATCCCTTAATGCTGTAGTTACAAGGTTGTTTAATGTTGGATCATCAAAGCCTCGCCACCAAGCAATTTTTGTCAAGTCCCAGTTTTTGCTAACTTCTCCAGCAGCTTTGCTTTGGCTATTCCAAAGAGCAGGAGTTTTTATTTTAGGTTTTTCATATTTTGGATTGAAAAAGCTACAGCTAGAGGTTAATAGTACACTAGCAATTAGAGCTATACGAAATATATTTTTTTTAATCATATTTGTTTGCCACCTATAATGTATCTATTTTAACGGTTGCACTTGCACCAACTCTAAGGGGATATTTATGATTATCTTTTAAAACTATTTTTATAGGGAATCGTTGTGTAACTTTTACCCAGTTACCAGTAGCATTTTCTGGAGGAAGTAAGGAAAATACTGACCCTGTTGCATAACTTAGGCTATTTACTTCTCCTGTGTAAGTATGGTTGTACATATCAAGCTCTATCTTAACTTTTTGACCAGGTTTGATTCTATCAAGCGCTGTTTCTTTAAAGTTAGCATCTATCCACCATTTCTTATTATCAATAAAGCCAAATAATGGTATACCAGCTCCAATTAACTGTCCTTTATAAGTTTTTAAATTAGAAACATAACCATCAGATGGTGCTATAAGGGTAGTATATCCAAGATTTAGGATTGCGTTATCATAACTTAATTTAGCAGATCCAACTTGAGCTTTAGTTATTTCAACTTGGATTAAAGCTTGCTTTAAAGATGATGAAGCTTGATCCTTTGCTTTTTCAGCCTGTATTTTTTGATTTATATATTTTTGAGCATCCTGTAAAGATCCGGCATCATTTTTATATAGTTTGATATATCTATCAGCCATTTCTATAGCAGTTTCTAGAGATGATTTAGTCTTTGTTAAGTCAGATTTTGCAGCATTTACTTGTTCTTGAGCTACAAATAGATTACCTTTTGCTTGTATGACCTTTGAATTGGCTTCAGAAACTTGAAGTTGGTAATTTTTAGGGTCTATCTGAATTAGCTTATCTCCTTTATGAACATATTGATTATTTTTTACATATACGTTTTCAACGTATCCACCAACTTTTGCTGATATATTAATAACCTTTGCATTCACATAAGCATCATCGGTACTAGGAAATACTTTACTATACGTGTAATAACCATAAATACTTAAACCTGTTGCAAGAATTATACCTAAACCAATAGCTATTTTTTTAGGTGATAATTTTGAGCCTTTTTTACTTTCTGAAGTTTCAGGTTGTTCTTTATTATCTGACATTTTAAATCCTATTTATTTTATAAAATAATTTAATGCATCATTGTAGCTGAAGCATCTTTTTGAGGCTCTTTTAACAGAAATGGTACAACAGCCAAAATTAAGCTTAGTACTCCCACTACATAAAATGATCCAATATAACTTAATAAGCTACCTTGATGTATAACTTGTTTTTGAGCAACTGCAATAGCAGTTATCTCTGAACCTGGTAAACTATGAGCCCATGTTTGGAAGTTTTGGTTTAGATAAGAGATGTTTTGTCCTAATTCTTGAAATGAGATTTGTTGATTTCTAGAAAGAAACGTTGCAATAAAAGCTGTTCCTACTGAGCTGCCAAAGTTTCTGAAAAAGTTGAATGATCCTGACATATCTCCCATGTCTTCATCGGCAACACCTATAACTAATACGCTCATAAATGGAATAAAAAACATCATCATTCCTAAACCTTGAATAGCTGTTGTTAGTATAATAGCAAACTCATTAACCGAAGCTGCAAAATTGGCTTGCATTATACATGAAATACCAAAAATGGCTATCCCTAAGCTAATAGTTTTTCTTACTCCTAATTTTTTTACTAAGAATGCTTGTGTTAAAGCTGCACCAAAAACAGCAGCTATACCTCTTGGTACGGTAATATATCCAGCTAAATCAACAGGATAACCATACACTTGCTGTAGCATTGTTGGTAAGTATGCCATAGCTGCAGAAAATAAAAGTACAAATGTAAAGCATAGAAAGCAGGCTATAATAAAATTAGCATTATTGAAAATTTTGAATTTTACTACGGATGAGTATATTAAACCTCGCCATATAAAAAAGCCAATTGAGACTAAAGAAATAGCAAAGATAATAATCATTTTAATTGAACTAAACCAGCCGTTAGTATTACCGTTATCTATGAAAAATTCTAAGCATCCTACTCCTATAGCTAAAAAACCAAAACTAATATAGTCAATTTTAATTTTTTTAATTTTTTTAATTTTAGTTGCTTCCATCATGAAGAATATAATTATAAAAGCAATTACGCACAATGGTACATTTACATAAAATATCCATTCCCAAGACATGTTCTGACATATAGCACCACCAAGAACCGGACCTATTATTGGTCCCATAACTATAACCATACTATATACAGTCATCATTTTATTATATTCTTCTTTTTTAAAGTTTGTGGAGATATAAGTTTGTGCAGCAGATGGTAAAAAAGCCCCTCCTATCCCTTGAAAAGCCCTAAATATAACCATTTCTGTTAGAGATGTGGATAGACCACACATTATTGAAGATATACCAAATATTACGGACGATGCCAATGCAACTCTTTTTATACCATATTTTTCGATCACCAAACCAGATAATAATATAAAAATTGCTGCCATAACTACGTACATAGTAGTTATATCGGCTATTGTTTGGACGTTTGCTCCAATTGCTCCCATAATCTGTGGAATTGCAACAGCTACAATAGTCAAATCAATAATTTCAGCTAAGGCAAGCAGACTTATTGCTAAGGCTACAATAGTTCTTTTTTGACTCCAGAATCCTGTTGTATTAGTTGTATTTGTCTGCATAGCTTTGAAGGAGTTATCTATTTTTTTTACGAAAACATAATGCTCACTACTTATTAAGTAGGGAGAATAAATTAAATTTTTAGAGGTTTAAATTATTTTAGAATTATTGCACAATTTATGCTAGGTACTATAACATTGTATGGACAAAAAATATTGAAAAACGGACAAAAACATTATGAGAAAGAAATTCTACCTCTTGGTGAGTGGTTAGATGGTCCCTCTATAGTAGCAGTTAGAGGAAGTAACTCTCCAGAAAACAAATCTCGACTTAATGTTAGAGAAGTTAATTGGCATAAGCATTCTAGGGGAAAAGTTTTTTGTGTTGAAACAGGGCTTGTTCATGTTAGTACTCCAAATGGCTCATGGGTTCTTCCTTCAAATAGAGCTGGGTGGGTGCCACCAAATGTTTCACATAAAATACGTATTAGTGGTGTAGTTAGTGGTTGGATTATTTTCATATTGCCAAACATATGTGAAACACTACCAAAAGCTTCTCGTGTGATTCCTATGAGTCAAGTACTACGAGCTCTTGCTTTAAGAGCAACTGAATGGGAGAAGCAAAGTATATTAACCGAGGAACAAGAATATATAGCAACTATTATTTGTAATGAAATTAGAAGAGCTCCAGAAGAAGCCTTACACTTACCAATGCCAAAGTCACAAAGGTTAATAAAAGTTGCAGATGCCATAGTCGATAATCCTTCAATTAATAAAAGTTTAGAAGAATGGGCGTCGTTTGGTGCTATGTCATCGCGTACTTTAAGAAGAGTTTTTTTAGCTGAAACAGGTCTTAGTTTTTCACGTTGGAGGCAACAAGCTCAATTAGCTCATGGCTTGGATATGTTAGCACAAGACATATCTGTTAATGAAGTTTCAGACTCTTTGGGATATGCTTCACCAAGTAATTTTATAGCAATGTTTCGTCGAGCATTTGGTAAAACACCAAAGCAGTATTTTTCTAGTAAAGATCGATAAATAAATCTAAAATAGCTCATATTTAACATAGCTTAAAGTACTTATAGAAAATCATTTTTAAGTTTTTTGATATCAATTTTACCAGTATTATTTTTTGGTAGAGTTTTTACAAAAATACATGCTTTTGGAACTTTATAGCTTGCTAACTTTTCTCTACAATGATTAATTATATCTTTTTCAGCAAGTTTAGAGTATTTTTCTAATGAAACAAAAGCAATTGCTCTTTCTCCAGATGTTTTAGATTCAATTCCTGTTACTGCAATCTCTTTGATATCTTTTAGCTTTAGAATACATATTTCTATTTCTCGTGGATATACATTAAATCCAGATACAATAATCATATTTTTAAGTCTATCAGATATTGTTAGGCGACCTCTTTTATCAATATAGCCAACATCTCCAGTTTTTAGCCAACCATCTTCAGAAAAGTATAGCTTGTTACTCTTCTCATCATTCCAGAAGCCTTGACATTGTTGAGGCCCTTTAAGCCATATTTCTCCCTCTTTAAAACATTCATCTATTTCTTCAGAAGTTTTTATATTTCTAATACTTAACTCAGTACTTGGAATAGGGTAGCCACATGTTCCAAAGTAATCTTCTTCAGATTCATGAAACTTATTCAAAGATATTGCAGGAGACATTTCTGTCATGCCATATCCTTCTTTTAACTCTACTCCAGTTCTATCTAGCCATTGTAAGTATACTTTGCGTGAGATAGGCATTCCACCACTTAAAGAAAAACGGTATTTTGTTTTATTAATTTTGTCAAAGTCAGGATGATCTAACATTGCCATATAAAGAGTGTTTAATCCATGAAAAATAGTAAACTCATTTTTTGACATCGTCTTTATTAGGTCTTTAATATCTCGAGCATTTGGTATTAAGACATTTTTAGCGCCCGCAAAAAAGAAACATAGAAGGTTAGCACTTAATGAAAATATATGGTAGAGAGGCAATGCTGTAATAAGAACTTGCTCGAACACATTCATATCATGTTGTATCCAGGCCCAAACTTGTTGAATGTTTGAAGCAACATTATCATGAGTAAGGATTGCACCTTTAGGCTTACCTGTTGTACCACTTGAATATTGCAAACATAATATATTATCTTTGGTTATATTTGGTTTCTTATATAGTCCTTTATCTGCTTTTATAACCTTTGTAAATTGTATAAATGAATTCTTATTATATTTAGGTTTATCTTTAATTAGATGTTTAGAAACTAATCCTATAACTTGTTTTTTAGGGAATGGATATAAGTCAGCAATATTTGTGACAATTATATTTTCTAAAGAGTTAACGTTTATTCTTGCTTTTTGAATATGGTGAGCAAACATATCCATTACAATAGCAGCTCTTGCGTTACAGTTGTTAAAAATAGCTTCTAACTCATCAGATTTATAAAGTGGATTAACATTAACAAATATTGCACCTATTTTTATACATGCAAATAAGCAGACAGTAAACTGTAAACAATTTGGTAAAACTATTGCAACCCTATCACCTTTTTCAATAGCTAGATCATTTTGAAGAAAGCTAGCTACTTTTGTTGCTAGATCATCTAGTTGTGAAAAAGATAGATTCACATCGTGGCAAGATACAGCATCACGATAAGGATATTGAAGTATAACTTTTTCATACAAATCTAAAAGAGTATATGCATTTGGTTCTATATCTTTAGGTGTGTTTTTAGGATAGTTAGACAACCAAGTCTTTTTAGAAAACTTACTCATGATAAAAAAATAAAATTAATTATTAAGAGTTATTTTAGCAAAAAAATATGTTATTGAAATAAAATTGGATTATATATTCTAAGAAATAGTTCTCAGCACTTAGATATTATTAAATATAATCGATGTGAAATCTCATTAGTTCTTAATTAAATATCTGTTTGATTAATACATTTATTTAGTATGGGCACAAAAGCTGTACATTAATAGCAATATACTCTAATACGACTGATGTTAGGTTTTAATGTTACTACATTTCTTTTGCTAAAGTATTAAAGTGCATAGTTCATGACTAGCGTATTTGGTAAAAACAAAAGTGTTTATAAAGAAATTGATAAAATGTGTGAAAAACAATAAAGTTACTACTTCAAAGAAGTAGGATTAAGTTTTAACTATGTTAATAGTATAGCTGCTATAATCAATTTTATATCGAGTTATGGTTATAAAATGTAATGCATTTAGGGTCAATAGGAAAGTAGTAAGAATAAAATCAGATATGTATACGAAGTATGCAAAGCAGTACGACGAATCTATACAAAATAACATTTATAATGCATATTTTGAACGTCCATCATTGCAAAAATTGATATCTAACATTAGAGATATGGATGTAATTGATCTTGGGTGTGGTTCAGGTATTTATGCTGAATATTTTGTTTCCCATGGTGCAAGATCCGTTACTTGTATAGATCTATCTGAAGAAATGATTGAGATTGTTAATTCAAAGCTAGGAGATAAAGTAGAGGCTTACTCTCAGGATATATCAAATGGTATAATGTCCCCAGAAAAAGCTACTGATTTCAGAAAGATTTTTATTCCTAGATGTTAAACTTAACTAGATAAATTAGGAAATAGATAAATGAGTAAAAAAAGAGTAACGTATACAGCTGATTTTAAAGCTAAAGTAATTATAGAATTGCTAGAAGGCGATATGACAGTTAATGAGATAGCAAGTAAGTATGATTTACTTCCTAAAAACGTGCATAATTAGAAGCAGAAATTTTTATCTAATGCTTGCTTAGCATTTGATAAAAGCTCTGTTGTTAAGGAGTATAAGCAGGAAATAGATGAGCTTAGAAAAGATAAAGATGCAACAAGTAAAGAACTAGGCGAGGTAATAGTAGAGAGGGATTTTTTAATGGGAAAGCTAAAAAGCTTGGTATCATCAAATGATAGAGTAAACTCTGTAGATACTAAGCTAGAATTATCTTTAAATAATCAGCTTAAACTATTATCTGTATCTAAGAGTGTGTACTATTATACACCAATATCAAAATTTAGTAGTAATGATGATATTAGACTATTAAATGCAATAGATTTGATACATACTAAACATCCATATTATGGTACGAGAAGGCTAGTAAAGTTGCTAAATAGATTAGGGTTTCTAGTTGGAAGGAAGCTAATCAAAAGTGCTATGGAATTCATGGGTATTAAGGCATTGTATCCTAAAAAAAAGAGAACTGTCATTAATAAGCAACACAAGAAATATCCATACTTACTTAATGTATTTAAAAATGAGACGAATCAGGTTGTTATAGATAAAGCTAATAAGGTATGGAGTGCTGATATCACGTATATTAGACTAGAATGTGGGTATGCATATTTAGCAGCCATAATAGATTGGCATAGCAAGAAAATACTAGCTTGGAAGATTTCTAATACTATGGATACACATCTAACAACTAGTGTGTTAAAAGAAGCGTTATTTAAATATGGTAAACCTGATATCTTTAACTCTGATCAAGGAACTCAATATACAGCAAAAGAGCATATTAAAATAATATCTGATAATAAAATAAATAAATCTATGGATGCTAAAGGAAGATCTATAGATAATATTGCAATTGAGAGATTTTGGAGAACACTGAAATATGAAAATGTTTATCCGGCATCATATATAACTATGAAAGAGGCTAAAGTAGGTATCAAAGAATATATTGATATTTACAACAATGAAAGACTACATTCTAGTATTGGATATATGACTCCTGATGAAGTATATTCTGGTATTTTAGATGCTGCATAAAAGCAAGGAATAAAAATATTTTATAAAGTGGTATTGAATAACAGGGACAGTTTAGAAAGTTACTCAAAAACGTATGAAATTACTTGGTTTACATGCTAAAGCGGCTCGTAAGCATAAGAAAACTACAGATTCTAACCACAACAAATATGTTTCTGATAATTTATTAGAACAAAACTTCACTGCTTTATCTGTAAATCATAGGTGGGTTACAGATATAACTTATGTACCTACACAAGAGGGGTGGCTGTATCTTTGTTTGATTATAGATTTATTCTCAAGATCAGTTATTGGTTGGGCAATGAATTCTAGGATGAAAGAGGATTTAGTTTGTAATGCTTTAAATATGGCATTATTTAGAAGAAATTTTCCTAGTGGTGTGATTATACACTCTGATAAAGGGTCACAGTACTTGTAGCAAACAATATCAAGACATTATTAAAGAACACTGGCTACTATCAAGTATGAGCTCTAAAGGATGCTGTTACGATAATGCTGCTTGTGAAAGTTTCTTTGGAACTTTAAAAGTAGAGTTAGTACATGATGAAAGCTATAAAACTAGAGAAGAAGCTAAACTATCAATATTTGAATATATTGAAGCTTACTATAATACAAAAAGGAGACATTCTACAATAAATTATATGACTCCATATCAATTTGAATATATAATGGAAAATGAAGTAGTAAACTGTCCCAAATTGACGGGGTAGATCAGAACCTTAATGTTTTCTATTTTAATACATTTTGATAGTACATTTATTTCATTTAATAGTAATTTTGAGGCTGCCACATGTTTAGGAAATCTAAAACACAAGTTATCATTAATAATCCACGTAATATTATCCCATCCTTCGCCAAGTAAATTAATAGTATTAATTTTAATATTTGGTAAGTTTGTATTAATAATTTCAGTAGCATGACTAGATGATTTTATACTTTTATTTTGCCATGGTTTTACATTGTTCATTTATACTTTGCCCCTACAGATAGAAGATTGTTTCTGAAGATTACTGAGTTAAAGAAAACAAATATAAGCTTAACATGTTAGTTGGTTTAAATGGTTAGAAAAGCCGTAGCAACTCCACTTTTTGTGACAATCAAACTATACTACCCCAATAAATTAAACAATATTTTCAATTATTTAGTTCCCATCTAAGCCGCCCGTTTTTCCAATAAGTTATCGTAATAAAATTCCATAGGTTTTTTATAATTGATAGACTCATGAAATCTTCTATTATTATAAAAATCTATATAATCATCCACATCGTTTCTTAGTTCAACAATGCCAGGATATTGATTTAAATAAAATCTCTCACATTTAGCACTTCTCCAAAATCTTTCGATGCAAATGTTATCAGTTGCTCTACCTTTACCATCCATAGATATAGTAATTTTTTTATCTAATAATGTTTGGATATGAATGTTAGATGTGTACTGGCTACCTTGATCAGTGTTAAATATTTCTGGTACTCCATATTTATACAGAGCTTCATTTAAAACTTTCATAACTAAACTACTATCCATAGTGTTGGATATCTCCCAACTTAGTACAGCCTTAGAGTACCAATCAATAATATCTGCCATATAAACTGTGCCAGCATCAGTCTTAATATATGTAATATCTGTAGACCAAACTTGATTAGGTCTCAATATGCTTAAACCTTTTAGTTTGTAACTATAAATAGCATGCTCTTTGTTAGGTTCAGATAAGTTTAAGTTTGGTTTTTTCACCGCTAATATAGCTTTGATGCCTAACTCTTTACGATACTTTTGTACTGTGTTCTCACAGATGCTAAACTCATCTTCTATTAATTGCTTATGAGCTTTTATATAGCCGTAGCAGGGAATCTCCTCATGTATCTGTATAAGCTTTGCTTTTACTTCTTCTTTATGTTCGTTAACCACAGGCTTGTAATATAAATCAGCTCTAGAAACTTCTAATAAGCAACTTTGTTTTACAACAGATAATTTATGCTTAGGATCAATCATCGCTTTTCTATCAGATAATCCCAAGCTTACGAGCTTTCCCTCAAGAAATTCCTTCTCAATTGTTAGTTGTCCAACCTTCTTAGAATACTGATCTATCTTGGTTTGAAGCTTTGCATTGTCTTTTTTATATTGTGATACTGATTTGGATGGATCCATTACCAACTCAGCATTTTCTAAAAAGGCTGTTTTCCAATTATTTATGTTTTTGGGCGTAATATTATATTTTACTGATAACTGTGTGATTGTTTGATCTTTCCCCAATACTTCCAAGACAACTTTAGTCTTAAATTCAACGGTATATATTTTTCTCTTATTACTCATTTACATTTATCCTAAATTGCTCATTTATAGTTTAGCTACTTTAGGAACTAAATTCTCAAAATTGTTGTTAAAATTTCATGGGGTATTATAAACAGCTTTAAAAAGGTTGTTTGATAAAGTTAATTATAGACATTATATTTATAGGTGCTGTTTCAGCTTTAAGTATTCTTTTACCTAAATTTATCATAGAAAAATCATTTTCTTTAAAATAGTTTATTTCATTTTCACTAAAACCACCTTCAGGTCCAATAAAGATATTAAGCTCACAAGAACTTTTTATCTGAGACTCAAGATTTTTGATAGTTTCAGAATATGGGCAGAGTGCAAAGTTTAAAGCTTTCATATTTATACTTATATCTTGTAAAACTTCAAGAGCATATATTTTAGGAATAAATACTCGACCGCATTGCTCTGTTGCGGAGATAGCTATCTTGTTCCATCTTTCTATTTTTTTATCAAATCCTTTTTTATCAAACTTATGATTTGTGTGTTCTGTAATGATAGGGTATATATTGTTTACTCCTAGTTCGGTAGCTTTTTGAATTACAAGTTCAAAATTTTCGTTTTTAATCAATGATTGATACAAATTTATATTATATGGATTTTCATTTTTTATTTCTTTTGATGAAACAACTTCAAGGTCGATATTTTTATTATTTATGTTTAATATTTTTGTTTTATATTGAATACCATCTAAGTTGTTAAATAACTCAACTATATCGTTTTTCTTAAGTCTAAGAACATTTTTAAAGTAGTTATAATATTCTCCAGATATTGAAAGTTTTTTCGTGTTATCTAAAATTTCAACAAAAAAACCTCTAATAGTTCTCATATAATTAAAATTTGTTAAAATATTTGTTCTTTATTATAAATTTAAAAATACTTAAAAAGTAGGAAAATTATGAAAATATTTAATAAAAGTCTTATGACAAACTTAATAGCTTTGCTTTTAGCATTACTAGGATATTATCTAACAGATAGGCACATAGAAAATATTGGATTTTATGCTCTATCTGGGGCATTAACTAATTGGGTTGCTATATATATGTTATTTGAGAAAATTCCATTCCTATATGGTTCAGGAATTATTCCAAATAAGTTTGAGAGTTTTAAAAAAGCTATAAAGAAAATGATTATGGAGCAGTTTTTTTCTCCAGAAAATTTAGATAAATTCTTAGCAAATGATGAAATTAAGAAATATCTTAATAACACAATAATATCAAAGATTAATTATGACAAGATTTTTGATAGTTTTGTGGAGATGTTAATAGCTAGTAAGTATGGTTCAATGATAGAAATGTTCCTGGGAGGTAAAGATGCTTTGGGTAGCCTAAGAGAGCCTTTTATAAAAAAGCTAGATGCAAAAATTATAGAATTTGTTGATGGCATAAAAATAGATAGTGATACTATTTCAAAAAAAGCTAGTGAAAAGATAGAAAAACTTATAGATATGCGCCTAGATGAGTTAACTTCTCAAATGATAAAAGAAATTGTTCAAAGAATTATTCGTGAACATTTAGGCTGGCTTGTTGTTTGGGGTGGAATACTTGGCGGATTAATAGGCCTAGTAGCAAGTTTTATTGTTTAGTAACCATGTATAGAGTAGGTGAATTAGACTTTAATCTTTTGTTATTATCTGTTTTTTGTTCTTTAAGATTTTTGATCAACCAAGGTTTTAATTTAGTAAAAATATGTATTAAAGCTGTATTTGTTAATTCTGCATACCTATAAGCATTTACGTCATTACTTGCAATTCTATGATTGTATTTTATCGTTTTGATAGCAGCTTTACCTGTTTTCTCATTCTTTAGATAAAAGGTTATATAAAAGAAAAACTGATTATGATCCAAATCCAATACAGGGCCATATGGTGTAGTACCTGATAGTGTAAAATCTTGACGAATATTAATATTTTGGAATGCTAGATTACTAACAATATTATTATCTAAAATATATTCAAAAGTAGCTACTGTTAGCATTTTAGATACTGGAATAGCCCATGAACTATTTTTGAAATCATGGAGTTGATTATTTTCAACATAAAACATCTGAGTTAATTTTGACACTTGGGTTTGCATGTTGTATACAAGTAGAGTTGTATTAACAGCTGCATTTTTTACATTAGGAAGAGATTTTTTTTCAAGTTGTTTACTGTAAATTATGTATTCTTTTTGATTAGGAACTTTTACAGGGTCGCCAACTAAGGAAAAAGCAAATATTTTTAAAGGTAAAATTACTATTAAGCTAGTCAGTAAATATTTTTTAATATTTTTTTTAATTATCATGTTCAACTCCTCTAACAATAATTGAAGGATCATACTGAAGTAGTCGCATAACATCATTTAAGCGAGCAATGGTTTCTTGGCTTTCAGTCATTGTATCATTAAAATTCATAAGAGTTTTATTGAAATAAATAGATGAGTTACTAAGGTTATAAAGAAGTATATTTATACTATCTGTAAACTCATTGAATTTATTTAAATTATCTGGAGATAACATTCTGTTAAGTTTAGCTGAAATTTGTTCTAGAGAATCTGCTATCGCACCAACTTTTTTCATAATATTAGTAAATTGTGAAGGTTTGGACTTAATAATATTTATTTTATCTTTCTGTTTATCTATTAGATCTAGGCCTACATCATTTTTGTTAATGTCTAACGAGAGTTCTACTACTGATTGACCAGTGATGCCTACAGTTTGTAAAGTTGCAACTGTTTGTTTATACATTGGGATACTACTATCTATCTTCATATATACACTAACTAGTTTAGGGTTTTTTTTATTAATAGAAATATCACTAACTTTACCAACATCGAATCCTTTATATGAAACTGATGAACTAACATTTAAGCCAGAAATGCTAGAAAAATTAGTCATATAAGTGGTTGTAGATTGGTTTCTAAATCCTCCTGATAGGAAGAAACCTATAAAGACCATCACAAATACCATGAAAATTACAAATAATCCAGCGATAAGGTTCTTTATACTATTTTCATTCATTATAAGCTCCTAATATTTACCTTCATTATGTGGATCAAAAAAGTTCCTTATACTCTCATATTGAGTTTGCTGAGAGACAAATTTAACAGTATCATGTAACATTATTCTTTTCTCATCCATATATATTATATCATCAACAATACGCCAAATAGTATTTAGATCATGAGTGATCATAACTACAGATATATTAAGTTCTTCTTTTAAATATAAAATAAGTTCATCTATTGCCCTTATTGAGGATGGATCTAATCCTGCATGTGGTTCATCCAGGAAAACAACTTTAGGATCTAAAGAAATTGTCCTTGCTAAAGCAACCCTCTTTAACATCCCACCACTTATCTCTGAAGGGTACTTATTAAAAGCTTCCTCTTTAAGACCAACCATTTTTAGCTTTATGATAGCTATGTCTGTAAGTATATCTGTAGGAAGTTTTGTGTGTTGTTTCAAGGGAAATATTACATTCTGTAAATTGGTTAGAGATGAAAAAAGGGCACAATGCTGAAACATCATACTCATATTGCTAGAAATTTGTTTACGTTTAATTGGATTATTAATTAGTTTTGATATCTCCTGGCCTAGTAAGAAAATTTTACCAGAGTAGATAGGTTGTAGCATAAGGATTTCTCTAATTAGAGTAGTTTTACCACATCCACTAGCACCAATAATACAACTTATTCTATCTGGAGGAATATCAAGATTTAAATCTTTATGAACCCACTCTTTGCCAAATTTTGTACATAGGTTTCTTACTTGAATAATACTTTCATTCATTATAATACTCCCTTATCCAACTCCATTTAATGCCACTGCAAAAATTGCATCAACAAGAATTATTAAAAAAATTGAGTGAACAACACTTGTAGTTGTAGCTTTACCAACACTTTGAGAATCTCTTTTTACAGAAATACCTTGATGGCAGCCTATTCCTGCAATTACTAATGCAAAGAAAGGCGTCTTAAGTAGTCCTATGTAAAAATGATTAACACTAACATGAGTAAATAGTCGTTCAATAAACTGTAGAGGAGATATTCCTGCAACTAGATCCATAATAATCATACCACCAGCTATATTAGCAACCATTGCTATAGTTGTAAGTACAGGTAGACTTATAACCAGTGCTGTGATTCTTGGCAAAACTAAACGTTGCATTGGATCTTCCCCAATTGTTTGAAGTGCATCTATTTCTTCATTAACTTTCATAATTCCTATTTCAGATGTAAAAGAAGAACCACTTCTACCGGCAATAATGATGGCTGTAAATAGAGGAGCAAATTCTCTAAAAGATGAGACTCCTAACATATCAACAACAAATATCTGTGTTCCATATTGTTGCATTAAACCAAGTGGTAAATAAGTTAGTACTAGTCCTACAATTAATGATAAAAGTATGACTATACTTAGTGCTTTAATTGTTGAATCGTAGGTAATATCTAATACGATAGAAAAAAAAGATTTATATGGTTTACGAATAAGAGTTAGATAACCAAAAAATACTACCCCAAGAAATCCTATGCTAGCTTTAATTTCTAATAAAAGGTTGTTTGTATTTTTTCCTAGGGTATAGATGCTATTGAAGACTACGTTATTAGGTTTAGCAAGTTCTTCATCTTTTTGAGAAGGGAAATTTTTAATAACAATATTAATTAAGTTTTTATTTTTTTCGTTATTAATTATTATTTGTTCTTTGCTTAAGTTTAGAGTATTGGCTAACCTGATTACAAAGTAAGCACCCGCGGTATCTAAACTTTCAATTTTTGAGATATCTAAATGTTTTATATTATTTTTTATTTTATCTATTTTTTTATCAATTATCTTTGGCTTAACTTGCTTAAGGGTTAGCAAGCCTTCAAAATAAATAGTATCTTTATCTACTTTCAAATCCATTTGCTATATAACAATAGTTTAAGCCTCAATGTCTTAAATATACTAAAAAAGCTAACCAATACCAATAGTTATACTAGGATTATTAACAATATTTAATAGAATTATATTGTATTAAGCTATTTAGTTTAATAATACTAATAAGTCTTCGTTTATATTCTTGTGAGCCTATTTCTGAGTAATTTTCAAGAGTATCAAAGAGTGCGGAGGTTGGTAACTGCTGGCTGTTTACTTTTTGCCTTATAATCCTGAAATCTTTAAATTTTGAGCCTGTATTGAGTCTATGGTAGTAGCCAAGAACACTGTCACTTGCGCTATTAAAGACTTCTAAATACACGTTTGCATCAAAGGCTTTTACTCCACAATTTTCAGAGTAACAGTGTAATCCGAAGTAATTGTTGTAGCCTTTAGCAAATCTTGATGTTCCCCAGCCACTTTCTAATATTGCTTGAGCAAGAACAAAGCTTGTTGGAATAGTATATACCTTTGGTTTTAGGAGTTTAAATTTAACTGATATATTAGAGTCATTTTTTATCTTATAATATTTTAAATATTCACTTAATACATGTAGTTCTTTTTTGTTGAGAGTTTGTTTTCTTATAATTTTTTTTCTAAGGTTTTTGATTTGTTTTTTTTCTAAGCATATTTCTCTATTAGCCATTTCTACTGCTGATAGCATATAGTTTATAAAAGTAGTTTTTCTTTCTGCAAAGTTTTTAATATTGGAAAAATCTGGTTTTTAAAGGTTTTGATGTTGATTAGATGCTATAAAGAAATTTTTTGTAGGATATTTCATTTTTTGTTCAAAAGATTAAACTATTGCAAGTAGTATTAAACATAAAGAAACACTAAAGTATTTTAAAAAGTGGTGTTTATTCATCATATTCATAGTCTTCTGCTTCAAAATATCCGATGGTTTCTCTAAGTTGGGTTTTCAGACTGAGCATATCATCAGGTAGTTTACTTTTAAATTTGACAATTTTTTCTGTAGTAGGGTGAATAAACGATAATTTATAAGCATGTAGAGCTTGTCTTTGTATATTTTCGATACCAATTTTTTTTAATTTAACAGATGATTTGTTATATGTTTGGTCACCAACTAAAGGATGTTTAATGCTTTTCATGTGGACTCTTATTTGGTGAGTCCTTCCTGTTTCAAGTTTACATTCAACTAGAGTGAATCCATCGTAAACTTCAATGGGTATATAATTTGTAATAGCTTCTTTACCTTTGTAGTTAATGGCTATTTTTGTACGATTATTTGGATCTCGACCTATTGGCTCATTAATTGTCCCATCATAGTATATTTCTCCTTCAACTATAGCCAGATATCTCCGAGATACTTGCCTATTTGATAACTGCTGCACTAAGCTATGGTATGCAATACTACTTTTAGCAGCTACCATTAGTCCAGATGTATCTTTATCTAAACGATGAACTATACCAGCGCGAGGTAACTTGTCTTGATTATCATAATGATACAATAAAGCATTTGATATGGTTCCAGACATATTACCAGCGCCTGGGTGTACGACCATATTTATAGGTTTATTTATTACTACAATATCATCATCTTCATAAACTATATCTAGTTCAATATTTTCAGGATACCATTCATTAGTTGGTAAAAGTTCAATATTAATATCAACTTGTTCATCACCAAGTACAATATACTTAGGCTTAGTAATTTGTCCATTGACTATTATAGAACCTTCTTTTATCCATTTTTGTATTTGAGAACGGGAAAATTGATTAAGTAAATCATTAACAGCTATATCTATTCGTTTACCAGCATCTTCGGTTTGTAGAATAATATTTTGATGAAATTTATTAGATAGTGTATCATTTGGCATGTTATGTATTTTGTATGTTTTTATAAAAAAATAATAATTTTATTAAAGATTATATAAGAAAATTCTAAGGATAGTTAATTTAATGACTAGATTTTTATATTTAATAACAGTTATTCTGGTTATTTTGACATTAAGCTCATGCGGACCTAAAAAAGATCCTGAATTGCCCCAAGTTTATACAGGCTATACTGCAAGTTTTATTTATGCTAAAGCTCATCAGCAGATGCAGGATGAAAAATATTTTGATGCTATTCGATCGTACAAGTCTCTTGTTGCACAGTATCCTTTTACACCATTAGCTGAAAAAGGTATGGTTGACTTAGTTTATGTATACTATATGGATGGCGAATCAACAATGGCTTTAGCATTAGGCAAGCAGTTCATCAAAATGTATCCGTATAGTAAGTATAAAGGTTATGTTTACTATATGATAGGAGTGGTAGGATTTGAGGATGGTAGAGGTCTGTTACAAACTTATGCACCATATGACATGAATTATCACGATCCCACTGGCTATGAAGATGCATATACTAATTTTCAAAAAGCTATATTACTAGATCCTACTGGTGGTTTTGTTCCAGATGCAAAGCGTAGAATGGTTTTTACTAATAATATTATTGCGCAGCATTATGATGATATTGCTCATTTTTATTATAAAAGAGGTGCGTATAATGCAGCGATCGATAGAGCTGCTGAGGTAATAAGAAACTATCCTCAAAGCACAGTAGTTCAAGATGCATTTGTATTGACGATAAGATCTTATAATAAGCTCGGGTTATATGATCAGGCTAAAGAAAATATTAAAGTTCTTAAGAAGAATTACCCTAAAAATAAATTCTTAAAGAATCTAAGACCTGACGGTACAGAAGAACCTAGCTGGTACGATCGTTGGTTTGGATGGTTGTAGTTTACAAATTTATGAGTTTTTAGTCATAATTTTTTGTAGATTTATTTTTACGTATTTATTAGCTTTCTCAGATTCTATATCGTTAGTTGTTAATCCATTAATACCAAATTTTTTATTGATATCACTTATCATAGTAGAATAATATTTTTGACTGATCATACCCTCCTATTTGGGACACTTAGGTGTTAAGAAAAGGAGACAAGATGAGATATACAAAAGAGTTTAAAGATGAAGCTGTTAAATTATGTTTACAACCAGATGCAAATAGACGAGAAATAGCAGATAACTTAGGGGTTAAATATAAAACCATTTGCAGTTGGATATCCAAAGCCATGTCAAACCCTCAGAAAGAAATAAAGATAGATTATAAAACGCAGTACCAGCAACTATCTTTTGAAAATACTGATTTGAAGAAAAAACTCAAACAGGCAGAAACAGAGCGTGAAATACTAAAAAAGGCAGCAGCGTACTTTGCAAAGCAAAATCTGTAAGGTACGCCTTTATTAAGGAGCATTATAAAGTTATGCCAGTAACAACACTATGTAAATCTTTGAATGTGAGCACATCTTCATATTACAGATGGATTCATAAACCTATAGGTAAAAGGCAATGCTGAACTAGATGATGCTATTTTAATGAACATAAATCTAGATATGGAAGTGTTAGGATATACAAAGAGCTTAAAGATATGGGTTGGAAAGTTACTCAACCTAGAGTATCTAAACGTATGAAATTACTTGGTTTACATGCTAAAGCGGCTCGTAAGCATAAGAAAACTACAGATTCTAACCACAACAAACATGTTTATGATAATTTATTAGAACAAAACTTCACTGCTTTATCTGTAAATCATAGGTGGGTTACAAATATAACTTATGTACCTACACAAGAGGGGTGGCTGTATCTTTGTGTGATTATACACTCTGATAAAGGGTCACAGTACTGTAGCAAACAATATCAAGACATTATTAAAGAATACTGGCTACTATCAAGTATGAGCTCTAAAGGATGCTGTTACGATAATGCTGCTTGTGAAAGTTTCTTTGGAACTTTAAAAGTAGAGTTAGTACATGATGAAAGCTATAAAACTAGAGAAGAAGCTAAACTATCAATATTTGAATATATTGAAGCTTACTATAATACAAAAAGGAGACATTCTACAATAAATTATATGACTCCATATCAATTTGAATATATAATGGAAAATGAAGTAGTAAACTGTCACAAATTGACGGGGTAGATCATAGAGAGTCGCTTCCATTTGCAGAATATGCTATTAGTGATAGTATTAGTAATGAAAGCACTATAATTATTTTCTTCATATATATCTCCTTCCTATACTAGTTTTATTTAAATTACAAAGAACATATTCTTACAAGGAAATTCTATCACTAGGAAATATTATTTAATAGATTAAAAAGAATCTAAACTAGATAAAATTAGATATTATTATAAATATCTAAGCAAAAGGGTAGCTTCTACTAAAAAATAGATTAGGGTTTGTATATAAACTAATTGAGCTTATATGTAATAGCAAGCACAGTGTATTAGTTACATAAGAATATATTTTAATATTAATGATTTTCTATATTTGATGAAATTTTTTTTAAAGTCTATAACTATATAGCTAGAAAAAATTATCTTGTAGATGAAAAGTCTAAGGCTTAATAAATTTATTTATAAACAGGAAATTTATTACAAAGATCTAAAATTTTAGTAGCTGTGTTTTTTTCTATTTGCTCATTTCCACAGTTAAAGATAACATCTGCTAGCAGGTTAGCAATAAGTTCACATTCTTTTTCTTGAAATCCTCTAGTTGTAATAGCAGGACTTCCAATTCTTAAGCCGCTAGTCACAAAAGGAGAGCGAGGATCATTAGGTATAGAGTTTTTATTCACAGTTATGTTTGCTCTACCTAATGCCGCTTCCGCTTCTTTACCGGAGAACTCAGTATTTGTAATATCTAAAAGTAATAAGTGATTGTTTGTACCACCTGATATGATATTAATGTCACGTTCTTTTAATACTTTCTCAAGAGCTTTGGCATTTTTTAATACTTGCTTTTGGTATTCTACAAAACTAGGTTCTAGAGCTTCCTTAAACGCTACTGCTTTAGCAGCAATTACATGCATCAAAGGGCCACCCTGGATGCCTGGGAAAATAGCAGATTGGAGTTTTTTTGCTAAAGCAGGATTATTGTTGCAAAGTATCAGACCTCCTCTAGGACCTCTTAAGGTTTTATGTGTAGTAGTTGTAGCAACATCTACATATGGAAATGGATTTGGATATAACCCAGTAGCAACTAAGCCAGCAACATGGGCAATATCTGCCATTAAAATGGCATCAATTGAGTTAGCAATTTCTCTAAATTTTTTCCAATCAATAATTCCTGAAAATGCGGAGAATCCTGCAATAATCATTTTTGGTTTATGTTCTTCCGCTAGTTTAGCTACCTGTTTGTAATCTATATCACCATCTTCATCTAAGCCATATTGGATAGGATGATAGATTTTACCAGAGAAATTAACTTTACTACCATGAGTTAAATGTCCACCAGCACCTAGATCCATACCAAGTACAGTATCTCCTGGTTTTAGAACAGCGCTATAGACAGCAGCATTTGCTTGAGATCCAGAATGAGGCTGTACATTTGCATAATCAACACCAAATAGTTGCTGTGCTCTTTCAATAGCCAACCTTTCAGCGATATCAACAAATTCACAGCCACCGTAGTATCTCTTGCCATGATAGCCTTCAGCATATTTATTTGTAAGTTGAGACCCCTGAGCTTCCATAACAGCAGGGCTTGCATAGTTCTCTGATGCTATAAGCTCAACATGTTCATGTTGTCTTTTAACCTCAAGTTCTATAGCATCAAAAATTTCTTTATCAGTACTCTTTAAGTTATTTTTTTCAAAGCTAAACATATTTGGTGATCTCCCGATATTTTTTAGGTGGATAAAATAAATTAAACGTTTAAAATTATAACTTATAATATATGTATATAGAAACAAATTAAAGGCTATGAATAAAGTTATTGATCTTGATGAAAAAGAACGTTTGGAAAGAGAAGAAGAAAATGCGCATTACAGAACTACGAAAAGTAAATCAACAGTGAAAAAAGATGCATTAGATATAACAGATTTTGGACGATCTCTCATCGAGCTTAACAATGAGC
This sequence comes from Francisella halioticida, assembly GCF_002211785.1. Taxonomy (NCBI): domain Bacteria; kingdom Pseudomonadati; phylum Pseudomonadota; class Gammaproteobacteria; order Thiotrichales; family Francisellaceae; genus Francisella; species Francisella halioticida. The sequence continues at coordinate 608,710 of NZ_CP022132.1, forward strand.
AATTAGAAAAACTACCAATATCTGATAGCCTAAAAAATAATATTGTTTCTGCAAGAAATATGCAAAAAATAGCCCTTAAAAGACAAACTCAATTTATAGGTAAGCTTTTAAGAAAAACTGATAACCTTGATGAAATACAGAAAGCTTATGATATTATTGTAAATAAAGACAAAAAGGCAAACTTGCTATTCCAAAGATTGGAGAATATTAGAGATAATCTTTTAGATCCTAACAAAACAAATGAAGCTTTTGATAGGTTAATACAAGAGTTTCCTGATTTAGATATTCAAAAATTAAGACAATTAATTAGAAATCACCATAAAGAAGTAGAGAAAAATAAGCCAAGAAAATCATTTAAAGAGATTTTTAAGTTTTTGAAAGTTCTTTGAAATATAGGTAGAAAAAGATTGTTTATTTTTTAATAGTTAAAATAGTTTTAAAGGAGGATTTGAATGAAAATTGCTCAGATATGTCGAAAACAAGTTCTCGTTAATAATTATGGAGGGACTGAAAGAGTCATCTATTGGCTATCTGGAGCTCTTGCAGATTTAGGACATGATATTTCACTCATAGCTCCCAAAGATAGTTATCATGAAAATACTAAAGTAAAGATAATTGAGTGTAGTGATTTTTCTAACGTTAAGAAGTATATACCTAAAGACACAGATATTGTACATATTCATTATGGTGAGATTGAAGATGTAAAAGATTATAAGTGGTTACTAACTATTCATGGAAATAATAAGAGAAGCTTATTTGACAACAAGTTTCCAGAAAATATTGTGGGTATAAGTAGAAACCATGCTGCTGCACATAACTTGAAATATTTTGTATATAATGGAATAGACTCACGAGAATTTATATTTAATCCACAAAAACAAGATCATTTTCTATTCTTTTCAAAGGATATCTACTAGGATCACCCGCTCTAAAAGCAAGGTCATATTTTTCCAACTCTGGTAATTGATCATATACGGCGCTACTATATATGTATATTTCAATGTTTGGATACAGTTTCAAAAAATCACTCATGATAGAAGCTAATATAAGATTATGAAATCCTATAGGAGTAGATATTCTTATTTATCCTAAATTGCTCATTTATAGTTTAGCTACTTTAGGAACTAAATTCTCAAAATTGTTGTTAAAATTTCATGGGGTATTATATAATAGGGGTTCGGTATCAGAAATTGTAAATAGAGATTCTGGGTTTATTATTAATTATTTAGATCAAATGTCAGATGCCATAGATCAGATTGATAGTATTGACCCATACAAGTGTCGAGAATATACTTTGAATAATTTTGATATCTCTGTTTGCGCTAAAAATTATATAAAACAGTATGAGAGAGTAGTTTCTACTACTTAGAGATTGTCTTATTCAAATTAAAGTATTTTTCTAAAACAAGTAGAGAAATAATTTTCTCTCTGTTTTTGTTCTTGAATTGCTCAACATAATTATTTGCATTTTTAATAATTTTTAGAGCTTCTTCAGGATTTTTGTCATAATAGTCCATCTTTTCTTGAATGTCTGAGTAATCATCTTTTAGAAGAACATAATGGTGGTTTGGGATAAGGGTACCTTCCATAAACCATGTTTCAAATTTTGGCTTTACCATAAAACAAAGAGAGTTTGAATTCATAATCCACTTTAAATTGGTAGCGACATCCACACCCTCAATACTTAGTACGTATCTATATTTTAGTTGTTCAGGTATAGATAAGTAATCCTTATAGTAAGGTTTGATTTGATTTGATTTCATAGTATCTCCAAAGTTTGAGTTCGGTAAATTATATGATTTTTCTATGAATTCCTGACGGTGAGGTACATGGCATTGCCCTCGGAATACTATCGCATTTTTCTTATCCTTAAACGATAAGTGGTCATTAACAAAACGAAAGTGTCGAAGTTTATCTAGCTTTAACAGTACAGAGTTTTGATTATTTCCGTGAATTGGACGACTTTTTACAAATGATGGTAATTGTGGTACTTCTGTTAAATCGGTAAATATGGTTTCAAAAGAATTGTTTTTATTAAAATAGATAAGAGATTCTTTAAAATCGAAATAATAAGCAGATAATTGTTTTTGTCGATCTATTTTACCATTAATACTTATAGGTGTACTACGTTTATAGTTTTTCCATGTCAACGGATTTTCTAATATAAATGGTTGGTGCAGTTTATTGTAATAGTTAACTCTTTGATTAATATAATTTATATCATATTGTTTTATCTGGTTAAGTTTTGAATTTAACTGATATTCATAAATTTTTTTGAAGAAGTTGTTATTGCTAAAATTTTTTGTGTAATACCATAGTTTTTTCATTTTTTAGATAATAATATGTCTCATATTTTAGTCACTATAACATTTTTATGAAATCTTTTTAATAATTGTACTTCTATATATAGAAAGATATAATAGCTTTAATATATTTTTTGTAGTAAAAAGTTAGAGTAAATTATAAAATATTCTGACTTTGGTTTATTATAATTGTTGCTTAAATTGCAGAAGCGAGGAGTTTTATTAGTAGTATGAAAAAAGTGGCGGCTTTTATAGCTGGAGATAAGAATATAATAAGTGCTTCATATTATGTTTTTAAATCATTGTTTGAATACAATAATGGTATTGATGCATACATATGTTTACCAAAAGATTCTTATACAAAAGAAGAAGTTAGCAAATTAGAATCAATAGGTGTAAGGTTATTAGATTTAGAGGATGATAATCTTTTTTCTGGTTTTAAGGCGTGGCCTAAAGAAGTTTTTTTGAATTTTGCGATTCCTGACAAATTATATGAACTTGGCTATGAAGTAGCAATTAAACTGGATTATGATATCCTTATTCAAGGAGATATTGATGTAAAGAAAAATACTCCGAAATCAATATTTAAAGCCACAAAAGGGTTCCAAAAATTTGACCATGTTATCTTGGATTATAGAGATTTTTATAAACAAGAATTTAATTTGACAGAAGAATCTATGAGTAAACCAGCAATATCCTTTGGTTGTGTGTTTATAAACTTAAAAGAATATTATGAAAAAGAGTTCTGGAATAAATTTTGTGATGTATATAAACGAATAATAACAAAATCACCAGATAAAACTAATAAATCAGTTTTTTCAGAGCTTGGAACTGTTGCAGTAACCTTAGAAACCTTTGGGTTTGGCTTTGAAATTTTAGAGGATAAATATAATTATTTTGTATCATCAACAAGACATATAGGACATATAGAATTTATGTTTGATCCAATTGTTATGCATTATAGTGGTAGAAAAAAGCCGTGGAGAAAAGTTGAGTTTATTCGGTATTTCATAAATCCTTATAATTGTTTTTATCTGCAAAAATGGTATGATTATGTTTCTCCGGATAATAGAACTACACTTAAATCAAGATTTATAAAATCTAAATTTTACAGAGCTTATGTATTAGTTTTTACAAGAATAATGAAATCTTTAGGTATATAAGAATGGTTTTAGAAAGTATTAAGGTAAGTAAGTTTTACAATTTTATAAATAGTTTTTTAATATTGTTGGGGATAACTTTTATTTTTACAAAGGTAAATGTACTAGGGATATTTACAGTTGGGGTAATTGTTAATACTTTTATTTTTATATTATTTAATCATAGATATATAAAAGAAATAATTTTAAAAGATTTTAAAAGGATTAGCCTTTTTTTAATATATCCTGTATTTCTTTATATAATGAACATTGTTCATGGAGATGATAAACTACTTTTATTTCAAATATGGGCAGTTCTATTAATATTACCTTTTGTAACTATTTGTGTAAGACAGCTATATAAAATTAAATTAGATTATTTACTTTATGCATTTGTTTTATCTGGTTTAATATTGATGATGAGGTTAATAATATATTTGTTATTTAATAGTCATCAAGATAGATTCCAGAATGTAACGCCATATAATACGATACATTCTGGACTTTTAGTTGCTATGTATTGTGCAATGAGTATTTATTTATTTATTGAGTTTTTAAATCTGAAAAAATATGGGCAAAGCATATTGTTTATAGTACTATTCATTGTCTCTTTAATAAGTCTCTTAGCGGTAGCTAGCAAAGGTCCAATACTTGCTTTTTTACTTATATTTCTATTTATAATCATATTTAAGCTAGGTATTAAGAAGTCATTTATATTTTTGGCTATATTATCAGCTTTTTTTGTGGTTATTTATTTTAGTTTAGGGAATGTTATTTCAAATAAGATTGATCTTAGTAGATTTAATCAAGTAGTTAATATAGAACAGCAATATAAGAGTAAAGCCGATACATCTACTGGTATTAGGTTACAATTATATAAAGTTGGTATAAGATCATTTATCGAAAGTCCAATTACTGGTCTAAGTTATGCGGATATTTCAAAATTAGAAAATAAGATGATAAAAAAAGGTGAGATAGAACCTTTTGTTAAAACGTATTTTCATTTTCATAATGATTTATTAAACTCGTTAGGACATTATGGAATCTTAGGGGGAATAGGTATAATAGTCTTTTGGGTAATGTTATTTAAATTTTACCCTAGAATAAGTTGTTTGGGTGAAAAAAATAATATACATATTAGGTATATTATGTTTATTATCTTTGGGATGTTTATATTATCATCATTTACTGACGCTTACATATTCGGTTCAACTAGACCAACTATGATATTACTGTTTGTATGTTCTATAATATATTCAATTAAGTTTGATACTAAGAATAAAGATTGTGAATAATAAAAGTATTAAAAATATTAATGTCATAGGATTATCACTAGGTCGTCGTTTTTCTGGTATTAATGCTAGTATGTTAGCTGTTATACCAGAGCAAAATGAGATAATTAATATTGCTGCAATGGGTTTTAATATTGAAGCTAAAGATATAAAAACAATAAGGTTTAGAGATTTTTTATTTGGATGCTGGCGTGATAAGTGGCGTATTTGGCATGCACGTAGAAATATTGATATGTTAGTTGGAATAATACTTAAATATATTTTTCGTTATAAAATAATTTTAGTTTTTACTTCTGTAGCACAACGTCATCATAAGAAACTTACACGATTTTATATAAACAGAATGAGTGCTGTTATTTGTCCATCTGAAATATCTGCATCATATATTGAAAGGACTTCTTATATTGTTCCTCATGGTGTTAATACACAAGTTTTTTATCCAGCAAAGGATAAGATGAAAATCAGAGAGGGTAAGAAGTTAGTTGGGCAGCATAGTATAGGTATATTTGGTCGAATTAGAAAATCAAAAGGTTCAAAAGAGTTTATTGATGCGATAATACAAGTCCTAGAAAAATATCCAAACTGGAGTGCGGTAGTAATTGGTGAGGCAACACCTAAAGATCAAGAATTTAAAGAAACTTTAGAAAAAAAAGTAAAAGATTCGGGTTTGGGTGATAGAATAGTTTTTACAGGGTTCATAAATAATCCTAACGAAATCCCTGGTTGGTATAGAGCATTAGATATAGTTGTTTGTGCTAGTCATAAAGAAGGCTTTGGCTTACCTGCATTAGAAGCAATGGCATCTAAGTGTGCAGTTATTGCTACAAAGGCAGGGGCTTGGCCTGAGATAATTGCAGATGATAGAAATGGTTACTTGGTAGATACTCAATCAAGTCAGCAAATTGTGGAAAAACTTGAAATACTTATAAGTAATAATGATTTGAGAGAAAAAATATCTCAGAATGGTTATGAATTAGTAAATTCTAAATATAAAATTCAAAATGAAGCTAAGGGTATTCAAGAAGTTTATAATAAACTGTTAGATAAGAAGAAGTGATTTGAGATATTCTTTTGATTATTTTTTGTTTATATTCACTAGAGCATTTGTAATATCATTATTTGGAAAAGCAAGTTTTTCTAAAACTATATCAAATCCTTTAGAATTCTCTTTATCCAAAGTATTTAGATCAACTACTACAGGGTCATTAGGATGATAATATGTAGAAATATAAAGCTTATTGTTGTTTAGGTTTTTAATTACAACATAAGCAGTATGATCAAACATTTTTTTACCTTGTAATTGATCTGCTACAACACCTTTAGCAATATCTACATTATGTAGGATATGAGTGACTTTTGAAACTAGATCTGCATCATTATTAGGGGCTTTATTATTTGAATAATAGCCAATTGCCGCAGCTCTAACAAATCTTGATGGAGGAGAGTAATCACCTGGAATTCCAAGCAAGCCACCACCTACGAAGCCACTTATATCTTGAAGTGTTTTTTCATGTTTGTCAGTATTTATGACATCACTAATTTTAAGATTAGTTGGAGTTTTATTATTTAGTGATAAATAGTTTTTTAAGTTAAGTAATTGCCAATCGTAAGTAGGAGCATTAGTCATTACTTTGACATTTGAATTAACATCATAGAATTTAACTTTTCCATCTATGTATTCTACAACCAATCCAGCACCACTTTTATCAGTAATTAAGAAGTGTACCTCTGGAGATATGCCATCAATCATTATGCTTTTATCAGACCAAACTTTATAATTTTTTAATGCCTGCTTAGCTTGATTAACATTAGCAAACTGGCTTAATATGAATGTTGTAGATTCAATTATAGAAGCATATTGAGTATCGTTTTTGTTTACTGTTTGGTATTTTGTAAAGCCTGGTAAATAGTTGGCACTAAGGCTTAGACCTTGACTATTCTGTCCATCTATTACAAGAGTTTGCCCATCTTTTGATAAGCCTGTTGCTAAGACAGAATATTTGGATTTATATTGATGTTTAGAAAGATCCAAATTGCTAGGAGCTGTGAGATAATGCTGTGTATTTTTAGGGATATAAATAAGCTGCCAATTCCAATTAAGAGCCCATTCCATAGTTCTTCCTGAAACTACATCTCCTTTTTTATCTACCAAGGTTATAGCTGTACAAGCTAGAGACTGAGAAAAAAGCATTAGGGTGATTAACGTATATGCAAATAGTTTTTTAGATAAACTTTTCATCAAAGACCTCTTAAAGTTGAGTTACCTAATCTAAATATTAGCATAGATTCACTTGTCAAATACTAGTTATATTTTGATATTGCTATATTATATTTGATAAGTAGAATAAATGTTATAAGTAGTAAATGGTAGGTATTTCAACGCAAAAACATCCTAAAGCACTCTGGTATATTATTGCAATATATATGTGGGAATATTTTAGTTTTATGGAATGAGAGCGTTACTTATTTTATATTTAATAGATTATCTTAAGTTAGGAGATACTACATCTTATGCTGTTGCAGGTGCATATGTTACGCTGTTTATTTGTCACCAATAGTTGGAGGTATCGTTGCAGATAAAATTTTAGGCTATAAAAAAGCAGTAATTTATGGTGCAGGTTTTATGTCTGTAGGCCACCTTATTTTAGGTTTTGGTGGTGATAGTATGCTTTTCTATGGTATGGCATTTATTGTTTGTGGTTATGGGTTTTTTAAAAGTAATGTATCTTGTTTACTTGGACAACAATACTCTGCAGAGGATCCCAAAAAAGATTCAGCATTTACACTATTATATTTAGGTGGAAATCTTGGTGGGATTGTAGCTCCAGCACTTTGCGGTTTAGCTGCTCATTATTATGGCTGGCATTATGGTTTTGGTATTGCTGGTATTGGAATGATTTTTGGTTTGATTATTTTTATATTTGGATCTAAATATATTCCAGATGTTATTCCTGAAAATCCGATATCAAAAAAATTACAATCATTTGTGGTAATTTTAAGTATTCTAGTTGTTCTATGTGTTGGCTATTTTGCATTGGAATTATTATGGGATGGCTACTTGCTAGCAGTTGTTACTGCTATTACAATAGTGTATTTTATTATAATTTTATTCAAAATTGATTCTTCTACAAGAAAATCATTGCTTATTTTAGTACCTTTTTTCATTTTCGGTATAGTATTTTGGATGTTTGATGAGCAGCTTTATACGTCAGTGGAAGTATTCATTCATAGAAATGTCAATACACATCTACTTGGCATAGATATACCAGCAAGTATATTTACTTCAATGAATACACTGTCTATTTTATTTGGAGGTTTAGTTGTTGCATGGATGTGGAAGAGGGTTAAATCGCTAGATAATGATTTTGGCAGAATGATTAAGTTCTCTTTTGGTTTTATTTTCCAATTGTTATGTTTTATTTTATTTTTTATAGCAGCAAAAATGCAAGCATAGATGGTACAACTTCAGCATTGCTTGTTATAATCGCATTAGCGTGTTTGGGATTATCAGAACTATTTATTGATCCAATAGGATTATCTAAGATTACATCAATTAAAGATAAAAAATATACTGGTTTTCTAGCAGCTGCCTATATGCTTTTTACAGGAAGTATAGCTGGATTTATTGGTGCTAAAGTTGCTGATCTTGCTTCATTTGGAAATACTGACTCAAAGACTTTTGAGTTAATTAGCCAAGCAAAATTGTTCCAAGGATTGTTTATTCATATTATATTTGTAATATCTATAACTATATTGTTGTGGTTTGTAGTGGCATTTTTTATTAAGAAGTTAAAATAATATATTATTTGGATTTAGATGATCATCAAATTTAGTTCTATTGATTAATAAGTGTAAAATGCTAGGTTTTAGATATGGTTTTTAAGTAAATAGTTTATACTTAGCATGAAATTGAAAAGATATTTTAATCTGATTAAATTAATCATAAATTTGGAATAAATAATATTAATGGAAACTCAGCAAAACCACACTATAAGTAATATACTAATAGCTGTTACTTTTGTTTTACTAGCACAGCTAGTTACAGGAATAAATATTACAGGCTCTAAATATATTATTGAGACTACTCCTATTTTGATTTTAGTTGAATCAAGGTTTGTAATAGGGGCATTATTCCTTATTATCGTATTTCTTTGTTTAAGTAAGCAAAAGAAAAAATCTGAATTTACTGCAATAAAAACTCTAAATAAAAAGCAATGGTTAGTATTGATAGGTCAGGCACTTGGTGGAGGAGCATTATTTAACCTAATCATGTTAGCTGGTGTTCAATTTACTTCTGCTAGTATGGCAGGTGTGATAACTAGTACGTTGCCAGCGATGGTATTAGTATTAATGTTTTTGTTGTTAGGTATACGTTTAACTCCTTTAAAAATCACTTGTGTTAGCTTAGCTGTATTGGGGCTAATTATTATTAATGTCAATGGAATAATTCAACCTAAAATTACAAGGTTAAACCTACTAGGTGATTTTATTATATTTCTTGCAATGATACCAGAAGCAATGTATTACGTACTTGTGAAAGCTATGCCACTACATATTAAGCCATTAACAAATGCCATTTTAGTTAATGTCATTAATGCAGTTTTTGTTGCACCATTTATGTTTTTTACTCATTATGATACTTTACAAAAGCTTAATAGTCTTCAATGTTGGATTATCTTACTACTGGGTATAATATCTGGATTATTTTATTTATTTTGGACAAAAGGTTGTCAGTATTTAGAGGCTTCAACAACTGGTATGATTACAGCAATGATGCCAATTTTTACCTTAATTTTATCATGGCTATTTTTGAATGAAACAATTAATCTTACTCAAACATTAGCGATGCTTTTAATTGTTGGATCAATTATTATTGGCAACTGGAAAAGAAAAAAATGCTAGTAGCTTTATACATTTTTAGCAGTATAAAGACAAAGATAACATTAGTTTTATAATACCCCATGAAATTTTAACAACAATTTTGAGAATTTAGTTCCTAAAGTAGCTAAACTATAAATGAGCAATTTAGGATAAATGTAAATGAGTAATAAGAGAAAAATATATACCGTTGAATTTAAGACTAAAGTTGTCTTGGAAGTATTGGGGAAAGATCAAACAATCACACAGTTATCAGTAAAATATAATATTACGCCCAAAAACATAAATAATTGAAAAACAGCCTTTTTAGAAAATGCTGAGTTGGCAATGGATCCATCCAAATCAGTATCACAATATAAAAAAGACAATGCAAAGCTTCAAACCAAGATAGATCAGTATTCTAAGAAGGTTGGACAACTAACAATTGAGAAGGAATTTCTTGAGGGAAAGCTCGTAAGCTTGGGATTATCTGATAGAAAAGCGATGATTGATCCTAAGCATAAATTATCTGTTGTAAAACAAAGTTTCTTATTAGAAGTTTCTAGAGCTGGTTTATATTACAAGCCTGTGGTTAACGAACATAAAGAAGAAGTAAAAGCAAAGCTTATACAGATACATGAGGAGATTCCCTGCTACGGCTATATAAAAGCTCATAAGCAATTAATAGAAGATGGGTTTAGCATCTGTGAGAACACAGTACAAAAGTATCGTAAAGAGTTAGGCATCAAAGCTATATTGGCGGTGAAAAAACCAAACTTAAACTTATCTGAACCTAACAAAGAGCATGCTATTTATAGTTACAAACTAAAAGGTTTAAGCATATTGAGACCTAATCAAGTTTGGTCTACAGATATTACATATATTAAGACTGATGCTGGCACAGTTTATATGGCAGCTATTATTGATTGGTACTCTAAGGCTGTACTAAGTTGGGAGATATCCAACACTATGGATAGTAGTTTAGTTATGAAAGTTTTAAATGAAGCTCTGTATAAATATGGAGTACCAGAAATATTTAACACTGATCAAGGTAGCCAGTACACATCTAACATTCATATCCAAACATTATTGGATAAAAAAATTACTATATCTATGGATGGTAAAGGTAGAGCAACTGATAACATTTGCATCGAAAGATTTTGGAGAAGTGCTAAATGTGAGAGATTTTATTTAAATCAATATCCTGGCATTGTTGAACTAAGAAACGATGTGGATGATTATATAGATTTTTATAATAATAGAAGATTTCATGAGTCTATCAATTATAAAAAACCTATGGAATTTTATTACGATAACTTATTGGAAAAACGGGCAGCTTAGATGGGAACTAAATTCTCAAAATTGTTGTTAAAATTTCATGGGGTATTATAATTTAACCATGAGTTCATTTATGGTTACTACAGTTATTTTATTATCGATATCAGGAGCCAATATCTCTATCAAAAAATTAATTCATAGGATCTTAGGTACTATAGTAGGCGTAATAGTAGGAGGCTTAATAATTTATATGAATATCAACTATATATTTATATATCTTTTAATATTCTTTATTGTAGCTAATGTTGGATTTTTTTTATGTTTACAAGTCATTATTTTATAGCTGTAGCATTTATTACAACTATGCTTGTAAGTAATTTATACATATTTTCAGCATTTGATCCTACTTTATTTGTTAATATTTCAAGCTCTAGTTTTTTAATGGATCGCTTCTTTAATGTATCGATGGGATGCTTTATTGTTATGGTATTTACAATATTGATCCCTGACAAAAAAGTTTAGCACTCTGAGTTATATGTATTGTTATTACAAACAAAAAAAGGATAAATAGCTATTATTTCTCCATTGTATAAAATAACTTTAGCTTTTGAACGTTTTGATGAGGATATTTTTAGCTCTTGAAATAATATTTTTAACTTATTAGCTTTGTTTCTACCGGGATATTTACATTTATCATCAGCTTGTCTATCTCGGATAGTTAGTTTATTTAATTCATAATTTTTATAAGTTTCAGTTTTTAACCACTCTAGTATCTCAGTATGGTTTGCTGAAAAAGTAAGTGTTGGCACATCTTTTATCAAAAGCTGATCATATTCAATAGATATATCATAGAGTTGACTAATGTTAATTTTCCAACCAGTAGATGCATTATTAGTTCCGAGATAAATATCTTGTATTTGTTTATTTTTAAGGCTTTGTAGAGTGTTTTGCTTAAACCAAAAATGTATAATGCTTTTTTGAATGGCTTCATCTAAACTAATAAGTTTAGAGATGATGATATTATTATTTTGTGATATTTGATCTAGTTCCTCAGCTATTAATTTATTTAAAATATTATTACTTTGTCCGCAAATACTAGCACTGCGAGAGAGCGTTTCAGCAATGTTAGGGTTTACTTGTTGCAAAATAGGAATCACTTTATTACGAATTAGATTGCGACGATATTTGATATCTAGGTTGCTATCGTCATAGATATAATCGATATTGTTTTGTTGAGCAAATACTTCAATATCAAGTTTCTTGTAACTAAGAAGTGGGCGTAAAACTACACCAATGTCTAGTTTCCTATAATAGGGTATTCCAGCTAGTCCAGCTAGTCCAGAACCTCGCATAACTTGGATAAGAAATGTTTCTGCTTGATCATCTTGATGATGGCCAAGTAGCAGAAGAGGATTAGAATAGTTTTTCATTATTTTTTGAAAAAAAATCATTCGCTGTTTACTTGCCCAAGCTTCAAAACTTTCACCTTTGGGAGCTTGTTCTAGTGAATGACTAATAAATTGCGTGCGATATTTTTCACAGGTTCTTTGGCAATGCATTTGCCATTTTAGAGAGTTTGGATGAATATTATGATTTATATAAATAGCAATTATTGGAATATCTAGATTTTTAGTGATATTTAACAAAACACTTGAATCAATTCCTCCACTATAACCAATGATTATGTGAGAAGGAGATAGTTTTTTTATTTCATTTGAGACAAGAGTTTTATTTATAGACATTTATACTAAATAACGAGTTTTTATAGTAGCATAGATCTTCTTAAATTCATCAACAAGATCTCTAGATTCATCTGATGTTGATTGGATATCCATAACTACATAACCAATATTTTCTAGAGTTCTTAAATATTGACCTTCAACGTTTATATTTTTAGCAGCAAGTATTTTATTTAACTCATTCATCATGCCTGGAATATTTTCATGGATATGTAATATTCTATGAGTGTTAGTATGTGTTGGTAGGGATATTTCAGGAAAGTTTACAGCGTTTAGTGTTGAACCATTATCCGAATATTTGATAAGTTTAGCACTAACTTCATTAGCAATGTTTTCTTGAGCTTCTAGTGTACTACCACCAATGTGTGGAGTTAAAAAGACATTATCAAAGTCCTTTAAAGGATTTTCAAATACCTCACCCTTTGAAGAAGGCTCTTTAGGAAAAACATCTATAGCAGCACCTTTTAATTTACCATTTTTCAGAACTTTAACTAAAGCGTCAATATCAACAACGTTTCCACGAGAAGCATTTATTAAGACAGAGTTCTCTTTCATAGCTTCAAATTGTTTAGTTGAAATCATATTAGCAGTAGTAGATAGTTGTGGTACATGCAATGAAACCACGTCAGATTGTTTTAGAAGCTGATATAGACTACTTACTTGCGTTGCATTTCCTAGTGGTAGCTTTTCTTCAACATCGTGAAATATTACATTTAAGCCAATACTTTCTGCTAAGACACTAAGTTGCATACCTATGTGGCCATAGCCAATAATTCCTAGAGTTTTTCCTCTAATTTCATTGGCATTTTCAGCAGACTTTAGCCATTGTCCACGATGTGCTTTGGCATTTTTATCAATGACATTTCGAATCAGTAAAATAGCCTCAGCTAATACAAGTTCGGCAACACTCCGAGTATTTGAAAAAGGTGAATTAAAAACAGGTATACCTAAATCATGAGCAGTTTTAAGATCAACTTGATTTGTACCAATGCAAAAGCATCCTATGGCAGTAAGATGTTTAGATTGTTCAAGAACTTCTTTTGTCAGTTGTGTGCGTGAGCGTAAACCAACTATTTTAAAATCTTTTAGCTTATCTATTAGCTCTTGGGACTCTAGCGCAGTGTTAAGTAGCTCTATATTCTCATAACCAGCTGCTTTAAATCCTTCTAAAGCATTTAAATGAACTCCTTCAAGAAGTAAGATGGGAATTTTCTTTTTATTGAGAGATAATTGAGTCATTTATAGTCCTTTATATTGATATCTTTGCTTTAATAGCAGGATTATGTTTGTAGTTCTCAAACTCAAAATCTTCATATTTGTAATCAAAGATAGAGTCTGGTTTTCTTAGTATCTTTAACATTGGTAATTCTAAAGGTTTACGACTAAGTTGCTCATTAACTTGTTCAATATGATTGTTATAAATATGGCAATCTCCACCAGACCAAATAAATTCACCAACACCTAGGCTACATTGTTGAGCAATCATGTATGTTAGTAATGAGTAACTTGCAATATTAAATGGTACACCAAGAAAAGCATCAGCACTTCGTTGGGTAAGCATACAAGATAACTTATTATTAGCAACATAGAATTGAAACATTGCATGACATGGAGGTAGTGCAGAATTACCTATCTTAACATTCTCTTGAGGAAGTATTTTTTCAGATGGTACAACACAAGGGTTCCATGCTGATACTAAAATTCTACGTGAATTTGGATTCGCTTTTAGCATATCTACAACTTCGGTTATTTGATCAATACCTTGTCCATTAAAGTCACGCCATTGCTTACCATAAATAGGACCTAGTTCACCATCTTCTGTAGCCCATTCATTCCAGATACGTACTTTATTCTCATTGAGATATTTTACATTAGTACTACCACTTAGAAACCATAGAAGTTCATGAACAACGCTAGGTAGATGGATTTTTTTAGTAGTAACTAGAGGAAAACCTTCTTGAAGATCAAAACGCATTTGGTAGCCAAAAACACTTTTAGTACCTGTTCCAGTTCTATCTCCTTTAGCTGTGCCGTTTTCTTTTATATATTTTAAAAAATTTAGGTATTCTCGCATTTATTTTTTCCTCTTAACTTGATAAATAGAACAATTAAAATTATTGCTCCTAATATAATCATAGGTAGAGATAGGATTTGCCCCATAGTCATCCAGTTAAAGAATATATAACCATATTGAGGGTCTGGTTGTCTAAAGAATTCACAGATAAATCTAGCATAACCGTATAAAAGCATAAATAGACCTAAAACTAAATAACGAGGTCTTTTTTTCATAGTTACAAGCCAGAGCACAGTAAATAGCACAACTCCTTCAAAGAAGAACTCAAATAACTGAGAAGGGTACCTTGGTAAAGGTCCCCCTGTTGGAAAAACCATACCAATAGGGGAGTCTGTTACCCGTCCCCAAAGTTCACCATTTATAAAATTACCAATTCTACCTGCACCAAGTCCTATAGGCACCACAGGAGCTACAAATTCTCCTAAATCAAAGAAATTAGCACCTACTTTTCTTGCATATAAGGCAAATGCTATAAGTACTCCGATAAAGCCTCCATGGAACGACATTCCGCCATCCCATACGAAAAACATCTGCGTAGGGTTATGGAAATAGTATGGTAAATTATAAAAAATTATATAACCAATTCTACCACCAAGAATAACTCCTAAGGCAACATAGAAAACCAAGTCTCCAACTTGATCTGGCTTTACAGGAGCCCAAGGTTTTTTATTAGCTCTATATTTAAGTAAAGCCCAGCCAGCGAAAATTCCAAATAGATACATTAAACCATACCAATGAATTTCAATAGGTCCAAGTTTTAATGCGATCGGATTAAAATGATGATAGTGCAACATTATTTAACCTTATATAAGCGTTTGAGATTCAAAGTCTACAGCTGGAGAATAGTTAATATATTCAGACTGCTGTGTTATCTGAGTATTTTTTTCAGTAGATTTCTCTTTTTTCACACTTTCTTTTTTGGTATTTTTATCAGCAGTTTTTTCTTTAGCAGGTTTTTCTTTAGCAGGTTTTACTTTTTCAGCCACTTTTTCTTGCTTTTCATCTAAGAGCTTCTTCTCTTCTACAGTTTTTACCTCTTGAGTTTCTTCAAGAGTTTTCTCCACTTGTGCTTTAGCATCTATTTCATTATCAACTGATATAGTATTAAACTTTAAGTATTTTTGAGTTTTTACTTTTTCTTCAGTATTGATTTTTTTAGCACCATCATCTTTTAAGCTATCATAATTCTCTAAAACATCTTTAACCATTACAGAGACAAACTCATCAGGATTTTTAGAAATAACTTTTTTGATATTATCTACATTGTTATTGGATATTTGATTACCATATTTTACTTTTGTAATATCAACAACTTCCTCAGCACTATTAATGCTAATGTTATTGCTTCTATTATCATTTTTATTATTTGATTTTTTATCAAATCTATCGTTATTTTTCTTATTTTTATTACGATCATTTGATCTGTTATCATTATTGTTTCGGTCATTACGTTGATTATTCTCTCTTTGAGTTTTTTGAGAATTATCATAGTTTTTATTATTTCTATTTTTATTCATTTGATCGTTTGAGTTGTTATTATTACGATCATTACGTTGATTATTTTCTCTTTGAGGTTTACTGTTTTGCGATCTTTGAGGACTGCTAGCTTTGCTATTATTTTTATTATTTCTATTATTAGGTTTTTGTATTTCTTTAGTAGTTTCAACTTCTTTTTCAGAGTTACTTGAGAAAACAGTCACTAATTTAGCAAAGAAACCTTTGTTTTTAGATTGTTCTTTTGTTTTTGGAGCAGTATTTTCCTTTTTTTCACTAAGTTGCTGATTTTTTTGTTTAATATTTTCAGCCTTGCTTTCCACTTTAGCAGAAACTTCTTCATCTATAGTTTTACTTAGATCTACAGCTGCAATCTTTTTCTTTCCAGCTTTCGGAATTTCAACGCTATAAACATCTTCAATCAGATCAGGGCTTGAACGGTTAGATTTATAGCTAGATCCCCAGATTCTTTGCATTTGGAACTTAGGAGATTCCATATTGAAATTAGGTATAATCATTATTCTTACATCTGAGATTCTTTCAATGTCAACTATACTGTCTCTTTTTTCATTCAGGATATAAGCTGCTATATCTACTGGAACTTGAACTCTGATTTCGTTAGTATCATCTTTTATAGCTTCTGCTCTAATTTTACGTAAGATAGTAAGAGCCGTTGCCTGAGTTGTTTTTATAAATCCGTGACCTTCACAACGAGGACACTTTTGCATGACACTTTCATTTATAGAAGAGCTTAGGCGTTGTCTTGAGATCTCCACAAGCCCAAGTTTAGAGATACGTGACATTTGGATACGTGCTTTATCTTGCTGTAGTGCATCCATCAGTTTTTCTTCTACTTGTTTTCTATTTGGATAAAAAGACATATCAATGAAGTCAACAATAACAAGTCCACCTAAATCTCTGATTCTAAGTTGTCTCGCTACCTCTTCAGCAGCTTCTAAGTTTGTTTTAAATGCTGTGGTTTCGACATCTTCAGCTTTGTTAGCTCTAGATGAGTTTACATCTATTGCAACTAATGCTTCTGTAGTATCGATTACGATAGATCCGCCAGATGGTAAACGAATCTCTCTTTTATATGCGTTCTCGATTTGTTGATCTATGCCAAATTGAGCAAACAAAGGTAGCTCTTCGTTATAGAATTTAACTTTATTTATATCAAAACTTTGTCTTAGTAGACCAAGTTGTCTTTTAACGTCATGGTAGCATTCTTTAGAGTCAACGATAATTTCTCTTACATCTTCTTTTAAGTGATCTCTTACCGTTCTTACAATAATGTCACTCTCTTTGTGTAAAAGAGCAGGTTTATTAATTTTATGATAAGTTTGAGAAATAGAAGTCCATAATTCAGCTAAAGTGTCAAAGTCATGCTTTAGCTCTTCAAAAGAACATTCAACACAAGCAGTTCTTGCGATAACACTCATGTTTTTAGGAATGTTTAGATCTTTTAAGTATTTTTTTAATTTTTCTCTATCTTCACCTTCAACACGACGAGAAATACCACCACCATTAGGATTATTTGGTAGTAAGACCATATAAGATCCTGCCAAAGTAATAAATGTAGTTAGTGCAGCACCTTTGTCACCACGTTCTTCTTTATCCATTTGGACTATTAATTCTTGACCTTCAGATAGTAAAGGGGCTATATTGTCACCATTAGGGACATCTTTAAAATAGTATTCTGAAACTTCTTTAAATGGTAGGAATCCATTTTTTTCTTCACCATAGTTTACAAAAATAGCATTTAAACTAGGCTCTATTCTAGATATGTATCCTTTATAAATATTAGCTTTTTTCTGTTCTCTATCAACATTTTCAATATCTAAATCTATAAGTTTCCCATTGTCCAGGGTAGCAATTCTAGTTTCTTCACTACTTTTGCTATTTATTAATATTTTTTTCATTCTTAATTCCTTCAATAAGTGTAATTCATAGTTGGCTGTTTAACGAGTCAACTCGCTTTTGGTCATTTTATAGACCTCTTTTTTTTAAAATCGCTATATATTTTTAAGCTAGACCTTCATAAGAGGTTAGTTGGATTTACCATCTCCAATAATACGCTTAATGTTAGTTGCGATCTTGCTAAAGTACTATGTACGCAATTATTTGATATAATAGCAACATTGAATATTAAATGAAAGAATAATTAAGTTTTAAATGAGTCTTATTTATTTAGATTATGCGGCTACAACACCACTTAGTGCTAAAGTTAAGCAAGCTATGTTAAGTTCTATTAGTGGTGATAATGATTTTTTTAATTCTGGTTCATCCACATATGATCAAGCGGAACTTGTTAAATCTAAAATTGAGTCAGTAAGGCAATGTATTGCAATAACTTTAAATGCTCTATCACGTGAGATAATATTTACTTCTGGAGCTACTGAATCTAATAACCTTGCTATAAAAGGCATAGCATATTCTTATAAAAATAAAGGCAATCATATAATAACTTCAAAAGTAGAACATAAGGCTGTGCTAGATGTTTGTAGGTTTCTTAAAACACAAGGGTTTGAAGTTACATACCTTGATGTTAATGAGTTTGGTGAAATTAATCTTAATCAGCTAAAAAAGTCAATAATAGAGCAAACAATACTTGTAAGTATAATGGCTGTTAATAATGAGCTTGGGACTAAAAATAATTTATTAGAAATTGGAAAAATCACTAGAGAAAAAGGAGTGGTTTTTCATGTTGATGCTGCTCAGGGGTATGGCAAAGTTGATATAGATATAAAAAACATGAATATTGATCTATTATCTGTTTCAGGGCATAAATTATATGCTCCCAAAGGAGTGGGTTTTTTGTATGTAAGATCAAAACGACCTAAAGTAAAGTTGGTCAAACAAATACATGGAGGAGCTCAGGAGTTTGGCTTAAGAGCTGGAACATTAGCAAATTATCAAATATTTGCTTTAGGGGTGGCATGTAAAGAAATGTTTGCTAAAAAAGAGCAAAATATGAAGCATGTAAAAGAGATACAAAATCAGTTCTTGAAAATTATATCTCAAACAGAGTATATAAAAATAAATACAAATATTGAGAATAGCTATCCAGGGATTTTAAGTATTACATTTTTAGGTATTAAAGGAGAGGCTTTGTTGGCTATGTTAGATGGTATTTGTTTGTCGATGGGATCTGCGTGTAACTCTCAAGCAGTTGAGCCATCCCATGTTTTAACAGCAATAGGGTTAACCTCAGATCAAGCTGAGTCGACTATTAGAGTTTCATTTGGCTTGCAAACTACGCAGCGACAAGTCAAATATGTAGCATCTAGTATCAAACAAAAAGTAGAGCTTTTAAGAGCGTTATCCCCACAAGGAGAAGCGAATGTATAATAAATTGGTAAAAGATCTTTTATCTGAAATGAAAATTGAAGATAGTAATATCTTAGCTGAACAACAAAAGTATCAGGTTAAAGATAGTTTCTCATCAGTAGAGTTATATATCTCTGATAATGCTATATCTTATAGAGTTTTCGGTGATACGTATATTATGGCTATGGTTAAGTTTTTACAAATTAAATTACAGAATAAGCATAAGCTTAGAAATATAACTTTAGACAAGCTAGTTACAGATTTTGATTTACCAGAAGTCAAGTATAGAAATGCTTTACAAATAGTTGAGCTAATAGAGAAAATAAATGAGAGATCAGCTATATAATTTTTATATATTACATCAGCGTAAGTATAAAGAGAATACTTTGTTGGTTAGTATATTCACGCAAGAATTTGGTAAATTATCTGCTATAGTTAGAACTAGCAAAAAGACGGCAAATTTATATCAACCTTTAATTAAACTTAGAGGTCAAATTAGTTTTGCAAAAAAAGAAGAGGGACTTAATAAAATATATAATACCGAGCCTGTCGAGTTTTCTTATCAGAGCTCATATATTAACTTATTGTCGCTACAGTATATTAATGAGTTGATATATATATTATTGAGCCACTCACATGAGGAGGAGCTTTTATTTGATAAATATGCCTTTATCTTGAAAAGTATTAATGATAATAATTATAGATATTTATTAAGAATGTTTGAGTTAGAGCTTTTAGAGAGTCTTGGTCAAGGAATATATGTCGATTGTGATACTGAAAATGTGCCGATAGAATGTAATTGTAATTATTATATTTTTCCTCATAATTTTAAAAGATCTATAAAAGCTTTTTCAAATACTGTTAGAGGGAGCAAGCTTTTAAAAATTAATCAGCCAATTAGTATGTGGGATGAGAATGATTTAAAAGCTATATCAAGAGTAACACGAATATGTATAGATAATGTTTTAGCAGGCAAAAAACTAAAATCTCGAGAGCTATTAATTGATTATTTAAATTTAAAAAGAAGATGAATTCTTATTTAACAACTTGTTTTTGAGAGCTTTTATAAAAGATATTGTTGGTGGTATCAAAGATATAACAATAATCAAAATTATAAATAGGCCAAAGTATTTTTTGACAAAAGCGTTATTGCTAAAGAAAAATGCAATATAAACAATTAAATAGACCCAAATAAATGCTCCGACAATTCCCATAATTACAAATTTAGAGTACTTCATGCGTGCCATACCAGCTGTAAATGGCATAAAAGTTCTAATTATTGGTGTGAATCTAGCAAGAACTATAGCTATAGGCCCATATTTATTAAAGAACTTTTGAGCTTTTTCTAGATGAGCAGTTTTTAATATTTTGGCATCATCTTTAAAAATACGCTTACCAACAACTCTTCCTAAGAAATAATTGCAAGAATCGCCACATATAGCAGCAAGAACTAATATAGGAGCTACTAAATGTATGTTTAAAGTCGTTGCAGCGCCTGTAAGACCAAGAGCAAATAAAAGTGAGTCTCCAGGTAAAAAAGGTGTTATAACTAGCCCAGTTTCACAAAAAATAACTAAAAAAAGTAATAAATAAGTCCAATCTCCTAAAATATTAATATAAGTACTTATAAATTGATCTAAGTGTAATACAATATGTAATAGTGTAGTGATAGTATCCATTAGGATGACCTTTCAATGATTTGTCGTTAGATTATAGAAAAATAATCTTAAAAGGTTAAGGTTTTTTTACTTTTATTTTATTTTTGAGAGATTTAAAAGAAATTTGTATAAGAATAAATGCAATTATAAGCATTATAATAAGGCTTAAATATCTTTTTATAAAAGGATTATCACTAAAAAAATAAATAGTATATGTTATTGAAAAAGACCAAATAATAGCTGAAATTGCACCAAAAGTAACAAATTTGAAGTAATTCATACGACTGACACCTGCTACAAAAGGAGTTAATGTTCTAACAAAAGCAATAAAGCGTGAGAAGATAATTGCTTTGTTACCATGTTTGTTTAGAAAGTCTTTTGTTTTAATTAAGTATGCTTTTTTAAAAATCTTGGCGTGGCTACTAAATATTTTTTCACCGATAAACCTACCTGTAATGTAGTTGCAGCTATCACCAATCACAGCTCCTAGACATATTGATAGTACAGCCAAGTGGATATTTAAGCCTGTTGCTGCAGCTGTTATACCAACTGTAAATAGCAGAGAGTCTCCAGGAAAAAAGATTCCTAATACAGACCCAGTTTCACAAAAGATTATAAAAAATAGAAGGATATAAAACCACATTCCAAGAGTGTTAACAAAATAATTAATATATTCATTAAAGTGTATAATAAAATCAAACATGATCTAGTTACTCCGGCCTGATTTTAATTGATAAAGCATGAATGTATGGCATAAGGTTGTTAATAGCCTTATAGATTTCTTTATGTGATGAGATTTTTCTCATAGTATTTAGCTTGTCAGAAGAGATGTTTATTGCAAAATGATATTTACCTTCAGTATAACCTTTATGCTTTACATGTTTATGGGTTTCATTAATTATTTTGATATTTGCTTGAGGATCTATTTTAGAGAGTATCAGTTCTTTAATTTTGTTTGTTACAGTAATACTATCCATCTCATAGAATCCTTGTTGGTGTAATTATTGTATCAAGTTGAATATCATACGTATTAATGATAATAGCATCATTTTGCTGTTCATCAAAGGCTATACCTATAGTTATAGGCACATTATTGGTGTTTTTAAAGCTTAGCGAGAAGTCATAGAAACCACCCCCCATACCCATTCTATACCTATCTTTGGTGAATCCAACGACGGGAACTATAATTACATCTAATTCCCATGGAGCTACTATATCTTGAGGTTTATAAATTGGCTCTTTGATTTTATATTTATTTAAATAATAGTTTTTAGAATCTTTAGCAAACCATAGTCCATGTTTTACAAAAGGGTGTACTATTGGTAGATAAATATTATCAAAATAAGTGTTTATTAAGGAGGTATCTGTTTCATTTTTAAGTGATAAAAAGCTTGCTATCTTAGCATTTTCAGAGATGTTTTGTATATGATTAATAACCTTTTGATTTAGCTTGGTTGATAAAGAGTTTTTATTTTTTAGATTATTTCTACTATCAAGTAGATGTTTGCGAATTTGAGTTTTATTCATAGCAACACTCTCAAATATTAATAAAATAGTTGTCCAGACTACCGTTTTAGCTCAATGTTCTTGATCCCTTTTGGTATCAAGTGGGCGTCATAGTTTCAACGTTGGGCTTCTTTGTCAGTGCAAAGCACCAAAGCTTGCTCTCTAGTCAAAACACCAAGACTTCCCTTTTCTAATTAGTATCGGCTCAAGATTGTAGCTAAACCACTAATAATCCAGACAACTAAACTTTTAAGTTACATGATTATTATAAATCACAGGAATGGTTCTTTAAATGTTTTATAGTAAAAAGTTTGGGGATATATTTCTTGTCTTTTGCCAGACATTCACATTGTTAGAAATAATTTATCACAAAAGGGCAGTCTACATGTTCAGTATATTGGCAACTAAAGTCTCTTAGATACTCATTTTGTTTCTGATAAATATGTAAATTTTGGGTGGATTTCATAGTTGCTGTTATTAGATGAGCTTCAATATTGGAAAAATAGTAACATTCTATTTCACATAGTTCACCCTGGCAGTTAACAAGATCAGCCCCTTTAAATGTAAGAGGGTACTCAGGGAATTGTGTTGGTATTTGATCTTTAGCTGTCCAGAGGTATTTAAAATCATGAAAACTTGTTTTAGCAGTTAGATCCTTGTCGATCTTTTTAAAGTCTTGTGGTGAAGGACAATAATATATACTTGGGGTAGCAAACATACAAGCTGTTATAAGAAAAAATAATAAAAGTAAATATTTTTTACAGCAAAACACTTTTTTTGTTTTAAAAATCATGAGTTTTTTTATATTATTAAGTTTAGTGATTTCTTATAAATAAGTAGTATATATGAATTCAAAAGTGTTTTCATTCTGTCAGATTGCCGCATTTAATAGGGTTGCTATAGATGCTAAACAGATTCAGCATGAGTATGGTGATACGGATGGTAGTATAAGTGAAGTTAATCTATTAAGAGCTATAAAAGCTAATAATTTTAAAGCTAAAGCAGTTACGCTAAAGCCACAAAATATTAACCCTAGAGTTTTATCTATTATTTTACAAGATAATAATGGTGATAACTTTGTTTTAGCAGGAATCCAAGATAATGAGTATTTAGTTATTCAACAGGGGAGTAAAGAATTGTTGGCATTATCTGAGTCAGATTTAGCAGAGATCTATAATAATAGAGCAATTCTTATAACGTATAAGGATACAGCTAAAGACTCTCAAGAGAGTTTTAATATTAAGTGGTTTGTACCAGCTTTGTGGAAGTATAGACATATTTTCAAAGATGTACTAATAGTGTCTTTATTTATTCAGTTATTTGGTTTGGTTACACCGTTTTTCTTTCAGGTGGTTATGGATAAGGTAATTATGCATAATGGTCTTACCACTTTAAATACTCTAGCAATAGTATTTTTAGTAGTAGCAATATTTGAAGTTTTATTTGGCACTATTCGTACTTATCTGTTTAGTCATACAACTTCTAGACTTGATGTCGTCTTGGGCTCTAAGCTATTTTAACACTTAATGAAACTACCATTATCATATTTTGAGCCACGACAAGTTGGACAAAATGTCGCTAGAGTTAAAGAGTTAGATAGTATCCGTAGTTTTATCACTAGTACTGCTTTGACATTAGTGATTGATTTATCATTTACATTTATATTTATTGCGGTGTTGTTTTTGTACAGTTGGCAACTTACACTAATTGTGTTGGGTACTATTCCTATATATTTGATATTATCAGTATTTATTACGCCGATACTAAAACACAGGCTAGATAAGGTTTTTTCAACAGGTGTGTCAATAGGTATTGAAAATTGACCCCTATAGGCACCGAATTTTTGACCCCCTAGAGGACCTAAAATGACTGATTTTTAGTCAGTCAAAATCATCTGTTTTATTTCCTATTTTTAAGTCTAAAACTATCATTGCCAGTTTCAATAATTTCATAGTTAAAAGTTAAACGATCTAGCATAGCTGAAGTCATCTTCTTATCCCTAAAAATCTGTGTCCATTCTCCAAAAGATAAATTTGAAGTTATAATCAAAGATACATTTTCATGTAACTTACTCAGAAGGTGGAATAATAAAGCTCCTTCAGACTTTGAGAAAGGTAAATAGCCCAATTCATCTAAAACAATCACATCCATTGATTTTAACTTTTCCGCAAGCTTTCCCGAGTTATTGTTTAACTTCTGCTGCTCTAATTGGTTAACCAAATCAACGATATTGTGAAATCTTGCTTTCCTACCTAATTTGACTATTTCTCTAGCAATGGCTATAGCTGTATGAGTCTTACCAGTGCCAGTAACCACCAACTAAAATAATGTTACGCTTACTATCTACCAAACCTGTGCTTTGTAAGCCTATAACAAGCTCTTTGTTGATTACACTCTTATCAAAATCAAATTCATCCAAAGATTTAGCTGTAGGGAACTTAGCCAATTTAATTTGATTATTAATTGATTTAACAGCTCTATAACTGACCTCTTTCTCAAGTTGCTCCTCTAACCACTTATAATATTGAGTATCATCCTTATCAATCTCTTTAAGACCATCTAAAACTGTACTTAGATGTAACTTTTTTAAATACTCTTGAAGTTCTATCATATTTATAGACCTCCTAATAATTGATTATAATTATTACAGTTAGCTATTGGTGGATTCTTAAGCTTTAGACTATCATCAACATCAACTATAGGTGCACCTTTCTCACATTTTAAACGTATTATTGAGTTTATAATATGCTGAGAATTTATAACATTACTACCAATATCTAAGTCACATGCTATTTCAACAGCCTCAATGCCATAATCTCTCAAAGATAATAGAACCTCAACAGCTTGCCTATCTCCACCGTTCTTAGACATCAGAAGATCTTTAACTTTTAAAATACTTTTAGGTAAAACCCAATCTTTAAAAGGTTCTCCATTTCTCAACGCTCCTGGCTTTCTTTCCAAAAGGTTTAGATAATGATATGGGTTAAGTATCCTTTTATTTCTATCTAAACATATATCATGTGTAGCAATCTTGTTACCATTACAGAAAATTCTTATTTTGCTTGGATAAGCTCTAACATCTACAGATCTATTAGCATATTCACAAGCGACACTATATCTATTACTATCGTAGCTAACCAAACAGGTCTTATCTACCTTGCGTGTAATTTCTTTATACCCATTAAAGGGGGAACTAAAGTCTCGCAATAAGCTTTTTTCTTGTCTAAACACATCATAAATAGTTTTATCTCTTATTTCTGTATGTTTGCGTTGTTTAGATATATCTAATACTCTTTGTTGTAAATGTCTATTAAGCTCCTCCAATGTATCAAATTTCAACCTTGGCTTGAATAGCCAATCTCTGATATTATCAACTTGGTTTTCTACTTGTCCTTTTTCCCATCCTGAAGCTGGGTTACATGCTGTGGGCTCTATAACATAATGCTTTAACATACATAAGAAGTTTTGATTGAACTTACGGTTGGATTTGCTCACAAACACTTTATCTACTGCTGTTTTCATATTATCATAGATACCTCTTTGAGTTACTCCACCAAAGAACTCAAAAGCCTTATCATGTGCATCAAACAGCATTTCTTGACTTTCTCTTAGGTATGCAATCACAAAAAACATCCTGCTATAAGACAATTTAAAATGAGCTAATTTTATTTTAGTTATCTTTACACCTAACTCTACAGTTTCTTCACTCCAATCAAATTGGTAAGCTTCATCAGGGTCAAAGTATAGTGGTATAAAGCTATCCTTTAGTTGAGCAGTGTGTTTTTCGTAGTATTTCTTAACATACCTTTCTTACAGAATCATAAGAGCCTGTATAGCCTAGAGCTTCTAAATGGTTATGATATTTACGAGTACTTCTCTGAGATTTCTTTTCTAGCTTCAAATCATGTGCAAGCATTTCTTCAAGTATCTTGATATAGTCTTGTAACTTTGGGTAAAAAGTCACTTTACGTTGATATTGTTTAGGAATATACTCAACATCTTTTTCTCGGATAATTTTTCTGACTGTGTTCTTTGACACATTCAGGCTAGTACATATTTCACTTATTGAATTGCCTTCACGACGCATTACTAAAATGGCTGTTTTTTTATCCATTTTTATCACCTTAATTTAAGCCCTATATTTATAAAAAATGTAGGGTAGTTTACCACCTCAGGGGGGCATTTTTCTGTGCTTATTTGCCCCTAAAAGGGGGCATTTTTGCATGCTTATTCACACCTTTTCTTTCGATCTGTTATACATTTGCATATCTTGATAGAGTAATGTGTCATTTGCTAAAATACAAATGATTTCCGATTTGTCACTCTCAGAAACAATCTATGGTTTTGGGGCAGGGATATTTTTTATTGGATACTGATCTACCCCGTCAATTTGGGACAGTTTACTACTTCATTTTCCATTATATATTCAAATTGATATGGAGTCATATAATTTATTGTAGAATGTCTCCTTTTTGTATTATAGTAAGCTTCAATATATTCAAATATTGATAGTTTAGCTTCTTCTCTAGTTTTATAGCTTTCATCATGTACTAACTCTACTTTTAAAGTTCCAAAGAAACTTTCACAAGCAGCATTATCGTAACAGCATCCTTTAGAGCTCATACTTGATAGTAGCCAGTGTTCTTTAATAATGTCTTGATATTGTTTGCTACAGTACTGTGACCCTTTATCAGAGTGTATAATCACACCACTAGGAAAATTTCTTCTAAATAATGCCATATTTAAAGCATTACAAACTAAATCCGCTTTCATCCTAGAATCCATTGCCCAACCAATAACTGATCTTGAGAATAAATCTATAATCACACAAAGATACAGCCACCCCTCTTGTGTAGGTACATAAGTTATATCTGTAACCCACCTATGATTTACAGATAAAGCAGTGAAGTTTTGTTCTAATAAATTATCATAAACATGTTTGTTGTGGTTAGAATCTGTAGTTTTCTTATGCTTACGAGCCGCTTTAGCATGTAAACCAAGTAATTTCATACGTTTAGATACTCTAGGTTGAGTAACTTTCCAACCCATATCTTTAAGCTCTTTGTATATCCTAACACTTCCATATCTAGATTTATGTTCATTAAAATAGCATCATCTAGTTCAGCATCATTATATTGCCTTTTACCTATAGGTTTATGAATCCAACTGTAATATGAAGATGTGCTCACATTCAAAGGTTTACATAGTGTTGTTACTGGCATAACTTTATAATGCTCCTTAATAAAGGCGTACCTTACAGATTTTGCTTTGCAAAGTACGCTGCTGCCTTTTTTAGTATTTCACGCTCTGTTTCTGCCTGTTTGAGTTTTTTCTTCAAATCAGTATTTTCAAAAGATAGTTGCTGGTACTGCGTTTTATAATCTATCTTTATTTCTTTCTGAGGGTTTGACATGGCTTTGGATATCCAACTGCAAATGGTTTTATATTTAACCCCTAAGTTATCTGCTATTTCTCGTCTATTTGCATCTGGTTGTAAACATAATTTAACAGCTTCATCTTTAAACTCTTTTGTATATCTCATCTTGTCTCCTTTTCTTAACACCTAAGTGTCCCAAATAGGAGGGTATGATCACAGTTTTAATTTATGTCTTTTTAACTAGAACATCAAAAACTTAAATCTAGTATTTGTCATTATAGTATTTTTTGTTATAATACGATGTCTAGTTTTATCTAGGTAAGTTTAAATAATAACAAAAAGTCAGAAGTCTATGAATTGTTAGGCAGTTCTGAGGATTTAAAATCTAATAAATGGAGTAATAAATGTACGCGATAATTAAAAATGGCGGTAAGCAATACAAGGTAAAAGAAGGCGAAGTAGTTAAACTTGAGAAGTTTGACCTTGGTATTGGTGAGAAAGTTGAGTTTGATACAGTTTTAATGGGACAAACTACAGAAGGCGAAGTCAAAGTAGGCGCTCCTGTTGTAGAAGGTGCTAAAGTTGTTGGTGAAGTTGTAGAACAGGGTCGTCATAAGAAAGTGAAAATTATGAAGTTCCGTCGTCGTAAGCACAGCATGAAGCAACAAGGCCACCGTCAGTATTTTACAGCGGTAAAAGTTTCATCTATTAGTTTATAATTTTATTAAGAATATTTAAGGAGTATACAAATGGCTCATAAGAAAGCTGGTGGTAGTACTAGAAACGGAAGAGATTCAAACCCTAAGTATTTAGGTGTTAAAAGATACGGTGGTGAGTTTGTAAAAGCAGGGACTATTATTCTGCGTCAAAGAGGTACTAAAACTCATCCTGGTGTAAATGTTGGTTGTGGTAAAGATCATACTTTATTTGCTCTTAAAGATGGCACTGTTAAGTTCCATGCTGGTGGTGCTTTAAACCGTAAATTTGTTTCAGTTGACGAATAATAATTTTAATTTTTTACCTATCTTATCCTTATAAATTAATATTTCCTTGAGTTAATAATAAATCACAAACACTTATTAATTAATAAGGTCTATTGTAAAAAATGGCTATTATTTTTACCTTTTAGATATCGTGAGAGTCTTTAATTAAGATATTTTTTCATGAGCTTTTATTTATCTTTACTTCTATTTTGTGTTTCATCAACAGTTACACCTGGACCAAATAATCTGATGTTACTAATATCATCAATTAAGTTTGGTATAAGAAGGACATTTTCTCATTATTTAGGGATATGTTTAGGGTTTCCTTTTATGGTGCTTGTTATAGGACTTGGTTTAGAGTCTATCTTTGTGAACTATCCAAAATTGCATTTAGTCATAAAGATCATAGGCGCAATATATATGATTTGGTTAGCTTTGAAGATAATTTCATCATCAACCTATAGTGATGAAAAAAATAATAAGCCATTAAGTTTTAAGCAAGCAGCACTATTTCAATGGATAAATCCAAAAGCCTGGGTTATGGCTGTTGGAGTTATATCTACTTATACCGTAATTAGTGATAATATAAGCTTATCTTTTCAAGTAATTGTAATATCAATCATTTATATGATTGTTTCATTTTTTTGTACAGGTTTTTGGTTATTTGGGGGCAATCTTGTAAAAAGGATTTTGAGTGATGAAAAGCATCTAAGAATATTTAACCTAGTTTTAGGTTTGCTGCTTATATTATCTATTGTAATGATGATTTTTGAATAGTTTTTATTTTTTATATATTAGTTTTGCCTCTTTTGAAACCTCATTGATATAAACATACCTGCTAAGACACCTATTACAATTATACTAATCATAATTGTTGCTAGAGCATTTATCTCAGGAGTAGGTCCATTTTTAACTGTAGAATAGATATACATAGGTAAAGTAGGATTATTACTTCCTGCAACAAACTCTGTAACAACAAGATCATCAATAGATAAAGTGAATGTTAATAATATAGACGTGATAAGCGCTGGAATTAACTGAGGTATGGTAATAGCAAAAAAAGTTTTTATAGGTCCAGCACCTAGGTCTAAAGCTGCTTCTTCTAGAGAAATATCTACACTAGCTATTCTTGATTGCATGACTATTGTTACATATGCTGTACACATTGTTACATGGGCTATGACAACAGTGGTTGTTCCGCGTCCATGAGGCCAATCAATAAGATGCTGTAATGTTGAAAACATCAGTAATAGGGCTACACCAAGAATAATATCAGGTAAAACTAAAGGAGTTGCAACAAGACCATATAGAAATGTTCTAGATCTAAAAAACCTAAATCTAGTCATAGCGTATGCAACTATTGTTCCAAGTAATGTTGAGACGATAGAGGTAATAATGGCTATTTTTAAGCTAGTAAACGTTGCATTGATGATATCTTCATCATGTATTACTTCGTGATACCAGTTAAAAGTAAAACCACCCCATAGATTAATTATTTGCGAGTTGCTAAACGAGAAGATAACTAAGATTACAAGAGGTATATATAGAAATATTAAACCTAAAATAAGCATAATATTGCTAAATGTAAATTTTTTCA
The DNA here is from genome assembly GCF_002211785.1 of Francisella halioticida. Classification (NCBI taxonomy): domain Bacteria; kingdom Pseudomonadati; phylum Pseudomonadota; class Gammaproteobacteria; order Thiotrichales; family Francisellaceae; genus Francisella; species Francisella halioticida. The sequence goes on from NZ_CP022132.1 coordinate 639,334, forward strand.
TTGCTTATTCTCCTCTATACAAAAGTTCTTTTTGTTTGGATACGTTGCATCCATAAGATAGGTAGCACCAAAACAACTATCAATATTACAGATATTGCCGCAGCCATTCCCCAATTATTGGATGTGAAGAATTCTTCCCAAATGACATTACCAATCATTAAGGAGTTCATACCCCCCATAATTTGAGGTACAACAACTTCACCAATTGCAGGGATAAATATTAATAAGCTTCCAGCAATTAGCCCTGGCATAGATAAAGGTACAGTTATTTTAAAGAATGAGTTAATCGGCTTAGATTCTAAATCCTCAGCTGCATCATAAAGACAAGGATCAATTTTTATTAAAGTGCTATATAGCGGCAATATTAAAAATGGTAAGTAACAGTAAACCATACCTAAATACATTGAAAAATCATTATAAAGTAAAGCCATACTAGGTAAACCTAAACTCATTAAAAATTCATTTAAACCATGATTGCCAAGTAGAGTTACCCATGCATAAGTTCTAAGTAGAAAAGAAGTCCAATAAGGTATAACTATCAGTATTAGGAAGAAAAGCTGTGTATTTTTTTTCGCCCTTGATAAAGCCAATGCCATAGGGTAACCAATTAAAATACATAAAGCTGTTGTTATAAAGGCAACTTTAAAAGAGTTGAGCAAAGATATAAATACTAGATTATAGTGTACTAGCTCAATATAGTTACTCAGATAGAGTGTAAAATGTAGGGTTGCTTGCTTATATGCTAATAATGAAGTTACTGGAGGGGTTCCATCAGCAGGTAAGGTAAAGCTCATACCAACTACAAATAAAAATGGGATAAGCAAAAATACTGCAAACCATACAAAAGGTATTAGATAGACTAGTATATGTCTAAAGCTTTTTTCTAAGTTTTGCATTATGAGTATAACACCATAATATTTTGTGATTCCCAAGTAAGGTATACTTCGTCATCCCAAGACGGGTGATCAGCATTTCTTTCTATATTAAAATCAGTAGATTTTACTATATAACCGTTTGTAGTTCTTACATGATAAGTAGACAAACCTCCCATATAAGCAATATCTTCAACTGTTCCCTTAATACAATTTACAGGATTTTGAGGATCATAGTCATTAGGTTTTTCTTTATTTATAACTATCTTTTCTGGTCTTAATCCAACCCAAATTTCTTGATCTTCTATGGCTTCAATATTTCTGCGTAATACAAAAGATGTACCAGCTTGTTCAGAAGTTATAACACTGCGAGTCCTATCTACTTCTTCTACTCGACCTTCAAAAATTGTACTTTTGCCAATAAAATTAGCAACAAATTTACTTTTTGGAAATTCATATATCTCAGAGGGTGTACTAACTTGTTCTAGCCATCCTTCAGACATAATACCTATTCTAGTAGACATTGTCATAGCTTCTTCTTGATCATGAGTCACCATTATAAAAGTGCTTCCAGTTTGCTCTTGGATATCAACAAGTTCAAATTGCATTTGATCACGGAGGTTCTTATCTAAGGCTGATAACGGTTCATCAAGTAGTATTAACTTGGGCCTTTTTGCTAAACATCTTGCTAAGGCAACACGTTGGCGTTGGCCACCAGATAGTTGATGTGGCTTTCTTTTGGATAAGTGATCCATTTTTATAATTTTAAGCGCTCTATCAGTAGCTTTTTCAATATCTTCTTTATTTAAAGATTTTTCTTGTTTAAGTCCAAACATAATGTTTTGTTTTATATTCATATGAGGAAATAACGCATATGACTGAAACATCATGTTTATAGGTCTTTTATATGGTGGAGTATTTGACATATCCACACCATCAATAATAATTTTACCATCAGTTGGTTTTTCAAAACCTGCTAACATTCTTAGAAGAGTACTTTTACCGCTACCTGAACCTCCAAGTAGCGAAAAAAACTCCTTTGGGTAAACCTCCAGGTTGACTGAGTCAACAGCTAGATGCCCATCGTCAAATTGTTTAGATAGGTTTTTTATAGAAACCAAAGGTTTTTTGGAAGATCTTTGCATCTTTAGATTCTATAGTTTGATAAGAATGCTTAATAATAAGCAATTTTTTAATAGAAAAAAAGTGAAATCTTATTAGTTAAGTATTCTTATTACTATAAGTTGGCAGAAATTTTATACACTATTAATAGATTTAGAGTATTGTAGAAGTAAGAAGTTCAAAAATAAATTAACAATCTATAAGACTTAAATATTTATACGTTTAATACTTGATTTATAGCTATTTTCTTAATAGTTTCAAATGTTATTTAAGTAAATAAAGTATAATAAATATAACTATGTTTGTTTATGAGCGGCTGTGAGTAAATTATCTGCAACTTTTACTAGTGTTGATCAAGAGTTTTCAAGCTATATATTAAAATCTGAAATATCGAACTTACCAAATTGGTTTGATGGACAGATTTTAAGAGTTGGTCCTGCTAAGTTTGAATATGGAAAAATAAAATTAAATCATTGGTTCGATGGTTTAGCAATGCTGTATAGTTTTTATAAAGAAGGCAACAATATTTACTTTTCAAACAAGTTCTTAGAATCACAACAATATTTTGCCTCAAAAAAAGGACGAATGAAGTATGATGAATTTGGCACGATGGTTCCTTCTAAATTTAGTAGAATAGCTACTATAATAAAGATAATTTTAGGCTCAAAAGCTGAGAAACCAAGTTTAAATGTCAATATTCTTAAGTTTGATAATAAACTATTGGCTACTAGTGAAGTTACTACAATGCTTGAATTTGATAACAAAAGTCTTCAAACATTAGATGAATTTAAGTTTAATGATAATCTTAAAGGACAATTTAGCTGTGCGCATCCTCAGTTTGACCCAACTACTAAGGAGCAATTTAATTTTGTCATTGATATATCAAGAGATTGTAAATATAGCATTTATAAAGTTTCTAAAGATAGTTGTCAAAGACAAGAGCTTTATAAATTTTCTAATCAGCAATTTATTTATAATCATACTTTATTTTTAACAGAAAGCTATGTTGTATTATATTTAGGACCATTAAGAGCAAAACCAGTAGAATTTTTGTCTAAACCAATTTCAGAAGTTATATCACACGATAGTAATGCAAAGTGTCAATTACTAGTAGTAAATAGAAATACACTGAAAACTAAATTTATTGACGCTCCTAGTTTTGTTATGTTACATACGGCAAACTCTTTTGAAAAAGATCAAAAAATTCATCTAGATTTTATAGAGTATACAAATAATTTAGAACCTTATAAAAAGTTCTATTTTGAGAATATATATAATGATGATTGTACGCTTGAAACGCAAGTTAGTAGGATAGTTATAGATCTTGATTACGATCGTGTAGATAAAGTAGTACTAAGTGATAAAAATGTTGAGTTTCCTAGGATTAATCAAAAATTATTAACTAAAGATTATCAATTTATATATTTAGCTAATCGCACAGATCAAGCAGAGTTTTTTAATAGCGTAGTAAAAATAGATTTATATAATAATAGTATTCTTGAATATAAGTTTGGCCAGGACTATGTTTCAGAACCAATTTTTATAGCAAATCCTAGGGCTGAAAATGAAGATGATGGTTTAATTTTTATTAATGTAATTGATAGTAGTAAAAAGCTTAGTTATATTGTTTACCTAAATGCAAGTGATTTAGGTTTAATATATAAGGCATATTTACCAATCCAAATACCTCCAGCATTACATGTAATTTATTTAAAATAGAAACTTTTATGAAAAATATAATATTTGATTTTGATTCGACTTTAATTAAAAAAGAATCATTGGAGCTTATTTTAGAATCTGCATTGAAAGATTCTCCAGGAAAAATAGTAGAAATTGAAAAAATAACAAATTTAGGAATGCAAGGAGATCTTGATTTTAGAGAGTCTTTAGAAAGGCGCCTGGCTATAGCAAGCCCAACTAAACAGAGTATAAAAGATTTTGCTGATAAATACTGCCCAAATATATTAACAGATGGGATATTAGAATTAGTTAAAGAACTAAAAAATAAAGCTTATCAGATTTGGATTTTTAGTGGAGGGTTGACAGAAAGTGTTGAGCCTTTTGCTGATTATTTAGGAGTTCCTCAACAGAATATTTTTGCGGTTAATATAACCTGGGATAGTAATGGTAATTTTGTATCTCTTGATAATTTTAATGGTGCTTGTGATTCTAAGTTAAAAGCATTTGAAAAAACTAAAGCCTTAATTGGTAGAGAAGTTATTGCAGTAGGTGATGGTTATACTGATTATCAATTATATGAGGCTGGTTTTGCTAATAAATTTATAGCATATACAGAGCATGTATCTAGGCAAAAAGTTATCGAGGTTGCTGATAATATAGCTAAAGATATTAACCAGTTAAAAAGCTTAATTTTCTAAGTTTTTGTTAGTTATAGCTGAGTGTATAAACGATATTGCTAGTATCAAAATACCTATAGAACCACTAAACCATTCTGGAATATGAATAAATATTTTCAATAGTAATATTGCTGCTAAGAAACCAATTGCATAATGAGCCCCGTGTTCTAGGTAGATGTATTTAGCTAATGTTTTCTTCTCAACAAAGAGTATAGTTAAAGACCTAACAAACATGGCACCAATACCTAGACCTATCATTATTATTATGATATTTGTAGTAATTGCAAACGCGCCAACTACACCATCGAAACTAAAAGAAGCATCAATTATTTCTAGATAGATGAAACCCATTAAACCATTACGAGCTATATCTAAGGTATCAATTTTAGCTGAATCAAAAAATGAATTAAGTAGTCCTAAGCTTTCGTGAACTATTATTCCTAAAAGGTATGCTAGAGCTAACTCACCTTGGTAAGTAGGATTTGTGAGATAAACTACAATAAAGCCAATAACTATAGCAAAAAAAATATAACCTCCGTTGTATTCACGAATTTTTCTGATTAATTTATTATTTTCAACTAGAGGAATCCAGTGGTAACCATCATTTTCACTAAGGAAAAAGTTTAAAAACACCATGAGTAAAAAACTACCACCAAAACTACATATATATGGCATAGAGTATTCTAGTATTTCCTGATATTTCTCAGGATTATTTAAGGCAAGATGTATGACATCTATAAAGTTAGTACCACTAGTTAGTTTTACTAATAAAATTGGGAATACTAGACGCATACCAAATACAGCTATAGGTAGTCCCACATAAATAAATATTTTTTGCCATTTTTTAGGCATCTGTCGAAGAACTTTAGCGTTTATAATAGCGTTGTCGAAACTTAGAGATATTTCTAGTGCTGCTAAAATTAATATAGTATATGTTGTTGCTAGTGGTATTGATGGATATAGGTATTCTCCAAGAACTATTCCTATGGCAGTTACTATAATTGATCCGTAAAAATATTTTAGATTTTTCAAAGCATCTTAGTTCTTATATTTTGTAACGGGTAGATTTTACCATATAATAGTCTATTAATTGATATTTTAAGTTTAAATAGCATGTCGGTAGCATTATATACAATAATTTTTTTAGCAATATGTTTTTTTGCGTGGCGGAATTTTATGAAAAATAAAGAGTATGCAGTAGGTGTGGCTGAACGTTCGTCACAAAAACATAATTTAGATTTGCTCGATGATACTGTGTGTTTGCGTAAAATTACTATGAAATTTGAGAATAAAAAAATAGTTTTTTATAGAGTGTATTCATTTGACTATAATACAGTAATCTCTAATGAGAGATATAGAGGATATATAGTTATAAAAAATGGTAGACTTGATGATCTTGTTATATCTGATTTTGAAAAAGCAGATATTGTTAAAGAAAATATTCTATCAGAACAAGAAGATTCATCACAAAAATCAGCAAACAATATTATAGATTTTGATAATTAGGGACATATATGATTCATTTACACCAGTTACCTCCTTTAAAAGATAGAGGCTATAGTTGTAGCCCTTTCTGTTTAAAATTAGAGCTTTATTTTAAGGCTATGGATATTAGTTACAAGAATCATTTTAACTTAGAGTTTAATAAGTCTCCAACAGGCAAAATGCCTTATATAGAAACTATGGGTAAGAAGTTTGCTGATAGTAATCTTATAATTAAAATGCTTGAGCAACAAAGCCAAACCAGCATAGATAGTCATTTGGACTCACAGCAAAAAGCTATTTCAACAGCTTTTATTAGGCTTTGTGAAGATAGTCTATATTGGGTTGGGATATATGGGCGCTGGGCTGATAAAAATAACGTTATTTGGAAAAAAGATTTTATAGAATCAACAAGTTTACCTAAAGCAATGGCTAATATTGTATATCCTGTAGCAAAAAGAAATATTTTACGTCAATTAAAAGCTGCTGGTGTGGTTAATCTAACTAATGATGAAATCTACTCTAGAGCAGAAGAGAACCTAAGAGCAATAGCTGACTTTATAAATGATAGAAAATATTCTTTTAACGATCAAATATCTTTACTAGATCTAGTTATTTTTAGTTTTGTTATTATGATGTATGATGGTAGCTGTGGAAAACGTTTACAAAACCTTCTTGTGAATACGGGACTGACTAATTTTATACATAATATACAGCAGATATTTATACTTTAGGTGATCTTTCATGGATATAAACTTTCTTGAGTTAGATATAGCTATATTAAGAAGCAATATTTCTACAATAAAAGCATATTCACAATCAAAGTTATGCCTACCTGTTAAAGCTAATGCCTATGGTCATGATTTACAGCTTGTGGTGAAAAATACTAAAGATATTGTTGATTTTTATGCTACTGCATGTGCAAGTGAGGCACTTGATGTTTATAAGAGCTCTTCAAATAAACCTATATTGATTTTTGGGGTTATTGAAACTCTTTACATTAAGAGGTTAATAGATCGAGAAATTAGAATTAGTGTACATCGTTTTAAAGATATTGATAAAATAGAACATTATTCAAGGCAGAGTTCTAAAAAAGCCAAAATTCATATTTTTGTTAATACTGGTATGAATATGTTAGGTATTAATTGTGAGCATGTTGCGGATATAGTAGAAAAAGCCCAAAGATCTAAATACATAGATCTTGAGGGGGTGTATAGCCATTTAGCATGTGCAGATGAAAAAAATAATTCATTTAACCAATTCCAGATAGAAAAGTTCAGAAAAATACAAGAGTTTGTAAAGTCTTTAAATAGCCAAACAATATGTCATCTAGCAAATTCTTATGGTTGTATAGGGCAAAAGGATATCATCTTTGATATGGTTAGACCAGGAATATTGAGTTATGGATTTTTGCCAGATTTTAATGTCGATGAGCAGTTAAAGGTCATACGACCAGTAGCTAGGTTAGTTACAAAAATAGTAAAACTAATAAAGTTAGATGAGATGCCTGAGGTTGGATATTCTATATGTTATATTGGTAAAAAAAGTGAGTATATAGCTATACTGCCAGTTGGTTATGGAGATGGTTTTCCTCGAGAATTAGGAAATAAAGGGGTTGTCTATGCCCAAGGTAAAAGTTATCCAATAGTAGGTAGAATAAATATGGATGCTTTAGCAGTATCTTTAGGCAATAATGAGCTAGGCTTAAAAGCTGATGATAAGGTAGAACTTATATCAAATAGACCTGAGAGAAAAAATAGTGCCAAAGCGTTGGCTAAAAAATTACAAACAATAGAATATGACATTATCACAACCTTAAATCAAAGAATTATTAGAAAGGAAACATAGATCCAAATTATTATAAAACTTTACTTTTGGCTTTTCAGGACATAAACTGAAAGTATAGCGCAAAAAAATATCTTTTTTTATGACAAATGATAGGTTAACTATGGGTAGCCTTATAGCGATAGGTATAGGGACTATTATGGGTTCTGGCTGGATGTTTTCGGCTCAGTACACTTCTGAATATGCTGGCCCAGCTTCCATATTATCTTGGATTATTGGTGCAGTTTTTATGGTTTTTATCGCATTAACTTTTGCAGAAAGCTGTACTATTGTTCCGGTACAGGGATCTTCATCTAGAATTCCGCATATAACTCATGGTACTTTATTAAGCTATATTTTTGCATGGATCACATGGATTTCTTATTTAGTTTTAGCACCTATAGAAGTGCAAGCTGTAATACAATATCTAGCAGTTTTTTATCCAAGTTTGATAAATATTAAAACCGGAGCCTTATCAGGCCATGGAACACCTCTAGCTGTAGTACTGTTACTGGTGTTTTGTGCTTTTAATTTTTATTCATTAAGATGGTTGGTAAAGATTAATAATATAATTACTTTATTTAAAGTTGTTGTTCCCATGATTATTGGCGGAGCTTTAATAGCATTATGCTATACGCTACCTCAATTAAGCTCAAAAACAGTTGAGACTAACTTTTTATTTATGCCGTATGGTATAAATGGCGTATTTTCAGCAATATCTTTAGGTGGTATTGGTTATGCTTTCGTTGGTTTTAAAGCTATTGTTGAGATGGCTGGTAATACAAAAAATCCATCAAAAGCGATTCCAATGGCAACTATAGGAACAATATTGGTTTGCTTATTTATTTTCATATTTTTGCAAATTGCATATGTAATGATAGTATCTAAGTATGTGCATAATAATCAGTGGGGTATGCAAGATATATTTTCTAATGGTAATGCTAATTTTGGAGCATTTGCTTTAATTGCTCAAAATTTGGGTCAGACATGGGTTTTGTACTTCTTATATTTTGGTGCAATACTTTTTCCATTAGTAGCAGGGCTTTTATATTTCTGTGTAGCTTTAAATTCTTTAAATGCAATGGTATCAAATGGTTATATGCCTAAGGTTTTGAATAAGCTAAATCCAGTTACTAGCAAACCTCTTTATGCAATTATTCTTAATTTCTTAATAGCGATGGTGATGTTTGCTCCTTTTCCTGGATGGCAGACAATGACAACATTTTTAACATCTTTGATATCTTTAACATATTTGACAGGTGCAACATCGACTTTAGCTATGCGACACAGACTCCCAGATATTGAGAGACCTTTTAAACTAAAAATGGTGTTTTTAATATCATTATTAGGAGTTTTCTCATCAACATTGATTTTTTTATGGAGTGGTTGGGATATTGTATCTAAGTCAGGTATCGCTATATGTATAGCAATTTTTATGCTTGGAGCATATAGAAGTTTTGGTGCTGATAAATCAGAAAGAATTTCTTGGCATTTTAAACAGTCTATTTGGTTTTGGTTTTATATTATTGCTGTATCAGTTGTATCATACTTGAGTGATTTTGGTGGAATAGGATTTTTGCATTTTTATTCAGCCTCTGCTGCTTTATTAGTTATTAGTTTTGTTACTTGTATAGTTGCTAAATATTATTGTTTGACAGCAGGTGAAATACAACAAGGTATAGAATCAGCATTATATCAACAGAATAGTCATTAATCTGTATTTTTATCTAGTTAGTTGCGTATGTTACTGTTTTATTAAGTTTGAAAAAACTGTATTATTATTTATAAAAAATTATCTAAACTATTTCTATGATTAAAGTTTCTTTTCAAGGCGAACATGGTGCATATTCTGAGCAAGCTATAACCAATTTTTTAGATCAACAAGGTATAAAAAACTTTCAAACTATACCATGTCTTTCTTTTTCAGATGCTATTGAGCATACGATTGCAGGCAAATCAAATTTTGTGATGATTCCAGTAGAAAATTCTTTAGCAGGATCTGTAGTTCCTGCATATGATGAGTTGATTAAAAGTAATCTAAAAGTAAAAGCAGAAGTCATTTTGAAGATTAAACACTGCTTAATGGGCTTGCCAGATGCTGGAATATCCGATATTAAAAGTGTAATATCTCATCCGATGGCTTTAGCCCAATGTTCAAAGAGTTTAAAACATTTAAAGCTAATACCAGAGGCTTTTGTTGATACAGCAGGTGCAGCAAAACACATTTTTGAAACTAAGCAAAAGAATAATCTTGCTATAGCTGGAGAGTTGGCAGCTAAAACGTATGGATTAAAAATTTTCCAGGATCAACTTGAAGATGAACATTTTAATTATACTCGTTTTTTCTTAATGGGATACGATTCAATCAATGTGAATTCCGATAGTAATAAATATAAAACAACACTTATCTTTTCTGTGGAAGAAAAACCTAATGCTTTAGTTAATACCTTAAATATTTTTGGTAAATATGATATTAATTTAACTAAGATAGAATCAAGGCCATCTAGGGATAGAGCTTGGAACTATTTGTTTTTTGTTGACTTTGAAGGTTCTGAGGATGATGCTAACATTCAAAAAACTCTCCTAGAAGTGCTTAAAAAGAGCACTTTTCTTAAAGTTTTAGGATCTTATCAGACATACAGCTTTGATTAAGAATGACATATAAGGTTGATATAGTTTATAAAAATATTAAAAACTTAAAGATCTCTTTAAGTAAAGATGGTTTAGTTACAGTAATATCACCAAAAGGGGTGACTAAAAAAGAAATATTTACATTACTTGAATCAAAAAGATCATGGATAGAAAAACATAGTAAAAGGTTATCAGTTAATAGAAAGTATGAGTATAATGAGTATCTCTTAAGAAATGGTGATAAAGTTTATTTCTTAGGTCGAGAGTATTTTATAAAACTTACACCCTCAAAGCAGAATTTGATTTGTGAGCATGAAAAATACCTTGAGTTATTACTAAATTCAAGCGTTATCGATAATAGAGAATTTAAGTTACAGTTATTAGAAGAGTTTTATAAAGATAGAGCTGATATTATATTAAATAATCTTGTTGCAAAATTTTTAAAAATAACTGGCCAAGAAATACAAAGGGTTACTATAAAAAAAACTAAAACTCGTTGGGGTTCTTGTAATTATGTCAAAAAAACTATTAATTTAAATTTTAATTTGATTTTAAGAGATATAGAGGCAATAGAATATGTTGTTCTTCACGAAATTGCTCATTTAACACATCCAAACCATTCAAAAGATTTTTATAATTATATTGCAAGCTATATGCCTGATTGGAAAATTAGAGAAAAAAGATTAAAATGAGATATAATTAATCGTCTTTAAATTTTAAAGAACCATATTTTTTGGGAGATTTTATGGAAAGTACTTTTGAACTTTTTTCTATAGGGGTTGGCCCGTCTTCGTCACATACAATAGGTCCAATGCGTGCTGGGTGTGACTTTATTAATCTATATAAAAATAATTTAACTAATACAACACGTATTAAGATAGATTTATTTGGCTCATTGGCTTTGACAGGTAAAGGACATAAAACTGATTATGCAGTTGTTTTGGGTATAATGGGTTTTTTGCCTGAATCTGTGGATATACAGTTAGCAAAAAAATTATATGATAATTGTTTGGCTCATAAAAAATTAGATCTTAATCAAGAATTTAAAATTGATTTTGATTATGATAAGGATTTAGTATTTCATTACGATGAGTTTTTGCCAGAGCATGCTAATGGGATGCGTTTTTCTTTGTTTGAAAACAATGAGTTACTTTGTGAGAAAGAGTATTTTTCAATAGGAGGGGGCTTTATTGTCGATAAAAAACAAATAAAGAAGGATGAGGTTCCTACAGAAGTGTTGTGCAATAAACCGTATAAATTTGCAAGTATGGCTGAATTAAAGGAACTTTGTCAGAAAGATAATAAAACAATTGATGAAATAATGTTTGAAAATGAAAAAACAGCCTATGGGGAGCAGGATTCTTTTGAAAAATTAGCTGAGATTTGGCGTGTGATGGATACATCAATCGAAAAAGGCTTAACTTGTGCTGAGACTACTTTACCAGGAGGGCTTAGAGTAAGAAAAAGAGCTCCTAGTATGATTAAAAAGTTAAAAGAGCATAATGTTGTGAATACTGATTTTAATTATTTAAATGCTTTTTCTATAGCTGTTAACGAACAAAATGCATGCGGTGAAAGAGTTGTTACAGCACCAACAAATGGCGCTGCGGGCATAATTCCAGCAGTTCTTAAATATTATTTACAAACTCATGAAATCATTAATCAAAGTGAATTCAAAAAAGTGGTAAATAAATATCTTTTAGTATGTGCTGCTATAGGAGTTTTATATAAATCTGGTGCTTCGATCTCAGCTGCAGAAGTTGGTTGTCAAGGAGAGGTTGGTGTTGCTTGCTCTATGGCAGCTGCTGGATATTGTGCTTTACTTGGTGGAGATCTTGATTCTATTGAGTCAGCAGCTGAAATTGGGATGGAGCATAACTTAGGTTTAACTTGTGATCCTATAGGTGGTTTAGTACAAATCCCATGTATTGAGCGTAATGCTATGGGAGCTGTTCAAGCTATAAATGCAGCTAAACTTGCACATTTAGATACAGGTGAAAAGCGCTTTGTTGGCTTGGATTATGTTATTAAGGTAATGTATGAAACAGGCTTAGATATGTGCAGTAAATATAAAGAAACATCTTTAGGTGGTTTAGCTACTAATGTTCCTGTGTGCTAGTAAATAGTTTTTAGTAATTTGTGAATTAGGTAAAATTATTATAGTACTGGCAAAATTATACTGTTTTAGTATAATTTAGGTGATTTATTATTAAACAGGCAATCTAAAGAATGTATGATGTAAAAAAAATTAGAAATGATTTTCCATTTCTGAGTCAAACTATAAATGATAAACCTATTGTTTTCTTTGATACTGGAGCATCAGCACAAAAGCCTCAAGTAGTGATAGATGCTGTTGCAGATGCTTACAAATTTAATTATGCAAATGTCCATAGAGGTGTGTATTCGCTTAGTCAAGAGGCTAGTGACAAGTATGAAAATGTACGTTTAAAAGTACAAGAATTTATTAATGCTAAATTATCAGACGAGATCGTAATAACTAAAGGGACAACTGAAGCAATTAATCTTTTAACTAATTGTATTGGTAAATCTATAATTTCTTCAGGATATGAAATTATTGTTACAGAAATGGAACATCATGCTAATTTTGTACCTTGGCAAATGCTATGTGAAGATAAAAACTTAGATTTTAAAATAGCTAAAGTTAAAGACAATGGTGAACTAGATGTGAAAAACTTATTATCTTTAGTGACTAATAAAACTAAGGTTTTAGCAATAACTTTGTGTTCTAATGTTTTAGGAACAATTAATCCTATTAAAGAGATTATTAAAGAGGTTAAAAAAATAAACTCTGATGTATTAGTTGTTGTTGATGGTGCCCAAGCTGTTATACATTCAAAAGTTGATGTGCAATATTTGGATTGTGACTTTTTTGTTTTTTCTAGTCATAAATTATATGGGCCAACTGGAGTAGGGATCCTATATGGTAAGTATGATTTATTAAAAAAGTTACCCCCTTATAATTATGGTGGTGATATGGTTGATGATGTTACAATTGATAAAACAACGTTTGCTTTACCTCCATATAAATTTGAAGCTGGAACTCCTGATATCGTTGGTACTATAGGTTTTGGCCAAGCTATAGATTATATTAATTCAGTTGGAATGGATAATATTGCCAGTTATGAGCGAGATATCTTAACGTATGCAACTAATGAATTAAAGAAAATCAATGGTTTAAGAATAATTGGTGAAGCTCGAAATAAAGCAGGAGTTATTACATTTATAATAGATGGGTGTAATGCTGGAGATATAGGCGAGCTTTTGGCAATTAAAGGTATGTGTGTCCGAACAGGAAAACATTGCGCTCATCCATTGCTTTACAGAATGGGAGTTACATCAACAGTTCGTATGTCTTTTGGGATGTATAATACTTTTGAAGAAGTTGACTTATTTATTAAGGCATTGAAAAAAGTAATATCTCAATTAAAATAAACAATAAAAGATTTTAGAGGATTAAGTTTATGGTTGAAGTTTTTGATCCTAACAATAATATTTTAGAAGTTACTCAAGCAGCAGCTAAACATTTTGAAAAACATTTAGCGAAAGATTCTACAAGTATAGGAATATATGTAGGTACAAAAGTTATGGGTTGCTCAGGTTTAGCTTATGATATTGATTTTGTAGCTAAACAGCCAGATTCTACAATAGAAGTAAATCAGCATGGTTTGAAATTTTTCGTATCTAGTAAATCGATGGATTTTTTAAATGGTCTAAAAGTTGATTATGTTAAGCATGATTTTGGTTTATATAAGTTAGAGTATACCAATCCAAATGAGTCAGCGCGCTGTGGGTGTGGTGAAAGTTTTACAGTTTAGGGAATATTTTTGATGAAAACAACAGATGTAACTATAGTTAGACGGCAGGTTAAAGCAATAGCAGTACCTTTTGGTAATGAAATTGAACTTATGCCTGGCCAAGAAGCTTTAGTAACGCAAGATAAGGGTGGTAGCTTTACATTAAATGTAAATGGTAATCTTCTTCATTTAGATGGTAAAGATGCTGATGCTATAGGTAAACAAGTGGTTAAATATCCTGTTGAAGGATATAATATTAAACCAGGAGATCCTATAAACATGGATGCTATTTGGGATCAAATGAAAACTGTTTATGATCCTGAAATACCTGTAAATATAGTCGATCTTGGTTTGATTTATAATGTTGTTACCAGAAAGCTGGAAAATGGTAACTTTCATGTTATTGTGGATATGACCCTTACAGCACCAGGTTGTGGTATGGGCCCAGTTCTTATGACAGATGTTGAAAGGCGTGTAGCAATGTTACCAAATGTTGATAAGGTTGATGTTGTTATGGTTTTCGATCCACCTTGGAATTCTGAACTTATGACAGAAGAAGCAAAACTAGAATTAGGATTATTCTAAACTATTATTATGAGTAACATAGTAATTTATCCTGGAACTTTTGATCCCATAACAAATGGACATATTGATTTGGTAGATCGAGCTTTAAATATATTTGATGAAATAGTAGTTGCAGTATCAACAGCATATGCTAAAAATACTCTTTTTAATTTAGAGCATAGAGAGCGGATGATTAAAGAGGCTTTTAAAAGAAACCAAAAAGTTAAAGTTGTTAGTTTTGAAGGTCTGCTTGTGGATACCGCAGTTAAATATGGCGCTTGTGCGATTGTACGAGGCTTGCGTGCGGTATCTGATTTTGATTATGAGTTTCAAATGTCTGCCATGAACAATAAGTTAAATAGTGATATTCAAACTATATTTTTAACCCCAAGTGAAAAGTTTTCATGTATATCTTCAACTTTAGTTAGAGCTGTTGCTGTGCATAATTATAAGCGTGTTGATGAATTTGTTCCAGAATGTGTGTTTCGGGAAATAGAATTTAAATATAGTAATAAAGGTTAAGAATATGGCTTTATTAATTACTGATGACTGTATAAACTGTGATATTTGTGAACCAGAATGTCCAAATGAGGCTATATTTCAAGGTGAAGAATATTATGAAATTGATCCTAATAAATGTACAGAGTGTGTGGGACATTTCTCAGAGTCTCAATGTACTAAAGTTTGTCCAATTAGATGTATAATTACTGATTCAAATAGAGTAGAGACTCAATAACAGCTTTTAGAGAAGTACCATAAATTAGTTTCTTAATTTGCTCTTAAAAAAACTTGAAAAAAGTTTCTAATAATGTAAAATTCACAGGTCAAGTATTTCAATATAAATATGAAAACAAGTTTTAAAGGAGTTTTTTGATGAAACTAAGAAATATCGTTATGGCTACATCTGTGCTATTAGGCACAGCTACAATGTCTTTTGCAGCTAGCTCTGATAATACAGATACATCAGCTAAAACTGATACAGCAGCAACTACTACTAGTACTACTACTAGTGGATTTGAGTCAAATACTTTCATCAAACCTTTTGCAAACACATATAGCTCTATAACAAATGAAAATAATACTTGGGGACCTCAAGATAGAACTGGTCAATGGTATTTAGGTGTCGGAGCTAGTGGTCTTGCTGGAACTGCTAACTCACCTTCAGGTGCAGCGGCTAACTTCACTCTTGGTTATAACTTAAATAAATATTTCGCAGTTCAATATTTCCAATTAGTAGGTAAAGATTTTGCCGGTTTAGGTGAAGGTGTTGTTAACTTTAGTAATAGTACTATGTTTACTCCGTATATGGTTGGTGGTGCTGGTTGGGCTAACCTGGCTGGTAAAGCTACAGGAGCTTGGGATGTCGGTGGAGGTCTTAAGTTTGAACTATCAAGAGATGTACAAGCTAGCGTGGATTATAGATATATACAAACTATGGCTCCAACTAGTATTTCAGGGGCTAATGGTCAAGCAGGAACTAATGTGATTGGTGCTGGTCTAACATGGTTCTTTGGTGGAAAAGCTAACCCTAATAATGACACTGCTAACATACACGATAGTGGTGCTAAAACAGCAGCTCAAACTACAGCAATACCAACAGTAGATGAGTCTAAATATCTACTTCCACAAGGTATTAAACAATGTACAGGCAACTTCAATTTAACCAAAGATGGTGTTGCATGTTATACTGTAGATGGTAGTGATGTAACGGTTTATTTAGATACTAAGTTTGCATATGATAGTGCAAATTTAAATCAAAGAGGTAAGGATGCTATATCGTCTTTTGTTAAGTTTGTAAAAGGTAGCAATATTGCTTCTGTAACTATTAAAGGATATGCTTCTCAGGGTCAAACAGGACAAGAGTTTGAATTATATAATCAAAAACTTTCTGAAAAGAGAGCAGAAGCAGTTTCTAATTATATAAAAGAGGTAGGTCTAGATAGTAGTAAAGTAATAACAAAAGGTTTTGGTTACACTAGTACTTTAAAAGGTATTAAAAAGTCGGATGCTCGTAATCAACGTGTTCAAGCTAGTGTTTCAGCACCTTTAAAAGAAGATAAGTAGTCCTCTAAGTTTTTTCTATAAAAAATTCCTAAATTTATATCTTAATTGATTTTATATTATCTCTGATAATATTCATTTATTATATAATGTTAAAGTCTATAAAAAAATATAAGCTTGTTATATAATTTGTCCACTTATAAATAATTTCTTTGAAACTAAATGACACAATACTATTCTAATAAAGAGTTGTTTAACTCTTGTGACTTAATTGGACAACTTGTAACAGTGAAGGGTTGGGTTCGAAGTCGTAGAGATTCTAAAGCAGGATTTTCTTTTGTAGCTGTTCATGATGGGTCCTGTTTTGATCCTATTCAAGCGATTGTTCCAAATTCAGTTGAAAATTATTCAGAAGAAGTTTTAAAATTAACAAAAGATTGCTCAGTTGCGATTACTGGTGAACTGATTGCTTCACAAGGTAAAGGACAAAGTGTTGAGATTCAAGCTCAAAAAGTGGAGGTTTATGGTTGGGTAGAAAATCCTGAAACATATCCTGTTTCACCAAAACGTCATACTATGGAGCATTTACGTGAAGTTGCACATCTTCGTACTAGGACAAATATTATAGGTGTAGTAGCAAGAGTTAGAAATCAGCTAGCAAATGCCGTGCATAGCTTCTTATGTGAAAAAGGTTTTCTTTGGGTGAATACTCCAATCCTAACTTCCAATGATTGTGAAGGTGCTGGTGATCTTTTTAGGGTATCAACTCTTGATAGTCTAAATCCTCCTATTAATGATCAAGGTAAAGTTGATTTTAAAGAAGATTTTTTTGGCCGAGAAACATTTTTGACAGTATCTGGACAGTTAAATGTTGAAAGTTATTGTTGCTCTTTATCAAAAGTTTATACTTTTGGCCCTACATTTCGTGCAGAGAACTCAAATACTAGTAGACATTTAGCGGAATTTTGGATGATTGAGCCTGAAATAGCTTTTGCTGATCTTAATGATGATGCTAATCTGGCTGAAGATATGCTTAAATCAGTTATTCAAAAAGTAATGAGCAATTGTGAAGATGATTTAAAATTCCTGAATCAATTTGTACAGAAAGGATTGTTAGATAAGTTAAATAATGTTGTTGATAAAGGATTTGTTAGAGTTGAATATACATATGCGATAGATATTTTAAAGCAATCAGGTCAAAATTTTGAATATCCAGTAGAGTGGGGAGTTGATTTACAATCTGAACATGAAAGGTTCTTATGCGAAAAGCATTTTAATGCCCCAGTTGTAATTATGAATTATCCAAAAGATATTAAAGCATTTTATATGCGTTTAAATGATGATGGCAAAACTGTTGCAGCTATGGATGTTTTAGTTCCAGGCATTGGAGAGATTATTGGTGGAAGCCAACGTGAAGAACGTTTAGATATTTTAGATAAGCGTATAGAGGAAATGAATATTGATAGTAGTGCACTAGGCTGGTATCGTGATTTACGTCGTTACGGAACTGTTCCTCATAGTGGTTTTGGACTAGGGGTTGAGAGATTATTAGGTTATGTTACTGGTGTACCGAATATTCGTGAGCTTATTCCTTTTCCACGTACACCTGGTAATGCAAAATTTTAGGAAAGTTTTTTAATTACTTTAAAGATTCTAAATGAAACTTTCAGATCTTAGAATTAACAAACTTCAAGTAACTAGCAAAAGTTATAGAGTAGCAGGTAGCAATAAAGTAAAGCTGGTAATAAATCATTTCTATTCATAGTCATACAAAACAAAATGGTAAAGAAAAATATTTTAAATAGTATACTTCCAAGAATTAAGAAAGATTATAAGCATAATAAGTTTAGTCATTTTGATGATTATAATACCCCATGAAATTGTAACAACAATTTTGAGAATTTAGTTCCTAAAGTAGCTAAACTATAAATGAGCAATTTAGGATAAATGTAAATGAGTAATAAGAGAAAAATATATACCGTTGAATTTAAGACTAAAGTTGTCTTGGAAGTATTGGGGAAAGATCAAACAATCACACAGTTATCAGTAAAATATAATATTACGCCCAAAAACATAAATAATTGAAAAACAGCCTTTTTAGAAAATGCTGAGTTGGTAATGGATCCATCCAAATCAGTATCACAATATAAAAAAGACAATGCAAAGCTTCAAACCAAGATAGATCAGTATTCTAAGAAGGTTGGACAACTAACAATTGAGAAGGAATTTCTTGAGGGAAAGCTCGTAAGCTTGGGATTATCTGATAGAAAAGCGATGATTGATCCTAAGCATAAATTATCTGTTGTAAAACAAAGTTTCTTATTAGAAGTTTCTAGAGCTGGTTTATATTACAAGCCTGTGGTTAACGAACATAAAGAAGAAGTAAAAGCAAAGCTTATACAGATACATGAGGAGATTCCCTGCTACGGCTATATAAAAGCTCATAAGCAATTAATAGAAGATGGGTTTAGCATCTGTGAGAACACAGTACAAAAGTATCGTAAAGAGTTAGGCATCAAAGCTATATTGGCGGTGAAAAAACCAAACTTAAACTTATCTGAACCTAACAAAGAGCATGCTATTTATAGTTACAAACTAAAAGGTTTAAGCATATTGAGACCTAATCAAGTTTGGTCTACAGATATTACATATATTAAGACTGATGCTGGCACAGTTTATATGGCAGCTATTATTGATTGGTACTCTAAGGCTGTACTAAGTTGGGAGATATCCAACACTATGGATAGTAGTTTAGTTATGAAAGTTTTAAATGAAGCTCTGTATAAATATGGAGTACCAGAAATATTTAACACTGATCAAGGTAGCCAGTACACATCTAACATTCATATCCAAACATTATTGGATAAAAAAATTACTATATCTATGGATGGTAAAGGTAGAGCAACTGATAACATTTGCATCGAAAGATTTTGGAGAAGTGCTAAATGTGAGAGATTTTATTTAAATCAATATCCTGGCATTGTTGAACTAAGAAACGATGTGGATGATTATATAGATTTTTATAATAATAGAAGATTTCATGAGTCTATCAATTATAAAAAACCTATGGAATTTTATTACGATAACTTATTGGAAAAACGGGCGGCTTAGATGGGAACTAAATAATTGAAAATATTGTTTAATTTATTGGGGTAGTATAGATAATAGTTTAAGCTGATTATTTAAAGATAATTCTAGCTTAGTATCTACAGAATTTACTCTATCATTTGATGATACCAAGCTTTTTAGCTTTCCCATTTAAAAATCCCTCTCTACTATTACCTCGCCTAGTTCTTTACTTGTTGTATCTTTATCTTTTCTAAGCTCATCTATTTCCTGCTTATACTCCTTAACAACAGAGTTTTTATCAAATGCTAAGCAAGCATTAGATAAAAATTACTGCTTCCAATTATGCACGTTTTTAGGAAGTAAATCATACTTACTTGCTATCTCATTAACTGTCATATCTCCTTCTAGCAATTCTATAATTACTTTAGCTTTAAAATCAGCTGTATACGTTACTCTTTTTTTACTCATTTATCTATTTCCTAATTTATCTAGTTAAGTTTAACATCTAGGAATAAAAATCTTTCTAAAATCAGTAGCTTTTTTTGGGGACATTATAGATTTGGATGGATCCATTGCCAACTCAGCATTTTCTAAAAAGGCTGTTTTCCAATTATTTATGTTTTTGGGCGTAATATTATATTTTACTGATAACTGTGTGATTGTTTGATCTTTCCCCAATACTTCCAAGACAACTTTAGTCTTAAATTCAACGGTATATATTTTTCTCTTATTACTCATTTACATTTATCCTAAATTGCTCATTTATAGTTTAGCTACTTTAGGAACTAAATTCTCAAAATTGTTGTTAAAATTTCATGGGGTATTATAATCTAAACTGGACATGATTTTAAGTCTAGAGACAACTTTTGGTCCAAGGTTTTTTGTAGTATTAAATGTTTCGATTAAGAGACCATCTATCCTATAACGAATTCTAAAGTTTTTTTCATATGGTTCAAAGTGTATATCTGAAGCTCCTTTTTGAATAGCATCAACTATTGTATTATTGATAAACCTAATGATTGGAGCTTCTTCATCTTCGCCACTACCAAGTATAGCATCTCCTTCTCTTTCACCTTCCTCAACAAAGTCTATATCAAGTTCAGTATCTTCCATTTGGCCATTAAATTTAGAGTCATCATCTTTTTGACCTTCATCTTTAAGATGCTATTCATATTCTTCAATTTTTTCTTTAAGATGATTAAGTTCACCAACAACAGCTATGAAAGGGCAGTCATATCTATTGCGAAGTTTTTTAATATCTGTTGACTTTCTATAGGGTTAGCTATAGCTACATAAATGGTATCCTTTCTAATATATAAAGGTAAGCAAAGGTTCTTTCGACAGAAATCAACATCGAAAAATTTTGAGGTATGAATTTTATATTAATGGAGGTTAAATCAATGTATTGTAAACGCAGTAAAGTAGCAGACTCAATCATGAAGTCTTTGCTGTTAACAAACTCATTTTCTATTATGTAATTTAAAAAGCCTTCCTTAGCTAGAGAGGCGTCTAAACCAACTTCTTCAAGCTGTTGCATTATTATAAGTTTGCGATGCAATAATAACGATGCTAACTTTTTATCAATATGAGGGTTATTAATCATTAATACAAAATAAAATATACCATTACCAAAATTATAGCATGATAAGTATTGTTTAAAAAAATAAATATTTTAGATAAAAATCTTTTATAAAAGTATTATTTTTGATGTATAATCGCGATTGTTATTAATTATGTAAAAATTTATGAAAGTCGATAAATTTATTTCTCATCGTGGAAATAATATAGATTTTATTGAAAATACAATAGAATCTTTTATAGATGCTAAAAATCATGGCTTTAAATGGTTTGAAACTGATGTGCAAATGAGCAGTGATGGAGAACTATTTTTGTTTCATGATAAAACACCGCAAAAATTTACACGATGTACAAAAAATGTTACAGAGATGACTATTTTAGAATTACAAAAATTAGAACTTACTCATCCAATAGCCAGCCAAAAATCTAAAATACTTACTCTTAGGGATTATCTTAACTGGGCTGATAAGCATGATGTTTTTACTAATTTAGAATTTAAAATTATAAATACCTGTTTTAAATATAAAACTAATTTAGTTTTTAATACTTTGAATCTTTTAAGAGAATACCCAAGACAAAAAGATAGGATATTAATTTCAAGCTTTTCTGATGTTGTGATGAGTTCCTTAGAACAGAATTATACATACCAAAAAGGTAAACTTTTTGAGACTTCTGATTGGGGTAAAGATTTTGAGTATTTAAGTACAGAGCTTTACAAAAATTTTGTAAAAAATGACTATATTGCCTTAATAGTAAATTATGAATGTTTAAATAAAGATAGAGTTGCTTATATCAAGGAATTATTTGGCAAGATTTTCGTCTATTCTGTGCATACTGATGATGAAGTCAGAAATCTTTTATCTTGGAATGTGGATGCTTTATTTATAGATAAAAAAGAACAGTTAGGTTTAACTTAGATAGTCTTTTAAAATTTCTTCGATTTTATTTATTATTTTATCACTATAAGGACATCTTTTTGGATAAAAATATTTTAGCTCTACAAATGATTCTGTAATTCTGTATTTAAAAGTTACAAAAGAGTATTCGCTTTTTATAATCTCTAATTTCTCAGCTAAGAAACTTTCTCCGATATTATATACATTCCATATTTTGCGGATGATTTTTTTATGAGGTTGTTTATTTATTAGATTTAAGCTTTCAAGCATTGGAATACATTCTTTAGGAGGTCCTGGAAAAACATATATATATCTATCCGTATCGAATTTGAGTTTAAATCCATTTGCTGTACCATTGTTGTTTGGTAATATTTCTGCAGATTTAGGAAAAGTTGCTTGTTTCTTAGTGCCTAAAGTAATCTTGCCGTATTTTGTCAGCATTCTTTTTTCTAGTTTTTGCCATGAACTTTGGTGTAGGGTAAGTTCTTTACCAAAGAAACTTGCTACTGTTTGGGTTGTTAGATCATCTTCTGTTGGTCCTAAACCGCCAATTGTTATAATGTTTTTATGGTTTGCTTTTAAAAATGTTAAGCTGGAAATAATGTCTTGTGAATCATCTTTACAACAAATATGAAATCCTACATTAAAGTCTTTAGTAATTAAATGGTGCGCAAATACCCCTGAATTAGTGTTAGTTATATCACCATCAGTTATTTCATCACCAATAGCAATAAAGCCAAAATTATATTTCATTTAAGCTATCCTTAAAATTTAAATTTTTATAAAAATCAAACTATTTTTGGAAATGTTTTTTATGTATCATGAAGTATATAGTATAGATGTGTAATATTGAACTCTGAGGAGACCTGAATGAAGATACTGGCTACTAATGTGTATGTTGGTCCGAATATTTATGCAAACTTTCCTGTTATAAGACATGAGATTGATCTTGGGATATTAGAAAAGTGGCCTTCAGCTAAAATAGGCAAAGATTTCATTAATAAACTTATAGAGAGTTTACCAGGAATTCAGGAGCATGGCTGTTCTTATAGAGAGCATGGTGGTTTTGTACGTAGACTTAAAGAAGACGAAGGTACTTGGATGGGCCATATCTGGGAGCATGTTATTCTTGAGCTTCAAGGCATAGCTGGTAGTGATGTAACTTATGGCCGTACAAGATCAACTGGAGAAGTTGGTCAGTACAATATGGTTTATGAATATAAACAAAAAGATGTAGGCTTAAGAGCTATGGAGCTTGCAAGAGATCTACTGCTTTCTTTACTGCCAGAACATCTTAAGAAAGAAGTTAGTTTTAGTAATGATAACTTTGATTTTGAATACGAAAAAATAAGATTTATAAAATTTGCTCAAAGCAAAGAGTTTGGACCAAGTACTGGCTCTTTAGTAGAAGCAGCTAAAAAAAGAGATATTCCGTATCTTCGTTTAAATGATCATTCTCTTGTTCAGTTTGGTTATGGTAAATATCAGCAAAGAATTAGAGCTACAATTACAGGTAAGACAACTAGTATTGCTGTTGATTTATCATGCGATAAAGAGCAAACAAATACGATTTTAAGTGGTTTAGGGCTTCCTATGCCAAAACAGAGGATGGTTACATCAGAAGAGGGTGCTTTGCGTGCGGCAAAGATTTTAGGTTTTCCTTTAGTTGTTAAACCATTAGATGGAAATCATGGTAGAGGTATTTCTATAAATCTAAAAACTATGGAAGAAATTAAAGAAGCTTTTGTCGAAGCTAATAAAGTTTCTCGATATGTTTTACTTGAACAGTTTGCAACTGGTTTTGATCACAGAATGTTAGTTGTGGATGGTAAATTAATAGCAGTTGCTAAAAGAGTTCCTGGACATGTTGTAGGTGACGGTAAGCATACAATTACAGAGCTTGTAGATATTGTTAACGAAGATCCTCGTAGAGGTGTAGGTCATGAGAAAGTTTTGACAAAGCTTGAGCTTGATTACCAAGCAAAAACTTTACTTAATACGGCAGGTTATGATGAAAATACAGTTTTAGAAGATGATCAGGTTTTTTACTTAAGATCAACAGCTAATCTATCAACAGGTGGTACTGCTATAGATGTAACAGATATTGTACACCCAGATAATAAAGACATGGCAGAAAGAGCTATTAAAGCTATAGGTCTTGATGTTGGAGGGGTTGATTTTCTTATTGATGATATTTCGCAATCATATCATGATATCGGTGGTGCTATCTGTGAATGTAATGCAGCTCCTGGTTTTAGAATGCATGTAGCTCCTAGTGAAGGTAAACCAAGAGATGTTGCCGGTGCAGTTGTAGATATGCTTATTCCAAAGGAGTTTGGTAATGCAAGAATACCAATTGCTGCAATTACAGGGACAAATGGTAAAACTACAACTTCACGTATGGTTGCTCATATGTGGAAAAATGCTGGTAAGGTTGTTGGTTTGACAACTACTGATGGTGTCTATATAAACGGTAAGCTTACTGTATCTGGAGATACTACAGGCCCAGCATCTGCTCAAATGGTTTTAAAAGATCCGTCTGTTGAGATGGCTATTTTAGAAACAGCTAGAGGTGGTTTGCTTAGAAGTGGTATGGGGTATGACTATTGTAATGTAGGCGCTTGTTTAAATATTTCATCTGATCATTTAGGATTAAAAGGTGTTAATACTTTAGATGATTTAGCAAAAGTTAAGAGTATTGTTGTCCAGGCAGCAAAAGATGTAGCAATTTTAAATGCTGATGATCCTAATGTATTAAAAATGTCAGCAAAAGTTACAGCTAAACATATTTTCTATGTGACAATGAATCCAGGGCATGCTTTGGTTAAACAACATATCCGAGCTGGTGGTAAAGCTTGTATTATTGAGAAGGGTGTTAATGGTGATATGATTACGATTTTTGATAATCATGTCCATATACCTGTGTTATGGACTCATTTAATTCCAGCAACAATGGAAGGTAAAGCTATTCATAACGTTCAAAACTCAATGTTCGCTATAGCTATTTCATATAGTATGGGCATGAGCCTAGATGATGTTAGAGATGGCTTAAGAACATTTGTGACATCATTCTATCAGGCTCCTGGTCGTATGAACTGGTTTGAGGAGCATCTATTTAAAGTGTTAATGGACTATGGACATAATCCAGCAGCTATAAAATTAGTTAGTCAAATGGTTGATAATATGGAGTTTGCTGGTAAGAAAATATGTGTTTTAGCTTCGCCAGGGGATAGAAGAGATCAAGATATTATCGAAATAGCAGCTACAGCGGCGCCTTATTATGACTACTTTATCTGTAATAGAGATGATGCTTTAAGAGGTAGAGCTCCAGATGAGGTGCCAAGAATTCTCAAAGAATCTTTAATTAGTTCAGGGGTTTCTGCAAATAATATAGAAACAATAGAAAGTGAAAAAGAAGCCGTAGATGCTGCTTTAGCTATGGCTGAAGAGGGTGATTTGGTTGTTATTTTTGCAGATAAACTAAAAAGAACTTGGAAGCAGATTATTTATTTTGATAAAGATAGCGAAGAAGTTTATAAAGATGAGAAGCCTGAAAAGAAAGAAATGTTCTCAGCATCTATAATAGCTCAAGATGCTAGTCTATCAGAAGAAATATCAGAAGTTATAAAAGCTGGTATTATTGCCGATGAGAGTGGTATAAGGGTTGTTTACGAAGAAGAGGATAATGACTAGTTTAGGTCTGTAAATGGAGAAGTATGATATGATTCCTGAAGGTTATTCGCGTAGGCTTGTAGGACCTAATCTATTTTTTAAAGAAACTGGAACAGTACTTGATGTTCCTTTGGTAGAAAATAGAGAAGAATTAACAAAATTATTCTATCAAGAGGCTAAAAAAAAATTACCTGCTTTGGGGTGGGAGCAAATTAAGATTACGCATAATTTTTTTAATAATGGCGTTAGGTTTGCTTTTATTGCTCCAGTTGATATAACGATGCCAGCTTGTGATGTTATAGATTTTGTGTGGGCTTCTGCTCGAGAGGGCTTTGAAACTGGTAATTTTAAATCTATTGAAGAAGCAAAAAAAGAACTAATTTCAACAATTGATGAAGATAAAAATCTAACTTATCGTAAGCTATATGAGCTTGCTAAATCAAAAGGTTTTAATGCCTTTAGAGATAGAGATAGAGATACGGCATTTATTGGTTCTGGTACAGGTTGCTATGAGTTTGATTTAATAAAAGATTCAATTGATGATATTTCATGGCAAAATGTTTATGATATTCCAGCAGTTATAGTTACAGGTACAAATGGTAAGACTACTACAGTTAGACTTACCGACTATATTTGTCGAGTAGCAGGCAAAGTTACAGGCTATACTTCTACAGACTGGGTTAAAGTAAATGATGAATTGATTGATGAAGGAGATTACTCTGGTCCAACAGGTCATCAATTTGTATTGACAAATAAAAAAGTAGAGGTTGCTTTACTAGAGTCTGCCAGAGGTGGATTGTTAAAAAGAGGACTAATCGAAACCTTCATAAATGCAGCTGCAGTAACAAATGTATCAACTGATCATCTTGGTGAAGATGGTATTGAGACTGTTGCGGAGCTTGCTGAAGCTAAGTCTATAGTTTTTCGTACTATGGGTGAGGGTTCTCACGCTATTATCAACCTTGATAACTCATACATGAAAGATAAATTTGACACTCTTGATTGTGCCAAAATAGTAGTTACTCAAAATCCTGAAGCTCATGATATGGAGTATTATTTAGCAAAATCTGAGTATGCTTGTATTGTTGAGAATGGTAACTTTGTTTGGATTGATGGAGGTTTAAAAAGAACTATTGTTTCTGTAGTAGATGCTCCATTAACAGTCAAAGGTTTTGCTAAGCATAATATTGAAAATGCTATGATTGCTATTTGTTTGTCATTTAAGTTAGGTATTGATTTAGATATAGTTGCTCAGGCTCTTAAAAGCTATTCAAATGATACAAAAGTTAATAGAGGTCGAGCAAATATCTTTGAATGGAATGATAAAGTTGCTGTAGTTGATTATGCTCATAACGAGGCAGGTATGGATGCTTTATTAGGTATGATGAAAGCATATGATAAAGGAGGCAAAACTTATTTAATGATAGGTACTACTGGTGATCGCAAATATTTGATACCTGGTATTAATGATGTGATCTTAAAGCATGATATTGACTTTATTGTTTTAAAAGAAACGGAAATGTATTTAAGAGGTGCAGAGCCAATGGAACTGCCTTTACTTATTCGTAAAGATTTAGATGATAAAGGTTTTGATATTTCAAAAACATATATTTCTCATGGTGAGCTTGAGGGTGTTAAGTACATACTTAATAAGCTTGAAGATAATGATATGGCTATTTTATGTTGTCAGGCAGAGGTACCTGAAGTTATAGAATACTTGGAAAAAATAGTATAATTATTATTTGTTACATTTTAGCCAAGTAAATATCATATTATATTTTTTCTTTCCTAATACTTCTTCAGATTTAATTTCATGTGTTTCTGAGTCTATGAATTTGAATTCTCTTACTAGCTCCCAATTTTCCCAAGCTATTTCATTTGATAATTCAACATAGTGAATTATTTTATTATCTATTATTTCATAAGATCCACAATAGTAAAAAAAATGTTCGAGAGGATTGTTTTTATCATTTAATAGTTATTCACTAAGTTTACCGCTTCCAGACATTTTATTTTCTGTATAAATTAGTAGCCCATTAGGTCTAGCACCTAAAGGAAATGAAATTTGTCTATCATCACTCTTAGCGTAAACTTTTTCAAGTGACCAAGCACCTAATAATCTATTTGCCATAGCTTTTTCTCAATATTTATTAAAATTCTATATCAATATTTTTACTTTTTGCAGTATCGTAAAAATCAGATGCTTGATCTACCCCGTCAATTTGGGACAGTTTACTACTTCATTTTCCATTATATATTCAAATTGATATGGAGTCATATAATTTATTGTAGAATGTCTCCTTTTTGTATTATAGTAAGCTTCAATATATTCAAATATTGATAGTTTAGTTTCTTCTCTAGTTTTATAGCTTTCATCATGTACTAACTCTACTTTTAAAGTTCCAAAGAAACTTTCACAAGCAGCATTATCGTAACAGCATCCTTTAGAGCTCATACTTGATAGTAGCCAGTGTTCTTTAATAATGTCTTGATATTGTTTGCTACAGTACTGTGACCCTTTATCAGAGTGTATAATCACACCACTAGGAAAATTTCTTCTAAATAATGCCATATTTAAAGCATTACAAACTAAATCTGCTTTCATCCTAGAATCCATTGTCCAACCAATAACTGATCTTGAGAATAAATCTATAATCACACAAAGATACAGCCACCCCTCTTGTGTAGGTACATAAGTTATATCTGTAACCCACCTATGATTTACAGATAAAGCAGTGAAGTTTTGTTCTAATAAATTATCATAAACATGTTTGTTGTGGTTAGAATCTGTAGTTTTCTTATGCTTACGAGCCGCTTTAGCATGTAAACCAAGTAATTTCATACGTTTAGATACTCTAGGTTGAGTAACTTTCCAACCCATATCTTTAAGCTCTTTGTATATCCTAACACTTCCATATCTAGATTTATGTTCATTAAAATAGCATCATCTAGTTCAGCATCATTATATTGCCTTTTACCTATAGGTTTATGAATCCAACTGTAATATGAAGATGTGCTCACATTCAAAGGTTTACATAGTGTTGTTACTGGCATAACTTTATAATGCTCCTTAATAAAGGCGTACCTTACAGATTTTGCTTTGCAAAGTACGCTGCTGCCTTTTTTAGTATTTCACGCTCTGTTTCTGCCTGTTTGAGTTTTTTCTTCAAATCAGTATTTTCAAAAGATAGTTGCTGGTACTGCGTTTTATAATCTATCTTTATTTCTTTCTGAGGGTTTGACATGGCTTTGGATATCCAACTGCAAATGGTTTTATATTTAACCCCTAAGTTATCTGCTATTTCTCGTCTATTTGCATCTGGTTGTAAACATAATTTAACAGCTTCATCTTTAAACTCTTTTGTATATCTCATCTTGTCTCCTTTTCTTAACACCTAAGTGTCCCAAATAGGAGGGTATGATCATATTGCTGTGCACGCAAAACGTGATACACATGCCAAACTCATAACTGATGCAACAATAATTTTATATTTATTTTTCATGGGACTTCTTTTTTTAGGTTTGTAATTTTATTTTAAATATAAATCAATGTAGATGTTTAGTTTTTTATAGCAATCCCTCTAAGCCTCACATAGTCAGCATACCATTTACCATCCTTGAAAAGATGTTTATGTGCAAGTGGTTCTGCATCATTTAAAAATTTATCTGGATCATTTATTTTCTCTAATAAATTCACTCTAAATGTTTTTACCCAGTTTTTAAAGCCATCTTTTCCTTCAAGCAGTGTGGGTCTTTCAAATAGGATCATATATTTCACAGTAAAACCATTTTCTTCAAGAAGAGAACTATATTTTGAAATACTAGGATAAAAGTTATCTATATCATAATCTTTTAGGTTATATTTTTTCGCAGTATTATCTAAGCTAGATAGAAGCTCTTTGACATTATTTTGTCCTCCCATTTCAAATACAAATTTACCGTCTTTTTTTAATATATGATTTATATTTTCTATAACAGCAATTGGGTTTGTCATCCAGTGTAGAGCAGCATTTGAAAAAACAGCATCAAAACTTTCTTTATCAAAATCTAAACCTTGTTAGGCATCCATACATTTAAATTCGATATCTGGATAGTTTTCTTTTGCTTTTTTAAGCATATTCTCTGAAAGATCAACACCTATGATTTTGACACCTTTATTTTTTATCTCATTAGTAAGATCCCCTGTACCACATCCTAAATCCAGCATGTATTATCCTTTAATTCGATTCAAAAGCTCAATAACATCACTTCCATACTGTGTAACAAATTTCCCAGTAGAATTATATGATTTAGATTCCCATAGATTATTATTGCTCATAAGTTAATTTCTTATTTTATTTTGTTTTATCCTCTAGATATAGTTGAATGATGGAGTAACCAATATATTAGTAGTCCCCATATACCAAAAACTAGTCCTACTAAAATCCAGATGTTTTTAGGTAGCAAGATTGTAGTTAGTCTTTTATTTAAAATTTTAGGAATATCTTTTGCAATTCCTAAGCCACAAAAGATATGTATCAAGACATTAAAAGCAACAATTATAGGTAAAGAATTATGTATCAAAGTTGAAGAAATAGTATTAATATCCATATAAATAAACCTTTAAAAAACTATATGAGCATGTTCTTTAGAATGATATGAGTTTTGATAATATTCACGAATAATTTCAATAGTTTCATCTATTGTATCTACAAGATGTAAAATTTTTAGATCATTTTTATCAATAACACCGCTCTTTAGCATTGTTGTTTTTATCCAGCTTACTAACCCACCCCAGAAATTTTTGCCAAAAAGTATAACAGGCATGTATGTTTTTTTCTCAGTTTGAATTAAAGTAGATATATCAAATAATTCATCCATAGTCCCAAAACCTCCAGGCATAACTATGTAAGCCATAGAATGTTTAATAAACATTGCTTTTCGAGTGAAAAAATATCTATGAAAAAGACTGATATCTTGGTATTTATTAGGTTTTTGCTCATGAGGTAATGCTATATTTAAGCCAACACTTGAGGATGATCCTTCCAAAGCCCCTTTATTACCAGCTTCCATAATACCAGGTCCTCCACCTGTAATAACTGTAAACCCATGGTTAGATAGTTTTTCTGCTATTTCTATGGTTTTTAAGTAGTATTTATCATCTTTTTTTAATCTTGCTGATCCAAATATACTTATGGCAGGAGTAAGTTTATCTAAACGTTCAAAGCCTTCTACAAGTTCAGATGTTATTTTTAATATATTCCATGTTTCTTTAGCTCGATCAAAAGTTACTTGCCCATTATGCGTTGGGACTATTTTCTTATTATTACGATTCATAGAATATCTCTCTTAATAAATTAGGCTAGTGTTTTATTTTATGATTAATTATAATTATAACTATTAGTTTAGTATATTTGTACATATAATTGTTGGTAAAAAAGTTAAAGTTTTAATAAAAAGTTTACAAAGGAGAATTTAAATGGGTTTTCTAACAGGAAAGAAAATAATAGTTACCGGTCTTTTAAGCAATAAGTCAATTGCTTATGGTATTGCAAAAGCACTACATAGAGAGGGTGCAGAGCTTGCATTTACTTATGTTGGTCAATTCAAAGAGAGAGTTGAAAAACTAAGTGCTGAATTTGATCCAGTAGCTGTTCTTCCTTGTGATGTTACATCAGATCAAGAAATTAAAGATTTGTTTGTGGAACTTGGAAATGTTTGGGATGGTCTTGATGGTATTATTCATTCGATTGCATTTGCTCCTCGTGATCAGTTAGGTGGTGATTTTGTTGATACTGTAACTCGTGAAGGTTTTTCAATTGCTCATGATATTAGTGCTTACTCTTTTGTAGCTTTAGCTAGAGAAGGTCGTGCAATGATGAAGGGTAGTAATGGATCTATCGTTGGACTTACCTATATTGGCGCAGAAAAAGCTATGCCAAGCTATAACACAATGGGTGTTGCAAAGGCATCTTTAGAAGCTACTATGAGATATACAGCTCTTGCTTTAGGTGAAGATGGTATTAATGTAAACAGTGTATCTGCTGGCCCAATTAAAACTTTAGCAGCTTCTGGAATTTCTAATTTTAAGAAAATGCTCGATTATAATGCTTCTGTATCTCCGCTTAAGAAAAATATCAGTATCATGGAAGTTGGTAATACAGTAGCTTTCTTATGCTCTGATATGGCTTCTGGTATCACAGGCGAAAATATACATGTAGATGCTGGTTATCACAGCGTGTTAATGGGTAATGTTCTTTAATATATAACCATACCCCTTTTTTAATTCTTAAATAGTTCATATTTTAAAGAGTTCTAGTTCACAGGATAAATCATAAAGAAAAATTGTGTTTTATGAAAATATATAGTTATTTCTTCTTTTTGTTTTAAAGAATGCTTGCAAAATTTGATAGATTATGTGATTATTAATTTAAAGTTACATTTTGATAAAGTGTAATTAGGATAAAATTTATTGAGGAGAATTCATATGAAAAAGAAAATACCTTTAACTATAGCATTAACTGCTTCTATGTCCTTTGGTGTGGCTGTTGCTGAACAAGCTAAGGTTTCAAACGCTCAGCAAGGTGTTACAAATTCTACTACAAGTAGTCAAACAACAGCTAGTTGTGGTGGTAAATGTGCTAGTGGATCATGTGGCTCGCATAGTAAGTCTAAAGCGGGTATTAAAGCTCAAGATAGTAGTTGTGGTGGTAAATGTGCTAGTGGTTCATGCGGTTCACATAGTAAATCTGAATCTAACAATTCTAAGACTAATCAAACACAGGCAGCAAAGCAGAGTGTCAATACAGACCAAACAGATGCTGAAGCTTAATCATTTTTATTTTTGTTTATAATAGATAATAAAAAAATAGGCAAAATATGACTAAAAAAGCTCAGGGTATTGGTTTAAGATCTGAACATCAATCAATATTATCAGCTAAAAAAGTTAGTGGTATTGATTTTTTAGAGCTTGCTCCAGAAAACTGGATGGGTTTAGGTGGTTTTAAGCAAAATTTTCTTGAGAAAGCTGCAGAAATCTATCCTATAGTTGCTCATAGCCTTAACTTATCAATAGCTGGATTTAGACCCTTAAACAAAGAGTTCTTAAATGAGGTGAGAATTTTTTTAGACCGCTATAATATAAAAATATATAGTGATCATTTATGCTTTACTGATGATGAAAAAGGTTATTTATATGACCTTTTACCAGTACCTAGAGAAAAAGAGACAGTTTCACATATTTGTAACAGAATTGAGCAAGTACAAGATATTATTAAAAGACCTCTTGTTTTAGAGAATATTTCATATTATTACCAATATGATAATGATATGAATGAGCTTGAATTTATTAATAGTATTTTAGAAAAAAGTGGAGCTAAGCTTCTTCTTGATATTAATAATGTTTATGTTAATGGACATAATCATGGGTATGATCCATATGAGTTTGTAAGTAATATAAAAAAAGATAGTATAAGTTATTATCATATTGCTGGGCATTATAAGAGTGATGATTTTATAATAGATACACATGGTAAAAGTGTAATTGAAGAGGTGAAAAAATTAGCTAAATTTACAATTGAAAAACATGGCTGGTATCCCTTACTACTTGAGAGAGATAATTTTATTCCTAAGTTAGATGATCTTATAGCAGAATTAAACAGTATAACTAGTTTTGTAGGTAATTAATAATTAAATATGGATATCCCTGATGTTATAAAGATTAAAATGCAAAACTTTACTGATGCTATACGCTGTGGTAATTCAACTAATAAAAACATACTAATATATAGAGATTCTATTATAGCTAACATATCAAGCGTTTTAGATAATACTTTTCCTTATTTTAGTACTTATGCTTCAACTGATTTAAAAAAGCAAATTATAAAAGTTTTTCTTGAGGAAAATACTTCTTTAGATCCAGCTTTTCATCAAATAGCAACAGAGTTATTAAAGTGTTCAAAAAACTTAGAAATGTCGGAGCAACTATCTAAATTAATAGAATTTGAATGGTTACTTTTCTCAGTAGAAATATCTGATTCTAAGGTTTGTAAGAGTAGTGAAAAAATTAGTAATATTGATTTTGCTGATATAAAAGGTATAGATATAAATCCAACAGTTGAATTCTTATCATTACCATTTGATGCAAGTAGTTTAGATAAAAATGTTGATTTGAAAGAAGAGTCATTCTATATTGTTTACCGTAATCTAAATCATCGTACCTATTACAGAGAAATATCTCCTATAGAGTTTGCACTGATAAGCTCTGCATTGAAGAATGGTGTAGAAGTCTTTGACTCAGCAGATTTTAAAAACTTAGATGATAGTTATAAAGAATATCTTATTCAACAGTTAATTATATGGCATAATCTAAATATAATTACTATGTCATTGTCTAATTGAAAAATTTTATTAAAATAAGAGAGTTAATATTCGAGGCTTTATTTCAAAGTTTTTTAAAACTATTAGTCAATGGTTAATAATTTAGGTGTGATTCTATATTTCTATTAAAATTTATAGTTATTTTATTTCTTTAGTATTAATTTTCATTAATCCCAGTTTTAAAGATGTCAGGTCATGATCAATAAGTAATTCTTATAAAGAATATAAAAAATATTAGTTTTACTCAATTGTTATGAGAGCTCATAATTCTATCAATATTAAAGTTAATTGGATTGATGACGAGGTCAAATAATGAAAAGAATTATTGGGAACTTAATCTTAGTATCATTGTGTGTGGCTAGTTTTACACAAGCAATAGCTAAAACTTCACCTCAGTGTTTAGATAAATCTTTTACGTTGCAGTTATAATAGGACTTTTGATGTGTAGTAATCTCTTCCACCTATCAGCGGAATCTCAAATACTATATAATTTTCTAAAATCTGCCTAATTTATATAGGAATTTAACAAATTAGTTTGATGATTTGTTAGTTCTAGAACACCAATTATTTCATTTTTAGACTTTTTCAAAACTATCTTAGAGTCTGGTATTTTTTGTTTTTTACCATACTCACTATTTTCTGATTTTTTATAAGGCTGATAAGAAGCTCTTTTATTTAAAACAGTACCTGGAGCTCGTCCATATCCATGAGATTTATATACACAATGCTTTGCTGGTGAACCAATCTCTTGTAATATGGTTGATAGATTCCTTTGCACTTGATAAGGCGTGGAAATACTATTGTTTTTACGCATTTGTTTTTGCCAAGGATGTAATAAATCCGTATCCAATAAACTTGCACATGCAAGTGAATTTATGTAGGCAAGTACACTAACTTGATTCCAAATATCTAGTGTTGGAGTATCTGGAGTTTCATATTTACCTAAAAGTAAATGTTGCTTAGAAAACCTAAAGAAATGCTCAATATTAAATCTACTTGAATATCTAGAAAATATTTTAAAACTAGTCAGCTTTCCTCTATCTTTGCCAGCTAACATCAACCACATATTTTTGTAGTATACTGGATCTCCATTGTCTTTAAAAACTTGAACTTTAACAATATCAAAACAATTCTCATGCATTGGCATGTTCCTTTTTCCATGAATAATTAAATTATTCCAACGAGTCAATTTTACAGTATATACTTTTCCTCGTGTGGTAACTATTTCACATTGTTCAGAATCAGATGGAGCTGTAGTCCATGTTGATTCATCATTTAATTTAAAAGACTCACCATATTTTTTGAGCTTATTATCACTATGATCTTGAAAAGATAAATTTCTAACAGAGTTAAGCCTGCTTAACAATAATGTATTATTATGTTCTGAGTAAACTCTATGAATACATTCCATTGAACTGTATTTTGAGTCACCAATCAGAACATTAATATCTCCTGAATTCTCTTGATTAGATATGTATTTATGGAATTGATCTAAGCTTACACTAATACCAGAATCAGCAGCAGTCACTCGCTGCAAATTAACAGGTACCACCCATTGCCCCATCTCCTGCCTAAGTATACTAAATAAGAGTATGAATGACCTATGCCAACTTTACCCGTACCATTAGTCAATCCATAAACAAATCTTCTTCTATCCATGCTTTTTGAGTTAGGCTTTAAGATTGATGTTTCATCTAGAGCATAAAAATGTATGTTGGATGAATTGTTTAATTTTATTTCATTAATCAATTTTGTTCCCACTTTACCCAATATCGATGATAGTGATTCTATCTTTAGTATCTGAGATATGCTGCTATATTGTCGAGTAAAAAATGGGGATAAAGATAGCTCAACAGCAGTTTTAGCATTTGATGATGATAAAGCATCTATTAATTCAAATGTGGTATCAGCATAAGTTTCAAAGCTATCATATTATACTACCCCAATAAATTAAACAATATTTTCAATTATTTAGTTCCCATCTAAGCCGCCCGTTTTTCCAATAAGTTATCGTAATAAAATTCCATAGGTTTTTTATAATTGATAGACTCATGAAATCTTCTATTATTATAAAAATCTATATAATCATCCACATCGTTTCTTAGTTCAACAATGCCAGGATATTGATTTAAAT
Organism: Francisella halioticida; assembly: GCF_002211785.1. NCBI lineage: Bacteria > Pseudomonadati > Pseudomonadota > Gammaproteobacteria > Thiotrichales > Francisellaceae > Francisella > Francisella halioticida. The sequence continues at coordinate 675,709 of NZ_CP022132.1, forward strand.
AAAATCTCTCACATTTAGCACTTCTCCAAAATCTTTCGATGCAAATGTTATCAGTTGCTCTACCTTTACCATCCATAGATATAGTAATTTTTTTATCCAATAATGTTTGGATATGAATGTTAGATGTGTACTGGCTACCTTGATCAGTGTTAAATATTTCTGGTACTCCATATTTATACAGAGCTTCATTTAAAACTTTCATAACTAAACTACTATCCATAGTGTTGGATATCTCCCAACTTAGTACAGCCTTAGAGTACCAATCAATAATAGCTGCCATATAAACTGTGCCAGCATCAGTCTTAATATATGTAATATCTGTAGACCAAACTTGATTAGGTCTCAATATGCTTAAACCTTTTAGTTTGTAACTATAAATAGCATGCTCTTTGTTAGGTTCAGATAAGTTTAAGTTTGGTTTTTTCACCGCCAATATAGCTTTGATGCCTAACTCTTTACGATACTTTTGTACTGTGTTCTCACAGATGCTAAACCCATCTTCTATTAATTGCTTATGAGCTTTTATATAGCCGTAGCAGGGAATCTCCTCATGTATCTGTATAAGCTTTGCTTTTACTTCTTCTTTATGTTCGTTAACCACAGGCTTGTAATATAAACCTGATCATACCCTCCTTTTCTTAACACCTAAGTGTCCCAAATAGGAGGGTATGATCAAGATTATTATAATTTATTCAATGCCCAGACATCAAAAGTCCTATTATTAGGTTCTGGTGGACCTATTACAGATGATGCTAGAGCCTCTGCTGGTGAGTTAATATGGTTGGATGGTAAATCTAAGATCTTGATTGATGCCAGTGGTGGTACATATCTTAGATTTGGTCAATCTGGTGCTCGAATAGAGGATCTGGAAATGATCAATATGACTCATTTTCATGCAGATCATTCAGCAGATTTACCAGCAATATTAAAAGGTGCATATTTCTCTGATAGAAAAGAAAACTTGCCTTTATCAGGCCCTACGCATTTAGATCTTTTTCCAAGCGCAACATATTTTCTTCAAAGAGTATTTGGAAAAGAACATGGATCTTATGCATATTTACACGGAATACTTACAGGCACAGATGGATTTTCTTTTAAACTTGATCCTGTAACAAATGTTGATTTTACAAGTTTAAAGCCAATAAAAGTTTTCTCAAATAAAGAATTTACAATTTGGGCTTTAGGGATTCCAAAAGGTGATGTTCCAACTTTAGCATATAAAATTGTATCAAAGAAAGGAACTATTGTTGTAACCGGAGCTGGAGGTAGCAATAAGCATGATAAATTTAGAGATGCTTTCATTAAGTTTGCAAAAAATGCTGATATTTTGATGATGCCTATGCCAGTTGACGAAAGTACAGATGCTGCAGGGAGTTTCCTACATGCTAAACCATCAGTTATTGGAAAGGTTGCAGCAGCGGTAAATCCAAAAGCATTAGTTTTAAGCCACTTTTTAGGTAAAGGACTCGTGCTTAAAGATGAATCTACGAAGATAGTTAAAAAATACTATAAGGGTCCTGTATACGAGGGTAGAGATTTAGCATGTTTCCCCGTTGATGGAGTTAAATAAGGATAATTTGAAATGAAAAAAATACCTTTAACAATTGCTTTAACAGCCTCCATGTCATTTGGAGTAGCTTTAGCAGAAGAAGCTAAAGCACCTATTATACAAGCTCAAGAATCATCTGAAAGCAGTCCAATAGCACAAGGCGAAGGTAAATGCGCTAGTGGTAAATGTGGTCACTTAAAAAGTTTGGTGTCGTAGATGTTGATGCTGATCAGCAAGACAGAAAGCTCATTAGAACAAGAGATGGTAATTGTGGTACTAAGGTTTGTAAAGCTTATGGTAAACAAAACAAAAAAGAAGTGGCGCAATTAGGTAAATGTTCTAATGGAGTTTGTGGACAATGATTGGTAAGTGTCAAGGTATAGGGTTAAGATCCGAGTATCAATCGATTTTATCAACACAAAAAGTTGATGGGATTGATTTCTTAGAGCTTTCTCCAGAAAACTGGATTGGTTTAGGAGGGTTCAAGCAAGATTATCTTGATAAGGTTGCTAATATTTACCCTATAATAGCTCATGGTTTGAGCTTATCAATAGGGGGTTTTCAACCAATTAATAAGAAGTTTTTGAATGAAATTAAAGTATTTTTGGATGATTATAATATAGATATTTATAGTGATCATTTATGTTTTTCTGATGATGATAAAGGTTATTTATATGATTTTTTACCAATACCTAGAGAAAAAGAAAACATTTCTTATATCTGTAATAGGATAGATCAAGTTCAAGAAATTATAAAATGACCACTTACTTTGGAAAATATCTCATATTATTATCAATATGATAACGATATGAGTGAGCTTGATTTCATTTGTGAGGTTTTAGAAAAAAGTGGTGCGAAAATGTTGCTTGATATAAATAATGTTTATGTAAATGGACATAATCATAACTATGATGTTTTTGAATTTATAAAGGGGATTAAGAAAGGCAGCATTAACTATTACCATATTGCAGGACACTACAAAAAAGATAATTTTATCTTAGATACTCACGGTAAAGATGTAATACAAGAAGTAAAAGAGTTAGCTAAATTTACAGTTGAGCAACATGGTTGGCATCCGATGTTACTTGAGCGAGATCATTTTGTCCCAAAACTAGATGATTAAATGAGTTAAATAGCATAACAAATCTTATAGAGAGGAAAATATGAATATACCAGAGTCTATAAAAAATAAAATGCAAAGTTTTACTCATGCTATTCGCTATGGTAATTCAACTGATGAAAAGATAGAGATGTATCGTGAGTTTATTGTTGGCAATGTATCAAGTGTTTTAGAGAATACTTTTCCTTATTTTAACACTCATGCCTCTCAGAAATTAAAAGATAAGATTATAAAAGTTTTTCTTGAAGATAATGTTGCATTTGAACCAGCATTTCATCAAATTGCTACGGAGATACTAAAATCTTCAAGAGAGATAGAGATGGATAAAGAGCTATACAAATTAATAGAATTTGAATGGTTACTCTTTTCTATAGAAATATCAGAGTTTGAGGTTTCTGAAAATACAGAAATTACTAAAGCTGTAGGTTTTAAAAATATTAGAAAGGTAAAAGCAAATCCTACACTAACTTTTATATCATTACCTTTTGATATAAATAGCTTGAATGAAGAAATAAGTGTAGATCAAAAGATATTGTATGCACTTTATCTCAATGTTAATCACAAGACTTCACATCAAAGATTATCACCACTAGAGTCTGCAATTTTAAGTTCTGTATTAGAAGACGATGTGAGTATTTTTAATTCAGAAGATTTTAAGCAAATAAACAATGAATATAAAGAACACTTAATGAATCGTCTAGTCTTTTGGCACAACCAAAATATGGTTACTTTATCAGTATAAGGAGTAATTTATGATAAATAGAATATATGATATGTATTATAAAACTATCAATAAGTTTCAGTCTATAGACTTTTTACTTTTGTTAGGGATAAGGCTTTATTTAGTACCAACAATGTTCGTAGGAGCTAGGTCAAAAATTGAAGGATTTAGTACAACTGTTGCTTAGTTTGGAGCACCTACTTCTCAGGGAAGGTTTAGGCATGCCTTTTCCTGAAGTTATGGCTTTTTTAGCAACCACAACAGAGCTTATTGGATGTATAGGTATTGCTTTAGGCTTATTTACTAGACTTGTTTCGATACCAATGATGTTTGTAATGGCTGTTGCCGGTGTAATGGTACATTGGGTACATGGATGGCCAGCTATTGCAGACAAAACAGCAGAATCTACACAAAGATTGAATGATTTGTTTGTATGGTTATCTCAAAATTTTTCAGATAGATATAACTATGTAACTGCTTTAGGTGATCCGGTAATGTTAAATGGTGGTATGGAATTTTCTGTTACGTACTTTATTATGCTATTTACATTATTCTTATACGGTGGCGGTAGGTATGTCAGTGCAGATTGCTGGTTGAAGAAGGTCTTTATAAAATAGAACAAATATGAATATTATTTAAGTCCTAGTTTAATAAGATCATGCATAGTTACAGCTCCTAAAACATAATCATTATTATCTATTACAGCAAGACTCATAATCTCAAATTCTTCCATCTTTTCTAAAGCTGTCATAGCCATATCATCTTTTGATATAGTTTTAGGGTGTTTACTCATTACATTCGAAATTGGTATATAAGAATCAAAATTATCAGACTCAAATATTCTACGTAAATCACCATCTGTGAAGATACCAAGAAGTTTACTGTCTTTAGAAGTGATTAATGTGTTTCCTATTCCTTTATTGCTTATTTCAAGTATTGCTTTACGAATAGTGTCTGTAGGATCTATTTTAGGAATTTCAGATCCTTTGCGCATAATATTTTCAACCCTCAATATTATCTTTCTACCGAGAGCTCCACTAGGGTGTGAAAATGCAAAATCCTCAGCAGAAAAGTTTTTTGCTTTAAGTAAAGCTATGGCTAAAGCATCACCTAAAACCAAAGTGGCTGTTGTACTTGATGTAGGAGCTAGATTTAAAGGACAAGCTTCTTTATTTACGCCAAGATTCAAGTGTATATCACTATTTTTTGCCATTAGTGATTCAGGGTTGCTAGTTATTGAAATAATAGGAATATTTAGATGTTTAATCATCGGCATTAGCCCCATTATCTCATTTGAGTTTCCGGAGTTAGATATAGCTATTAATATGTCATTACAAGTAATCATCCCAAAATCACCATGACCAGCTTCTCCTGGGTGAACAAAGAATGCGGGTGTACCTGTACTAGCAAAGGTTGCTGCCATTTTTTTGCCTATGTGGCCAGATTTTCCCATTCCAGTAATAATTACGCGTCCTTTATTATTGGTTAAAATAATGTCACAAGCCTTTTTAAAACTTCCACTTATAGAATTTTTTAGGTCTTCTAATGCTTTTATCTCCATTTCAAAGGTCTTTTTTGCATTTTCTACATGACTCATTTGATATTTATCCTCTATTTAAAATGCTATAAACTAGACCTGATCTACCCCGTCAATTTGTGACAGTTTACTACTTCATTTTCCATTATATATTCAAATTGATATGGAGTCATATAAATTTATTGTAGAATGTCTCCTTTTTGTATTATAGTAAGCTTCAATATATTCAAATATTGATAGTTTAGCTTCTTCTCTAGTTTTATAGCTTTCATCATGTACTAACTCTACTTTTAAAGTTCCAAAGAAACTTTCACAAGCAGCATTATCGTAACAGCATCCTTTAGAGCTCATACTTGATAGTAGCCAGTGTTCTTTAATAATGTCTTGATATTGTTTGCTACAGTACTGTGACCCTTTATCAGAGTGTATAATCACACCACTAGGAAAATTTCTTCTAAAGAATGCCATATTTAAAGCATTACAAACTAAATCCGTTTTCATCCTAGAATCCATTGCCCAACCAATAACTGATCTTAAGAATAAATCTATAATCACACAAAGATACAGCCACCCCTCTTGTGTAGGTACATAAGTTATATCTGTAACCCACCTATGATTTACAGATAAAGCAGTGAAGTTTTGTTCTAATAAATTATCATAAACATGTTTGTTGTGGTTGGAATCTGTAGTTTTCTTATGCTTACGAGCCGCTTTAGCATGTAAACCAAGTAATTTCATACGTTTAGATACTCTAGGTTGAGTAACTTTCCAACCCATATCTTTAAGCTCTTTGTATATCCAACTGCAAATGGTTTTATATTTAACCCCTAAATTATCTGCTATTTCTCGTCTATTTGCATCTGGTTGTAAACATAATTTAACAGCTTCATCTTTAAACTCTTTTGTATATCTCATCTTGTCTCCTTTTCTTAACACCTAAGTGTCCCAAATAGGAGGGTATGATCAAACAGTCGTTAGTTTTTAATTATTATTTACTCAAACATTTTATACTGTTATGTTAAAATTATCTTTAATATTTTGTGTATAAGGCAATAAATTTTATGAAGAGTTTCCAAATTAATCCTTCTATTTTATCTGCAAATCTAGCTAAGTTGGGTAATGATGTTAAGGATGTGTTAGCAGCTGGGGCTGATAATATTCATTTTGATGTTATGGATAATCACTATGTACCAAATCTTACTTTTGGACCTATGGTACTTAAAGCATTAAAAGATTATGGTATTAATGCAGGTATGGATGTTCATCTTATGGTAAAACCGGTAGATAATCTTATTGAAGCTTTTGCAAAAGCTGGTGCTAGTAGTATTGTTTTTCATCCAGAGGCTAGTGAACATATAGACAGAAGCTTACAACTTATTAAATCTTTTGATATTCAAGCTGGTCTTTCACTAAATCCTGCAACAAATATTGACTGTTTAAAATATGTTGAAAGTCACATAGATAGAGTTTTAATAATGTCTGTAAACCCTGGTTTTGGAGGGCAGAAGTTTATTCCAGCTATGCTTGATAAAGCTAGAGAAGTTTCTCTGTGGATTAAATCTACCGGTAGGGACATCTTGTTAGAAATAGATGGTGGAGTTAATCCAAGCAATATTGCAGAAATAGCCTCTTGTGGAGTAAATGCTTTTGTTGCAGGCTCAGCTATTTTTAATTCTCAAAGCTATAAGGAAACTATTGATATAATGAGAAGTCAACTTTCTAAGATATAGCTTTTGGAAAAGTAATTAAACTTTAAAGTTTTTATTAAAAGATATAAGAGAAGTCTAATGGATAAAAAAGTATTAGTAACAGGCGGGACAGGCTATATTGGTAGCCATATAGTAGTAGAACTTCTTAATAGAGATTATCAAGTGATAGTAGTGGATAATCTATCAAACAGTAAAATATCTGTAGTAGATAGAGTCAAAACTATTACAGGTAAGGATTTTGACTTTTATCAGATGGATCTTTTAGATAAAGTTAATTTAAACACTGTTTTTCAAGATCATAATATTCATGCTGTAATTCATTTTGCTGGATTTAAGGCTGTTGGTGAAAGTGTAAAGAAACCTTTGGAATACTATCATAATAATATTCAAGGAACTATAAACTTACTTGAGCTAATGCAAGATTATAAAGTCTATGATTTTGTCTTTAGTTCATCAGCTACTGTTTATGGAATAAATAATGAGCCACCATTTACGGAAGATATGTCTTTGAGTACTACAAATCCTTATGGTGCTACGAAGCTAATGTTAGAGGAAATTTTGAAAGATCTACAAAATGCAAATAATAAATTTAATATTACGTGCCTTAGATATTTCAATCCAGTAGGGGCTCATGAAAGTGGTATGATAGGAGAAGATCCTCAGGGGATTCCAAATAATCTTATGCCATATATTGGTCTGGTTGGTGCTGGTAAGTTAGCTAAACTAAGTATTTTTGGTGGAGATTATGAGACTAAAGATGGTACTGGAGTGAGAGACTATATTCATGTTGTGGATCTGGCAATTGGCCATATCTTAGCATTAGAAAAACTAGCACAAGGTAAGTCTGCTTGGCGAGCTTATAATCTTGGTTCAGGTAATGGGTATTCTGTGCTGGAACTTGTTAAAGCTTATGAAAAGGTCTTAGGGAAAGAAATTCCTTATCATATAGTAGATAGGCGGGCGGGAGATATTGCAGCGAGTTTTGCAGATGTTTCGAAAGCGAAAAAAGAACTTTGTTTTGGAACAAAAAAAAGTATGGATGATATTTGTCAAGATATGGTTAGATGGCAAGAGTTTGAGAAAAAGAATGATGTTAGAAAATGAAAACTTATATATTTGACTTAGATAATACACTTTATTCTTACAAAAATGGCCTATTTGATAGTCAGCTAACGAGAATGAGTGATTATATTAAATTAAAATTAAATATTTCAGATACTGAAAAAGCAAATGCAATTCGTGATGAGTTGTACTATGAGTTTGGTTCTACTATGCTTGGAATGATGCGCTATTATAATATTCATTCTAAAGAGTTTTTAAATTTTATTGATAATATAGATATTAGTTGCTTTAAGTCTAATAAAAAGCTTAATAAATACATTAATGATCTAAGATATAATAATCGTACTTATATATTTACAAACGCTTCTAACTTTCATACATATAGAGTGCTTAAACAGCTTGAGTTAGATAAAAGTTTTGATGGTATTTTAACGATACAGGATACTAATTTAGTATCTAAGCCGAAGACTAAGTATTTTGAAATAGGTAGAGATAAGTTTGATATTGATTTTAATAATGCTATCTTCTTTGAAGATTCCTCGCATAATTTAGTTCCAGCAAAGCATCTAGGTATGGAGACTGTATTAATTCATGCTGACGATAATATATCTGAAGCCAACTTCTATGATAATCAAGAGATAGATTATTATGTTGCAGATGTAGAGTCTTTTTTTGAATGCAAGTATATTGCTACCAGGAAGTGATAGTAATTTTTTTGTTTAAGCCACAATTCATTTTTGACTTAATTCTTTCTAGATTCTTAGATGTTTGTAGCCCAGACTTTGCATCAGAATACTGAATTACATGGCTAGCGTTGATTAGAGCTAACTTTATAGAATCTTCAATACTATTTCCTTTATAAATATTTATACAGAATGTTGAACTAAAAGCATCACCAGCACCAAGTGTATTTACAACATTCTTAATACGTAGTGATTCACTATGATATATTTTATCTTTTGTTGCTGCAAATACACCATTTGCTCCATCAGTTACCATTATTAGTCTAACACCTAGATCTAAGCATATTCTAAAAAAGTCTTTTAATCTAAATGTGGCATTTAAAAAGTCTCTTCTTTCTTCGGCATGTGTTGTTTCTAATTGATCTTTAGATTCTATTATTTCTTTATCATCTGAAGAAAGCAATGAAAGCATAAGCTTTTGAGACTCTTGGTAGTTTAGAACTAATATATCAATACTAAACATTGAGTCTTTTATAAAGCTCTCACCAACACTTAGCTGACTTGAGCCAGGATTGATTGCTACTTTTGTATTATTTTCTGAAGCTAGCTTCACTATTTCTGGCAATCTTGCTGCTGAGGATTTACTTAGAGAAGTTATATAAATAAAATCACTATCTATGATTGCTTTTGATGGTAAGTCATCTTTGAGAATGTCTTTATTTGCACCTCTATATGCAAATATAGTTCGATCTCCACTTAATGTTGGAATTACGTAAGATGTAGCTGTACCATAGTCATTAGAGTACCTTATATTAGATATATCTATATCAAAGTCTTTAAGTTCTTGAGTTATTTTTTCACCGGTAATGTCTTTGCCTATTTTACCAAAGAAGCTAACGTCTATATTTTGCTTTTTGAAAGAAACTGCAGCATTAGTTGCACCACCACCAGAAAAAGAGTTATGTTCTTTTACTTCAATTTTTGCTCCTTCTTCAAGTAGCATAAAAGATTGAGTTATATCTTTTTTTTGCATATTCATAGTGAACATTTCTTCATATTCGATAATCGTATCTAGTGTTGCACCACCAATAGTTAAGGCTCTTAGGGTTTTCATCTTAAAGTTTTTATAGCTAAAAAATTATTTAGTAGATAGCATAGCATCAAATAATAGAGGCGTAAATATTTTAAATACCTTAAAGATTTGAAAAAATAAACCTTTTTTATAGAAAAATCACTCATTAATTAGTATTATTTCACCGAAATGTTATTTTTTACCATACAGATTTTTAAATATTAAAGGAGATTTTTGAAATGCCTTCTAAGCCAGTTAAAAAGGATTACCGTGGATTTATTATGCCTATTGGAGGTGGAGAAGATAAATTTGCAAGTCCTACAGTGTTGGAGAAGTTTATAGAACTATCAGGTGGAGAAGATGCAAAAATAGCTGTAATACCTACAGCATCTAAACTACCTGATACTGGAGACATATATGTTGATATCTTTAAAGAAATGGGAGTTAAAGAAGCTTATAACTTAAGGATAGAAACCCGTCTTGAAGCCACTACAAATAAAGAGTACCAAGATTTACTTTCTCAGTGTACAGGTATATTTATGACTGGAGGTAATCAATTGTTACTCTCTACAACTCTAGGAGGTACTCCAATTGCTCAGCTTATTCGTAGGTTGAATGCTAAGGGAGTTAATGTTGCAGGTACATCTGCTGGAGCAGCATTTATTTCTGGGTTTATGATTGCTGGGGGTCAAGCGGGACTTATCCCTAGATGTAATATGGTTAATTTAGCTCCAGGTCTTGGTTTAACAAATAAGCTTTTAGTAGATCAACATTTCTCTCAAAGAGATAGACTAGGTAGACTTCTTGCGGCTCTTTCTTATAACCCATATATGGTTGGTGTTGGTATTGATGAAGATACTGCAGCATTATTGAATCCTAACAATGTGATTGAGGTTGTTGGTTCAGGTATGGCGACAATCATTGATTTCTCACATCTGAAGCATTCATCATTGCATAATGCTCGTAATAATGCGCCTATTAGCTTAGTAGATATCCGTATGCATATGTTGTTGGAAGAACAAAAATTTGATCTAAATACCTGCTTAGTTGAATACTAATCATAAAAATTCTTTTATAATCTTTACTAGTCAATCAGGCTAAACTTATTAATATATACTTTAACTTTTAGTGGGATTTAATATGCAAAAAATTATAATTCATGGTGGCTGTGGTGCTAGAGAGGATAAAAATACTTCTTTTATTGATTACCATCAGCACCTATTATCAATAGTCAAAAAGTCTTATGAATATCTTAGAGAGGTTAATGATGCTAACCAAGTAGCAATATTTGCTGCTAAGTTGTTGGAGAATGATGAGATTTTTAATGCTGGTACAGGCTCTAGAGTGCAGCAGGATGGTCAAATAAGGATGTCTGCATCAATAATAGATAGTCAGCATAAAAAATTTGCAGGTGTAATTAATGTTCAGAATATTAAAAATCCAATAGAAGTTGCAAGTAGACTAATGCAACAGCACCATAGTGTATTAGCAGCAGAACAAGCTACTACATTTGCTCATAATGTTATGAAGCTTCCTAAATACGATCCTATGACAAAAAAAAGGTATCAAGAATACCTTGAGCTTGAAAAAGGTTATACCGGAACTATAGGAGTAGTAGTTTTAGATTCTAAAGGAAAAATATGTGCAGTAACCTCCACAGGAGGAGTTGGGTTTGAATATCCTGGTCGAGTGGGGGATAGTCCAACGGTTGCTGGCAACTTTGCAAATGATCATATGGGTATATCTTGTACAGGTATTGGTGAGCATATCTTAAATCAAGCAGTAGGAGCTAAAGTTGCAACAAGAGTAAAAGATGGTATGTCTTTGTCTGAAGCTATAAATAAATCAATAGCAGAAAGTGATGGGCTAGGTGATTATGTTGGTCTAATAGCTATTGATAAAAAAGGTAATATTTGTCATGGGTCTACATTAGTAGCACAGACTTTATATGCTTATGCAGATACTGATAATATAAAAACTTTTTATGATGAAAAAATCTTGTAAAAATATGTTGACTTAAAAGCAATAGTGAGTAATAATGTACGTCATTGGCCAGATAGCTCAGTCGGTAGAGCAGAGGACTGAAAATCCTCGTGTCGGCAGTTCGATTCTGCCTCTGGCCACCATTGATTTTAAAGATTGTCGGAGCATAGCGCAGCTTGGTAGCGCATCTGGTTTGGGACCAGAGGGTCGGGGGTTCAAATCCCTCTGCTCCGACCATTTTTGTGCGTCCGTAGCTCATCTGGATAGAGCATCGGCCTTCTAAGCCGAGGGTAGCAGGTTCGAATCCTGCCGGACGTGCCATTACATAATTATGGCAATTTGTAATGGTGGTTGTAGCTCAGTTGGTAGAGCCCCGGATTGTGATTCCGGTTGTCGTGGGTTCAAGTCCCATCAATCACCCCAGATATTGCGGACGTGGCGAAATTGGTAGACGCACTGGATTTAGGTTCCAGCGGGTAAAACTGTGGGAGTTCGAGTCTCCCCGTCCGCACCATTTGAGTGTTTTAACACATCTCAAATCATCTCATAACCCTAATAAAATCAATACTTACAGCTAATTACTTGTATCAGAGCGTACCATTATTTATCATTTAAACCTAGACAAAAGTGTATCCTAGATTCATATACTTAAAATAATGAATGCTTCAGGTATAACTATATGGCGGGAAAACTTACTGTATCTAAAATAAATAGTCTTAAAGCTAAGAGTGGCGATTATCGTATTAGTGATGGATTGGGACTTTTGATGTGTAGAAATCTCTTCCACCTATCAGCGGAATCTCAAATACTATATAATTTTCTAAATGATCTCCCCCGTCAATTTGGGACACTTTTGATGTCAGGAAAAGGAGAGAGACATGGCTTACAAAAGATACCCAGAAGAATTTATGGATCAAGCAGTGCAGTTATGCTTAGCGGAAGATGCAAATCGTAAAGAAATAGCAGATAATCTAGGAATAAATTATAAAACACTCTGTACATGGATAACCAGCTACATGTCAAAATCTACTACACAAGATAAAAAGATTGATTATAAAACTCAATATCAAAATCTAATATCAGAGAATGCAGAGCTAAAAAAGAAACTTAAGAAAGCAGAAACAGAGCGAGAGATTCTAAAAAAGGCAGCGGCATACTTTGCAAACCCAAATACGTAAGGTATGCCTTTATACAAAGTCATAGAGATGTTATGGCTATAACAACATTATGCAAGACTTTGGGAGTAAGCACTTCTGCTTACTATAGGTGGATAGATAATCCTATAGGTAAAAGGCAACTAAATGACTATGATTTGGATCTGGCTATTATGCAAATATTTAATGATCACAAATCTAGATATGGTTCTGTTAGGATTTATAGGGAATTTAAAAGATAAAGGCTGGAAAGTAATACAACCGAGGGTATCAAAACGTATTAAATTATTAGGTTTACAGGCTAAAGCAAGTAAGAAATACAAAGTTACAACAAATTCTGATCATGACAAGAAAGTAGCGGGTAATTTACTTGATCAGGATTTTGATGCTCAAGATATTAATCAGAAATGGGTTACTGATATTACTTATATCCCTACCCAAGAAGGATGGCTATATTTGTGTGTAATTATAGATTTATTTTCAAGAGTAGTTATAGGTTGGTCAATGGATAAAAGAATGAAAGCAGAGCTAGTATGTAATACTTTAAATATGGCCTTATTTAGAAGAGATTTTCCTACCGGTGTTATTATTCATTCTGATAGAGGTACACAGTATTGCTCAGAGAAATTTCAAAATCTCATAAGTGATAATTGGTTATTATCTAGTATGAGCTCTAAAGGATGCTGTTATGATAATGCTGCTTGTGAAAGCTTCTTTGGAACTCTAAAGGTAGAGTTAGTGCATGATGAAAAATATAAAACTAGAGATGAGGCTAAATCTTCAATCTTTGAATATATTGAGGCTTATTATAATACTAAAAGGAAGCATTCAACTATGAATTACATGACTCCTAGTCACTTTGAATTATAATGAAGAATGAAGTTAACAACTGTCCCAAATTAGCAGGATAGATCACATATTTCACTTATTGAATTGCCTTCACGACGCATTACTAAAATGGCTGTTTTTTTATCCATTTTTATCACCTTAATTTAAGCCCTATATTTATAAAAAATGTAGGGTAGTTTACCACCTCAGGGAGGGCATTTTTCGGTGCTTATTTGCCCCTAAAAGGGGTCATTTTTGCATGCTTATTCACATTACTTATTTATATACTTAAATCTACAAAAAAGAAAGCTTTATATTATTTATAAGTTATAAAATTCTATCTTGCATAAGTTAATATTATTGAATCTATAAAAACTATATATTTAACTTTTTTAATCTAAAGATTCATAATAGAAACATAAAATTTAAGTTTATATAAAAGATTATCAAAATGAAAAAAATAATATTAACAGCGGCAGTAATTTTAAGTTTAGTTTCAACAAGTTTTAGTTATGGGCTTATTCAAGTTTCTAGTGGTTCTTTTCCACCACCAATATTACAGTTAGCATCTTAACTAATAAGAATATTAAAACATGATAGTACTTTGTTTCTAGTATATCTTCTTTCGTATCCTAAAATGGTTTTTAAGAATATAGTTCTTTATTGATAAATGGTTTGATATGTATTGTTTGAATCCCATATAAGCATACTTTATTATTTATTTCGATTTGAAATCTCTTGCAAAGAAAGTTGTCACGGTATAAAGTACATTCTTTACATACTTTATAATTTTGATTTAATGAGTAAACTCTCAAAGAAACATGTCTTCTTTGCTTCAGCTAGCACTATAGTAGAATGGTATGATTTTATGCTTTTTGCATATTTGACACCTATTATCGCCGAGATTTTCTTTCCAGATGTCGGTAGGTATACTGCTATATTAATGACTTTTGGAGTTTTTGCAGCTGGATTTTTTATGGGTCCTGTGGGAAGTGTTGTGATGGGAAGCTTTGGTGATAGGTTTGGTAGAAAAAAAGCCTTAATTTTATCTATAGTAATGATGATAGTGCCAATGTTTGTTATAACTTGCTTACCTGTATATAACAACATAGGTATTCTAGCTCCGTTAGTATTGGTCTTAATGAGGCTTCTTCAAGGATTCTCTATTGGCGGATCATATGGTGGTGTGATGGTTTTTATGATTGAATCCGCTAAGCCAAATCGAAGAGCATTTATTGCCAGCTTTGCAACCATGTCATCAGGCACAGGGGTTTTTTTAGCATCTTTAGTTGCTATGTTAATATTCGGTATATTTAGTCAAGAAACTCTAAATTTATGGGGGTGGAGAATAGGGTACGGCATAGGGTTAGTTTTAGCAATAGTATCATTATTTATGAGATTGTCTATACCTGAGAGCTACTCCTTTGAAGAGTTACAGGCTCAAGGTCAAATATGTGCTACACCTGTTAGAGAAATGTTTAGAAAACAAATAAAGCCATTATTTTTTGCTATTGCGTTATCAGCATATGCTAATATTACTTATTATTTAATTCTTTCATATTTACAGTCGCACTTTATTGAGTTGTATTATTCTGAGTTTTATTCTTTAGCGATTGTTACAGTTTTTAGTTTACTTTTTTCATTCTCAGCTCCTTTGTGGGGTTTTCTAAGTGATTGTATAGGTCGAAAATCTTTAATAAAATTTTCTATATTTACTTATATCTTCTTATCATATTTAAGTTTTATGATAATGGATAAAGGATTAGTTTATCTTATTATTTCAATGATCATCTTAACCATTCCTTTAATGGCAATTTGGGGATCTTATGGAGCTTTTGCCCCCGAGTTATTTAAAACAAAATACCGTTATAGTGGTAACGCTTTAAGTTATAATATAGGTAATTCTTTTTTTGGAGGTACGATGCCTTTTATTGCGACCTCATTAGTAGCTTTAACGGGAAGTTCGCAAGCACCAGCATGGTTATTAGTCGCTGCTTCAATTATAATGCTTCCAATAGTGTATTTTATGCCTGAAACTAGAAATTAACTAGAGCTTAAACACAAATAATTTATAGACTTTTTATATAAAAAAATTAATGTTATACTACAATTGATGTCTTAGGTAATGGGGTGGCTACTTTGGATTTTTGGTTGATTATAGGTGTTTTTGTAGTTTTATGTATATATCTAATAATAGAGAATATAGTTCATAATATTAGTATTAAAAGTATTCCAGTTAGAATTCATGTAAATGGAACTAGGGGAAAATCTAGTGTTGCTAGACTTATTGCTGCTGGGGTTCGAGCTGGAGGGTATACGACTGTAGCAAAAACTACAGGAACCTTAGCAAGGTATATCGATGCTGATGGCTTAGAAACTCCAGTTTTTAGAATAGGTTTTAGTAATATTGCAGAACAAGTCAAAATTATGTTTAAGGCAAAAAAAGCAGGCGCGGACGCCATTATTATAGAATGTATGGCATTACAGCCTTTACTGCAATCTTTATGTGAACTTAAGCTAATAAAAGCCACACATGGTGTATTGACAAATGCTCGACCCGATCATTTAGATGTTATGGGTCCAACAGAGCGGGATGTTGCCAAAGCATTAGCAGGAACAGTCCCTGTAAACTCTAAATATTTTACAGCAGAAGATATTCATTTAGGCTTTTTTGATTATGCATGTAAAGATAGAAATACTCAATTAATAGCCGCTACAGCTGATGATGCTGAGAGGGTGTCTGATGATGAAATTAACAAATTTGTATACTCAGAATTTAACATTAACGTTGCTTTAGCCCTAAAAGTTACAGATGATCTTGGAATTTCTCGAGAAACTGCGCTTAAAGGAATGTGGGAAGCAACACCAGATCCAGGAGCAATGACTGAATATAATTTTGATATTAAAAATTCTGAAATGAATTTTGCTAATGCTTTTGCTGCTAATGATCCAGTTTCTACTAAAATACTATGGGATAAGCTTTATGATAAATATCAAGAATGTGAAAAAAAAGTTCTTATTGTAAATTGTAGAGCAGATAGAGAAGACAGATCTAAGCAAATAGCAGGAGCTATACTGGGCTGGGAAAAGCCTGATTTAGTTACTCTTATTGGTACTGGAACCGAGGTGTTTGTATCTTTTTATAAAAAATATGCTAAATCTTTGGGTACAAAAACTGCAGAAGTTATCATTTGTGAAGATATGAAACCTCTAGCAATCATTGAGGAAATTTACTCTGTGCAAAAGGCTCAGTCTTATATGCTTGTGGGAGTCGGTAATATTAAAGATATAGGCATGGATTTAGTAGATTATTGTAATCAAAGTCATAAAAACAAACATGATTTGTAATTTTTTTAGGATATGAATAGGAGAAAATATGGATCCATTAACGCTCTCGATAGGAATTGGTCTTATAGTAGGACTTGTTTTTGTATCACTTTTAGGTTTATCTACTGGTGGTATGGTGGTACCTGGATATTTTGCTTTAGAAATGGGGGCTCCTGATAGGGTTATAGTCACTATTTTAATATCAATAATAATATTTGGTATAGTTAGGTTAATGTCAAAGTTTATGATTATATATGGTAGAAGAAGAATTACTATTACAGTGTTGTTATCTTTTATATTAGGAACTTTATGTAATACGTTATTCTCACAATATTTAACTACTAGTTTTTATTCTAATAACCTTGAGGTAATAGGGTATATTATTCCAGGGCTTATTACTTTATCTATAGATAGACAGGGACTTATTGAGACAGTAGGATCTTTATTGATAGCCTCTATTGTTATACGTTTGTTATTAATAGTTTTAATTGGACCTCAAATAGTAGGAATATAGTATGAGAACGATGTATTGGCACCGTAAATTTTTATCGCGTTATATAATTTTGTTTTTAACAGTATTTATGATTATTTCATTATACATAGTTGAGGGCAACTTGGTGGTTGAAACAAAAGGATATACACAGAAATTACAAGCTGCAAAAGTGACAGATAAAGCATTTGAACTAACCGAAAGGTTTTTTATGTCAAAAGGATACCTATGTGAAAGAATGGGTGTCATTTCTTGTACTGGTTTAATAGGCCTGTCGATGACAGAGATAACTACTGACTCTGGTGACTTATATGCAAAAAGATCTTCAGTAAACCCTAATATGTCTGCACTTTTTGTTGATTGGCTAAGTCAGCTTAATCTAAAAGAGGGGGATACTGTTGCTATACAAGAGACAGGTTCTTATCCGGCTTTAGATATAGCAATGCTAGTAGCAATAAAAACATTAAAATTAAAACCTTTGATTATTTTTTCTGCTGGAGCATCTCAGTTTGGTGCAAATAGACCAAATTTTACTTGGCCTGATATTTATCATAATTTGGTTGAGGAAAAATTATTAGATTTTAATGTTTTAGGTATAACTTTAGGTGGGTCTCATGATAATGGTTATGGTATGACTCCTAGGGCTATTTTAAAATTAAGTAATGCAATAAAGAGAAATAATTATAAGGTAATCAATATACCTTATAAAGATGCTACTAATACTTCTATCAAGAGACGTATGGAAATTTATAAAAAAGCCGCAGGTGATAACAAAATTAAGGCTTATATAAATGTTGGTGGAAATATGGCATCTATAGGTCTTAAACAACTTGAAACAAAAAAAGTAGATAAAAAAAATACCGATAGCAAGACAGCTAAAGACAAAAAAACAGAAAAAGTAGATAATTCTTCTAATTCTAGTATTAAGTTGCGTAGCTTCCCTGCGGGCGTTACAAAACATCTACCATCTGAGTATAAAACTGTGAACTCAGTTGCGGTTAATTTTTTGAAAGAGAATATTCCTATTATAAATGTTAGGGATATAAATACATCAATAATTAAAGATTATGATTTAGCATATAACCCGACTACTGTTGTGCCACCTGGGCAAGGAGCTGTTTTTTCTCAGAAAAAATATAATACGACTTTAGCCGCAGTATTATTAATAATTGATATTGCTTTGATAGTATTTATGGCTTTTATCTCAAGAAAGTACCTAATTTCTTTTAAAACAAAGTAGTTATAAATTGCTTTGATTTTTATTTCAATCTATTATTTAACTAATATATATAAATTATTTAGTTAGCATGTTTTGTTATTATGAACTTAATAAACTTATCTCTAATTATCTTCCAGATAAAGAAAGGTTTAAAATAGCTCAAGCTTTTATATTTGGTGCTGATGCTCATGAGACCCAAGTACGAAGCTCAGGCGAGCCTTACTTTACCCATCCAGCCGCTGTAGCCTGCATATTAGCTGAGCTTAGGATGGATGTTGACACAATTATAGCAGCACTTTTACATGATATTGTTGAAGATACTGAGTATACAGCTGCAGATGTATCAGAGCGCTTTGGTGAAAAAGTTGCTCAACTTGTAGAGGGTGTGACAAAGCTTACTCAGATTAGACATAAAAATAAAGTCGAGCAACAGGCAGAGAATTTTCGTAAACTACTTTTATCAGTAACGAAAGATGTTAGTGTTATCTTCATAAAATTAGCTGATAGATTACATAATATGCGAACTTTAGCACCCTTGACGCCTGAGAAGAAAAGAAGGGTCTCTAAAGAAACTTTAGATGTGTTTGCTCCTCTAGCTCATAGATTAGGTATTAATACATTGAAAGAGCAACTAGAAACACTTGCATTTGAAGGAATGCATCCTTATAGATATCATATTTTAGAAGAAAAGGTAAAGAAAGTAGAAAAAAATAAGGAAAAAGTTTTTTATCAAGTAAAAGAAATGTTAGTTGAAAAGCTAGGAGGATTAGTTGCTCCAGAGGATATAAAAGCTAGAAAAAAAACTTTGTATAGTATCTATAATAAGATGCGTAAAAAAGGAATTTCTTTTGATGAAATTATGGATATGTATGCTTATAAAGTTATAGTTCCTAGCAGAATTGACTGTTATGTTGCTCTAGGGAAAGTTCATGAACTATATAAGCCAATTCCTCAGAGGTTTAAGGATTATATAGCTACACCAAAAGCTAATGCTTATAGGTCAATACATACAGTTGTTTCAGGGCCATATAATATTCCTTTAGAAATACAAATCAAAACTGAGCAAATGGATCGTCAAGCCGAATACGGTATTGCGGCTCACTGGAGTTATAAGATAGAAGAAAAAACGGATAAAGCCTTACAAAGATGGCTTAAGAAAATATCTGATATTAATGTTTACACCGCAAGCTCAGTTGAGTTTTTAGAGAATGTTAAAGCTGATGTCTTTAATAACGATGTTTTTGTCTTTACACCTCAAGGAGAGATTGTTGAATTACCAATAAACTCAACGTGTGTTGATTTTGCTTATTTTATTCATACTGATATAGGAAATAAATGTGTTTCTGCAAGGGTTAATAGAAAAGTAGTACCTCTTAATTATAGGCTTAAACAAGGTGATCATGTTGAAGTAGTTACTTCAGCTGTTGCTGATCCAAATCCTAGCTGGTTGAATTTTGTTGAAACTGGCCGTGCAAAGTCAGCTATTAAAGAGTTTTTGAAACAACAGTATAAGAACACTGACTACATTAAAGGTAAAGAGATCATTGAAGATAGACTTAAATCATTAGATGTGGATTTAAAAGAAGTGCCAAATGAGATTATAGATGGAGCTTTGTTTAACTATGAGGGTATTGATACTATAAATCGTTTTTATTTAGATACAGGTTTAGGGTTAATAGACCCAAATAATTTTATTGAGTTTGTTGCTAAATATTTTGATGATATGCGTAATTCTTATAATAAATTTTCAGTATCAAAAATACAGATTAGGTATGGAGATGATCCTCGTATTGCGGATTGCTGTCTGCCTATACCAAATGATGAGATTACAGGAATTGTTAATGGTGATGGTAATGTTGAAGTGCATAGAAAAAGTTGCAATGAACTATATGCAAAGCTAACAAGAGAAGATGCTAAGCAGATTGAAGCAGACTGGTTTGTAAGTAATGATGATGACCCAAGCTTCAAAACTCGGATTGTTATTACACTTAAGAATATACCAGGATCGATTGCAAAAATAACAGCAACCCTTGCTAGAGAAGGAGTTGATATTAGAACTTTTGATATGATATCTGTAGATAATAGGTATGCTAAACTAGCATCTATTGTGATTGTTAGAAATAGAAGAGAACTTTATTTGTTAATTCGTTTAATAAGGAAAATAGATACTTGTGAAAATGTAGAAAGAATCCTTAATATGAATAAAGATTAAATATTAGTTCTTGCATTAAATGCATGCAGTAATGTTTGTTGATCTAGATACTCTAATTCTCCTCCAAAAGGAACACCAAATCCAATTCGGGAAATTTTTATATCACTATTAATCATTTGAGAAATAAAGTGAGCAGTAGTTTCTCCTTCAACTGTAGGGCTTATTGCAAGTATTATTTCATCAATTTCACGAGAAGCAATAATTTGGGACAAAACATCTAATTTAAGCTCATTTGGACCAACTCCATCTAAAGGAGAGATTCTTCCATTTAATATGAAGTATTTACCTTTAAAAAAACCAGCTTCTTCAATAGCTATCATATCCAACATACTTTCAACTATACATAGTTTTGTGTCATTACGGTTTGTGCTATTACAGATATCACAAATAGTATTTTCTGTTAAAGCTTGGCATTGCTGGCATTTTGTAATTATTTGAGTTGCTTCTAAAAGTGAGTTAGCAATAGCAATAGCTATCTCAGGAGATTTATCTAGTAAGTGTAGAGCTAGTCTTTGTGATGATTTTTTACCAATGGTAGGCAATTTCCGCAAAGATTCTATTACTGCTGTAATTTTTGGTGAGAATATTTTATTATTCATTATTTGAAAGGAAAGTTCATACCATTTGGCAAATCAATACCAGCATCTTTTGCCATTTGTTGAATATCTGTAGAAGAAGAGTTTTCTTCAACTTTTTTAACTGCACTATTTATAGCAGCTGCAATTAGATCTTCTAACATTTCTTTGTCTTCAGTCATTAATGAGCTATCTATATTTACAGATTTAACATCATATTTTCCAGTCATTGCTATTTTTACAAGACCAGCACCAGACTCACCGGTAACTTCTATACTATCACGCTGTTCTTGAGATTTTTTCATTTGTTCTTGCATTTTTTGAGCTTGTTGCATTAGCTTTGACATATCAAAATTCATTTTAGATCCTTAATTATTCTTATTTAAAATTTCTTTTACACACTCTAATATTTGTTCACTTGAGTTCTTTACTAATGTTTTTTTTGCAATTTGTGATATTTTTTCAAGTTGAGCTTTATTTTGTGCTAGAGGTCTTATTATATCGATTAAATTTTCTAAAGTCATCTCTTGCTGTCTTAAGCAAAAACCTGCATTGTTTTTAACAATATTCTGAGCATTAAAAAACTGGTGATCATCTACTGCTGATGGTAAAGGTATAAATATAGTAGGTAAGCCTGCAACAGCACACTCTGATACTGTTAGCGCACCAGCTCTACATATTATTAAATCAGCCCAGTCATAAGCTTCTGCCACATCAAAAATAAATGCTGAAATATCTTTGATATTTTCTGCAGGGATATTTTTGTAGTTATCTTTAGTTTGTTCAAGTGTTAGTTTACCAGTTTGGTGCCAGACTTTAATATCTATATTTTGATTAAGAGCTTTTGTGATTAAAGTCGGAATAATTTCATTTATTGCTTTGGCTCCTTGACTACCTCCAAGGATTAATAGTTTTAGTTGTGGGCTAGAATAGTTTTTAATTTTATCATTTAAAGCAACGATATTTTTTCTTACAGGGTTACCAACAACTTTTGTTCTAGCTAATTGTTTTTCAGATAAATAGTCTTTGATATTATCTATATCAAAAGCTAAGCATATTTTATTGGCTAATTTAGCTAAGATCCGATTAGTTAGGCCAATTCTCGCATTTTGCTCATGTATTATGATAGGAATTTTTTTTTGTACAGCTGCGAGACATATTGGCCCAGACACATATCCGCCAAATCCTACAACAAGGTCTGTTTTAAATTTTTTTAATATTGATCGAGCTTTAATTGTGCTAATTATTAACTTTATAGGAAATGTAATTTTTTTTATTATTCCTTTTCTTCTAACTCCAGATGATTTTATATATTGGATATTAAAGTACTCAGGAACTATATTTGCTTCCATACTATTAGGTGTTCCTACCCAAGTTACATTTGCTTTATTTTGTTTTAGTAGTTCAGCTACAGCTAGAGCTGGATATATATGCCCACCTGTTCCACCCGCAGTAATGATAATATTTTTATTTTCAAGATTCATAGAGCTTAATGATTAGAAATTTGTTTTTTACAAATTAATTTTAAAGGATTTTTATGCTATTATCATCAATTAGCTAAAATAAAAATATTGTTTTGTTAAAGAGGAAATATGTCAGAAATTAATAACAGTTATTTATATACAGAATCTAATGAGTGGATTGAAGTTAAGGATAATATTGCAAGAGTTGGTATTGATGATTACTCTCAAAATGAATTTGGTGAAATTGTTTATGTTGATCTTCCAGAAGTTGGTCAAGAATATTCTAAGAATGATGAAGTATGTGTTGTAGAATCTGTTAAAACGGCGTCAGATATTTATTCACCATTGTCTGGACAGATTGTGAGAGTTAATGAAGAATTAGTTAACAACCCTAAGCTTATAAATGAATCTTGTTATAAAAATGGTTGGATGTTTGAAATAGAAATTAATAGCAGTGAAGAATTGAATGATCTTTTGAAACCAAAAGATTATAAAAGTCATGTTGAATAAAAATTATTTTATATCTATTTTTTTATTTTTTTTCTCATTTAATATTTATGCATCAGAAAAATATCTTGATTATTGTAAAATCTATAATCCTAAAAAAGGTATTGAATACGAGACGCATACAAAGATATCTTTAGATTTTTGTAAGTATTACTTAAGATTGTGCAATGACAAATATAATAATAAATGTAAAGCTATAATGAATGGCTATCAAGGTTTATATAATACAAACAAAGTTGTTGCTACAATGCATGTACTTTATAAGGATGACTTTGATAGGTTGGATAACTAAAGTATATAAATTAACTCCTCGAAAACTATCTATGATTTTTCGATTAAAATTATTTTATAAATTTTAAGTAGATTGACAAAGATATTATAGCTTAAGATCAGAATTTAATTTTTAAATTATTTTATTTTACATGTAACATTATTTAAATCACCTTCAACTAAGTACAGAATATTTGTTTGGTCACCATTTGGTTTAGGACATTTAACATATTCTGAACTATTGTTATTTGAAACTTTGTCCCATGGAACTATAGTTATCTGATTTTTGTTTAAATCAATAGTTCCAATATTACTATACCAAGTACGTGCGGTAACAGTATTATCAGAATTTACTTGATAATAGGGGGTTTTTGCTTCAATATCAACATTTGCTAAATTAGTAGAATTATTATTGTCACCATGATTATGCTCTTCATGAATTGTTTCATAGGTACTCCATGCTTGCTCCCAAGCACTACCAACGCCTGGAGCATATGCCCAAGATGCACCAGAACACCATGCTGCAACACCTGTTTTACATTCATATAGCTGACCATTGTTTTTGACAACATCACCACTATTGTATACAGACTTCTCTTTATATTCAGGATATTTAGAAATATCTTCTCCAGTTTCACCATTATATTCATTTATTGTTACATCTAGATTTTCTTGCCATGCTTGTGCTCTAGGTAGCTGGCTAGATATGATAAGGTTATAATCTCCAGCTGATAAATCTTCAACTTGCATTTTTAAGTTGTAAGTATCCATAGGTGCAATTTCAATATTATCTTGTCTGTAAACTTTATTGCCGTCTTTATCTTGCAATGTCACGGATACTTTTACAATTTCAGAACTGTGAGACATTATCTTTGCACTAATGTTTAAATTTCCAGAAGAGTCTAGAGTGTACGCATTATTAAAATTCATCAAATGCAATTTATTTACCAAATTATGGTCAGCAATGTATTGATGGAAGTTAACTTGGCTATAGGGCTTATCTGCAGTTTGATAAATAAATAAATTATTTATGCTTGGAACAACCTCACCTTCAGAATTTTTTCTCCAGCAATAAGAGCATCATTTAACTGATCAGAACTTACTTCATTGATTTTTTCTGTTAATGTAGTCAAAAGAGTTTCAGGAGTCATATTCTTAGGAACATCTAAGAGTTTTATTGTCTCTAAAGCATCACCACCTGTTTTAAATAATTCTAAGCTTATTATATCACCATCTTTAACATGTAAAGGGTTAATGTTAAATTTAGCAGCTTCAATAGGGTATCTATCATTTGGATTAGTAGGAGAATCTTCTTCGTGATCTCTTACATACTCCCATACACTACTTTATCCAGGAATTTCGTTTGTATTAGCATATCATTTATTCTTATAAATTTTGCCTTCATATATTACTTCTGTGCCTGGATCTGGGTATGTTTTGCCGGGATTATATGTTGGTGTGCCTGTCGGAGTTTCTCCACTAGATTCGCCTGGAAGAATGACTGTGCCAGCTGTCTCATCATTTGTAAAATATACATCTATTAGGTTATAAAAGCTCGCATCTGTGTCTTGTACATCCCATTCTGCCATAATAACTTGATAACCTGATCTTTCTGGCATTGTACAAGTAAGAGTTAACCCCTTAGTTTTGCCTGGTTGTGCTGGAGCTTGCCAGAAAGGTTGAGGATCATAACAGTTTAATGGTTGATCTTCAAAACTATCACGAGTTAGTAATTCATCAGGATTCCAATCTGGTTTAGTTATATAAAATTTAAAATGTTTTGAACTATGGTTTGCTATAAAATACTATTTGATATTTAGCGGCTGTCCAGATGATACTATAGTTTTTGCCCATCTGCTTTGTTCTTGTTCATTTAGTGCAGAAGCTATAGTAATTCCAGCTGATCCCATTTGATTATCAAGCCCACCATTATTAAATAATCCATCAGCAGCTTCAATTGATTGTGGCTCGTACTGAATATTACCGCAATTTGTATTTTGCCCAGTATTACAAAAATAGCCACGCGAAGAAGGGTTTTCAACATATCCATGAGAATAAGCTTGTGAACTAGCTAATAATGCTAGTCCTGTTAATAATGTGATTTTATTTAATTTCATATAAGCTCCTAATACGTATAAGTTTTTAAAAAAGTTGGTATTTGTAAATAAATATTAATTTTACTTATCAATATAAATCTACCATTAATTGAATGGTTTATAGTTTGGTTATTTTTAACAATGGCTATGAAAAAATAACAAGGCACAAGTTTTTGGATTTTTATTTTAATCAATATTTTTTTCTATTAGGAGTTTTAATAGAGTATTTACCGGCTTGATAAATAATTTACATAGTTTGCTATATACCATATAATATAGCTTGTGCGTAATTTTATATTAAATAGAAAAGAAGAAAAATATGATAAATATTACATTTCCAGATGGTTCTATAAAAGAGTTTGAAAAGGGGGTTAACTCATTACAGATTGCAAAGTCTATATCTCCTGGTCTAGCTAAAGCAACTGTCGGTGTATATATAAATGATCAGTTAAAAGATGCTAAAGATATAATTGAAAATGACTGTAAACTAAAGTTAATTACAACGAAAGATTCTGAAGGTTTAGAAATCTTACGTCACTCATGTGCCCATCTTTTGGCCCATGCAGTTAAAGAGCTATATCCTGAGACAGAAGTTACTATAGGTCCTGTTGTTGATAATGGTTTTTATTATGATTTTTCTTTTAAAGAAAATATTGGTGAGTCAGATCTTCCAAAAATAGAGAAAAAAATGAGAGATCTTGCTAAAAAAGCTACCCCAGTTAGCTATAAAGTTGTCTCTAAAGCTAAAGCAGTTGAGTTTTTTAAAAATCAAGATGAGAATTATAAAGTTGATATTATTGATAGTATTCCTAATGATCAACAAATTAAGATCTATACTCAAGATGAATTTAGTGATTTGTGCCGAGGCCCGCATGTTCCAAGCATATCAGTAATAAAAGCATTTAAATTGACAAAGTTAGCTGGAGCATATTGGCGAGGTGATTCTAATAATGAAATGTTAACTAGAATTTATGGAACTTGCTGGGCAACGAAAGAAGACTTAGAACAGTATCTACATATGTTAGAAGAAGCAGAGAAACGTGATCATAGAAAAATTGGTAAAGCTCTGGATTTATTTCATTTTCAAGAGGATTCACCGGGAATACCATTTTGGCATGATAACGGTGTGAGGATTTGGCGTCAAGTAGAAGATTATATGCGTGCTTCAAATAATAAATATGGCTGTAGTGAAATAAGAACACCTTTAATTGCAGATTTTAGTCTTTGGGAAAAATCTGGCCATGCATCTAAATATGCTGAAAATATGTTTGCAACAAAATCTGAAAATAGAGATTTTGCAATTAGACCGATGAATTGTCCGACTTGTGTGCAGGTTTATAATACTAAACTTCATAGTTATAGAGACCTACCTATAAGAATGGCTGAGTTTGGTATAGTTCATAGAAATGAGCCATCTGGATCTTTGCATGGCTTACTAAGAGTAAGAAGTTTTACTCAAGATGATGGACATGCTTTTTGTACACCAGAGCAGGTTGAAGAAGAAGTTATTTTGATGGTTAGACAGTGTTTTGAAGTTTATAAAGATTTTGGCTTTAATGATTTTGATGTCAAAATTGCCCTAAGACCAGATAATAGAATAGGTGATGATGAGATTTGGGATAAATCTGAACAAATGCTTAAAAATGCTTTAGAAGCTAATAATGTTCATTATGAGTTGTTGCCAGGTGAAGGTGCATTTTATGGTCCTAAGGTAGAATTTCATTTAAAAGATGCTATAGGTAGAAGCTGGCAATGTGGAACAATACAATTAGATTTTTCTATGCCTCAAAGATTAGGAGCTACTTATATTGATAAAAATAGCGAGAAACAAGTCCCTGTAATGTTACACAGAGCAATAGTTGGATCTTTAGAAAGGTTTATTGGTATGCTTATAGAGCATTATGCTGGAAATCTACCATTATGGCTAACTCCAACTCAGGTAGTTGTAACTGGTATTAGTAATTATCAAGATGAGTATTGTAAAGAAGTTTTTGAAACGTTAGAAAAAAATGGTATTCGCACAAAAATAGACTTGAGAAATGAGAAAATAGGGTTTAAAATACGTGAGCATACTCTTTTACGTGTTCCTTACCTTGTTATCCTTGGTAAAAATGAGCAAGAGCAAAAGGTTGTAAATATAAGGAAACACAATGGTGAAACTCTAGGGCAGATGTCTGTGGAAGATTTTTGTGTTTTTTTAAAGAAACAAATTGAAGCTAAGAAATAATAATTTCTGTGGAGGAAAAAAGTTATTAAGACGGATAAAAAAGCACCTATTAATGAGCAGATTAAAGCTAAAGAGGTGCGTCTAGTTGGTATTGATGGAGAACAAATAGGAATTGTATCGATCAATGAGGCTTTAGCATTAGCTGAAGAGGCTAATGTTGATTTGGTTGAAATGGTAGCAAATGCTAAACCACCCGTTTGTCGTTTGATGGACTATGGTAAATACTTATTTGAACAAGGTAAGAAAAAAGCACAAGCTAAAAAAAACCAAAAACAGACACAGGTAAAAGAAGTAAAGCTTAGACCTGTGACTGATGTAGGGGACTACCAGGTAAAACTACGCAACCTGATAAAGTTCTTAGAAAAAGGCGATAAAGTAAAAGTCACGCTTAGGTTCAGAGGTAGAGAAATGTCACATAAAGAGCTAGGTATGGAAATGCTTAAGCGTATGGCAAAGGATGCTACTGAATACGGTGTGGTGGAACACCAACCTAAAATGGAAGGTCGTCAGATGATTATGGTCTTAGGACCAAAGAAAAAGTAGCAAATAAAATAACAATAATACAATGCGGAGTATTAAAAAATGCCAAAGTTAAAAACTAAAAGTGGTGCTGCTAAGCGCTTTAAAAAGACTGGTAAGGGCGGTTTCAAACATCGTTGTGCAAATCGTGCTCATATTAATACTAAAATGACAACTAAAAGAAAGCGTCATTTAAGAGGTATGAATCAAGTAGCTAAGGTTGACACACCTAGCTTAGTTCAGCAAATGCCATACGCATAATGTTGAGTGTAGATTTATTTATCAATTTTTAAAGTGGAAATTAAATTATGTCAAGAGTAAAAAGAGGCGTAACAGCACGTGCACGTCATAAGAAGGTTTTAAAGCAAGCTAAAGGTTATTACGGTGCTCGTTCAAGAGTATATAGAGTAGCGAAGCAAGCTGTGATTAAAGCAGGTCAATATGCTTATAGAGACCGTAAAGTTAAGAAAAGAACATTCAGATCACTTTGGATTGTTCGTATTAATGCTGCTGCTAGGCAACACGATATTAGCTATAGTCAATTAATCAATGGCTTAAACAAAGCTGGTGTTGAGCTAGATAGAAAAGTATTAGCTGAATTAGCTGTATATAACAAAGATGCATTTGCTACAGTTGTAGAAAAAGCAAAAGCTGCTTTAGCTTAATAATAATCTATATAATATTAATTCTAAATTTCAAAACTTAAGTGAAACACTTAAATCCCTTACTCATCAAAAGATTATCCCTTATAATTTTTTTTAGTTCTGGAATTTTTTTGTTTTTTATTTTAAATGGCTATAAATACTTCGATTTTAAAGAACTACAAATAGCATATGATAAAGCAGATTTATATGTTAGTGAACATCTGCTAATGTCTATTTTTATATATGCTGTGATATATGTAATAGCTGTTTTTTTCTCCATCCCGATTAAGCCTTTTCTAAAATTATTAGGAGGGCTTTTATTCGGTTTATTATTAGGTTTTGTAGTATCTCTAATATCAGCTACTATTGGAGCAATGTTTACTTTTTTGATTATAAAATATAGTTGGGGTGAGAATTCTAGTAACTCAAAAATCAAGGTTGTTTCTAAGTTTAAATCCCTTGTACTTAATCATCCTATTTTAGTTTTATTTGTTGTTAGATTAATACCAATTCCTTTCTTTATACCTAATGTTTTAGCAGCTATATTAAAAGTTAAAAATAGTATTTTCTTTTTTACAACTCTGATTGGGATAATACCTTTCACATTTATATATGTTTGGTTTGGTGTACACCTAAAAAATGTAATACTAGAAAATAGCGCTAATAACTTTGTTGACTATAGATTTGTGCTAGCTTTGGGTATATTAGGAGTAATGTCTCTAATACCAGTTATGCTTAAATTTTATACTTATAATGTCCCCAGAAAAAGCTACTGATTTTAGTGATCTACCCCGTCAATTTGGGACAGTTTACTACTTCATTTTCCATTATATATTCAAATTGATATGGAGTCATATAATTTATTGTAGAATGTCTCCTTTTTGTATTATAGTAAGCTTCAATATATTCAAATATTGATAGTTTAGCTTCTTCTCTAGTTTTATATCTTTCATCATGTACTAACTCTACTTTTAAAGTTCCAAAGAAACTTTCACAAGCAGCATTATCGTAACAGCATCCTTTAGAGCTCATACTTGATAGTAGCCAGTGTTCTTTAATAATGTCTTGATATTGTTTGCTACAGTACTGTGACCCTTTATCAGAGTGTATAATCACACCACTAGGAAAATTTCTTCTAAAGAATGCCATATTTAAAGCATTACAAACTAAATCCGCTTTCATCCTAGAATCCATTGCCCAACCAATAACTGATCTTGAGAATAAATCTATAATCACACAAAGATACAGCCACCCCTCTTGTGTAGGTACATAAGTTATATCTGTAACCCACCTATGATTTACAGATAAAGCAGTGAAGTTTTGTTCTAATAAATTATCATAAACATGTTTGTTGTGGTTAGAATCTGTAGTTTTCTTATGCTTACGAGCCGCTTTAGCATGTAAACCAAGTAATTTCATACGTTTAGATACTCTAGGTTGAGTAACTTTCCAACCCATATCTTTAAGCTCTTTGTATATCCTAACACTTCCATATCTAGATTTATGTTCATTAAAATAGCATCATCTAGTTCAGCATTGCCTTTTACCTATAGGTTTATGAATCCATCTGTAATATGAAGATGTGCTCACATTCAAAGATTTACATAGTGTTGTTACTGGCATAACTTTATAATGCTCCTTAATAAAGGCGTACCTTACAGATTTTGCTTTGCAAAGTACGCTGCTGACTTTTTTAGTATTTCACGCTCTGTTTCTGCCTGTTTGAGTTTTTTCTTCAAATCAGTATTTTCAAAAGATAGTTGCTGGTACTGCGTTTTATAATCTATCTTTATTTCTTTCTGAGGGTTTGACATGGCTTTGGATATCCAACTGCAAATGGTTTTATATTTAACCCCTAAATTATCTGCTATTTATCGTCTATTTGCATCTGGTTGTAAACATAATTTAACAGCTTCATCTTTAAACTCTTTTGTATATCTCATCTTGTCTCCTTTTCTTAACACCTAAGTGTCCCAAATAGGAGGGTATGATCAATGTATTTAAATTTAGAGAGTTTCAATCTCTCCATTTTTCTTAGCCATAATTACAGTATCTGCTGGTTTTAATGCAAAAATACCATTAGTTACAACACCTGTGATTTGATTTAATTTAGTTTCAATTTTTAGAGGGTTATCTATTTTTAGATTAAATACATCTAAGATGACATTGCCATTATCTGTGATTGTTTGTTCTCTATAAACGGGTTGGCCGCCTAGCTTAACAATTTCTCTAGCAACATAGCTTCTAGCCATTGGGATAACTTCAACAGGGAGCGGAAATTCTCCAAGAGTACTAACTTTTTTAGATTCATCAATTATGCAAATAAATTCTTTTGAGGCTGCAACACATATTTTCTCACGAGTAAGAGCAGCTCCACCACCTTTGATAAGTTCTTTATGATTATTGCACTCATCTGCACCATCAATATATAAATCAATTTTTCCAGCATAGTTAAGATCAACAACTTCAAAGCCTAGTTCTTTAAGTTTCTTTGTTGAGTCTTCAGAACTTGACACTACAATTTTTATTTTATCTTTGTAGTTTACTAGTTCTTCTATAAGAAAACCAACCGTACTACCAGTACCCACTCCTAAAGTGATTTCTGATTTTATATATTTTGCAGCCTCAATAGCAGCAGCTTTTTTTAGGTCATTTTGATTAATTTTTTTATTAAAGAACATTCTAAAATTTTCTCTGGTTAAGTATGTTACTAAAAATGCTTCCTTTTATAATATATATAATTATACATGTAATAGTAGCAATGAATTGCCACATTATTGACATTGGTAAAAATATATAGCCAATAGTTACAAATATACAAATGAAAGGAATCACTATGCGTAGAATTATATTAAATAGAGGAGAAAGCTTTATGTTAGTATGTTTAAGGATTTCATAGCTCAATTTTTGCGCATCATAAATCCAACCAATGATGAAAACATCAAATAAAAATAAAAATATTATTAAAAGATGTAGACCGAACATATCAGAAAAATCTATATATGCTATTCCTGTTTCAATAAGGCTAATAGTCATTATTAAAGGAATTATTAGGAAAATAAGTTTTGTATAGATATTGTTTCCTAATCTATAAATGTATTTTAAAGCAGATATAAACACTACAAGATTTAGAGTTATAAATACAACTTCAAGCAATAAATAATATGTTGGAGAGTTTGCTTTAACGATTTGAAATACTAACTCTATAGGCATTGATTCATGAGGTTGTAAATAGGTTCTATAGTTACCTAAAATTGAATATATAGTTATACATATAATAAATGAGAAAACAATATTGTAAAAAATACTTTTGAAAGATGCTACTTTAAGTTTTTTATAGTTATTATCATTAATATTTATTAAATTTTTATAAAATGCTATAGATATAAAGTTACTTAATATTGCATATATTAGTGCTAGTTCAAACATGCTGCGTAATTGTTCAGTACTTTGATAATTTAATTGAAATAAAAAATCATGAATACCATTTATACTTTGTGGTAAATATATCACCATTAACATTAAAATTATAACTAAATATAAAGATATGTGAGCTGTGGTCTTAAGTAGGTTATTAAGATTTATCTTCTCAAAACTAGTCAAAATAAATAGTATAAATATAATGATAAATACAGCTGTTAATGACGAATAAATTGGTAAATTTGAGTTAAATTCTAAGCTTGCATCACTAAGTTTATCAATAGCTGGAATATTATCAAAAAAGTCTAAAACATACGTTGATATATTAAACATTACTAGTGAGACTAAAATTATCACTGTGCCAGTAAGTAGAATACTAATAGGCTTAAGTTTTGATGTTCCAGTGATTTTTGCGATTAATTTACTATGTGAACCCAAGTTAGGTAACGTCTTTTGTAAATGTATTGCAACTAAATTCATTGGATAGCAAAGCAATATTAAAAAAGCTATATAAGCATAAAAGAACTCAAGTCCATTATACTTAAAAACATTTGTAAAAAAACTAAAGCTAAAACAAATAGCT
Organism: Francisella halioticida; assembly: GCF_002211785.1. Lineage (NCBI taxonomy): Bacteria > Pseudomonadati > Pseudomonadota > Gammaproteobacteria > Thiotrichales > Francisellaceae > Francisella > Francisella halioticida. The sequence continues at coordinate 708,679 of NZ_CP022132.1, forward strand.
GTTGAAACAAGACCGATAACTAAAGGGGTTGATGTTTGCTTAATGTTCATTAATTTTCCTAATTTTTAGTTTATTGCGCAGTAGTTTCCACGAAAAGTAATGTTTTTGATGATTTTTGTATTTTTATTTATAGATACCCATGTTGTACACATTAAGGCTCCAAATTGTACAAATTGAGGATCTCTATTTGCCATAATTAAACTATTCATAGGGTTACCAGCCTGTTGTATTGAGCCGGCATTTATAGCTTTTCTAATATAAACATATGTTTCAACATCAGGGTTTGGTGCAACTTTAATTACATTTTGAGGGTAACCAAACTCTTTTATATATCCTTGGATACTTTTACCAATACACGCTTTTTGCTGATCTATATATTTCTGTCTAGTAGCACAAGAAAATAAAGAGGCTAGTAAGCAGGTAAAAAAAAATATTTTAAAAAGTCTTTTTGTCATAGCTGCTCCTACGATTTATATAAATCCAGTTTTCTTCATGTAAATAGTTAACAGAGATATAGCAGCAGGCGTAATACCTGGTATTCGCGATGCTTCACCTAAGGTTGAAGGTTTTTGTTCAGTTAATTTTTGCAAAACCTCATTTGATAACCCATTTACCTGAGAATAGTTAAAATCAATAGGTATTGATCTTTGTTCTAAGGATGCCAGCTTTGCTATATCTTTGCTTTGACGTTCTATATATCCTGAATATTTAGCTGAAATTTCTATTTGTTCGATTACAGCAGAATTATTTAAATCTAAGTTTATTTCAGGTATTTGTTGTAATTTTTTATAGTTTAGTTCAGGACGTTTTAATAAGTCAAAAAGAGTGCTCTCTCTAGTCATTTTTTTATCTAAAAATTTTTCTAAGTCGCGAGCTTTCTGTGTTTGAGGTCCTATCCAAGTGTTTTTCATCATCTTTATATTTTCGTTAATAGAATTTCTCTTATTAAGAAAATATTTTTGATCTTCATTATTTAAAAGGTCTAGTTCGCAGGCAATATTTGATAAGCGTAAATCAGCATTATCTTCACGTAGAATAAGTCTATATTCTGCACGAGATGTGAACATTCTATATGGTTCTTTTGTTCCTTTGGTAATAAGATCATCAATTAGTACACCAATATAACTATCAGCACGAGTAGGGTACCAAAATTTATCACTATCAAGACTTATGGCAGCATTAATTCCTGCAACAAGACCTTGTGCTCCTGCTTCCTCATAACCTGTAGTACCATTAATTTGTCCAGCAAAGTATAAATTTTGGATATATTTAGTTTCTAAAGTTGGTTTTAAGTCTCTTGGATCAAAATAATCATACTCAATTGCATACCCTGGACGCATAATTAAAGCTTTTTCAAAACCTTTAATTGAGCGAATATATTCACATTGAACTTCAAAAGGAAGACTTGTTGATAGGCCATTTGGATATAGTTCTATGCTATTTAATCCCTCTGGTTCAACAAAAATTTGATGTCTATCTTTATCTGCAAATCTCACAACCTTATCTTCTATAGACGGACAATAACGAGGACCAATTCCTTCTATTAAGCCACTATACATGGCAGATTTATCAAGATTACTTGTTATAATTTCATGCATTTTTGGGTTTGTATAAGTTATGTGACAAGGTATCTGTTCAGGGTGACTTATTTTACCTTTTGAAAAAAATGAAAAATAGGGCGCTGGGTTATCACCATGTTGGGCATCCATCACACTAAAATCAACAGACCTTCTATCTATGCGTGGAGGAGTCCCAGTTTTAAGTCTATCAACTCTAAAAGGTAATGCTCTTAAACGTTCTGCTAAAGCATTAGATGGTTGATCCCCTGCACGACCTCCTGATTTAGAGACTTTACCAATATGGATTCTGCCACCAAGGAAGGTACCAACAGTTAGAATTACTTTTTTAGCTTTAAATGTAATCCCTATTTTTGTTATAACACCTGTTATAATATTGTTTTTAACAACAAGATCATCAACAGAGTCTTGGAAAATTTCTAAGTTTTTCTGGTTATTAATTAAAGAATTTATGGCCTTTTTATATAATACTCTATCTGCTTGTGCTCTAGTTGCTCTAACTGCAGGGCCTTTGCGGGAGTTAAGAGTTCTAAATTGGATACCAGACATATCAATAGCTTTTGCCATGATACCACCCATAGCATCTATTTCTTTGACTAGATGACCCTTGCCGATGCCTCCAATAGCAGGGTTGCATGACATCTGGCCAATAGTATCAACATTATGTGTCAGTAAAAGAGTTTTTGCGCCTATTCTTGCTGAAGCATCAGCGGCCTCAACACCGGCATGACCACCACCAACAACAATAACATCATAAGTATTACCATAAATCATATCTAAGTATAAACACTTCTTAATATTATTTTCATCAATTAAGATTTTACTACATTTTATTCTAAAAATAACTACCTTGGTGATATTAATTGCCTAAGTTTTGCAATATAATTTGAAATACGTTTTTAGTTTTTAAAAGTAGATCTATGATATTTAAGCTTGGTGAAATTTATCATAAATATGCAGATCAGGATCCTACTAGAGTTTTTCGTAATGCAGCATTAAAATCAGCATTAATACTATTTGCTTTCTTAACGATAACAATTTTTTTAGAAGTAAACAAAAATGTTATAATCTTAGAGATTTTGTTTATAGCTAATATGACGGCTGCTATATTAACAGGAAGTATTGAATCAAAGAAGAAGGCATTTTTTTTATATGTATTCTCTTCTATGGTAGCAATAAATATCTCACCATATGTATATGTAATTTTAGAGAAAAAGATTTTATTATTTCTACCTATTATATTTATAGCATTTTGGATTCGTAGGTTTGGAGAAGCTTTTTTAATTTTTCCAGTTATGCTAGTTATTATGATGAGTATTTGTTTTTTTAGGTTTCCCTTGGAGGCTGATAAGCATATTGAGTTTACTTTTCTAGCATTATTGATTGTTATTGCTTTTTATATATTGATTATAAATCGATATAAAGTTATGAATTATAGTGAAATACGAGTAATAATTAACAGTTTTTTTAAAACTTTCAATAAGAGTTATATTGAAGAGTTTGAGAATGTGAAATACCGGAATTTTACAAAAGATAAAATAATAAAATTTAGCCAAGAAAAAATGAAAACAGTTATTTCTTTACAGAATCACGGGCTTATGTCTTTAAAAAGAGCAGATCATGAATATTGGAGGTATTTTTGTCACAATATAATACTTTTAAATAGATTGTTTGAGAAGTTTATACTTAGCTATAAAAAAATTAGTTTGAAATACTTGAATTTAGCATTTAATGAAACAAAAGAAGAACAAGCCCTTATAAATAAGTTAGAAAAGATATTTAAAGAGACTATTATATTAACTAACTATACAGCTTATGATGAAAAAATATTAGATAGAAAAATAACAAAAGTGATAGAATTACAGTCTGATTTTAAAATTTTTTATACAAGTAAGTATCTTAATAATAGAAATAAAACTAAACTACTATTTGATAGTATTTTACTGTTAGAAAATATGCTAATTGGCTTGCAAAATATAAAAGAGGCTTACTTTGAAATTATTGAAAATCAGATTTAATTTATCTGATACAACCTTATTATCTATAAGAGTTTTGATAGCTACAGCTCTAGGCTTATCATTTTCTTATATGCTTTTTACTTTAATAGGTCAAGATGAGTTTTTAGTAAGAATATACTGGGTAGTAATTGCTATAGTAAGTGTATCAGTAAGCAGCAGTACAAATGTGATATATACAAGAGCAAAGTATATAATTATGTTTTGTATTTTAGGGACATCATTTGGATCAGCAATACTTTTTTTGATACAGAAAGATATTCATGGAGATTTTTATTTTCTTATAGTAGCTATTTTATGTATTGTAGGGCTTTGTCTGAACATGTATACGGCATTTTTAAATTATGCTACTAGTGTGTTTTTTATTCATATCTATATTGTGATGTTTTTTGGTTTGTTAGAAAGTTGGAATAAATATACTTTTCTAGCTAGGATATTATGTATTTTGATTGGAACATCGAGTATTGTATTAGTTACATATATTACTCGAGGGAGTAAGTTTTTACATATTGTTGTTAAAGAGATGGAAGAGTCTTATTTACGATTAAAAAATATAGTTAGTAATATAGATAAAACCATATCAAACCGTGAAATTATGCCACTGATAGAAAGAAGCATTAAACTAAATGATTTGTTATATGATGCAAAGTATGAGTTTCTGAGCAAGGAAAATTATCGTGAATGTAAAAGAGTTCTGTTACTTATGGATGAGTTGTTACTAAGTTTAAGAAGTTATCGTGTTTTAGATCTCAAAAAAGAAAATTATGTGCCTGATTTATACAATGACATGAATGAATATACTAGAGAGAAAATTAAAAGAAATTTTAAGCAAATAACAGTTAGATATCAAAGATTAACCCATAAAGATTAGCATTGCCTCTTAAACTCATTTGAATAAAGTTTAGTTTAGAGGTATGAAGCCTAGTAATTTTGTTTTGGTGCTACAGTGGAGTAAATCTAGGGTATCCTTCCCATTTGAATCTTTTGCTTTAGGACATTGTTTTTCAGAAGCACAAGAGCTCAAAAGTAACACAGCTATTAAAGTTATAAGTACTTTTTTCATATTACTTACCTGCTGTATCATAACTTTGAACACCTGTTGAACCTTGAGTATCTGTTGAACCAGGATCAGGTTGATATTTTGTATAACATGATGATAATAAAAGTGTTATAAATGTTGCAACGATTACTTTTTTCATTTTAATTTACCTCATTTGTTATTGGTAACTTTTTACATTTTACAATTTAATAATATATTTTTCATTAAAAAATATCAAGTAACATATAAGAGTTGTTGTATAAGTTTAAGTATTGTCATTTCTGATATAGATACAGCTAATATCCAATATAGCTTATCTCATTCAAAATTTATTATACCTCTCATTAAAATGCTGTTTTATATATTTTATTAGAAGGTTTATTCTTTTGAGCTGATATTTTACTGGTAAGGATACTATAGATAACTGAGTAGTTTCAGCATACTCTGGTAGTATTTCAACGAGATTTTTATTTTTAATGTCAGAATCTACATAAATATCTACTAATCGAGTAACTCCTAAACCTAGTAAAGTGGCTTGTTTCATTACTCTACCATTAGCTACATGAATGCTATTGTTATGAATGTGTAAAGTATAATTATCTTTACCTGAGATTAAAGACCATTGCTTAACACTTCCATAAATTAATGGAATGTTTTCTAGTTGCCTTGGGTCTATTATTTGACCATATTGTTTTATAAAATCACTGCTCGCAACATACTTGGTTGAAACTTTTCGCAATGCTGAAATTATTAAGTTAGAGTCAGGCAGGCTACCCATACGAATGACCAAATCATAATCACTATCTAAAAGATTGATTCGATTACTTGAAAAATCTAAATGTATATTTATATTTGGATGCTGCTGCTGGAACTCAAGTAGTATTGGCGCTATAACATCTTCGCCAAGAATTCCTCCAACACAATTTATTTTTATAGTTCCATTTAATTCATTATTTTCTTGAGTAGCAATTTGTGTAGCTATGTCTAAATCATTAATAGCTTTTTTACATCTTTTATAATATTCTTGTCCTATTTCTGTAAGTCGGACATGTCGAGTACTTCTATATAAAAGTTGAACTTTTAACTGATTTTCTAAATCTTTAATGCTTTGGCTAAGGTTTGATTTGGCTATACCAAGTATATCAGCGGCCTTAGTGAAGCTTTGTTGTTCCGCTACATGAATAAAAGAGTGTAGACCTCTCCATCCTATATTGTTCATTATACTATAACAATGTTTTATGATTATAGGTGTTTATTAGTCTAATGATTTTCTATAGAATTTACAATCAACGAAACGATACAAATTATATTAATTAAAAAGGAGAAATAAAATGACTAAATCATTAGTAGTAATAACAGGAGCAAGTTCAGGAATAGGTGCAGCAATTGCTAAGCGTTTTTCAGATGATGGATACTCGCTTTTACTTATTGGTAGAAGGATAGAGAAAATACAAGAGTTAAACTTACCAAATACAATTATTCGTAAAGTTGATGTAACAGATTCACAAGCTTTAAAAAATGCAATAAAAGAAGCTGAAGCTGAGTATGGACCAGTTGATTGTTTAGTAAATAATGCAGGATTAATGCTTCTTGGTCAGATTGATACTCAAGACTCAATTGAGTGGCAAAAAATGTATGATGTAAATGTTTTAGCTTTACTTAATGGTATGCAAGCAGTATTAGGTGATATGAAAACTAGGAAAAGTGGAACAATTATAAATGTAAGTTCTATCGCTGGTAAAAAATCATTCCCAAATCATGCAGCATATGTTGGTACAAAGTTTGCAGTTTCTTCAATGAGCGAAAATGTACGTGAAGAAGTAGCTGATGATAATGTACGAGTTATGACAATCTGTCCTGGAGCTGTTGAAACTGAACTTCTAAGCCATACAACTTCTGATAAAATTAAAGAAGATTATGAGAGTTGGAAAGAGTCTATGGGTGGTGTATTAGTTGCAGATGATATTGCAAGAACAGCTATATTTATGTACAGTCAGCCTCAAAATATTAACATTCGTGAAGTAGTAATTGCTGCAACAAGGCAGCCCGCTTAATAATTTTGATTTTTATAATGAGTAATTACAAATGGTATACATTTAAGTCATATTTTTTTTACAATATTTTTTTATAATAGAAACAGAAATAAAACAGAAATAAAACAGAAATAAAACAGAAATGAAACCTATTGATTTTGTTAGATCTTTCGAAAAAGACTTACTTGAATTTTCAGATTATACTAGTAATGATGCTCGAACATTCATAGGTTGTATAAACCCAAGTAAGAAAACAGTTATATTAGAAAAAGCAGATATCTCGACAAATGCTAAATATGATTTTCAATTTGTTTTGTTAAAACAGAGAAATGTTTCTTGGGATAGTAATCTCCTTAATAAAGCATACGATAGTGTTAGAAATAGAAAATCTGGAGTATGTACTACTTTTGCTTATGCTGCGGCTCATATTATAAGTAGTGGACGTTTGGCAGAAGCTCCTTTAATAGAGATAGTTGCTTATTCTAATCATATTTTTATTATAGTGGGTAGAAACCATAGCTATAATGGGAATCTACGAAATAGAAATTATTTAGATGACATCAGTTATTGGGGAGGTGAGTACGTAATAATAGATCCCTGGGCTATAGCCATGGGCTATGATATAGCTTTTTATACTAAGTCTAATTTTAATTCTTATCCGTATAAAAATATGATTAGGAATCTTAGCTTAGAAATGGCTAATAAGCCTCCAGAGTCTGCAGGGAACCAAGAGCAAGATTCATATAACAACTTTATGTCAGCTTTTAATTTTTGATAATTCATTATAAATATTGTGTTAAAAATTTTAAGAAAATTTCCGAATTAATTAAAAGTTTAGACATAACTATTTGATAATCAGACTTTCTTATTTTATAAGTTATAGAAATTAGTGATGTTGATAACTCCTTCGTTAATGGTAATAATTGCTCATCATCTTTTTATTGCTTAAGCAAATACTGGAATATCTGATATGGTGCTATTAGCAAAATTAATAAAGTAATACTCCAGCAGCTATAAATATTGGCTGTAATGATTTTGGTTTAGCTGAGGAGGGTCAAAAAAATATCTTTAAAGCTAGAAAGTTAAATCAAAAGAACAACTGGAAGTAGGGTACATCATATTGCAAGAATAATTATTTTTATATAGAGTTAATTTCAAAATATTAACTTTTGTAAAGTAGTAATTGCTGCAACTAGGTAGCCTGCTTAATTACAGCCAAGTTTCTGTATAGACTTGTATATTTTATTTAAAACTACAGGTATTTCTAAAAATGCTCTAATTAGTCCTAAGGTAATGGAATATTTTAGTAGATAAACTATGCCTGTTACAACAAACGTATCTGCTGCTACTACTTCAAGCTTGTACATGCTACTTAATACATACAAATGTAATACTAAAAATGCTGTTATTAAAATAAATATGACTATAAATAAGTTGCTTATATATTTTTCTATATCAATATCTGAAAAATTAAATAGATTAACAGTACAAGGTTTAAGTTTCATAAAGTAGCTCCTTTTATTTTCTAAAATAAATAACATTGGTATAGTTTTGCTAGTATTGTATCATTTTTAAGATTTTTTTATTTTAGTTTAATTTGTTAATTAGACTGTTCGAAAAAATATGATTTATAATAGAATTACTTTGATTAGCTAGTTATTTGAATTAACTGATATCTATAAAAATATGTTAAAATTCTAGAATTAAAATAAGTTAAAGAAACTCTAAATAATATTATGTTTGATAATCAGACTTTCTTGTTCTATGACTTAGAGACAAGTGGTATAAATAATTCTTTTGATCAAGTTTTACAATTTGCTGCAATCAGAACAGATTTGGATTTTAATGAAGTTCAAAGGTTTAATTTTTTTGTTAAATTAAACCCTGATACAACTCCTTCACCGATGGCAACAATTATTCATCATATTTCTATTGCTCAAGCAAATACCGGGATACCTGAATATGATGCTATTCGAAAGATTCATAAAATAATAAATACTCCAGGTACTATAAGTATCGGCTATAATACTCTTAGTTTTGATGATGAGTTTTTAAGATTTGCTTTTTATAAAAATATGTTGCCTCCGTATAGTCATCAGTTTAAAAATAACTGCCATAGAGCTGATTTGTTTCCTATAGTTGCTTGTTATAGTGCCTTTTTTAAGCAGGGATTAAAATGGCCTAAAGTTCAGGATGATGAAGGCCAAGAAAAAATATCCTTAAAATTAGAAAATTTAAATCAAGAAAATAGTTTTTATAGCGGTGGTAGAGCTCATGATGCTATTACAGATGTAATTGTAACTGTAGAACTAGCTAAAAAATTAAAATTATCAAACCCTCAAATGTGGCAATTTTTGTTGGATAAATTTAGCAAACAAAATGATGAAAATACCTTAGTACAGTTAGATGTTGGTATAGAAATGGAGAGCCTAAAATATAAGCAAGCTATAGCGGTAAGCGGTATCTTTGGGTCTAAAAATAATTTCATCTCTGCTATATTAGACCTAGGTCAGCATAGGCACTATAAGAATCAAGAAATATTTTTGCGATTAGATGGCCATCTTTTTAGCGAGTTTATAGAAGAGTATGGCAGTTTAGAGGCTGAGCATTGGCGCTTAACAATAAACAAAAAATGGGGTGATACTCCATTAATTTTACCAGCTAAAACTCGTTTTGTTGGTAAACTGCCACAAGAGAGATTAGAGCTTATAAAAGAAAATAAAAAATTTATAAAAAGCAATCCTGAAATTTTTGTTAATTTTGTTGATTATGTATTAGAGTATAAATATCCAGAAATTAAAAATATTGATGTGGATGCTGCTATTTATCAGAGTAATTTCATGACCAGTGCTGACGAAAGAGGTTGTGATAAATTTCATATTTCTCCTATTTATCAAAAAACTCAAATGCTTAATCAATTACCAAGCAAATTTTATGATAGAGCTGTGCGTATAATTGGGAGGTTAGATTTTTCAAAGCTTCCAGAAAAAGCACAAATGGAGTTTCAGGAATATTTAAATAAGATTGTTAGTTTAGATAATGATGAGTTATTAGTAGATCATCGTGGTAAAGTTCGTAAATCTTTACCTGAAATTTACCAAAAAATGCAAGATTTGCGTATAAATCAAGATCTAACTGAAGAACAACAAGGACTACTTTATGAGTTGGAGGAGTATCTTTTTTAGATGAATAAGTTTAATTTGGTGACAAAGTATAGTCCTAATGGAGATCAGCCTAAAGCAATAGAATCTTTGGTTGCTGGAGTTAATAATGGCTTACAACATCAAGTTCTATTAGGAGTTACTGGCTCTGGTAAAACGTATACAATGGCAAATGTTATTCAACAAACTCAAAAACCATGTTTGATTGTTGCTCATAATAAAACTCTAGCAGCGCAACTATATTCTGAGTTTAAGCAGTATTTTCCTGATAATGCAGTTGAGTATTTTGTTTCTTATTATGATTATTATCAGCCAGAGGCATATATGGCAGCATCAGATACATATATAGAAAAAGATTCATCTGTAAATGAGCATATTGAGCAAATGAGGTTATCTGCTACTAAAGCTATTTTGGAGCGTAATGATGTAATTATTATAGCGACAGTTTCTGCTATTTATGGCTTGGGTGACCCTGAGCAATATATGCAAATGCTTTTGCACCTAAAGGTAGGTGAAGAGCCAGGACTTAAAAAAGCTCAGACAAAATTGATTGAAATGCAATACTCACGTAATGATATGGATTTTAGCCGGGGCAGTTTTCGTGTCAGAGGTGAGATATTAGATATTTTTCCAGCAGATTCTGAGAAAGATGCAATTAGAGTAGAATTTTTTGATGATGAAATAGAGACAATTAGTCTAATTGATTCACTAACATCTAAAAAAATTAAGTTGATACATAGAGCAACTATATTTCCGAGTACTCACTATGTTGCATCTAAAGAACGTAAAGGAATAGTAATAGAGCAAATAAAAGAAGAGTTAAAAGAAAGAGTTAAATATTTTGAAGAAGAGGGCAAGCTTCTTGAAGCTCAGAGAATAGAGCAAAGAACAAAATATGATATCGAAATGATTCAAGAACTTGGCTATTGTACTGGTATTGAGAATTATTCAAGACTATTGTCTGGTCGAAATCCAGGTGATCCCCCACCCACATTAATAGATTATTTGCCAAAAAATGCTTTAGTTATAGTTGATGAATCTCATGCGACATTACCTCAATTTGGGGGCATGTATAAAGGTGATTTATCGCGTAAATCAAACCTTGTAAACTATGGTTTTAGATTACTATCTGCTTTAGATAATAGGCCTTTAAAGTTTGATGAATTTGAGAATCTTTTACCTCAGACAGTTTATGTATCAGCGACACCAGCAAATTATGAGCTAGATAAGTCTGAAAATATTGTAGAACAAATCATTCGCCCAACAGGATTACTTGATCCAGAGCTTTTTGTACGTCCGGTTGCCATACAAGTCGAAGATGCTTTGTCAGAGATAAATAAAGCAATTGCGAAAGGAGAAAGGATATTAATTACAACTTTAACCAAGAAAATGGCTGAAAATCTTACTGAATATTTATCTGAACACGGTGCGAATGTTAGGTATCTACACTCAGATATAGATACAGTTGAGCGCGTTCAAATCATTCATGATTTGCGCCATGGAGTTTTTGATGTACTTGTAGGGATAAATCTTTTAAGAGAAGGTTTAGATATGCCAGAAGTTGGTGTGCTACTTATATTTGACGCAGATAAGGAAGGCTTTTTACGCTCTGAGAAATCACTCATACAAACTATAGGTAGGGTTGCAAGAAACCAAAATGGTCGTGCGATTTTATATGCCGATGTAGTTACCAAATCAATGAAAAAAGCTATGGATGAGACTCTTCGCCGCCGCCAGCTTCAGGATGAATATAATAAAAAACATAATATTACACCTAAAACTATTATTAAAAATATTGATAATATGCTTGATAGTTCACCAGAGATGCAAAAAAGAGCATATAAAAATAATTTGCGTTTAAAGGTTGATGATGTGGATGTTTCGGCTATACTAGGTATGACAGAGGCAAATAAGGTTATAAAAGCTTTGGAAAAACGCATGCGTGTTCATGCAAGAGATCTAGAGTTTGAACAAGCAACCTTAATTAGAGACAAGATATCTGAAATAAAGCAAAAAATTATTAATTTATAATTTTTAAAGACAAGAAGTAATTATTATATTATGGCAGTAGAAAGTAAATTAAAAAAGAATCGGCTTTTTTTGCGTTTTACTTGGGCAAGGTTAAGAAACTATTTGATCAGGGCAAAAAAAAGTTTATATTCATCAATTATTCTGTGTGGTTTAATTGTTGGTGTTGATTTATATTTAGGGAATGTTGAATTTGTAACTCAATCACTACAAATAGGAATTACTTTGGCTGTTATATTATTTGTATTTTTCTTTTTGATAACAAAGGATGATAATCCTGTTGATATTATTATCTCTGGTGCAGAAGGTGAAACAGCTGTTTTAGATGAGTTGAAAAATTTGGACAATAGTTTTGTATTATTTAACAGGGTTATTTTGCCAGATCAAAAATCTACAGTAGGGAATCGAGAGCTAGACTTTATAGTAATATCACGTAAAGGTATATATATTGTTGAAGTAAAAAATAACCGAGGTTATATCCAAGTTGAAAATATGGCTGAGAGATGGCAAGTTTCAAAAACTTCACAAAATAATAAAATCTATGCAAAAACTATAAAAAATCCAATTAGACAAACTTTTGCCCAGAAAAAGGTATTGCAAACTTATCTGTATAAGCAAAGAATTTATATAAAAGGTATACCTGTTATAACTATTGTTATATTTGCAAATGACGATGCCCAATTAAGTGAGAATTTTATTGCTGATGATGCAAACCAGGCGGTATTGCCTTTGAAGAGCTTATTGCCTTTTATTAAAGCTAAAGAAGAATATCTCGAGAAAATTCCATCGCGCTCACGTAAGAAAATTATTAGAAAGCTTGAGAAAAAATAATGCAAAATAGCAGACCTATAGGCGTCTTTGATTCTGGTATAGGTGGGTTAACAGTCGTTAAAAATTTAATGCAAATATTACCGAATGAGAATATTATTTATTTTGGTGATATTGCTAGAATTCCATATGGCACTAAATCACGAGCTACTATACAAAAATTTGCTGCTCAAACAGCAAAGTTTCTAATTGAGCAGGAAGTTAAAGCAATAATAATCGCTTGTAATACAATATCAGCTCTTGCTAAAGATATTGTTCAAGATATTGCTAAAGATATTCCTGTTATAGACGTAATAAGCGCAGGCGTGAGTTTAGTCAAAAATTTGAATAATATAGGTGTTATCGCAACACCAGCAACTATAAATAGTAATGCATATGCTTTACAAATACATAAAAATAACCCTTTAGCGGAAGTTTATAGTACATCTTGTGGTTTATTTGTTTCAATGATAGAAGAGGGCTTTGTAAAGGGTCAAATAGTTGAATTAGTTGCAAAGCAATACCTTGATTATTTTACTGATAAAAATATAGAAGCGTTAATTTTAGGTTGTACGCATTATCCAATCATTAAGCAAAGTATATCAAAAATACTGAATGTTGATTTAATAGATCCTTCATTACAAGCTAGCCAAATATTATACGATTTACTCGTAGATAAAAAAATCTTAAATACATTTAAAGTTGAGCCAGAATATAGATTTTACGTTACAGATATTCCAGTAAAATTTAAATCAGTTGGAGAAAGGTTTTTACAAACACAAATGCAATATCTTGAAATAGTTAGTTTGGATTCTTGATAGAACTTTTATAATTTTTACTATCTTCTTTCTTGACATAGACTTAAATATCATATTTACTTTATCCGTGACAACACGGGGGCGCGTAGCTTATTAAGCTGTGCTGAGAGGATTTTCCAACCCTTTGAACCTGATCTAGTTAGTACTAGTGTAGGAAGTGTAATTTGATTTTTGGGTTGTAACTATTTTTATCGATAGCTATATCCAGTTATATTCTTAATACTCATCTACCTATACTAGTTTGAATTGAAATAATAGGAGATGAAAATGACTAACTCTAAAAATCAAGATATTCAAACTAATACGGAAAAATCGACATTATCTATAGAATATGCAAGTTCTGAGAAATGTTACATTGAATATCCAAATAAACCAATAAAAGTTCCTTTTAGGAAAATCATACAATCTGATACTAATATAAATGGTAATATTAACAGTAATCCAGAAATCTATATTTATGATACTTCTGGAGAATACTCTTCAACAAATCCTGTTGATATAGAAAAAGGCTTGCTTAGGCATAGGCTTGATTGGCTTAAGCAAAGCAAAGATATAAATCAGTTAGATAGTTTTTCTTCAGAATATACAAATTCTCAATCTAAAGAAGAAAAGTTGAATTTTAAAAATAGGCATATTCCTTTTAAAGCTAAAATTGGCAATAATGTCTCACAGATGCATTATGCTAAAAAGGGAGTTATAACTCCGGAGATGCACTATGTTGCAATTAGAGAGAATATCTTAAGAGCAAATTTACATCTTGATAGTGAGTATAAAAATCAACATCAAGGAGTATCTTTTGGTGCAAATATCCAAAAAGAAATTACTCCAGAATTTGTCCGTGATGAGATAGCTGCTGGAAGAGCTATTATCCCAGCTAATATTAATCATCCAGAGCTGGAACCTATGATTATAGGTAGAAATTTTTTAGTCAAAGTTAATGCAAATATTGGAACATCGGCCGTGACATCATCAATGTTAGAAGAGGTTGAGAAAATGGTCATAGCTATAAAATGGGGTGCTGATACTGTAATGGATCTCTCAACAGGAAAAAACATTCATCAAACACGAGAGTGGATTATTAGAAATAGTCCGGTACCTATAGGTACCGTTCCAATTTATCAAGCATTGGAAAAAGTTAATGGTAAAGTTGAAGCTCTGACTTGGGAAATCTATAGAGATACGTTGATTGAGCAAGCAGAACAAGGAGTTAGTTATTTTACAATCCATGCTGGAGTTAGAAAAGCATTTATAACATTAGCTAGTAATAGAATTACAGGTATTGTTTCACGTGGTGGGTCAATTATGGCCAAATGGTGCTTACATCATAATCAAGAGAATTTTTTATATACTAATTTTGAAGAAATTTGTGAAATTATGAAAGCATACGATATTAGTTTTTCACTTGGTGATGGCTTAAGACCTGGATCTATAAATGATGCAAATGATAGTGCTCAATTGTCTGAATTAAGAACTCTTGGCGAATTAACAAAAATAGCTTGGAAGCATGATGTTCAAGTTATGATAGAAGGTCCAGGACATGTTCCGATGCAGCTTATTAAGGAAAATATAGAGTATGAACTAAAAGATTGCTTTGAAGCACCATTTTATACTTTAGGACCATTAGTTACAGATATAGCTCCTGGGTATGATCATATTACATCTGCAATAGGTGCAGCACAAATAGCTTGGTATGGTACTGCAATGTTATGTTATGTAACACCAAAAGAGCATCTTGGTTTGCCGAATAAAGATGACGTTAGAGAAGGTATTGTTACCTACAAACTAGCTGCTCATGCTGCAGATCTTGCTAAAGGCTTCCCTGGTGTACAAATTAGAGATAATGCATTATCCAAAGCCAGATTTGAATTTAGATGGGATGATCAGTTTAATTTAGGACTTGACCCTGAAAAAGCTAGATATTTCCATGATCAAACATTACCTAAAGAAGGGCACAAGTTTGCACATTTTTGTTCAATGTGTGGTCCTAGTTTCTGTTCTATGAAACTTTCTCAAGACCTAAAAAACCTAAAGTACACAGATGAGTAATGTAGCAGTTCTAGGTTCTGGTGTTATGGGTCGAGCCTTAGCAATAACCTTAGCTGAGAATTATCCAAGCCTTGGGATTGATATATATGATAAAAATAGCAGTTATAAGCGAAGTTGTAGTTACTGTGCCGGTGGGATGTTGTCGCCGCTATCAGAGCTTATTAGCTGTGAAAAGCATACTTATGAGATAGGTTATAATAGTTTTGATCTATGGAGTAAGTTAAATGATTTTATTAATAATTATTTATCTACAACAATTAACTTTGTTAAAAAATCACATACTTATGTAATAGCTTATAATCATGATAAGCAAGAGTTAGATCTTGCTATTAGAAATATTAATCTAAGAGTTGATAAACTATCTAAATCTTTATATCAAAAGGCTCAGCTAGATTTTGATGTTTGTGATAAACAAGATGTTTTTTGTAATGAGCAGGAGTTAAACTTATCTAGTACTATTAATGATAGTGTAATAAAACTTAATGAAGCTCTAGTTAATGTTGCGACTTTTTTAAAACTATCTGATCAATTTTTTGAGAAATATAAAAATATAAAAACGTTTAGGTTATCAAAAGAAGATTTTTGTACTAATAATTTAGGTAAAAATTACCAGCAAGTATTTGATTGTACAGGTTTTCCAAATCCTCAGCTAAGTACATTATACGGTGTTAGAGGAGAAGCATTAATTGTAAGAAATACAAGTATTAAATTAAATAGTGTAATTAGATTATTACATCCTCGTCACTCTATTTATTTGATTCCGAGAGGGAATGGTATTTTTTATATAGGGGCTACGTCTGTCGAAGCTGAAGATTATTCAAGAATTTCAGTTCAAGGTGCTTTAGAGCTACTTAGTTCTTTAATGGTAATTGATAAACGCTTTGCTGAAGCTAGGATTATAAAGACTTTAACTAATGTTCGCCCTGTTAGTATTAATGATAAACCTATATTAGAGAATGTTGGAAATATTACATATTTAAATGGATTATCACGCCATGGATATTTATTTGCACCAGCATTAGCTAATGAAGCAATACAGCAGTTTAATAATATTTAGGGGTTAAGTTATGCATATTATTTTCAATCAAAAAAAATTAGAACTTGAGGATAGTCTAAATATTCATGAGTTACTAAAAGGTCAGAAATTTGAACAGGCATGTTTTGCTGTAATGGTTAATAATAAGTTTGTTGCTAAGAATAATTATAAAAATACTTTTTTAAATAATGAAGATACTGTTGTAACTATACAACCAATGCAAGGAGGATAATTAAATGCTTGATTTGTACGGTGAAAAGTTTCATTCAAGATTTATTATTGGTACAGCACTGTATCCAAATTTTGATGTAATGCTTAAATCAATTTGTGCGTCAGAGGCTCAATTACTAACAATATCTTTAAAAAAATCAGTCACGAATAATAAGCTTCGGAATCAGTTCTGGGATAAGCTAAGCGAGACAGGGTGTAAGTTTTTACCAAATACGGCTGGTTGCAGGAATGCTAATGAGGCAATTGAAATAGCGGAAGTATCTAGAGAGATATTTGAAACAAATTTTATAAAAGTTGAAGTAATTGGTGATGACTATAATCTTCAGCCAGATACTATTGAATTAGTTAAGGCCTGTAGGGAGCTCATAAAAAGAGGTTTTTATGTTTTTCCTTATACTACGGATGATTTAGTAGTTGCTAAATATTTGATAGATGTCGGATGTAAGGTGTTGATGCCTTGGGCTGCACCAATTGGTAGTGGTAAAGGGCTTGTTAATCCATATGCATTAAAAGTGTTAAGAGAGCGTTTTCATGATATTAAGCTAATAGTTGATGCTGGTATAGGTGTTCCGTCTCAGGCATGTGAAGTTATGGAAATGGGCTATGATGGAGTTTTATTAAATAGTGCAGTTGCTTTGGCAGGAGATCCTATGCTTATGGCTAGTGCATTTAAGCTTGCAATTGAGTCTGGAAGAAAGGCTTTCAAATCAAAAAGAATGATAGAAAGAGACTTAGCATCTCCATCAACAAACTTATTCGAAACACCATTTTGGCATCAAAATTGAGAAGGTTTTATGAAAAATACTCTATTGACTATAGGTGGATCAGATAGTTCATCTGGGGCTGGTATACAGGCGGATATTAAGACTGCTAAAAATATTGGGGTTCATGCAAGCACAGTTATTAGTTGTGTTACAGCACAGAACTCAGAAACAGTGCTAGATATTGAAAATGTAAGTATAAATATTTTCAAAAAACAACTACAGGCAGTAGTTAGCGATTTTAATATTAAAGTTATTAAAACATCATTATTAGTATCTATTGAGCAAATTGATGTGATAGTTGATTTATTGTCAACTTTACAAGGTGTCATCTATATTTGTGATCCAGTAATGATTTCAACAACGGGGAAATCTTTAGTATCAAAAGAAGTTATAGAGTATGCTAGAGTGAAACTATATCCTCTAGCGGATATTTTAACTCCAAACTTAGATGAAGCAAAACTATTACTTGATCATAATATTAATAATTTTAGCTTAAGTAATGCTGCTCAAGCTATACAAGAAAAATATCTTTGTGAAAGTATACTTCTTAAGGGAGGTCATAATTTAGAGAAAAGTATTTGTACAGATTTTTATTATAGTAATAAAAAAAATGGTTATAGTTTAGTTTCAGTAAAATATAAAAGAGACATTAAAATCAGAGGTACGGGTTGTACATTATCAAGTGCAATTGCAAGTTTTTTAGTATTAGAATTTGATATTAACAATTCTATTGTTATGGCAAAATCATATATTACTAATGCAATCAAAAACTCCCAGAAACTTACTACAGGTGCCAGTTATTTAGCAACAATAAATCTCTTAAGTTTTGATAAGGATTTTCCTAGAGTATTTTTTGATAAAATCTTTTCTAATTTAGAGTTTAGATCTATCTCTAAAATTGGTTTTTATCCAATAATTGATGATGCTAATAAGATTCCTCATTTAGTAAATCTTGGAGTAAAAACTATTCAGTTAAGAATTAAATCAAAAGATATTTCTTATGTTGAAAGACATATTATAAGAGCTATTAAATATCAAAATAAATATAGACTACAGCTTTTTATAAATGACTATTATGAGCTTGCAATTAAGCATAATGCTTTTGGTATACATTTAGGTCATGAAGATTTACTCAAGCTATTTAAATTTAGTAAAAAAACTTTATTTAAAATTAGTGATTCAAATATTGCCTTAGGGTTAAGTACACATGACTACTATGAATTAGCTATAGCATTAGCTATTAAACCTAGTTATATTGCTTTAGGACCTATATATGCTACGACAACAAAAGAGATGAAATTTGAACCTCAAGGATTAAATAAAATCCACCAATGGTTAGAAATACTAGATTTACCATTAGTTGTAATCGGAGGTATAAAGAAAAAACATATAAAAGCCATAAAAAATATAGGCGCTGATGGAATTGCTGTTGTCAGCTTAGTTGACGAAATTTTAGATAGCGAACTAGAAGCTATAGTTAAGTTTTTAGGATAAAAATATGAATTTAGATCAAGAATTATCGCAACAAGAATATGATTACTACACGAGACAACTAATGCTAAAAGATTTTGGTGTTAGGAGTCAAGTTATGTTAAAAAAGTCATCTGTTTTACTTATAGGTGTAGGAGGTGTGGGATCTCCTGTGGCTACTTATTTTACTGGTTTAGGTCTAGGTTCACTAACAATAGTTGATGATGATATTGTCAGTTTTTCTAATCTACATAGGCAAGTACTATTTGATATTGATAGTATAGGTAAGCCTAAAGCTATTGTAGCTAAAAATAAGCTTAAGAAATTGAATCCTTATATACAAATAGACATTGTTACAGATAGATTAACATTAGAAAATGTATCTAATTTCGATATTAATAAATTTGATCTAATTATAGATACAAGTGATAATTTTGAAACTAAAGTTTTAACAAATAAGCTCTCTATTGAGCATGGAGTTACTCTTTTATCTGGAGGTGTTTCAGGTTTTGCTTTTCAAGCAGGAATCTTTAATATAAACAATAGTTCGGCATGTCTAAAATGCTTATACCCAAATATGTATAAACTTAGAAATAATAACAAATTAGGGGTGATAGGCATAATAGCAGGATTAGAGGGAATGATATTAGTGAATATTGGAGTTAATTTTCTATTAGATAAAACAAAATATTCAGATTCTATCCTATATACCTATGATTTAGCAAATATAGAATTAAAAAAGTATAACTTATTTAAAAATGAAGATTGTGATTCATGTCTTTCGTAAGAGCTTCTAAATTAAATAAAAACCTTGTATGATATTTTGAATACTAAATTAATAAATTACAAAAAAATTACAATAAAGATAGTAGGAATGTAATTTTGTTAGATGGTATAGGAGCTATTTTAGAGTTTTATGATTTTGTTTTGTATATGATTTTTTCTAAAGAAATATCAGCAACTTTCTTTGCAGAAATTACTAGCCCAACAATAAAATCTTTTTTGACAATACTAATATTTTCAATAGCATATTTAGTGAGGCCTTTTGCAGGAACTATTCTTGGTATTGTTGGAGATTTGATAGGGCGAAGAAGATTACTATTATTTACAATATTACTCATGGGTAGCTGCTCACTATGTATGGTCTTAATGCCAGGATATGCTCAGTGGGGCTTATTTGCAAGCTTTGCTTTTGTGTTATTACGAATATTACAAGGAATAGCTTTGGGTGGCGAACTACCTGGTGCATATGTGATAGTGTATGAATCTGTAAAAGGAAAGATAGGCTTTGCTACTGCAATATTATTTACATTTGTAACAGGAGGATTCTTATTTTCTGATTTTGTTGGATTTGCATTAGAGTATGTTTTTGGTACTTATGCTTGGAGAGTGGGTTTTATAATAGGTGGTTTATTAGGTTTTGTAGGGTATTATGTGCGTAGAAACCTCCATGAGACTCCAGAGTTTGAAAACATTGATAATAAAAAGAGACATTCTTTTAGTTCTTTAGTATCTATCTATGGGGCGAATCTATTCGCTGGGATATGTATAGTTATTATAGTAGCTTTTGGTGGGGTAATGTTAACTTTATATATGCATAGATTTGTTGAAAGTATTCTAGTTAATTATAATTCTGGACAGATTTCTCTAATTCTGACACCTAGTGTTTTAATTCTTACTTGTTTTACTTTTATCTTTGGCTATTTGTCAGATAAGATTGGCATCGCTAAAATGTTTGTAATAGAAGCTGAACTTATTGTTATCAGCTCTTTGCCAATATTTTATTTGATGAGCTGTTTTGGTACAGTTTTTTATATTGTTGTGGCTTCAATTATTATTATGCTATTTTATGCATTGATAGCAGCTAGTTTCATATTTCTACTATGCGATTTTTTCCCTACAGATGTAAGATTATCAGGAGTTGGGCTAAGTTATAATTTAGCTTTTGCAGTAGTTGGAGGGGGCGCCATTAATAAGTACAACTATTATTGCAGTGACTCAATATCACTTCTTAGGTCCTGCATTAGTTGGTATAGTTTGTGGTTTAGTAGGCTTAATAGGAGTCTTTATTTATTTTAAAAAAGGCGGATATTATAAGAGTAATAAAGAGATGATAGTTAAACTATAGTCTATTTATAGTGTTTTGTGATAAACATTAAAATCACATTCTACAGCTAAAAGATGGTAGCTATCTGGAAATAAGTCTGCAAATAGCTCTATACAGTAATGTTTATATCCACATTTCGTATACCATTTTTTTAGTTTTTCTTTACTTTGACTTGTGTGGTGCTTTGGAGTGAGTAGCTCAAGTCGCATTATTTTAAAGTTGTTATCTCTAGCCCAGTTTTCAGCAGCAGTAACAAGCTTATTACCAAGTCCAAATCCTCTATAGTTTAAGTCTGTAGCTAACATTCCAAATTCAGCAATATTCTGTGAAAACTTTATAACTTTTATAGATCCAAGAATTAGATCATCACTTTTTACAATAATTATTTTATTCTGTTTAATTAGATCTTTTAACTCATCAGGGGATACTCTTTGTGCAGATTCAATCCATAAATCATTTTCAGCAATTTTATAGGCACTGTTAATTATTTTTTGAATATTTTTAATATCCTTGATAGTTAATTTATCAATCTTAGCAAAACTAGTTTTAAATTTATCCATATGACAAGTGCTTTGTATAAACTGTCCCTGTTATTCAATACCACTTTATAAAATATTTTTATTCCTTGCTTTTATGCAGCATCTAAAATACCAGAATATACTTCATCATGAGTCATATATCCAATACTAGAATGTAGTCTTTCATTGTTGTAAATATCAATATATTCTTTGATACCTACTTTAGCCTCTTTCATAGTTATATATGATGCCGGATAAACATTTTCATATTTCAGTGTTCTCCAAAATCTCTCAATTGCAATATTATCTATAGATCTTCCTTTAGCATCCATAGATTTATTTATTTTATTATCAGATATTATTTTAATATGCTCTTTTGCTGTATATTGAGTTCCTTGATCAGAGTTAAAGATATCAGGTTTACCATATTTAAATAACGCTTCTTTTAACACACTAGTTGTTAGATGTGTATCCATAGTATTAGAAATCTTCCAAGCTAGTATTTTCTTGCTATGCCAATCTATTATGGCTGCTAAATATGCATACCCACATTCTAGTCTAATATACGTGATATCAGCACTCCATACCTTATTAGCTTTATCTATAACAACCTGATTCGTCTCATTTTTAAATACATTAAGTAAGTATGGATATTTCTTGTGTTGCTTATTAATGACAGTTGTCTTTTTTTTAGGATACAATGCCTTAATACCCATGAATTCCATAGCACTTTTGATTAGCTTCCTTCCAACTATAAATCCTAATCTATTTAGCAACTTTACTAGACTTCTCGTACCATAATATGGATGTTTAGTATGTATCAAATCTATTGCATTTAATAGTTTAATATCATCATTACTACTAAATTTTGATATTGGTGTATAATAGTACACACTCTTAGATACAGATAATAGTTTAAGCTGATTATTTAAAGATAATTCTAGCTTAGTATCTACAGAGTTTACTCTATCATTTGATGATACCAAGCTTTTTAGCTTTCCCATTAAAAAATTCCTCTCTACTATTACCTCGCCTAGTTCTTTACTTGTTGCATCTTTATCTTTTCTAAGCTCATCTATTTCCTGCTTATACTCCTTAACAACAGAGCTTTTATCAAATGCTAAGCAAGCATTAGATAAAAATTACTGCTTCCAATTGTGCACGTTTTTAGGAAGTAAATCATACTTACTTGCTATCTCATTAACTGTCATATCGCCTTCTAGCAATTCTATAATTACTTTAGCTTTAAAATCAGCTGTATACGTTACTCTTTTTTTACTCATTTATCTATTTCCTAATTTATCTAGTTAAGTTTAACATCTAGGAATAAAAATCTTTCTAAAATCAGTAGCTTTTTCTGGGGACATTATAGTTCTAATTTATAAAACGTAAGTTTAATTTTTTTTAAAAATCTAAATCATAGTTGGTATATAGGTAGGTTGTTTATTTTTAATATTTCTTGTTAAAAATAGATATACATATTTATTAATAATTAATGTTATATTTATTTTATAAAGCATTAGATAGCTTTTATCTAAGCTTCAAATTTCGTTGGTGATAATATTTATTATCAGTATATTATATGAAATAAATAAATAAAAAGGTGGTTATCATGAAAAAAAATATTAGGAACACTATTTCTAGGAACTATAACTTTTAGCTCAATATATGCAGCAGATGCTACATTGAATGTTAATGATTTAAATTGTTTAAGAGTAGAAAAGCAATTTAGTGAGCAATACAACAATATTTGTCTACCATCTAAAAAGCCAGAAAGTTGCTCAGAAGAAAGTTATAATAAGTTAAAATATAGTATTAAAGAATGTAATTTTAAACTTATAGGATCTTTAAGAGCGGCTCTTTAAACTTTTATATCAGATAGTATTTTACTAAAAGCTATTTTCTCTTAGAGCTAAATAGTTTTTTTAATAAGTTTTATTAAAGATAACTAAACTATATTATTTTAAAAAATGATATATTTGAAGATTGACTTGACTAAGATCTTTAAGTTAAACAATATGTTTGGGTAGTTATTATGAAAAAATAGTATTAATTCTTTTATCAATAACTATAAGTTTTTCAGTATATGCAGCTAATAAACAATTAAATAATAATTCAAAACCTATAGTACCACATGTATGTCATGGAATTTAGGCAATTATTTTCCAATTAGTCTAAAATATTCAATATAAATTATAAAACATAAGGTTTATCGAAGAAATTAAGTGAATTTAGATAAATCTTAAAATCTTATTTGATTTGTAGAGAAGAATCTTTGCTTAATGTAGCCGTAAACTTTTAATTATTCTTGTATATTAATTGCTAGAATGTAAAATCTAGAAATAGCAAGTATTTATAATTATCTCTTATGCAAGAATCTCTAAAACTTAGTGAGTTCCTAGAACTTATAAAAAGCACTATAGAAATGAGCTTTAGTTATGAAGGTTTTTGGATTGTTGCAGAGCTTTCTGAGTGGAGAAGGTCAGGCAAGCATTATTACGGTGAGTTAATAGAACATGATGGTGTTAGTAAATATCCTGTAGCTAAGATTAGATGTAACTGTTGGGCAAATAAAGCTAATTATATACTAAAAAAATTTAATTCATCGACAAATGAAGAGTTAAATTCAGATATGAAAGTCTTACTTAGAGTATCTGTTAATTATCACATTAGTTTTGGACTTAGTTTAAATATAATAGATATTGATCCGGCTTTTACATTAGGAGATAGACAGGCTCGTAAGTTAGAGATACTTAATGCCTTAGCTAAAAAAGGTATTTTAGAAAAAAATAAAAAACTTAATTTATCTGTAGAATTTACAAATATAGCTGTGATTACAAGTATAACAGCAGCAGGTAAGGGGGATTTTTTTGAAGAAGCCGATAAGCTTCAATTATTAGGGTTATGTAGCTTTGAGGTTTTTGAAGCAAAAATGCAAGGAAAAGACTGTGCTATAAGTGTTTCAGATGCTTTTAATAACGTTATGCAAAAATCTAGTCAATACGATGCTATTGTGCTTATCCGTGGAGGGGGGGCACAGGCAGACTTAGACTGGTTTAATAATATCTTACCTGCTGAAAGTATTTGTAATAGTATGTTACCTGTAATGATAGGTATAGGTCATGAGCGTGATAGTACTGTTTTGGATGAAATATGTACAAAGCATTTTGATACACCCTCAAAAGTAATAGGCTTCATAATCAATACAGTAATTGAGAATGCTAGGAAAGCTAAATATAACTATGAATCAGTAATTAAGATAGTTAAAAATTTGACTAAATATAATCAAACAAAGTTAGAAAGAATATACAATGATTTTAAAACTAGAGTGGAACATTATCTGTATCAAGTAGATCAAGGTTTAGAATATAGTTATAAAGGTACTTTATCCATATCAAAGGGATTAGTACGATTATATAGTCAAGCTGTAGAATCTCAATATGCTAATATAAATTTGAACTCTCAAAATTTAGTAAAATATTATAGCCACTCTATTGACGAGTATTATAAACAATCAATAAATATATCAAAGAGTATTACAAGATATTACAATCAGACAAGTGAATATTTATATAAACAAATACTATCTGTATCTATTGAACCAACTCTAAAAAGAGGTTTTAGTGTGACAGTATCTCAAGATGGTGAATATATTACTAGTTATAAGCAAGTAGAAAACTATTCGATTTTAGATATAGTTTATGCAGATGGACAAATTCAAGTGGAGATAAAAAAATAATGGCAACACAAAGTAAAAAGTTTGCAAAAAATTATGAAACGTTAGAACAAATAAATGAGAAGCTTCAGGATAATCAAGATAATCCAGCATTATTGGATGAATTAGCCCCTATGTTAGAGCAAGCTTCTAAAAGCTATAAACTGTGTAAAGAAAGAATTGATGCTGCTCAGAAATTTATAGATGAGTTTGATAGTTAAAATCATCCATTTTTGGTAGGAGCAAAATTTTCATATATTTGTTGAGCTGGATCATCTATTGATGGATCATAATATGAAGTATATAGCCTATCAGTAGAAGGGCTTGTGTATGTGTATTCAACCCTACCTTGTACTATTTGTTCAGTTATAGAAATGTTAATTAAGGCTACAAAACCTCTGTCTTCAGCTATTTCAAATATAGATGTTGCTAGATACCTTCCAAAATCATCACAATCAGAGGCATTTTGATTACAACTGTCTCTATCTTTAAGTGCTATTTTTCTTCTTACCTTATTTGTTAATCTGTCTTCAAATAATTCATCTATAGACATACTATCTTGAATATTGTCTATAGAATTAGCTATAGGGCCAGAATAGGTTGGAGTGTCGTTTTCAGATGCTAATATTTGTTGTTGGATAGAGTAGGGAAAATATTCTATAGGAATATTACCTCTATCTATCTGGATATTTGTTGAATAAGAATAAGAAGTAAAGAATAAAATACTTAGTAATAATATATTTTTTTTAATCATATTTTAGTATCTCCAATCACTATATACTTAAGATATACTTGTAGTAAGACCCACTTTCAAGTACTTTGGGTGTTAAATAAATTTCAATGTCTGCTTTGGTTTCAGACTCTCTAACCAAACAAACTTTAGATACGTATTCACTATTTAAATTATCGCATTTCCATATACTGTCATCTTCGGGTGGGAAAGAGTTATTTGTAAACTGTCCCTATTATTCAATACCACTTTATAAAATATTTTTATTCCTTGCTTTTATGCAGCATCTAAAATACCAGAATATACTTCATCAGGAGTCATATATCCAATACTAGAATGTAGTCTTTCATTGTTGTAAATATCAATATATTCTTTGATACCTACTTTAGCCTCTTTCATAGTTATATATGATGCCGGATAAACATTTTCATATTTCAGTGTTCTCCAAAATCTCTCAATTGCAATATTATCTATAGATCTTCCTTTAGCATCCATAGATATATTTATTTTATTATCAGATAATATTTTAATATGCTCTTTTGCTGTATATTGAGTTCCTTGATCAGAGTTAAAGATATCAGGTTTACCATATTTAAATAACGCTTCTTTTAACACACTAGTTGTTAGATGTGTATCCATAGTATTAGAAATCTTCCAAGCTAGTGTTTTCTTGCTATGCCAATCTATTATGGCTACTAAATATGCATACCCACATTCTAGTCTAATATACGTGATATCAGCACTCCATACCTTATTAGCTTTATCTATAACAACCTGATTCGTCTCATTTTTAAATACATTAAGTAAGTATGGATATTTCTTGTGTTGCTTATTAATGACAGTTGTCTTTTTTTTAGGATACAATGCCTTAATACCCATGAATTCCATAGCACTTTTGATTAGCTTCCTTCCAACTAGAAATCCTAATCTATTTAGCAACTTTACTAGACTTCTCGTACCATAATATGGATGTTTAGTATGTATCAAATCTATTGCATTTAATAGTTTAATATCATCATTACTACTAAATTTTGATATTGGTGTATAATAGTACACACTCTTAGATACAGATAATAGTTTAAGCTGATTATTTAAAGATAATTCTAGCTTAGTATCTACAGAGTTTACTCTATCATTTGATGATACCAAGCTTTTTAGCTTTCCCATTAAAAAATCCCTCTCTACTATTACCTCGACTAGTTTTTTACTTGTTGCATCTTTATCTTTTCTAAGCTCATCTATTTCCTGCTTATACTCCTTAACAATAGAGCTTTTATCAAATGCTAAGCAAGCATTAGATAAAAATTGCTGCTTCCAATTGTGCACGTTTTTAGGAAGTAAATCATACTTACTTGCTATCTCATTAACTGTCATATTGCCTTCTAGCAATTCTATAATTACTTTAGCTTTAAAATCAGCTGTATACGTTACTCTTTTTTTACTCATTTATCTATTTCCTAATTTATCTAGTTAAGTTTAACATCTAGGAATAAAAATCTTTCTAAAATCAGTAGCTTTTTCTGGGGACATTATATTGTGTTTGTATAAACTCTTAATTTTTTAACATATTGATCAGCTTCATATATGGTGTTAGAAATTTTTGTTTTTACTACGTATGTAGAGTAAATTGGAACAGCTATTGCAGCAACGATTGATATTATTGGAATAATGATTAGTAGTTCGACTATCGAAAGTCCACTATTATTAAATTTTATTCTCATAAGCTAAATAAGAAACATAGCTATATTTGGCATGAAATTGATGTCCGTTATTAGCATTTTTATTTTATTTTATATTTCAGAGATTGCATAAAAATTGTATCTTCTGAACTCGTATTAGCCATAGTTGGTATAGTAGTTAGAGAGTATTTCTAACCCTTATTAATTTAAATTGTGATGAAATTTCTCCAATATTCTCAATAAGGTTTTCTCCAAAATAAAAATTATTTGATAATACTACAGACCTTATTAAACTTTATTACCATTTATGAAAGATTTTAGGAAAAATTATATCAGATTAATTACTATATTCATCAGTTAAAAATTAACTATGTTTATCAAAAAATGATATGTTATTTATCCATTTTTGGTTGATTAAAAAGAAGTATTAATTTTAGAATTACAATATAATAGATAGTGTTTATCCATTCACTAAACACTTATAGCCAGAATAAGCATTATCTTTGAGAGCAAAATAAAGGCCGAAGAAGTTCTTAATATATCAAATTCTTAAAATACCATACCTGGCATTTGCCATATACCAGCTATTCTTAGGGTGTCTTTTATGATTATAGCCCTTTCATTTTCAGATATAGGCATCATAATGTTATATCCTCTCACTCCTGAGACAATATTATGGAATTTAATATTTGATTTAGTATTTAGATTTTCTTGCTGAAATATTGCATTAGTTCTTCTAATATCTGATGATGATGTGACTAGAATTATATTTTTGATTTTTGGTTTAAAATCATCTAGTATTTTGAATGTGTCAATAGCTCCCCAGACAGTACTGCTTGACTGATCTTCTTGAATTATGCTATTGCTAGGTACGCCACTTTTAACGAGCCATTGTTTCATTCTATAGGATTCTGTGACCCCTAATTTAGGTTTACCACCAGCAACTATAATTTTAGCACGTGGATATCTTTGATGAGCTTCTAATCCTTTTTGTAATCTTTTTACTAGTATATTGTTCATTGAGCTATCTTCATTAAGATTATAGCCGTTAATGATAATAACTGTAGGGGAGTTAGCTTCTATTTGTATTTGGTTTGCATTAGTATTGATTTGTAGGTAGAAGCTATTTTTTATTATCTTAAATGTTTTTATGAAATCATCTGTTTTTGACCATTTTAATTTCTGCAAGTTCCGTAGCGATAAGTTATAGTTTTTTAGATTGAGTAAATCTAAATATGCTATCGTATATATTTGGACGACAGGTTCTTTTGGAAAGTCTTGTGAAAGTTGTATAATTGTTTCATCTGCTTTTTTATAGTCATGAATATCTAGCTTAAGAGAGAATAGAGATAGTCGTAATTGAAGTGATTCTGTAGATTCTTCTGGAGTATTTTTAAGAGCCTGATTTAAGTAATTTATAGCATTTTTTAAATTCTGTTTATTAGCAGCACTATTACTATCGTCACCATTTTTTGTGACATATTGAACATTTGTTATAGCTTCTTGCTTTAGTTGAATTTCTTTTGAGCTAGTTGTTAAAGCTATCAGTTTGCTATTATTGCTACTATTATAAAAAGGAATATTTGATTCAATATAGGAGATAATACTATTTTTATTAGCAAAAGCTAAATTTGATATAGCAAGAAGTAAGTTTAGTATTATTATTTTTTTCAATAGTTTCGCCATATTCTATAAAAATTTATACAAAGTACTAAATTATGTCTAGTTTCTTTGCATATCATACTCGTATTTAATAATATAACATAAACTTAGCTATAAATTATTGAAAATGAAAAAAGAAATATCTATAAAAAATATATTATTTGCAGGGCTTGCAACAAGTGTTGAGTATTTTGACTTCGCACTATTTGCTTATGTCACAATATATATATCAGCAATTTTTTTTCCTGATAATAATGCAACCGTTGCAACAATTAAAACATTTGGTATGTTTGCAGCAGGATATCTAATGAGGCCTATAGGTGGAGTTTTTTTTGGAAACCTAGGTGATAAGGTAGGACGTAAGAAAATACTTATAATAACTGTAACCTTAATGGCAATCTCTTCTGCCATGATAGCATTTACCCCAGGTTATAGTAGCATTGGTATTGCATCTGTAGTATTGATAATTTTTGCACGCATGATTCAAGGATTTTCTATTGGAGGGGAGTATAATGGCGTATTAGCAATATTAAGTGAACAAGCCCCTGATAATAAAAGAGGATTGATCACAGCGTTTGGGACATTTTTTTCAGGTTTTGGTGTCTTCTTTGGTACAGTTATAGTTTTTATATTTTCTGAGATATTAACAAAACAACAAATGCATGCTTATGGTTGGAGGTTATGTTTTGTTATAGGTACGATTCTGGCTATTATTGTATTAGTTATGCAGTTTTTGCAAAGTGAGTCACCTGAATATCTTAAAGCGAAAGAAGATGGCGTATTAGATGACACTCCAGTTGTTTCAGCAATCAAAGAATATCCTTACCAAATATTGATAGTATTTGCATTAGCAGGGTACTTAGGTATCGTTTATTATATGGTCGCAGCTTTTATTCCATCTATTTTGGAAGGAACTTTAAATTATTCTACAAATACAGCAATGTTTGTGACAATGATTGCTTCGATATGTTATTTCGCAACAGCACCGCTATGGGGCGCAGTTTCCGATAAAATAGGGCGTAAAAAAGTATTATTAATATCTTGTATTGGTATTGGATTGTTGATTTATCCTAGTTTATTTGTGATAAATAGTATGAACTCTACTTTATTATCATGTATTGTGATGTCTATTTTAATGTTACTTATATCGGCGGCTACAGCTACGTTTGTAGTTACTATTAATGAGCTATTCCCGACACATCTTAGATTTAGTGGAGTAGGTACAGGCTATAATATCAGTAATGCTTTATTAGGTGGCACGGTACCATTGGTTTCTAGCATATTAATAGTTTATTTTGGTCAGATGGCTCCAGGGATCTATGCGGTTATAGCCTCAATTATAATTGTTGTAGTTATTGCTAAAATGCCTGAAACTAAGGGTATAAAACTAGAAGAATAAGCGTTTTTTAAAATTTGAAATAATTATTTCAAAATAGTTCTATTATCTTTAATAAAATCAATAATCATTCTTAATATATTCTGAGTTAGTTTAGTATTTTTTTTCAAAATTTAGATTTATTTTGATAGTTGTTTGTAATTTTTGTTATTGTATAATACTATATTAGTACATCAATACATTAATTGACTATAAATGTCTGAAATAGAAAATAACGAAGAAAATTTACAAGATCTTTATGAAGTTTTCACAAACTTTGAATCTATAGGTGAAGCAAAGCTTTTTTTAGAGGATTTATGTACGCCAGTTGATTTAATGGCTATGGCAGCTCGTTGGAGAGTAGTCAAAGAGTTAAAAAAAGATAAACCATATCGGCAGATTTATGCCGAGACAGGGGTTAGCCTAACGACCATTACTAGAGTTGCAAGGTGTCTAAGCTATGGAACAAATGGTTATAATATTGTCTATAACAAAATTAAAAAAGAGAATTAAAATGAGAAAGAGATTAAGAGTTGCTATACAAAAGAAAGGCAGACTATACGATAGTTCTATGGAATTATTTAATAAAATAGGTATTAAAGTTGAGTTTTCGAGTAAAAGTAATCTGTTATGTCACTCAATAAATGCTCCCATTGATTTTCTTTTTGTAAGAGATGATGATATCCCGACGTTAGTAAACGGCAATGTATGTGATTTTGGTGTAGTTGGTGAAAATGTTTTAGAAGAGTATCTATTAAGCATAAAAGCTACTAATAAAAATAACGATATTATCAAAACCAAGAAGCTAAGGTTTGGTAAATGTAGATTATCTATAGCTGTACCTAATAATGCTGGAGATAATTTAAATGATTTAAAAAATACTAGAATAGCAACTTCATATCCTTATTTAGTTCAGCAGTTTTCAGAGAGCCAAAATTTGGATCTTGATCTACTATCTATTTCAGGGTCTGTTGAAATAGCTCCAAATCTACAAATGGCAAGCTCAATATGTGATTTAGTTTCTACAGGAAGAACATTAGAAGAGAATAATCTTAAAGAAATTCATACCATAATGAAAAGCCAAGCTATCTTGATTCGTTCAAACAAGAGCTTTGGTGATGAATTGGAAGAATATTATCAATTATTGCTTAGAAGAATTGAGGGTGTTAAACATGCTCAAGAGCGTAAATATATTATGTTTCATATTGATAAAAATGCTGTAGACACAATCACACATATTTTACCAGGTCATGAAGGACAAACTATTATGCCCATATATGGTGATACTAAAGTAGCAGTACATTTAGTCACTAAAGAGGGTGTTTTTTGGGGAACTCTAGAAAAGTTAAAAGAAGCTGGTGCTAGTTCAATATTAGTTTTACCAATAGAGAAAATGTTGGAGTAAATAATTAAGATGATTGGAATATATAATTGGCAAAACATTAGCTTAGTAAAGCAGAAAGAGCTTCTAAATCGTCCAATTAATGCTAATAAATCTAGCCTAATTGAAGGTGTGAAAAATATCTTAAGTGAAGTAAAACAAAAAGGTGACAGTGCTCTTTTGAGTTTTACTGCTAAATTTGATGGTGTTGACTTAGATAGTATTGAAATTTCACAAGATGAAATCAAGAATGCTTATTCGTTAGTTTCACAAAATGATATTGATTTGATCAAAAGTTCTATAGCTCGTATATCTAACTATCATGAAATTATGAAACCAAAGACTACTATTTGTGATACTAGTGATGGTGTGATTTGTAAAAAAGTTTATAAACCTATCGAAAAGGTTGGTCTATATGTGCCTGGAGGTTCAGCCCCTTTAGTATCAACTTTAATAATGTTAGCAGTTCCAGCACAAATTGCAGGATGTAAAGAAGTTTATGTAACTACTCCTTGTGATAAAAGTGGTAATGTCCATCCGTTAATTTTAATAGCTGCAGATATTTGTAAAGTATCAAAGATTTATAAGTTAGGTGGGGCTCAGGCAATAGCTGCGTCAGCTTATGGCACAGAAACAGTAGCAAAAGTTAATAAAATCTATGGGCCAGGAAATTCGTGGGTTACAGAAGCAAAGCAACAGGTATCTAACGATAGTCAAGGAGCTGCAATAGATTTGCCAGCCGGACCTTCTGAGATTTTAGTAATAGCTGATGAGAGTTCAGATCCAAGATTTGTTGCTGCAGACTTATTAGCGCAAGCCGAGCATGGAATTGATTCACAAGCTTTATTGATTATAACTGATAAAAACTTAGCTGATAAAGTTAAGCAAGAAGTTTTTAAACAAACTAGTTCAGCTGAAAGAAAAGCTATAATTGAGAAGTCTTTAGAAAATAGTGCAATTATTGTTGTAGATACACTTAGCCAAGCAATCAATATAGCCAATGAATATGCTTCGGAGCATCTTATTTTGAATATTAAAAATGCTGATGATTATATTGATAGTATTGAAAATGCAGGAGCTGTATTTGTAGGACCTTGGGCTGTTGAAGCATTAGGAGACTATATTACAGGCTCAAATCATGTTTTACCTACTTATGGTTATGCCAAAGCTTATAGTGGTTTAGCAACTATAGATTTTATGAAAGCAATAAGCATTCAAAATGTATCAAAGCAAGGGATAAAAAATATAGGTGAAATGGCTATGAGACTAGCATATATAGAAGGTCTTAAAGCTCATGAAAATGCGGTAAAAATTCGTTTGGAGAGCTTATAATACTATGCAAAATCAAACCACAGAAAACCTTATTCGTAAAGATTTACAAAGATTTAGTGCATATTCATCCGCACGCTCTTTGAAAGTAGATGGAGATATATGGTTAAATGCTAATGAATCTCCTTATAATGATGAGAATTTGTTTAACCGTTATCCTTTACAACAACCTCAAGAGTTAGTTCAGCGTCTAGCAGGGATATATAAAGTAAAAACTGATAATTTGTTGATTACTAGAGGCAGTGATGAAGGGATTGATCTGTTATTTAGATTATATTGTGAATATCAAAAAGATAGTGTATTTGCTGTAGAGCCTACATTTGGGATGTATAAAATAGCTGCGCAATTACAAGGAGTAAAATATAATACTATAAAGCTTGAGCAAGAAGATAATTTAAAACTTAATATTACTAAGCTTTTAGAAAATATTCCTAATAATTGTAAGTTAGTTTTCTTATGTACTCCCAATAATCCGACAGGTAAATCATTATCTTTAGCTGATATTGAAAAGGTATTAGCAAATTTGGCAGGTAAATGTATAGTTGTTGTCGATGAGGCATATATAGAGTTTAGTAGTGAACAATCAGCGACTACTCTTATAGATAAATATCAAAATCTAGTTGTCCTAAGAACATTATCAAAATCTTTTGGTATGGCAGGGCTTAGATTAGGTACTATAATTTCTAATGCTAATATGATTGAATGGTTAAGAAAAATATTAGCACCATATCCAATTCCAAAGACTACTGAAACTACGATATTAAGTTTACTTGATAATAAAAGCTTAGCTAAGTTAGACAGTCAAGTTGAAGAAATAAAACAGCAGAGACAGATAATATTAGAGAAGTTAGAGCAATTAGCAATAGTAAACAAAGTATACTCATCAGATGCAAATTTTTTACTAGTTCGTTTTAATAAAGAAGTTTTTGATGATTTAATCGTAAATAACATAGTTGTCCGTTCTATGGCGCATTTTTTTAATCATGAAAAGATATTAAGAATAAGTATTGGAACATCAGTTGAAAATAAAAAACTAATCGAAATATTACAAAAATTAAGCAGTGATTATGAAGAAAAATAAGTATTTATTTATTGATAGAGATGGTACTTTAATTGTTGAGCCAGCTATAGATAAGCAGATTGATAGTATTGAGAAACTAGAGTTTTTTGAGGGTGTATTTGAAGCTCTTAAGAAACTACAAAAAGCAGGTTTTAAACTTGTGATGGTATCAAATCAAGATGGCCTTGGGACAGATTCTTTTCCTCAAAAAGATTTTGATGCTCCTCATGATCTGATGATGAAGATATTTAAATCGCAAGGTATCGAATTTGAAGATACTTTAATATGTCCACACTTTTCTCATGAAAACTGTAATTGTCGTAAGCCTAAAGTTAGTTTGTTGATGGATTATTTAGTAGAGCAAAAAATTTCTCTAAAAGATAGCTATGTGATTGGCGATAGAGAAACAGATGTTCAGTTAGCTCAAAATATAAAGGTTAACCCTATTCAAATAGGTCGGGATGAATATCAAACTTGGGATGATATCACTACAGCTATACTAAATAAGCCTAGAGTAGCTGAAATTAAGCGTGTAACTAATGAGACTAATATTATTGTAAAAGTTAATTTGGATGCACCTGGAACTAGAGAAATAGAGACAGATCTAGGCTTCTTTGATCATATGCTTGATCAGATTATAAAACATGCTGGTATAAGTGCTGTAATTAAGGCTAAAGGCGATCTTCATATCGATGATCATCACTGTGTTGAGGACGTTGCAATTACACTTTCTCAAGCAATAGCTCAAGCTCTAGGTGATAAGTATGGTATTAATCGCTATGGTTTTTTATTACCAATGGATGAGGCTTTAGTTGAAATTGCTCTAGATTTAAGTGGTAGAAACTATTGCTCATTTGAAGCAAACTTTGATCGTGAAATGGTTGGGGATTTATCTGTAGAGTTAGTAAAACATTTCTTTGTATCTTTTGCTGAAGGTCTAAAGGCAACGCTACATATCAAAGTAACAGGTGAAAATACTCATCATATGATAGAGGCTTGTTTTAAGGGCTTAGGTAAGGTTCTTAAACAGGCAGTTGCTAAAGATGGTATAGATGAGATTCCAAGCTCAAAGGGAGTATTATGATAGCGATAATAGATTGTTGTGGTAGTAACTTTGCTTCAATAAAATATGCCTTTGAAAAGCTAGGGCAAGAAATAGTCTTAACGCATGATGCTGAAGTTATTAAAAAAGCAGCTTGTGTAATTTTTCCAGGTGTAGGACATGCTAAATCAGCAGTGGCAAATTTAAAAAAGTATGACTTAGATAAGCTTATTCAACAACTAAAACAGCCGGTGTTAGGTATTTGTTTAGGAATGCAAATTATGTATAGTTTTTCTGAAGAAGGAAATACAGCTTGTCTGGGTATTATTCCTGAGAAAGTAAAAGCTTTTAAGAAAACTCAAGGTTTTAGTATTCCACATATGGGTTGGAATAGCTTACAAAATATAAACAAAAATCATTTTTTATTTAAAGATATTGCAGAAGATGATTATGTATATTTTGTACATAGTTTTTATGCTGAACTTAATAGATTTAGCATCGCTACTAATGACTATATAAATGATTTCACTGCGATGGTAAATAAAGATAATTTTTATGGTATTCAGTTTCATCCTGAGAAGTCAGGTAATGTTGGGATGAAGATTTTAGAGAATTTTATACAAGGAGTTTTGTAGATGAATATATTTCCAGCGATAGATCTTATAAATGGCAAATGTGTTCGTTTAGAAAACGGTGATTTTAATAAAACCACTACTTATGAGCTTGAGCCAAAAGATGTCGCAAAAGCATATCAACAAGCAGGCACTGAGTTTATCCATGTTGTAGATTTAGATGGTACTAAAAAAGGCCAAACTTGTCAGTTTGTAACTATCCAACAGATTAGAAAAAACTGTAATATGATTCTACAAGTTGGTGGTGGTGTCAAAGATTTTGAGACTATCGAAAAGCTTTTAGAAATTGGTGTTGATAGGGTGGTTGTTGGTAGTTTAGCTGTTAAAGATATAGCTTTAACAAAGAAGTTTTTTGAGAAATATGGAGCTGAGAAGATAGTTTTAGCTTTGGATGTATTTATCAAAGAAGGAGTTCCTTATATAGCAACTCATGGCTGGCAAGAATCTAGCACAACAACTTTAGATGAAATATTACAGACTTATCTTGGTGCTGGTCTTGAGTATGTCTTATGTACTGATATTTCTCGTGATGGTATGCTGCAAGGTCCAAATTTTGAGTTATATAGAATCTATTCATCTATTTATCCAGATATTCAGTTTATGGCTTCTGGCGGGGTTGGAACTTTAAAGGATTTAGAAATATTAAAAGCGCAAAATACTTATGGTGTCATTATTGGTAAGGCTCTTTATGAAAATAAATTTACACTACAAGAGGCTTTAGGATGTTAACAAAAAGAATAATTGCATGTCTTGATGTCAAAGATGGCGTAGTTGTTAAAGGTGTGAAATTTAGAAATCATAGAATTATTGGCGATATTATTGAGCTGGCTCAGAAATACTCAGATGCAGGAGCAGATGAGCTGGTATTTTATGATATTGGAGCCAGTCCAGATAATAAGTTACTTTCTATCAAATGGATACGAGAGATAGCCAAAAAGATAAATATCCCATTTTGTGTAGCTGGTGGAATTAAGTCCGTAGAGAATGCTCGAGCTATATTAAATGAAGGAGCAGATAAAATATCTGTCAATTCTACAGCATTAGCTAGACCTGATTTGATAGATGAGCTAGTTTATGAGTTTGGTACTCAATGTGTAGTAGTTGGAGTAGATAGTAAATTTATCGATGGTGAATTTAAAGTTTGCCAATATACAGGCAGTGCTGATAAGACTGTGCAGACATTATTAGATCCTGTTAGTTGGGCAAAAGAAGTTGAGTCTCGTGGTGCTGGTGAAATAGTTCTTAATTGTATGAATCATGATGGTGTCAAGGGTGGTTATGATCTAGAGCATCTGAGAGAAGTTCAATCAAACGTTTCAATACCTGTTATTGCTTCTGGTGGAGCTGGTCAGATTCAGCATTTTATTTATGTATTTAAGCATACCGATATTGATGGCGCTTTGGCAGCAAGTGTATTTCACGATGACATTATTGCTATACCTGAGTTAAAACAAGAGCTTTTTAAAAAAAATATACCGACAAGAATAGTAAAATAGGATATAAAATGGATAATAAAATTATAGAGTCTATAGCTTGGCAGAAAATGGATGATTTAGTTCCAGCTATTATTCAATCAGCGATTGATAATAGTGTCTTAATGCTAGGCTATATGAATAAAGAATCTTTAGCAAAGACTTTAGAAATAGGTAAAGTAACATTTTATAGTCGTAGTAAAAAACGCCTATGGACCAAAGGTGAAGAAAGTGGTAATTTTCTGGAGCTAAGAGATATATCAGTTGACTGTGATAATGATTCTATACTTATGAAAACTATACCATATGGCCCAACTTGCCATACTGGTAGTAAATCATGTTTTACTAAAAGTGAAGAAGATAGCTCTTTGTATATAATAGATAAATTAGAAAAGTTAATAGCCGAAAGAAAAGGTTATTTGCCTGAGAATAGCTACTTGACTAGTTTATTTAAAGATGGTTTGCCAAGAATCGCTCAAAAAGTTGGCGAAGAAGGTGTAGAAGTTGTAATTGCTGCAATGGAGCAAGATTCAGATGAAGAGTTAATTTCTGAGACAGCGGACTTATTATTTCATTTATTAGTTTTACTTAGAGAGAAAGAAGTTTCATTAGAGCAAGTTTGCCAGAAGTTAGTTTCTAGGAATATTTCAAAATAATAATATCTTTATCAAAGCTAATCATTTTCATTCAGCTATAGCAGTTGAATTAGTCTATATATAATGTAGAACTAGTCTTTAAGAATTTAGAATAATTAACATTAGATATGATTAATCCGAAAAAAATGTGTCATTCTAAGATTTGATCATAGAGTCTAATTTTAAGACTTATAATAAGTAGGTCCTATAGTATGATGAAAATAGTTTTAAAAGACATTCGGATTAAATATATACTAAATAATAAGGGATTTATATTAAGTTATGGATATAAAGAAAATTTTAGAAGATAGTAATATTTCTAGTGCTTGTTTAGAGCAAGCTAACATCAGTTAAAAATAATTATCAGAAATTATAAGTGATTATTTAAGTAGGATTGATGATTTTAAAAGTACCGCAAGTTATTTAGCCAATACCTTGCAACAGTATGATAATGTTCACTCTGTTAGATGGCGTGTAAAAGATCCAGCCCACCTTTTAAGAAAGATAGTAAGAAAGAAAAAAGAAGCAAATAAAAAGTATGCTGATATATCTGTCAAAAACTATCTAAAAATAATTACAGATTTAATAGGAATAAGAGCCCTGCATTTATTCAAAAATGAGTGGGAAGACATTTATCACTATATAAATCAAAAGTATGAAACTTATGAGAAAATAGTCTATATAAGAAAAGGTGATAATGAAGTAGCTGAACCTAAAGATTATAATGTCCCCAGAAAAAGCTACTGATTTTAGAAAGATTTTTATTCATAGATGTTAAACTTAACTAGATAAATTAGGAAATAGATAAATGAGTAAAAAAAGAGTAACGTATACAGCTGATTTTAAAGCTAAAGTAATTATAGAATTGCTAGAAGGCGATATGACAGTTAATGAGATAGCAAGTAAGTATGATTTACTTCCTAAAAACGTGCATAATTAGAAGCAGAAATTTTTATCTAATGCTTGCTTAGCATTTGATAAAAGCTCTGTTGTTAAGGAGTATAAGCAGGAAATAGATGAGCTTAGAAAAGATAAAGATGCAACAAGTAAAGAACTAGGCGAGGTAATAGTAGAGAGGGATTTTTTAATGGGAAAGCTAAAAAGCTTGGTATCATCAAATGATAGAGTAAACTCTGTAGATACTAAGCTAGAATTATCTTTAAATAATCAGCTTAAACTATTATCTGTATCTAAGAGTGTGTACTATTATACACCAATATCAAAATTTAGTAGTAATGATGATATTAAACTATTAAATGCAATAGATTTGATACATACTAAACATCCATATTATGGTACGATAAGGCTAGTAAAGTTGCTAAATAGATTAGGATTTCTAGTTGGAAGGAAGCTAATCAAAAGTGCTATGGAATTCATGGGTATTAAGGCATTGTATCCTAAAAAAAAGACAACTGTCATTAATAAGAAACACAAGAAATATGATCTACCCCGTCAATTTTGGACAGTTTACTACTTCATTTTCCATTATATATTCAAATTGATATGGAGTCATATAATTTATTGTAGAATGTCTCCTTTTTGTATTATAGTAAGCTTCAATATATTCAAATATTGATAGTTTAGCTTCTTCTCTAGTTTTATAGCTTTCATCATGTACTAACTCTACTTTTAAAGTTCCAAAGAAACTTTCACAAGCAGCATTATCGTAACAGCATCCTTTAGAGCTCATACTTGATAGTAGCCAGTGTTCTTTAATAATGTCTTGATATTGTTTGCTACAGTACTGTGACCCTTTATCAGAGTGTATAATCACACCACTAGGAAAATTTCTTCTAAATAATGCCATATTTAAAGCATTACAAACTAAATCCGCTTTCATCCTAGAATCCATTGCCCAACCAATAACTGATCTTGAGAATAAATCTATAATCACACAAAGATACAGCCACCCCTCTTGTGTAGGTACATAAGTTATATCTGTAACCCACCTAT
Source organism: Francisella halioticida (assembly GCF_002211785.1). NCBI lineage: Bacteria > Pseudomonadati > Pseudomonadota > Gammaproteobacteria > Thiotrichales > Francisellaceae > Francisella > Francisella halioticida. The sequence continues at coordinate 748,994 of NZ_CP022132.1, forward strand.
GATTTACAGATAAAGCAGTGAAGTTTTGTTCTAATAAATTATCATAAACATGTTTGTTGTGGTTAGAATCTGTAGTTTTCTTATGCTTACGAGCCGCTTTAGCATGTAAACCAAGTAATTTCATACGTTTTTGAGTAACTTTCCAACCCATATCTTTAAGCTCTTTGTATATCCTAACACTTCCATATCTAGATTTATGTTCATTAAAATAGCATCATCTAGTTCAGCATTGCCTTTTACCTATAGGTTTATGAATCCATCTGTAATATGAAGATGTGCTCACATTCAAAGATTTACATAGTGTTGTTACTGGCATAACTTTATAATGCTCCTTAATAAAGGCGTACCTTACAGATTTTGCTTTGCAAAGTACGCTGTGCCTTTTTTAGTATTTTACGCTCTGTTTCTGCCTGTTTGAGTTTTTTCTTCAAATCAGTATTTTCAAAAGATAGTTGCTGGTACTGCGTTTTATAATCTATCTTTATTTCTTTCTGAGGGTTTGACATGGCTTTGGATATCCAACTGCAAATGGTTTTATATTTAACCCCTAAATTATCTGCTATTTCTCGTCTATTTGCATCTGGTTGTAAACATAATTTAACAGCTTCATCTTTAAACTCTTTTGTATATCTCATCTTGTCTCCTTTTCTTAACACCTAAGTGTCCCAAATAGGAGGGTATGATCAAGGAACTCAATATACAGCAAAAGAGCATATTAAAATATTATCTGATAATAAAATAAATAAATCTATGGATGCTAAAGGAAGATCTATAGATAATATTGCAATTGAGAGATTTTGGAGAACACTGAAATATGAAAATGTTTATCCGGCATCATATATAACTATGAAAGAGGCTAAAGTAGGTATCAAAGAATATATTGATATTTACAACAATGAAAGACTACATTCTAGTATTGGATATATGACTCCTGATGAAGTATATTCTGGTATTTTAGATGCTGCATAAAAGCAAGGAATAAAAATATTTTATAAAGTGGTATTGAATAACAGGGACAGTTTAAACCTAGTAACTAGATATTAATAATGAAAAACTCTTTATTTCTTTAAGAGTAATAAACTCTATTTAGATAATACATCCACTCAATAACATCGTATTAACTTATTTTACAGGATAGAATAAAAAATATAATTTTAAAAACCTTATGGTTTGTTATGGTTGTAGGTAAGACAAATAATAGTAGTTATATGTTGTATAGATTTTTATCCATCAAATGACTCGGTAATACATTTGAAAGCGAGTTGAGAATATTACTTGGCACTTTTGGGTTTTCATGTGCTAAATCTTGAATAAGCTTTTTAACTTTTTTTCTTTTAAGATTTTCTTGTGAACCACATAGATTACATGGAATTATTGGAAACTCTTCTTCTTTAGCAAATTCTATTAGATCACGTTCTTGAACTAATACCATAGGACGAATTACAGTATTTTCACCATCTTGAGTGATAAACTTAGGAGGCATGGATTTAATTTGACCTTGATATAAAATAGACATTAGTAGAGATTCAATTAAATCATCACGGTGATGGCCCAGGATGATTTTATCCATTTTATGCTCTTTTGCATATCTATAAATATTACCACGGCGAAGTCTTGAACAAAGTGAGCAATAAGTTTTACCTTCTGGTACTTTAGCCATTACTACACCGTATGTATTTTTTGTCTCAATCTCATAAGATACCCTAAGATTATCAAGGTATTTCCTAAGTTGGCTATCATCCCAGCCAGGTTGTGATTGATCTAACGTATACACATGAAGATCAATATCATAAGTTTTATCTTTGATCAGCCCATGTAAAACTTTCAAAAGCCCAAAAGAATCCTTACCACCAGATAGGCAAAGCATTACTTTCTCACTTTTTTTGATAAGTTTATAGTCAGCAATAGCTTTAGTAATATAGTGACGTAGTTTTTTCTCAGTTTTTGTCATTTATCGTTGAGCCTTTTTAAATAATCTACCTTTCTCAAGTGACCAATCTTTATCTTTTTGAGCTTGACGCTTATCATGTGTTTTTTTACCTTGAGCTAGAGCTATCTCTATTTTTACTTGAGGACCTTTCCAATACATAGCAAGTGGTACGCATGTTAGACCTTTCTGCTCAACTCTGCCCATAATTTTATCTATTTCACGACGGTTAAGTAGTAGTTTACGTGTGGTAGAAGCATCTGGTGTCACATAAGTAGATGCTGATAGTAGAGGTGTGATTAGACAATTAAATAGCCAAGCTTCGCCATGCTTAATATGCACATGGCTATCTATCATCTGTACTTTGCCAGCTCTGATACTTTTTACTTCCCATCCTTGTAGTACTATCCCAGCCTCAAACTTCTCTAAAATAGTATAATCGTGGAAAGCTCTTTTATTTCTAGCTATTGTTGCAGGAGAAGCTTTATGTTTACTCATAACTTTATTATTTTTTGTAAAAGATATACAATGTAACGCTATATATTATCAGCAAAACGCAAAATATTAAATAAATGAATAAAGTTAATAAATCTGCAGTTGTAAATTATAGTGCTGCACAAATGTATGATCTTGTAAATGATATTAAAAATTATCCAGAATTTTTGCCAATGTGCTATGACGTAGAGGTTTTTGAACATTCTGAAACAGAGGCAAAAGCATCTCTAAAGATTAAGTCTGGATTTGTTAAGTTAGATTTTGCTACACACAATACTATGGTAAGAAACGAGCATATTCATTTAAATATGATGAATGGACCTTTTAAAAGTTTGACAGGTGATTGGAAATTTGAACTTCAAGATGAGAAGTCATCTAAAGTTTCGTTAAATATGGAGTTTGTTTTTGAGAATAAATTTGTCGAAATGTCTCTTGGCCCAGTATTTCGTGGTTTAGCAGATAAAATGTTAGGAGCTTTTTGTAAGCGTGCGGAAGAGGTTTATAAATAGTGAAAGTAGAAGTTATCTATGCTTTACCTAATGAGCAAAAATCTTTTTTTGTAGAGTTTGAGAAGTCTATTACAGTAAGACAAGCAATTCAGCTGTCAAAAGTATCACATAAGTATTCAGAGCTAGAAAATTTAGAAGAGCTGAAAGTTGGTATTTATAGTGAAATAGTTGATTTAGATCATCCTGTAAAAGATAAAGATAGAATTGAAATATATAGAGATTTAATTATCGACCCTAAACAAGCTCGTATGTTAAGAGCCGAACAAAAACGTAAAAGAGAAGGCATAAGAGGCTTTGGAGCATAAAAAAGCTTTTCAACGCAAAAATAATTGTCTAGAAGGTTTTGATTATTTACAATATGGTTATTATTATGTGACGATTTGTACCAAAGATAGGATTAGTTTTTGTGAAATATCATCAAATGATCAGATGGTTTTGAATGATTGTGGAAAGATAGTTTTTGACGCGTTAAGAAATGTTCCTAAATTCTATGAGTATGTATCACTAGATGAGTTTATAGTTATGTTTAATCATATTCATGTAATAGTTATAATACAAAAAGATGGCATTAATGTAGGGACAGAACATTATTCTGTCCTATTCAATTCAGATAAAGATCTTATAGTAGCACATTGTGCTACCACTACAAATCGTATTAATTTATTTCAGATTATTAAATCTTATAAAAATATTTGTACAAAACAAACTAGAGAATATATAAAAGATAATCCAGCTAAATGGCGTTTAGATAAGTATAATTGTGAGAATCAATGTGAGTAGTAAAAAAATAGCTATTATTGGCGCTGGATTAGCAGGATGTTCATTAGCTTATGAGTTAGGTAAGTCAGATAGTTTTGATATAACTATATTTGATAAGAATTTCGAAATAGCAAATGAAGCATCAGGTAATTTTGCGGGGATATTAGAACCTTGTTTAACCTCAGATAATAACTTCTCAGATCAATTTCATACTTTAGGATACAAATTACTATTAGATTTTATAAATAAATATAGGGATGAAGTGGAAATCTGTAATCAAGGTGTATTACAAATACTAAGTGATGAGAAAGGTTTAAAAAGATATCAAAAAATATTCACTAAAAGAGATATTAATGCTAATTTAGCTCAGCTACTTTCTGATCAAGAGTTATCAAGGTTTATAAATAAAGATATCTCAACAAATGCAGTTTATTATCCTAATGCTTTATCTGTAGTACCTAAAAGCATTTGCCAGCTATGGTTAAAATTATCAGGTTCAAAATTAAAATTAGATACTGAGTTGTTAGATGTTAAAAAAACTTATGACGGGCTTTGGAAACTTGAGGTTAAAAATACTTTAGACATCGATCTAGAATCTCTGTCATTTGAAAGTATGAATTTTGATATTGTAATTTTTGCTGGTGGATATCAGCTATTTAAAAATATATCTTACCTACAAAAGATTCCAGTATACCCATCATATGGCCAATTAACTGTTATTGAGAACTATTTCGATATAGACAAAACTGTAGTTGATAAAGGTTATATTATCCCTGGCTATAAACAAAGTTTGCAAGTTATTGGTGCTACATTTAGAGATAATACTGATATTACTGGAGAAATTAGAGATGATGATGACAAATTTAATATTTCTCAAATAAAGCAGATATCTCTAAATAATTATGATGCAGATTTAAAAATAATTAATTCAAGAGTTACTATGAGGTGTGTAACTTCTGATCATCTACCTGTTATTGGTGAATTAGCTAAATATACTAGGTTTAAGCAAGATTTTTATAAACCGTTATCAAAAGGTTATCCTAAATCTAAGGTGCCAAGAGTCAAATATGAAGGAGGGTTATACTTATCATCTGGTTTTGGCTCTAAAGGAATGTGCTCATCTTTGATCTCAGCAAAAATAATATCTTCGAAGATATTAAATCAACAAAGTATAGTATCAGATAAGTTATTAGAAGCTCTATCACCACAAAGGTTTTGGGTTAGAAATTTTAAGAAAAGTTTAAAAGTCTAGTTTAGTCTTTATATTTAGTAATAATCATCTATAATTGCTTACTTCAAAATCTTATAATAAATTTATTCTGATATGAAAATTAAAATAAAGCTAATATTACTTTGGGTTGTTTTAGTTATGACTCTTGCAGGATGCTCTTTTAAATGGGAAGTTCCTATAAATAAAAGAGATCCATATGAAAAATATAATAGAAAAATATATAACTTTAATAATAAAGTTTATGAATTCCTGACGCCAGCAGCTAAAGTTTATGCTTTTGTAATGCCAAGTATTGTTCAAAATGGAATTTTTAATGTTTTTCAAAATCTTTATGAGCCTAGTAGGGTAGCAAATGATATATTTCAAGATCAATGGGGTTATGCTGGAGATGATAGTATGCGATTTGTGGCAAATACAACTCTTGGAATAGCAGGGATATTTGATGTTGCAAATAGTTGGTTTGGCTTGCAAATGCGTTATCATCAAGATTTTTCAACAACACTACATAAATGGGGAGTGTATAAAAAAGGTTATGCTTCACCATATATTGTATGGCCAATTTTCGGCCCAGGAACTGTAGAAAATTTAGCTGATAGTGTTGATGCAGCATTTAATCCTGTGACATACGTATTCCTTGTTCCTGGTATTGATACTTTTACATCCTATCTTATAAACTGGAGTATGTATGGACTATATTATACTAACCAGGGTGTCTCATATTTACCAGCATATTCGAATCTTCAGCAGTCATCATTAGATCCATATGTAGCATTAAGAAATGCATATTTGCAAAATTATGATTATAGTATGGCAAAAATATTAAAACAGAAACTTCCCCAAGCTGAATCAGCACAGCAAAATGACCAAGTTGTATTAAATATATTAGGAGTTAGTAATAAAAAGGCTAATTCAGAGGTTGCTTCAAGCGGCGAAAGCTTCGTAACAAACTCACAAAATGTACCCGTACTTAAGAGTAGCCTATCAAATGTAAATGATGCTGCAAAATTTTAGAGTATAATTGAAAGTAAAAAATATTCATAAGAGTTTCTTTAATCAATAAATTTTTGCTATATTTAAATATACTTGTAATAGAATTATATAGTTTCAATGAAAAAAATATTTGTAGCTTTTATGTCCTTGGTAATGCTATTGCCTAGCTTATTGGTAATTGCAGGTCCTGTACCTAGTGGGTATGATTTTGTACCTATACAAGAGGAAATGCAGGTTGCTCAACCAGTTGTACAAAGGCATGGAATGGTTTCCTCACAAGAGGCATTAGCAAGTATAGTAGGGTTACAAATACTCAAACAAGGTGGTAATACCGTAGATGCTGCTGTAGCTGTAGGCTTTGCTTTAGCAGTTACTTTGCCTAGGGCAGGGAATCTTGCAGGAGGAGGTTTTATGTTAATACATCTAAAAGACAAACATAAAACTATAGCTATAAACTATCGCGAGAAAGCTCCTTCTAAGGCTTCTAAAGATATGTTTCTTAATAAAAAAGGAGATGTTGATTATAGTAAAGTTTCTGGTTCTTATAGTGCATCGGGAGTTCCGGGAACTGTCGCTGGGTTAATTGATGCACAACAAAAATATGGTAAGCTAAAACTTGCTCAAGTAATAGCCCCAGCTATTAAATTAGCAAAGTATGGTATTCCAGTGAGTTATGATTTACATCAATCATTAATATCTGCTAAGCCTTGGTTAAAAAAATCTCCAGATGCAATGAGAATTTTTTACAAAAAAAATGGTTCTGTATATAAGGTAGGAGAAACATTAAAACAACCAGAGCTTGCTCATAGTTTAACGCTAATCGCAGAACAAGGCAAAAAAGCTTTTTATCAAGGCAAAATAGCTCATAAGATCGCTAAAAGTATGGCAAAAAATGGTGGGTTAATTACTTTAGAGGATCTTAGAAATTATAATGTTGAAGAAATGGCTCCAGTCAAAGGTACATATAGAGGTTATACAATATACTCTATGCCTCCTCCAAGTTCAGGTGGAGTTATTTTAATCGAACTTCTAAATATTTTAGAAAAATTCTCATTATCTGACTATGGTAATAATAGTGCTAAAACTATTAATCTTATGAGTAATGCTATGAGCTATGCTTATAATGATCGTAATTCAGATTTGGGTGATCCAGATTTTGTAAAAATGGATTTAGCCAAATTTTTATCTAAAAGATATGCTAAGGGAATAGCTAAAAAAATAAATACTAATAAGCATATCCCTAGTAAAGATATTAGTACTGTTGATCCAGATAATCGTGAAAAATTACAAACTACACAGTTTAGTGTTGTAGATAAAGACGGCAATATGGTATCAAATACGTATACACTAAACTATTCTTATGGTAGTGGTATTATTGTGCCAGGCACCGGGATATTTTTGAATAATGAAATGGATGATTTTGCAGCTAAAGTCGGCGTGGCAAATGTTTTTGGATTAATTCAAGGAGAAGCTAATACTGTCGCACCAAATAAGCGACCTTTAAGCTCTATGACGCCAACAATAGTGTTGGATAAAGATGGTAATCCATTCTTAGCTACAGGTTCTCCTGGAGGAAGTCGTATTATTACAACAACTCTACAAGTGATCTTAAATCTAATTGATTATAATATGAATTTACAATCAGCAGTTAATAACCCTCGTGTGCATAGTCAACTATGGCCAGAAGAGTTAGGTGTAGAACAAGGTATATCTGTGGATACAATCAACTTACTTAAGAAGATGGGAAATAATGTCGTACCATATGCAGCTATGGGTGCTGCTGAATCTGTAGGCTCAGATGGTAAATATGTATATGGTGCTGCAGACCCTCGTAGAGCGAGTGCTTTAGCAGTGGGATATTAAGGATTAATTTTTATTTACTCTTCTTTTTTTGGAGGTGCTGAGCTTCCAGCAAGAATTCCTCCATCAACATTTAATTCAATACCTGTAACATATTTTGATTCATCAGAAGTTAAGTATAATGCTGGATAAAAGCAAGGAATGAAAATATTTTATAAAGTGGTATTGAATAACAGGGACAGTTTATTGAGTACCATGGTTGGTATAGTTGTAGCAATAGTTTTATATCTAATTTTTGATCAAGCAAGATTTGTTTTTTATTGGGCTTTTATATGTATTCCAGTTATTTTTATAGTTGGTTTTTTGCCTGTAATATTTACAAAAATTATAAATAATAGAAATAATATATTTCAAACTCATGCTAAATAGTCATTAAAACTCATATAAGTTTTATATAGTTACCATATTTTGAAGAAAAAGAGTTTATGTAGTAGAAGTAGATAAGTTAAGAATTTATTCAAAACTATATTCTATTGATCAATTGCTCTTTAGAGAGTTTAAGCAAAGTTAAAGTATTTAACTGGCACAATGTACTATCTAGACAGTATATTATTTATCTTTCAGGTAATATTGAGATAGAAGTTAGCAGTAGAGAGGTAAGTTTATTTAAGCAAGGAGATATTTTGTTAGCAAGTGATTAAGTAGAGAAGGCATATTTTGTGAGTGATAGAAGTTAGAGATTATTATTTCTGTTTTGGTTTATAATATTTAGGTTTAAACTTTATACCGTATTTTACATTCATCCACATTCTACTTATGAAGCTTTGCATTTTGGCATCATGAATATTTAATACATACATTTTTTTAATCATTGCATCAGTAGGTCTGATATTTGTATCATCAAACATTTTGCTCATGTATTTTTCATTCTGTGTTACACCATTTGGTTGATATATGTAATTACTATTTTGTGCAGATACATAAGGATCTAAAATGTAGTTCATTAAAGTGTAAGATTTATTTAGATCTTTAGCTCCTTTAGGAATCATTAGCATATCAAACCAAATATTTGTACCTTCTTTCGGAATCACATAAGCAAGAGTTACATTAGTGTTGATCTTCTTAGCTCTTTGAACTGAGCGAACGACATCGCCAGAATATCCCATAACTAGACATAGGTTACCTGCAGTGAAGTCATTTTGATATTTGTTACTATCAAAATATTTAATATAAGGGCGAATGTTTTTGATAATATCTAAAGCGGCTTTTTCATATTCAGCTTTGCTATTTGTATTTGGATTAATCCCATGATAGTAAAAATAGTTACCAAATATTTGCTCAGGTTCATCAAGAAGAGAAACTCCACATTTAGAAATTTGTTTTAGATATTTTTTGTTAAAAATGTATTTCCAACTATTAGGAACAACTCCCTTACCTAAGCGCTCTTCAATTTTTTGCTTATTGTAAGCTAGGCCAGTAGTTCCATAGCTATAGACAACAGCATATTTGTTACCAGGATCATTTATTTCAGAAATTTTGTCATAGATAGCTTTATTACGATATTTTAAATTTGGTAATTTTGATTTATCCAATTTTATAAGGGCTTTTGATGCGATCTCACTATTTAAATAAAGTGCACCTTGCTCAATAAGATCAAAACCAGACGATCCAGTCATGACTTTTGCTCTAGTCATATTATCATCAGATGTATAAATATACTTTACTCTAGTATTAGAAAGTTTTGAGAAGCATGGAATTATATCTGGTGATATATAGTCTGCCCAGTTTGTAAAATTAAGAAAGGTTGTATTTTTTGTTGGAGTGATGGGATTCTTAAGTATTTTATTACTACAAATATAAGAACTATCATCAGCATAGCATAAGCTTGTAATACTTAAGAAAGCACCAATAGCAAAAAGCTTTAGTTTCATAAAAGTAAAGGTAACTGTGGTTGTTATAAAATTATTTTAAGTATATACTAAAGCGCGTTATTTTCTAAAGAAAAAATAAGCAATGGAACAGATCGTAAGTAGTAAAAAATTTGGCCTAATAAGACTAGTAATGATAAATATCGTTGCGGTAGATAGCTTAAGAAATATTTCTATAACAGCTCAAGCAGGGTGGATAGTTGTCACTTTTTATATATTAGCTGGGATTTTCTTTTTAATCCCTTGTGCATTATTGACCGCTGAAATGTCTACTGGCTCATCACAAGAGACCGGTGGTGTTTATATATGGGTCAAAAAAGCATTTGGTAAAAGACTAGGTTTTCTTGTTATTTGGCTCCAGTGGGTTTATAACTTAGTATGGTTTCCTTCCATCTGTGGTTTTTTTGCGGGGGTTATAGCATATATAATAGCCCCTTTCACAGGCCAGCAAGCAAATGAGTTAGTTGCTAATCCATGGTATATGATATCAATGAGCCTGGTAATGTTTTGGAGCGCTACAGCTATTAACTTATTTGGAGTTAAAACATCAAGTACAATAAGTACATTAGGGGCAGCTATTGGTACGCTATTACCGATGTTTTTGATTATTATAATAGCTATAATATGGTCGCTATCACATAGTTCAGAGATTATGCCACCAAGTATTTATAGCTTTATTCCTTCAGGAAATAATATAAGTAGTTGGGGTTTGTTTATAACTGTGATGTTTAGTCTGTTTGGTCTTGAGATGAGTGCTATACACGCTGCTAATGTAAGAAATGCTAAGAAGAATTTTCCAAGAGCATTATTAATCTCGGGTTCTGTTATTCTAGGGTCACTTATTTTATCAAATATCGCTGTGATATTAGTGAGTAATCAGTTACAAATGGGTGATGTTGATATTGTGACTGGGTTAATGGTCTCTTTTCACTATTTCTTTAGTCAAATCAATATGCCATGGATGACTTATATTATAGCTATTACATTAATATTTGGTGCTTTTACAACAACATCAGCTTGGATTATGGGATTATCACGAGCATTTATGGTTGTTAGTAATGATAATATTTTGCCGCAGATTTTTGGTAGGACTAATAAAAATGATGCTCCAGATACAATGCTGATTACTCAAGCATTAGTATTTACAGTATTTTGTTTTTCATATATTTTTATGCCATCAGTAAATGAGGCGTATTGGTACCTTAGTGATTTAACCGCACAGCTGGCTGTAATGGCTTATATCTTAATGTTTATAACTGCTGTTAAACTTAAGCTTAGCCAACCTTTACAAGCTGGTCAATATGAGATTTTTAGAGGGGCTTTAGGTACAGTAATTATGTCATTACTAGGATGTTTAGGGTGTGTTACAGCTATAATTGTTGGTTTTATTCCTATAGATAGGGTAGATATGTCAGTATTTAAGTTTGATATGTTATTGATAATAGGGATAGTAATAGCATTAATTATTCCAGCAATTATTACAATAAAAAAGGATATATAGTTTAATAAAGTATTCTTTAAAAATTTAAATATATTCAAAAATTTCTTAAAACTGTTAAAATACTAACAGTTTTAAATTAGCTTTTATATTAAATGGTTTTAAAAACTATAAAAAACTGGTACAGAGATAGATACCAAAATAATGAACCAATAGTATTTATTGGTTTGATGCTGTTTTTTTATCTAGTATTAACTTTCCTAGGTAATTATATTGCACCTATCTTGGCAGCACTTGTTATTGCTTATTTGCTTGATACATTTGTCAATATCCTATATAAAGTAACTAAGATAAATCGACTTGTACTTGTCTATTTTGCTTATATAATTTTCTTAATTGTCTTATTTTCTGTAATTTTTGTGCTATTACCTATTATAGTTAATCAGATGATTGACTTTATAAAACAAGCTTCACATACCCTTTCGAGTTTAAAAATAAGTCTGGAGCATTTATCTCAACAATATCCTAAATTATTAACTGTTGATATAATTAATTCAATAGTTAGCTGGTTTGATACTATTGACTGGAAAAAGATAAGCTCAAGTATTGGATCTTTTATTCTACAAAATACAGCCACAACATTACCTATAATATTTTCTGCTCTTATATATTTGTTTTTAGTGCCTTTGATGGTGTTTTACTTCCTTAAAGATAAAGATAAAATTATAAGTTGGTTTAATTCATTTTTACCTGAAGATAATCATGCTTTATTTTTTGTGTGGAATGATTTAAAGCCTAAACTTGCTGATTATGTAAGAGGTAAAGCAATAGAATTTATTATTGTTTCAATTGCTACATATCTTGGTTTTGCATATTTTAATCTTAACTACTCAATTCTTTTAGCCTTTGGTGTTGGATTATCTGTAATTATTCCATATGTTGGTATGGTGATGATTACTATACCTGTAATTATGGTTGGGATACTACAATATGGAATCAGTATAACTTTAGTTTGGATGCTTATAGTATTTTTTATTATCCAAGCTTTAGATGGTAATTTGCTGGTACCATTATTATTTTCAGAAATTCTAAATATGCACCCAGTAGGCGTTGTTTCTGCAATATTAATATTTGGTGGAATGTGGGGATTATGGGGAGTGTTTTTTGCGATACCTCTAGGTTTACTTTTCATTTCAGGAGTAAATATGTTTAGAAATCACCAAAAATGCAAAAAAGATCCTGCCAAGATAAACTTATGCTAATTAAACAACGAGCATTTAGCCAAGAAGTTTTAGATTACTTATTAGATAGTCAATATGATGGTTTTTTAGCTAAACTTATTGCTGGTAGAGTAAGTGATCTAAATAATATAAACTTGGTCTTAAATGGGGCTATAAAAGATTTATCATCACCATTTTTATTCAAAGATATTGATAAAGCAGTAGATAGGCTTTATGTTGCTTTACAAAATAATGAAGTTATAGGTTTAGAGACAGACCATGATTGTGATGGTCAGACCTCTCATGCTATCTTTCATGACTCATTAACAAAAGTTTTTGGATATCCTAAAGATAATATTCGTTCTTATATTGGTCATAGGATGAAAGAGGGTTACGGTTTATCAGAATCTTTAATGAATAGGATTTTAACTGATGACATTCGACCTAGTTTGATAATAACAGCCGATAATGGTTCAACAGATGAACCTAGAATAGCTGTGCTTAAACAAAATAGTATAGATACAATTGTGACAGATCATCATGGCATACCACCAGAAGGAGCTCCTAAAAGTGCTGTAGCTGTACTTAACCCTACTCAAGAAGGCTGTGATTATCCTGATAAGGCAATTGCTGGGTGTATGGTTGCTTGGCTTTTTATGGCTGCTTTACGAAGAAAATATATTCAAAACTATAAACCAGTATCTAAGTCGTATGGTTTGAGTAACTTATTAGATTTTGTCGCTATTGGTACAGTTGCAGACTGTGTAAGTATGGCAAATAGCTATAATAATCGTATAGTCACAAAGTTAGGTATCGAACAACTAAAAGAAAATGATCGTTTATGTTGGGACTTTATTGATAGAGATAGAATATGTAGTGAATACATCGGTTTTAGCATAGCTCCTATTTTAAATAGTGATGGTAGAGTTTCTGATGCACTTGGCTCAGTAAGCTTTTTGCTAGAAGAAGATGATGAGAGAATTGAAAATACTTTTAACAACCTTAAAAATCAAAATAACCAGCGTAAAGAAATTCAAAAACAAATTACGCAAGAAGCTATCGCTCAAGCAAGTGATTTAGACAATAGCAAAAAATCTTTATGTATACTGCTTGAAAATGGTCATTCAGGTATTCATGGTATCTCTGCAAGTAGGCTAAAAGAGATGTTTGGTAAGCCTATAATAATATTTTCTCAAACACAAAATAATCCTAATTTAATATCAGGATCAGCACGAAGTATTGATGATATTCATATTAAAGAAGTATTGGATAATATAGCAAGTCTAGATCCTAATTTGATGATTAAGTATGGTGGGCATAAAGGTGCAGCAGGATTAACTATTAAGTATAAAGATTTTGCTAAATTCTATGATCTTTTTGAAATGCAAGTTAGTAATCTTGTAAATAAGAATAGTATAACGTTAGAGCCTTGCATAGAGTATGATTTTGAGCTTGAAATTGATGATTTTAATTTAGATACTTTGATAAAAATAGAATCTTTGGAGCCATATGGTAGAGAATTTGAGAAGCCAGTTTTTTGTAATGATTTTACTGTAGAGAATTTTCGTTTAGTTGGTAAAGATAAAAATCATGCACAATTGGTTTTATGCTATAAAGATACAGTATCTATAAAATCAATATGGTTTAATGCTATTGATAATGCCGTAGTGGAAGAGATATCTATAGGAGATACTGTCAAAGCTTGTTATCAGTTGCAGAAAGAAGAGTTTCTTGGGCAAGTTAATTTATCTCTAAATATAAAAATAGTTGAGAAGATTATTTAGACAAGTTCATTTAAATTTTGGCGTTATTACAGTAAATATTTTCATTTCATAAAAATATTTATTCTATTTTAGAAAACTATTATCCTTTACTTTTTTAATATTGCTACAGGTACTTTTTATTAGCTCTCTATCAAAGTCATAGCATTCATCTTTGTTTATTTTGTGATTATTATCAGATATAAAGCAAGTTTTTTTAAGTTTAGGGTATACATAATATGTCCCTTTAGGAGTATATAATAATTTGCCTTTTTGTTTTTTTCTTTGATTAGTTTAAAATATGAGCTTTAGAGTCATTTTGTGCTTGTTCATAGGCAGAGCTAATAGGCGTTATAACAAAAATAATAGGCATAAATATGAATATAAATAGACAAATTAAACTAAAAAGTTGTAAGAGAATTAACAAACAGTATTTAATGCTAAAAATATTTTGACTTTTATCAATGTTTATTGCTTTTATTGTTCCATTAAATATGAGTATATAGCCTACTATCTCAATAAAAATTACACAAATCAATGCTAGTGACGATTTGAAAGCATTTGTTACAGTAATATTTAGTACTGTAATTAGGCCTCTATAAAGTAAATGTGCATTAGAGTATAAATTTATAGTGAAACTATTTATTCCAAAAATATCAAAAGATTTAAGCCAATATTGATATCCTGATAAAAGAAGAAGTACCGCGAATATAGATATAAAAATAGATATGGCAAGGGAGCTTGATTTTTTTATAAAAATAACCCCCATAAATCATTAATATTATATTTATTCTCTACTATAGGATTATATTCAGATCTTTGGTGATCTTTAGAAAAATTACGTAATTTTTCTAAAAACCAATATAATATTTTGAATATAACGTGTATTATAAGTCCAATAAATATTGCGCATATAGTAATAATTAAATAGGTGTTAAGCACAGTTAATAAATCATTTTTTAACTTGTATTTTAAATTATGAAGAATCAATAGAAAAAGTAAAGATGAAAAATCATAAACATATACAAGAAAAACTTATTCATAAAATAAATGATATAAGTATAGAATATTTTGAGACAATAGGTTCAACTAATGATTATCTTTTAGAGAAAAAGTTTACTTCGAAATACCATTTTTGTTATGCAGATATTCAAACAAAAGCTAGAGGTAGAAGGGGTGATATATGGGTGTCTGAGAATAAAGATAACATTTATGCTACTCTTGGTTTTCATTATGGTTTTAATATTTCAAAAAATTCTCTTAAAAGTATTAAGATAGCTCTAGGTGTTTTGTTGGCTATTAAGAAGTATATAGTTCCAGAACAGAAAAAATATCTAAAAATAAAACTGCCTAATGATATTTATTTTAAAGATCAAAAACTCGCAGGTATTTTAATAGAGACAAAGAATCTTAGAAAAGATAGTTTTGATATTGTTATAGGTGTGGGTATAAATGTTAATATGTTTAATTTAGATGAAAATATTGATCGAGAATGGACATCATTAGCAATTATAAATAATAAGAAAATAGATTCATCACAACTTATTATTAGCTTAGTAAAGCAAATAATATCTTTATTTAAGATCAGTGATGATGAAGCCTTGATAGAGCTATCTAAATATGATTACACTTTAGATAAGAAAATAACCTTTAATTATGATAATCAACTAATTGAAGGGGTCGCTAAGGGTGTTTCAAGATATTTTAAATTAAATATTTTAAGTAGCAGTCAAATATTTGAATTTGAGTTAGCAAGTGTGAGTAAAATTAGAGTAGTAAAATGAGTTTAGAAAATATTCAAAAGCGAGCAGAATACCTTGCTAAAATTCGTGACTATTTTAAAAAGCTAGATGTGCTAGAAGTAGATACTCCATTAGCCTATAATTATGGTGTGACAGATCCATTTATTGATGTTTTTGCTATAGATACTGCTGCTGGTAAACGATATTTACAAAGTTCACCTGAGTACGCCATGAAAAGATTGCTTGCTGCAGGTAGTGGGAGTATTTATCAAATATGTAAAGCGTTTCGAGATGAGCCATGTGGGCAATATCATAATCATGAGTTTACAATGATAGAATGGTATAGAGTAGGTATAAACTATTTTGATTTAATGAAAGAAATTGAACTTCTTTTTTTAGCAGTTAAACCAAACTTACAATTTACTTATTTAAGTTACCAAGAGGTTTTTGAGAAGTATTATAATTTTAACCCTCATACTATTTCTTTAGATGAGTTAAACGGTATTGTTGAGAAAAATCTATACAAGATTCAAGGTTTAAAAAATCCAAGTATAGCTGACTGTTTGGATATACTTTTTAGCTACAAGATTGAGAAAAAACTTAATAACCAAAATACCATATATTTTATATATGATTATACGATTTATCAGTCATCATTAGCTAGAAAAGTGTCTAATAAAAATAATCAACAAGTTGCTGCAAGGTTTGAAGTTTTTTATGATGGTATTGAGCTTGCTAATGGGTATTATGAACTTATAGATAAAAAAGAGCAGCTAAAGCGCTTTGAAAGTGATTTAGCTATTCGAAAAGAGCAGAGAAAAGCGACTTTAAATATTGATACAGAACTTTTAGAGTGTTTAGAAAATATTCCTGAATGCTCAGGGATTGCTTTAGGGTTTGATAGGTTGTTGATGAGTTTAGAAAATATTAAGAATATAGAAGAGCTTTCTATTTTCTTGTAGTAATTATCCAAATGAAACATAAAGTATTATTGATTCTATATTAAATATAGATTTTGATACTGGAATTTATTTCTGCTATTTAATTTAATTGTGTTTATGTATTAATATCACTAGACTTTTATTTAATTTTTCTTAAAAAAATATGGTGCATAAACTATATTCTAACTCTTCAAAACTAGTTTTTATTTGTCTGTTCTTAATATTTTTAAATTCGGTAGTTCAAATGATTACAGTTTTGGGAACTTTATTTTTACATAATTTAGGTTTTTATAATGTCCCCAGAAAAAGCTACTGATTTTAGAAAGATTTTTATTCCTAGATGTTAAACTTAACTAGATAAATTAGGAAATAGATAAATGAGTAAAAAAAGAGTAACGTATACAGCTGATTTTAAAGCTAAAGTAATTATAGAATTGCTAGAAGGCGATATGACAGTTAATGAGATAGCAAGTAAGTATGATTTACTTCCTAAAAACGTGCATAATTGGAAGCAGCAATTTTTATCTAATGCTTGCTTAGCATTTGATAAAAGCTCTATTGTTAAGGAGTATAAGCAGGAAATAGATGAGCTTAGAAAAGATAAAGATGCAACAAGTAAAAAACTAGTCGAGGTAATAGTAGAGAGGGATTTTTTAATGGGAAAGCTAAAAAGCTTGGTATCATCAAATGATAGAGTAAACTCTGTAGATACTAAGCTAGAATTATCTTTAAATAATCAGCTTAAACTATTATCTGTATCTAAGAGTGTGTACTATTATACACCAATATCAAAATTTAGTAGTAATGATGATATTAAACTATTAAATGCAATAGATTTGATACATACTAAACATCCATATTATGGTACGAGAAGTCTAGTAAAGTTGCTAAATAGATTAGGATTTCTAGTTGGAAGGAAGCTAATCAAAAGTGCTATGGAATTCATGGGTATTAAGGCATTGTATCCTAAAAAAAAGACAACTGTCATTAATAAGCAACACAAGAAATATCCATACTTACTTAATGTATTTAAAAATGAGACGAATCAGGTTGTTATAGATAAAGCTAATAAGGTATGGAGTGCTGATATCACGTATATTAGACTAGAATGTGGGTATGCATATTTAGTAGCCATAATAGATTGGCATAGCAAGAAAACACTAGCTTGGAAGATTTCTAATACTATGGATACACATCTAACAACTAGTGTGTTAAAAGAAGCGTTATTTAAATATGGTAAACCTGATATCTTTAACTCTGATCAAGGAACTCAATATACAGCAAAAGAGCATATTAAAATATTATCTGATAATAAAATAAATATATCTATGGATGCTAAAGGAAGATCTATAGATAATATTGCAATTGAGAGATTTTGGAGAACACTGAAATATGAAAATGTTTATCCGGCATCATATATAACTATGAAAGAGGCTAAAGTAGGTATCAAAGAATATATTGATATTTACAACAATGAAAGACTACATTCTAGTATTGGATATATGACTCCTGATGAAGTATATTCTGGTATTTTAGATGCTGCATAAAAGCAAGGAATAAAAATATTTTGTAAAGTGGTATTGAATAACAGGGATAGTTTGTACTAAATCAAAATAAGACAACTTATACTATTTTTTTAGAGAGTTACGCATCGATTTCTGTTAAAAATATTTACCTTTTATTTGCTTTAAATGGTTTAATTATTATCTTTTTTCAGATTCCATTGAGTTATATTTTTAATAAATTATCCTATGCAATGGCTTGTCTCTATGGAGTGTTATTTTTAACTGTGGGTATAGGAATGACAACAATTATAAATAATTTTTCTTTAGCTATTCTTTCATGTGTTTTATGGACTATTGGGGAGATGGTATTATATCCTCCTTTGTTACTTTATATACTTAGCTCAAGTAAATATTCTAAAGGAAAAACTATGGGGATTTATCAAGTTTTTTATTCTATTGGTTCTTTAATGGCACCTCTCTTGGGCACTCTTGTTTATGAATATTCTCCAAGAATATTATGGAATATGTCTTTAGTCTTTGGAGTAATATGTGGAGATATATTTTTATTTATTTATCGAATTAAAGATTACTGAATTAGTAAGCTTAAAAATTTTTTCAGTTGTTGTAAATGTTATTTTATAAGTTTAATAAAGCCATATAGTTTAAGTATTTTAATTAGAGTGATTTAAAATTGTTATAGGATTTATTGCAAATTCCACATTTAAAGAGTTAAGTTTTTTAGCTATTGCTAATAATATATCATCTTGAGTATTAATAAAATTAGTAAAAAATACTTTATTTACCATAGCGTAAATTTGTATATTAATACCATTTGAACCAAAACTACCTTCTGATCTATTACCAATCATGCTGTTACCAGATGCTAGATATACAGCAATTGTTTTAGCTTGATCTATATCTGGGTGAGATTTAAGTATAGATAGTATTTCTTGCTTAATTAACTTGACTTTTTCAATATATTTATAATCAATAGTAATATATTGGATTATACGTCTATGAGTACGCCGTGATGTTGTGGTTATACAAGTATTGAGAAATATAGAGTTTGGTATATGCATAGGAGTTGTTTCATAGCTATCTATTTGAGTGGTTAGAATACCAATTTTCTTGATTGTACCACTAAATTTTGTCGATGAATTTATATCAGAGGATATAATATCACCTTCTGAGTATTTACGGTTAAATATAACAAATAGTCCACCAAACAGATTTGTAAGAAGAGTACTTTGTGATAACGTTAGCCCTGCGATAGCGACACCACTAAAAGCTCCTAATGCTGTAGGAGGAACTCGAATATTAAGATAATAGAGATAACTATAGCACCTAACTCCATAGCCTTAAATATAGCATTTATATCCCTAAAGTCATCATAGCCATTTTATTTTCTTGTTTTTTCTTTTCAATAAAAATTTGTTTAGTTTTATATAGAAACTTAAACAGGCTAATTATAATTGCTAAATAAATACAAAAGTTAAAAATCTTATCAGAATAAGGAATTATTAAGCTTTTGTAATTAGGTAAATATGCAATTACAGGTAAATCTATACATGTTTTTATAAAGTATGCCCATATTACGAGATATAATATAAGACTTAAAAATTTTATAAGTGAGAACTTTAAAGTATTATTATGTCTCATTATAACTAAGCTACTTAGGAGAAATATTGCTAGACTAGCAACCAAACATATTAAAAAATCTATAAATAAGATATAAGTAGGAGAGTAATTTTCTACTCTTAGAAGTATATTATTTAAAACATTCATAATTCTACTAATTTTTAACTATTATGAATAATATTAATCTATTTTAGAGTAGAGTTATATATTTAGAAAAAATAAATATTTATATAGATTTTTATTGTTTAGTAGGTATTTTAATACTAGACGCGCTTGAGTCAGAGGTGCCACCAATAACCATATTGTTTATATTAGCTGTAGCAGGGGGGGGCGCAGCTAGCGATGATGTATGTACATTAGCATTAGATTTAGAAGTTTCAGAACCTATAGTATGGCTACTTGAATCAGCTATTTTGGTGGTATTAGAAGTCACGTCATTAGTTGAGTTTTCCTGAGTAGTAGTGGTGGAGCCATTGTTTGAAGTTTTGGAGCTTATAGTACTGCCTGAGTTAATTGTTTTAGTAGCATTAGAAGAAACTACACCAGTTGAATCTATTTTATTAGAGGTGATAGCATTATTATTATCTATAGTTATAGGTTTTTGTTGCTCTCCAAAATTATTTTTATTATATTCAATTGGAGTATAAATGATAGATGATTTTGAAACTTGAGGATTTGAACTAGCAGTATCAATCTTTTCTCTAACTTGTTTAACAACTAATACAACTATAGCAATTATAATTATTATTATTGCTAGCCTATTTATATAATCAAAAGCTTTGAGTTTCCCATAACGAGACTTTTTATAGTATAAGATATCAACTTTATTTAGGATTGATACTATCTTCTTCTCAGAAATTTTAAGATATTCACAATACCTCCTAATTTGATTTTTAAGTAAGCTACTAGAGCTTTGTAATAAGGTATCATTATCTGCTTCTTCTATAATTTGAATAGTATCTTCAGATAAGTTAATAGCATCAGCAATAGTATTACGTTTGAGTTCTTCAGACTCGCGAGTACTTTTAATAAAAGATTGAAAATTATGCATATCAATTAGAAGTTTAAAATTAGTTACTTGTATGCATTATATAAGAAAATGATAGAAAATTAAATGTAGATGTTTAAAGTAGGGTTTAACTATTTAGATTTATTTTTTTGTTCTAACATTTTCTCTAAGAAATGAATGTTAGTTCCACCTTTAATAAAGTGTTCATTATTAAGGATCTCTTGGTGTAATGGTATATTTGTTTTAATACCATTAATAACCATTTCTTCAATAGCTGCACGCATTTTTTGTAGAGCTGTTTCTCTATCATGTCCACGAACAATTACCTTTGCAATCATTGAATCATAGTTTGGTGGTACTGTATATCCAGAATAGATATGTGAATCAACACGTACTCTAGGACCAGCAGGTGGATGATACATCTCAATTTTTCCAGGTGAAGGAATCATTTTCTCTGGATCTTCAGCATTAATTCTACACTCAATCGCATGACCAATAATAGATAGGTCTTCTTGTTTCCAGCTTAAACCTTGACCACTAGCAACTTTAATTTGTTCTTTGATAAGATCAGTTGATGTAATATCTTCTGTAACAGGATGTTCAACCTGAATTCTTGTGTTCATCTCAATGAAGTAGAATTCGCCATTTTCATATAAAAATTCAAATGTACCTGCACCACGATATTTTAAAATCTTACAAGCACTAACACATTGCTCACCAATGCGTTTTCTTTGTTCATCTGTAAGTCCTATTGCTGGAGCCTCTTCGATGACTTTTTGGTGTCTTCTTTGGGTTGAGCAGTCTCTCTCAAATAGATATACAGCATTTCCTTGACCATCACCAAATACTTGAATCTCAATATGACGAGGGTTTTCTAGGAATTTCTCCATATATACCATATCATTATTGAAAGCTATTCTTGCTTCACTCTTAGTTAATGAGATAGAGCTTACTAAATCCTCTTTCTTCCTAACAATACTCATACCACGGCCACCACCACCACCAGCAGCTTTGATAATAACTGGATAACCAATTTGTTCGGCAATTTCTAGGTTTTTCTTGTCATCATTACCTAAAGAACCTCCAGAACCTGGAACACAAGGTACACCAGCTTTTTTCATGTATTTGATAGCTTCTACTTTATCACCCATAACTTCAATGCTTTCTGCACGAGGACCAATAAATATAAAGCCACTTTCTTCAACAGCTTTAGCAAATTGAGCATTTTCTGACAAGAAACCATAACCAGGATGTATTGCATCAGCATTTGTAATTTCAGCGGCCGTAATAATTGCTTGAATATTTAAATAGCTAAGGTTAGGTGCAGCCGGACCAATACATACTGCTTCATCGGCTAATTTAACATGCATAAGATCAGCATCAGCAACAGAATATACAGCTACAGTTTTAATTCCTAACTCTCTACAAGCTCTTAAAATCCTAAGAGCTATTTCACCTCTATTGGCAATTAGTACTTTTTTAATCATTCTCGATTACCTTCAAAATTTATAATTTATTTACGAAATTTTATTCTCTAAGTAATATTACTCGATTATAAACAGAGGTTGATCAAACTGGATAGCATCACCGTCTTTAGCAAGAACTTTAACTATTTTTCCAGATTTTTCTGCTTCAATTTTGTTCATGATCTTCATTGCTTCGATAATACATAATACATCACCTTGCTTAACTTCCTGTCCTTCTTTAACATATACAGCAGCATCTGGTGAAGGAGCGCCATAGAAAGTACCAACCATAGGAGATTTTATTTCTTCGCCATTAACTTCTTGTTTTTCCTCTGTCTGTGGCGCTGCAGTAGTCACTGAAACAGGTGTACCACTAGCAGTTGGTGCTGCGACAGTTGGTGCTGAAACAACGCTTGTTATAGCTGTGTCATTCTTTGTCATAAAGATGCTTGAACCGCCATCTTTAACTTTAATTTCTCTAATGTCATTTGATTTAAGAATTTCAGCTACTTTGTCAATTGCTTTTAATAAATCCATAGTTTTTTAATCTCCTTTCATATTAATGTAGTTTATTGCTTCTATTAAAGCTAGTGTATAACCATTTGCACCAAATCCAAATATACACCCATAAGCTATGTCCGATAGAAGCGACTTAGCTCTAAATTCTTCTCTATTATATATATTAGATAAATGTATTTCAATAAAAGGCTTTCTTGTAGCCAAGAAAGCATCTCTTATTGCAACACTAGTATGTGTGTATGCAGCAGGGTTTATAATTATTATTTTTGCAGTAGTTCCATGTATTTTATCAATAATTTCACCTTCATGATTACTTTGAAAAAAATCTATAGAATAGTTGTTTTTATTAGCAAGACTACTTAGATCTTTATTTATATCTTTTAGAGTTTTGTGACCATAAGTTTCTGGTTCTCTAGAACCAAGTAGATTAAGATTTGGACCATTAATTACTAAAATGCTCATATTAGATGTCCTTGTAACTTTTTTTTGCTTTAACTGAATATTTTTGATCTGTTTCTATACAATAGCATGTTAGCTTGCCACCAAAAACGCAGCCTGTATCTAAGGCTATCATATTGTCACATTTTGTTTCTCCTTTGATAGCTGCCCAGTGACCAAAAACAATTTTATAAAAAGGTTTGAGTTTCTTGTGCTTAATTTTGAACCATGGCTTAAAGTCATCCGGAATTTTATCTAGGGTGGAGCTAAATTTTAGGTTCAACCTACCTTCTTTATCAATAGTTCTCATTCTTGTGAAATAATTAAGAATACATAACCATCTTTCAATGCCTTCAAATTTTTTGTTCCATTGCTTGTTTTCATCATTAAATAAATTAGCTAATAGAAGTCTTCTAGTAGTTTCATTTTTTAAAACAAATTCTACTTCATTAGCCCGTTTAATGGCTTTTTTAGGAGACCATATGTGAGGAATGCCAGCATGAGTTATAAAAACATTATCAAATTTTATTAAAAGTTTTTGATTACAAAGCCATTCTTGTATTTGTTTTAAGTTATTAGCCTTAATAAGGTCATCAAAAGTATCTTTATTATTTAATGGTAAATAGTTGTAGCTAACTGCTAGAAATAGTATTTCATGATTACCTAAAATAGTTTGAGCATTATCTCCTAAGGACATTATAAAGTTTATAGTTTCTAGAGATTTAGGACCCTTGTTTATTATATCGCCGGCAAAAATTAATTTATCTTTTTGTTTATAGAAATTTATTTTATGTAAAAGCTGTTGCAGCTCATCGTAACAGCCTTGTACGTCGCCAATAACATATGTAGCCATTTTTTAATACCTTAACTTAAAAAGTTTGCTAAACAAACAAACTCATCAACGCTTAAATTTTCTGCCCTTAATTTAGTGTTAATCGGCAAGGTGTCTGAGTCAATGTTTTTATTTTTTAATATATCATTTAAGTTATTATGCAAGGTTTTTCTGCGTTGCGCAAAACTTTGTTTGACCATTTTTTCAAAAAAAGCATAATCTTTTAAAAAGCTTTTATTATTTTTGGGTTTTAGTCTAAGAATAGCAGAGTCAACTTTAGGTTGTGGGTAAAAAACTTCTGGAGGTACTTTAAGTACCATATTGCAGTCAAAATGATATTGTAAAATTACAGATAATCTACCATAAGACTTGTTATTTGGAGAAGATACTATTCGCTCAACTACCTCTTTCTGTAACATGAAATGAGCATCTATAATCATGTTGCTAATTTCAATAGTTTTAAATAAAATAGGAGATGAAATATTATAAGGAAGGTTGCCTATTAGTTTAACTTTCTCTGAAGGAATTTTATTTATATTAAATTTTAGAAAATCTTCATTATATACATTAGGTTTACCATATATCTCACAATTTTCAATCAAAGTGTTAATAACGCTAGAGTCAAATTCAACTACATTTACATTAGAACATGCGCTTAACAAATGTCTTGTTAGAGCTCCCAGTCCAGGGCCTATTTCTAAGACAATATTATGTTTTTTTATATTTGCTAATTTGACAATTTTTTGAATAATATTTTCATCTTGAAGAAAGTTCTGTCCCAAGAATTTTTTAGCTTTTGTCTTATATTGCATTTTAATAGAGCTCAGGTGTTTTTAAATTTTTTTGTAAGATTTCTATGTAAGCATCATCTTTTATTGATGTTAACCATGTTTTATAAATTTCTTGAGCTTTATTAGCAAAAATAGCCTCTAAAGCTTTTTGCTCTTCAAGCTCTTTAACGGCATCATATTCTTTAACTTTCGTATATTTGATGATTATCCATGTTTTTGCATCTGCCTGAAATGCTTCTGAAAGCTCTCCTTTTTTTAGTTGTCCTAATTGGGCAAAAGCAGCTGGAGGTAAAGAAGGAGGTGTATCTAATCCTGAAACCCATTTAAAATTTCCGTTTGCATGACTATAGTTTTGATTATATTTTTCGGCAACTTTTGAAAAAGCTTGACCACTTTGAATAGCAAGTCTAGCTCTATCAAGAGCATCTTTAGCACCTTTTGCAGTCATTCCATTACTTAGTTTAATTTCAATTGCATATACATAATATTTTTTTATGTTTTTACTTAGTATTGGGGCATATTCATCTAGATTATCAATATAAATCATTTGTAGAGTGTGATTAACAACAAAGGGTTGTGAAACCTGATGATCTTTTAGATTTTTTACATGATTTTTATACATCTCTGGTATTGATTCAAATTTTATTTGTTGGCTTAGTTGACCACCAGAACTAGCATTAGGAGCTTGAGAAAATTGTTTTGTCATTTCAGAGAAATCAATAAGCCCTTTATTTACAGCAGTAGCAAGTTTTTTAAATTGTTCAATCTTTCTTTTACGAGCTCTTTGTGAATCTGGTAAAGCTATTATAAAATTGTTTAAGGTATAAATTTTGATAGGTTGCATTTCTCTATCAAATTCTTCTTGGTGTTTCTTTATATATTTTTGTACTTCTTCTGGTGAAACATATACTTGCTGAGAGATGGCTTGTTTCTGCAGTTGATTTACCATAAGTTGTTTTCTAATTCTATCTTTATAGCTATCAAAAGACATTCCAGCTGCCTCTATATTTAGTTTTAATGACTCTTCAGAAATTCCATTTTTAGCAGCAATATCTCTAATCGTGTTGTCAATTTGGGCATCAGATACACTGATATTGTTCTGTTGAGCAAGTTGTATTAGTACAGCTTGAGCTATTAGGCTTTGTAGAGCTTTTCTTTTTAATTTAAGAGATGCAGGGGTTAAGTTAGGGTTGATACCTTGTGCAGCCTGAAGTTTAGCAACTTCTTCATTTAGCTCGAAAGAGGTTATTGGTTTGTTATTTACTATAGCTACAGTTTTGTTTATTAGTTGCTTACTATTTGGTGATTGTGTTGGTTGATTAAGAGTACTATTATTTGCTCCAGGACCAAAGGCATTTTGAAATAAGCTTGATGAAATATCGCAATAACTGCTAGTAAATATTGTTATAGATAATATAAGAATAAGTACTTTTTTCATTATGTGCCTACCCCCCATTCTCCGGATTGGTAACCATTAATTTGGTTTAATCTAGAGGCTAGATTAGTTGCTCCAGCACCCCCAATACCCTTAAGTTCAAATTCTAGTAGGTAAGTATTTGTTAAGCTACCTAGAGCTTGGGTATTATTGGGATCTTCATTAGTGTAAGCTGTGGCTTGCCATAGTGCTCTAATAGCCCAAGATTTGGCGTTATATTGTAATCCTGCAAATACGTTTGAGGTTTTAGCTTGTTTGAAGTTATAGTTCCACAAGGCAGTAAGTCCCCAATGATCAGTAATGTTTAGTATTGTTGATAGAGTAATAGTTTCTTGAGATGGAGGGGGGATGCCCTGGTTTATCTGTTGTTGAGTTATAGCATTCCAGTCTCTATCAATATTGTTAAAAGAAATATTAAATATGTTCTCATTATCATCTTTGTATGAAAGCTGATAAACCTGATAGTCAAATTTTTCACTTTGTAGGCGATAGTTTATCTGTGCGGATAAATAAACATGTTTCATTATTTGGAATTCAAATGAAGACATTATTGGTGAGAAAGTATCGTTTGCATATGGATCTAATTTTAATGGATCACAACCAGGTTGTCCTTGACATAAACTAACTCGCCTATCATCAAAAAACATCATTTGACCTATTTTTGCCGATGCAACTGTACTACCGTCTGCTTGATTAGTTGTTGATGCTTCTAAAGCATATGTAAGCTGGTTTGCGTTATTAATTCTATCCCAGCCTGTGAAACGGTTAACCTGGAACATTTGCATATACTGCTCATTTTGTTGTGATGTATCAAATAATGGGATGTTTGACTGGTCTTGATATGGTATATAGGTATAGAATAGACGAGGTCTTAATGTTCCTGTATAAGCACCATCACTAGTTGTATAATCATGATCAAAATAAGCACTGGCATCTATATTAAATATAGGTAGGACGCTAGTCACAGAGTTTTGGTTAAACTTAACTATATCTGTATCTTTATTGTTCAACTGATAATAACGAATAGGAAGGGCTATTGAGGTATCTACCGAGCTCCAACTATTAGAAAAAATACCATCTATTTTGGGAACCTCAACAGACCTAAAGCCATTAACATTTGTACCTTGAGCAGAGCTTACTAATGGTTGTACAACCCCTTGTGCTTTATAGAAGAATGTATTAAGTGTGTCCAGGCTTACTTTTAGGTAATCTGGAGTATAACCATCTGATGTTATATTAAATTTAACTTCAGGAAGCTTTCCATAAGGTATATTAGCTAAGTCAATATTCGAGTTTACTACGCCATAGTCTAGAACTGTAACACTTGAATCAATATTGTCATTTGTATAGCTTATGTCAAACTCTCTGTCTAATAGTGTTTTTGTAACTAAGTTGACGTTACCTGCAGAGAAGTCATTATAGTACTGAGAATCACTTATATAGTCATATTGTAAGTTTGTCGTTATACCGTTTTCAAAATCGCCTTTACTTGATAGTGAGAATGCTCCTCGCATTTTCTGCGCTTTGAAATCATAAGGTACAATAGATCCTTCAAATTGGTTTTGAGTGTATTCTGACTTGTAACGGAATGTCCCATCTTCCATTAAACCTCTATCTGTCCAAAATATAGTGTTTAAAAGCAGATCGTAGTTTGGCGCTAGGTTAAAGTAATAAGGAACTGATAAAGCAAGACCTGAGTTACCATTTTGAGCAAAACTAGGCATTAAAAAGCCTGATCGTCTTTTATCATTTATTGGGTGAGAAAAGTATGGTAAATACATTACAGGAACATTTTCAATCTTAAAAAAACCACCTTTAACGTACGCCATTCCTTCTTTAGTATCTATGTCAATGTTCTTACCAGTTATTTTCCATGCGTTGTCATAAGGTCCGCCAGATGTGATATAACCATCTGTTAAAATTAGGTTATTAGCATCTTCTTTTTTAAAACTTTTTGCATAACCTCTTAAATATCCACTAAAATTCTCTTTATTATAAATACGTGTGTCAGGAGCCTCTCGAGCCATTCTGAAATAAGTTTCTCCAGCACTAAAAGTACCATCATTAACATTAGTATCTAATTCTTTTGTACGTAAAACAATGCCTGTTGATGGCTGTCTTGCAATTACATCACCAGTCATTACTAGTGATTTTATTGAGCTTCTGTCAGCATTAAAATTAACTATGGCATTGTTTCCATAAAGCTCCTGGTCGCATTGTAATACCTCTACATTTCCAGAGGCAATTAATGTTCCATCGGTATCATATTCGGCATTTTCGTAAGAAACATCAGTTCTTTTTGATTCACATAATGCTTTAGTAAACTGGCTATCATTACTGTAATATCCACCGATCAAATATTCGGGCTTGTTTACCCAGCTTAAGTCATCAGCTAGAGCCTTTTCTTTTTGAGCAGGTTTTAATTCTTTATTAAAGAGATTCTTTGGTTTTTTAGAGCGTTGGCATGACCATTGGCCATCAACAACGTCACATTTCCAGTCCTCTTTAATAGGGTTGTTATCAAGAATACGTGCAGCATTAGCTTGCACTGCACATAAAACAGTACCAAAGCATATCAATAAATACTTACGAATCCCCTTTAGCATATTTGATCTTTGATAGTCCTAATTTTATTGAGTTTCTAAAAATAATCATGGTATTATATCCACATTTACTAAAATTTTCCATTTTAATTTTAAATACAAAATAAAACTAACATACTGGATTGCTAAATGAATATAGAAGCTTACTTATCAAAAATACTTGCAAAAGCTTTTCAAAACCTGGGATACGCTGAGAGTTTTGCTAAAGTTGTCGTTTCAACTCGAGAGGGTGTAGGGCATTTTCAATGTAACGGGGCGATGCCGTTAGCAAAATTTGCAAAAAAACCTCCATTTATTATTGCTCAAAATATTATTGATAGTATTGATGATAAGGATATTTTTGCAAAACTAGAAGTTGCTAAGCCGGGATTTATCAATATAACTTTATCAAGCGATTTTTTAGCAAAGGTTACTAATGAGTTTTTAAACGCAGAGAAATTTGGTGTTAAAAATAATAACAATCCGAAAAAAGTAGTCTTAGACTTTGGAGGTCCAAATGTTGCTAAGCCAATGCATGTTGGACATATACGATCTGCATTATTAGGAGATGCCCTACAAAGGATACATCGTTTTTATGATGATAATGTAGTTTCAGACGTACATTTAGGAGATTGGGGTACTCAGATGGGTATGCTAATTGAGGAAATTAAGTTAGAACTTCCTGATTTAGTTTATTTTGATGAGAGCTTTACCGGAGAATATCCTCAAAAATCGCCTGTTACAGTTAAAGAATTGGCGGAAATTTATCCGAGAGCTTCAAAAAGATGTAAATCAGATATCACTGATATGGAAAAAGCTAGACAAGCTACTTTTGAATTACAGCAAGGGCGTCGAGGCTATATAGCGCTATGGCAGCATTTTGTTAGAATCTCTGTAGAGGCTATCAAGAAGGATTATGATAGTTTGGGTGTGAGCTTTGACTTATGGCTAGGTGAGAGTGATGCTAATAGGTTCGTTGATGAAATGATTACTCACTTTAAAGCAGAGAATTTTATTTATGAGGATGAAGGTGCCTGGGTTATAGATACAAATAAAGAAGGTATTTCGCCTCTTATAGTTGTTAAAAGTGACGGAGCAGTTATGTATGGTACGACAGACTTAGCGACTTTATGGCAACGTAATAAAGATCTTGATCCGGATGAGGTTATCTATGTTGTAGATAAAAGACAATCTTTACATTTTAAGCAAGTATTTAGTGTTGCTGAGAGAACAGGGGTAGTGAGTGATAGGTGTGGGCTTAAACATATAGCTTTTGGCACAATGAATGGTAAGGATGGTAGGCCGTTTAAAACACGAGAAGGTGGGGTTATGCACTTATCAGATTTAATTTCTCAAGCACAACAATGTGCTAGAGATAAAATGCTTGAGGAAAAAAATGTGCATGTAATAAATCAGATAGCTATAGCTACAATTAAGTTTGGTGATTTGGTTAATAATTACTCAAATGACTATATCTTTGATCTAGAAAAAATTGCTCAATATGAAGGTAAAACAGGTCCTTATCTTTTGTATACGACTGTGAGAGCTAAGTCAATTCTTAGAAAAATATTCGGAGATGATTATTGTTTAGAATATTTAATTAAAGACTATAAAATAGCTTCTACACAAAACGAGCATGAAGAAAAATTACAACTTCAACTCTTACAGTTTCCAATAGCTGTTGCTAGAGCTTATGAAAATTCTCAACCGCATCATATTTGTGAATATGCTTATTCCTTAGCAAATAGTTTTAATAAGTTCTATGTGAATTGTCCTATTACAAGCCTTGGTGATGGGACTGTTAAAGAAACTCGAGTAGCTTTATGTTTAGCAGCTGTAAAAGCAATGGCTATAGCTCTTGGCCTATTAGGTATTTCAATTCCTGAAAGGATGTAATCGTAGTTATATAATTTTATTACTTTATATATTTTGTAATTACTTAATATAGTTTAAATTATTCCTCGTTAAGAAAAAGCTTATAAATTAAGTAAGATAATAAATTTAATTAGTGAAAAAATAAGCAGAGGTTTGTGATAGTACGGCAATTACTAATACAGCTACTGCAAAAAGCTGATCATACCCTCCTATTTGGGTCACTTAGGTGTTAAGACTCTAGTTCTAGAAAAATATGATGAGCCTATGTACTCCGCTCGAGCTCAGCTGCTTAACTCAAGAACAATGGAGCTAATGTTACGCTGGGATACATGTGATGCTCTTAGAAAAATATCTCTAACCTTATATGGTGCTCAGGTTTAAATGGAGATGTTTATTCTTCAGTAGAAATGCATGATTATCATAAGAATAACTCTCCTGAGGAGATTATTCATATTCCATTATGGGTGACTGAAAGAGTTTTAAGATCAAGATTAAGTAAATTAAGCTTGGTTGAAATATTGAAAAACACGATGGTTGCTGAAGTTAATAATCAAAGTAATGATCTTATACAAATAAAAGCTAAAAACCGCAAAACTAATCAAACAGAAAAGTTTTATGCTAAGTATGTGGTTGGTTGTGATGGTGCAAATAGTGTTGTGCGTAATGCCTTAGGTATAAATTTTAGTAAACTAGCTTCTGGAAGACGTATGACTAATATACTCTTTGAAGCTCCTGATTTATTTAGCAAAACTAAAATTGATAAAGCTATGGTATGTTTTACTATAAATAACCAGCACTCTGGAGTTGTAGGTACGGTTGATCCAAATAATAACCTTTGGTATACACTTTTTTATGATGAAAGTGATACTAAAAATATCGAGGATTTAGATATTGATTCAATAATCAATAAAATGGTAGGGTTTGAGTTTAATAAGAAAATAGTTAGTGCTACTTACTGGGATATGCAAGTTAAGCTAGCAGACGAGTATTCAAAAAATAATAAGATATTCCTTGTAGGAGAGAGTGCACATTCTTTTGCTCCAACAGGAGAATTAGGTCTAAATACTGCCTTTGGAGATGCGTCAAACTTAGCTTGGAAGCTAGCTCATGTAATCAAAGGCAAACTGATCTACACCGTCAATTTGGAACAGTTTACTACTTCATTTTCCATTATATATTCAAATTGATATGGAGTCATATAATTTATTGTAGAATGTCTCCTTTTTGTATTATAGTAAGCTTCAATATATTCAAATATTGATAGTTTAGCTTCTTCTCTAGTTTTATAGCTTTCATCATGTACTAACTCTACTTTTAAAGTTCCAAAGAAACTTTCACAAGCAGTATTATCGTAACAGCATCCTTTAGAGCTCATACTTGATAGTAGCCAGTGTTCTTTAATAATGTCTTGATATTGTTTGCTACAGTACTGTGACCATTTATCAGAGTGTATAATCACACCACTAGGAAAATTTCTTCTAAATAATGCCATATTTAAAGCATTACAAACTAAATCCGCTTTCATCCTAGAATCCATTGCCCAACCAATAACTGATCTTGAGAATAAATCTATAATCACACAAAGATACAGCCACCCCTCTTGTGTAGGTACATAAGTTATATCTGTAACCCACCTATGATTTACAGATAAAGCAGTGAAGTTTTGTTCTAATAAATTATCAGAAACATATTTGTTGTGGTTAGAATCTGTAGTTTTCTTATGCTTACGAGCCGCTTTAGCATGTAAGCCAAGTAATTTCATACGTTTAGATACTCTAGGTTGAGTAACTTTCCAACCCATATCTTTAAGCTCTTTGTATATCCTAACACTTCCATATCTAGATTTATGTTCATTAAAATAGCATCATCTAGTTCAGCATCATTATATTGCCTTTTACCTATAGGTTTATGAATCCATCTGTAATATGAAGATGTGCTCACATTCAAAGATTTACATAGTGTTGTTACTGGCATAACTTTATAATGCTCCTTAATAAAGGCGTACCTTACAGATTTTGCTTTGCAAAGTACGCTGCTGACTTTTTTAGTATTTCACGCTCTGTTTCTGCCTGTTTGAGTTTTTTCTTCAAATCAGTATTTTCAAAAGATAGTTGCTGGTACTGCGTTTTATAATCTATCTTTATTTCTTTCTGAGGGTTTGACATGGCTTTGGATATCCAACTGCAAATGGTTTTATATTTAACCCCTAAATTATCTGCTATTTATCGTCTATTTGCATCTGGTTGTAAACATAATTTAACAGCTTCATCTTTAAACTCTTTTGTATATCTCATCTTGTCTCCTTTTCTTAACACCTAAGTGTCCCAAATAGGAGGGTATGATCAAACTACCGGAATCTGTACTTAGTACCTATGAGCAGGAAAGACGACCTATAGCCTATATAAACTTAACTAAAGCTGAAGAGAATGCTAAAGCTTTGATAGATCTTAGCTTAGAGCTATCATCTGAGGAATATCCTCAAGCATATGCTAAGTTATCAAGAAAACATGCTCTTTCAGCAGGTATAGGTATGGGTTATGCTTATTTTGATTCATCGTTAGTAAGTTGCATAATGGTCAGTCTACAGAGCCTATGGAGCAGTCAAAATATGATCCTAAAGATTTACCTGGATATTTCTTACCTAATTTAACGTTAAATGGAAAGTCTATATATAGGACTCTTTCTGCGACTGACTAGACATTAATTGTTTCAGGAGATAAGTATGATATAGATTTAAGCAGTGTTAATGTACTAGAGCTTCCTGAAGATAGTTACTCAAGTACTTATATTTTAATTAGACCTGGCTGGCATATATCTTATGCAAGTAATGAGCTTGATCTAGAGATTATAAACTCTCTTGTTAGCTCTGGCAAATAATAAAAAATTAGCTTAAGTTTAATAAGATAGTTTTTACATCATAAGGATTTTCATTATGAATGAAAATAATTCATTAGCGTCTTTGTTGTTTATCCCTGGTAATAGAACTGAGCGTTTTGACAAAGTTAAAGATACAACAAATGCTAGTGGTATAGTTATTGACTTAGAGCATACTATTGCAGACATTGATCAAAAGAATAAAGCTAAGACTAGCTCCATCGAATATCTAAAAAAAGCTTCTAAAGCGAAAGGAGATTTTAAATATTGTCTTCGAATTAATAGTTTAAATACTGTACATGGTTGAAGAGATATACTTTCGCTTTTAGAAGCAGGCGTTGTTCCTGATATTTTAGTTTTACCAATGATTGAGTCAGCAAATACATTGCACCAACTTGATAGTTTATTTGAAGACAAGGCACCTTTATTATATAGAGTCTACAGAAAGTTTTAGAAATATACATCAGATAGCTGATTCAAGTAATAATCTTGTAGGATTAGCTCTAGGAGGGGGAGATCTTGTTTCGGAGTTAGGGGTAGCTAAGAATGCTAATCTTATAGCCTTAGATGTCCCCTTTAACGATATAAGAGTGTCAAAGTAATAAGTTATTTAGAGAAGAAGTGAGAAAGGTTAAATCATTGGGCTTTGATGGTAAGCTTTGTATACATCCTAGACAGGTAGGTGTTGTACAGGAGGTTTTCAAAACATCAGAAAAAAAAGAGTCAGCTATTGATTTTGGTAGTTCAGATTTCGAACTCTAGAGATTTTGTCGATTTTACTTAATTTTAGCTAATATTCTATGATAATTTTTAAAACGAGTTGGATCTATATTGCCTTGATTTAGTTGTCTAACTATTTCACACCCTTTTGGACTTTCTTCATGAGAACAGTTTCTAAATTGGCACATGCCTTTATATTTTTTGAAATCTAAAAAGCCATCAAAGAGTTCTTCTCTAGATATATGCCATAATCCAAACTCTCTGATCCCTGGAGAATCAATAATATTAGTATTATCTTTAATATCGTATAAAGTAGAACAAGTAGTTGTATGACGGCCTTTTTTGGTTGAATTAGAAACAGCTGTGGTTTCTGTGATTTTCTTTCCAAGTATGGTATTTAATGTTTCAGATTTGCCAACACCAGATTGCCCTAAAAATATTGAAGTGTTGCCTTCAAGAGTTTCTAAAAGCTTGTTAATTCCAATATTGTTTTTTGCTGAGATATAAAAAACTTTATAACCAATATTTTTATATACATTAACTAAATTCTCTATAAACTCTTTATCTTTAGGCGTTTGACTATCTATCTTATTTACTACTATTATTGGCTCAATATCACTATTATGCAAGGCTACTAAATATCTATCTATATAATGCTCAACAGGAGCAGGAGAATGAGTAATAATAATCACGGCGTAATCAATATTGGCAGCAACATTTTTATTTTTACGTTGGTATTGGTTAGGGCGAGATATTAGATTTTTTCTTTCTAATAAATTTGTAATTACGTAGGTTGAATTCATGTACTCAAGTTCAACATTATCACCAACTGTTAATTCGCCTTTGAAACTACCGCGATATAAAGCTGAGATTTTCTCGTTATTAGTTAGCTTAACTAAAATGTTGCCACCAAAATTCGTTATGATTTTTCCTTGCAAAGAATATAGGTAAAATTATTTATTATTAAAATTTATTATAAGCTTTATTAATTAAATTGTTAACAATAATTCTCAAGTTATTTGAATAAGATTAAGTTCTTTGCTACTATCAAAAAAGTCTTTTGGACTTTGTAATTGATATCTAAGGAGATAAAATGAAAAAAACAAAAATCTTGATTTTAATGGCTTTAGTTGCTCTAGGTACATCAGTATCGTATGCAGCGGAGAATACAAAAGTAAATACAAAAGACAATCTTTCGCCAGAAGGGTACTGGGTACAATTTGATGAAGATCCTGATGCAGGACGCGGTATGCCAGAGGGTATTATTCATACTTATTTTGCTAAAAATAGCAAATATGGTAAGAAAGGAACTCTACAAATGGAGATAGTTGTTCCGTTAATGTCTCTTAATTCTGCAGGTAAACCAGCTAAACCAAAAGCTACTTGTAATGATTGTTCAAATGGTTCTTATAATGGTTTTAATTACAAAGGTAAGAATGCTCCTTTACAAGATTTTGTGTTTGCAGGCAATATGCAAGAGCAAAAAGGTAGAGCTCAACCACCTGTTAAAGGGCCTATGTATAAGAATGGTGGCGTTATAAACCCTAATGATGGTAAGATCTATGCTGCATCAGCACAAGTTCAAGACAATGGTAAAACCATGTATTCTAAAGCTGCGTATATTGTATGGGGTAAAGAGTTAGGAAGTAAAGCTGCTCACTGGAAGAGAATTTTAAAAGCAGATTATGAAAAAGTTAAAGCAGACTGTGGTGTGGATGCTAATGGAGCATATATTAATCAAGATAATAAAGTAATTGGCGAGTGTATTGATTATCCAGTGTCTCAATTTAGAGTTAAAAGTCCTGTCTAATTAATTGTATAATTACATTTTTTCTTTATACTTTCTCTTAATGTTATTTTCTAAATTAAATATTTATAGTGCTAAAAAGAACCATACTAATATTTTCATTTATCTGCTTTGCTAGCTGCTATGCTGATGAGAAAAAGCTTTTAGCTGATGGCTATTGGCTACAAAAAAATAGATCAACAAAGACTAATGTTTCAGTTATTCATGCATATAATAATAATCAAGGAAACTTAAACGCTGAAATTTATGTTCCGTTATCAAATGTTGATTATGGTAAGATTCATACCCCAATCATTTATTGTAAAGAGTGTGGTAAAGGCAATGCATATGGTAACAAATATGATTACTCTAGTGGAAAAGATAAATATCAGGGGTTGGAGTTTGTTTGGAATATGAAGAAGAAAGGTTCTAATAAAAATAATAGTAAAGGACCTTTATACATGAATGGGGCAGTATTAAACCCTCATGATGGTAAATACTATCATGTGAAAGCTCGAACTATAAGATATGGTAAAAAAATATACGTTAGAGCATTTTGGGGACCTTTTGGGAAGACTGAGTATTGGGAGAGAATCTCAAAAATAGAAGCTAAAAAAATAAGAGAGCTATGTGGTTTAACTAAAAATAATGTTTATCCTTATGAGGATAAGAGTGGAAAAGTAGTAAACCAAAAGCTTTTTGAAGTGTGCTCAACTAGAGATTTTATAAAAAATCCCTTATGAAATAAGGTGTGAAAATGAGTAATTATCGCCAAATAAAAATATTGCCAGAGAGTTTAGCAAACCAAATAGCGGCTGGAGAAGTTATTGAGAGACCATCTTCAGTAATTAAAGAACTAGTTGAGAATTCTATAGATGCTGGAGCTACTGAAATAACTATTGAAATCCAAGAAGGCGGTAAGTCTCTAATTAGAATTAGAGATAATGGTAAAGGAATTACTCAAGAAGATTTAAAGTTAGCTTTAGCGCCACATGCAACAAGTAAAGTTTATACTCTTGAGGAGTTAGAATCTGTAGCAAGTATGGGATTTCGTGGTGAAGCTCTAGCAAGTATTGCCTCTGTTTCAAAGCTGAAAATCATATCAAAACACCAAGATTTAGATGATGCTTGGCAAATTAATAATCAAATTAGAGAAGTTACCCCGGCAGCTCATGTTACAGGAACGACTATCGAAGTCAGTGAATTATTTTATAATACGCCGGCTCGACGTAAATTCTTAAAGAAAGATAATACTGAGTTTTTACATATTTCTGATTTACTTAAGAAATATATGCTTTGCTATTTTGGCATAGCTTTTAGGATCATCCATAACGGCAAAGAAATTAAAGATTTACTTTTAGCAGAAGATGCTCAACTTAAATATAATCGTGTCTTAGATTTATATAGTCGTGATTTTATTGAAAATGCTATTTATATAGATAAAGAAGTTGGTGATGCTCATCTATGGGGGTGGGTTGCTAGCCCAAGGTTTAATAGAGCTAGAGCAGATATGCAAAGCTTTTATATTAATGGGCGTATTATCAAGGATAAAATTGTCTCTCATGCGATCAAAAATGCTTACAAAGATGTAATGTATGGTAATAGATATCCAGCATTTTTACTTTATCTTGACATGGATTATAAAGAGGTTGATGTTAATGTTCATCCGGCTAAGAGTGAAGTACGTTTTAGAAACCAAAAGTTTATTTATGATTTTCTTTTTGGTACTGTAAACAAAGCTATAACTACAAGTGCTGATGTTGAGGTAGATAGTCCTCGAGAAGATATTTACGAGAATGAAAATGGTAGTGTAAATAATCCTCTTAATATTGGTAATATGAGCTTGGATATTAGTGTTGAAGATGAGCAAGAGGAATCTGAATCAAATACTAGTTTACTTGATAAATATCTAAATAATCAAAATACTCAAGAAAATGAAATACATATATCACAAAAGCCAAAATATAATGGTTTGGGTCAGGCTATTTGTCAGATCCATGGTATATATATTCTCGCGCAAGTAGATGATGGTGTGGTACTTGTAGATATGCATGCAGCTCACGAGAGGATACTTTATGAAGAAATGAAAAAAACTTGGCATGCAGATACTGACAAGTTTAAGCAGAATTTATTAGTTCCTCTGACTTGTCAGCTATCAAGTAGTATAGTTGCAACTATTGATGAAAATATCGATGTCTTCGAAAAGTTAGGGTTTGAAATATCTGTTGTAGCTGATGATGCTGTACTTGTCAGAGTAGTACCAATCTATGTAAAAAATAAAGATATTCAAGAGTTAATATCAAATGTAGCTACAGAGCTAGTGTCTTCAAGCAAGACAAAAAGCGTAGAGTTTTATCTAAATCATATCTTAGCCACAGTATCTTGTCATGCAGCTGTGCGAGCAAATGATAAGTTAAGTATCCCTGAGATGAATCATCTATTAAGACAAATGGAAACTGTGGAAAATTCGGGA
Source organism: Francisella halioticida (assembly GCF_002211785.1). Lineage (NCBI taxonomy): Bacteria > Pseudomonadati > Pseudomonadota > Gammaproteobacteria > Thiotrichales > Francisellaceae > Francisella > Francisella halioticida. Next base: position 787,677 of record NZ_CP022132.1, read on the forward strand.
CAGTGTAACCATGGGCGACCAACCTGGGTGAAATTGAGTTTTGCACAGTTGGATAGTTTCTTTTTAAGGGGACGTTAGAAGGTTTATAACGGTATTTTAGCTATAATTATTATATGAAGGTAAAATGAAGTGACTTTAGAAAGAAAAATAGCAAAGATATTTAATCTAACAGATGATAACTGGATGAAACATGCTAATCCTTGGAGTGTTTGGACGAGATATTCTGTACTTCCTTTAATTGTATTAGCATTTTGGAGTCGTATTTGGATAGATTGGTGGTGCGTTATCCCAGGTATTATTTCTTTAGTATGGATGTTTTTAAATCCAGTATTTTTTAGTAAGCCTCGTTCAACAAAAAATTGGGCCTCTAAGTCTGTACTAGGAGAAAGAGCTTATTTAAATAGAGATCGCATCGGGATACTAGCTATTCATAAAACTCCCTTATATAGTATTCTTAATATAATTTCCTCTATTGGTATGATACTAGCAATTTGGGCTATTATTTACTATTCTATTTGGGTAGCTATTTTTGGAACAGCATTAGCTTATATAGGCAAAAGTTGGTATTTAGGATTAAACTGTCTCTGTTATTCAATACCACTTTATAAAATATTTTTATTCCTTGCTTTTATGCAGCATCTAAAATACCAGAATATACTTCATCATGAGTCATATATCCAATACTAGAATGTAGTCTTTCATTGTTGTAAATATCAATATATTCTTTGATACCTACTTTAGCCTCTTTCATAGTTATATATGATGCCGGATAAACATTTTCATATTTCAGTGTTCTCCAAAATCTCTCAATTGCAATATTATCTATAGATCTTCCTTTAGCATCCATAGATATATTTATTTTATTATCAGATAATATTTTAATATGCTCTTTTGCTGTATATTGAGTTCCTTGATCAGAGTTAAAGATATCAGGTTTACCATATTTAAATAACGCTTCTTTTAACACACTAGTTGTTAGATGTGTATCCATAGTATTAGAAATCTTCCAAGCTAGTATTTTCTTGCTATGCCAATCTATTATGGCTGCTAAATATGCATACCCACATTCTAGTCTAATATACGTGATATCAGCACTCCATACCTTATTAGCTTTATCTATAACAACCTGATTCGTCTCATTTTTAAATACATTAAGTAAGTATGGATATTTCTTGTGTTGCTTATTAATGACAGTTGTCTTTTTTTTAGGATACAATGCCTTAATACCCATTAATTCCATAGCACTTTTGATTAGCTTCCTTCCAACTAGAAATCCTAATCTATTTAGCAACTTTACTAGACTTCTCGTACCATAATATGGATGTTTAGTATGTATCAAATCTATTGCATTTAATAGTTTAATATCATCATTACTACTAAATTTTGATATTGGTGTATAATAGTACACACTCTTAAATACAGATAATAGTTTAAGCTGATTATTTAAAGATAATTCTAGCTTAGTATCTACAGAGTTTACTCTATCATTTGATGATACCAAGCTTTTTAGCTTTCCCATTAAAAAATCCCTCTCTACTATTACCTCGACTAGTTTTTTACTTGTTGCATCTTTATCTTTTCTAAGCTCATCTATTTCCTGCTTATACTCCTTAACAACAGAGCTTTTATCAAATGCTAAGCAAGCATTAGATAAAAATTGCTGCTTCCAATTATGCACGTTTTTAGGAAGTAAATCATACTTACTTGCTATCTCATTAACTGTCATATCGCCTTCTAGCAATTCTATAATTACTTTAGCTTTAAAATCAGCTGTATACGTTACTCTTTTTTTACTCATTTATCTATTTCCTAATTTATCTAGTTAACTTTAACATCTAGGAATAAAAATCTTTCTAAAATCAGTATCTTTTTCTGGGGACATTATAGAGATTTGGAATAGCCTACCACGCTTCCCTTCAGTAGCTCAAATTATTGTGTACATGCGGTAGTGACTCAGAATGATCAGAATGCTGGTTTTGATTGCAATAGTAGGTATCATTTGGATAATGGTTAAATTGGCTTAGAATCCGGTGCTACTGTCAAGAATACTAAAACAATTGCATATCAATTAAACATAATTCCTAATTCTGGATATTTTGTTTCGTTTGGGTAGAAAGATCGTCTTACATACAGAGCAATGGCCATTATTATATGAATTTTGGAGGAGAAAGAACTTTAATTGGTCAGTAGAATGTCTTCAAGATTAATTTATGGTAATTTACACTAGCGTATTGTTAACTAAATTCTCAAAATTTTTGTTGAATTTTATGGGGTATTATATTACATAAGCTTTAATAGTATTTTTTTATAGCAAATATGTAATTATAATAAGCACACATTTATTTAAAATTAAAGTATATAAATATGAGTAACTCAAAAAAGAATGATTTTATTAAGCAATTTCATAATCTTGTTGATAATGGTGAAGATGTTTTTAGAGCTGTTAAAGTAATTAAGTCACAAACAAAAGATTTTTTTATATTAAAATATATAAGTGCTTATCAGGCAGCTAGAGACTAGCTTAATTATTCTGTAATAAATATATTTCAACTTTTTGAATCTAAAATATTAGAGTTATACTATTACAATCCTCAAAAAATGTTCTGTATTCCTTCACTCTATCTTTTTGATTATAGATATTTGGACCTAGTATTATTTTGTATCCATTTTCTCTAGTTTATTTAACATTTTATGATAATCTTTAGCGGTAATAAAAGCACCAAAGTGAGCAGATGAAATAGCAATATTGTCATCCCTAAGAGCTTTAACTATTTTGATAATATTTCATCAAAGCAACTATAGAACCTTATTTTAAGTTATATTCGGTGATTAATGATAAATGTGAAATAACGGCTTTTAAATAGAAGGTAGAGTATGTGTGGAACACCTAATCCAAGGTCTAACAGGCAAACTTGTAGGGGATAAAAGTTATATCAGAAAAATCCTTTCAGCATTGTTATTCGTAAGAGATTTAAAGCTTATTATAAGAATTAGAAAAAATATGAAAGCTAAGCTTATGATATTACAAGATAAACTTTTGCTGAGGAAAAAATACTATTAAAACTGTGAATAATTAATTTAAAAACATATCTCAAACAGAGTACGCTCGGCACAGATCAGAATATGCTTCTTTCGTTAATATTCTTTGTGGGCCTATAGCTTAGCCTAAAATACTTTCTTTGGATCTGCTTGAGAATGAGATGCATAATTCAGAAAAATTAACATAATAATTATGCCAAACTTAGGTTTTTTTAGATAAACCTCTGTACTTTAATACTATTTTGAAGTCTAAAGATTTACTATCCTTAAGATAGTTTATTTGATTAACCATACTAAAATTTTTTACTTAACAATTTCATCTAAACAAACTTATTTAATTTTTAATTATATTCTAGACTAATTTAGTATACTATTACAAATATACGGTTCTTTATAATTTAGATAGTTGAGGTCATATAAAATGGGTAAATTCAAACGTTATATCCCTATCTTACTTTTAATACTAGGTTTAGTTATATTTGTTTCTTTAGGTGGGCAGAAATATTTATCTTTAGCAGCAGTAAAGCAACATTATCAAGATTTGGTCAATTGGACACATTCATATTTTTGGCTTAGTTCATTAGTATTTATTATTATTTATATTATAGTAGTAGCCTTCTCGATACCTGGAGCAACTATTATGACTTTGCTAGGAGGTTTCTTATTTGGTTTGTTACCTGGTTTTATCTGGGTAATTTTAGGTGCTACTATTGGTGCATGTTTATTATTCTTAGCTGTAAAAACAGCTTTTGGTGAAACATTAAAAGCTAAAGCAAAAGGTAATATTGAGAAATTACGTAAAGGCTTTAAAGATAATGCTTTTAGCTATTTGTTAACACTTCGTCTAATACCATTATTTCCGTTTTTTGCTATAAATATAGCTTGTGGAGCCATTGGCATAAGCTTATCGACGTTTTTTTGGGCAACTTTATTAGGTATTATACCTGGCTCATTAATCTATACTTGGGTTGGTACGGGACTAGGTTTTGTGTTAAGTCAAGGTAAAGATTTAGATATGGGTATTATTTTTGCACCGCAGTTTATCTTACCTATAATTGCCCTGGCTATATTGTCACTTGTTCCCGTTATATACAAAAAGATTAAAGGAGCTAGAGTATGAAGCAAATAAAAACAGACATTTGTGTAATTGGTGGTGGTTCTGGTGGTCTATCTGTTGCTGCTGGTGCAGTGCAAATGGGAGCAAGAGTCGTTCTCTGTGAGGGTGGAAAGATGGGTGGTGATTGTTTAAACTATGGCTGTGTTCCATCTAAAGCTATGATCGAAGCTTCACGAATTATACATAATTGTCACAAAGCTAAAGAATTTGGGATTGATATTAAAAACTTTGCAACTGACTATAAAAAAGTACAAGAACATGTTGCCAATGTAATAGCCAAGATAGAGCCTCATGACTCAGTTGAGAGATTTGAGTCTTTGGGTGTTGATGTTATCCAAGATTATGCACATATTGTAGATAAAAAAACTGTCCAGGCTGGTGATATACAAATCAAAGCTAAATATATAGTTTTAGCAACTGGCTCACGAGCAAAAATATTTCCAATAGAGGGTTTAGCAGATGTTGATTATCTGACAAATGAGACAATTTTTAGTTTAGATAAACAGCCTGAGCATTTACTTGTCATGGGTGGCGGGCCAATTGGAGTTGAATTAGCTCAGGCACACGCTTTGTTAGGTTCTAAGGTAACAATTCTTGAGGCAGAGCCTACTATATTAGGTCCTGTTGATAGTGATTGTAGGCAAATACTACTAGATGAGTTTGAAAAACTTGGTATAAATGTAGTAACAAATACTAAAGTAACAAAAGTCTCAAAACAAGATACTCAAATACAATTAGAAACTAGTGGTGGTGTTTATAGTGGTTCTCATCTATTAGTAGCTACTGGAAGACAACCAAATATAGAAAAGCTTAATTTAGAAAAAGTAGGCATTAAACACTCTGCAAGAGGAGTAAATGTTGATACTAGATTGCGTACTAACTATAAGAATATATATGCAATTGGTGATTTGGCTAGTCAGTATCAGTTTACTCATACAGCTGGTTATCATGCTGGAATTGTTATTCAGAATATTCTATTTAAATTACCAGCTAAAGTTAACTATTCAAGTTTTCCGTGGGCTATATATACAACCCCAGAAGTGGCTCATGCTGGAATGCCTATTAAGCAAGCAGAGCAAGAGGGCGCTACTATATTAACATTGCCATATGATAGTAATGATAGAGCACAGGCAAATCTTTCTACAAATGGCGTAGTTAAAATAGCTGTTAATAAAAAAGGTTATATTTTAGGAGCTAGCATAGTAGGAGAGCAAGCTGGTGAGCTTATTACTCAATGGACATTAGCTATTAAAAATAAACTAAAAATTAAACAAATGGCTTCACATATTGTGCCATACCCAACTCTTAGTGAATTAAATAAGCGTGTTGCTGGTTCGTATTTTACGCCATCTCTATATAGTGAAAAGGTTAAAAGAATAGTTAGTTTTTTACTAAAGTTCTAGTTGGGAGTATTATGTTAGAGCAAAGCGTCAGGCCTTGGTTTCAAAAGTATTTTATAAATGCAGTGGCAGCTGCATTATCTGCTTTAAATATAAAACCAAATATTTTAACAATATTGTCTCTTATAACAGGTTTTATAAGCGCTATACTAGTGCTGTTGACACCATGGTTAGCAGTGGTATTTCTTTTAATATCTGGTTATTTAGATGTCTTAGATGGTAGTGTTGCAAGGTTACAAAAATCCAACTCATCATTTGGTACGATGCTTGATATTTTATCTGATCGTTTTGTTGAATCATTAATCATTATTGCTGTTTTTGTTTTCCAGCCAGAAATTGCTTGGGTTGGATTAGTTATGATGATGTCTATAATTGTTTGTGTAAGTAGTTTTCTACTTGTAGGAATATTTAGTCAACAGCAATCATCAAAGAGTTTTTATTATTCACCAGGATTAATGGAAAGAGCAGAAACTTTTATATTTTTTATTGTTATGATTTTGTTACCATCAACAGTACTATGGTTAGGTATCTTATTTACTATTTTAGTGTTATGGACAACTTTTTATAGAGTTTATGAGTTTTATAATCAAATAAAGGTTTAAGATGAAAAAATTAAATATATCCAAATATATTCTGTTATTTTTTATGACTGCATCTTTGTATGGAGCACCAAGTGCACAGCTTTGGAGTTATTGGAATAAATCAAATCCATCATCAACAGCAAAAATAGATTTTAAACCTTGGCAAGATTTTTTAGATAAATATGTTGTGCAAAAGGGAAATCAAACATTTGTTAACTATGCTGAGGCATCTAAAAACGATAAGCAGAAGTTAAATGAGATAATAAGCAATTATTCTAAAATAGATATTTTAAATTATAATAAAAATCAGCAGCTAGCATATTGGATAAATATGTACAATATGTTGACTATAAAGACTATTTTGCAATATTATCCAGTAAAATCAATTACCAATATTGATAAAGGTTGGTTTGGTTTTTCTAAAGTTTGGGATCAAAAAATTGTCAATATTAATAATAAAGAACTAACTTTAAATGACATAGAGCATCGAATTATTCGTCCGATATGGCATGACCCAAGAGTTCATTCTGCTGTTAATTGCGCTTCTATAAGTTGTCCTAATTTATCTAAAACTGCTTATCAAGGAGATCAGATAAACAAGCAATTAAATAAGTCATTTACTACCTGGATAAATAGTTCTAAAGGTTTTAAATTAAAAGATAATAATATTTATATATCAAAAATATTTGATTGGTATGGTAGTGATTTTGGTGATCAAATACAAATGCGTCAGTTTATAGCTAAATATTTAGCTAGCAAAGTTAAAAAAGAGGCAATATTAGATAAAAATAAAGTAATTAATTATCAAAACTATAACTGGAATTTAAATCAGTTACCTAGCTAGCATATAAGAAAATCTTATGGAAAATAATAACCTACCAATATCAAATTATTATACGGCGGGTAAAAAGGTTGGTTTTTTTGCTCTAACAGCAACTTTAGTGATGACTGAATTAAATACTTCAACTCTTATTGGGTTTTCTAGTCTAGGCTATAATTATGGTTTTTCGGCAATTTCACTTGGGCTAGTATTTTTATTTGGTTTATTTTTTTATGCAATTACAGTAGCAAAGAAATGGAAAAGTTTGATGCTATAAGTATTACACAATATTTTAGCTATCGCTATAATAAAGCTTTTGGAACTTTTGCGGCGATATGTTTATGGGTTGCAATGTTAGGGTTTGGATCAAACTTTATACATTAATAACTGTTTGCTTAGAAGTTATATTTCCAGATTATTCCAAAGCATTAATTACTTTTATCTCTTGTTTAGTTATGTTTATTGCTACTGTTAATTCTGGACTTAAGTCAATTATCCAGATTGATAAAGTAAGCTTTATTTTATCTTCGCTATTATTTATATTCTTTGGGATTTATTTTTATAAGTATCATCAACAAGGTATTCAGATTAATATTAAAAGTCATACTAGTTTGCCAATTTTATTTACTTTATCATTAGTTATATTGACTTGTTTTACTTATATTCTCTCTCCATGGTATGGACAAAATATTTTTTCTGCAAAATCACCGAAGGTAGCTTTTTATTCAATGCTTGTGACAGCAATATTAGTTAGTTTATTTTATGTGATAGCTATTTTTATTACAGCTTCTTTTTCTAAACAATTAGCTTTGAATAATCCAGATTTGGCTTTAGCTAGTATTGTAGCGAGAAAATTACCATTAGTTATATAAATCTACTTTTATATTGTAATATTCTTGATTGCCACAACAACTATAGCAGCTCTATGGAATACTATGGCATCAGTAATTTTTGCTCATAGTAGTTATACCAAAACTGCTAGCTCAAATAAAGTTTTAGTTTTCTGTATTGCTATTTTAAGCTATCTAATAGCAACATTTTTTATTGATCACATTCTTGATAAGATGCTACTTTTTAATATATCTATAGCAGCATTATCTTTTAGTTTAGTATATGGCTTTTATGGTAAAAGTAAAAATTTTATAGGGGCTATATTGTATAATGTCCCCAGAAAAAGCTACTGATTTTAGAAAGATTTTTATTCCTAGATGTTAAAGTTAACTAGATAAATTAGGAAATAGATAAATGAGTAAAAAAAGAGTAACGTATACAGCTGATTTTAAAGCTAAAGTAATTATAGAATTGCTAGAAGGCGATATGACAGTTAATGAGATAGCAAGTAAGTATGATTTACTTCCTAAAAACGTGCATAATTGGAAGCAGCAATTTTTATCTAATGCTTGCTTAGCATTTGATAAAAGCTCTGTTGTTAAGGAGTATAAGCAGGAAATAGATGAGCTTAGAAAAGATAAAGATGCAACAAGTAAAAAACTAGTCGAGGTAATAGTAGAGAGGGATTTTTTAATGGGAAAGCTAAAAAGCTTGGTATCATCAAATAATAGAGTAAACTCTGTAGATACTAAGCTAGAATTATCTTTAAATAATCAGCTTAAACTATTATCTGTATCTAAGAGTGTTACTATTATACACCAATATCAAAATTTAGTAGTAATGATGATATTAAACTATTAAATGCAATAGATTTGATACATACTAAACATCCATATTATGGTACGAGAAGTCTAGTAAAGTTGCTAAATAGATTAGGATTTCTAGTTGGAAGGAAGCTAATCAAAAGTGCTATGGAATTAATGGGTATTAAGGCATTGTATCCTAAAAAAAAGACAACTGTCATTAATAAGCAACACAAGAAATATCCATACTTACTTAATGTATTTAAAAATGAGACGAATCAGGTTGTTATAGATAAAGCTAATAAGGTATGGAGTGCTGATATCACGTATATTAGACTAGAATGTGGGTATGCATATTTAGTAGCCATAATAGATTGGCATAGCAAGAAAACACTAGCTTGGAAGATTTCTAATACTATGGATACACATCTAACAACTAGTGTGTTAAAAGAAGCGTTATTTAAATATGGTAAACCTGATATCTTGAACTCTGATCAAGGAACTCAATATACAGCAAAAGAGCATATTAAAATATTATCTGATAATAAAATAAATATATCTATGGATGCTAAAGGAAGATCTATAGATAATATTGCAATTGAGAGATTTTGGAGAACACTGAAATATGAAAATGTTTATCCGGCATCATATATAACTATGAAAGAGGCTAAAGTAGGTATCAAAGAATATATTGATATTTACAACAATGAAAGACTACATTCTAGTATTGGATATATGACTCATGATGAAGTATATTCTGGTATTTTAGATGCTGCATAAAAGCAAGGAATAAAAATATTTTATAAAGTGGTATTGAATAACAGGGACAGTTTACTTTGAAAGCAGCAAGAAGCTCAGACCCTACAAAAATTGATGAAAAATATTTAGAGTTATCAAGAATTGGTCAAGAGACTTCATTTGTTAATGGTGGTTTTCAAAGTTGGATAAATTCTCCTGTAAAAGGAATAATAGTCGGAGAAGATGATTCTATTATTATATTGAAATTAGAGAATGAGGATGTAGGCACGACACATGTTTATTTTCCAAAGCTTAATTATTAACTGACCTTAGCTAGTTAATGTCCAAAATTAGATATTTATTGATTTGGTAGAAAAATTTAATTAAGTAATCTCTTTATGTTATGATACGAAAATTAAATAATTTATCTCATCTATATTATGAAAAAATTACTTCAGAAGATACTTATTATTGCTATAGCAATTATGTTGTGTTCCTGTGATGGAATGGCTTATCAATTAGCAGAGTCATGAGGTTACTCAGATAATACTGCCTATATTGATGGCGGTAATGATGGTGAAGGCGATTATCATCATCATCATCATGAAGGTGAATGGGAGTGTATTAACGTCGGAACTGAAAAAAAATGTGGTTATCACTGTGCCTCAGATGGTGGTTTAATAGGAGCATGTGCACCTAAAAGAGATATGCAATGTATAGCAAAATTTGGTGCTGGTGCCACATGTGGTTATGGTTGCGTATCTAATAATTTCCAAGTTAAATGCGCTTCTTATAGAAAGGATTCTTGCCACGTTGATAACTACAATAAAATAATTTGTGGCCGTCATTGCGTTAAAGATAATTTTGGCAATTACAACTGTCAAGAATAACTAAGCTAATACTTTCATAGTGAAAAGCATGCTTATAATACTGTGATTATATACACAAACATGCTGTTATCATTCTAAAGTTTATAAATTATTAGATGTCTCTAAAACAAAGAATTATTTCAGAAATATATAATGATCAAATAAGTAATCTTTATAAGAAAAAGATTATAGGAGATAAGGCTACCAAGTCGCCTAAAAGTATTAAAGATCTGGCTATAAGCATCAAGAATAGCTAAATTTACTTAAGAATATTCAAGAGGATTTTCATAAGAAAATCAAAACTATCTTTTAGTTTACACTCTCAAAAATATTTATATGTAGTATAGAAGGGAATATGAAATTAAAGAGCCCCACGAGCTGCTTTTTTACGATCAGATTCGGTTAGATGTTTTTTTCTTAATCTAATAGATACTGGTGTAATTTCAACTAATTCATCATCTTCGATAAATTCCAGAGCATATTCAAGAGTAAGCTTGATTGGTGTTACTAGTGTAAGAGCTTCATCTTTACCAGAAGCACGAACATTAGTTAGCTGCTTACCTTTACATGGATTTACAGCTAGATCATTATCTCTATTATGAATACCAATAATCATACCTTCATAGACATCTGTACCATGATTAATAAACATTTTACCTCTTTCTTGAAGATTCCAAAGAGCAAAAGCTACTGCTTTACCAGATAGCATAGAAACTAGTGTACCGTTCTGACGAGTTTCTAAAGTCTGTTTTTTCATAGGACCATAGTGGTCAAAGACTTTGTTTAAAATACCTGAACCTGAGGTAATTGTTAAAAACTCCGTATAAAAGCCAATTAAGCCACGTGATGGTATTATAAACTCAAGTTTTACACGACCTTTTCCATCTGGTTCCATATTTTTAAGTTCACCTTGGCGTAGTCCCATGCGTTCCATTACAGTGCCTTGGTGCTCTTCTTCAATATCGATGATAGCTTGCTCATATGGTTCATGTCTTTCACCATTAACATCTTTAAATATTACATGAGGTCTAGATACAGCAATCTCAAAATTTTCTCTACGCATATTTTCAAGTAAAATTGAAAGATGAAGTTCGCCACGACCAGAGACCTTAAACTTATCAGCATCTTCAAGTTGTTCAACTTTTAGAGCTACATTTGTAAGTAATTCTTTATCTAAACGATCTTTGATTTGGCGTGAAGTTACATATTTACCTTCCTTACCTGCAAATGGAGAGTTATTAACCTGAAAGGTCATACTAATAGTTGGTTCATCTACAGAAAGCTCAGGTAATGCTTCTACTTTATTAGGGCTACATAGAGTGTCTGATATATTCAAACCTTCCATACCAGTAATACAAACTATATCACCAGCTTGTGCTTCTGGTACTTCAACTCTTTCTAGACCCATATAACCTAATATTTGTAAAATCCTGCCATTACGGGTTTTACCATCTTTCCCAATCAAAGTAATAGGAGTATTCGTTTTAACTTTACCTCTTTGGATACGGCCAATTCCAATAGTGCCTGTAAAGCTAGAATAATCCAAAGAAGATATTTGCATCTGAAAAGGGCCGTCTTCATCTACATCAGGATGTTCAACACTGTCTACGATAGCTTGGAAAAGATCAGTCATATCTTCTTTTTTTTCACTAAGCTCATTTGTAGCCCAGCCATTAATAGCAGAAGCATAAATAATAGGAAAATCTAACTGCTCATCTGTTGCGCCTAATCTATCAAAAAGATCAAAAACTTGATCAACAACCCAATCAGGACGAGCACCATCTCTATCAATTTTATTAATAACTACGATAGGTTTTAGACCTTGGGCAAAAGCTTTTTCTGTTACAAATCTTGTTTGCGGCATAGGGCCATCAACTGCATCAACTAATAATAATACAGAGTCAACCATAGATAACACACGCTCAACCTCACCACCAAAATCAGCATGTCCTGGAGTATCTACGATATTAATTCTATAGTTATTCCATTTAAGAGCAGTATTTTTTGCAAGGATTGTAATACCTCTTTCTTTCTCAATATCATTTGAATCCATGACTCTTTCAACTTCTGGGCCACGAGTATTTAGAGTGCCAGACTGTTGTAATAATTTATCGACTAAAGTAGTTTTACCATGGTCAACGTGTGCGATAATCGCAATATTTCTTAAATTTTCAATCATTAAATTTTGCCTATTTTTATAAAATCACAATAATTATAGACTAATAATGAGCAAAAGTACCTAAAAAAGCTTACTTGATTATAGTTGTTTTAAAAATACATTTTGATTTTATTAAGGTTTTATTTATCGAAGACAGCAAATTTTACTTGCTGAAATACTATAAAGTTAACATTTATATGTTGGATAATAAAAAATATCTAACTCAAGTGATGAATAAATCAGCAAATCTAAACAACTCGGTAGAATCCAACTAATTAAAGCAACTAGCGCTTAATATTTAGAAATTTTTTATATCTATTAATCATAGTGATATTTCCTGAAGTACCACCACAGTGAATATATATGATTGGTTTTGGCAGATTATTATAGTTTGCTAGAAGTACACGCCAAGCTATTGGATCATAAAGTAAATCAAACTCTATAGCAGTTTGTTGTAGAAGCTTCTTATAAATATTATAGTTTTCTATATCTAGTTGACCAAAGTTTTTTTGAAATTGGGATTCTAAAACTTGAGGATGATTTAGAGTTTTGTCAATATAATTAAATTGCTGTTTTAAATATTGTGAGCTACCAACACAAGGTATTGTAAAAATTTTTTGCTTTAAATATTTTTCTAAATAGATAGCTGTTGTTCCAGTTCCTGATGCAACTACCACACTATAATCTTCGATTTTGTTTTCTTCACAATATTTTTTAATTTCTAAAGCACAACTAGCTATACCTTCTTCAGCAGAAGGATTTTTACCTCCTTGATCAAAGAAGTAAAAATCTTTAGCATTTTGATATTTGCTTTTTATATTTTTAAGCTTTAACTCTTCATTGCTTTCAAAGAGCTGCATGCCATTTTCTAATGCAAATTTTAAGTTACCATTTTTATTTTGTTTAAGAAATTTTGGTAAAGGTTTTACCCAGTAATGAAAAGCCCAATTTTTAATTTTAGCTAGTTGTGATAGTGCCAGCATAAAATTAGATTGATTGCCACCAAAAGAAATAATAGTCTTAATTTGTTCGTAGTTACCTGGATTGCTTAAAATGTAAGCAAGTTTTCTAGCTTTATTACCTGAAAAAATATGATGATTTAGGTCATCCCTCATTACTATAAAGTTTTTATTTTCAAAAGAAATCTTTTGAAACAAAGATGATGACATCTCAATTATTCTTCTAGAAGCTCAAACTCATCTTTACCAACACCGCAGTCAGGACATTCCCAATCATCAGTAACATCTTCCCATTTAGTACCTGGTTCAATATCATCTTCTGGCCATCCTTCAGCTTCATCATAAATTAATCCACAAACGATACAAATATATTTTCTATATTCCATAATTTTACCAAGAGAGTTAAATATAAAAGTTGAGCTATTTTATCATTATAAAAGTGTGATATCTAGCCTAGAGATAAGGAGTTTTTTTAATACTATATTTTTGAATCATTAACACCAATTTTACGAGATTTATTTGAAAAATAAACAATATTTTGATCAATAAATAGATCAACTATTCTTCTAGGAATATCTTTATCTAAATATCTTTGAATTAATCGATAAAAAGCTTCGTTGTTTGTCTCATTAAAATGTTTTTTAAAGGATCTATTAACCACACTGTCATGGCAAGTTATAAATTTTTTAATACGTATTTTAGGATCTGTATTACTTGTACCTGTATCACATCGTGTTGGAGCAGTAGTGGCTATATTAAATCCCTTGCGAGTATAGTAAGAAGTAATCCTTTTGAATATTCGATCATTACTAAATATAGTAATACTAAGGTAAGTGCGAAAATCTCGATATCTTTCTACGTATAATGTCCCCAGAAAAAGCTACTGATTTTAGAAAGATTTTTATTCCTAGATGTTTATCTTAACTAGATAAATTAGGAAATAGATAAATGAGTAAAAAAAGAGTAACGTATACAGCTGATTTTAAAGCTAAAGTAATTATAGAATTGCTAGAAGGCGATATGACAGTTAATGAGATAGCAAGTAAGTATGATTTACTTCCTAAAAACGTGCACAATTGGAAGCAGCAATTTTTATCTAATGCTTGCTTAGCATTTGATAAAAGCTCTATTGTTAAGGAGTATAAGCAGGAAATAGATGAGCTTAGAAAAGATAAAGATGCAACAAGTAAAAAACTAGTCGAGGTAATAGTAGAGAGGGATTTTTTAATGGGAAAGCTAAAAAGCTTGGTATCATCAAATGATAGAGTAAACTCTGTAGATACTAAGCTAGAATTATCTTTAAATAATCAGCTTAAACTATTATCTGTATCTAAGAGTGTGTACTATTATACACCAATATCAAAATTTAGTAGTAATGATGATATTAAACTATTAAATGCAATAGATTTGATACATACTAAACATCCATATTATGGTACGAGAAGTCTAGTAAAGTTGCTAAATAGATTAGGATTTCTAGTTGGAAGGAAGCTAATCAAAAGTGCTATGGAATTCATGGGTATTAAGGCATTGTATCCTAAAAAAAAGACAACTGTCATTAATAAGCAACACAAGAAATATCCATACTTACTTAATGTATTTAAAAATGAGACGAATCAGGTTGTTATAGATAAAGCTAATAAGGTATGGAGTGCTGATATCACGTATATTAGACTAGAATGTGGGTATGTGCATATTTAGTAGCCATAATAGATTGGCATAGCAAGAAAACACTAGCTTGGAAGATTTCTAATACTATGGATACACATCTAACAACTAGTGTGTTAAAAGAAGCGTTATTTAAATATGGTAAACCTGATATCTTTAACTCTGATCAAGGAACTCAATATACAGCAAAAGAGCATATTAAAATATTATCTGATAATAAAATAAATAAATCTATGGATGCTAAAGGAAGATCTATAGATAATATTGCAATTGAGAGATTTTGGAGAACACTGAAATATGAAAATGTTTATCCGGCATCATATATAACTATGAAAGAGGCTAAAGTAGGTATCAAAGAATATATTGATATTTACAACAATGAAAGACTACATTCTAGTATTGGATATATGACTCATGATGAAGTATATTCTGGTATTTTAGATGCTGCATAAAAGCAAGGAATAAAAATATTTTATAAAGTGGTATTGAATAACAGGGACAGTTTAAACTCTATCAAAACTATTTTCAGAAATACGAGAAAAGTTATTATAATTTTCCGAATCGATTATTGCCAATTTAAGATATTCCATGACTTTACCATTTATGTATCTCTACATTAATTTTATCCTAAAAGTTATGTAAATTCTGATATTTTGTTAGAATGATACTAAAATAGTAAAGTATATCTACTGATATGATAAATTTTAAACATACTTATTCTCAGTTATCTGAGAAATTTTTCTCAGAACAATTTGTATATAAATATCCAAATGCAAAATTGTTGCTTTTAAATAATGATCTAGTAGTTGATTTAGGGTTAAAATTTTCTGATTATAAGCAAGAAGATCTATTGAGTTTACTATTAGGATATAACAGTAAAAATCCTATTTCGCAAGCTTATGCGGGGCATCAATTTGGTAATTTTACAATGCTTGGTGATGGTAGAGCCATATTAGTAGGAGAGTACCAAAATCCAAAGGGAGAATTATTAGATTTCCATCTTAAAGGAGCTGGTTTAACTAAGTTCTCAAGAGGTGGTGATGGAAAAGCTGCTTTGGGACCTATGCTTAGAGAATATATCGTTAGTGAAGCTATGCATAACTTAGGTATACCGACTAGTCGTATTTTAGCGGTTATAACTACAGGTGAAAATATTCAAAGAAATAATCTAGAGCAGGGAGCAATTGCTGTAAGAGTCGCAAGTAGCCATATAAGAGTAGGCACTTTTCAATACGCAGCTATGTTAGGTAAGCAATATACCCAAAATTTACTTGATTATACTATTGATAGATATAAAATTTCTCATAATGGTAATAAAGCTCTGAGTTTGCTTGACTACGTCATAGATAAACAAACTAGCTTGATCTCGGAGTGGGAGAGAGTTGGCTTTATCCATGGAGTTATGAATACTGATAATATGACTATTTCAGGTGAAACTATTGATTATGGCCCTTGTGCTTTTATGGATACTTATGATCCAGATACTGTATTTAGCTCTATTGATAGAAATGGACGTTATGCATTTGCAAACCAAGGATCTATAGCTGGATGGAATATAGCTAGACTTGCAGAAAGTCTATTAAAATTGATTTCAGCAAATGAGGGAGAAACTATTGAATTAGCTCAACAAAAGCTACAAACATATTCACAAATATATAAAAATAAATGGAAAAAAATGTTTCTTAGTAAAATAGGGTTAGATAATAATGTAGATAATTACGATGAAATTATTTCAAATTTGCTTGTTGCTATGTTTGAAAATAAGCTAGATTACACAAATACGTTCTATGATCTAACTTATAAAAAATTCAAAGATTTAAAAGCAAAAGGCTTAGGTGATTGGTTAGAGTCATTAAATAACATAGACTTAGACTATTCAAAAATGTTCCAGTCGAACCCTGTTATTATCCCTAGGAATCACCAAGTAGAAAAAGCTATAAAATCAGCAGAAGAAGGAAGCCTCGGAAATACTTATAATTTATTAGATGTGCTGAGGAAACCCTATAAGTTTACTAAGTCTAATGAAAAATACATAGCTGAGCCAAATAAAGAAGAAATAGTTAAATTTACTTTTTGTGGTACTTAAAACTGTTGGGATTTCTTTGTGGTTTTGTCAACGATAATTGCAGTAACCATTGTGCCGTGAATATTTATAGGAGTTCTAAAGCTATCAATAATTGCATCAACACCAATAATCAAAGCAATCATGTGCCAAGGTAAACCAAAGTAAGAAAATACTACGCCAGCTGCTATAAAAGCTGTCCCTGGAATCCCTGATACACCTAATGAAGCGATCATACAAATAAAGCTTATCAAAAGTATAGTTGAAAATGTAATAGGTGTACCTGCGGCATTCATAGCCATAATAACTAGAACAGCAGGGAAAACACCAGCACAACCGTTCATTCCAAGAGTAGTCCCCATTGTTGGAGCAAAAGTTGCAATACTACGAGTTGTACCATAATTGCTTAAACCATCTATAGATAATGGAAGTGTTCCCATGCTTGATCTTGAAGTTATAGCAACTAGCATAGCTCTCCATATGTTTTTATAAAAATTAATGAGGTTTGTTCTAAATATTAGCAATAATAGAATATGCATTATTAGAACAAACATTAAAGCTATATAACAGGTTAGTATGAAATATAGGACAGTAGAAATACTGTTTTTATCAAGTTCAACACTCATTTGAATCATTAAACCTAATACACCATAAGGCGTGATGGAAATAATTATTCTTGCTAGTTTTTTTATAACAAAAAATACAGAATCTATAAAATCAATAAATGGAGCTGCTAATTTACTATTTTCACGATGTGCTATTAACATTGAAAATCCTAATAAAATTGCAAAAATAACAACAGCCATAACATTATTTTTATTCATACTATAAACTAAATTATTAGGTAGAAAACCTAAAATAGTTTGAGATATAGTAGATGTATGTTGTTTTGTAGCATCTCCAGTGATTGAAGCTAAATCTAGACCATGGCCTAAATTCATTATGATTGCTACCAAAGCACCAATTGCTGCGCTTATACCTGTTAAAATCAAAAGTATAGCTATTGTTTTATAAGCAAATTTTATGACATAAGAGCCATCATAATTTTTAAGGTTAATTATTGAGTGAGTAATTGATGTCAGTACTATTGGTATGATCAGCATCTTAAGCAATGAGATATATCCATTACCTAAAACATCACTAATTTGTATAAATACTGTACTATGATAATCAATTAAATTATATATAATACCAATTAAGATCCCAGCTATTAAAGCTAATATTGTTCTAATATTAAAACTAAGTTTTTTTACCTGTAGAAATATTAGTATAATTATAAAAAAAATAAGTATTATTGACATGGTTTGATAATCTCACTGGTTCTAGACTTGTTATTTAGCATAAAATTTTATCATACTATACTAATTTGGTATACTATACTTCTTTATAAATGTTTCAAATTTAATTTGTCTTTTTGCTGTAAAAATGAAAAATCAATATTATAATGGGAATATTGAATTTTTTATGACTAAGAAAAATATGCGAAAAACACTTATGCATCAAGAAACTAGTAGTAGTTTTGAAAAAGTTGCTAATCAGCTTAATTTAAATAGAGAAATTATTGATAATATAGTTTTACATTTAAAAGAAAAAAATATCAAGAGAGTTATAACGATAGCTAGAGGTAGTTCTGATTGTGTTGCTAACTTTGCGAAGTATTTATTTGAAACACAGTTAGGTTTTAGTGTTTCTTCTTTACCTCCTTCAATAACAACTATATATGGTAAAAATATTGGCGATGAAAAAACATTAGCAATAGGTATTTCTCAGTCAGGAGGATCTCCAGACCTAAAACTAGCTTTAGAAGGTTGTAAAAAAGCAGGATGTACCACTTTAGCAGTTGTAAATAAACAAAACTCTCCTTTAGCTGATTGTGCAGACTTAGTTTTACCAGTCAGAGCAGATGATGAAAATGCTGTGGCAGCTACTAAAAGTGTTATAACTTCTCTAGTGGCTTTAGTTAGTATTGTTGCAGAATATAATCAAGATGAGTCTTTAATAAGAAGTCTAAAAAAATTACCTGAGGCTCTCAAAGAGAGCTTAAAATCAGATTGGTCAACTGCTATCCAAGAATTAAAAGAAAGTAAGAATATGTTTGTCATAGGTAGAGGTTTTGGATTTCCTATTGCTCAAGAAATGGCTTTAAAACTTAAAGAAACGTGTGGTATACATGCAGAAGCATTTAGTTCAGCAGAAGTTCTACATGGTCCTTTTGCTTTAATGACACAAACATTTACTACCTTTACTATTTTACAAAGTGATGAAAGTGCTAGAGGTACTCATGAGATAGTAAAAAAAATGACAGATCTTAATGTGAAAACAGTTTGTGCAACCACAGATTCAGAGTCAGCAGCAAAACTACACTTACATGTTAATGTTGAGATTCATTCTATACTTCAGACAATTGTTTTACTACAAGAATTCTATCTCATGGTTAATCAATTAGCGGTATCTTTAGGCCTTAATCCAGATAGTCCTGTTAATCTAAAAAAAGTCACTGAGACTGTTTAATTATTTGTATATTTAGATATTTATTTTTTATAAAACAGTTACAAGCTTAGCGAGGGCTAAAATGAAAGAAGCTAATATATTTAAAGTCTTTATAATTATATTCTTTTCTGCAATGGGAGGAATGTTATACGGCTATGATATAAGCATAATAGGGGGAGCTCTTCCTTTTATTAAATTAGAATTAGGTATTACAGCTACCCAAGAATCTTGGCTTGGAGGATCGGTTCTTTTTGGAGGCGCATTTGCTATTTTGATTGGGGGTGTGCTTGCTGACATTTTTGGCAGAAAAAATGTAATAATATTATCAGGGCTTATATTTATAGCATCTGTTTTTATGATTTATTATGCCAAAAGCCATGATTTTCTATTAGTTTCAAGATTGGTTCAAGGTATAGCAGTCGGTTTTATTTCAATAACATTGCCTTTATATTTAACAGAGTCAGTTCCTAGCTTGATTAGAGGTTTGGCAGTAACTTGTTTTCAATTATTTTTAACCGCAGGGATATTGATTTCTACAGCTATAAGCTTGTTATTTATTACAAAAAATCCTAATACAGGTATAGAACATGGTGATTGGAGAGCAATGTTTCTTACTGCTTTAATACCGGGTTTGATTGTGTTCATAGGAGGTTTATTCTTAATAAAGTCTCCTCGATGGCTAATTATGAAGAATAAAGAACAAGAGGCAGAAAAAATTCTTGTAGAAACAATTGGTATTAAGGCTGCAAAAGAGCAAATGAATGAAGTTAAGCAACTAATTGCTAAAACAAAAAATGAAGGCTCTCTTTTGTCAAGTTTAGCAAAAAGACATTATTTAATACCAATATTAATTGTTTTTGCCGTTGCAATTTTAACTCAGATGACAGGAATTAATAGTATTCTTCAGTATGCCTCAACTATGCTTAAGCAAACAGGTTTAGGTTCTGTATATACAGCGGTTATTGGAGGTGTTGTATATCACTGGGATAAATTTTTTAACAACAGCTCTAGCTGTCATAATAGCAGATAAACTTGAAAGAAAATTTATTGTCACATTTGGAACATTAATGCTTTCAATAGTTTTGATAACTTTAAGCATACTTCTTTATGTAATGCCAGATACTTCAACTAAAGGTGTAGTATTACTTATAGGATTTATACTATATATATTCTTTTATGCTATTGGTCCTGGGGCATATGTATGGGTAATTATGTCAGAACTTCTGCCAACAAATATTAGAAGTAAAGGATTAGCGATTGCATTATTTTTAAATAGTATGGCTTCAGCAATACTAGCCTCGTCTGTAATGCCTATTACTGAATATTTTGGAGGTAATTATTGTTTTATTTTAGGTTTTTGTGGATTATGTACTTTAGTATATAGCTTTATAGCCTTTAAATTTGTACCAAAAACTAACGGCCGTACGCTTGAAGAGATTGAGCAAGATTTCGTAAAATAAAGTCTAATTTTTTAAATTAAGCAGGATTATTTATATCAATAAATTTAATTTCTAAGTTAAAGTTTTCTTCAAGTAATTTAGCTATAGCTTTTGCTCCTTCTTTTTCTGTAGCGTGATGTCCTGCCGCTATATAATTTATACCTAACTCACGAGCTATATGAGTAGTTCTTTCTGATATTTCACCTGAGATGAAAGTATCAGCATCAGCATTATAAGCATATTCTATGAAGTCTTGGGCTCCACCTGTACATATAGCCACTTTTTTATTTTGGATTTTTGCATTTATAACAGTAGGCTTTCGATTTAACTTTTCTTCGATAAGTTTACTAAATTTATTTAAGTCTAAATCGCAGTTTCCAATTACCGAAATATCAGGTTTAGATCTTGTTTCAAAAAAATCGATATCACTTAAGTTTAGTTTCTTAGCCAAGAGAATATTGTTACCAATATCTTTATGTCCATCTAGAGGTAAATGATAACCAAAAAGATGTATGCCATTTTTTATAAGTTTTGCGATACGTTCATACTTTATACCAACTATAGGGTAGCTTTCACCTTTCCAAAAATAACCATGGTGGACAATAATTGCATCAGCTTTTTCATCTATAGCTTGATCTATAAGAGCTTGGCAAGCTGTTACACCTGTTATAATTTTTTTAATGTCTCTATTACCTTGGATCTGAATGCCATTAGGCGCATAGTCTTTGTAGTCATTTATTTCAAAGTAATTATTTAAGTAATTTTCTAAATATTTAAAGTACATAGGTCTGAAAAATCAACTTTATAATGGTATAATCTTACATTGTATATTTTCGTATGATTATTTGAAGTATAAATATATTTTTTTTGGAATCTTTTATATGAATAAAACAAATGTTGTAAAAGTAGGTAGTGTTTTAATTGGAGGAGATAATCCAGTTGTAGTTCAGTCGATGACTGACACATATACCGCAGATATTGAAAAAACGGTTAAACAGATTTTAGCACTGCATAAAGCAGGAAGTGAAATAGTTAGAATTACAGTAAATGATGAACCAGCAGCAGCAGCTGTATCTAAGATTATTAAAGAATTATCCAAGCATAATTGCTATGTACCAATAGTTGGTGATTTTCATTATAACGGACATACACTTCTTAGTAAGTATCCAGAGTGTGCTAAAGCTTTAGCAAAATATCGTATAAATCCTGGGAACGTCGGTTTTGGTAAGAAAAAAGATACACAATTTGCTGAGATAGTCAAAATTGCGATAGATAATAATAAACCTGTACGTATAGGTGTAAATTGGGGAAGTTTAGATCAAGCGCTTTTAGCTAGGTTAATTGATGAAAATAATGCTCAAGAGAATCCTTTAAGTTTACAACAAGTTATGCATAAAGCTTTGATAACATCAGCGTTAGAAAGTGCTAAATATGCTGAAGAACTTGGCTTAGCTAGAGATAAAATTATAATCTCTTGTAAAGTAAGTGAAGTCCAAGATTTAGTAGCAGTGTATCAAAAATTATCAAAAGAGTGTGATTATGCTTTACATTTAGGGCTTACAGAAGCTGGTATGGGTACCAAAGGTATTGTGGCTAGTGCTGTTAGTTTAGGTATATTACTACAACAAAGCATAGGTAATACCATACGTGTGTCTTTGACACCTGCACCAAATGCCCCACGTACAGAAGAAGTCAGAGTTTGTCGTGAGATTTTACAAAACTTAGGTATGAGAACCTTTACTCCGAGTGTAATATCATGTCCTGGTTGTGGTAGAACTACTAGTTCATTTTTTAGAGAATTAACTAGCCAGGTAAAAGAACATTTGGATGAAAAAATGCATCAATGGAAAGAGCATTATAAAGGTGTAGAAAGTATGAAAGTAGCTGTGATGGGATGTGTTGTAAATGGCCCTGGAGAATCTAAAAATGCTGATATAGGTATAAGTTTGCCAGGTAGTGGTGAGTCTCCAGTTGCACCAGTTTTCATTGATGGTAAAAAAGCTCATACATTAAGAGGAAATAATCTTTCCAGAGAATTTATTGAAATCGTCGAAAATTATGTAAAAAATCGTTATGGTTGTAAATAATCTAAAATAGGTATTTGAAACATGTCAGTAGTTTTTATTAATACTCCTTTTACTAGGCTTAAACTGGGGTATACCAATAACACACAAGGTTTTAGTAAAGAAAAATATGCTAAATTAAATTTATCAGATAATGTTGGAGATAAACATTTAGTAGTAGAAAAAAATAGAAATCTATTTAAATCATATGTGAACGCGGATGTTAAGTGGCTAAGACAAAATCATACTAATATTGTTAAAAACTTTGATGAATATGATGGTGAGTTTTGTGATGCTATATTTACAAGTCGGCCAAAACAGGCTTGTGTTGTTTTAACTGCAGATTGTTTGCCGATAATCTTATTTGATAAAAGAATGACAAAAGTAGCTGCTATTCATGCAGGATGGAAAGGCTTATCTAAAGGTATATTAGAAGAAACTTTAAAAGAGTTCGTTGGTCTTGATATAGTTGCATGGCTTGGGCCTTGTATTAGTGAACCATATTATGAGGTTGGCGGAGATATTCACAATAAGTTTTTGCAACAGCATGAAAATTTTGGTCAAGCTTTTAGACAAAAAAGTGATGATAAATATTTGTTTGATATGAAATTTATTGCTAAACAAATATTAAATGATAACCATTGTTTTGATATAGTCGATTCTAGTTTGTGTACATATAGTAATAAAAGGTTTTATTCATATCGTAAAGAAGGTATAACGGGCAGACAAGCTACATTTGTATGGTTTGAGTAAGTTAAAAGAAAGTATTAAGGGGATGTAAATGTCTGAGAAGTTGCAAGTATTAAAAGAAATAATGAAGCAGAAGGGCTATGATTTTTATTTAGTACCTTCTACAGATGATCATAATAACGAATATTTACCAAAATGTTGGCAGTATCGTGCCTGGATTAGTGAGTTTGATGGTTCTGCTGGTGATGTGTTGGTGACAATGGATAAATCTTTTCTATCAACTGATGGCAGATATTTTTCCCAGGCCGAAGCTCAATTAGATAAGCAAGATTTCACTTTACTAAAACAAATTAGTTCTGAATCAAAAATTGAGGAATGGTTAAAAGAAAATTTTATGAATAAAACTTTGGCTATAGATCCTAAAAAAATTGGTATTAATAGAGCTGAAAACCTACTCTCTATGGCTAATAAAAATGGCGGAAAAGTTGTTTTTGATAGTGAAAACTTAGTGGCAAAGGCTCAAGAAAAGCTTAATCAAGAAACATCTGTCCCAACTGAGAAAGTTTTTATTCATGAGATTCAATATGCCGGTCAATCTGTTGATTCAAAATTAAAAAGTATTAGAAGCTATCTCAAGTCTATAAATGCAGAATGCTTAATTGAAACAAGTTTAGATTCAATTATGTGGGCATTAAATATAAGAGGCAGAGATATAAAAAATACACCTCTAGCTATTTGTTACATGGCTGTAACAGTTGAGAGTACGTTTTTATATATTAATAGTAATAAAATTACTGATGAAGTGTTAGATCAACTTAATCAAAATAATGTTGTAATATTGAATTATGAAGATTTTTTTAATGATTTAAAGAGGTTTGCTGCAAAATTTGTGATTGATAAAAATGTCGCAAGTTATGCTGTTAAATCAGCTGTAAATGAAAATGAACATAGTGAGCTAATACAGGGTGACAATCCCATAGTTATAAGTAAAGCGTTGAAAAATTCGATAGAGATAAATGGTGCTAAAGATGCACATAAAAAAGATGCTGCAGCATTTATTAAATGGTGGCATTGGATGGAAAACAACTACCAAGGCGCTACTGAGCTAAGCGCTAAGACAAAATTAGCAGAATATCGTTTGGAACAAAAGAACTATTTAGAAGATAGCTTTGATTATATAGCTGGATATGCTGAGCATGGGGCTTTACCACACTATAGTGTGACAGAAGAGTCAAATAAAGAAATCAAAGATGATGCACCTTTCTTATGTGATTCAGGAGGCCAGTATAAAGAGGGAACAACGGATATTACAAGAGTACTACATTTTGGTAGACCATCAAAAGAGCACAGAAGGTATTATACTTTAATACTAAAAGGACATTTAAGTCTTGGTAGTGCAGTTTTCCCTAGAGGAACAACAGGTTCTCACCTTGATGTTCTAGCTCGTGAGCATCTATGGCATTTTTGTGCAGACTATAGCCATGGAACTGGTCATGGGGTAGGTAGTTTTCTGGGAGTGCATGAAGGTCCTCAAAGAATAAATTCAGCTTCAAAAGTAGAGCTGATGCCCGGTATGATTCTAAGTAATGAGCCTGGAGTATATTTTCCTGGAGAGTTTGGCATTAGAATAGAGAACTTATGCTATGTAAAACAACGTAATCAAGAATCACCTACTGGCCATGGCCAGTTTTATTGTTTTGAAGAGTTAACTTTAATTCCTTATGAATATAGTATGATCGAAACTTGGATGTTAACATACACTGAGAAGAAAACGATCAATAATTACTATAGCCGAATCAGAAAAGAAGTTTTACCTTTGATTGAAGAGCAAGAAGTTAGAGATTTCTTACTATTCAAAACAAGACATATTAAATAACATAACTAAATTATAAATACTGTGATCAAAATCACGGTATCTATATAAGTATTAACAATGATAAAGAAAACAACAGATAAAAAAGATAATTCTAAAAATCGTAAAAGTTATACTTTTAAGTTTATAAAAATATTTATATTTTTAGGGTTAGCTATTACAGGTGGATTTTCAGGAACTTTTTTTGATAAATATGATCTAAAACAGAAGTTTATTATCTTTAGGCACAATATCTATAATTATTTCTCAAGTGAGCCTGTAAAGGATAACTATACTGCTAAAGATAATGAAAATATTGTAGCTAAGTTTTTTTCTCAAAGTGATGATGTTAAAAAACAACAAGCAAATCAATTTAATGATCTAAAGCAATATTCACCTAAGAGGTCTTTACCAGCTGTTGCTAATTATTGTCATGATTTTTTAATTTATGGTAATCCTAGCTTTAATGTAACAAATGGTTTAGGTCAGACAAATTTATATTTGTGTAGAGATGGCTATGTAGTCGGTTATAACTATAAAACTAAAGAAGCAAGCTGGGTTGCCTTTAAATTAACAAAAGCAAAAGTGGCAAATAAACTTAAAAGGAATGATAAGTTTAAAGAGGATGAAAATGTTCCTTTTGTTTATAGAACTACGTTAGGTGATTATTCGCATTCTGGTTATGATAGAGGACATTTGGCATCTTACGCATCTATGGATTTTAGTAAAAAGTCCGCAGAAGAATCATTCTTGTTATCAAATATGTCGCCACAGAAAGCAGGTCTTAATAGACAAGGTTGGGAGAGATTAGAAATAGATGAGCGTATCTGGGCAAATATGTATGATAGTGTATATATTTATACAGGACCAA
Organism: Francisella halioticida; assembly: GCF_002211785.1. Taxonomy (NCBI): domain Bacteria; kingdom Pseudomonadati; phylum Pseudomonadota; class Gammaproteobacteria; order Thiotrichales; family Francisellaceae; genus Francisella; species Francisella halioticida. The sequence continues at coordinate 814,127 of NZ_CP022132.1, forward strand.
TCTATAAAAAGCAGAAAATTCATAAAACTATAGGCGATAATAAAATAGCAGTTCCTGATTATTTTTTTAAAATAATTTATGTGCCTTCTAAGAATAAAGCCATAGCTTTTGTAATGCCAAATGCAAGAGTTGATAAAAGAAAGATTGCAAACTACAGGGTTTCTATAAAAAATATTGAGCAGCGTACGGGATTGTATTTTTTAACTAATATTCCAGATAGAAATATAGTTGTTAATAATGTTTCATCAATGTGGCGTACTTCTTATTTTTAGTTTTTGATTGATATATTATTTCCTACTATCTCAGATACTTGTTGTATTATTTTCTCATTACTTGGAGCTTTTTTGTCATTAGGGTTTGTATATAAAACACCTAAAGCAAAAGGTTGTCCATTTTTAGGCCATATAATAGCAACATCATTAGTTGCACCATATTTACTACAAGTTCCTGTTTTATCACCAATTATCCAGTTTTTAGGCATACCTATGGCTATTCTATTTTTACCAGTAGTATTATCTTGAAGATATTTAATAAATATATCTTTATGCTTTTTATCTAAAATATTCCCAAAAGCTAATTTATAAATATCTGTTGTAATAGCCTTAGGAGTAGTTTTGTTTACATTGCTATTTGGTGCAGTATAGTTTATTTTAGGTTCAGAATTTTTTATTAGAGTATCATTATCACCTATTTTTTTGACGAATTTGTCAACGTTTTTAATTCCACCAATTTGTTTGATAAGAATATTTGCCGCTGCATTATCACTGAGAATTGCAGCAAAGCAAAGTTGTGAAATTGTAAGTGATTTATTGATATTTTTCCAGTAATTGGAGTATAACCAAGCTCTTTGACATCTTGTTTTGTAATTAATACTTTTTTATCTAAAAAGTCTTTATTATGCATATCATGTTCTAAAACAGCACCAACTAATAAAAATTTAAAAACACTACAAATTGGGAAATGGTAGTTTTCGTTATATTTAAATGAAGTCTTATTTGGACTGTTTATACTATAGATACCAAGTTTGCCTTGATATTTATTTTCTAGATAAAAGAATTATTAATTTGAATATTTGCAAATAGTATAGTTGGTAGTAGATATATAGATATTATTAGTAGGCGCATCATAATTTTTATAGTTTAAAATAATAGTTAAATTTTATAGTAATATATTGCTATGATAAAGAAGCTTTTTATAAAAGAATTATTATTTAGAATAAGCACCATAAGGAGTATAATTAAAATAAGATTTGTGATTTTTCTGAGCCCTCTCAAGCTTGGATAACGATTTGTTATATGTAGTGCTGGAATTCTTTTTATGATATTTATCCCATAAATTTTTATTGTAAAATTTATCTTTAGAATCAGCACAGCTTGATAGGGTGATGATTAAAAATAATAAAATTAGAGCTTTATTTAACATAGTTATATATAGTAATAATTGACATTATACTACTGGCTTTATTCTATCAGCTTATATAGGTAATAATTAGCATTAATGCTAGTTATTCTAACAATATAAATCTTATATTTTGATTTTTGTTGTATATATATTTTATTTTGCTTATTGGTTTTTAATTAGTGTTATCAATTTTTTCTATGTGATTTAAAAAAATATACGCTATTCTAATAACTTCTTTGATTTAGAGCAGGGATATAGAGTTAATTATGTATATAAAAGAAGAAACTTCTTTAATTGAGTTAATAACAATAATAGCATTAGCTACAGTTTTAATTTTTATTGCAATGCCAGTATATGCAAATTATAGAGTAAGGAATAGGCTTTTTTCAGAATTAGAGAAATTAAAGTCTATTTCACAATATGTGTCAAATGAATCAGGAATCATTAATTATTCTTTAGAAAAAATTAAAGATATACCAAGTAGTTTTCATATTGAAGATAACGGAACTATGGTTTTGAACACAAATGATATCGTTATTAATTCATCAATATCTTTAGTACCAACTAACATCTGGGAGCATTATTTGGAATTGTGTTGGAGTGGGATTAGCTCAGTCTCAAGTACCTGAATCTTGTAAAGGAGATCCATCATTTAAAAATAAACTTGTTAAGTCATTATATAATCCTACAACGGATCCTAACATTTTTACTTTCATTCAGCTTGGGCAAAAAAAATTAACAGTTAACTGTACTAGTATATATAAATGTACGACTACAGAAATTAATGGCAAGAGGTGGCTAGCGCAGTATATAGATCAACTTAATATTATTTGGTTATAATAAAGAAGATTCTAATTATTCAATAAACTTATATACAGATGATTTAACGATAGATCCATCTATACCTAATTCAGAATTGTTACAGCAGTTTGTTGATGAATCTATAAGGTTATTTAATAGTTAAATTAATATACTGCATGGATCAGTATGAAGAGTAAAGGTTTTTTAATAGTTGAGTTAATTGTAATCATAGCTATAATAGCAATTATAGTTGCAATAGCGATGCCGATGTATTCAAATTATCAAACTAGGGCAAAAATTTCTAATGCAGATATTCAAGCACGAATCTATATTAATGAAATTGCTCTTTATTCTCATGAAAAAGGGTACTTTCCAGAAGAAAATTCAGACCTTTGGGGGTGTTAATGTTAATCAAGATTATTTAATTTAAATATGTAAAGAAAGAACTAATTCGTTAAATGCGATTGCTAGGGTTTATTAGTTACAGGTGTTATAGACCCTTACTATCAGTATGACTTATCCATAGTGGAATAAATAATAGCTAGATTAAATGAATATAAAAAAATATTGATTATTATTGGTGGTAGCTGCATTTATAGAAACTCAAGATTCTAGCGATAATGAAATAGCAAATAAACCTTGTGATTCTAGAGATAATTGGTACTGCTCAAAAGAAACTGTACGAGTTCAAATAGATGATTATTGTTCAGAAAATGGTAGTAATAAATATTGTCAAACAAGATCATTAGTTTAGCAATATTATATTCTATATTAATTTTATTTTTGTAATTGCCTTAGAAACCACCTATCCATAGATATTATACAGTTACCATATTTAACTGATTCATAGCTTCCTCCATTATAGGTAGCACTAATATCCGAACATATTTTATTACGATATTTCTTGAAGTTTTTAATATTGTGATTTTGTATGTTATCTAGTTTACTATCAAGTTTTTGCATTTGTGATTTTAGACATTTATTTATTTCATAGGTATTACCATCACATATAGTATCTGCAAATATTATTATAGGAAAGATTGCAAAAATGATAAGTAATAGTTTTTTCATTATTTTAAAATCCTACAATATTTATATTTCTAAAATATGACTATCTAAATCAACAAACCTATCTATTTTATTTTTTTCTGTTGTTGTAATAAAAACTTGTGATTTTAACTTTTTAAAATAATCAAATAATGTTTGAGTATGAATATTATCTAATTCAGAGGTTATGTCATCTATTAGATAAATACATTTATTTTCATTCTCAAGATTATGTATTTCACCTTGAGCTAACTTGATAGCACAAATAAGAAGTTTTTGCTGTCCTCTTGAGAAAATATCTTGTATTGGCTTATTGTTAACTGTTAGGGCTATATCAGCCTTATGAGGTCCATGGTTAGTAACTTTATATTTATTATCATGATTAAAAGCTTCTTCAAGCACTTGCGATAATTCTTTATTTGAACTCCAACCGCGGGAATATTCAATATCTAGATCTAAATTAGAATTAAATTGACCAAGAGTTTCATGAATTTTAGGTTTTAATTTTGTAAAATAAAGATGTCTTTTAGTATCTAACAGATTAGCAAACTCGCAAAGTTTTTTATCTATACTAATTATATAAGTATAAGGATAGTTTTGTTTAAGAGCAGAATTTCTTTGCTTTACAAGGAACTTAGTTTGTTGCCATATTTTTAAGAAAGTTTTATCAAGATAAAAAGCGCCCCAATCAAGAACTTTGCACCTTTGTTGCGCTCCAGAATTTATAATATTAAAGCTTTCAGGATTAATTAATTGTATTGGTAGAGTTCGAGTTATTTCCGTATGATTTTTTTGGATTTCTGTATTTAGCTTTGAAATGTTGTTGCTATTTTTTTTACGTGATATAGAGATAGTTACTTCATCCGGGTTATGAGATTTCGTATAAATTATAAATTCATCAGTGCCGTGGTTTACTATTCTACTTAACTGAGAACTACGAAATGATCTACTATGAGATAAAAAATAAATTGATTCAAGAATTGATGTTTTGCCTGAACCATTTTTACCAACTATTATATTTATATTCTCTTTAAAATCAAAACTTTTAAAAGGTATATTTCTAAAGTTTTGTAGGCGTAAGTTAGATATATACATTTTAGATAAATTCTAAGCTGGTATTATAAATTTGTTGTTTTAGTATATCAGGATTTATATCATAAATATTGCTTAAGAGTTCAAAAATTTTAGGTATATTTTGAGGAGTATTAATATTATCATTGCTGTTGTAGAGTTTCATATCCGGTGAGTCTGTTTCTAAAACAAGATTTTTAGGGTTAACTTTATATAAAGTACCTTTAAGTTTTGTTTGAGGGTGAGAAAGTATTTCACCAATTCCAAGTTTAAAACCAAGTTCTATATATTTCTGAGCGATATTACAATTACTATTAAATGCGTGAATGATTCCACCATGTTTAAACTTTAAATCCTTGAGAATTCTAAGAGTTTCATTATGAGATTTTACTGAATGGATAATTATCTTTTTATTGAGATTCTTTGCAATATTAACTTGAGTAGAAAAAAACTTTAGTTGTTTATCAAAATTACTAAATCTTTTATCAAGACCGATCTCACCAATTAATTTTGTTGATAGTTTTTGAGTATAAATCTCTAAATCTTTTAAATCAGAATTAGTATGTTTATTTATAAATACAGGATGTAATCCAAAACATATATGGACATTATTAAACTCTTTATTTAGAGTTATCAAATTATTCCATGAGGCTTTTTGAGTTGCTGGATTTATAAAGTATTTGATAACTAGGCTACTACATTTATTTATTAAATCTTTACGGTTTTTATCAAAAATTTCGAAATCTAAATGGCAATGAGTATCTATATACACTAAAGTTGTTATCTTTATTTTAAACAGGTTAATTTAGATTATATCAGATTATTAATTAACTATTTTTACCATGTAATGGTTTATTGTTTAGATATGATTTATGTTAGCATCTAGATATTATCCAGTTGTTTTAGTGTAGTGATATGTCCGAGAAAAATATTAATGAGCAAGTATAATGTCCCCAGAAAAAGCTACTGATTTTAGAAAGATTTTTATTCCTAGATGTTAAACTTAACTAGATAAATTAGGAAATAGATAAATGAGTAAAAAAAGAGTAACGTATACAGCTGATTTTAAAGCTAAAGTAATTATAGAATTGCTAGAAGGCGATATGACAGTTAATGAGATAGCAAGTAAGTATGATTTACTTCCTAAAAACGTGCATAATTGGAAGCAGCAATTTTTATCTAATGCTTGCTTAGCATTTGATAAAAGCTCTGTTGTTAAGGAGTATAAGCAGGAAATAGATGAGCTTAGAAAAGATAAAGATGCAACAAGTAAAAAACTAGTCGAGGTAATAGTAGAGAGGGATTTTTTAATGGGAAAGCTAAAAAGCTTGGTATCATCAAATGATAGAGTAAACTCTGTAGATACTAAGCTAGAATTATCTTTAAATAATCAGCTTAAACTATTATCTGTATCTAAGAGTGTGTACTATTATACACCAATATCAAAATTTAGTAGTAATGATGATTATATAACTATGAAAGAGGCTAAAGTAGGTATCAAAGAATATATTGATATTTACAACAATGAAAGACTACATTCTAGTATTGGATATATGACTCCTGATGAAGTATATTCTGGTATTTTAGATGCTGCATAAAAGCAAGGAATAAAAATATTTTATAAAGTGGTATTGAATAACAGGGACAGTTTACTTTGGCCATACATATATTTATAGTGTTTTATTATTCACAGGGTTAGTTGGTATAATGGCAAGTTTAAATGGTTTGACTATAGGTTATATTCAGCAACACAAGATGTTAGCTAATAGTTACAACCTAAAGACGTCAAAAACTTTTACTATGTATATACCTTTGCTTATAGCTCTTATATGTAGTTTATCAAATAATCTATCTCAAGGGTTTGTAATACTAAGTGTTTCATGTGCTATCATTGTTTATGCTTTAGTATGGGTTAGTGTTATAAAGCTGACCAAAGGTACTATATCTTTAGCTTTTATTTACTATCATTACCATTAATGATTTTTGTAGGGGGATGTACTTACTATTATGGTGCTCTAAGTACTAGTATTACACTCTTTAATATAAAAATCTTAACAGCATATTTATTGGTAATATTATTTGCTTTGACTTTATTTATCTCTTGGGCTTTTTGTCCTAAAAACAAGTAGCTCTTTTAAATATTAATACTCATAGTATTATGAGTGTTATAGCTCTACAAAAAATAATAATTATTAAATTATAGGATTACTCTATATGATATAATTGATTAGTTTTTTAGAAAATAACTATTTATAAAGGTCTGTAAATGAGTAAAGTTACAAAAGATTTTTTATTTGAACTAGGTACGGAGGAGCTACCGCCAAAAGCACTTAAGAATCTATCACAATCATTATTATCAAGTGTTGAGAGCCAACTAAAAGAAGCAAAAGTGGATTTTGCTGAGACTAAATGGTTTGCTTCGCCAAGAAGGTTATCTTTTATTATTAAAAATTTAGCAGAATCTCAGGATGACATTGTAGTTGAAAGACAAGGACCTTTGGTAGATATTGCTTATAAAGATGGTGAAGCAACTAAAGTTGGTTTGGGATTTGCCAAATCTTGTGGAGTAGATTTAAATCAGTTAGATAAGGTAGAGACCCCAAAGGGCGACAAACTATTTTATAAAACGACTCAAACTGGTCAAGCTATAGTAAAGTTGCTGCAAGATATTATTACAAAAGCTTTAAAACAATTGCCAATTCCAAAAATGATGCGTTGGGGTGACTCACAGGTTGAGTTTGTAAGACCTGTACATTGGGTTTTAGCTATGTATGGTAAAGCTGTAGTTGATATGCAAATATTAGGTCATAAGGCATCTAATATAACTTATGGACATAGGTTTCACCATCCGGCAGCTATAACTGTTGAGAATATAGCAGAATATGTTGATTTATTGGCTAGTGCGATGGTATTAGTAGACTGGGAGCAACGAAAGCAAAAGCTTGTTGTCCAAGCAAAAACCATTGCCAAACAAAATGATTATCAAGTCGTTTTAGATAATGATTTGGTTGAAGAAGTTTGTGCCATTATTGAATATCCAAATGCGATGTTATGTAGTTTTAATCAGGATTTTTTGAGAGTTCCTCAGGAAGCTTTGATATCTTCGATGGAAGAGCATCAAAAGTGTTTTGCGCTTCTAGATAGTAAAGGTAGCTTGGTTGCACACTTCATCACGATTTCAAACATTGAAAGTAAAAAGCCTGATCCTGTTACACTAGGTAACCAAAAAGTGATGAATGCTAGATTAGCAGATGCTGCTTTTTTCTATGATACTGACTTGAAACATTCATTAGAGAGCTTATTACCTAAATTAAAGAGCGTAACCTTCCAAAATAAGCTTGGTAATATGTATCAAAAAGCTCAAAGAATAGCTTATATATCATTGAACTTGGCAGAACTAAGTAATGATGTTGATGTACAACAGGCTTATAGAGCAGGACTATTGTCTAAAGCTGATTTAATATCTGATATGGTTTTTGAGTTTACTGATCTTCAAGGAATTATTGGTAAATATTACGCAAAAGCAGATGGCGAATCTGAAGTTGTTGCAAATGCTATTGAACAACAATACTGGCCAAAATATTCAGGCGCAGAGCTTCCTAAAACTAATGTTGCTGCATGTGTAGCTTTGGCTGAAAAGCTAGATACTCTAATCGGTATATTTGGTATTAACCAAAAACCAACAGGTAATAAAGATCCATTTGCACTAAGAAGGTCAGCTATTGGTATATTGCGCATATTAAGAGATACAAATATTGATGTTTCTTTAGAAGAAGTTATTGATATCGCTATATCTAGTTATAAAAAGATCAATAATCTTGAATTTAAAGCAGATGTAAAAGGTGAGGTAATAACTTTTTGTATAGATAGGTTGAAAAACCTATACAAAGAAGAAGGGCTTGCAGTAAATTTTTTTGAAGCTATTAATAATACAAATTATAATTCAATAAAAGATTTTGCAGCTAGAGTAAAAGCTGTGAGTAATTTTAATAATTTAGATAAAGCGCAAAGTCTAATAGCATCTAATAAACGTGTGGCTAATATTTTAGCTAAAAACGATAAAGAGAAAGCTGATGCTTATGATATAGAATTAGCAAAATATGTTGGTAATGAGTATGAGTTAGCGTTAGCTTATAGTATAGAGGAAGTTACTCCTGATTTTGAGAAATATATAAATAATAGAGATTATAATTATGCTTTAGAATTACTGGGTAGTTTAGCTAAGGTGGTTAGTGAATTTTTTGATAATGTTATGGTAATAGATGAAAACATTAACATTAGACAAAATAGAATTGTTTTACTTGCAAATCTTCATAAACTTTTTATAGATGTTGCTGATATATCTAAGATCTAATTTTTATGTAAAAAATTATTCCATAGTTTTTTTGCTCTATTATTACTTTACATGTTTTTTTAGCAAACTATGTATTGATTATTAAAACCATTTAATTCAATAATAGGGTACTTTACAATATCAAAAAAAGGTGAATAATCAAAATCAGATGGAACAAATAATCTAGGTTTACTTTAAGCTTTACATCAGCTGTTTGACCTTCCAATATAGGTAAAATAGGAAAGTTTGCCTTTACAAATGCTGTTGCAATTAATAAAGAACAAGTTAATTTTGTTGGTTCTTGTGCATTATGATTATACTACCCCAATAAATTAAACAATATTTTCAATTATTTAGTTCCCATCTAAGCCGCCCGTTTTTCCAATAAGTTATCGTAATAAAATTTCATAGGTTTTTTATAATTGATAGACTCATGAAATCTTCTATTATTATAAAAATCGATATAATCATCCACATCGTTTCTTAGTTCAACAATGCCAGGATATTGATTTAAATAAAATCTCTCACATTTAGCACTTCTCCAAAATCTTTCGATGCAAATGTTATCAGTTGCTCTACCTTTACCATCCATAGATATAGTAATTTTTTTATCCAATAATGTTTGGATATGAATGTTAGATGTGTACTGGCTACCTTGATCAGTGTTAAATATTTCTGGTACTCCATATTTATACAGAGCTTCATTTAAAACTTTCATAACTAAACTACTATCCATAGTGTTGGATATCTCCCAACTTAGTACAGCCTTAGAGTACCAATCAATAATAGCTGCCATATAAACTGTGCCAGCATCAGTCTTAATATATGTAATATCTGTAGACCAAACTTGATTAGGTCTCAATATGCTTAAACCTTTTAGTTTGTAACTATAAATAGCATGCTCTTTGTTAGGTTCAGATAAGTTTAAGTTTGGTTTTTTCACCGCCAATATAGCTTTGATGCCTAACTCTTTACGATACTTTTGTACTGTGTTCTCACAGATGCTAAACCCATCTTCTATTAATTGCTTATGAGCTTTTATATAGCCGTAGCAGGGAATCTCCTCATGTATCTGTATAAGCTTTGCTTTTACTTCTTCTTTATGTTCGTTAACCACAGGCTTGTAATATAAACCAGCTCTAGAAACTTCTAATAAGCAACTTTGTTTTACAACAGATAATTTATGCTTAGGATCAATCATCGCTTTTCTATCAGATAATCCCAAGCTTACGAGCTTTCCCTCAAGAAATTCCTTCTCAATTGTTAGTTGTCCAACCTTCTTAGAATACTGATCTATCTTGGTTTGAAGCTTTGCATTGTCTTTTTTATATTGTGATACTGATTTGGATGGATCCATTACCAACTCAGCATTTTCTAAAAAGGCTGTTTTTCAATTATTTATGTTTTTGGGCGTAATATTATATTTTACTGATAACTGTGTGATTGTTTGATCTTTCCCCAATACTTCCAAGACAACTTTAGTCTTAAATTCAACGGTATATATTTTTCTCTTATTACTCATTTACATTTATCCTAAATTGCTCATTTATAGTTTAGCTACTTTAGGAACTAAATTCTCAAAATTGTTGTTACAATTTCATGGGGTATTTTAGATTAAATAGACTAGAATGCCATTCTCTTGGCAAAATCCACCAAGGACAGAAGAATCTTGCTAGATCAAATATTTGTTGGTTATCATAAGGTAAACCTAATTCAGAAAGTACGTAATTAATAATTGTGGTTTTCTGCATTTTTGAAATGCCTTTTGGCCGGCAAATGCGTATATGATCTGATTCGTAAATTTTTAAATTTTTAATAATAACACCTTCTCCAATATTACTTTCTATAATAATTGGACCAGGAACCAATTTAGTATTTTGTTTTAAAATTAACTTTTTGATTTCACTTGGTAGTTGTTCATAATGACCAATATATAGTGCCTAGTGGGTCCAAATACTTCTTGTAATAATGCTAATAACTCGAGATGCTAGACTTCTGCCTTCAACAAGAATCACGTCGCATATTTCTAGATGCTGAATTAATTTATTATAATCAGATAATGGTGCTATTCTAGGTTTATTTATATTGTATAATAAAAACTTGCTAATTTTTTTGTATAAAAAAGTTCTTAGCATTTCTAAGTCCTATCAAGTTCTGTTAATAATACTTCCTTTGAAGGAAGACTATACTTAGTAGTATTTATGATAAATATTCAACTAAATATTTTATTCTATTATGTAGATATGATACCTTGTTGCGAGTGTATGTTTAGAAACACGTAATATATTTAATATACTTGATTATAAGAGTTTATACAATTATTCTGTGCAGAAGTGGATTTCTACGTAGAGTAATAGAATGATTATTAATTGCTTAATTGCTTAATTGGTTTATGATTTTTTATCAAACAGATAATTAGATAAATTTATGGTACCAGTCTAATTTTTATTGTTTTTTCGAGTTAACTTATAAACACCAAATAACAGAGCTATTGTTAGTATGCAAAATCCTAGTTGAGCATATGGTGATACAATCACTAGGTTTCTACCGTGATAAAAACTTACAATATAACTACCAGTAGCAGCAATCATATTTTTCGTGAAATTCACTATTGAGTTAGCTGTGCCAAAACTATGATCTATTTGGTCTATTGCGAATGAGTATATTAATGTAGAACCAAAAGAAACACCCGTACATAAAACAAACATGCATATAGTGTATATTAAAGAATTATCTAGATTTAGGCTATTAAATATTATTAGGATAAAGCAGCTTAGGGTAATTAGAGCAACACTATAATATAAAAATTTTAATTGTTGCAGGTTCTTGGGATTTCTTTTAATAATCATATTTGCAAAAATAGCACTAATACAACATACACCGTAATAAAAACAGTACCAGAAAGACCCTATTGAATAGTCATCAAGGTATATCAAAGCAGATGATGATATATATATAAATAGTGCAGTAAAAATAGTACCACTAGCAAATGTTGCTAATATAAATCTAAAGTTTGCTAAGTGTTGGAAATAACTAGGAATTAGCTTTAGTAAGCTACTTTTTCTATCTTTGGGATCTAGAGTTTCTTCAATTATGCAAGCAAATATAAGCATAACTACACCATAAGCAGTTAGAAAATGAAAAGTGCTTTGCCAAGTGTGAGTTAAATTTGTAAGTATAGTTCCAATAATAGGTGCTACTAGAGGAGCTATAAGTAGTATCATAATAATCGATGCAACAAGACTGGTTAGTTTGGGCCCTTTATAACAATCTCTAGCTATCGAAAATGCCACAACACCACCTACAGAATCTGCTAAACCTTGGATTAATCTCATAGTTTCAAGCATTTGAAAGTTATAGCTATATGAGCATAAAATAGTGCTGATTATATAGATAACACTACCTACAATAATAACACTTTTGCGTCCGTATTTATCAGATATAGCACCCCAAAAGAGCATGCCAAATGAAAAGCCAACAAAATAGGTAGCAAATGTTGTTAAAACTGTACTATTATTAACTCCAAAATCACTAGCAATCAAAGGTATTGCTGGAGCATATGTATTTACAGCCAAAGGAGGTAATGCTGCAAATAGCGCTAACACCATTGGAAAAAATTTAGAATTTCTAGTTATATAACTCATAGATAAAAAAGAAGAATAGTTATTATTTTATTTAATGTTTCTTAGTATATACTCTTTTAACTTTTTGCCAACTACTTTCTGGCGCCAGCCATTTAATAGTTTATTTTTGGCAAAATTACTATCAATACTTAGGTTATAAACTAATGATTTAATATCTTTTCGTGAAGCAATTAAACTAGAGTCAAAATCTAGACCTTTAGTTTGAGTATCAAAATATAAAATTATTTTATCATTCATCTCGGATGAAATTTTATTACCGACTTGTTTTCTTACAATAAGATTATCTTTTACATCGTTAGTAGAGCTAAGTATAGACAATATTGCTTTTTTTAACCACAGTTTAAGCTTTTTAAGTTCTTGATGTTTAAAATCTTCGATAGATTTTGGCTTTGTATGAGCTATTAGATATAAAATTTTATTATTAAACATAAAACTTATGGGGATGTTTTTTTCTTGAGCAATCCTCTCACGCCATTGTGCTATTACTATCGTATTTTTCTGAGTTTCTTCATCAATTTTTTGAATATTACCTATTTTTGTATGAATATTTTCTATAGAGTTAAATTCTACCTTTTGAATATTTAGCATTTCTTGTTCAAAAAAATCGTTATAATCACTATTTTCTAGTTTTTGATCAAGATGATTTCTTATTTCTATAAGATGTTCAACATCTTTAATAGCATAGTTTATTTGCTTCTCAGATAACGGTCTTTTACGCCAATCTGAAAATTGAGATTCTTTTTCCATATCAATATCTAATATCTCTTTCATAAGAGATTTAAGTGACAATTGTATTTGAAAACCAATAAACGTTGCTGCTAGCTGGGTATCAAAGATATTGTTAACTTCACAGTTAAGGAATCTTTTGATTATAGGTACATCATTAGTTGCAGAGTGAATAATTTTTTGGATATTATTATCCTCAAAAATATCTTTAAGAGGCGAAAAATCTAAATCTACAATAGTATCTATTAAAAACACATCTTTTTCAGTGGCTATCTGGATCAGACAAAGTTCTGGATAGTATGTACGCATCCAGTAAAACTCAGTATCAACAGCTATTTGTTTTGTATCTTTTAAAGAAGAAATTAAATTATTTAATTGTTTGTTTGTGTTTATTATCATATTTTATAATTTATTAAGAGGTTTTTGCCATGCCGTAGTGGCTATTTGTTTAGCATTTTGAGTGATTAAGTCACCATGAGCTAGAATGATTTTATCAAAATTCCATTCTAATACAGTTTGTAGAGACTGGGCCGCTAATTTTTTATTTTTCTAACCAAACTGATATTCAGGTGCAGGTTTTGCTTTGTTCTACATTCTAAAAATAAACCACCATATTTTAATACCAAAGCTAGTATTTTTAGTTTTACTGCCTATGTTTTCTATAATATCAACAACAATCAATGTCTTTGTCTCTTTATGCAGCAATATGACTTCATTCATTATTTTAGAGCCAAGTGTAGGTTGTTGTTTAAATTCATCTAACAAAGTTTTTTCTGTAAGGACACCATTATATTTTAAATTTGGTTGTTTTTTTTGAATACCTTCACAAATATAGGTTTTAGCATTAGGAAAAGCTTGTTGGGCTGAATTAATATATAAATGATGAAAATTTCCTGGAGCAAATATATAGCTAACATCACCAAGTTCGAGTATCTCTCGTTTAAGTTTCTTATCAATTTTACACGGCGAGTGGATAAGAATTGAGTTATCATCTAGCTTAATTAGGGCAGTGCGCGAACTAAATTTGACACCTGAGTATTTTATAGGATATTCAATAATCCAAATTTTATTTTCTATAAAAGGAATTATTTGATACATGGATTCTACTTTATGTTTATATAGGAGATAAATTAAATTGTATATATGTTAACATTTTCACATATATATTAGTTAATAAAAATTAGATGATTTCTGATAATTCTAAAAATTTTGATTTAAAAAGTTTTTTAGCGAATCTAACCACGCATTCAGGTGTTTATCGTATGATTGATAAATATGGTGAGATAATATACGTAGGTAAAGCAAAAAACCTTAGAAATCGTGTTAACAGCTACTTCTCAAAAGGTGCTAAAGATAGTAAAACCCTTATGATGACTGCCCAAGTAATCAAGATTGAGATAACTATTACGCCAAGTGATTATGAGGCTTATTTGTTAGAGAGTAATTTAATTAAGCAGCACAGACCTAAATATAATATCTTTTTTAAAGATGATAAAAGTTATCCATATTTAGTGATTTCTCGAGATAAGTTTCCTAGAGTTTTTTTTTATCGTGGTAAATCAGCATATAAGAAAGGCCAATGTTTTGGTCCATATGTATCTATATCTTCAGTGAAAAATACGCTAAATATTATTCAGAAAATATTTCCTATTCGTCAGTGTGAAAATTCGTATTATAAATCTAGAATTAGGCCATGCTTACAGTACCAGATTAAGCGTTGTTTAGCTCCTTGTGTAGGACTGGTTTCTCAAGAGCAATATAATGAACAATTAGCAATATTAAAGAAATTTCTAGTAGGTAAGTTTAGTAGTGTTTTAGAAGATGTATCTGATAAAATGCATCAAGCTTCAGAAAAGATGGAATATGAAAACGCTCAGATTTATCGTGATCAATTAGTAGTACTACGTAAATTACAGCAACAACAAATAGTTGATATACAAGTTGATAAAACTTTTGATGTAGTTGGTATTTATATGCAAGATAATTACGCAAGTATTGCTTTATTACAAATTCAAAATGGAGATGTTGTTGCAGATAGGCATTGGAATATAGATGCAAAAAATCAAGATAAAACATCAATTATGCATACATTTTTATCACATTTTTATTTAAGTGATGAAATTCGTAATATTTGGCCTAAAAATATAATTTTATCAAAAGTTGATTTTAGTGAAATTCAAGATTTGATGACAAGTATTTCACAAAAGATAGGCCAATCAATGAATTGGATATTAGCACCAGCTGCAGATAATCTTAAATGGTTGAAACTAGCGGAAGTAAATGCTCGACAAAAATTAAATATATATACAAGTTCCAAATCTCAATATCAAAAGCGTTTAGATTCGCTAAAAGAGTTTCTTGAGTTTGATCAAGATATTAAACGTATAGAGTGTTTCGATATTTCACATTTTCAAGGTGAGGCAACTATTGCCTCATGTGTTGTCTATACAGATGAGGGAGAAGATCGTAAATCTCATCGTAGATATAATATCAAGGATGTAAAAGCAGGAGATGATTATGCAGCTATTCATCAGGTTGTATCACGTCGAGTAAGCTCTGGATTAGAAGCTAATAATCTTCCAGATGTTATGATAATAGATGGAGGCAAGGGTCAAATCCATCAGGCTGAGTCAGTATTTAGAGAGTTTGGTATTCAAGATAAAATTCAACTTGTTAGTTTAGGTAAGGGAGTTGAAAGAATTAGCGGTAAAGAGAAGATCTATAAAGGTTTTGATGATATTGAATATACTCTAGATGAACATGATCCTGGATTTTTACTTTTGCGCCAAGCTAGAGATTCTGCACATGATCATGCTATTAAAGGTCAGCGCAAAAAGGTAAGCTCAAATAGACAATCATCAGTTATCGAAGAGATTGAAGGTGTCGGACCTAAGCGTCGTAAAGCATTACTAATGTATTTTGGCGGTTGGCAAGAGTTAAGTAAGGCATCAGTAGATGAGATTGCTAAAGTAAAAAGAGTTAGTAAAAAACTAGCACAAGAAATTTGGGAGTGCTTTCATTAAAATATGCATAATTGCTTAATATTAGGCTATTATTGTAGCTTAAAACAACTGGGAAATAAAAAATCCACTTTGCTTAGTTATTTTTTTATTTTCTAATAGTTTATTGGGAATTACTCTTTAAATATAGTGACTACTATCTAAAAGTTTGGGTAAAGGAGATAAGTTGAATGTCTAACATAAAAAAAATAATATTATTTTTTATAATTGGAATAGCAATGATAGTTTTTTGCTATTTTTTTGTAGATAGACAGATAGTATGGTTTTTGTATGATCATCATTCTAGGAATTATAGAATATTAGAAATTTTTGCTAATGATATAACTTCATCTATTACAAAATTAATAATCATTTTTTATATTTATTATTTTATTAAGCTTACTTTTAAAAGAGATAGTAAGTTTGAATATAAAATTTTATTAATAACTAATGCTGTAGTTATAGGACAATTTTTGAAAGCCTTTCTTAAAGGAATATTTGGAAGATATTGGACCGCTACTTTTGTTAATAATAATCCATCATTAATTAAAGACCATGCGTATGATTTTAACTGGTTTCATTCAGGTAATATATATGGTTCATTTCCTTCTGGTCATGCTACTTTTATAGTATCTTTTTCAGTTGCAGCATGGGTGCTATTTCCAAAATTACATTGGCTATGGGCTTTATTAATGGTTTTAGTTGTAGTTAGTCAGTTACTTATGTACTTTCATTTTGCAAGTGATCTAATTGCTGGATCAATGCTTGGTTCTTTAGTGGGTTATTATACGGCTAATTTTTATAATAAAAAATTTAAACGAGCTTAGCTTAGCTACTACATCTAACAAAAACTATAGTTATAAAATTTCGATATGTTAAAATTATTAAAAATATTGAATATCTTAATTTAAAAACTATAAGAATATGGAAAATAAACAAAGAAAAGCAATATCACTAATATCTGGTGGTCTTGATTCGATGCTTGCGACAAAACTTATGCTAGAGCAAGGCATACATGTCGAAGGTATAAACTTTTTTACAGGATTTTGTGTTGAAGGACATACCCATGCAATTCGTAAGCATGATAAAGAAAAGCAAAAAAGAAACAATGCTTTATGGGTTGCTGAGCAGCTTGGCATAAAGCTACATATCATTGATGTAATAGAAGAATATAAAGATGTACTTCTAAATCCTAAATATGGCTATGGTGCAAATATGAATCCATGCCTTGACTGTAAGATATTTATGGTACGTAAAGCTAAAGAATGGGCTTTAGAAAATGGATTTGATTTTATAATTACAGGTGAAGTTATTGGTCAACGGCCAATGTCACAAAGAAGAAGTACGATGCCTGTGGTACAAAAGCAATCTGGTGTTGAGGACCTTTTACTTAGACCTCTTAGCGCAAAGAATCTACCTGAAACCAAACCTGAAATAGAAGGTTGGGTTGATAGATATAGGCTCATGGGTATAACTGGTCGTGGTAGGAAAGAACAAATGAAAATGGCTCGTGATTGGGGCATAGAAGATTATGCGTCTCCTGCTGGTGGTTGCTGCTTTCTTACAGATAAACAATATTTTGATAAGCTAGTTGATCTATGGCAAGCACGTAATTCAAAAGAATATGAATTTGATGACATTATGCTTCTAAAAGTTGGTAGGCATCTTCGTTTTAAACCTGAATATAAATTGATAGTAGGGCGTGAAGAAGGTGAAAATAATTATTTAAATGGCTATAAAAATAAATTCACTCATGTATATTGCTCATCACACTCAGGACCATTAATTTTGATAGATGGTGATTTTGATAAAACTGATGAAGAGTTTACAGCAAAAGTTTTAGGTAGATTTACTCAAGGAAAAAACGCTGATACAGTGACTATGGTGTTTAATTACATAGATGGGACAAGCAAAGAGATGATTGTAAAACCTATGCCGGCAGCTGAAATTAAACAGGAATGGTATATATAGATGAAAGAATTAAACTTAGAAAGACTATTATGCCCAATGCCTGTGATTAAAACACAAAATGCTTTGAAAAGTATGCAAACTGGTGAACAGTTAAAGGTAATTTGTACTGATCCTGGTACTATGCACGATATACCTGCGTGGTGTAAAGTTAATGATTATATACTTGTCAAAGCAGAGCAAGTAGAAGATGAATATGAATTTGTAATTGAGGTGAAATAGTGGATCATTCAGTTTTAAATGTGTTGGTTTGCCCAGTTTGTAAATCAAGCTTATATTATGATAAAGAAAATAAGGTTTTAATTTGTAAGGCAGATAAACTAGCTTACCCAATTAGAGAAAATATCCCTGTAATGTTAGTTGAAGAAGCAAAGAAGTTAACTCTTGAAGAGGTTAAAAAGTATGACTAATATTCATGTTGTAATTCCAGCACGACTTAAATCAACACGTCTACCTGGTAAAATGCTTGCTGATATTGCAGGTAGACCTATGGTTCAAAGAGTTTATGAGCAAGTATTAAAATCTAAATTTAAAAGTATAGTTATTGCTACAGACTCCCACGAAATTAAAGTGGTTGCAGAGAATTTTGGAGCAAAAGTTGTTTTAACAAAAGATAATCATGAGTCTGGTACAGATAGAATTGCTGAAGCCGTTACTAATTTGGGATTTAGTGATGATGATATAGTTGTTAATGTGCAGGGAGATGAACCTTTAATACCTGTTGAAAATATTGAGCAAGCAGCGCAGCTATTGATTGATAAGCCAGATGCTGTAGTTTCGACTCTTTGTGAAAGCATCTTAGATGCTGAAGATATTTATAATCCTAATAATGTAAAAGTAGTTTTTGATAAAAATAATTATGCTTTATATTTTAGCCGTGCTTCGATTCCTTTTGAAAGAGGATTCTCTGAAAATCAGCAAGTTAACATCTCAGAATTTTTTAGACATATTGGTATTTATACATATAGGGTAGGTTTTTTAAAACATTATGCAGAACTGACTGTATCTCCTATTGAAAAATATGAGGCTCTTGAACAGCTTAGAGTTCTGTATAATGGTTATAAAATAGCTGTTGATCAAGCAATCAAACCAACTCCTGCCGGCGTCGATACTCAGCAAGATTTAGAAAAAATAAGGGGACTTTTTAATGTTTAAATTAGATTCTCGTTTAGAAACTGATACTTTTAAAATTTGTGAATATTTAGACTGTAAAATTTTAGTGATGAATAATTCTACGGTACCATGGTTTATAGTAGTACCTTTTACTGATAGAACAGAGTGGTATCAACTTGATTATTCGGTTCAGAATAATGTAAATAGGATAATAAATAAACTTTCAGAACTTCTTATTAAAGAATATAAAGTAGATAAGCTAAATGTTGCTACTATTGGAAATGTTGTTAAACAGATGCACATTCATGTAGTAGGACGTTTTGAAAATGATCCAGCTTGGCCAACACCAGTGTGGGGGAATATTGAACCTAAACCATATACAGAAAAAGAAAAAAATAGTTTAGTAGAGAAGATTAGGAGAATATTTTAGATTTGGTGTGTTCCTTGACAAGCCTTTGAGATGTAAAAAGTTGGCTTTATGTTAAATTTATCAAAATATTTTCTCTCTAAATAATTACTATATTTTTTTAGTATTTTAGTTGGTAAGAGATGTATTGTAGAGCCACCAAAACCACCACCAGTCATCCTAGCACCATAAACACTATCAAATTCTTTTGATAAGTCGACTAGATAATCTAGTTCATCACAGCTAACTTTGTAGTCATTTTTTAGAGAGTTATGTGATTGATACATTAACTTTCCTAGGCTTTTCCAGTCTTTAGATTGCATTGATTTAGTGGCATCAACAACTCTTTGATTTTCTGTAAAAACATGTAAAGCTAGCTTATAATCTTCTTTATAAAAAATATTCTTGGTATGCTCAAGTTTTTGAGTATTTAATTCTCTTAAAGACTTTATATTGTTAAATTTTGCAATACTTTCACAAACTTGTCTACGTTTATTATAAGCAGATTCTGCTAAATTATGTTTGATATTTGTATCGGCAATCAATATAGATACTTCATCAAGCTCAAATAGAATGTTTTTATAAGCATCATTATTACAATCAATCATAATTGCCGAATTTTCTTGTGAAAATATACATGCCATTTGATCCATTAAGCCACATTTAGTACCAATATAATTGTGTTCAACCTTTTGAGCAATTTTTGCAAGGTCAAGCTTAGAAATGTTTAATTTATAAATCTTATTATAAGCAAAGGCAATTACTGTATTTAAAGAGGCTGATGATGAAAGTCCAGCACCAAATGGTAGATTACTAAATATATAAATATCAGCTCCTTTAATATTAGAGGAGAATTCTTTTTTGATAATATTTATTGTACCTTTTACATAGTTTTGCCACACATTAGATAATTCTTGTTTTATTTTATCTATATTAAATGAAGCAGAATCATCTAAGTTCTCACTATAGATATTGACTACATTGTCATCTCTTTTTGCAATTGTAATAAATGTTCCTTCATTTATAGCAAATGGCATTACAAAGCCATTATTATAGTCAGTATGTTCACCAATCAAATTAACTCTGCCAGGTGAAAAAAACATCTCAGGGGTAGTACTATATAAAGTCTTAAAGCGACTGACTAGATTATCCTTTATACAACTCATAATTATAACTCTCTTAAAACTTTGGCAGCTAATTCAGGTGTTATATCTCTTTGAGATTCACCAAGAAGCTCAAAACCTACCATAAATTTCTTGATAGTAGCAGAACGTAACAAAGGAGGATAAAAATGTGCATGAAGCTGCCAATAGTCACATACTTTAGCATTTATAGAACCATGCCAACCCATTGAGTATGGAAATGATGTATCAAAAAGTTTATCGTACTTCACTAGTAATGTTTTAAGTGTATTTGCAAGTGATTTCTTTTGCTCTAAATTTAAATAGTTTAAGTGTGAGCATTTGAATTTTGGTAAAAGTAATGTTTCATAAGGCCATGTTGCCCAAAATGGTACAACAACTATCCAATCATCATTTTGACAAACTATTCTTTCTTTCTCGCTAATTTCACGGTTTACATAATCTAAAAGCATATTTGATTTATTCTTCTCAAAATATTTTTTTTGAGATAGTTGTTCTTTTTGAGCCTCTGTTGGTAAGAAATCACAAGCCCATATTTGCCCATGAGGATGAGGATTTGAACATCCCATAATAGAGCCTTTATTTTCAAAGACCTGTACCCATTTATATTTCTTACTTAACGCTGATACTTCATCTGACCAAAGATTAACAACTTTTGCTATATCTTTTTCTTGCATAGATGCCATTGTAAGGTTATGTTTTGCAGAGAAGCAGAATACTTTTGCAACACCAGTTGCACCACTTATTTGGAACAAATCATCATTTATCTCTAAATTTGTTGATATTTTTTCTTTTGAAAGAGCAGAGAAGTCATTTTCAAATACAAAAGTTTCTTCAAAACTCGGGTTTGTCTCGCCATTAGCTCTAGTATTTGTTGGACACAAATAACATTTTTTATCGTATTCTGGTAGCGAGTTTTTCTGAGTTTCTTCAGATTGACCTTGCCATGGCCTATTTAATCTATGTGGAGATACTAAAACCCATTCATCAGTTAATATATTTTTTCGACGATGAGAGAGTTTCATTTGAGAAACTTCTTGTGAAATATTGATAGGCATTTGTAATAAAAAATATTGTTTTGTATTTTGTGTATAGTATATCATCATTATTACAAGTGTTAATTAAATTTGATATTCTAACAGTATAGGAAAATATAAGTATGCAAGATGCAGGTAAAATGAATTTTGTAGTTATTCGCGTGGCTATAATAGCAGCTTTGGCTGGGCTGTTATTCGGTATGGATATTGGTTATGTAAATGGCTCTTTGGGTTTTATATCAAAAACATTTAATTTAAGTGTTGCTGAATGTGGTCATGTTTCTAGCGTTTTATTACTTGGAGCAGCCTGTGGAGCTTTGATTAGTGGTTTTTTATCAAAACAATATGGCCGTAGAAAGGTGTTATTGATTGCAGCTGCTATATTTTCTATTTTTACAGTTGTAGGTATTTTTTCTCCTAATTATCAAATCTTTATTGGATCAAGGTTTATTTTGGGCATGGCTGTAGGTATTGCATCGTTTATTGCACCATTATACCTATCTGAGATAGCTCCAAAAGAATTTAGAGGGGCTTTGATAGCTTTATACCAACTAATGATAACGATAGGCTTATTTTTGGTATTTTTAACAAATTCTGCTCTTGAAAGTACAGGTTCTTGGAGAATTATGCTATCAGTACTTGCAGTTCCTTCAATAATAATGTTTTTTGGTTGCCTAACTCTTCCAAGAAGTCCAAGATGGCTTGTTTTAAAAGGTAATGATGATGAGGCAGCGGTAGTCCTTAAGAAAATAAGATCCTGTGAAATTGAGGCTTTAGAAGAACATAAAGAAATTAAACAAACTACTCATAAAGGTGTAAGTGTTTTTTCTTTACTTAAAAAGAAGTTTTTTATAAAAGTAGTGCTATTAGGTATAGCTCTTCAAGCATTTCAACAGTTTACGGGTATGAATGCTTTTATGTATTATTCAACTGACATTTTTAAATTAGCTGGTTTTACTAACCCATCAACATCTACTATTGTAATTGGTTTACTAAATATGTTAACAACATTTTTAGCTATCAAATATGTTGATAAGTTTGGACGTAAACCAATTTTATACTTTGGTTTAAGTTTACTTATGACTTCTTGCGTCGTTGTAGGTTTTATATTCAAAACACATTTTATCTATGGCCAGACTATGGTTTTATCACAAGCTTTACAGTGGACTGCTTTAATATTTTGTCTATTATTTATCTTTGGTTTTGCTATATCAATGGGTCCAGTGATTTGGATTTTATGTTCAGAAATCCAGCCTATAGAAGGTAGAGATTTTGGTGTTACAGCATCGACTATGAGTAATTGGATATGTAATGCTATTATTGGTAATTTTGCTCTTACTTGGTTGACATTCCATCCTGATAACACTTTCTTTGGTTTTGCTATATCTTGTGTGGTTTGTATATTATTTGTTAAATTTTTTGTGCCAGAAACTAAGGATGTGTCTTTAGAAGAAATTGAAAATAATCTAAGAGCAGGTAAGTCTTTAGCAAAAATTGGATGTTAGTAATTTTAAAAAAAAGTAATGGTGGAGATATATGGAAACACAAAAAGAATATAAAAGAATTGTATTTTTAATTGCTATAATTGGGACTTTTGATGTCTGGGCATTGAATAAATTATAATAATCTCCATGTAAATAATTTTGAAATAGATCATTATATGTCCTTTCCTTTTGGTAATCTTGCCTATACAAATTCATTTAGAGAAGAGTTATATGATAGCTTTGAAACTTATGCTGATACCACATTTGAATTAATAGATGCTTTATCATCATCAAATGCTAAAACTGCTGTTGAGCTATCTTTATCCCCATTTTTTACTCGACAATATAGCAGCATATCTCAGATACTAAAGATAGATCACTATCTTAGGATATGGGCAAATGAGAATATTTAAAATGTTAGTTAGATATTCGTACTAAAAAACAACTCAGAGTCTAATTTTATAAATGTAAACTGTCCCTGTTATTCAATACCACTTTATAAAATATTTTTATTCCTTGCTTTTATGCAGCATCTAAAATACCAGAATATACTTCATCAGGAGTCATATATCCAATACTAGAATGTAGTCTTTCATTGTTGTAAATATCAATATATTCTTTGATACCTACTTTAGCCTCTTTCATAGTTATATATGATGCCGGATAAACATTTTCATATTTCAGTGTTCTCCAAAATCTCTCAATTGCAATATTATCTATAGATCTTCCTTTAGCATCCATAGATATATTTATTTTATTATCAGATATTATTTTAATATGCTCTTTTGCTGTATATTGAGTTCCTTGATCAGAGTTAAAGATATCAGGTTTACCATATTTAAATAACGCTTCTTTTAACACACTAGTTGTTAGATGTGTATCCATAGTATTAGAAATCTTCCAAGCTAGTGTTTTCTTGCTATGCCAATCTATTATGGCTGCTAAATATGCATACCCACATTCTAGTCTAATATACGTGATATCAGCACTCCATACCTTATTAGCTTTATCTATAACAACCTGATTCGTCTCATTTTTAAATACATTAAGTAAGTATGGATATTTCTTGTGTTGCTTATTAATGACAGTTGTCTTTTTTTTAGGATACAATGCCTTAATACCCATGAATTCCATAGCACTTTTGATTAGCTTCCTTCCAACTAGAAATCCTAATCTATTTAGCAACTTTACTAGCCTTCTCGTACCATAATATGGATGTTTAGTATGTATCAAATCTATTGCATTTAATAGTTTAATATCATCATTACTACTAAATTTTGATATTGGTGTATAATAGTACACACTCTTAGATACAGATAATAGTTTAAGCTGATTATTTAAAGATAATTCTAGCTTAGTATCTACAGAGTTTACTCTATCATTTGATGATACCAAGCTTTTTAGCTTTCCCATTAAAAAATCCCTCTCTACTATTACCTCGATTAGTTCTTTACTTGTTGCATCTTTATCTTTTCTAAGCTCATCTATTTCCTGCTTATACTCCTTAACAACAGAGCTTTTATCAAATGCTAAGCAAGCATTGGATAAAAATTGCTGCTTCCAATTATGCACGTTTTTAGGAAGTAAATCATACTTACTTGCTATCTCATTAACTGTCATATCGCCTTCTAGCAATTCTATAATTACTTTAGCTTTAAAATCAGCTGTATACGTTACTCTTTTTTTACTCATTTATCCATTTCCTAATTTATCTAGTTAACTTTAACATCTAGGAATAAAAATCTTTCTAAAATCAGTAGCTTTTTCTGGGGACATTATAAAAGGTGTTAGCTTAGAAAAAATAGAAGATAATTTAATCTCAGGTAAAAAACTTCGTAACTTGGGTCAATAGCCAAGCTTTTAATAAAGTTGTATATTTTTCTTAAATAATGTATTCTTTTGGTTGTAATTACTAATAGTTAAAATCAAAAAATAAGGAACTATAATTATGAAAGCTTCAGCTAGACATTTGCTAGTGCAGTCAGAATCTGAGTGTCAACAAATTAAAAAAGACATAACTGAAGGTAAAATCACATTTGAAGAAGCTGCTAAAAAGCATTCTTTATGCCCATCTGGTGCTAGAGGTGGCGATTTAGGTACTTTCTCACAAGGACAAATGGTTCCTGAATTTGATAAAGTAGTATTTAATGATGAGCTAAATAAAGTTCATGGTTCAGTACAAACTCAATTTGGTTATCATCTATTAGAAGTTACATCACGCGGATAATTTAAATTTCTCATAATTTTCAAATTATTAATTAAGATTTTTCATAATAAAAATTTACGGATAAAAATGAATTCTGAAACTAAAAAAGATTTTAGTCAGCTTGGACTAAGTCAAGATATCTTAGATACTGTTAATAAATTAGGGTATGAAAATCCTACACCAATTCAACAGTATGCTATTCCATATATCTTATCGGGTAGAGATGTGCTTGGTCAGGCACAAACGGGTACAGGTAAAACAGCAGCTTTTGCATTACCTTTAATAAATAATATGGACTTTGACTCTAGAGATAGAGCACCACAAGTTTTGGTATTAGCTCCAACTAGAGAGCTAGCTATACAAGTTGCTGAGCAGTTTGAGGCTTTTGCAAAGAATATATCAAATCTAGATGTTACTTGTATCTATGGTGGTCAAGAATATGGTTCACAGATTCGAGCACTTAAAAGAGGTGTCAAAGTTGTAGTAGGTACTACAGGTCGTGTAATGGATCATATTGAAAAAGGTACATTACAACTTGATAATCTAAGAGCATTAGTGTTAGATGAAGCTGATGAGATGCTTAGAATGGGTTTTATTGATGATGTAAAGTTTGTCTTAAGTCATGTTTCTGATGAGTGTCAGAGATTACTTTTCTCAGCAACAATCCCTACTGATATTGCGGATATTATACAAGAATATCTTAGAAATCCTTGTAAGATACAAGTAAAAGCAAAAACGAAAACAGCTAATACTGTTACTCAGAAATTTATAGTTGTCAAAGGCTTTAGAAAAATAGATGCTTTAGATAGATTACTTGAAGTTGAAGAAACTGATGGTGTTATTATCTTTGTAAAAACTAAAACTAGTACTATAGAAGTTGCAGATAATTTAAAAGCTCTCGGTTACAAAGTCGCAGCAATAAATGGTGATATGCAACAGTCACAGAGAGAATATATCGTTGATCAGTTTAAAAGCTCTAAATCTGATGTATTAGTCGCTACTGATGTAGTTGCTAGAGGTATTGATCTTGAAAGAATTAGCCATGTAATTAACTACGATATGCCTGGTGATACAGATACTTATGTACACAGAATTGGTCGTACAGGTAGAGCAGGTCGTGAGGGTACATCTATTTCTTTAGTTCCTCTAAAGGAAATGAGATTTTTACGTATTTTAGAGAGATTTACAGGTTCACCAATGCAAGAAGTTTTTATGCCAAATGCAAAGGATTTAGCAAATAGTAGGATAGAAAACCTTAAATCTAGAGTAACTTCTGTATTAGATAAGAATAAATCTTTAGATAAATATAAAGAGATAATTATAGATATTCGTGATGAGTTAGAGCTTGATTCTGATGAACTTCTAGCTGTTTTGACATTACTTGCTCAAGGCAAAAAGACTTTCTTTCCTAGAGAAATACAAGCTAGAGATGATAAGCCTCGTAGGGATAAAAATTCTAGAGATGGTCGTAGGAATGATAGATTTGATCGTAGAGATGATCGTGGTGATAGAAATAGTCGCTTTGATAGATCTGATAGAAAACCTCGTAGAAGTGTAAATATTGATTTGACTACATATAAGCTAGAGATTGGGCGTGATAATGATGTTCAGCCTAGAAATATTGTAGGAGCAATAGCAAATGAAGGAAATATTGATAGTAAACATATTTGCAATATTTCTATTCAGAAAGATCATACTTTAGTAGATTTACCATCAGACTTATCTCCAAAAGTTGTAAGTCATCTTAAAAGAGTATGGGTTGCTGGTAAAAAATTAAATATTACAGCTCAATAAAAAACTTAATTATCTTTCTCTATTGTTCTTTAATTTATGGATTTTAATTCCATCTTTGATATTTAAGCCCATTAGTATTATTTTTGCCATGACTATTAATAATTAAAATCTTTGTATCGTGTAAAAGGTTTTATTAAAAAATATATTTGATGCTAAATAGCTTAAAATTATAGTACAAGAAACAAATGTAAATATTCTATTTAATGTAACAAAGATTATTCTTTTCTTCTTCTTAAGTATAATATCTTTTTTTGATTTTGTTATTAGAGATCCAGCTATCCTAGTTATAATAATAAATGTAATAAGAATAAATAGTCCTGGAAATAATCCAAATCATATGCAGTTAAAATATATAAAGCTAACTAAGAAAGCTGATGATATATATTTTTTTAGATAAAAAACAAATATAGTGGGCAAAGGAGTATTCTAAAAATTTTAGTGAATCAGATTTAAATATTGCTTTAAATGTACTAAAAAGTATTAGTAAATTATATTTATAGTTAAGTATCAAAAAATTTAATAGAAGTTTTTAGATTCAATCTATATAATTAATCAAACTATCTATTCAATTATGATTTTTACAAATGAGCAACTATATTTTTATAGTTTCTGCACCATCAGGTGCTGGTAAAAGTTCTATATTAAAAGCTTTTTTAGAAACACAAATAGGTAAAGATAAGTTTGCAATAGCTACTTCACATACGACTAGAGACCCTAGGGCAGGTGAAACTAATGGTAAAGAGTATCATTTTGTTTCTATTGCTAAGTTTGAGCAGATGCTAAAAGAAGCAAGTTTTATTGAATATGCTAAGGTTTTTAAAAATTATTATGGCACATCAAAGGCTGAAATAAATAAACTACTTTCAGAGGGTAAAAATATAATACTTGAGATTGACTGGCAAGGAGCTCAGCAAACTCGAGAGATATATGGTCAAAAGGCTAAAAGTATATTTATATTACCTCCATCAATGGAAGAGTTAAGAAAGCGTTTAGAGGCAAGAAATACAGATTCTAAAGATACTATTGATTATCGTATGAATCAAGCAGAGTCTGAGATTTCTCATGCTAATGAATTTGACTATCAACTAGTGAATGATGATTTTAGTCAGTCATTAGAGCAATTATGTAAATATTTCGAAGAAAATATCCAAGGTTAAAATTAAAGGAGCATTTGGATGTTAAATCAAAAACTTATAAAAGATAAGATATTACAAGCTAGAGCTGAATTACCAAGCTTAAAAATTAAAGATGTTGAAAAACTAAAATATATCAACGAAATAAAAGAGCTATTAAAAAAAAATAATGCTTGCCTAGTAGCTCATTATTATGTTGATGCTCAGATTCAAGAGTTAACAGAGCAAACTGGGGGATTTGTAGGAGATTCACTTGCAATGGCTAAATTTGGTTTAGAAAGTGAGTGTAATACATTAGTTGTTGCTGGTGTGAGGTTTATGGGAGACTCTGCTAAAATCCTTAGTCCTGAGAAAAAAATCCTTATGCCAACTTTGGAGGCAGAGTGTTCATTAGATTTAAGCTGTAATAATGGTGGATTTGAAAAGTTTATAGAAGCTCATAAAGATAGAGAAGTTGTTGTTTATGTAAATACTTCAGCTAAAATAAAAGCTCTAGCTGATTGGACAGTTACTTCTTCAAATGCTCTAGAAATTTGCTCTTATCTATACAAACAAGGTAAAAAAATTCTTTGGGGGCCAGATAGATTCTTAGGCGACTGGATTGCAAAACAGACAGGTGCTGATATGTTACTATATGACGGTAGTTGTATTGTCCACGAAGAATTTAAGGCCCAGGCATTGGATGATTTGATGTTAGAGTACCCAGAAGCTGCAGTTTTAGTGCATCCAGAATCTCCCTCGGATATTATAGAAAGAGCAGATGCTGTTGGCTCTACTTCTCAGTTGATAGCTGCTAGTCAAAATATGGAAAATGATAAATTTATAGTTGCTACTGATATAGGAGTTTTCTATAAGATGAAGCAACTATCTCCGTATAAAGAATTTATCCCAGCTCCAACTGCTGGTCGTGGAGCAACCTGTCAATCTTGTGCTAAATGCCCATGGATGAAGCTAAATCAGTTAAAAAATTTAAGAGATTGCTTAGCAATACAAAATAATCAAATTTTTGTAGACGAACAAGTGCGACAAAAAGCTCTTATTCCTTTAAATAGGATGATTAATTTTTAGGGAAATATTATGTCTGAAGTAATGTTAAATAGTAATCAGATAGTTGAAGTTCCAAGTAGTATTATTCAAAAATTAGTAACCGAGTCTTTAAGTGAAGATGTTGCTAATGGTGATATTACAGCTCGGTTAGTTCAAAATATTGATACGACTGCTTTTTGTATTACACGTGAAAATATGATCTTATGTGGTCAAAAATTTGCTAATGAAGTTGTATATCAAGTTGATAAAAATATTCAGATAGCATGGTTATATAATGATGCTGAAGAAGTATTAGCTGGTCAAAAAATTTTTGAACTAAAAGGAAATGCTAGAAGTATTTTAACAGCAGAAAGGGCAATGTTAAATTTTATTCAAATGCTTTCAGCTACAGCTACAAGTACAAATAATTTAGTCAAACTTATTTCTAACTATAAAACCAAGCTACTTGATACTCGTAAGACTATTCCAGGATTTCGTTTAGCACAAAAGTATGCGGTTAGATGTGGTGGAGGATTTAATCATCGTATAGGCTTATTCGATAGTTATTTGATTAAAGAAAATCATATTAGATCTACAGGTAGCATATACCAAGCTGTAACAAAAGCTAAAGAATTAGATAGTAATAAAACTGTGGAAGTTGAAGTTACAAATTTAGATGAGTTAAACCAAGCAATAAGTGTTGGAGCAGATATCATTATGCTCGATAATTTTTCAATAGAAGATATTTACACAGCAGTTGATTTAGCTAAAAATAAAGTAGCATTAGAAGTTTCGGGTAATATAAACGATGATACTATAGTAGAAGTGGCAAAAACAGGGGTTAATTTTATATCTGTTGGAGCAATTACTAAACATGTTCATGCAATAGATCTATCTATGCAAGTTCAAATATAAAAATGATTGTTAAGAAGCATGATATAGCTATAGTAGGTGGTGGGCTAGCTGGAGTAGTTGCAGCTATAGAGCTAGCAGAACATGGCTTAGATATAGCTATTATTTGTGATCAAGTTTATAACAAATGTGCTAGCTCATATGCTCAAGGTGGTATTGCTGCGATAATATCAGATGAAGATAGCATAAATTTACATGTGACAGATACATATATTGCTAGTGGTAATATGGCAAACCTTGAAAGTGTAGATCAAGTTGTAAGCAACTCAAACTCTTCAATAAAATGGCTTGAACAGCATGGTGTTGAGTTTGATAAAAAAGGTGATGGAAGCTATAGTTTACATTTAGAGGGAGGGCATTCTCTAGCCAGAATTCTCCACATCAAGGATTATACTGGAAGAGCAGTTATATCAAAATTATATGAGAAGCTTAATGAATTTGTAAATATATCAATATATTTAGATCATAAAGCATTTAAATTAATTAGAAAAGATGACAAATGTACTGGTCTATATACTTATAGTAGTAGTCATCAAGTAATTAAATTTGTTGCAAAGAAAGTAGTATTGGCATCAGGAGGAGCATCAGGACTATATAAATATGTGACTAGTGCTACAGCTGGTACAGGTAGCGCAATGATTATGGCTTATGATATTGGTTGTCAGTTAGAAAACTTAGAATTTACGCAGTTTCATCCTACTTGTTTTTTTGGTAAGGCAGGTGAGCCTATTTTAATTTCTGAAGCTATTCGTGGTAGTGGTGCAATCCTAGAAACAGAGAAAGGCATAAGAGTAATGAAGTCAATTCATGAAAAAAAAGATCTTGCTCCTAGAGATATTGTTGCTAGACAGATTTATATAAATATGCAAGCAGGTCGAGATGTTTACTTAAATGCTACACATCTTAGTACTAGCCAATGGCAGGATAAATTTCCGTACATATATCAAAAATTGCTAGAGAATAATATAGATCCTGCTATAGATAGGATTCCTATATTACCAGCAACTCATTATAGCTGTGGAGGAATAAGTGTTAATAGATACTCACAAACAAATGTACAAAACTTATATGCAGTTGGTGAGGTTTCTTGTACAGGTTTACATGGAGCAAATAGATTAGCAAGTAATTCCTTATTAGAGTGTATAGTGTATGCTTTGGAAGCTAGTAAGCATATATTAAATAACCTTGTGCAAGGGTTTTATCAAGATAAAGAAGTATTAGACTTATTTGATTCAAAAAAAGATTACTCTCAACAAATGGCCGCAATAAGACAGCTAATGTGGGATAATGTTAGTTTAGTTAGGAAACAATCTGAATTAAGAGATGTTTGTAGGCAGATTGAGCAGTTAGAAAAATTAATAGATCAGGACAGATTATCAGAAAAATATGACTATAAATTAGAAGCATACAAAAAAATGCTTAAATTAGCTAAACTAACCGTAAGAAGCGCAATATCTAGGCAGGATAGTGTAGGTAGTCACTTTATAAGAAAATAAATAATTACTAGAATAATGACTTATTAATTATATTTCTTTATGTTTTTACTTGTTATAGGCTTTAAAAATTTTTCGTAAAATATTATAGTATTAAGATCATATTTAATTTATAAAATAGTACATGAAGAAGTATATGGTAATTATTCTAAGCTTTGTTTGCTATTGTTCATCATTTGCTATGGCTCATAATAACGTTAGTAAACCATCTATAGAAAGCTATAAAGCTAAAATCATAAATGCTGATCAGCAAATTATTCAACTAATAGCAGAACGTAAAGGATGGCGAAAAAAAATGTTAAAACTTGAGAAAAAGCAAAATTTACCAAATTATGATTCATTTAAGGATAAATCATTAGAAAGAACTCGTACATCTTTTGCAATACAATATGATGTTTCTCCTAGATTAGTAGATGAGGTTTTTAGTATGTTAAATACGCAGGGTTTACAAACTGCTGATCAAAGTTTTTAATAAAATATATGTGAGGTGATATAAAAAATGTCTATTTATGATTTTAAGCTTACCGCTGGCGATGGGTCTGAATTTTATTTACCAAAAAATAAAGTTTTGCTAATTGTTAATGTAGCTAGTAAATGTGGTTTCACAAAACAATATAAAGGTTTAAAACATTTACACCAGATATATCCTGATTTGGAAATTATAGCATTTCCTTGTAATTCTTTTGGTGGGCAGGAACCTGGTAGTGATGATGAAATTAAAGAGTTTTGTGAAACTAACTTTGATGTTACGTTTTCTATTATGAAAAAAACTAAAGTTAATGGTAAAGATTCAGAGCTTTTATTTGATTATCTAAAAGAACATGCAAAAGGAATATTAGGAACTGAAAG
Source organism: Francisella halioticida (assembly GCF_002211785.1). Lineage (NCBI taxonomy): Bacteria > Pseudomonadati > Pseudomonadota > Gammaproteobacteria > Thiotrichales > Francisellaceae > Francisella > Francisella halioticida. The sequence continues at coordinate 846,712 of NZ_CP022132.1, forward strand.
AATAAAATGGAATTTTACTAAATTTTTAGTAGCAAAAAGTGGTCAAACTGTTCAAAGATATGCGCCTAAAACAATACCAGAAGATTTAATTCCTGATATTGAAAACTTCCTAAAGGACTAGTTTCTTAACACCTAACCTAAAGTTTAGTTTTAAGCATTAGAAATCTAGAATAGCCTATTTAAAAATTTTTGGATACATATAAAATCTGACTTTAAATACTTTTTTAAAGTTAGTATGTATGCTTATAATATTTATTAATCTAATAAAATTTAGGAGCTAAAAGTGATATCTTATAATACCCCATGAAATTGTAACAACAATTTTGAGAATTTAGTTCCTAAAGTAGCTAAACTATAAATGAGCAATTTAGGATAAATGTAAATGAGTAATAAGAGAAAAATATATACCGTTGAATTTAAGACTAAAGTTGTCTTGGAAGTATTGGGGAAAGATCAAACAATCACACAGTTATCAGTAAAATATAATATTACGCCCAAAAACATAAATAATTGAAAAACAGCCTTTTTAGAAAATGCTGAGTTGGCAATGGATCCATCCAAATCAGTATCACAATATAAAAAAGACAATGCAAAGCTTCAAACCAAGATAGATCAGTATTCTAAGAAGGTTGGACAACTAACAATTGAGAAGGAATTTCTTGAGGGAAAGCTCGTAAGCTTGGGATTATCTGATAGAAAAGCGATGATTGATCCTAAGCATAAATTATCTGTTGTAAAACAAAGTTGCTTATTAGAAGTTTCTAGAGCTGGTTTATATTACAAGCCTGTGGTTAACGAACATAAAGAAGAAGTAAAAGCAAAGCTTATACAGATACATGAGGAGATTCCCTGCTACGGCTATATAAAAGCTCATAAGCAATTAATAGAAGATGGGTTTAGCATCTGTGAGAACACAGTACAAAAGTATCGTAAAGAGTTAGGCATCAAAGCTATATTGGCGGTGAAAAAACCAAACTTAAATTTATCTGAACCTAACAAAGAGCATGCTATTTATAGTTACAAACTAAAAGGTTTAAGCATATTGAGACCTAATCAAGTTTGGTCTACAGATATTACATATATTAAGACTGATGCTGGCACAGTTTATATGGCAGCTATTATTGATTGGTACTCTAAGGCTGTACTAAGTTGGGAGATATCCAACACTATGGATAGTAGTTTAGTTATGAAAGTTTTAAATGAAGCTCTGTATAAATATGGAGTACCAGAAATATTTAACACTGATCAAGGTAGCCAGTACACATCTAACATTCATATCCAAACATTATTGGATAAAAAAATTACTATATCTATGGATGGTAAAGGTAGAGCAACTGATAACATTTGCATCGAAAGATTTTGGAGAAGTGCTAAATGTGAGAGATTTTATTTAAATCAATATCCTGGCATTGTTGAACTAAGAAACGATGTGGATGATTATATCGATTTTTATAATAATAGAAGATTTCATGAGTCTATCAATTATAAAAAACCTATGGAATTTTATTACGATAACTTATTGGAAAAACGGGCGGCTTAGATGGGAACTAAATAATTGAAAATATTGTTTAATTTATTGGGGTAGTATATCTACATCTCTTTCTTATATATCGTCATTGCTATTAATATGTAGTTTGGTGGTATTTATCTCAAGTAGATCAAAGTCAAAATTATTTGAATATTTTTCAGCTATCGTAATAATATGTTTTTTAATAGTAGTATTATCAATAGTTGGTTTATGGAATACTCATTCTATCGAAATTAAGCAAACTAAATCTCAGCTTGAAGGCTTAATACTACCTATAATGTTATTTTTAATGCTAGTTCGATGTGATATTAGGCTTGTAATTAAACTCGGAAGGAAGTTGTTAATAGCTTTTTTTGGAGCAAGTATTAGCATAATGATATGTTTCATAATCATGTATCTAACTATTGGTAGATATATATCACCAGATGCTTGGAAAGGGTTTTCTGCTTTATCTGCTAGTTGGATGGTGGGTACTGGTAATATGGTTGCTGTTCAGCAAGCTCTTAATACTCCAGATAATCAGATGGGCTATATACTTTTGACAGATTCAATAAGCTATACCATTTGGTTTGCACTTTTATTTGCTCTTATTTTTCGTGCAAAAGTCTTTGATAAGTGGACAAAAGCAGAGTCGTTAGAAGAGCATATTAAAAAAAATGATATTGAAGATTCATATAACCTTAAAGGAGATATTAATTTTGTAGGTATCTTTTTATTAATAGCTATAGCATTTACAGCTACAGATATTGCAAGTATAGTAGCAACTTACTTACCTGAAACAACGCTAATAACAACAAAAACTTGGACTATATTAATAGTAACCTTCTTAGGGTTTATAGCAGCTATGACTCCAATAGCAAAATAAAAAGTGATAGTATTATTGCTAGTATATTTTTATATTTTTTAGTAGCTTTAATAGTATCAGGATCTTCATTTAAAGGTTTTTCTGAAGCTCCCATATATATAGCTTGTGGAATAATGATATTAGTTATACATGCTATAATAATGATAATCATAGCTAAGATATTCAAACTAAATTTAGCTATGTGTTCTATAGCTGTAGTTATGGCATTACTTGGTTTTCTAGTAGGAACTCGAGGTGGTTTAATAGTTGCTAAAATACTTTTGGGATTTGCAGTATGAATAAAATAATAGATATAAAAACATCTATAGTAAAAATAGCTCTTAAAAGAACATTTGTAACAGCTATACGAAGTACAAACCATATTGATGCTTTAGTTGTTGAACTAATCTCGATAGTGGAGTTAAAGGTTATGGAGTAGCTCCTGCAACAACTGCAATTACTGGAGATACTTTACAAGGTATGCAATATATTGTTAGTGAGATTTTTGCTCCCATTATTAAAGGATCAAACTTATGTGATTATGAAGAAGTTGTAGAGCAGGCATTTAAGAGAGTTATGTTTAACTCAGCTGCAAAGATGGCTATTGATTTAGCTTTTTATGATTTATTAGCTAAACAAAAAAATATCTCTGTAGCAGATTACCTTGGTGCAAAAAACAATACTGTTGAAACAGATGTATCTATAAGTTGAGGTACAGTTGCTGAAACTATACAGAATATACAAAATGGTGTTGAAGCTAATTTTACGGCTATAAAAGTTAAAACTGGTGCTGATTTTAAAAGAGATATTGAGTTGCTTAAAGCTTTGGACAAAGAATTTGATAAAAATGTCAGGTTTAGGTTTGATGCTAATCAAGGGTGGGGTGTAACTCAAACAAAGCAGTTTATCGAAGAGCTAAATAAGTATAGTTTGAGTGTTGAGATAATTGAACAGCCAGTTAAATATTATGATATATCAGCAATGCACGAGATAACTCAATTTAGTAATATTCCTATAGTTGCAGATGAGTCAGTATTTGATGCAAAAGATGCTCAACGTGTTATAGATGAACAAGCTTGTAATATGATAAATATAAAACTTGCTAAAACAGGTGGTATATTAGAGGCAAAAAAAATTAAAAAAATAGCCGACAATGCAGGTATGCTATGTATGGTTGGTTGTATGATGGAGTCGCCAGCTGGTATCTTGGCTACAGCAAGCTTTGCATTAGCTGAAAATATTACTTTATCAGATCTTGATCCTTTAGACTGGGTTACAAAAGATATTTACAGTGATTATATAACTTTTAATGAACCAAATATTATTTTAAAGGATAATTTGATAGGATTTGGATATAATCCCTAAAACGTATAAGTGTTTATTAATAAATGAAAATAGATAGAATATTGATTCTAGTTCATGGCTTTATTGAAAATAGTAAGGATATGCGAAGTTTAGAAAGTTTCTTTAGACAACATCATGATGAAATTATATCTATAAATTTACCTACTACATTTGTAGGAATAGATGTGGCAGTTGCAAAATTGTGTCAAGTTATAGAAAATATTCCAAATACAAAATCTATTACTTTCTTAGCCCATAGTATGGGAGGTATAATAGTTTGTAAATCTATAAATGAACTACAGCTTGAGAACGTTGAAAAATGTGTATTTATAGCTACACCGTTTAGAGGCTCAAAGATTGCTAATTTTGGTGATAAAATTCCTTTTTATTCTAAAATATTAAAACCAAATAAAGAACTGAAAGTAACGGATAAATATCTTGATGTTTGTAATGCTGTATCTGCTAAGTTTTCAGTAGGATTAATTGCTGGTAAAAGGCATTCAAAAATTAATCTTTTAGCCAGATTTTGTCTTAATAATGATCATGATGGTTTAGTTGAGGTGCAATCTGCTTTTGCTATAAATAGTGATGATAGAATTATCTTAAATAAAAATCATGGTGAAATTCATCATGATATTGAAACTCTTAAGAAAGTGGATTATTTTTTAAAAACAGGAAAATTTTAGTAAAATAAGTATTATTGTTTGTATCAAAATAAATATAAAACAATAATATTACGCAGCTAATAAAATCTTTGAATAGGAAGTGGGCTATAGTTGCATCTGTTTAGTTGGCAAAGTAAGCCAGAGTTATATATGCTAGTAGTAATTTCTATTCTAAGTATCTTGGAATAAATTATAAAGAAATTTCTTTCTTACATTTTATAAAAATATTAAATTATCTTTGATTTAAATTTTTTTAGCATGATGATACTAATTACGCCATTTGATTGTATTGCTCATGAATATGAATATTTTAGATTACATCAATTAAATAGGCATGGTTATATCATAAAGGATAAAGATGGTGTAAATATACCAATAATAAAATTTTGTCAGAAAGATCGCCTTACTGTAGCTATTATGTAGGTAATTATTTTGCATCAGCAAATGATTTCAATTTAGGTCAAGAAAACTCGTCATATATGACGGTAGAAACTAATGATGAGGATTGTGTCATTATCAGTAATGGTATCCCTAATCATGCTTATGATGATGCTGAAGTAGGATCTTTTCCAAATAAGGTGGTACCACAATATCAAATATATATAATATCCAAGAGCCCTAAACAAGCAGCTAGACCAACTCCTCTATCTCTGAGAATGGATAATGCAATTATGCTTAATGGAGTTAAAGTTGATTTGCTTGCAGCAGGTTGTTATGGTGTAGGTGATGGTAGAATTGGTTGTTTTAATTCAAATGCTAAATGGCGCTATAATCCAGTGTATGAAAAATCAACTTTCATAATGGATAGTCATCATGCTCATTCTCAACCTGATGGTACTTATCACTATCATGCTTCACCAAATGCACTATTTAAAAATAACTCATCAGTAGAATCTCCTGTGATAGGTTTTGCAGCAGATGGCTTTCCTATTTATGGAAGTTATATTAATAAAGATGGTAAAATAGTTGCAGTCAAATCAAGTTATCAGTTAAGAAAAGGTAATCGTCCAGATACTCAAGATAGCCCTAGAGGTAAGTATACAGGAGAGTTTGTTGATGATTATCAATATGTAGTTGGTAGTGGTGATTTAGATGAATGTAATGGTATGGTACATAATAATTATTATGGCTATTATGTTACTAAAGGATACCCTTATATTATTAAATGTTTTAAAGGTACTCCTAATAGATCATTTATGAAAAAACAGCCTAAGCACAGGTTCTAGTAATTTATCATATAAAAGTTTGTATCTTTAGCTTATTATACTTATATATAGAGTAGTTCTTTAGGTCTTTAGATATGGCTTTTATTACTGAAAAACAAAGTCGTGAAATTGAAGAATATGCTATTTCTCAAGAGTTAAACCTTATGGAAAATGCATCTGATGAGATAGTTGAATTTATTAGTAACAAATTCAATAAACAAAATAAAATCCTAGTAGTTGTTGGGTCTGGTAATAATGGTAGTGATGGTATTGCTGCTGCTATTAAACTCTATAAGAATCAATATGATGTTGATATATGTAGAATTTTTCCTAAAGGTAATCAAGATAATCAAAGATATTATGATGGGTTTTCTAAGTTAAAGAACCCTCTGAAAGAGTTAGTAAGTATTGATGATTATGACGTAGTTATAGATGGGGTATTTGGCATAGGTTTAGATAGAACTTTACAGGGAGATGCTTTAGAGCTTGTAAAAACTATAAATCAAAATTCAAAGTATATATTAGCTATAGATGTACCTAGTGGCTTGGGGGCTTTTAACGCTAGAGTATATGAAGATGCTATACAGGCTAATGAAACAATTACATTTTTAGCAAATAAGCAAGGTTTGCATACTGGAGATGGTTTAGATTATGCAGGTAAAGTAACAGTTAAAGAGCTAATTGATAGTAAAAATATTAAACTTAGCCAGTCTGAATATCAAGTTTATAAAAACAATATCCAAGCTATAAATCTAGAAAATATCCTTAGAAAAAAGAAAAATACTAATAAAGGAACTTATGGAAATTTAGCAATAGTTGGTGGTAATGTTGGCATGAATGGCGCTTTACAATTAGCTGGTAAAAGTGCTCTGTATAGTGGTTGTGGTAAAGTTTCAATGATATCTCTAGATATGGACTTTCGTGTAGATATGTCTATGCCTGAGCTAATGACAAAATCTTTGCAGAATATCCCTAAAGATCTAGATACTTTCTCAGCTTTGGTAGTAGGGGTTGGCTTTGATACAACTGATGACTCTCAACAAATCTTAAAATTGATAATTGATAATTTAACACAGCCAGCAATTTTCGATGCAGATGCTCTAAATATAATAGCAATAAATCAGCAAATCAGAGAAAAATTTATTAATTTAGAAAATAAGGTTATAACGCCACATCCAGCAGAAGCCGCAAGATTACTTGGCTGTACAACCCAAGAAATTCAAGAAGATAGATTTACTGCAGTTAGAGCTTTAGCTAAAAAATATAATACCACAGTCGTACTAAAAGGAGCTGGAAGCCTAATTTGTAAAGATAATGAAATCTATATAAATGCTACAGGTAATCAAGGTATGGCAGTAGCAGGGCAAGGTGATGTGCTATCTGGAATTATTGGTGCTTTTTTATCACAAGGTTTAGATACTTTATCAGCAAGTAGATTAGCTACATATGTACATGGCTTGGCTGGGGATAATTTAGCTAAAAAACTAGGTGGATATGTTGGGATACTTCCTAGTAGGGTGATTGAAGAAGTTTGTGAGGTTTTAAATAAATTGAATAAAAAAACTATAGTGATAGACAATTAAATAATGCTAGTTTAAATTAACCTAATAATTAATCTTATTAAGATACCTAAAAGCGCAATTATATAAATGTGATCATACCCTCCTATTTGGGACACTTAGGTGTTAAGAAAAGGAGACAAGATGAGATATACAAAAGAGTTTAAAGATGAAGCTGTTAAATTATGTTTACAACCAGATGCAAATAGACGATAAATAGCAGATAATTTAGGGGTTAAATATAAAACCATTTGCAGTTGGATATCCAAAGCCATGTCAAACCCTCAGAAAGAAATAAAGATAGATTATAAAACGCAGTACCAGCAACTATCTTTTGAAAATACTGATTTGAAGAAAAAACTCAAACAGGCAGAAACAGAGCGTGAAATACTAAAAAAGGCACAGCTTACTTTGCAAAGCAAAATCTGTAAGGTACGCCTTTATTAAGGAGCATTATAAAGTTATGCCAGTAACAACACTATGTAAATCTTTGAATGTGAGCACATCTTCATATTACAGATGGATTCATAAACCTATAGGTAAAAGGCAATATAATGATGCTGAACTAGATGATGCTATTTTAATGAACATAAATCTAGATATGGAAGTGTTAGGATATACAAAGAGCTTAAAGATATGGGTTGGAAAGTTACTCAACCTAGAGTATCTAAACGTATGAAATTACTTGGTTTACATGCTAAAGCGGCTCGTAAGCATAAGAAAACTACAGATTCTAACCACAACAAACATGTTTATGATAATTTATTAGAACAAAACTTCACTGCTTTATCTGTAAATCATAGGTGGGTTACAGATATAACTTATGTACCTACACAAGAGGGGTGGCTGTATCTTTGTGTGATTATAGATTTATTTTCAAGATCAGTTATTGGTTGGGCAATGGATTCTAGGATGAAAGCGGATTTAGTTTGTAATGCTTTAAATATGGCATTATTTAGAAGAAATTTTCCTAGTGGTGTGATTATACACTCTGATAAAGGGTCACAGTACTGTAGCAAACAATATCAAGACATTATTAAAGAACACTGGCTACTATCAAGTATGAGCTCTAAAGGATGCTGTTACGATAATGCTGCTTGTGAAAGTTTCTTTGGAACTTTAAAAGTAGAGTTAGTACATGATGAAAGCTATAAAACTAGAGAAGAAGCTAAACTATCAATATTTGAATATATTGAAGCTTACTATAATACAAAAAGGAGACATTCTACAATAAATTATATGACTCCATATCAATTTGAATATATAATGGAAAATGAAGTAGTAAACTGTCCCAAATTGACGGGGTAGATCATTGTTGAACTAAGAAACGATGTGGATGATTATATAGATTTTTATAATAATAGAAGATTTCATGAGTCTATCAATTATAAAAAACCTATGGAATTTTATTACGATAACTTATTGGAAAAACGGGCGGCTTAGATGGGAACTAAATAATTGAAAATATTGTTTAATTTATTGGGGTAGTATAAAATGATGTGTCTAGTGAAGATGTAACTAAGTTAATAATTAGTTATCAGCAAGATAATAATAGAAATTTTTAATAATTAAATATAGTTACATTTAGACATAAACTTATAGCAAAGGTATCTTCATCAAGATTAATTTAAAAATAATAGCTAAGTTCTAGATTTTATTTTTTGTTATTTTTTATTACTTCAATAGGGCCATGATCATCACAATGATCTCTATGAGGATGGTGCAATCTACCATCTACTATATAGTCAATATGATCTCCATGAGGTATGGCTTCATGCCCACAGTCTAGTCCGTGGACATGATCACAGCACTCTTCTTTGATAGGTTTACAATTATTGGGGTTTTTTTCTGAAATTTATAAAGTATGTTCATCGTAGTGATCTTCATGCTTATGATGTAGAGGTCCATCATGTAAGTAGTCATAATGATCGTTATGTTTTATTTTAGTATGACCACATCCATCTTTATGTTCATGGTCATGATTTTTGTGTGTTTTACATTTACTCATAGTATTTCTCCTTTTCTACTAAATTATATTTCTAGTACTATTTTAACAGTTTTTGTCTCAAACCTTCAAATAAATAGATAGTTGCTGCTTGAGCCACATTTAATGATTCAATATTACTAAGAGTTGGAATCATTGTTTTTTCACCTACAGAGAAATCCTGTATTCCATTTGCCTCTTCACCAAAAACTAATATACTGTCTTTAAGCTGGAACTTTCTATCATAACAAGACACTCCTTCATGAGGAGTTGTTAGCCATACTTTATAATTTTTAAGCTTAGATATAGTTTTTAATTGTTTGAGATTATCAAGATAATAAAAATCTAAACTAAACTGTGCTCCCATGCCTGCCCGGATTGCTTTAGGATTAAATGGGTCTACAGTACCATTTGTTAGAATTATTTCTTTTAATCCAACAGCTATTGCTGTACGAAGTATTGTACCAATATTACCTGGATCTTGGATTCTATCTAATACTAGTATGAAATTATCGTTAAATTTGAGTTCTTTAAAATCTTTTTTATAAGCTAGTATTAAAATTCCTTGTGGATTTTGAGTTTGTGAAAGTTCATTAAAATCTTTTTCAGAAACTATATGGATATGCTTTTTATCTGAATGATATAACTTATTATCTAGTTTTTCGGTTGTTATTATTGCATATATCTCTAATTTGGAAAGTCTTTCAATAGCTTCTTGGCAGCATCTAACACCTTCTATAATATAATATGGTGATTTTTTTCTTCCCTGAGATGAATGAAGTCTTTTTATTTCTTTATGTAATTTTTGTGTAAGGGCTTTCATCAATATTAGTTAGATATAGTTATTGCCTATATTTTATGTTTTTTATAGAGATCTTTAAATAATAAATATGACTAATAATACATAATATCTATGTTTTATATTGTAGCCTATTTTTTACTGTTATACATTTGCTACGAAATCTATTTTAATATCATATAAATATTGTAGATTAGAATATACTTTTTCAAAAGTTTGTATAATAATTATTAACTATATTTAATTAAGATAGGTATGGGTGTTAGAGTGCTTAAAACAAAAAGTTTAACTCCAAAAGAATATGAAATTATAATCAATAAAGATACGGAACAACCATTTACAGGAAAATATAATGATTTAGATCAAAAGGGTATATATATCTGTAGAAATTGTGGTACACCACTATTTAAAGCAGATAGTAAATTTATTTCAACTTGTGGTTGGCCTAGTTATGATATTCATATAGATAATAATGTTAAAGAGCTTCCAGATGCTGATGGACGAAGAACAGAAATATTATGTAATAATTGTGATGGTCATTTAGGCCATATATTTCATGGAGAGAGTTATACTAAGTTAAATACTCGTTATTGTGTAAATTCTGCATCAGTTGATTTTATTGCATCAGAAATTTTTGGTGAAACTGAAGAGATTATTGTTGCAGCAGGGTGTTTTTGGGGTGTTGAATACTACATGAAAAAACTTGGTGGAGTGTTATTTGCTGAATCAGGATATTGTGGTGGAGATCATCCATATCCAAATTATAAAGAAGTATGTAGTGGTAATACAGGTTATTTGGAGGTTGTTAGAATAATCTTTGATAAGACAAAACTCTCATTGGAAAATTTATTAAAATACTTTTTTGAGATTCATGATTTTCAACAAGTTGATGGTCAGGGTCCTGATATTGGTGAGCAATATAAGTCTGCTATATTCTATTATGACGATGAACAAAAGCAAATCGTAGAAAGCTTAAAAGATTCTTTAATCAATAAGGGATACAAAGTAGCTACTGAAATTAGAGAAGTGAAACCTTTTTATGTGGCAGAAGATTATCATCTAGATTATTATATGAGGCAAGGATCTTTACCATACTGCCATACGCATAAAAAAATATTCTAGTTATGCTTTTTCTGGAAATAGCCTATTTTTTATCATCACAAAAATAAGTATAGATAAAATTATAAATCCTAATTGTTGTATTGGAATATCTACCATTAAATTTGATATAGATAAAAAGCTCAAGAAAAAACCAGCAAAACCAGCTGCTACGAATCTTGTAAGTCTTACAATAGCATTTCCAGCAGCAAAGCCTTCTTTTAATAAATCAATTGCTTTTGTTGTTGTGATAAGATTTATTAAAGAAAAACTAGCTGTTGCAAGTACATTTAAAATTATAAAAAAATAAATATTATTAAAAAATATAGAAGTTATAATATTCGCTACTATAATTATAATAGCAGATATATAACCAACGAATATAAAATACCTTTGATTAGAAGAGGTTATTTTTTTCTTTATATAGTAGCTAGAAAATAAGATGCCACAAATATTCAAAGCAAAAAGTATACAGTATTGGATATATCCAAGCTTATAGTATTCTATAATTAAGTTAGATGATGAGCTAATAAAACTAAATAATGCCCCAAAACAAAGACCAGCGACTAAAGATGTTGCTATAAAAGGTATATTTGTTAAATGTTTGAAGTAGACTTTAAAGCTAGATGATAAGCTCTTTGACTTATTGTGTGAAAGGAGTGTTTCAGGAATTATTAACGTTATTATGAGCAATATAATTCCATAAATAGTTAAAAAATGGAAAATATTTTGCCAGCTTCCAGTTGTATAAATAATAATACTGCCAATGATTGGAGCTACTATAGGAGCTATCATAAATATCATAACCATGGTAGCCATCATTTTTATTAGTTTCTGCCCTCTATAGCAATCTTTGAGGATAGCAGCTGCAGCTACAGCTGCAGGAGAATCACCTAAGCCTTGTAAGAACCTCATAAATACTAATGTACTAAAATCATGTGCAAATGAACATAAAATAGTACTTAATACATATATGAGCATACCGATTATAAGTATATTTTTACGGCCAAATCGATCTGATAATGCTCCCCAGAAAAACATACCGACTCCAAAACCAATAAGATAAGTTGAGACAGTAATAGATAAAATACTTACATCTACTTGAAAAAAATCACTAATTTTACCAAAAGCTGGGATATAAGTATCAATAGCAAAAGGGGGTAAAGCAACAAATATTACCACAAAGAAAACAAGATATTTACTTCCTTTTCTTATTTGAAACATTTTAGAATTTCTATTATTAGTTTCTTAGGAAGCATAGTATAACAAATAAAATTGCTATATAAGTTTTATTTATGTTTTAAAAATTAAAGATTAGATAATTTAAATAAATTTTAAATTATTTAGATTTGTCTGAAGTAGTAGTTGAAGATGTTTTGTTACTAGGTTTAGCTTTATTTATAGCTTTTTGAATATTCGCTGTACTCGTATAACCATCTATTATAGTAGTATTATCAGCATTAGCACCTTTAAGAGGAGCAACAACTAAGAAAGGAGTTCCTTGGATATCAAGATCCTTAAAGCCCATTTCTAAGGTGGATTTTACATGAGCTGCTATTTTATCATTCGTGATAGCTTTCTTAACAGCATCAATCTTAGCACCAGCTTGAGTCGCTACTTTATTTACAGTTGCGTCAGTTAGTTTACCTTCATCCTCACCTGTAGCAAATACACCATTATGATATTTAACATATGTATCAGCACCATATAGTTTATAGATTGCAGTACCAACTTCAGCTGCATATTCTGATGCTGGAGCTCTTTGACCAAAAATTGGAAACTCACCAAAGATAATTTGAACATTACTATTATGTTTCATAATCTCTTCAATTCCTGGAGCCAATTTTGAACAGTACATGCACTGATAGTCAAAAAATTCATATATTACAACGTCAGGGTTCTTAACATCTGATTTAAGAGTTAGGTCAGAGTTATACATACTATTTTTAACTTTAAGGAAGCTTGTTACTCTTTGCTCACTCATTTTTTTCATCATAGTTTGACGAAGAGAGCCCATATTGTTTTTGATATCTTGCTCAGAGATTTCTGGTTTCTTAGAACCCATTGCATCTTTAAAACCTGCTATTACTTGATCTTTTAATAAATCATAGCTCTTAAGATTAGGATCTTGAGATATACTTGATCCCATGCCATAGCCAATAGTGTAGCTGGCATTGGCTTTAACGTTGTCACTGCTTGTATCTATTGTTTTTGTAGTAGTTGCTACTGTAGATCCTGAACTTGTACTAGCAGTTGAAGAAGAATCATCACTACTACCATTAGAACAAGCAACTAAACTAGTTGTGATAGCTGCTACAGCTAGTGCTTTTAAAAGTTTTTTCTTAGTCATTCTTTACACCTTAAATTTCTTACTGAGCCTTCTTTTGTGCAGCTATAGCTTGCTTTTGGAAATCCATCATAGCAGTTTGCATTTGTTCTGGAGTCAATTTAGGTTTTTTTGAATCAATTCCATCTTTTAGACCATCAATAACTTGTCCGTTATCTGCAGAAACATTATTTTGTTGCATTTGAGCTTTTAGAGTTTCCCCCATAGTGTATCCAACAGAGTAGCTTATATCAGATTTAGTATCTGTTGCTGCAAAACTAGTACTAATCAAAGCCCCAGCAACTAATGGAGCTATAAGTAGAGTTTTAGTTAATTTCATTATTTATTTTCTCCTTTGTTTTATAAAAGTATTCCTTAGCAATTCTAACAAACAATATATAAATCACAATCATTTATATCTTTTTTGAGCTAAACTTTGTTGTTTATCAATGGCTCAGTTAATATGCTCTAGTAATAGATCATTACTGAATTTATTTTTTTTAATTATCAAAGCTTGGGTATTGCTTTTACTATATTGTGATTTTCCTATAGCTATAGTTATATTTTTTATCCATGTATTATAGCCTATTCTTCGAATAGCAGATACTTATCAAAATCATTTATTGTCCATACAAAAAGCTCTAATAAAGACTTATTTATTATAGAATCTCTTTGTTGTAAAGCTTTTTCTATTATTAGAGCTGCTTGATTATTAAAAGGACAATCTAGTTGGCAATCATCACAGCCATATATTGTTCCTATTTTATCTCTAAGCTCTAAAGGTATAGCATTTCATTTTTCAATAGTTAAATATGAAATACGTTTTTGAAAATCGATAATTTTTCTTGTTTTATTACGCCAGTAGGGCAAAGCTTTATAGATGCTTGGCATTTACCACAAGGATTAATATGTTTTTCTAAATTGAGGAGTTTAGATAAATCTAAATATTACATATAACCCCAATAAAAAAGAATGTCTCTTAAGTTTTATTTATTAACATAGAGTTTCTAACCTTGCCATCATAAACCAGATTTTTCTGCTAAAGTTTTTTCTAAAACTAATGCACTATCTGTTCGCTTATCAACATGCTGGCCTAGTTTTTATAGCTTTTTTCATTACTTTATATAGTCTCGCCCATGTGCATATATTAAAATATTGGCCATATTATTAATGGTTTTTAATTTTTTAACTTCGAATTTTATTGAGATAGATCTATTAAGGTAGTTTATTAGTGTAGCTATAATTAGCTATTTGTGCGTTGGATATCCCAAAGCTTTTCTAATGCATATAGGTTTCTAGTTTCTTCAAGCATTATATGGGCTACAACATCTCCAATATCTACCAAAATCCAGTCAGATTTATTGTCGCCCTCAATTCCTAATATAGACACTTTGTTACTTTTAAGCTCCTGTTCTAAATGTTTAGAAAGAGCTTTAGCATGAGTGGTTGATGAAGCTGTGCAAATCACAATTTTGTCCATTATGTCTGTTAGATGCTCTACATCTATAGCTTGGATATCTAGCCCTTTTAGATCATCTAGAGCTTCTGTTACAATATGTAATCTTTGATCTGTAGTCATAAATTTAAGTTAATTTAAAGTTCCTATAATTTTGATCTAAGATTATAACACAAGTTATAACTGAAGTTACGTACTAAACATAAATTTGAGCATAAAGACAAAGTGTTATATACAAGGCAGGTTTTTATTACCATAGCGGTAGCTATGGTAATAAAGTTCTAACGCAGTCAGATGAAACTTTAGCTTTTTGTCTTTTGGATGATTTAATTTGCATTAAATAGCGTCGTTACCAAGGTTTGAAGCTACTAGTAGCTCCTACGTCTTGTTTCCTTGCTCTTCAACGCAACTTATAACACTCAAAATATATTTAGTACGTAACTTCAGTTATAATAAAATAATGCTATCATTGTATAACTTAGAATTTTAAGGGCGGCAAGGATGAAAAAGAAAAGCTTATTTTTATTTATATTATTAGTGATTTTAACAGTTATTGGTATGGTTTTATTTTATAGATTTGCACAATGGTATGGACAGCTGCTAGGATCTATTTTATCTTATATTGTTATGATTAGTTTAGCTCTATTCATATTTGCACCATTTAAGTTTATTAAGGATAAAAGAGTAAATATAAGTATATTTAATTACATTAAATATCTTGGCGTTACAGTATTTGTCTTAGTTAAATTTGTTGTAAATATTTTAAAGCAGATTGTTTTAACATTTAGTTATATAGTAACCAGAACTTTTACTAATAAAAATTTTCCTCAACCTAAAAAAGAATCTTCTAAGCAATTAGATCAAGAATTATCACAAGAATAAATGCAGTATACATCTGAACAACAGAAAATTATCAATCATGATATTAAAAAACATGCTTTAGTTTCAGCAGTTGCTGGTAGCGGTAAGACACAAACTCTTATTGCTAGAATAGAGTATTTAATAGCTAAAGGAATTATTCCTAATAGAATATTAGTTTTAATGTATAATAAATCTGCTCAGCTTGATTTTGCAAATAGGCTTAATAAAGTTTTAAAACCTGAAATATCTAGATTAATTAATGTCCGCACAATGCATTCTTTAGGCAACAGTTTCTTACAAGCGTTTGCCAAGGCAGGCTATATTAGTGTTGAAAAAATTCTTAAAGAGTACGAAGTTGATATTATTATTCAAAAGTTATTAAAGTTATATCAAAAAGAATTTAAAATAATTAAAGATATTGACAATGAAAGAATCGAGAGTTTTAAAGAGTATATTTCATTACTTAAATCAGATCTTGCTTTAAATAACCAAAGGATAAAAGATCTAAATGTAAAAGAAAAAAGGCTTTTAGATAAGATTTTTGCTGAATTTAATAGAGAGTGTGAAAAGCAAAAAGTAATTACATACGATGATATGATATATTTGCCAGCAAAGTTATTTGAAAAAGATAGTTCAAGTATAGCTCGAGCAAATAGTTTATATTCCTATATAATTATCGATGAGTATCAAGATATAAATCAAGCACAGCAGTTTTTTTTAAAATGTCTCGTTGGAGATAATACTTATGTAATGGCTGTTGGAGATGTTGATCAAACTATTTATCAGTGGCGTGGTTCAACACCATATTATATGTTAGAAGGCTTTAAAAAAGATTTTAAAAATGTAAGACAGTATCAACTATCTTATACTTTTCGTTATGGTGATTTAGTATCTCTTATGGCCAATAATATTATTACTAATAATAAGAAACGCCATAATAACCTATGTATAACATATCCTAAATTAAAAGATAAAACTACAGATATTAGTATCTTAGATAATAGTGATAAGGTTGTTTTAAAGTTAAAAGCATTGATTGATAGTGGTGTAAAAGCAGAGCAGGTTGCTATATTAGTTAGAAAGTATAATTCAACAACGGTTTTTGAACTAAGTTGTCTGTATAACGATTTAGCATATAGAGTTGTAGCAGATAAAAATATTTTTAGTGAAAACCTTTTTAAGGCTATATATGGATATTTGATGTTGTTTAATAAAGGTTATGGCTTTGAGAAACATTCTATAGAACATCGAGTTGAATTTATAAAATCAATGTTAGATTATCCTTCATTATATTTAAAAAGAGACACTAAGCAGAAATTAGCACAAGAAATAGCTAAAGATATCTCACAAGCGATGACTTTAATAGCAGATCTTACTAAAACAGCAGATAAGCCTTTTAAAAAAAGAAATATCTTAGCAGTTGTTAGTAGTTGGCGAGCTATTTTCAATAATACTCGGATAAAAAAATCTGATAGAGCAATAAGTTTTATTTTAGAAAATTTAGATTTAGAAAAGCAAATCTCTAAGATCTCAGGAGAAACCCATTCAAGCAAATCAAAGCTTAAGATTATAAATGGCATAGTAAGTTTTGCTAAAAGTAAAAAAAGCTCTTTAGTCGATTTTATTGAGTTATTACACAATATATATCTTAAATCTAATCAACAAGATAGTAATGACCCAAATCAAATACAGATAATGTCAATGCATAGAGCAAAGGGATTAGAGTGGGATTATGTAGTTGTTTATGATGTTACAGAAGGTGGTTTTTTTGGTGATAAGAACACCAAAGCCTCGGATGAGACTATAGAGGAAGAAAGAAGACTATTCTATGTTGCGATTACAAGAGTTAGAAAACATTTATTTATAGTCTCGGCTGACGATATTAGTAGATTATCAGCATGGTATCAGATTAAAAAGAATTCTTATCCAAAAGATTTAAAATGTAAAAATAGTCTAAGATTTCTTTATGAGAGTAATTTAGTTGAAAGTGAAAATTACTTAGAAAATTTTGGTTCTTTAGAAAGCTTTGATATGAAAAATAAAATTATTAAGAAATATCACCAGAAAATTTCTAAGTTGTAATTATTGAGATGGTTGAAGGTTAATTGAATAATCATTAGTTGGATCTTCTTTAGGTTTAAGTTTAGGTTTTTTATGGTTAGGATCAAAAGGTTCCTCTGATATTTGCAAAGAAGGGCTAGAAATCATTTTGCCATCTTTTGTTTTACCTATCCAGTTACCATCTTTAGCTGTTTCAGATTTAAAATCTTTCATAATTTCAAGATATTTTTTCCAGCATTCTGCCTGATATGTAACTTTTTGCCCATCATTTATAATTTTTTTATCCCATGTCTTACCATTATCTGTAGATATTTTATATGTCATAAAACAATAGCTTGACGGTTTAGGCATTGCTGCTAGCTCAGCTGCTTTTTTAGCTTCTTCTTGTTTTTTGATAACTGATTGATGATAAAAATAATAGCCGATTGTAGCTATTAATATTATTAAAATTGATGACATAGAGATAACTATAATCTTGTTTTTCTTCATTTTAAGATCTTAAAATAATTATATAATCAAAAATTATATATGTAATTATAGGTAAATGCGATCAGTAGAGTTTATTTTATTTAGCAAAATAGTTTATAATATTGTCTGTTTTATTTATTTTAATTAAGAAATCTGTAGGAACATCTACTTAAAGGTAAATCATGACTACTACTAAAGAGTTACGTAATAAGTTTATAAATTATTTTAAGTCAAAAAACCATTCGTACCAGCCAAGTTCATCACTAATACCTTTTGGGGATGAAACATTACTTTTTACAAATGCAGGAATGGTTCAATTTAAAGATGTTTTCCTTGGTTTTGAACAAAGAGATTTTTCACGTGCAGTAACTGTACAAAAATGTTTAAGAGCTGGTGGTAAACATAATGATTTAGACAATGTTGGTTATACAGCTAGACATCACACGTTTTTTGAAATGCTAGGTAACTTTAGTTTTGGGGACTATTTTAAGAAAGAAGCAATTGAGTTTGCTTGGGAGTTTTTAACTAAAGAAATTAAGTTATCTGTAGAAAAGCTATGGGTTACTATATATGCTACAGATGAAGAGGCTTTTGATGTCTGGCATAACCATATATGCTTGCCTAAAGAAAGAATTATTCGCATAGATTCGTCTGATAATTTTTGGTCAATGGGAGATACTGGCCCATGTGGACCGTGTACCGAGATTTTTTATGATCATGGTGAAGATGTATCTGGAGGATTACCAGGGACACCTGAAGAAGATGGGGATAGGTATATTGAGATTTGGAATATTGTGTTTATGCAATATAATCGTCATGCTGATGGTAGTACTTCAGATTTACCAAAGCCTTCAGTGGATACTGGTATGGGGCTAGAGAGAATTGCAGCTATCCTTCAAAATGTACATAATAATTATGATATAGATCTTTTCCAAGCACTAATTAAAAAAGCCCAACAAATAACAAATACTGAGGATGCTGATTCAGCATCATTGAAAGTTATCGCAGATCATATTCGTTCATGCACATTTTTAATTGCTGATGGGGTTTTGCCTTCTAATGAAGGCCGTGGCTATGTTTTACGTAGAATTATTCGTCGAGCAATCCGTCATGGTAATAAGTTAGGTGCTAATGAAGTATTTTTTTATAAACTCGTTGATGAGTTGGTTAATCAAATGGGTGATGCATATCCTCAGTTAGTTGAAAAAAGAGAACTTATAGAAAAAGCTTTAATAAAAGAAGAAGAACTTTTCTTAAAGACTATTGAAAAAGGTATAAAAATATTTGAAGCAGAAATAGGAAATTTAAAAGATAATAGAATTTCCGGAGATGTTGCTTTTAAGCTTTATGATACTTATGGTTTTCCTTTAGATCTTACAGCAGATATGGCAAGAGAAAAGGGCTTAATGGTTGATGAACCTACCTTCCAAAAGTTGATGCAAGAACAAAAACAAAGATCAAAAGATGCTGGCAAATTTAATATCGATTATAATAATATGATTAACTCTCAAGTTAAATCTGAGTTTAAGGGATACTCAACCTTAATAGAAGATGCTAAAGTTCTTGAAATATACCAAGATGGTATTCTTGTAGATGAAGTGGTAGAGCAAACGTTAGCTATTGTAGTATTGGATAAAACTCCTTTTTATGCAGAGTCTGGTGGACAAGTTGGTGATAAAGGCTTTCTTGAGGGAGCAGGAATAGAGTTTATAGTTGAAGATGTGCAAAAGTCAGGTAGTGCTATTTTACATTTAGGTAAAATTTCTAAAGGAGTTTTACGGAAAAGTGATGAAGTAACTGCAAGAGTAAATGACCAGCAAAGATTAGCTATAGCTGCAAACCATAGTGCAACACATCTATTGCATAAAGCTTTAAATATTGTATTAGGAGATCATGCAGAGCAAAAAGGATCATTGGTTGATCAAAGAAAACTAAGATTTGATTTTATTCATGATAAGGCTCTATCTAGAAAACAAATTGAACAAATTGAGACTCTAGTGAATCAGCAAATTAGAATAAACCACCCTGTGAATACTATAGAAACATCACAAGAAAAAGCTGAAAATATGGGAGCAGAAGCTTTATTTGGTGAAAAGTATGGAGATATTGTTCGAGTTATATCAATGGGTAATTTTTCGATAGAACTATGTGGTGGGACACATGTGAGTTATACCGGAGATATTGGCTTATTTAAAATAGTTTCAGAAGGCGGTATTGCTTCTGGAATTAGAAGAATAGAGGCAATAACTACTCAACAGGCTATAGATTATACCTTTGAGATAGAAAATAAAGTTGTAACTATTAAAAAGTTTTTAAAAGCAAATGATAGTAATATTTTTGATAAATTAGAGTCTTTACTAGAGCAAGTCAAAAACCAAGAAAAGCAGATAGCTAAATTAAAGAAGGATTTGTTATCTGGATCAAGTAGTGATATCAAAGAACAAAGGTATGGTGATACAATTGTAGTTGTTGCTAATATTGAGGGTGCAGATGTTAAGATGTTACGTGAGAAAATCGATGATTATAAATCTAAAAATGACAAAGTAGTTGCAGTTTTAAGTACTATTAATTCTAGTAAAGTACAGTTTGTAATTGGAGTAAGTAAATCTCTAACATCATTAATAAAAGCAGGTGATATTGCTAGAGAATTGAGTTCTCATATAGATGGTAAAGGTGGCGGACGTCCTGATATGGCTCAGGGCGGTGGTAATAATTCTGCAAATCTTGATGGTGCTTTAGCTAAAGTTGAGAAGTTTATTTGCAGAAATATAAAAGAGTAATACTTTGAGAATAATAAATAGATATTTATCAATATTATTAGGTATATCTTTTTGCAGTCTTGGCTTTGCCAATGGCATTGTGTCTGACTATGCTACTACTATTAAGCAATCTATAAAAAATTCGCCACAATATAAATATATAGGTTTTCAACTGGACTCGCAACAAATGGATCCTGCTATCCAATTAGGTAAATTACTACCAAAGATAGATATTGGAGGGCAAATAAATGCAAATGATATTTTACAAGGTCAGCCAAGAGCTGATGGTGATAAGCGTACGGGAAGATTTGATTCAATACAAGGGTTAATTACATTAACACAGCCTTTATATGATTACGGCGCATATAAAGATTTACAGTCAGCACAAGAAACTGCTCAGTTTGCTCAACAAGACTATAGAACTAATTATCAGCAGTTTTTATATGATGTTAGTTATGCATATTTTAATTTAGCAAAAGCTATAAAAAATGTTCAGTATAACTCATATAATTTAAAAGCTAATAAACAAAGTTATAATGAGTTACAAAATAACTATGATTCAGGTGTTGCAGATATAGCAGATTATGAAACAGCTAAAGCTAACTATTATATAGCTCAAGCTGACTATGCAGCGGCAAAAAGGCAGCAAAGAGTTGCTCGTGCAGAGTTGCGTAAATTTACAGATAATGATGATGATATAATTTTATATAGTAATAAATTTAAAATAAAAGACCCATCTCCAGATACTGAAGAAGGCTGGGAAGAGCTAACAATGAGAAGTAATCCATCATACCTAGGTTCTGCGCATACAAAAGAAAGTAAATATTATAATTATCAGTCTGTAACAGGAACTTTTATGCCAAAGGTTAATTTTGAAGTTAAATACTCACCTGGGTTTAATGCAGTAAGTTCACTAGGGAACTCCGTTTTTGATCAGAATTTACCTATGAATGGTACTGTAAATGCATTTTATTTTGGAATTAATTTAACTTGGAATATATTCGCTGGTGGAACTAATTACGCACAGCTTAAAAAGGCAGCATATGATTATCAGTCATCAGAGTTTGATATGATTCAAACGGGTAGGGTTGCCGAAAATGATGCTATGTATGCATTTAGATTTGTACAGCTTAAGAAAAAAGAAGTTATGAATTTACGTAAAGTTGTAGCAGCTGCAAAAATAGCATACGAGAAATACAAGCAAAGATATGAGCAAGGTACAACAACAATTACCCAGTACTTTATACTATTAAATGATTATTATAGAAGATTAATTGAATTAAATAATGCTGAATTTGACTATGTTATGGGCTTTTTAAGTCTTTATAAGACAGCTGGTATATTAACAGCTAGTACAGTCCAAAATTTTAATAGCTGGTTAATTTTAAATCAAAATGAGGAGTTATAAAGATGTATATATCGACAGAGTTAACGTGTTTTACACAAGAAAAAGATATAGATTCTTTACCTATATATCTGATTGAAAAAGAAAACTTTAATAGTTGGTTGAATGATCAGGATGGTTTCTTGCAGAATTTTGTAAAGCAATTTAACAATAATAAAACAGTTTTAATAATTCCTAATTTAGATGGAAAGATTGATAAGGTTATCTGTTTAGTATCAACGTCTATGTTTAGTATTGCTGATTTACCTGGAGTATTACCATCTGGCAATTATCATATTGAATATTCAGAGATAAAGGACTTAAATCTTTACTATATTGCATTTGCATTAGCATGCTATAAATTTGAAAAATATAAATCAAAAGATAATGCTAGTGATATAAAACTATTTTTACCTAATAAATATCAACATATTTTAATAAGTACAGAAGCAAACTATTTAGTTAGAGATATGATCACGACTCCAGCTGAAGATATGGGGCCCGCAGATATCTCAGAAATTATAAAACAAATAGCCTGGAAATTTGATGCAAAATTTGAAGAGATGGTTGATGAAGATCTTGCTATCCAAGGTTATATGGGAGTATATACTGTAGGTAAAGGTAGCCATCGACCTCCGCGTTTAGTTAGATTAAACTGGGGTAATGAGAATCATCCTAAAATTTCAATTGTTGGTAAAGGTGTAGCTTTTGATACTGGTGGAGTAAATGTTAAGCCAGCTGCTGGAATGTTGCTTATGCACAAAGATATGGGAGGTGCTGCAAATGCAATAGGTCTTGCATATATGATTATGAAATATAAGCTTTCTGTGAGTTTGAGTTTAGTAATCCCAACAGTTGAGAATGCTATAGATGCTAAGTCATATCGACCTAGTGATATAATTAAAATGAAAAATGGCACTACAGTTCAGGTAACTAATACAGATGCTGAAGGTAGGCTTATATTAGCCGAACCATTATATGAAGAAGCACAAAAAAAACCAGATTATTTGATAGATTTTACAACTTTGACTGGCGCAGCTAGAGTTGCTGTAGGTACTGAAATTTCAGCATTTTTCTGTAATGATGATAAAGTCGCTAATGATATTTATAAGTCTGGTGAATCTATGCAAGATGATGTGTGGAGACTTCCATTAGCTGATCGTTACAGACAGAGCTTGAAAACGGAATTTGCAGATATCTCTCATTGTGATTTAACTCCCTTTGCAGGTGCTATAAAAGCGGCTTTATTTTTGGAGCATTTTATTGGTGAAAAAGATGCCCCAACTTGGATTCATTTTGATATGATGGCTTGGAATCATTCTAGTATGCCGGGCAAACCTAAAGGTGGTGAAATGATGGCTGTTAGGGCTATGTTTGAATTACTTAAAAATAGATATGAGATTACTTAATTAAAATATTTAAATTTATATACTTCTTAGTGTTTATCTTTAAAAAAAATACCGATTATTTATTTACTTGAATGTATTTCAAACGGTATACTTTAGTAATTATAATCTAAATTAAATTTTATTAAAATATGCAACAGTCAGTATTAGAGCAATTAAAAAAAGTTACTATGGTAGTAGCTGATACAGGTGATTTTGAATTAATAAAAAAATATAAACCTGTTGATGCAACCACAAATCCTAGCTTGATTTTAAAAGCCGTAAAAGATAAAAAATATTCTGATTTAGTTAAACAAACTATTCAGAGTATAAAATTAAAAAATCCGAAATTAAATACCAATGAACTAATTAAAGAAATATTAATAGAAATTCTAGTTACTTTTGGTATTAAAATTCTTGATGTCATTGATGGTAAAGTATCAAGTGAAGTTGATGCTAGAGTATCTTTTAATGCAGCAGAAACTATTGATTATGCTAGGAAAATTATAGCTAGATATCAAGATAGAAATATTGGTAAAGAACGAGTGTTGATAAAAATAGCTGCTACATGGGAAGGTATAAAAGCATCTAAAATTTTACAAAAAGAGGGTATAAACTGTAATTTGACATTAATCTTTGATAAAGCTCAAGCTCAAGCATGTGCTGAGGCTGGTGTTTATTTGATATCTCCGTTTGTTGGCAGAATTACAGACTGGCAAATAAAAGAAAATAATATAGAAGTTTTCCCTAATATCGAAAATGATAATGGTGTTAATTCAGTTAAATCTATCTATCATTTCTATAAAACACATGGTTTTAAAACAATTGTTATGGGAGCAAGCTTTAGAAATGTTGATCAAGTTATAGCTTTGGCTGGTTGTGATGCTTTGACAATCTCTCCATCTTTGCTTGAAGATTTAGAACAAAGAAAAGAAAACCTTAAAACTAAATTATCTGATTGTTTAGATGTTTCAACTCAAGATCCAGAGCTTACAGAATCAAAATTTCGTTGGTTGATTAATGAAAATGCTATGGCAACTCATAAGTTAGCTGAAGGAATTAGACAGTTTGCAAAAGATACAATTAAGTTAGAAAAAATTATCAAAGAAAACTTATAATAAGGAATTTAGCATGAAAAAATTTTTATTACCATTAGTATTAACTTTGGCTTTTATTACACCAGCCTTTTGTGCATTTGCTATAAATGATTCTAACAATGATGGTGAGGAGCTAGCTCAAACATCAAAACAAAGAATTATGTACAATAATAAGTTAAATGGAGAGCATCATAGTAAAACAGCGGTTATTCAAGAAGTAGATAACGAAGATAAAGATCTCCAAACTAATGTAATGGGAATGCATAGAAAGCATCAAAATGCTAATATACAGTCACAAGATATTTCTTATTTGAGGTCTGAAAAACCTACTCATCATCAAATTGGTCATGCAAAAGTTAAAAAAAATAATTCTGAAGACGATAATCCAAATTTAGCTAACCTTACAACACCAGAAGTAAATGTTAGAAATAATTTAGCCATGAGTGATCAAGATGCTACATTAAATAGACAGATGATGTTAAATGGTCCACAAGGTGGCATACAAAATAATCAACCTCCTGGAATTGGTGGAACTAGCGCTAATTATTAGTTGTATCAGCTAAAAACATTTTTTGCATAGTTTCTCTAAATATACTAAAATCTACTAGTTAAAATACTCTACTATAGTTAGGTTTTATTATGATTTTCCAATATGATAATTTTCAAATATTAGAAGTTAATGGTGTAGATACTAAAAAGTTTCTACAAGGATTAGTTACAGCGGATCTAAATATATTAACTCAGGATAATAATATCCTATTAACAACTTTTACAAATTTAAAAGGACGCATTATTTCGCTATGTTTTGCTAAGTATATTGCTGATGATAAATTATTACTTTCAGTTGAAGAAGGAGTTGTAGAAGATCTTATTACGTGGTTAAAGAAATATGGAATGTTTTCAAAAGTGAGTTTTTCAATAAATGAAGGTTACTCATTATTTTTTAAAAGAGATGGTTTTTTAAATCATGATGTTTTAGAAAAAGATAGCTTAGTATCTAATAGTAGTTTCGAACAAATACAAAAAGAAAACATTATTAATAAATTAGCTACTATAAATGCTCAAAATTTTGAACAGTTTTTACCTGCTGAATTAGAGTTAGATAATATTGAGCATGTCATTTGCTATACTAAAGGCTGCTATATGGGGCAAGAGGTAATAGCAAGAATGCACTACAAAGCTAAACTTAAAAAAGAATTAGCAGTAATAAAATCACAGACAAATATTAGTGAATTTAATCTGAAAGCTATTAATAATAAACCTTTAGCAAATATTGTAAATAAAGTATTTATAGATGACGAGTGCTATATGCTTGTAGTCTTTCATAAAGAAGCTAAAGAACAAGAGTATCAGCTAAATAATGATCAAATCATAGTTAAATGCTAAATTATCTAAATCCACAGCAACAGGAAGCTGTTAGGTATATTAGCGCGCCGTTATTGGTGTTAGCCGGTGCTGGTAGTGGTAAAACAAGTGTTATTATTGAAAAAATTTCATACTTAATAGAAAAGCTGTTATATCCTGCAAAAAGTATTTTGGCTGTTACGTTTACTAATAAAGCTGCTAAAGAGATGCAAGAGCGAGTTAAGTCTCGTTTAGATAAAGAAAAAACAAAAGGTCTTACTATATCAACATTTCATTCTCTAGGTTTATCTATTTTAAAAAAGCATTTTTTAGATATTAGATATAAGAAAAACTTCACTCTCTTTGATAGCCATGATTCAGCAACTTTAATATATGATATTGCTTATGATCAATATCAGCTACCGAAGCAAAATACAGGATTTATCCAATCAAAAATTTCTTTTTGGAAGTCTGCATTATTAACTCCAGATGAGGTTCAACCAATAGATGACTTAGAGAAACAAGCAGTTATTGTTTATAAGGAATATCAAAAGTATTTAAGATCTTATAATGCATTTGATTTTGATGATTTGATATTTCAGCCAATTCAGCTATTTAAAAATAATCAAAATATCCAAAAATTATGGGCAGATAAGTTTAGATATATATTAATTGATGAATATCAGGATACTAATGAATCTCAATACCAACTTTTAAAATATTTAACACAGAATAAAAATAAATTTACAGTAGTTGGTGATGATGACCAATCTATATATGCTTGGAGAGGTTCTCGCCCAGAAAATTTACGTCATTTACAAGAAGATTTTCCTAATCTTAAAGTTATTAAGTTAGAGCAGAACTATCGTTCTACAGGTAGGATTTTGAATATTGCTAATAAACTAATAGAAAATAATAGTCATATTTTTGAGAAAAATCTATGGTCTGCAAAAACATATGGTGAACAGATAAAAGTAATAAGTTTGGTAAATGATGAGGATGAGGCACAGTTTATAGCTAGTGATATTTTTTTTGATAGAGTAAAAACTAATTCTAGAAACTCTGATTATGCAATCTTGATTAGAAGTAACTACCAAGCATATCTCTTAGAAAGGTATATGCAGATGCATAAGATTCCATATACTATAAGTGGAGGAAGCTCATTTTTTTCAAAAACTGAGATTAAAGATATTATCTCTTATTTAAGACTAATTGTTAATCCGGATGATGATAGAGCATTTTTGCGCGTAGTTAATACTCCTAAAAGAGAAGTTGGTAGCGCAACCATTCATAAATTAGGAGAATATGCTAGTGAGCACCATTATAGCTTTTTTTGTACTTTACATAATTTGGAGCCTTTCGAAATACGTGAATTCACAAAGAAGAAACTACTAAACTTTAAAGATTTAATATTAAATGTTCAACAAGAAATAGTTTCAAGTATTTCTGTAGTAGAATTAAAAAAGATACTACACGCATTTATTGATAATATTTCTTATAGACAATGGCTTGTGGACTCGAGCTCTTCTGAAAAACAGGCTGAATTTAAATATGCTAATGTAGTAGAAGTTTTAAACTGGATAGTTAATCAATTAGATGAGTCTTATAATGGGCTTGAGTCCTTATCAGCAGTTTTAAATAAGATGCTTTTAATAGATATTTTAGACAGGGATAATGAAGATGAAAATGATAATCAAGTTCAGATTATAACAATGCATGCATCAAAAGGCCTAGAGTTTAAAAAAGTTTATATAATGGGTATGGAAGAGGGAATATTGCCACATCAGCAAAGTATAGAAAGCGAAGCTATAGAAGATGAAAGGCGCCTTGCTTATGTGGCTATTACAAGAGCTAAAGAAAATCTAACTATAACGATGACAAAATACCGTAAAAAATTTGGTGAGAAGCAGATTTCAACTCCAAGTAGATTTATTGATGAGCTGCCAGAAACAGATTTGTATTGGGTTGGTACAGAAAAAGAATGTGCAGATACTCGTAAAGAAAATTCAAAACAAAGTCTTTCTGCTTTAAAAAATATGTTTGGTTAATTATGGAAATTAAAATTATCAGAAGCAATACTTAGTAAAGTATTTGCTACTCTTGGAAAACCTGCAAATGGTATAACAAGTAGTAACGTCTCAATAATCATTTTTTTTGATGCAATTATTTTTTGTGGATCTCTTCCATATTGGGATTTCTATGCTAAAAAAATTTCTACATGGAAAAAAAGAGTATGTGTATCCCCTGAGTTTTTGGAGATATATGGAGAGCCTAACACTCCTGAAGATTTGAAAGATTTTCCATGTTTAGATCATTCTGAGAATTTTAAAGAAAGTTGGATATTAGATAAAGAATATAGTATAAATTTACTACAAAAGTGTTCGTCTTCAAGTTTGTTAGCACAAATGGCAATCAATTCACTAGGAGTTACTTACTTGCCATCATTTACAGTTGATAAGTATATTAAAGAAGATTTAGTAGTCGAGATCCTAAGTAAATATACAACTGAAGAATATGATATATATTTAATCTCTAAAAAACCTTTTTCTAATAGTATAAAAATACAGGAGATACTTAAAATTATAGGTTAGTTTAAATATAGTATTTAAATCTATTTTGACACAATAATAATTCCACGAGGCTTATGTGATGAATAGTCTTTAGCTTGTATAGCTTTATATAAGTCAGATGTTTTGATCCATGCTGGAGGATATTTATATCTAGCAACATCCATAAGTAGCCACATATCTTTAGTCGGATTATATGCTGCTAATGGAGAAAAATGACCTCCACCTTTAGCTCCCATATCTGCACGATTATAATTAACTATAATATATTTGCCTTCATTCATGCTACTTAGAAGTTTATTTTTAAATGCTTTTTCATTCTTAAACTTATCTGCATGAAATACTATAGCATGAGCTTTTGCACCTATTGTATTTTGTTGATTAATTATTTCTGCTGTTTGCTCCATAGTAAGGCCATGAAAATAAACAAGTGCAGGCACAATTTGTTCTTTAATAAGGTTTATATTATAAAAAATATTATTTTGGTCAAATATTGAATATTGCATATGCGCAGGAGCTAAAGCCGGTTGTATCCCTAAAGCATTAAGTACCATGACATCGGAAGCTGGTCCACAAAAAGATACGCCATTTTCTGTAGTAAAATATTTTGCAAGTTGCCAATATTGTTGAGAATATTTCGCTGGAGCAGATTTTAGCAATTTCTGACCCTCTACACTAGAGAAAGCTATTACATTACTTGGTAGAGTTAATGGTTTTGCATAAAGGTTTGTAGAGACCAATGAGATAAATGCAAAGATTAGTGTTATGATTTTTTTCATTTTTAAACTTATCATTAATTATAAAATTTAAAATTTAAAATTTAAATTATTTAATCATATACAAAAAAATATGTAAAGTGTTCTGGCTAACTTTACCTTTACCAGATATCAATAAAATTTGGCGGGATTAGTTATAACTGTGATAACATTTCTTAGTACTAAGTCAAAAAGGAAATTATTTTGATTTCAATAGGAAAATATAACAATTTAAAAGTTTTAGATAAGAATACACACGCTTTAATTTTAGATGCTCTAGAGTTGGGTAAGGCAACATTACCAATATTAGAGCTTAACGATATCCCTGAGGTTGGAGATAATCTAGAAGTATTTTTATATCATAATTCAAAATTAGAACTTTTAGCAACAACTAAATATGTACCAACAATAGGGCAAGTTGCTTACTTACAAGTTAAAAATCTTACAAAAATTGGTGCTTTCTTAGATTGGGGATTAGATAAAGATTTATTTGTACCACTGGCTGAGCAACATCGACCTTTTGAAATAGATAAATCATACCTTGTCTATTTATATTTAAATAAAATTAATGGTCGAGTAACTGCATCATCAAAAATTAATAAATTTATAAAAGATTATGCAGGTGATGATTTAAAACTTAACCAAGAAGTAGATCTTATAATTGCGAATTCTACACATATTGGCTATAAAGCAATTATAAATAATCTTTACTGGGGAATAATCTATGGTTCCGAAGTATTTAAACGATTAAGTTTTGGACAGTCTATAAAAGGCTATATTAAAAATATTCGTGATGATGGGCGTATAGATTTATCATTACAATTAATACATAAAGATTTAGATAAAAATGCGGCACTTATAGAAAAATACCTTATTGATCATGAAGGTTCAGCAGCATTTAATGATAAGTCAAATCCAGATGATATAAAAAGAGAATTTAGTATTAGCAAAGCGGCATTCAAAAGAGCTATTGGAACTCTCTTAAAACAGAAGAAAATTTTAATAAAAGATAATGGTATATATTTAAATATACTACCCCAATAAATTAAACAATATTTTCAATTATTTAGTTCCCATCTAAGCCGCCCGTTTTTCCAATAAGTTATCGTAATAAAATTCCATAGGTTTTTTATAATTGATAGACTCATGAAATCTTCTATTATTATAAAAATCGATATAATCATCCACATCGTTTCTTAGTTCAACAATGCCAGGATATTGATTTAAATAAAATCTCTCACATTTAGCACTTCTCCAAAATCTTTCGATGCAAATGTTATCAGTTGCTCTACCTTTACCATCCATAGATATAGTAATTTTTTTATCCAATAATGTTTGGATATGAATGTTAGATGTGTACTGGCTACCTTGATTAGTGTTAAATATTTCTGGTACTCCATATTTAAATAACGCTTCTTTTAACACACTAGTTGTTAGATGTGTATCCATAGTATTAGAAATCTTCCAAGCTAGTGTTTTCTTGCTATGC
Organism: Francisella halioticida; assembly: GCF_002211785.1. Lineage (NCBI taxonomy): Bacteria > Pseudomonadati > Pseudomonadota > Gammaproteobacteria > Thiotrichales > Francisellaceae > Francisella > Francisella halioticida. The sequence continues at coordinate 877,690 of NZ_CP022132.1, forward strand.
CAATCTATTATGGCTACTAAATATGCATACCCACATTCTAGTCTAATATACGTGATATCAGCACTCCATACCTTATTAGCTTTATCTATAACAACCTGATTCGTCTCATTTTTAAATACATTAAGTAAGTATGGATATTTCTTGTGTTGCTTATTAATGACAGTTGTCTTTTTTTTAGGATACAATGCCTTAATACCCATGAATTCCATAGCACTTTTGATTAGCTTCCTTCCAACTAGAAATCCTAATCTATTTAGCAACTTTACTAGCCTTCTCGTACCATAATATGGATGTTTAGTATGTATCAAATCTATTGTATTTAATAGTCTAATATCATCATTACTACTAAATTTTTATATTGGTGTATAATAGTACACACTCTTAGATACAGATAATAGTTTAAGCTGATTATTTAAAGATAATTCTAGCTTAGTATCTACAGAGTTTACTCTATCATTTGATGATACCAAGCTTTTTAGCTTTCCCATTAAAAAATGCCTCTCTACTATTACCTCGATTAGTTCTTTACTTGTTGCATCTTTATCTTTTCTAAGCTCATCTATTTCCTGCTTATACTCCTTAACAACAGAGCTTTTATCAAATGCTAAGCAAGCATTAGATAAAAATTGCTGCTTCCAATTATGCACGTTTTTAGGAAGTAAATCATACTTACTTGCTATCTCATTAACTGTCATATCGCCTTCTAGCAATTCTATAATTACTTTAGCTTTAAAATCAGCTGTATACGTTACTCTTTTTTTACTCATTTATCTATTTCCTAATTTATCTAGTTAAGTTTAACATCTAGGAATAAAAATCTTTCTAAAATCAGTAGCTTTTTCTGGGGACATTATAATCTTTATTTGGATTAGGGTTTCCATTTGCTAGTTGACTTAGATGTTCCCAGTCAAAATCGACACCATCACCACCAAGTTTTAATAATTCAATAACCTGATTAACAAAACTGTCTATTTGATCATCAGTGATAGTCTGCTGTAAGTCAGACCAGCCACCTATTGCCCAGATAAATTTTCCATTATTCTCATGTGTTAGTTTGATTAAATAATCAATACGGACTCTTTGCCAGTTATAACTATTGTCCCAAGAATTCTTATAATTCCCCATAACTTTTAAAGTATCTGATCATACCCTCCTATTTGGGACACTTAGGTGTTAAGAAAAGGAGACAAGATGAGATATACAAAAGAGTTTAAAGATGAAGCTGTTAAATTATGTTTACAACCAGATGCAAATAGACGATAAATAGCAGATAATTTAGGGGTTAAATATAAAACCATTTGCAGTTGGATATCCAAAGCCATGTCAAACCCTCAGAAAGAAATAAAGATAGATTATAAAACGCAGTACCAGCAACTATCTTTTGAAAATACTGATTTGAAGAAAAAACACAAACAGGCAGAAACAGAGCGTGAAATACTAAAAAAGTCAGCAGCGTACTTTGCAAAGCAAAATCTGTAAGGTACGCCTTTATTAAGGAGCATTATAAAGTTATGCCAGTAACAACACTATGTAAATCTTTGAATGTGAGCACATCTTCATATTACAGATGGATTCATAAACCTATAGGTAAAAGGCAATATAATGATGCTGAACTAGATGATGCTATTTTAATGAACATAAATCTAGATATGGAAGTGTTAGGATATACAAAGAGCTTAAAGATATGGGTTGGAAAGTTACTCAACCTAGAGTATCTAAACGTATGAAATTACTTGGTTTACATGCTAAAGCGGCTCGTAAGCATAAGAAAACTACAGATTCTAACCACAACAAACATGTTTCTGATAATTTATTAGAACAAAACTTCACTGCTTTATCTGTAAATCATAGGTGGGTTACAGATATAACTTATGTACCTACACAAGAGGGGTGGCTGTATCTTTGTGTGATTATAGATTTATTTTCAAGATCAGTTATTGGTTGGGCAATGGATTCTAGGATGAAAGCGGATTTAGTTTGTAATGCTTTAAATATGGCATTATTTAGAAGAAATTTTCCTAGTGGTGTGATTATACACTCTGATAAAGGGTCACAGTACTGTAGCAAACAATATCAAGACATTATTAAATAACACTGGCTACTATCAAGTATGAGCTCTAAAGGATGCTGTTACGATAATGCTGCTTGTGAAAGTTTCTTTGGAACTTTAAAAGTAGAGTTAGTACATGATGAAAGCTATAAAACTAGAGAAGAAGCTAAACTATCAATATTTGAATATATTGAAGCTTACTATAATACAAAAAGGAGACATTCTACAATAAATTATATGACTCCATATCAATTTGAATATATAATGGAAAATGAAGTAGTAAACTGTCCCAAATTGACGGGGTAGATCAGTCTGCTCCAGCCATACTTTCATTTATATATTTACCATTCCACTTTATATCACGAGGGTTGTCTGGGTTTGGGCTAGGATCAAGAGTTAAGAATGAATATAAAATATGAGTATATGGAGCTATTTCTTCTGCGCTACCTTTATAATTATTACTTTTCACACCTGGTTTCCAGTTTTCCCAGTAACCTATAACTTTTCTGTTTACTTCAATAGGAGCACGTTGCTCAAATAATACTGAAATATTTTGATTATTCTGATCAGCTGTGAAAGAGCTAGGTGATGTAGTTATTTTATATCCAGAAACAGCAGCAACAGTGATAGTCCAAATATTATTATCTTTAGGTATTTGAGTAGACACAGAAGAGTTATTGTTCAGGTCAATAGTTTTGGTATCGCCATTATTATTAGCTAGAGTTAAAGTAGTTGATTTACCATCGGGTAAGCCATCCACAGAGATAGTTACATTTTCAGTAGGAATAGCTTTTTTATCAAAGTTAACATCAATGCTTGAAGTATTAAAATTATAAACAGCTACAGAATAAGTTTTACTAGGAGTATAATTATATCCATTAGTAGTAAAGCTATCTAGAGTTAGAGTGTAAGTAACATCATTTTCAGAAGATGGGATATGATCTAGAGTAAGAGATTTATTTACTTCGATGTTACCACTATTAACAATATTTCCGTTTGAATCTGTTAATGTATATGAGGTAGTATGATTCCCACTGACATCAGCACTAGTATTGATCTTAATAGAACCTTCTTCAGCAGGTTTAGGAGCTGTATATTCTACAGAAACAGTTTGTGAGCTATTTTTAGCAAGAGTAAATGAAGCAGGACTAGCAGCGCCAGTAGCACCATCGATAGCAGGAGTGCTAACAGTAAGATCAGAGGAATCTCCTACTACCACTTCTAAGTTTGTAGTAGATCCCCCATTGAGCATCTTTAACTTCAGCTACTTTGGCGCTATTTTTAAGGATTTGAACATCAGCTAATTTACCATCTGCTATAAAACTAGGTTTAGCTGGAAGGACGATAGATACTGTACCTTTTCCTTGCTCAACTACAGGGCTTTCATTTTTCCAAACTCCCCATTGACCAGATTGACTAGGGTTTTCACCTTGAGTCCACCATTTAGCAGTATAAAGATTACCATCATATATTGCTTGGGAAGGTTTACTACTATCACTTGGGTTATAGACAGTATTAGAATTCCACTCTTGGACAGAGTCTCCTGGAGTAGGAGTAGGGTCGCTACCAGTTACTTTCCAAGCATCACTGTCCCAACTTTGCTTATAGGCTGCTATTTGACACCATCCTGAAGCAGGCCAACCTTTACATTCATAGGTTTTACCATTATCAGTTACAGTAGTTCCTGCAACATAAGATGATAAGTCACTAGTTGACCATGGAGATATTTCTGCTGCATTTAGCATGGAAACTCCACCTAAAGCTATTAATGTTGCTAAAATTGATTTTTGCATATTTTTATCCTTATTTATCTACGTTATAAAATTAGTTATCTAATTAAGTCTATATAAACTATCTAAGATATGTTTTATTAAAGATTAATAAGGGTTGTTAGAAATTAACAAGTATTAAAGTTATGTTTTGCTATTAAGTGATTTTAGTTATAATTATTTGTTAACTTTTTTACGAGCTTTATCTTTTGCATGTTGCTTTTTTAATTTATTTATTTTAGCAAGTTTTTTAGCTTCATCGCCAACATGAGAAAATCCTCTTTCTGCTGCTAGTTGCGATTGTTTCTCACGTTCTGTAAAACGAGATTTTTGCTTTTCTGTGGCTTTATCATAGCAATAATGACAGCTTATTCCTTTAATATATTCAGGACGTTTTTTATCATTTTCTGTAATTGGCATACGACAAGCAAAACATTGATCATAATCTCCTTTCTCTAGGTCGTGATTTACAGCTACTCTTGAATCAAATACAAAACATTCACCTTGCCACATTGATTCTTCTTTTGGAACCTCTTCTAGATATTTTAATATTCCACCTTGTAGATGGTATACTTCATCAAAACCTTTAGCTTTCATTAATGCTGTGGATTTTTCACATCTGATACCACCTGTACAAAACATGGCTACTTTTTTATGTTTTTTAGGATCTAAATTATTATCAACATACTTAGGAAATTCGCGGAAGTTTTCTGTATGAGGATTTACAGCATTTTCAAAAGTTCCTATTTCTATTTCATAATCATTACGAGTATCTATAAGAAGTGTTTCTGGATCTGAAATTAAAGTATTCCAATCCTTTGGCTTTACGTATTTACCGCATACTTTATTTGGATCTATTTCATTGATACCTAAAGTAACAATTTCTTTCTTAAGCTTAACTTTTGAACGATAAAATGGCATATCTTGGTGATATGATTCTTTATAATCAATATCTTCTAAACGTGGGTCAGACTTTAAGTACTCTAATAAACTATCTATATTTTGACGAGCTCCTGCAACTGTACCATTAATTCCTTCATTAGCTAGAAGTATTGTTCCTTTAACATTATTTTTTATCATTACATTTAGAAGAGGTTGGCGCATAGCTTCAAAATCATTTAAAGTGACAAATTTGTACATTGCACATACAACTATCTGTGACATTTATTCCTCAGAAATCAAATTTATATAAGTAGAGTTTGATATTATACATTATGTTGTAAATATTAAAATGTTTTTGATATTATGCTTATTTAGGTCAACTTAATATATTTTGTGTATTTTTTATGAATAATTTAAAAGATGATAATAAGAGTATAAAAATTAAAACTAAACAACTTCTAATAAATTCAGGACTTAAGTTTTTTGGAGAGTATGGGCTTGATGCAACATCTACAAGGATGATTGTTGAACATGCTAATGTAAATATATCAGCAATTAAATATTATTTTGAAAGTAAAAAAGGTTTGTATTTTGCTGTTGTTGAGCAAATTATTGATAATATTAGAGCTAATAATTCTGAAGTTATAAAATCTATAAGACAGAAATTTCAAGATGGAAATATTTCTATAAAAGATTCCAAAAAATTATATAAGACTCTTTTATTAAGTATGGCTGAGATTTTAATAGGTAATAGCAAATCTCAAGATTGGGCGAGGATCATTATGAGAGAACAGGCTAATCCAACTGAGGCATTTGATATTATGTATGATAAGTATATGAAACAAATACAAGAAATATCGATCAAACTGAGTTCTATTTTTTATAATTGCTCAATAGTGGAGCCAATACTTATTATTAGACTGCAAATAATGTTTGGTCAAGTGCTTAGTTTTGTAGTTGCTAAAGAGAGTTTTTTGCGCGCATCAGTTCAAAAAGATATTTTGAATGTAAAAAAACAAATCATTAATCAGCTTTCAATATGCATAGATTCTATAATATCAACGCCTATATAAAAAACTTTATACTTTTTTAATCAATCGTTTGATTTAATTTATATTTATATATATAGTTAACATATTAGATCCTCAATATATAATATAGCTATGGATAGTTTATTAGAATCAATAATTCTTTCTTTCTCTGGCTTTTTATCAATAGGATCAATAGTTTTGGTGCTGTTACTGTTGATTTCAAACCAAAGTATAAGACAAGCATTAACATTTGTATTAGGGTATATTTTTGGATATAGTTTTATTGGAATTATTTATGTTTATATAGGTTCAAAATTTGTTAAAGACGGTAATTTGATACCATCGAGATTTTTTGTAATTATTGGAGTGCTTTTAGTCTATATCGGTATAAAAAACTTTTTTAAGAAAAAACAAGACAAGCAAAAAGAAGCAAAAATATTTAAATTGATAAGAAGGTTAACTGCTAAAAAAGCATTTATATTTGGGTCACTAATAACTGTAATTAATATCAAAAATTTAGCTATATTTATATCGATAGTTTCAGTGGTCAATAATATTGAAGCTAGAGTTTTTCTAAAAATATCTATTGTAATAATAGATATATGTATATTTTGCTTGGCTATGATTATATTGATTTGTATAAGAATTATTTTAAGAAATTTAGCAACAAATATTTTAGTCAAAATAAAAATATGGATTGATAAAAACTCAGTTCAAATAGTTATATTTTTTACAGTTTTATTTGGATTATATTTTATATTTAAAGCATTTTAAGAGGAATTTAGCATGAATAACAAAAATTTGACAATTAACTTTTCAGAGGTATGTTCTAAAGATATTGACATCGTAGGAGGAAAAGGGGCAAATCTTGGTGAGATGACACAAGCTGGATTTTCAGTTCCTGAGGGATTTTGTATAACGACAGAAGCATATGACATTTTTGTAGAATCTTTTGGCTTGATACAAGAATACTATAAGAAATTAAGTAGCATTGGTGAAGATATTGAGGCAACTAGAGTTATAGGTAAAAAAATACGTGATAGTTTAATGAGTTTAGAAATTCCAGAATTTATAGAAGATTCTATTATATCCTCTATTAAAAAATTTGGAGTTGATTGTACTTATGCTATTAGATCTAGTGCTACAGCAGAAGATCTTCCAGAGAACTCCTTTGCAGGGCAGCAAGATGATCATACCCTCCTATTTGGGACACTTAGGTGTTAAGAAAAGGAGACAAGATGAGATATACAAAAGAGTTTAAAGATGAAGCTGTTAAATTATGTTTACAACCAGATGCAAATAGACGATAAATAGCAGATAATTTAGGGGTTAAATATAAAACCATTTGCAGTTGGATATCCAAAGCCATGTCAAACCCTCAGAAAGAAATAAAGATAGATTATAAAACGCAGTACCAGCAACTATCTTTTGAAAATACTGATTTGAAGAAAAAACTCAAACAGGCAGAAACAGAGCGTGAAATACTAAAAAAGTCAGCAGCGTACTTTGCAAAGCAAAATCTGTAAGGTACGCCTTTATTAAGGAGCATTATAAAGTTATGCCAGTAACAACACTATGTAAATCTTTGAATGTGAGCACATCTTCATATTACAGATGGATTCATAAACCTATAGGTAAAAGGCAATGCTGAACTAGATGATGCTATTTTAATGAACATAAATCTAGATATGGAAGTGTTAGGATATACAAAGAGCTTAAAGATATGGGTTGGAAAGTTACTCAACCTATAATGTCCCCAGAAAAAGCTACTGATTTTAGAAAGATTTTTATTCCTAGATGTTAAACTTAACTAGATAAATTAGGAAATAGATAAATGAGTAAAAAAAGAAACTTAAGAAAGCAGAAACAGAGCGAGAGATTCTAAAAAAGGCAGCGGCATACTTTGCAAACCCAAATACGTAAGGTATGCCTTTATACAAAGTCATAGAGATGTTATGGCTATAACAACATTATGCAAGACTTTGGGAGTAAGTACTTCTGCTTACTATAGGTGGATAGATAATCCTATAGGTAAAAGGCAACTAAATGACTATGATTTGGATCTGGCTATTATGCAAATATTTAATGATCACAAATCTAGATATGGTTCTGTTAGGATTTATAGGGAATTTAAAAGATAAAGGCTGGAAAGTAATACAACCGAGGGTATCAAAACGTATTAAATTATTAGGTTTACAGGCTAAAGCAAGTAAGAAATACAAAGTTACAACAAATTCTGATCATGACAAGAAAGTAGCGGGTAATTTACTTGATCAGGATTTTGATGCTCAAGATATTAATCAGAAATGGGTTACTGATATTACTTATATCCCTACCCAAGAAGGATGGCTATATTTGTGTGTAATTATAGATTTATTTTCAAGAGTAGTTATAGGTTGGTCAATGGATAAAAGAATGAAAGCAGAGATAGTATGTAATACTTTAAATATGGCCTTATTTAGAAGAGATTTTCCTACCGGTGTTATTATTCATTCTGATAGAGGTACACAGTATTGCTCAGAGAAATTTCAAAATCTCATAAGTGATAATTGGTTATTATCTAGTATGAGCTCTAAAGGATGCTGTTATGATAATGCTGCTTGTGAAAGCTTCTTTGGAACTCTAAAGGTAGAGTTAGTGCATGATGAAAAATATAAAACTAGAGATGAGGCTAAATCTTCAATCTTTGAATATATTGAGGCTTATTATAATACTAAAAGGAAGCATTCAACTATAAATTACATGACTCCCAGTCACTTTGAATATATAATGAAGAATGAAGTTAACAACTGTCACAAATTAGCAGGATAGATCACTATCTTAGGATATGGGCAAATGAGAATATTTAAAATGTTAGTTAGATATTCGTACTAAAAAACAACTCAGAGTCTAATTTTATAAATGTAAACTGTCCCTGTTATTCAATACCACTTTATAAAATATTTTTATTCCTTGCTTTTATGCAGCATCTAAAATACCAGAATATACTTCATCAGGAGTCATATATCCAATACTAGAATGTAGTCTTTCATTGTTGTAAATATCAATATATTCTTTGATACCTACTTTAGCCTCTTTCATAGTTATATATGATGCCGGATAAACATTTTCATATTTCAGTGTTCTCCAAAATCTCTCAATTGCAATATTATCTATAGATCTTCCTTTAGCATCCATAGATATATTTATTTTATTATCAGATAATATTTTAATATGCTCTTTTGCTGTATATTGAGTTCCTTGATCAGAGTTAAAGATATCAGGTTTACCATATTTAAATAACGCTTCTTTTAACACACTAGTTGTTAGATGTGTATCCATAGTATTAGAAATCTTCCAAGCTAGTATTTTCTTGCTATGCCAATCTATTATGGCTGCTAAATATGCATACCCACATTCTAGTCTAATATACGTGATATCAGCACTCCATACCTTATTAGCTTTATCTATAACAACCTGATTCGTCTCATTTTTAAATACATTAAGTAAGTATGGATATTTCTTGTGTTGCTTATTAATGACAGTTGTCTTTTTTTTAGGATACAATGCCTTAATACCCATGAATTCCATAGCACTTTTGATTAGCTTCCTTCCAACTAGAAATCCTAATCTATTTAGCAACTTTACTAGACTTCTCGTACCATAATATGGATGTTTAGTATGTATCAAATCTATTGCATTTAATAGTTTAATATCATCATTACTACTAAATTTTGATATTGGTGTATAATAGTACACACTCTTAGATACAGATAATAGTTTAAGCTGATTATTTAAAGATAATTCTAGCTTAGTATCTACAGAGTTTACTCTATCATTTGATGATACCAAGCTTTTTAGCTTTCCCATTAAAAAATCCCTCTCTACTATTACCTCGATTAGTTCTTTACTTGTTGCATCTTTATCTTTTCTAAGCTCATCTATTTCCTGCTTATACTCCTTAACAACAGAGCTTTTATCAAATGCTAAGCAAGCATTAGATAAAAATTGCTGCTTCCAATTATGCACGTTTTTAGGAAGTAAATCATACTTACTTGCTATCTCATTAACTGTCATATCGCCTTCTAGCAATTCTATAATTACTTTAGCTTTAAAATCAGCTGTATACGTTACTCTTTTTTTACTCATTTATCTATTTCCTAATTTATCTAGTTAAGATAAACATCTAGGAATAAAAATCTTTCTAAAATCAGTAGCTTTTTCTGGGGACATTATAATGAAACGAACTATTTGATATTTCGTGTCCTAAATATATCTAATAAAAATTGATATTATACTCTTCATAAATTTAATGAATAGCTAGAATAGTATTGATTGAAAAAAATATATTTTAAAAATATACTGAATTCTATAAGTCATAATATTTATAGCTTTTTATTTATGAAACATAAAGTAGTATGGGGATGGGTAGCAGCTCTTACTGTTGTTATTATTTGGGGATTAACTGGAGTAGTTTCTAAGCCTTTATCTCAAGGTATAGATCCTATTAACTTAACATTGTATAGATCGATTACATCTATTATAGGGTTAGGAGTTATTGTTTGGTTGGCATCTAAAAAAGAATCTCTATCTAAAGAGCTTGGTAGTTCATTAAAAATAGATAGCTTTAAAAGTTTATTTTTATTATTTTTTTGTGGAGTAGTTGGTCAAGGATTATTTACTTATTTTAATTTCTTATCACTTAAACATATAGGTGCTACAGAAAATATGGTTGTTCAAGGAATGCAGCCTTTTGCGACAGTCTTATTTGGAGTAATTTTTTTTCATTTTAGAATGAAGTTTAGACAATGGATAACATTATTTATAAGCTTACTTCTTGTTATTTGGATTACCATTAGTACAAATGCGGGGACTAGTGAACAGCAGGACAACTATATTTTAGGATATCTTTTTGTAATATTATCAATGTGTTCATTGGCATTTACAGCTCATTTGAGAAATCACTTGGCAAAAAAGTTTGGTTCTGGAATTTCTATGTTTTATCAATATATAGGAGAAGCCTTTATGTTTATGATAATTATCATAGTATTGAAACATAGTCTTAGTGATTTTAAAATAATATTATTTAATCCATTGTTATTATTCTTGCTAATATTTTTGGGTGTAGGCATATCTGGGATCAGCTATTTAATCCAATTATATTCGTTTAAATATATTACTGTTGAAAAATCCACAATGACGCTTAATCTAATGCCATTAGTGGGATATATATCAGCTATAATTTTATTTGGAGAAATAGCCACATATTCAATTACAATTGGGATAATACTATTAGTTATAATGCTATATATTTTTAATAAAGATAATTAAATGTCATTGTACCTTAATAAAAGTAGAGTCTATATATGGTTTTTATTTTTTAAATCTAATCACCGATTATATATCAGATAATTTTAGAAAAATATGTTAAATTAGTTAATATTTAAAGTTTAAGAGTCAAAAAATGCAGTATATTTCAAAGGAAAAGATCAAAGTTAGTCAAGCATCAAATGGACAGAATATATTTATAGAAAAGATCATAATAAAAGGTACTAATCCTAAAGCTCCAAGTGTATATGTACAAGCAAGTATGCATGCTTCAGAGTTACAAGGAAATATAGTAATGATTGAGCTATTAGAATATTTTAAAAAGCATCAACCCGAAGGTGATGTTTTTTTAATTCCACAATGTAATCCTATTGGTGCTGATAATTTTATAGGGGCAGGACATCAAGGCAGATTTGACTCTGCAACAGGGGATAACTGGAATAGATATTATTTCAATCCTGAAATAAATTATAAGGCATTCGTGACAGAGCATATAAATTCTTCAGTAGCTAAATATAAAAAAGCGTTTGAGAGGCTTTTAGCTGAAGCTATTGATAAAGAGCTTAAACAGGAATGGTTTTTATCAAGAGCAAAGCGACTCAATTATACTGTTCAGAAAGAAGCTCAAAAAGCAGATTATGTTTTAGATTTACATACTGATACAGATGCTACAACATATATTTATACTCCTGAATTTGCTAAAAAAACAGCAGAACTTTTTGGTTATAAGCATACACTTGTGATTCCTAATGAATTTAGTGGAGCATTAGATGAAGCAATTTTTGTACCATGGTGGAGGCTTCAAGAAGAGTTTAGAATACAAGGCAGACAAGAAGATGTAATTAAAGAATGCTTTACATTAGAGTTAGGTTCTGAAGAATATATTAGCTTTGATGATGCCATTACGCAGACTCAAGGAGTATTAAACTACTTAAAATCTAAAAATATTATTGATTCACCTTTTAATATAGATAGATTGCATAGTGATATAATTCATCATGACATTTCTAATTACAAGCCTATTCGAGCAATTGAAGGTGGATTATATGAGTGGTTTGTAAAGGCTGGTGATTGTTTTAAAGCAGGTGATATTGTTGGTCAATATATACAAACTTCAACAATGGAGGTTAAATCTCTTAAGTTTCCTTTTGGAGGGACAATAATTAGTATTCATATAAAAGGAGCTGTTTGTCAAGGAACACAGCTTTTAAACTTAGCTATCCACTAATAAAAGATTGTTTGACCTTTATTTGATCTAGTTTTCATAAACCTTACTAAATGTTTCTTTTATTGATAGAATATAGGCGTTATTAGATTAACTTATTCTATGAAATGACCAAAAAATATTTTTCAATTATCGCAATATTGTTTTACTCAACTTCTTTTGCAAATATATATGAGTCAAATAATAATGGGGTGCCAACTTTCTCAAACGTCAATACAAAAGGAGCTAGGCAGGTAAATATTCAAAAGCCTGAGATAGTTAATTCATATAATCAACTATCTAATACTCCGTCTGTAGATGGTTATAAACAAGGAAATAATGAAATTGTCTGGAAGAATCAAAGGTCTTCTTCCAGAGATGAAGAAAAATCTGGAAGGGTCACTAGAAAACTTTGCAAGAGACTATAGAAGTCAGGACCAACCAGGAAGATAAAACTTTCTTCTTGGAGATCATTTTATTTTAAGATAGGAGTATAAAATATTCCTATAAAAGTGAAAACTGAGATTCTTCTTTACGTTTGTCTTTGCATCGAGCATTACGTTTTTGTTGAACTGCTTGTGATAACATTTCAAGCATTTTGATAGTATCATCAAAATCAACACATTTATCTGTAACACTTTGACCATATGTTAATAGTTTTTTGTTTATATCTTGATTTCCGGCAATAAGGTTGCTTTCTATCATTACACCAAAGACGTCATCCCCTGTTTTAATCTGTTCACAAATATCAGCTAACACAGAAATTTGCTTGGTATGATCTTTTTGGCTATTTCCATGACTACAATCAATCATTATTTTTGTATCTAAATCAGCTTTTTTAAGCTTAGCAATACAACTCTCAACATCCTTTTTACTAAAGTTTGGCCCAGAAGCACCACCACGTAAAATCACGTGACCATTTTGGTTACCTTTAGTAGCAAATATTGCTGTTGAACCTGATTTTGTAGTACTTAAAAAATGATGAGGATACGTAGCAGATTTTATAGCATCTACAGCTACTTGTACATCGCCATTTGTAGCATTTTTAAAACCTATAGACGCTGAAAGACCAGATGCTAATTCTCTATGTACTTGGCTTTCGACAGTTCTTGCTCCAATAGCTCCCCAAGTTATTAATTCTGCAAAATATTGAGGAGTTATAACATCTAGAAATTCAGTGGCACATGGTAGTCCCATATTTGTAATATCTGATAATAATGTACGAGCAAGTCTTAGCCCTTTATTTATGTTATATGAGTTATCAAGATCAGGATCATTCACGAAACCTTTCCAACCAATAGTAGTACGAGGTTTTTCAAAATATACTCTCATTATAATTAGTATATCCTTTTGAAATTTTTTAACCTGATCTTTTAATTTCTTTGTATATTCAATAGCAGCGTCAATATCGTGGATAGAGCAAGGACCCACAATCACAGCGACTCTATCATCTTTTCCATGAATAATATCAGCTATTTCTTTACGAGAGTTTTTAACTGTTTCAAAAGAAGTTTTTAGAAGAGGAATATCTTGAATTAGAACTTCTGCTGGAATTAATACTTTTTCTTTTTTTATGTTTACGTTAGAAACTTTATCAAAGTTTTTATCACCTATCATTGACTTAGATATCCTTATAATATTTTATTGTATTTTTTATTTTCTTTTACCCAAAAGACCAGGAATATTCCCCATGCCTTGCATAGCTGACATACGTTTCATCATATTTGCCATGCCACCTTTTTTACCAACAACACTCTTCATCATCTTTTTCATTTGAGTATGTTGTTGTAGTAGTTTATTAAGATCTTGAATAGTTGTTCCAGAACCTTTTATAATTCTCTGCTTTCTACTATGCTTGATGAGGTCAGGCTTCTTACGCTCAAGAGGAGTCATTGAATCAATGATTACTTCAATTTTCTTAAACATATCATCACCAGCATTTCCAGGAAGAGCTGCCGGCATATTGGGTAGTTTAGACATGATAGAGCCTACACCCCCCATTTTTTTCATTTGAATAATCTGTACTTTAAAATCTTCTAAATCAAAGTTTTTACCACTCTTTAATTTTTTTGTAAGTTTTGCAGCAGATTTTTTTTCGGTCTTTTGTTCAATATTTTCAATTAAACTAAGAACATCTCCCATTCCTAAGATTTTAGAAGCGACTCTATCTGGATAGAAGGGTTCTAAAGCATCTGTTTTTTCACCAACACCTAAAAATTTAATTGGTTTACCTGTAATTTCTCTAATTGATAGAGCAGCACCACCTCTAGCATCACCATCAGTTTTAGTTAGAATTACACCAGTTAGCTCTAGAGCATCATTGAATGCTTTAGCCGTAACAGCTGCATCTTGACCAGTCATACTATCAACTGTAAAGAAAGTTTCGATTGGATTAGCAATTTTATGAATTTGCTTAATCTCATCCATCATATTTTCATCAATATGTAGCCTACCAGCAGTATCAATAATAAGTACATCAGCGAGCTTTGTTTTTGCTGATTTGATTGCTTCTGTAACTATATAATCAGGCTTTTGACTTATATTTGATTCAAAAAAATCAATATCTAAACTATTTGCTAATATTCTTAATTGGTCAATAGCAGCAGGGCGATAAACATCGGCACTGACAACCATAACTTTTTTCTTATATTGTTCTTTTAAATATTTAGCGAGTTTCGCTGTAGATGTTGTTTTACCAGCACCTTGTAAACCAGCCATCAAAATAATGGCAGGAGGCTGTGTTTTTAAATTTATAGGTACTGCTTCTTCACCAAGAGCATTTTCTAATTCTTTTTTTACAAAAGATATAAATGTTTGATCTGGAGTTAAACTTTTTCTAACTTCTTCTCCTATAGCTTTTTCTTTGATATTAGCTATAAATTTTTTAACAACGGCTAATGCAACATCCGCTTCTAATAGTGCCACTCTAATATCACGTAGAGCTGACTGGATATTTTCTTCTGTGAGAGATGTTTGTCCTTTTATTTTTTTAAAAGAGGACTGTAACTTATCTGATAAACTAGTAAACATATGCTTATAAGCTTTCTAAACTCTTTATGAGTAAATTACTACAATAAGCGAGATATTAACATTTTTAACTGCAATATACTATCTAACAAATAACACTTATCAATATTATTAATAATAATATTAAACAAATAAGTACATATATGTATTTTTTTCTTTTACGAAAAATATTAACTCTAAAAGAATTCTTAATATTGGTGAGATAATAATAAGCAAAATACCAATATTTATTAGTTTGAGTGACAAATTAGGGTCTTGAATAATTCTATATATGGCGCCTAAGGTTAGGGCTATTATAGCCAGACTTAGATTAAATTTTAATACTTTGTATATAATTATATTTTTCATTTTGTCACAGCTATTAAATATTAGTTTATTAAAATTATTTAATCATCTTTTTACAATAAAATACATTTTAAAGCTAGCTAGTGTATAAACTTATTTAATTGTTGTTTACTCGAAGGATTTGAGATGATATAACTAAGGCTATAAACGTTTAAATTTAAAGGAGATACTTATGAAAGAAGTTGTAATTTTAGGTGCAGGTAGAGTTGGTTCTCTAACTAGTTGTTTACTAGTAGAAAGTGGAGATTATATTGTTCATTTAGCTGATAGAGTTATCCCTAATAATAAACCAGTTTTAGAAAAAAACGTTGAGAACTTAATATATGTTGAGTTAGATGCTGCAAATTCAATAGACTTAGAAAAATATATAAAAACAAGTAATATAAAAACGGTTATATCTTGCTTACCGTTTTTCCTTAATAAAAATATAGCTAAGCTAGCAGGGGAACTCAAAATAAATTATTTTGACTTAACTGAAGATGTTGAAGCTACTAATTATATTAAAGATATAGCAAGTAATGCTAAAGATAATTTTTTTGCTCCACAATGTGGTTTAGCACCAGGATTTATTAGTATTATTGCAAATGATCTTATGCAAGAGTTTGAATTAATTGACACAGTGCGCATGAGAGTTGGAGCATTGCCATTGAATGTATCAAATACTCTTCAATATGGACTTACTTGGTCAACAGAGGGCTTAGTAAATGAGTATGCTAAACCTTGTGAAGGGATTGTGGATGGTGAAAAAAGAGTATTATCTCCCATGTCAGACGTTGAAGAGATAAAAATAGATGGTCTTACCTATGAGGCTTTCAACACCTCAGGAGGAGTTGGATCAATGATAGAGACTTATGCAGGAAAGGTCAGAAATATAAACTACAAAAGTATGCGCCATCCAGGACATTGTGAGAAAATAAAGTTTTTGATGCAGGATATGAAGCTTGGTGATGACTTAGATACTATGGTTAGAATAATGGAAAATGCAATACCTAGAATCAATCAAGATATAGTGTTAATTTATGTATCTGTAGATGGCATTCGTAAAGGAGTAAAAGCAGAACGACATTTTGCACAGAAATATCCATCAAAGGTAATGTTTGCTAAACATTTTTCTGCTTTACAATTAACGACAGCAACTAGTCTATGTGTGAGTATTGACTTATTACTTAATGATAAAAATAAATCTAGTGGTTTTATTAATCAGGAGTCAATTTCTTTAGAAAATTTTTATAATAATCTATTTGGAAAGTATTATAAAAACTCAGGACTTTTGGTACAAGCTGATTAATTTAAACATAGGAAAAATAGATGAGTATTTTAAAAGATTTAAATTTAGAAAAATA
The DNA here is from genome assembly GCF_002211785.1 of Francisella halioticida. Taxonomy (NCBI): domain Bacteria; kingdom Pseudomonadati; phylum Pseudomonadota; class Gammaproteobacteria; order Thiotrichales; family Francisellaceae; genus Francisella; species Francisella halioticida. The sequence goes on from NZ_CP022132.1 coordinate 894,648, forward strand.
TATTACTAATGATACAAATAATACTATAGAAACATTCAGCCCAGCAAATGGAGAGCTTCTAGCTAGAATTAAAAACCAAGGTGTTAACGATATGCAAGATGCTATTAAAAGGGCTAAAGCAGTATCATTAGATTGGCGTAAATTTACAGCCCCAGCTCGTGGCGAACTGGTTAGGCTAATAGCAGAAGAGTTGCGTAAAAATAAAGATTCTCTAGGTAGTTTAGTTTCTTTGGAAATGGGTAAATCTAAACAAGAAGGTGATGGGGAAGTTCAGGAAATGATAGATATGGCAGATTTTGCTATTGGTCAAGCACGTATGTTATATGGCTTGACTATGCATTCTGAACGACCTGAACACAGAATGTATGAACAATGGCATCCTTTAGGTGTAGTTGGTGTTGTTTCAGCATTTAATTTTCCTGTAGCTGTATGGTCATGGAATGCTTTTATTGCTGTCATATGTGGTAATACTGTAATCTGGAAGCCCTCGGAGAAAACTCCACTGTGTGCTATTGCCGTACATAATATTTGTCAAAAAGTAATTAAAGAAAATAATTATCCTGAAATATTTCAAACTGTAATATCCAGAGATATTGATGTCTCAAAAGCTATGGTTGATGATGAAAGAGTAAATTTAGTATCATTTACAGGATCTACTAGAGTTGGTAGAGAAGTAGGACAGCAAGTAGCAAAGCGTTTTGGGAAGTGTATTTTAGAGCTTGGTGGTAATAATGCTACAATCATTGATGAATCAGCTAACCTTAAAGTTGCAATACCAGGAGCAGTTTTTGGCGCAGTAGGAACTGCTGGACAAAGGTGTACAACTTTACGTCGTTTGATGATACATAGTTCTATTTATGATCTAGTTAAAGATAAAATGGTCAATGCATATAAACAAATTAAAGTTGGTGATCCTTTAGATCAAGCAAATCTTATGGGACCTGTTATTGATCAAGCTTCTGTAGATAATTTTTTAAATACAGTATCTAAAGCACAGGAGCAAGGCGGTAAGCTTTTGTCGGGTGGTAAAAAAATCGATAAGGCTGGATTTTTTGTTGAGCCAACTATTATTGAAGCAAACAAAAATATGCAAGTAGTAGCAGAAGAAAATTTTTGCCCTATTTTATATATTATGCCATTTGATACTCTTGAAGAGGCTATAAAGTTAAATAACTCTGTAGATTATGGATTATCAAGTTCAATTTTTACAGATAATTTACAAAATGCAGAAAAATTCTTATCTAGTTTAGGTAGTGACTGTGGTATTGCAAACGTAAATATTGGTACTTCTGGGGCTGAAATTGGCGGCGCTTTTGGTGGTGAGAAGCATACTGGAGGAGGACGTGAAGCCGGATCTGATGCTTGGAAAGCATATATGCGTAGGCAAACTAATACTATTAATTATGGTAAAGATTTACCATTAGCCCAAGGTATCAAGTTTAACTTAGAGGAGTAGTTGCTTATGAGCATTGATATTTTAGAAAAATTGTGGAGTCAATATATGACAGATAATCCTCATGCAAAAGATATCTATGATCTTTTTGTAAATAATGGTGAAAATCCTGAAAATGATCATATTGCTTTAAGAACTTTATCGGATGATAGAATAAATATCTATAAATTAGCGCAAGCATTTATTTCTAAAGGATATAAGGTCTGTAATGACTATGACTTTGAGGTGAAAAAGTTAAAAGCTATACACCTTGAACATAGTGATGAAAATCAGCCTAAAGTTTTTATTAGTCAGCTTCTTATAAAAGAATTTTCTGATGAATTGCAACAGACGCATAACAAATGTATTAATTCAATTCCAGAAGATTTAATTAACAATCCAGAGAAACTTTTGTTATCAGGTGTAAGTTGGCAAACTAGCTATGAAGTATATAAGAAGCTACTTGATGAATCTGAATATGCGGCTTGGTTTTATGCTTTTGGTTTTAGGGCAAATCATTTTACAGTTTTTATCAATCAGCTTAAAAACTTTAATGAAGTTTCTGAAGTTAACTATTTTCTCAAGAAAAATGGTTTTAAACTGAATTCTTCAGGTGGCGAAATTAAAGGCTCACAAGCCAACTTGTTAGAGCAATCAAGTACAATGTCAGGACTAGCAAAAGTTGATTTTTATGATGGCAAGAAAGATATTCCATCTTGTTATTATGAGTTTGCAAAGCGTTATAAAGATAGTGATGGAAAACTATACCAAGGCTTTGTTGCTAAATCTGCTGATAAAATATTTGAAAGTACTAACATAAAATAACTTTATTCGATTGTCACACTAGCGGATTCACTATTTTACTAAATTAGAAATTATAATAAAGTTTTACATATTTAGACTTAAATTTTCTATGTTAAAAGAATTATTAACACCTTTAAAATAGCTTAACATACTATTAATTTGTTTGTAGATACTGTATAGTATTTTCAAATTTTTCAAGTAGTTTGGTTAATGTTTTACACTCATATAACGTGAATGTTTCTTCTATTAAAGGACAAGCAACAGAAACCATTGTATCTAAAGCATCTGATAATTTATTCACTCCAATACTTGTTATATCAATAAATATTACACGTTTGTCTTTATTAGAACGTTCTTGTTTAATAAGTCCACGTGAAGCTAACCGTTTTATTATTTTTGTAGTACCACCATCAGTAAACAATAATTTATTTGAAATATCGCTCATACGTATTTTGCCTTCATGCTTATATACTTGAGCTAATACTTCTTTTTCAGAAAGAGTTAAATTACATTTTTCTGTTAAAGATAAGTTTAATTTTCTACGAATTTTAGTTGCTTGTAGTAGTAATAAATGGGAAAGTTTGATTTTGGGTAACTTTTTTTGTGGTGGAAGTTTAAGCTGTAGTTTATTGTTTATTACTATTTAATTACATTTTACATAATACAAGTATAGCAATAAATTTTCTATATTTAAGGCTTATTTGATCCATATAAATATATAATACCCCATGAAATTTTAACAACAATTTTGAGAATTTAGTTCCTAAAGTAGCTAAACTATAAATGAGCAATTTAGGATAAATGTAAATGAGTAATAAGAGAAAAATATATACCGTTAAATTTAAGACTAAAGTTGTCTTGGAAGTATTGGGGAAAGATCAAACAATCACACAGTTATCAGTAAAATATAATATTACGCCCAAAAACATAAATAATTGAAAAACAGCCTTTTTAGAAAATGCTGAGTTGGCAATGGATCCATCCAAATCAGTATCACAATATAAAAAAGACAATGCAAAGCTTCAAACCAAGATAGATCAGTATTCTAAGAAGGTTGGACAACTAACAATTGAGAAGGAATTTCTTGAGGGAAAGCTCGTAAGCTTGGGATTATCTGATAGAAAAGCGATGATTGATCCTAAGCATAAATTATCTGTTGTAAAACAAAGTTGCTTATTAGAAGTTTCTAGAGCTGGTTTATATTACAAGCCTGTGGTTAACGAACATAAAGAAGAAGTAAAAGCAAAGCTTATACAGATACATGAGGAGATTCCCTGCTACGGCTATATAAAAGCTCATAAGCAATTAATAGAAGATGAGTTTAGCATCTGTGAGAACACAGTACAAAAGTATCGTAAAGAGTTAGGCATCAAAGCTATATTGGCGGTGAAAAAACCAAACTTAAACTTATCTGAACCTAACAAAGAGCATGCTATTTATAGTTACAAACTAAAAGGTTTAAGCATATTGAGACCTAATCAAGTTTGGTCTACAGATATTACATATATTAAGACTGATGCTGGCACAGTTTATATGGCAGCTATTATTGATTGGTACTCTAAGGCTGTACTAAGTTGGGAGATATCCAACACTATGGATAGTAGTTTAGTTATGAAAGTTTTAAATGAAGCTCTGTATAAATATGGAGTACCAGAAATATTTAACACTGATCAAGGTAGCCAGTACACATCTAACATTCATATCCAAACATTATTGGATAAAAAAATTACTATATCTATGGATGGTAAAGGTAGAGCAACTGATAACATTTGCATCGAAAGATTTTGGAGAAGTGCTAAATGTGAGAGATTTTATTTAAATCAATATCCTGGCATTGTTGAACTAAGAAACGATGTGGATGATTATATAGATTTTTATAATAATAGAAGATTTCATGAGTCTATCAATTATAAAAAACCTATGGAATTTTATTACGATAACTTATTGGAAAAACGGGCGGCTTAGATGGGAACTAAATAATTGAAAATATTGTTTAATTTATTGGGGTAGTATAGTTCAACTGCTTCTACCATATATGTCTGAGGGAGGTGGAATTATTATTACAACCAGTGACACTCATGATCCAGAAGTTATACCAATGGCAAAAGGTCCAACATCTCTTAGCTCAACAGAGTTAAATACTTTAGCTAATGGAGGTCCTTCTGAAAATGCAATGAGAGTATATGCTACTACTAAAGCTTGTAATTTGCTTATGGCACGTTATCTTGTAAAATATGATCTTTGTCGATCAAATCATATCCAAGTAATTGCTTATAACCCGGGTGCAACTTTAGGTACACAATTAGGTCGTAATAGGCCTAGGTTTCAAAGATTTTTAATGGAAATTTTTGGCTTTATTATTCTTAAGAGTGTTGGTTTATTTAACCCTGCTTTTTGTCCTACTCATCTTAGAGTAGCAGGGCGAACATTAGCTGACTTATATTGGGGAGTATCACTCTGCCAGAGGGTCAAATATATGCTTCTATGGTTAAAGGAATATTAAGATTCCCAAACCCTTCTAAGTTTATACAAGAAAATGATGTAGCATGCACATTTCTTTGGGAATCAACTGAAAGAATGATTGCTGAAATAACTTTATTATGAAAGAATATACAAAGATAAGATACAACGTTAATTAAATCAGAAGTAAATATAACATCAATTTTAGTACTGTATTTTTCTTACTAGTCAAAGTAAGTTATAGATTAATAATTATGCTAGAACTATAAATAAAACAAGCTATTTAAGTTCCATGAACAAGAAAATTGAATAAAGTTATATGGGATGGTTATATATTAGAATCAAATTGATCAATTATTCTAATTTTTCTTACAAGCAAAAAAGCTTATACAAAAGCTAAGCTTAAAAATTTATAGAAATAGTATTTATCTTTTAAAGAGAGGTATTCAGTAGAAGGATTTTCACAAAACTATGGTAATAACAGAGCTGTTCATAAGCTAAATTTTTGTTAATGGAGCCAAATTATAATTTTAGCTCCTTGAAATTATTTTTACTAATTTATCAAAAATATCATCATAAATAGAACTTTTTCTCATTACTAAATCAATTTCTCTATAAAAATCTGCATTATCAATAGTTATATACTTAATGTTTTCTGCTTTAGTACAAGCTATTTTAGGTATTAAAGTTACTCCTTCATCAATTGAAACCATTTGTCTTAAAGTTTCTAGGCTACTACCTTTAAAATCTCTATTATTAAAATCATCTAGTTCACAAAGTTTTAATGTTTGGTCTCGAAGGCAGTGTCCTTCATCAAGTATCATTAAGTTCTCTTTGATAAGATCTTTTACACAGATACTTTTGTTTTTTGATATTGGATTATTTTTAGCTATTGCAGCATAAAATTTATCTTTTAAGACAGTTTTTCTTTTAAACTGATAGTTATCCGTTGGCGTTGCTAAAAGAGCAAAGTCAATTTTTCCTTGATCAAGCATATCTACAAGTATACTGGTTTTTTCTTCAATTATAGAAATACTTATGTTTGGTATTTCTTGCTTTATCAGAGGTAATATTTTTGGCATTAAATATGGGCATAATGTAGGAAATGCACCTACACAAATTCTTATTTTATCATTATCTAGCAATAGGTTTGAAATCCTCTCTAAGTTATTTACTTCATCAAGGATTTTATATGCTTGATTAATTATTCTTATACCAGCGTTGGTTATTAAGATTTGTTTTGATCTTCGCTCGAATATTTGTATACCAATATATTCCTCAAATTTTTTTATTTGCATACTTAGTGCCGGTTGGCTTACAAAACATCTTTCAGATGCAGTAATAAAGCTTTTAGTTTCATACACAGAGATAATATATTCTAATGTGCGAGTGTTCATATAAATAAATCTTATGGTAATAATAAGTATTATATATTTTAAATTATGTTTTATACTTATACAATATATAGTGAATTAATATATAGTGAATTTTAACAAATTAAGGAGTTAAACATGACTAAAAGAGTACCTAACATAACTTTTAAAACTAGAGTAAGAGATGAAAGTATTGGTGGTTCTAATCCATTTAGATGGCAAGATGTAACTTCAGCAGATATTTTTGCTAATAAAAAGGTGATAGTATTTTCATTACCAGGAGCATTTACTCCGACTTGCTCAACATACCAATTACCAGGATTTGAGAATAATGCTGCTAGATTTAGAGAGCTTGGTATCCAAGAGATTTATGTTTTATCTGTAAATGATAGTTTCGTTATGAATAAATGGATTCAAGCTCAAGATGTTAAAAATATCAAGCCAATTCCAGACGGAAATGGTGAATTTACTAGAGGATTAGATATGCTTGTGGATAAGTCTAACCTTGGTTTTGGTAAAAGATCATGGAGATATGCTATGATCGTAAGTAATGGTGAAATAGAAAAAATGTTTGTAGAACCAGGTAAACGTGATAATGCTGACGATGATCCTTATGGTGAATCTTCTCCAGAAAACTTACTAAAATATTTAGAGTCTAAGTAGTTGTGAAAAAAAATATTTTAATTGGAGCTACGGGGATTATTGGCTCTGCAACACATGAGAGTCTTAAATCAGCTGGGTATGATGTTATTACAGTTAGTTTTTAAGGTAAGAAAACTGAGTTTTCTGTAGATATTCAAGATCCTAAATCTATTAAAAAGTTATTTGAGAAAATAGGTAACTTTGATGCTTTAGTTGCTACTACTGGAAAAGTTGCCTTCAAGAACATTGATGATATTGAGCAACAAGACTAGGACTTAAGCTTGAGTAATAAACTCTTAGGTCAGATAAATCTTGTTCAAATTGGTGCAAACTATATTAATAAAGGTGGTTCATTTACATTAACTACTGGAATTTTAAATATTGAACCAATAGATATGGGAAGTATAGCAGCAACAGTTAATGCTGGTTTAGAAGGTTTTATCAAAGCTGCTATCTTAGAATATAGAAACTTCCGTATTAATACTGTAAGTCCTACAGTTCTTGAAGAAGCATTAGATAAATATGGACCATTCTTTGTTGGTTATAAGCCTGTGAAAGCCGAAGAAGTTGCTCAAGCATATTTAAAATCAGTTGCTGGTATAGCAAATGGTCAAGTTATAAAAGTAGGGTTCTAGTTGCTTGCTTATATTTATAAGTTATATCTTTGATATTACTATTTCAAATACTTCTTTTATTGATAAGTTTGAAGTATTTATTATCGTTGCATCATCAGCTGGTTTTAATGGAGCAGTCTTGCGATTACGGTCTTGAAAATCTCTTTTTTCAATATCTGCTAAGATTCTATTAAAATCTGGATTTAATCCTTTAGATTCTAATTCATCATATCTTCTTTTAGCAGTCACTTTTGTATCAGCATCAAGGAAAAATTTGTGTTTAGCATCAATAAACACCACTGTACCCATGTCTCGACCATCTGCGATTAATCCTTGATCAGTAGCAAAATCTCTTTGCTTATCTAATAATATTTCTCTAACAGAAGGGTAAGCAGCTATTTTTGAAGCAAACATGCCTGTTTGCTCTGTACGTATTTCTTTAGTTACATCATCATTATTAAGAAATGCTTTGACCATGTTTCCTTCAATCTTAAAGCTGATATCTAAGTTTTTTAGAGTTTGATATACTTCTGATTCATTTTCAAGGTTAGTATTATTATTGTAACAGTGAAGAGCTGCTAATCTATAAATAGCTCCACTATCAAGTAATTTATAGTTTAAATGTTTTGCTAAAGCTTTTGCTAGAGTTCCTTTCCCAACACCACTTGGTCCATCAATTGTTATAATTTTAGAGTTGTTCATTTTCAAAATCCTGCATGAATTTAACTAGTTTTCTAACATCTTCAAGAGATACTGCATTATAAAGACTTGCTCTACAGCCACCAACATTACGATGACCTTTGAGACCATAAAATTCTTTTTTATCAGCGGTGGTTAAAAACTTCTCAGTTAATTCTGTAGTTGGCAGATGAAAGATAACGTTCATATTTGAGCGGTACTCTATCTTGATATCATTTTTATATATTTTTGAGTTGTCTATAGTTGAATAAAGAAGGTTAGCTTTTTCATTATTAAACTCTTCAACTTTATTTAAATTACCATAGTTTTTAATTAAATACTTAAGTGTAAGCTCAAATGCCACCCATGAGATAACTGAAGGCGTATTATAAACTGAGTTTGATTTTTTAGTAATAAAATAGTCAAAAACTATAGGAGTTGTTGTTTTTTGTTTAATTAAGGAATCCTTAACTATGACTACAGTTAGTCCTGGTATACCTGCATTTTTTTGAGCTCCGGCATAAATTAATCCATAATCTGAAACATTTATAGGTTTTGATAAAAAGCTTGATGACATATCACATACTAATTTGGTATTGCATGATTTAGCTAGCTTTTTGATTTGGAAACCATCTACTGTTTCATTATCAGTATAATATATATAGTCATATTTGTTAGAAATAAAATTTTGAGCTATATTATTGTCATATGTAACAGTAGTTACATTTATAAATTTTTCTGCTTCCTTTGCAGCTTTTTCAGACCATTGGCCACTGCATATGTATAGAGCTTTATTATAATTATTTGATAAATTCATAGGGATAGCAGCAAATTGAGCAGTAGCTCCGGCTTGCATTAATAAAATTGAATAATTATCAGGAATATTTAATAGAGTTCTTAAATCTTTTTGTATAGTTTCATGAACTTCATCAAAAACCTTATCTCTATGAGATATTGATAATAAAGAAACTCCGGTATCTTTATAGTTAGTCATCATTTGCTGAAGAGTTTGTATAATAGAGCTAGGTACTACAGCAGGACCAGCACAAAAGTTTACTTTCATATACAGTATTTTCTTTTATTTTCTGCAATTTTAACATAATTAGCTATTTATTAGCTATTTAGAAATAAAATAATTGTTTTCAATGTAATATATTATTCATTTTATTGTTATAATCAAGTAGGGAACGTTCACATTATAGAGGGAGGGTTTATGAGACTATTACTAACCTTACTTATAATAGTAATATCAATTCCAGCATATGCTCAGTTAAAAATATATAATATCGATCCACTACATACATAAGCTCAATGGCAAATTGTACACTTTGTATTTTCAACAGTATCTGGAAAATTTTCGTATATAACAGGACAGGTTGAATTTGATCCTAACGATATTAAAAATAATTCAGTTAAATTAACTATACCTATTAAGCATCTAAGTACAGAAATATCAGAATTAGATCAGAATTTATTATCTAAGAATTTTTTTGATGTTAAAAAATATCCTATGGCAACATTTGTTAGTACTGATATTATAAATATTAATAAAAATAAAAAAGTTTTTGATTTAAAAGGTAATCTAACCTTACATGGAATTAAAAAACCAGTTGTTTTGCATGTTAAATTTAATGGTTCAGGATTAAATTATGAGAAAAAACAAACAATTGGTTTTAGTGCTACTGCTGTGTTGGACTAAACTGTCCATGTTATTCAATACCACTTTATAAAATATTTTTATTCCTTGCTTTTATGCAGCATCTAAAATACCAGAATATACTTCATCAGGAGTCATATATCCAATACTAGAATGTAGTCTTTCATTGTTGTAAATATCAATATATTCTTTGATACCTACTTTAGCCTCTTTCATAGTTATATATGATGCCGGATAAACATTTTCATATTTCAGTGTTCTCCAAAATCTCTCAATTGCAATATTATCTATAGATCTTCCTTTAGCATCCATAGATTTATTTATTTTATTATCAGATAATATTTTAATATGCTCTTTTGCTGTATATTGAGTTCCTTGATCAGAGTTAAAGATATCAGGTTTACCATATTTAAATAACGCTTCTTTTAACACACTAGTTGTTAGATGTGTATCCATAGTATTAGAAATCTTCCAAGCTAGTATTTTCTTGCTATGCCAATCTATTATGGCTGCTAAATATGCATACCCACATTCTAGTCTAATATACGTGATATCAGCACTCCATACCTTATTAGCTTTATCTATAACAACCTGATTCGTCTCATTTTTAAATACATTAAGTAAGTATGGATATTTCTTGTGTTGCTTATTAATGACAGTTGTCTTTTTTTTAGGATACAATGCCTTAATACCCATGAATTCCATAGCACTTTTGATTAGCTTCCTTCCAACTAGAAATCCTAATCTATTTAGCAACTTTACTAGCCTTCTCGTACCATAATATGGATGTTTAGTATGTATCAAATATATTGTATTTAATAGTCTAATATCATCATTACTACTAAATTTTTATATTGGTGTATAATAGTACACACTCTTAGATACAGATAATAGTTTAAGCTGATTATTTAAAGATAATTCTAGCTTAGTATCTACAGAGTTTACTCTATCATTTGATGATACCAAGCTTTTTAGCTTTCCCATTAAAAAATCCCTCTCTACTATTACCTCGCCTAGTTCTTTACTTGTTGCATCTTTATCTTTTCTAAGCTCATCTATTTCCTGCTTATACTCCTTAACAACAGAGCTTTTATCAAATGCTAAGCAAGCATTAGATAAAAATTGCTGCTTCCAATTATGCACGTTTTTAGGAAGTAAATCATACTTACTTGCTATCTCATTAACTGTCATATCGCCTTCTAGCAATTCTATAATTACTTTAGCTTTAAAATCAGCTGTATACGTTACTCTTTTTTTACTCATTTATCTATTTCCTAATTTATCTAGTTAAGTTTAACATCTAGGAATAAAAATCTTTCTAAAATCAGTAGCTTTTTCTGGGGACATTATAGACAGAGAAGAATTTGGTATTAGTAAATATTCTAATGAATTGGGGAAAATTATTAAACTTAATATTCAGCTAGAAGCTAATTTGAAAAAATAGTTTTAATTTAAAAATTAATCTAACCAATTTTTAGGTTTAATATACTCGTAAACTTTTGCTTCTTCAGAACCCTCATCTGGTTGCCAATTATACTTCCATGTTGCCATTGGCGGCATAGATGAGAGTATAGATTCAGTACGACCTCCACTTTGTAAACCAAATATAGTACCTCTATCAAATACTAGATTAAACTCAACATATCTACCTCTGCGATAAAGCTGAAAATCTTTATGTTTTTGAGAATACTTAATATTTCTTCTTTTTTCTATTATTGGTAAATAAGCATCTAGATATGAGTTTGCACAATCAGTTACAAAGTTAAAACATTCTTCAAAAGATTTATCATTTAAATCATCAAAAAATAATCCTCCAATACCTCTGCATTCATTTCTATGCTTTAAATAAAAATAGTCATCACACCATTCTTTAAATCTAAGGTAATAGCTTTTATCATGTTTATCACAAATGTCTTTAGCTGTTTGGTGCCAATGTATAGCATCTTCTTCAAATGGATAGTAAGGAGTCAAATCAAAACCACCTCCAAACCACCAAATAGGGTTATCAGTATCAGCACCTACAATAAGAAGTCTAAAGTTAGCATGAGAAGTTGGTACAAAAGGGCTACGTGGATGTATAACAAGAGAGACACCTGTTGCAATAAAAGATTTGCCAGTGAGCTCTTGTCTTTTAGCAGTGGCAGATGGTGGTAAAGCATCACCATGTACTCTAGAAAAAGCCACTACACCTTTTTCAAAAACTTCACCATTTTCAATTATCATTGAGTTACCATAACCTTTAAGTTTTTGCTCAGGAGTGTTTGGTTTTTCCCACTTATCACTTATAAACTTGGTATTGCTAGTTTCATATTTTTCTAATACAGCAGCAATATTTACTTGAAGTTGTGTTAGAAAGTTTTCAAACCTTAAAATTTTTTCTTGCATAATTTTAACCTTAAAATTAAATTCTCACTATTAACAGAAGCAAAATGTCTTTTCTAGCGAGTTGCTTTATTAACATAATTAGAATCATAACACTTACAAGTTGCTTCAATTTTGACTATTTTCAGCGGATATTATACATACTAAAATGACTCTTTAAAACATTACTGTAAAACTCTGAGAAATTCTATTTTTAACTATATAGCTGTTTTATAGTATATACTTATATAAATGTAGAATTAATGGTTATATATATTCTATAGAATTCATTCTTAGCTAGACCTTTAATTATCAGCTTTTTTTGATCTGTCAAACTTTTAACACTGATATAAGCGAATATGTAGCTCGAAATATTTCTTTAGGTCTTTATAGTGTTGATGAATATACAAGGAACAAGTTATGAATAAACAATTATATGGGGTTATATCAACTTCAAAAAATAATTATGAAAAAAGATTACCAATTAATCCCGAACTTTTATTAAAAATACCTAGAGATATTAGGAATAATCTTATATTTGAAGCTGGTTATGGAGAATCTTTTGGAATTTCTGATGAGAAAATTGCTAGTTTAACAGCAGGAATATCTTCACGTGAGGAAATATTAAAAACTATAGGAAATGTAATATTAATAACTCCGACACCAAAAGATTTGAAGGAAATTAAAGAAAATAGTACAATCTTGGGCTGGACAAATTGTGTTAAAGATAAAGAAATAACACAGCTGGCAATTGATAAAAAATTAACTCTTATTTCTTTTGAAGCAATGTTTTTAAGTAATAAAGAAGAGAAAGTAAAGCAAAATATATTTCATCAAACCAACGAATTAGCAGGGTATTGTGCTGTTTTACATGCCCTTGAGTTAAAAGGTATAGACGGTAGATATGGAGATCAAAAGAAAATATTAGTAATAGGCTTTGGGTCTGTAAGTCATGGAGCTATAAATGCTTTACAAGCTAGAGGATATAACGATATAACTGTATGTACACGTCATAGTATTGCAACCTTATCAAACGTAATTAAAGGATGTAAATATGTTACAGTGCCAGAAAATATATCTGATAGTAAGAAATTTATTGAATTACTTACTAAAGCAGAGATTGTAGTAAATGGAATTTCACAAGATTTAACAAAACCAACAATGTTTATAAAAGAAAACGATATTATTGAAATGAATCCTAAATGTCTAATTATAGATCTTGGTTGTAATAAGGCAATGGGATTCTTTTTTGCAAAACCAACAATGTTTAATGATCCTATGTTTAAAGTAGGAACTATGGATTATTATGGAGTTAATCACGCATCAAACTATCTTTGGGACAGTGCTACTCGGTCTATATCTCAGGTAATAAATAATTATCTACCTAATATTACTTTGACTAAAAAAAATAAAGCTAAAGACAAAACATTATCAGATGCTACAGATATAAAAGAGGGGTTAATAAGAAATAAAAAGATAATTTTATTCCAAAAGAGAGAAAAAAAATATCCTTATAATTATAAATCTTTATAAGTATAAATTAGATAGATTTAATATTAACAGCAGCTAGTTTGCCTCTATTTTCTTCAGTTTCAAAGCCTACTTTTTCACCTTCACGTAGAGAGCTTAAACCAGAATTTTCTACTGCACTAATATGAACAAATACGTCCTTACCGCCATCTTGAGGTTCTATGAATCCAAATCCTTTAGTTGTATTAAAAAATTTAACAGTACCTTGTCTCATTGTTTTATTTCCTTTTGTTTGTTGTTTTATATAAGTTAAATCACATTGGTCTTAGTTTTAAACTTTAACGATCACTTATAAAGGATAGAATATTGGAAATAAACTTCTGATATATTTAGTTTCGTAGTAGTTAAACAAGTTACAATATAAATAACTATTGTTAAATGATATAGTAAGAAAACACTATTTGGAAGCTTTTTTAGTGAAAATTAGGAATTTTAGTTAAATCAAAATCTTTTTCATATTTATCTATATCTTTTATGTATAAGCATAAATCTTGAAAGTCTAGGCAACTTTCTATCATTGAAGATTCTTTATTATCATTAAAATTATTGTCTGTCATATGACTAATTAAATTAATAAACTGTTCCATGATTTCGGTATTTAATATGCTCATCTCCGCCGCTTGAGCAATACTTATTTTTTTTGATTTTTTTATTTCTTTAACTAAAGTGGTTATATCACGAAAAATAATTTCTAACATTTTATTATTTTCAAAATTAATAAATTTATTCTTTGGGTCAATCATCTAAATGAATATTATTAACTAACAGAAGGACATTATACCCCTAAATAAGAGTATAATCTTAGTTATATTCATATATATATTATAATATATATCTTTAGTGACTACTTTGTATTACTATTAACCAAGTATAAATAAAATAGAGCCTCTAAAATCTTCTTTAGATACTTCATTCATTATTTTACTAATAATAATTTTTAACCTAAAAGAACTTAATAGTTCTTAATATTCTAAAACTAAGAGAGGATAATATGCCAAGAATAATAGTTGACCCTAGAAAACCTTTTGATATTAGTCTAAGAAACTTTAAAAGGGCTTGTGAGAAAGCTGGTATTAGACAAGAACTTAGAGAAAGAAAGACTTTTGTAAAACCAACAGAAAAAAGAAGAATTGCTAAAAAAGCAGCTATTGGTAGAGCTAGAAAAGAGGCAAGAAGATCTTATTCTTATTAGTTTTTGACAAAATGGTTTGTATTAATTACTATTTCTAGCTTTGTTAATCTATGGATATCTAGATAATAACTGTTTAGCTTCATTCAAGTTAATAAGTGGATATTAAACCTAAGTCAAACCATTTTTGTTTTTCATCGATAGTTTATCTTAATTGCCATGTTTTATTACCGTATTTATCAATTCTTAAGTACAGTTCTAAACTATCAATTCTTCTTTTTTATTTTAGTTTCTGTCAGCATGACCCCATAGTTTATTAATTACAATTTGGGATACCATTTACTCCAGAATTGCGCTGTACGGGACTGGAAGAAGTTATAATGTTCTTTCTCTAAAAGCTTTTTTTGCAGTATTCTGCGAATATTGTTAGAGTGAATGGGAAATAGTGGTACTCGCAACTGGATTCGAACCAGTGACCTCTACCATGTCAAGGTAGTACTCTAACCAACTGAGCTATGCGAGTAATCTGGTGATTATTATACATTACATTAGTTTTTAAAATCAATAGTTTTATAAACATCATATAAGATAATATAGAGATATTTAAAATTTATTTATTATAGTTTTTTTATCGAAACATATAGGATAATTTTTGGTGTTATTTTTAGTAAAAGTGCGACCAATAAGGTACCACAAAAATAAATCTTAGATAAAGTAATATATAGTTTTTTCACTAAGTATTATTTAAACAAAATATGCATCCAGAAATATCTCAAGAAGCTGAAGAAGATTTAAGGAAAACAAATAATTATTTAAATGAGTTAAAGTAAAAGCTTTAAGAGCAAGATTTAAGGGTAAGAAGATGTCTAGAAATAAGAAATCAAAAAATATATTCAACACTTGTAGATTAAAAAATAGACTCAGGAGTTGTAATACAACATAAGTATTTCATAATAAATATTAGATTAAATATTAATTTCTAATTACAAGTTTAATAGACTACAATAATTGTACTAAAATAATCTATATTAGATAATGGAACGTTCAAAAAAAAACGTTAGGTATTTCTCTTACTTTTGTAGCAGCTTTTTTTTGGCGAATAGGTTACTTTACAGTTCTTCTTCAAAATTCTATACCTAGCTATAATGTCCCCAGAAAAAGCTACTGATTTTAGAAAGATTTTTATTCCTAGATGTTAAACTTAACTAGATAAATTAGGAAATAGATAAATGAGTAAAAAAAGAGTAACGTATACAGCTGATTTTAAAGCTAAAGTAATTATAGAATTGCTAGAAGGCGATATGACAGTTAATGAGATAGCAAGTAAGTATGATTTACTTCCTAAAAACGTGCACAATTGGAAGCAGCAATTTTTATCTAATGCTTGCTTAGCATTTGATAAAAGCTCTGTTGTTAAGGAGTATAAGCAGGAAATAGATGAGCTTAGAAAAGATAAAGATGCAACAAGTAAAGAACTAGGCGAGGTAATAGTAGAGAGGGATTTTTAAATGGGAAAGCTAAAAAGCTTGGTATCATCAAATGATAGAGTAAACTCTGTAGATACTAAGCTAGAATTATCTTTAAATAATCAGCTTAAACTATTATCTGTATCTAAGAGTGTGTACTATTATACACCAATATCAAAATTTAGTAGTAATGATGATATTAGACTATTAAATGCAATAGATTTGATACATACTAAACATCCATATTATGGTACGAGAAGGCTAGTAAAGTTGCTAAATAGATTAGGATTTCTAGCTGGAAGGAAGCTAATCAAAAGTGCTATGGAATTCATGGGTATTAAGGCATTGTATCCTAAAAAAAAGACAACTGTCATTAATAAGCAACACAAGAAATATCCATACTTACTTAATGTATTTAAAAATGAGACGAATCAGGTTGTTATAGATAAAGCTAATAAGGTATGGAGTGCTGATATCACGTATATTAGACTAGAATGTGGGTATGCATATTTAGCAGCCATAATAGATTGGCATAGCAAGAAAATACTAGCTTGGAAGATTTCTAATACTATGGATACACATCTAACAACTAGTGTGTTAAAAGAAGCGTTATTTAAATATGGTAAACCTGATATCTTTAACTCTGATCAAGGAACTCAATATACAGCAAAAGAGCATATTAAAATATTATCTGATAATAAAATAAATAAATCTATGGATGCTAAAGGAAGATCTATAGATAATATTGCAATTGAGAGATTTTGGAGAACACTGAAATATGAAAATGTTTATCCGGCATCATATATAACTATGAAAGAGGCTAAAGTAGGTATCAAAGAATATATTGATATTTACAACAATGAAAGACTACATTCTAGTATTGGATATATGACTCCTGATGAAGTATATTCTGGTATTTTAGATGCTGCATAAAAGCAAGGAATAAAAATATTTTATAAAGTGGTATTGAATAACAGGGACAGTTTATATATATCATCCCATCTAAATTTTAAAGTTTTTGTTTAGGGACAGTGAGGCCAATTTTTCTATTGAGGTTAATTTGTTTTTGCTTTGATTCTTTATCTTGAGTTTTTGCTTGCACAGGCTCTTTTTTAGCAGTTTGCTTTTCTAAAGCCTTCTCACGTTGTTGCTTGACTAAAAGCTTCAGATTTAGCAATTTCTTTTTCAGCAAGATCTACCACGTTAGGGTTAGAGCTATACGATAGAGTTTGCCAAAGCATTAAAGCTCTATGATAGTTTTTATTTTCTTCAAAAATTATCGCTTGTTCAATAATTGCAGGCTCATAACCTCTAGATGCTGCTATTGAAAGATATTTGTTTTTTTCTTTTGATTTTTTTTTAGTTAACTTATTAGACTGATATGCTAAATAGATTTGATATATAAGCTCCGGATCAGTTGTTGATATTAGATTAGGGTTAGACTCAAGAAGCTTTGCTAAGCCTACAATAGCTTTTTTATTACCCGCCTTATATGATTTTTTGAAATACTCTATGGCTTTTTTATCATCTTTATTTACACCTTGGCCATATTTATATAAGATAGCTATTTGATAAAATGATTGTGCAGTATTAGCTTTCTTATAATATTTATAAGCATTAGAATAGTTTTTTTGTATTCCAAAACCGTACTGGTATAAGTGTCCAAGATAATAATAATCTGAAGCTGTAGCTTCATCGTCATCAGCCAGGTCTTTTAATATTTCAAAAGCAGCCTTATAGCCTTTTATATTTTTATTTTTTATGGTAGTTATAGCATTAGAGTGCTCTTGTAAAAATGCTTGATGACTATAGTCCAGATAACTATTAATTCCTATAGTACAAACAGCTATTACAGCTACTCCAATTAGAATTTTAATAATTTTTTTATTTTTTGATGCTAATGGTTTAGCTTCTTCCTTAGGTGTTTCAGGCGTATTATCTTGTTCAGACATTAATCATAATTTCTAATAAAATATTATCTTAGATTATATAACAGCTTTATATTATATTTAAGACAATTAGATCTTTTCTGTACAATAAAAGTTTAACTTTGGTAATAATTAAATTAAAGTTTAGTATAAATGTGTTATTAGTGGTGATACTTAAAAAAATAATAATTTATTTAGCTTTTTATGATAAGCACAAGCTATTTATTAAGTGGATGCTGTATTTTGATTTTCCTCATTTACAGTTATTTGTTCTTTTTCTTTTTTTATAGTTTGTGGATCTTCTAGGGATATTTTACCAAAATGCCCAGCTCGAAAGTCATGAACTATATTTTTTGCAGCTTGTTTGACATTAAAGTTAGTTTTTATCCTAGAAATATCTTCAATTATCTCTTGAGGATATTTTTTGAAGAAGTCTTTCTCATTTATAGAGGTATAACGAGCTAAGAAGTTTTTCGTATTTATTTCTTTAAGAAAATCTAATAAGTAGCACGCTGTAGCTTCATAATCCATAGCAGTATCGCGAATAGAGCCAATACTTGCAATTCTAAAAGCACTAGTTTCACTTTTTGGACTTGGAAACATAATGCCAGGAGTATCAAATATCATGAAGCTTTTACTGATATCTATGCGTTGCTGTAATTTAGTTACAGCAGGTTCGTTACCAGTTTTTGCTACTTTTCTACCAGCTAGTTTATTTATCATTGTAGATTTACCAACATTAGGTAAACCAAAAATAATTGTTCTAATTGGTTTTAATACTGTACCTCTATTAGGACATTTTTTTTGAGCAAGGTCTATAATTCTTTTGACTATATTCTTATCTTGTAAGGTATTTATTGCAATAGCACTACTATGATAGTAATTAAGCCATTCTTTGGTAGTTTTTGGATCTGCTAAATCATTCTTTGAAAGTATTTTTATAATAGGTTTATTACCAACAATTTGTTCTAAAACATGATTGCTACTAGAATCTGGGATACGAGCATCAATAATTTCAATAGCAATATCAATAGTAGGCATCTTTTTGCGAAACTCTTTAGTAGCATTATGCATGTGCCCAGGAAACCAGTGTAACATTGTAGATAAAAATAATAAATTTAGTTAATATAAAACAAGATTCTACCTATTAGAACTTTTATATGCAAAGCTATATTCTAAAAGATGCTAAAATTTATGTTGAAACAGGTTTTGAAAATAAGGATATCGTAGTAAAAAATAATATTATTAGTGATATAGTTGACCAAGCAAAAGCCACAGAGTTAAGGTTACCAGTTATTAGCTTAAATTCTGATGATTTTGTTATACCTGGATTTATTGATGTTCATATTCATGGATCAAAAGGTGCAGATGTGATGGATGGCGATATAGATGCGTTAGAAGTGATTTCAAAATCAATATATAAGCAAGGAGTCACAAGCTATCTTGCAACAACAATGACAGCTTCAAATGAGCAAATTTTAAAATCTATGAATGCAATCAAGCTATATAATACGAAACCTTATAAGGAAAGAGCAAAAGTTGTGGGAGTTCATCTGGAGGGGCCTTTTATATCGTCTGGTAAGATAGGTGCTCAAAACCCAGATTATCTTCAAGAAGCTGATGTTGATAAGTTAGCTAATTGGCATATGGCTTGTGATAATTTGATAAAGAAAATAACCATAGCTCCAGAGATCAAAAATGCTAATAAAGTAATAGAGTTTTGTAATAATAAGAATATAGTAAGCTCTATAGGACATACTAGCTGTACAATGGCACAGGCTCTTGATGCAATAGATCATGGATGTAGTCATGCAACACATTTATTTAATGCAATGAGTCCAATTGAGCATCGTAACCCGGGAGCAGCTACAGCTTTATTAATGTCAAAGAAGGTTTTAGCAGAGCTGATTGTTGATGGTATACATCTACACCCTGATATGGTTAAATTTACTTATCAGATCAAAGGTAGTGATAATATCGCTTTAATCACAGATGCAATGTCAGCTCAAAGTGCTGGAGAGGGTATCTTTGATCTTGGTGGACAAAAAGTGATAGTTAAAAATGGTCAAGCAAGATTAGAAAATGGTGTGCTTGCAGGCAGTGTTTTGACGATAAATAAGGCATTAGAAAATGTTATGAAATTTACAAGATGTAGTTTGCATGATGCAGTTAAGATGAGTAGCACAAATCAAGCAAAATCTTTAGAGCTAAAGAAAGGTCAGATTAAAGCTGGTTTTGATGCGGAGTTCGTTGTTTTAGATAAGAACTATCAAGTTAAACAAGTTATTGGTTAAAAAATGAATTTTTTAGTACTAGATACATCAAGTAGATATTGTTCTGTTGTATTATCAGTAGCAGGCAAAGTTTATAATGATACGAGAGAAATACCTCGCCAACATAATAAGTATCTTTTAAAAATGGTAAGAAGTGTCTTTGAAAAGGCAGATGTTGATAAAAAAGCTTTGGATTTTATTGCTTATGGTATTGGGCCGGGCAGCTTTGTTGGAGTTAGGCTTGCAGCAGCTGTTTGTCAAGGTTTTGCAGTTGGTTTAGATATTCCTATTATTGGTTTTTCAAGTATGTTTGCTATTGCAAAAAGTACAGAGATTAATTCAGAAAACATAGCAGTCATTCTTGATGCTAGAATGGGAGATTTCTATTTAGGATTATATAATGTAAATAAAGATGAAATAGTTTCTGAAGATGTTTATAAACTAGAAGATTATTCGAAGAGCCTTTACTTAGGATACAGCCTTGTTGGAGACTGTATTTATGAATTAAATGTAGAAAATTATGATTTTAAATTAGATGTTGGTAATGTTGTTGATTACGTGTTTAGATTATATGTTGAACAAAGATCTCAAGTAAAATTGACACAAGAAGTATTTCCGGTATATCTAAGAGGAACATCACATTGGAAAACTAAGGAGTAGTTATGTGTAGATGGATTATGTATCATGGTGATAAAATAAAAATGAGTGATCTTTTAGTAGATCCAGAAAATTCCTTAATGCATCAGAGTATACACTCATCTGAAGGCGCTGTTCCTGTTAATGGTGATGGCTTTGGAATTAGTTGGTATACAAGCCTATATAAAGAGCCAGGTATATATAGAGATCCATTACCAGCATGGAATAATCAAAATTTAATATCCCTAGCAAAACATATAAAAAGTAAAAATTTTATGGCTCATGTTAGAGCTAGTACTATTGCACCAACATCTAGCCTAAATTGCCACTCATTTAGGTTTGAAAGAAATATGTTTGTACATAATGGGGCAATAGGTGATTTTGATGATATTCGCCAAGAAATCGAACAGTTAATCAAACCTTCATATTTTAAATCTAGATTTGGATCTACAGATTCAGAAGCCTTATTTTTATTGGCATTATCAAATGGTTTAGAGAATAATCCAAAGACAGCAATATCTAAATCTATTGATCAGGTTCTAAAAATACAAGCTAAAAATGGTTTAAAAGAAAAAGTTAAAGCGAGCATTGCATACTCAAATGGTGAAACTTCTTATTCGCTGAAGATCTCTACCATTGGTGATAAACCATCGCTATACTACATAAATTATAATGATATCATAGAAACTCTTGCTGTGAAGACAAAGCTTAAGAAAAGGAATGGTTTTGTGGTATTATCAGAGCCTTTAGTGAACTCTGATTTATATACCTATGTAGATAATTACACTTGTATTGAAATTAAAGAAAATAAATTTAAAGTAGAAAAATTATAGGGAACAAAGATGGCATCGCTAAATAATAAAATTCAGAATGTTTCAACTTCACCAACTAATGCAATGGCAGCATTAGCAAAACAGATTAAGGATGATGGTAATGATGTGGTATCACTCGCTATTGGGGAACCTGGCTTTAACACTCCTGATATTGTTAAACAAGCAGGTATTGAAGCTATAAATAAGAATATTACAAAATATACTAATGTCGATGGTTTAAAAGAGTTAAGAGAAGCAATAGTTGCACGCTACAAAAGAGAGTATGGTGTCAATTTTGCTGCAGATCAAGTATGTGTAACATCTGGTGCTAAGCATAGTTTGCATAATATTTTTAACTGTATTCTAGAAAAAGATGATGAAGCTATCTTTTTTGCTCCATATTGGGTTTCCTATCCTGATATGATTGCCTTAACAGGAGCTAAATCTATAGTTATTGAAACTGAATTTAAAAATGACTTTGAAATAAATGTTAAGGATTTAGAAAAGCATATTACAGATAAAACTAAAGCTGTAATCATTAATTCGCCAAATAATCCAACTGGTTTAATTTATTCAAAAAAATGTATTGAAGATTTAGCAAACTTACTAAGAAAATATCCAAACATTTGGATTATTGGAGATGATATATATGATCAATTGTTTTTTAAAGAGAGAGTTACATTAATTACAGAGGTAGCTCCAGATTTAGCAAATAGATATGTGATTGCTAGTGGCGTGTCAAAAAACTTTGCTATGACAGGATGGAGAGTTGGTTTTACAATTGCCCCAAAGCTTTTAAACGATGCTATGAAAAAATTTCAGTCACAATCTGCTACTTGTGCTTGTTCTATTTCTCAATATGCAGCAATTACAGCCTTAAATATGCCAGCAGAAGACCTACTTTACTTTGCTCAGTCATATAATAAGAAAGAGCAGTTTGTCACAAAATGTTTAAAAAATATGCCTCATGTAGATGTTAAAAGTGCTAACGGTACTTTTTATTTGTTTCCGGATTTACGTAAGTTAATTAAGCATACAGATTTTAAAGATGATGTTGATCTTTGTAATGCCTTGTTAAAAGAAGAATATGTTGCCATGATGCCAGGTACTGCATTTGGTTTAGCAGGTTTTGCTAGGATTAGTTGTGCAAATGAGATGTCTGAGCTTGAAAAGGCTATGTATAGATTAGCTAAGTTTATTAATAGATATGTTTCTAAGTAGAATATTATCTTTATTTATTTTATAAATTGATATTTTATATTTGAACTATACTTCTAAAATATATTCATTTTTTATATAAATATTTTCGACACGCTAGATATTTGCTGTTAAAATCGTATATTATTTGTTTTCTAAAATTTTTATATGAAAAAATGTGGTTATATTTCAATAATTGGTAGGCCCAATGTAGGTAAGTCTACTTTATTAAATAATATCCTTAAGTATAAGGTTAGTATTACTTCTCGTAAGCCTCAAACCACAAGACATAAAATTACAGGTGTAAGAACTATTGGAGATACTCAATTTATATATGTAGATACTCCAGGTATTCATACTAAAGAGCCAAAAGCTATAAATAAATTTATGAATAAAGCCGCAACAACTATGGTAAAAGACGTTGATGTTATTTTATTTGTAGTGGAAATGGGGAAGTGGACTGAGCTTGAAGATAATATTGTTGAAAAGTTAAAATACTCAGAGATACCTATATTTTTGGTAGTTAATAAAGTTGATAAGAAAAAGTCTTTGGAAGCATCAATGTTTATTGAGTCTATTAAAGAAAAGTTAAGTTTTTATGATGTTATTTATGTGTCAGCTAAGCAAGGTCACAATGTCAATGAATTAGAATCAAGAATAGAAAAACTATTGCCTGAGTCAGAATATTTCTTTTATGAAGATGATCAAGTAACAGATAGAAGTATCAAATTTCTAGTTTCAGAAGTTATTCGTGAAAAAATTATGCGTACAATAGGTAATGAAGTACCGTATCAAATAGCTGTTGAGATAGATAGCTATAAAGTTGATCATGAGAAAAGCATAGTTGATATATATGCAAGTATACTAGTTGAACGTGATAGCCAAAAAGGTATTGTTATTGGAGCAAAAGGATCTAAACTTAAAAAAATTGGTATGGATTCGCGTATAGATATTGAACGCTTAGTAGATATGAAAGTAAATCTAAAAACTCACGTGAAAGTTAAAAGTGGTTGGTCTGATGATGATAGGGCTTTAAGATCACTTGGCTATGATCTTATGTAATTAATATGCGAGAACTTGTTATCAATAAATCGCGTAAATATCGTACTATATTTTATGGTTGTTTAATATTTTCAACCAGTTGTATTGTTATAGTATATTTTAATGATAGTAATATTAAATATTTAGGATTTTTATTAATTTTTGTATCAATATTCTTTGAGTTTAAGGATAATAAATCATTTATAGATATTATGGTTTTACCAGAATATAATGATAATTCTTTGAAATTTATTATTAACGGTCAGTTAAGTGATTTTTGGTTGGTTAAAAAGCATATGGTTATAAACAGTTGGATATATTTATATGCTATTCAGCAAGGTTCAAATAAAAAGTTAAAGGTATGGTTACATAGGTCTAACTTTAATAATCAAAATAATATCAGAGATTTAGCGAGATATCTTTTATTTAGTCAAAATAATTAATCTTTGTTATGGTATTGTACATATATAAAATACTTTAAAATTAAGTGTTTGTTTAAAGTATTTTTGAATTAGTTTACTGTAAAAAATTATAGATAGTAGCTAGCTATTATCAAAATTTAGCCCGTTAGAATTATCAATAAAGACATAAAGGTAAATCCTATATTTTCAAGTATTTTATGTATATACTCTCAATTAGGATATTTTCTAAATATGTTTTTAATGCTGCAAGAATTTAAATCTAAAGTTAGTGATTTTTTAGGTGATAATCAAATAGTTGAGAATAAACTTTTAAGATATGCATATTCAACAGATGCTAGTCTTTATAGAATGGTTCCTAAACTTGTTTTAATTGTTAAGAAGGAACATGAAGTTATTCAGATTATAAACTTAGCTAGTCAATACGATATCAAACTTACCTTTAGAACAGCAGGTACTAGTCTTTCAGGTCAAGCTGTAACTGATGAGGTTTTGGTGGTTTTGGCACCTGATTCATGGCTAGATTATCAGATTTTAAATAATGGTGAAAAAATAAAATTACAGCCGAGTATAATTGGAGCAGAGGCAAATAAGTATCTTAAAATATATGATCGAAAAATAGGCCCAGATCCAGGATCAATTAATACTGCTAAAATTGGTGGTATTATAGCAAATAATTCAAGTGGTATGTGCTGCGGCACTGCAAAAAATTCGTATGCCACATTAAGTTCTATGCGAGTAGTTTTTGCAGATGGAGTCGTTCTTGATACAGCCGATAAAACGAGTATTATAAACTTTAAAGAAAATAGAAAGTATTTTGTAAATTTAATTTTAAATATTCAACAACAAATAAAAGGTAATTTAGAATTAATTGAGTCTATAACAAAAAAATTTGCTATAAAAAATACTAGTGGTTATAGCTTAAATGCTTTTCTAGACTTTGATGATCCTATAAAGATTATTGAGCGACTTATAATTGGCTCTGAAGGAACCTTGGGGTTTGTTAGTAGTGTTACTTTAAATACTGTTCCTGAATATAAGCAAAAAGCGTTAAATCTTATTTATGGACAACTTGATGAGCTTATAAATTTAACAATAAAGATTGCTCCACTTAACCCTTCATCTGTTGAGCTTTTGGATTATTTATCATTAAAATCAGTTTCAGATGTTGCAGATTTACAGCCGTTTCTGATTTCTCTAGATGATAAAAATATAGCAGCAATTATGGTTGAGTTTGCTGAGGAAGATTATCAAACTTTAGAATTAAAGTTAGCTAAAGTAAATGGCTATATAAAACAAACAGATATTGTTCATCAAGTAGGTTTTAGGAAAGATGAAAATGAAATACAAACTTTATGGAAAGCTAGAAATGGTGTATTACCAACAATAGCTGGGCAAAGACCAAAAGGTAGTAGTGTTTTAATTGAAGATATAGCTGTAAATATTCCAGATCTTGTGAATCTTATTAAAGATGTAAAAAAAATATTTGTGAAATATAATTACTTAAATGCAGCTATTTTTGGTCATGTTTTAGCAGGTAATATTCATTTTGTTCTTACTCCAAATTTCAATAATAAAAATGAAGTTTTAGAGTATGATGAATTTATGCATGAACTAACAAGTTTAGTTGCTAAAAAGTATAATGGTTCTTTGAAAGCAGAACATGGTAGCGGCAGAAACATTTCTCCATTTGCAATAGTTGAGTGGGGTGAGAAATGCTTGGATATTATGTGGCAAATTAAAAGCTTATTTGATCCGAAAAACATTTTAAATCCTGATGTTAAATTAACAAAAAATAAAAACTTACACACGAAGAATCTTAAAAAATTAAATAGTGTTGATAGTCAGATAGATAAGTGTATGGAGTGTGGTTTTTGTGAACCGGTGTGTCCATCGAGAAACTTAACTTTGACACCTAGGCAAAGAAATACCGTAGCAAGAAAAATAGAAACATTAGAGAGAGAGCAAAAAGAGCAATGGCTTAAAGATTATCAATATTATGGTATCCAGACTTGTGCAACAACTAGTCTTTGTAAAACTTGTTGTCCTGTAGATATAGATACGGGTACTTTCATTCTTGGTAAAAAAAAGCATAATGATAAAATATTAGATCATGCTAGGCAAATAAATGTTGCAAAACAAAAAGTTAAGTTAGGTAATCTAGCAGGCAATATTTTTGGTAAGAAAAATCTACAAAGACTAACAGAAAGTCTTCATGGTAAGTTTAAATCTATACCTATATATTTAGAAACTATGCCTGAAGCCCAGAAGTCTAAATTTACTGACTCTCAATCTTTGAGTAATGAAAAAGTGTTACTTTTACCATCATGTCCAAATAGAATTTTTGCGGGAGATAATAATTATGAAAAATATCCAAGTCAAATACTTTTAGAGAATCTTGGTTTTGATGTTAGCTATCCTAATGAAATAAACAAACTGTGTTGCGGACAAATGTATCATTCTCAAGTAAATCATAAGCAGCAACAAGCATCACAAGAATTTTTAAAAAATAGTATAGATTTTGATTGTTATGATTATGTTGTGACCGATAATAGCTCTTGTGCAAATTTTGTTAAAGATCATGATGTTAAAATATTAAATATTCATGATTTAATATTAGATAATTTAAAAAAATTAGATTTAGAGAGAAAATTCAAAAAAATTGCTTTACATATAGATTGTTCAACTAAAAAGCAAAACATAGATAACAAATATGTTGATGCTTTAAATAAATGTTGTGATGAGATTATAATTCCTGAAAGAATATATTGTTGTGGTTTTGCTGGAGATAAAGGTTTTACAACTCCTGAATTAAATAAAGCTAGTTTAAATTCACTAAAGGATCAAGTAGATGGTTGTGAAATAGGAGTTAGTTTTAATAAAAGCTGTCAAATAGGGCTATCTTATTATGGAGCAATAAAATATACATCTTTTATAGAGTTGCTTTTAGAATGTTCAAATTAAATGGTAGGATTAATCTATATTATTAAAAATATTTTGAGATACTTCTTCAACTGCTTGAGCCCCATTAACTTTAATATATTTAGGAATTTTAGTATTGTTTGAGGAGAAGTTTTTATAAAAGTCAATTAGCTTGGCAGTTTGCTGGTAGTATATAGAAAGTCTTTCCCTTACGGTATCTTCGTTATCATCAGTGCGAATTACTAATGGTTCACCAGTCACATCATCTTTATCCATAACCTTTGGAGGGTTGAATTTTATGTGGTAAGTTCTACCTGATACAGGATGCACTCTTCTACCTGTGATTCTTTCTATTAGAAGTTTATTATCAATATCAACCTCAACTATGTAATCTATATTTATACCCAGCTTATCTAATTGTTCAGCTTGAGATATAGTACGAGGGACTCCATCTAGTAAGAAACCATTTTTACAGTCTTCTTTAGATACTCTATCTTTGACAATTTTTATAATAAATTCATCTGAGACTAGCTGACCAGCATCTAGTATTTTTTTTAATTCATTACCAAGTTGACTTCCTGATTTAATAGTTTCCCTAATTATATCACCTGTAGAGATATGAGCAATATTATATTTTTGTTCAATTATCTTTGCTTGAGTCCCTTTGCCAGCACCAGGAGCTCCAAGAAGTATTATACGCATAGTTTTATTGGCCTTAACTTTAAAAGAATAGTTTACATAATATGCAATTAATTATAGAATAAATGACAGTATATATCTAGAAATTGATTAGTAATTTTTAGATTAATAAACTGTCCATGTTATTCAATACCACTTTATAAAATATTTTTATTCCTTGCTTTTATGCAGCATCTAAAATACCAGAATATACTTCATCAGGAGTCATATATCCAATACTAGAATGTAGTCTTTCATTGTTGTAAATATCAATATATTCTTTGATACCTACTTTAGCCTCTTTCATAGTTATATATGATGCCGGATAAACATTTTCATATTTCAGTGTTCTCCAAAATCTCTCAATTGCAATATTATCTATAGATCTTCCTTTAGTATCCATAGATATATTTATTTTATTATCAGATAATATTTTAATATGCTCTTTTGCTGTATATTGAGTTCCTTGATCAGAGTTAAAGATATCAGGTTTACCATATTTAAATAACGCTTCTTTTAACACACTAGTTGTTAGATGTGTATCCATAGTATTAGAAATCTTCCAAGCTAGTGTTTTCTTGCTATGCCAATCTATTATGGCTACTAAATATGCATACCCACATTCTAGTCTAATATACGTGATATCAGCACTCCATACCTTATTAGCTTTATCTATAACAACCTGATTCGTCTCATTTTTAAATACATTAAGTAAGTATGGATATTTCTTGTGTTGCTTATTAATGACAGTTGTCTTTTTTTTAGGATACAATGCCTTAATACCCATGAATTCCATAGCACTTTTGATTAGCTTCCTTCCAACTAGAAATCCTAATCTATTTAGCAACTTTACTAGACTTCTCGTACCATAATATGGATGTTTAGTATGTATCAAATCTATTGCATTTAATAGTTTAATATCATCATTACTACTAAATTTTGATATTGGTGTATAATAGTAACACTCTTAGATACAGATAATAGTTTAAGCTGATTATTTAAAGATAATTCTAGCTTAGTATCTACAGAGTTTACTCTATCATTTGATGATACCAAGCTTTTTAGCTTTCCCATTAAAAAATCCCTCTCTACTATTACCTCGACTAGTTTTTTACTTGTTGCATCTTTATCTTTTCTAAGCTCATCTATTTCCTGCTTATACTCCTTAACAACAGAGCTTTTATCAAATGCTAAGCAAGCATTAGATAAAAATTGCTGCTTCCAATTATGCACGTTTTTAGGAAGTAAATCATACTTACTTGCTATCTCATTAACTGTCATATCGCCTTCTAGCAATTCTATAATTACTTTAGCTTTAAAATCAGCTGTATACGTTACTCTTTTTTTACTCATTTATCTATTTCCTAATTTATCTAGTTAACTTTAACATCTAGGAATAAAAATCTTTCTAAAATCAGTAGCTTTTTCTGGGGACATTATATTGAAACAGGGCGTATGTATTTATATGATCAACCACAATTACCAGTCAATGAAATTTATGGCATCACTTCTTTTGAGTTTGGTTAATTAATAATTTATAGAATTGTAATAGCTCAAATTCAATCTGACAGACACTGTTTCTATTTAAGTGTTTTGATCATACCCTCCTATTTGGGACACTTAGGTGTTAAGAAAAGGAGACAAGATGAGATATACAAAAGAGTTTAAAGATGAAGCTGTTAAATTATGTTTACAACCAGATGCAAATAGACGAGAAATAGCAGATAACTTAGGGGTTAAATATAAAACCATTTGCAGTTGGATATCCAAAGCCATGTCAAACCCTCAGAAAGAAATAAAGATAGATTATAAAACGCAGTACCAGCAACTATCTTTTGAAAATACTGATTTGAAGAAAAAACTCAAACAGGCAGAAACAGAGCGTGAAATACTAAAAAAGTCAGCAGCGTACTTTGCAAAGCAAAATCTGTAAGGTACGCCTTTATTAAGGAGCATTATAAAGTTATGCCAGTAACAACACTATGTAAATCTTTGAATGTGAGCACATCTTCATATTACAGATGGATTCATAAACCTATAGATAAAAGGCAATATAATGATGCTGAACTAGATGATGCTATTTTAATGAACATAAATCTAGATATGGAAGTGTTAGGATATACAAAGAGCTTAAAGATATGGGTTGGAAAGTTACTCAACCTAGAGTATCTAAACGTATGAAATTACTTGGTTTACATGCTAAAGCGGCTCGTAAGCATAAGAAAACTACAGATTCTAACCACAACAAACATGTTTATGATAATTTATTAGAACAAAACTTCACTGCTTTATCTGTAAATCATAGGTGGGTTACAGATATAACTTATGTACCTACACAAGAGGGGTGGCTGTATCTTTGTGTGATTATAGATTTATTCTCAAGATCAGTTATTGGTTGGGCAATGGATTCTAGGATGAAAGCGGATTTAGTTTGTAATGCTTTAAATATGGCATTATTTAGAAGAAATTTTCCTAGTGGTGTGATTATACACTCTGATAAAGGGTCACAGTACTGTAGCAAACAATATCAAGACATTATTAAAGAACACTGGCTACTATCAAGTATGAGCTCTAAAGGATGCTGTTACGATAATGCTGCTTGTGAAAGTTTCTTTGGAACTTTAAAAGTAGAGTTAGTACATGATGAAAGCTATAAAACTAGAGAAGAAGCTAAACTATCAATATTTGAATATATTGAAGCTTACTATAATACAAAAAGGAGACATTCTACAATAAATTATATGACTCCATATCAATTTGAATATATAATGGAAAATGAAGTAGTAAACTGTTCCAAATTGACGGGGTAGATCATTTTTTATATTTAAATTTCCAATAAACCATTAAATAACTATAAAATAGACAGACTTATATTATCTATTCATTTTATTAATTATTTTTAAACCATGAAGTAATAAATCAGGAATAATAATATCAAAATACCTTTCACTTTCGAACAGATGAGCATAGCCTCCAGTACCTATTAATACTGGAGGAGTATCAGAAAAATTTTCTTTAGATATTCGACTAATTATTTCTTTGATAGCTCCTAGTTGACCATATACTAAACCAGATTGGATCTGCGATATTGTAGTTTTACCTAAGGCTGAGTCAGGTTTTGATATTGTAACATTAGAGAGCTTTGCTGTTTTTCTTGATAAACTATCCATTGATAAACTAATTCCTGGTAAGATTGCTCCACCAATATATGATTTATTTTCTGAGATAGCACAAATAGTTGTAGCAGTTCCAAAGTCGACAATGATGATGTTTTTTGATGGAAAATGAGATATCGCTGCAACTGAGTTGGCAACACGATCTGCACCTAGATCTAGAGGGTTTTTAATACTAAGTTTTAATCCTGTTTTTATACCAGGTTTAAGCTCAAGAGGAGTAATACCTAAATATTTTTTGCATGCAGAGTTAACAGAATACTCTAAATGAGGTACTACTGATGAAAGTACAACAGCCTCAATATCTTCGATATCTAATTTTTTTCTTTCAAAGAATGAAAGTAAAAATATACCTAAAGTATCAGAGGTACATGGAGTGGTTGAAGGGTATCTGAAATTATATTTAATTTCATCCCCTATAAAGACTCCACCAAATATATGTGTATTTCCGATATCAATGCATGCTATCATATTTCATTCTCCGTGTTTTAGATCAACTAAATTAGGCTTTAGGCTTTCTTTACTAGGATTAATCTGTGCATATGAGATTATAAAAAGTTGGTCTCCTATTTCACATTTTCTAGCAGCTGGACCATTTAGAGCAATAGTTTTACTGTTAGCTTGTCCTTTTATTACATATGTTTCTAAACGTTCGCCATTATTTAAGTTAACTACCTGAACTTTCTCATTTTCTATAATGTTGGCTTGTTTCATTATCTCGCTATCTATAGTTATGCTTCCAACATAAAATAGATCTTTACCTGTTACTGTAGCATATGAAATTTTTGATTTTAATACTGAAATTAGCATGATGGTCCTGTTTTTTTTAAAAAATTGTCAATTAAACGTACTTTTCCAACATAAAATGCCAGAAATATTCTTTTATCCATTTCTTTTATATATTCTAATTTTGCTTCAGTAGCCCCGATTTTGTTACTAAGGCTTTTTAAGTCAGAAAAATTATCTTGTTTAAGGATGTTGTAAATCTCTTTAGTGATCTGAGTATTAGAGTTCGTTAAGTTCTTATTTCTAGAGCTAAGAGGTAAGCCAAAATCTTCTCTAGTTGTAGGGCAACCTATTACTTTGGTATCAATAAAAAAATCTTTAACAAGTTGCTTAACTAATATTAGTTGCTGATAATCTTTTTCACCAAAATATATATTATTTGGTTTAGTTATTTGTAAAAGCTTTAGAATAACAGTTAACATACCACTAAAATGCCCAGGGCGAGCTTTTCCTTCTAAAATACTAGCTATTTCAACATTAGGTTGTATTTTAAGAGAGTCGCCATCTGGATATATATCTTTTTGATTTGGATTAAATAATATATCTACTCTTAAAGATTCTAGTATTTCTATATCTTGTTGTAAGTGATTAGGATAAGTTTGAAAATCATACTTACTATTAAACTGTGTTGGATTTACAAAAATACTAACTATAACTAAATCATTTTCTAGTTGAGCTTTTTTAATTAAGCTAATATGTCCACTATGTAGAGTCCCCATAGTAGGAACGAAACCAACTTTTTTATCCTGTGCAAAACTAGATCGTACTGACTGAAATTTCTGAATGTTGCTAGCTATAATCATAAGAATGTTCCTTACTTGGAAAAATGCCAGCTTTTGTTTCTTCAGAATAGGTATTTATCGCTTTTAATAAAAGCTGCGATAAATCTGCATATTTTTTTACAAACTTAGGCTGGAAATCCATATTCATTCCTAACATATCTTGTAGAACAATAACTTGTCCATCAGTACTTGAACCTGCACCTATACCTATTGTTGGGATATTTAAAGATAGTGTGATTTGTTTAGCAACTTTATCAGGTATACATTCTAATACTATTGCAAAGCAGCCGGCTTCTTGTAGTTGTTTTGCTTCATTAATTAGTGTTTTAGCAGCATCTTCAGTTTTACCTTGAATTTTATATCCTCCTAATCCGTTTATAAATTGTGGGGCTAGACCTATATGGGCTATTACAGGAATTCCAGAAGCAACAATATGTTTAATTGTATCTAGATTACCAGTACATCCTTCTAATTTAACAGCATGTGCTCCTGACTGTATTAAAGTTGCTACAGATTGCATTGTTACCTCAAGTGATTGACGATAGCTCATAAAAGGTAAATCAGCAATTATAAGTTTATCCTTAGCTCCTCGAGATACAGCTTTTGTCATAAATTGCATATCTGCTAAAGTAGTATAGGTAGTGTTTTCTTTACCAAGTAAAGCCATACCACCACTATCACCGACAAGGATACAGTCTATATTAGTACGATTTATAATATTTGCAAAAGAGTAATCATAGCAAGTAATCACAGATATTTTTTGTTGATTAACTTTAGCTTTTTTGAAACTTAAAACTGATTTCATATTTTGTCCTTAATTGAGAATTGATTCACTATAGTTTTAAAAAAATCATAAAAATTATCATTTACCAAAGCATCGAGATCTTTTTGTAGTGTGATAAGATCGCCTCGTGCAATTGGTCCAGATAATGAATTATGGTTTTCTTTGATATTTTTAAATGTTTTTTCTAAATAGGGAATTAGATGAATTTTATCAATATTAAAACGAGACTCCATTTCAGAGCAAAACTTTTTCCATATTAGTGTTGTTACATTATTTGCTAGAATACACATAGCATGATAATAAGGTTTCGACTGTTTATCTATCGAGAAATCATGGTTAGGCAATCCAGGTAAGAGTTTACTAAACTCTATATCTTTATTATCTATAATAAATGGGATAGATTTGTACTCTTCAAAGGAGTATAAAGATTTGTCAGGAAAACTTTGGAGCGGGTGAGCTCCAATTGCACTTCCAATATTCAGCGCGCCAGAGAAGTGAATGATGATTAAAAAATCTAATCTATCAAAAAGCTTATCATTTATGAAATTTTCTATTTGATCATCTTTGATTAAGACTAAAACATGAGTTGTTTTATCTAATAAGCTGTCTAATTTAGTTACTTCTTCTTTGCGCGACCAGTGTTTAAAATCAAGTTTTAAACACTCA
The DNA here is from genome assembly GCF_002211785.1 of Francisella halioticida. Lineage (NCBI taxonomy): Bacteria > Pseudomonadati > Pseudomonadota > Gammaproteobacteria > Thiotrichales > Francisellaceae > Francisella > Francisella halioticida. The sequence continues at coordinate 928,891 of NZ_CP022132.1, forward strand.
AAATAGTAGCACATATGAGATGCTACATTGCCGTCGCCGACAATGACATATTTGGGTACCTGTTGCATAAATCAAGTCCGTTTTTTTGTTAAATTTTTAAATTATTATTGCCTATGAAATTAGGTCAATACCAATGCTAATCACAAGTACTGTTACTTCAGTTATGTATACAGTCTTATTTTTGCAATTTAACTTTATATCATATGATGAGGCTGTTAGCAATATTTTTAAGAGTAATTAAGGTGGTTTTTATAGTATATCTTAGCTTTAAAACATTATGAAATTTGATTGGGTTTTAACTTATGCAAAGTAATTAAATAGTATAAAATATCTCTTATAAAATAACTTATAAACCATTCTTGTTAATATGGATGTTAATGATTTTTTTTCTATAAATTATAGTGACCTTAATCAGGCAGGACTAAAACTAAACATAGATAAACTAGCAGACTTTCTTAATCAACAAAGTTACCTTTATCATACGTTAGATAAACCTATAATTTCTGATTCTAATTATGATAAGCTCTTTAAGTTGCTTCAAGATTTAGTTGATGATAATCCTCAGTTTAAACCAGTAAACTCAGTGCTTGATCGAGTTGGTGGAGAGGTTTTGTCAGGTTTTGAAACTATAAAGCATAAAAAGAAAATGACTTCCTTAGCCAATGTTTTTAGTCTTGATGAGCTTAAAGATTTTTATGAAAAAATTGAGTATGATGTTAAGCTTGAATGTGAACCTAAAATGGATGGTTTAGCAATTAGTATTTTTTATAAAAATGGTGAATTTGACTATGCTGTGACGCGTGGTGATGGTATTCAAGGTGAAAAGGTTTCAAAGAATGTTAAAACTATTAGAAATATCCCGCTTAAACTTAATACAGTAAACCCTCCCGAAGAATTAGAAGTCCGTGGTGAGATTATTTTGGATAAACAAAGCTTCTTGGCTCTTAATGGATATATGCAAGTTAGTGAAAGTAAAACTTTTGCAAATCCACGAAATGCCGCAGCTGGTAGTATTAGGATGTTAGATTCTAAAGTTGTAGCAAAGCGTCCTTTAAAATTATACAGCTATGGGATAGGTTATTTTTCAAATGATTTTATCCATCCAGAAACACAATTTGATTTGATGAATCAGTTAAAAGGTTTTGGCTTTACTATCAGTGATAATATGTTCTTAGCAAAAAACTTTGCTGAACTTGAAGAATATCATCATAAAATGAGTCATCAGCGTGCTGATTTAGCTTATGATATTGATGGCTTAGTTTTTAAAGTAAATAATATTAAATTACAAGATGCTATTGGTTATACTGCTAGAGGACCAAAGTGGGCTATTGCTTATAAGTTCCCTGCAGAAGAGGTTGAATCTGAAGTTTTAAATGTTGAGTTCCAGGTAGGTAGAACAGGTGCTATTACTCCTGTAGCTAGACTTAAGCCAGTGGCTGTTGGTGGAGTCATAGTTTCAAATGCTACATTGCATAATCTCAATGAGATCGTGCGCAAAGATATTCGTATAGGTGATAGGGTAATAGTACGTAGAGCTGGAGATGTTATTCCTGAGGTTGTCAAATCATTACCACAATATCGCAAATTAGATTCGCAAGTAGTAGAGATGCCATTATGTTGTCCAATATGTAGCTCTTCTATTGAAAATGTTAATGACCAAGCTATTTATCGTTGTACTGGTGGATGGCATTGCCAAGCACAAACTACAGAGCGTCTGAAACATTTTGTATCACGTAAAGCAATGGATATAGATAAGTTAGGGGCAAAACTAATAGAACAATTAGTTATTGCAGATTTAATTAAGTATCCGGCTGATATATATAAGCTTAACTTTGAGCAATTGATTAATCTTGAGAGAATGGGTAATAAATCATCACAAAATGTTTTAGATTCTATTGTTAAAAGTAAAGCTCCAAGTTTAGCGAGATTTATTTTCTCTATTGGGATCAAAGATATTGGTGAAGTTTCATCAGAGGCTTTGACAAATCATTTTGATAGTTTAGAAAACTTTAAAAACTCAACTATTGAAGAATTAGTGGAAATTAGTGATATTGGTGAAATTATGGCTAATAATATAGTTTCTTTTTGGCAAGATTCATTAAATATAAATATAGTTGACAATCTTCTAAGTATTGGTGTCAATATACAAAATCCAGAGAAAGTCGAACAAATAAATAATGATAATTTTGCCGGTAAGACTGTAGTTATTACGGGAACTTTTGAAAGTTATAATCGAACTGAGCTTACTCATTTCTTAAAATCAATCGGAGCAAAAGTTACCTCAAGTGTTTCTAAAAAAACAGATATGGTTATTTATGGTGATAATGCTGGCAGTAAGCTTACAAAAGCGCAGGACTTAGGTGTTGAGGTTATAGATGAAGAGAAATTAAAAGATCTATTATGAATATTAAAAACCTGAAGAAAGGTGATGTCATATTTATTTCAGATAGTTCTGAAAAGAATATTTCTGAATTATCAATGGGATATGATCAACATAGTTACTATCATTGTGTGTTATATATGGGTTATAGAGAGCTTGTTGAAGCAATAGATATTAATGGTGTTATTAGGACAGATATATCAAAATATTCAAATAAAAAGGTTCTTGTAGCACGTGTGAATGAAGATCAAAATTTCTTAGATAAAATTATTTCACAGGCAGAAGAGTTTATAGGCTTTGGCTATAACAAATTATTTTTACCAAATATAGAAAAAAAACTGTACTGTTCAGAACTAATTCATGAAGTTTTTAATTTAGTAAGTAAGCAAAAATATTTTACTCAACATAAACTTAATTATATTTCTGAAAGTGATTTTACAGTTTCACAATATTGGATAGAGTTCTATAGTCAGCATGGTCTTAAAGTTCCACAAGGATTATCAGGTTCACATCCAAATAATTTATCTTTAGATGAAAAGTTCTACGAGCGATTTTTTTTAAATATTTAGATCTTATCAAGACTATAATGTCCCCAGAAAAAGCTACTGATTTTAGAAAGATTTTTATTCCTAGATGTTAAAGTTAACTAGATAAATTAGGAAATAGATAAATGAGTAAAAAAAGAGTAACGTATACAGCTGATTTTAAAGCTAAAGTAATTATAGAATTGCTAGAAGGCGATATGACAGTTAATGAGATAGCAAGTAAGTATGATTTACTTCCTAAAAACGTGCACAATTGGAAGCAGCAATTTTTATCTAATGCTTGCTTAGCATTTGATAAAAGCTCTATTGTTAAGGAGTATAAGCAGGAAATAGATGAGCTTAGAAAAGATAAAGATGCAACAAGTAAAAAACTAGTCGAGGTAATAGTAGAGAGGGATTTTTTAATGGGAAAGCTAAAAAGCTTGGTATCATCAAATGATAGAGTAAACTCTGTAGATACTAAGCTAGAATTATCTTTAAATAATCAGCTTAAACTATTATCTGTATCTAAGAGTGTGTACTATTATACACCAATATCAAAATTTAGTAGTAATGATGATATTAAACTATTAAATGCAATAGATTTGATACATACTAAACATCCATATTATGGTACGAGAAGGCTAGTAAAGTTGCTAAATAGATTAGGATTTCTAGTTGGAAGGAAGCTAATCAAAAGTGCTATGGAATTCATGGGTATTAAGGCATTGTATCCTAAAAAAAAGACAACTGTCATTAATAAGCAACACAAGAAATATCCATACTTACTTAATGTATTTAAAAATGAGACGAATCAGGTTGTTATAGATAAAGCTAATAAGGTATGGAGTGCTGATATCACGTATATTAGACTAGAATGTGGGTATGCATATTTAGTAGCCATAATAGATTGGCATAGCAAGAAAACACTAGCTTGGAAGATTTCTAATACTATGGATACACATCTAACAACTAGTGTGTTAAAAGAAGCGTTATTTAAATATGGTAAACCTGATATCTTTAACTCTGATCAAGGAACTCAATATACAGCAAAAGAGCATATTAAAATATTATCTGATAATAAAATAAATATATCTATGGATGCTAAAGGAAGATCTATAGATAATATTGCAATTGAGAGATTTTGGAGAACACTGAAATATGAAAATGTTTATCCGGCATCATATATAACTATGAAAGAGGCTAAAGTAGGTATCAAAGAATATATTGATATTTACAACAATGAAAGACTACATTCTAGTATTGGATATATGACTCCTGATGAAGTATATTCTGGTATTTTAGATGCTGCATAAAAGCAAGGAATAAAAATATTTTATAAAGTGGTATTGAATAACATGGACAGTTTAGATATGGGTTGGAAAGTTACTCAACCTAGAGTATCTAAACGTATGAAATTACTTGGTTTACATGCTAAAGCGGCTCGTAAGCATAAGAAAGCTACAGATTCTAACCACAACAAACATGTTTATGATAATTTATTAGAACAAAACTTCACTGCTTTATCTGTAAATCATAGGTGGGTTACAGATATAACTTATGTACCTACACAAGAGGGGTGGCTGTATCTTTGTGTGATTATAGATTTATTCTCAAGATCAGTTATTGGTTGGGCAATGGATTCTAGGATGAAAGCGGATTTAGTTTGTAATGCTTTAAATATGGCATTCTTTAGAAGAAATTTTCCTAGTGGTGTGATTATACACTCTGATAAAGGGTCACAGTACTGTAGCAAACAATATCAAGACATTATTAAAGAACACTGGCTACTATCAAGTATGAGCTCTAAAGGATGCTGTTACGATAATGCTGCTTGTGAAAGTTTCTTTGGAACTTTAAAAGTAGAGTTAGTACATGATGAAAGCTATAAAACTAGAGAAGAAGCTAAACTATCAATATTTGAATATATTGAAGCTTACTATAATACAAAAAGGAGACATTCTACAATAAATTATATGACTCCATATCAATTTGAATATATAATGGAAAATGAAGTAGTAAACTGTCACAAATTGACGGGGTAGATCAGACTAGTTGTTGAAAAAGACTTATTTAAACTATAGGAGATAAACAGTGAGAAAAATAATAAAGATAGGTATTTTAACTCTATCAATAACGTCTACTTGTTTGGCAACACCAGGTAGATTAGGCTTAACAGAAAGTAAAGCTGATAATAAGCCTAATGTTATTATCTTTGTGTGGGATGGTTTACGTCCAGATTCAATATCACCGAATATAACACCAAACTTATATAGTCTTACTCAAAAAGGTGTTTGGTTTAATGATAATCACTCTAGCTATCCAACATTTACAATGATGAATGCATCAAGTTTTGCAACAGGTGATTTTGCAGGAGAAACAGGTTTCTATGGTAATACATTATGGCAACCAAAAGCCATAGGTGTTGATTCTACTGATCAAAAAGTTGACTTTAAAGCTCCTGTTTTTACGGAGGACTACAAAATTTTACAAGATCTAAATAATGTACCCAAAGAACCTTTGTTAGAGGTTACAACACTATTTCAACAAGCCCAAAAAAATGGTATAAAGACAGCAGCTGTTGGTAAGTCAGGAGCTGCATTTATGCAAGATTATACTTCTGGAGGAGTTATCTTTGATGAGAAGCACGTATTTCCAGAAGCTTTTGCAAAATATCTAAATAATAAAGGATATACACTACCTCTTGATACAAAGTATGCTTATAAAGATTTTGATTTAAAGGGTGATGCAAACCCAACTGGATATGGTAAAGTAGCTACTTTGAAAGATGGTGTTACATCTGATCCTATCGCAGGTATTACTTCACCGTATAGTAAAGATAATACATATCTTATGAAAAATTATCTAAATGAGGTAATGCCATATGCTAAACCACAGCTAAGTGTTGTATGGTTACGTAATCCTGATACTACAGAACATAACTATGGTGTTGGATCAACAGCATATTATGATGCTCTTAAAAACCAAGATTATCTATTAGGTTTGTTAATTACTAAGTTAAAGAAACAACATTTATGGAAAAAGACAGATTTAATAATAGTGTCAGATCATGCACATAGTAATGTATCAGGCTCTTTAGAAGATTTTCCTTTGAGAAATATAAACGAGAAAACTAAAACTGTTGGTTCGTTTGATGAAACTAATGGTTTTTCAGTATCTGGAGATTTTAGACCCGCAGGTCTACTTACTAGAGCAGGATTTAAAGCTTTTGATGGCTCAGGATGTCAGTATGATCCTGTTTTATCGGGCATTACAAGAGATAAAAAGCACGTGTATCCAACTAAATATGATACAACGGGTAAAATATGTGGAGGAGCTGTAAAAGAATTTGATACTAACGGTCATAGACATGCTAATTTAGGAATCAAATATACAACTCCATCGTATAAGCTTCCACACAAGCTTCCAGAAGATAGTGTAATTGTGGCAGCAAATGGAGGTAGTACATATTTGTATGTTCCAAGTCATAATAAACTTCTAATAGAAAAGCTAGTTAAGTTTTTACAATCAAGACAAGAGTTTGGCGTAATATTTGTTGATGGTAGGCGTTATGGAAGTATTTCTGGAACTTTTCCTATGAGTTTAGTTCATTTAGAAAATAAATCAAAAAGAAATCCAGATATTATAGTTGGTAGTAATTTTAATTCCTTTGCTAGAATTAAAGGTTATGCAGGTACGGAATTTAATAGTGATGGTAGCGACAGAGGCATGCACGGCTCATTTAGTCCTATAGATGTACATAATACTATGGTTGCGTATGGCCCAAGTTTTAAATCAAAGTTTACCGATGAGATACCTACAGGGAATGTTGACTTAGCTCCTACTATTGCACATATCTTAGGTTTTTATTTACATCATACTGATGGTAGAATTTTGTATGAGGCATTGAAGGGACAAAATGTTAATTATACTATTAAGCCATATCAGATCAGTACGAAAACAGTTAATAATTTAACAATTCAAAGTGCTGAGAACCCTGAAGGAAAAGTAATAGTTCCTAATAAATCTAATTATAAGTCTGAAATCTCTATTAAAGAGCTAAATATAGGTAATAAAGTATATAGTTATTTTGATCAAGCAAAAGCAATTAGATTCTAGTAGTTAAAAAAATTAGCAGTATTATATAAAACATTTTTATTTTTGAAAAAGCTATGTTTTAAAATTGATTTTATTGCTATATTTAGCAAGAAGGAAAATAGTAAGAGGTAATGATGAATAAAGAAGAAAGCCCTGAAGAAGCCAGTTTTACATCAAGAATTAAAAAAAAATCAGTTCAACAATATTTAGATGAAGAGCCCGTGTGGCCTGATGGCACTAAGGTTAAACTCATTCCTCTTTCTAGCATGCAGTGGTTTATTTGGTTATTAGCTACTGCTGGTAAATTCTTTGAAGGAATGATCGTCTTTATGACAGGTATTGCCTTACACTTAATAGCTTATGATTTTCAACTTAGCAATATAGAAAAAGGGTTAATAGGTTCAGCTACTTTGGTTGGGATACTTATTGGTGCATCTTTACTTGGAAGTCTAGCTGATAAATATGGTAGAAAAAATATGTTTATTGTAGAAATGATTATATTTATGATATGTATTATAGGTATATGTCTATCGAGTAGCTTTATAGTTTTATTTATTATGCTGTTAATAGCTGGTATAGCTTTAGGGTGTGATTATCCAACTGCTCATTTAATGATATCTGAGACTATCCCTAGTAGAAATAGAGGCAAACTAGTTTTAGGTGCTTTTGCTTTTCAGGCAGTTGGGGCTCTTTGTGGTACTCTTATAGGTTGGCTTGTTTTAGTTGAATCACCATCTGTTAATGCTTGGAAAATTATGTATTCGATAGCTATTATTCCAGCAATTTTTGTAGTTGTTGGAAGGTTTTTTATTCCAAAAAGCCCACATTTTTTAGTAACCAAAGGTGAATATAAAAAAGCAGAAAGAGCATTAGGTTTTTTGTTAAATAGACGACCAAAGTATCCTAAAGTTATTAGAATAAAGAAAAAAGATCCTGATGCTATTACAGAAATAGAAAGAGGTAGTTCGTATAAATCATTATTTACAAAATATAGGAAACAAACAATTTTTGCATCGTTACCATGGTTTATACAAGATCTAGGGACTTATGGTATAGGGGTGTTTTTACCGTTAATATTAACAATAACAATAGGTTCAAAAGTGGATGTTAAATCTGTGAATGATGTTATTAGTAATGAGATATTAGCTGCAAAAGGTTCGGCATTTATTGATATATTTTTCTTTTTAGGAATTGTTTTTGCAATATTTTTATCTGATTATTTAGGGCGAGTAAAATTACAAATATTTGGATTTATTGGTTGTGCTGTTGGCTTAGCTACTGCAATGGCTGGTCACATGACAGGTGATAATATCATACTAATATTTTTAGGATTTATTATTTTTCAATTTATGACAAATATTGGCCCAAATGCCCAGACTTATGTAATAGCTGGGGAAGTGTTTCCTACTCATGCAAGAGGAAAAGGAGCAGGTTTTGCAGCATCTTTTGCAAAAATTGGTGCTATTGTAGCGGTATTTTTATTTCCTATATTAATATCAGCTATAGGGGTTGATATGCTATTGATTATACTAGTAATTACTTCTATTTTAGGTGCTATAGTGACGAAAAAATTTGGTATTGAAACTAAGGGCGTTGATCTAGAAACTATTTAAATAAATATATTTTAATAATTTAGCTCTTTTCTTAATTTATCAATATCTAGCTGATTTTGCCATTTAGATATAATTATTGTACCTACTGAGTTACCAATCATGTTTGTAATTGCTCTGCCTTCAGACATAAATCTATCTATTCCTAAGATAATTACAATTCCAGCTACAGGCACAACTCCAAGAGCACTAAGAGTACTAGCTAGTATAATAAATCCACTACCTGTAACACCAGCTGCACCTTTTGAGCTAATGACCATAATTAGTAACATAAATATTTGTTGGCTTAATGTAAGATCAATACCAAGTGCTTGAGCTATAAATATTACAGCTAAAGATAGATAGATAGCTGTACCATCAAGGTTAAATGAGTATCCAGTGGGTATTACAAGTCCAACAACTGACTTATTACATCCTAGATTCTCTAATTTTTCCATAAGGTTTGGCAGTACTGTTTCAGATGATGATGTTCCTAAAACAATAAATATTTCTGTTTTTATATAGGCTAAGAGTTTAAAAATACTAATTCCGCAATATAGTTTGAGTATAGTGCCTAAAAAAACAATTAAAAATAAAAAACAAGTAACATAAAAACATAGCAGTAAACCGAGTAAACATTAGTAATGTATTCGCTCCATATGTTCCTATTGTATAACCAATAGCGGCACAAGCAGCGATTGGAGAATAGTGCATAATAACGTGGATAATTTTGAAAAAGACCTTTGAAAGATTCTGTATACCGCGAAGTATGGGTTTACTTTCATCACCATATAAAACAAGCCCAACAGCAAATAATATTGAGACAAAAAGAACTTGTAATATATCGCCATCGGTAAAAGCACCGACAAATGTATGTGGAATAATATTCATAAAAAAGTCTTTAATATTTCCGACATGCTCAACATTTCCTATATATGATTTTGCAGCACTTGCATCTAAGGAGTTTGGATCAATATTTAGTCCAAGTCCAGGATGAAGCATATTAGCTGTAATCATTCCAATTATTAGAGCAACTATCGTCATAGCAAAAAAATAAAGTAATGCAATCCCACCGATTTTTCCTACAGTTTTTAGATCTCTCATTGCTGCAATGCCTGAAACTAAATTTAGAAATATTATAGGTGCTATCATTAACTTAATAAGTTTAACAAAGACATCAGCAAAGGGTTTAAGGGCTACAGCAATATTTGGTGTAAATATACCAAGTAAAATTCCTATAAATATCCCTAATAAAACTTGTGCATAAAGGTGCCGAAAAATTTTCATATCTTTTAATTAATATATCTGAACTAATTAAAACTATATATGATGTGTTTACATTATGTAAATAAAAAAAAGTAAAATTAGATAAAAATAGTTTTATATGGGGTAGAAGATATTAGGAATTATATTGTTTTAATCAACATTTTAAACAAAGAAATTATGATAAAACAAAACTGTCAGGAAGTAATTTCTTGATATTGGTTTCTCTAATATCTAACTGATCTAAGTTTGATAAAATGATGGGACAATATTTATCCATTAACTCTGCTATCACTTGACGACAAACTCCACAAGGAGTAGAAGCTTTTGGTGTATCTGTTACAACTGCTATCATAAGAATATCTTCTTTAATATAACCTTGACTATATGCACTAAAAAGTGCTGAGCGTTCAGCACAATTTGATGAGCCATATGCACAATTCTCAATATTTGCTCCTAGGATTATTTTGCCATTTTTCATAAGTAGAGCTGAGCCAACTTTGAAATTTGAGTATGGAGCATAAGCATTGTGGAATGCTTCTATCGCTTTTGAAATAAGCTTAAACTTTTTTTCTTTTTTAATCATCAGTCTGTCTTTTGTCAAAAAGGATGTTTAGTTTACACTATTTTTATTTAATATTACAAGTTTGTTAAGTTCCTTTAGCTATTGATTTATACATAAATACTATAAAAATATAGAGTTCCTCTTTGTATATTTATTGATAGTTTTAGTACGTTAATTTTTGCTAATAGTTAGGTACTACCTACAATTCATTACACTAAGCTAATCCAAAAGTACTTTAACACAAAAACCACATTTTTAACTATTTTATGTATATAATATCGAGTATTTTCTTATTAGGGGTATTTAAACTATAAATGACAAAAATACAATACGCTAATTTTGCGACAATAGAGAACTTTTTATTATGTAAGACTCCTGATCAATGGATCAAAAATGCTCTAGATAATGTTGAGTTGATGCTTATAGACCATGCTCATTGTGAGATGAAAGCATCATCATCAGCTATGACATATATTTATAGACATCCTGACAAATATGATTTAGTTATTAGAATGTCTAAGATAGCTCGAGAAGAACTTGTCCATTTTGAGCAAGTTATGCAAATTTTAAAAAGACGTAATATTGAATATAAAGCTATTTCAGCATCAAGATATGCTAGTCAACTTATAAAAACAGCTCGTACTGATAAAGAAGGACGGTTTATAGATGCCTTAATAATAGGAGCTTATATTGAAGCTAGATCATGTGAAAGATTTGCGAAGATCGCACCATATTTAGATCATGAGCTACAAAGGTTTTATAATGGTTTACTAGAGTCTGAAAAAAGACATTTCACTATTTATTTGAGCTTTGCTGAGAAGTATTCATCAAAAGACATAGGTAAAGATATAAAACGAATAGGTGAAGTAGAAAAAGAGCTTATATTATCTTCAGATAATGAGTTTCGTTTTCATAGTGGTGTTTAGAACATATCTTTAAAAGGAATTTTGCGCCAACCTTTGTTATCTTCTAAATTTAAATATAAGTTTTTTGTTTTAGTATCATATATTATTTGATAAATCGTATAGATATTTTTTGCGCCACCATTTTTTACTTTTTTATCCATTATCTTTTCAGCTGTAGGAATATTTATAGTTTGGTAGCTATTTATAAGTTTCTCAAGATTTTCCTTTCTTGTTACGCTTAAATCCATGCTGTTTGCATTTGGTTTGGGTATTAAATCTCCCCATTCTGGACTTAGGAAATTATTTGTTACAACAAAGTTTAAGTTTGGTTTTATATTATCTTTTTTATGGCCTTTTGTTGAAGAATATTCATAAGAAAGAACGTTATGATTATTCCCAGCATTAATTATCAGAGAAAAGTCTGATTGGGCTGCTTTAAATCTATTATTTAGCTGTTTTAAGTTTTTAGATGTTCTTAATGCATCACGTATTTGTATAAGCATAGTATACTACCCCAATAAATTAAACAATATTTTCAATTATTTAGTTCCCATCTAAGCCGCCCGTTTTTCCAATAAGTTATCGTAATAAAATTCCATAGGTTTTTTATAATTGATAGACTCATGAAATCTTCTATTATTATAAAAATCTATATAATCATCCACATCGTTTCTTAGTTCAACAATGCCAGGATATTGATTTAAATAAAATCTCTCACATTTAGCACTTCTCCAAAATCTTTCGATGCAAATGTTATCAGTTGCTCTACCTTTACCATCCATAGATATAGTAATTTTTTTATCTAATAATGTTTGGATATGAATGTTAGATGTGTACTGGCTACCTTGATCAGTGTTAAATATTTCTGGTACTCCATATTTATACAGAGCTTCATTTAAAACTTTCATAACTAAACTACTATCCATAGTGTTGGATATCTCCCAACTTAGTACAGCCTTAGAGTACCAATCAATAATAGCTGCCATATAAACTGTGCCAGCATCAGTCTTAATATATGTAATATCTGTAGACCAAACTTGATTAGGTCTCAATATGCTTAAACCTTTTAGTTTGTAACTATAAATAGCATGCTCTTTGTTAGGTTCAGATAAGTTTAAGTTTGGTTTTTTCACCGCTAATATAGCTTTGATGCCTAACTCTTTACGATACTTTTGTACTGTGTTCTCACAGATGCTAAACTCATCTTCTATTAATTGCTTATGAGCTTTTATATAGCCGTAGTAGGGAATCTCCTCATGTATCTGTATAAGCTTTGCTTTTACTTCTTCTTTATGTTCGTTAACCACAGGCTTGTAATATAAACCAGCTCTAGAAACTTCTAATAAGCAACTTTGTTTTACAACAGATAATTTATGCTTAGGATCAATCATCGCTTTTCTATCAGATAATCCCAAGCTTACGAGCTTTACCTCAAGAAATTCCTTCTCAATTGTTAGTTGTCCAACCTTCTTAGAATACTGATCTATCTTGGTTTGAAGCTTTGCATTGTCTTTTTTATATTGTGATACTGATTTGGATGGATCCATTACCAACTCAGCATTTTCTAAAAAGGCTGTTTTTCAATTATTTATGTTTTTGTGCGTAATATTATATTTTACTGATAACTGTGTGATTGTTTGATCTTTCCCCAATACTTCCAAGACAACTTTAGTCTTAAATTCAACGGTATATATTTTTCTCTTATTACTCATTTACATTTATCCTAAATTGCTCATTTATAGTTTAGCTACTTTAGGAACTAAATTCTCAAAATTGTTGTTAAAATTTCATGGGGTATTATATAGTTTCTCTATTAGGGTTTACTTCAGAACCTCCTGAGAAAGAACCATTATTTAATTCGATAAACAAGCCATTTTTATTAATACAAGAGGGAAAGTATAGTTGTCCAGGCATCGCTATAATAGCTACGGGGTATCCGTTGTTAAAGTTAAAAGTGGTAATACTTTAAAGCTTACAAATTTTATTAAAAGGTTTATTGTAATAGTCGTAATTTCTAAGGATTATTCTATTACTGGAATAACTATTTTTTTGAGAAATAGATGCAAATGCACAACCATTTTTTAAAATTGACTTATCTGTTTTTATAGCTACAAGAGTTTCCATACCATTTAGGATAATTTCATCATCTAAGCTTATTTTAGCTCCATTAGCAGCACCTTTAACCATAGACTTATAATTATTAGGGAATCTATCATATAGCTGATTTGCTTGTTTGACTAAATCATTATAGGATAATCCCTTTTATGTTATATAATAGTCTTCAATAATTTTCAGTGAGTTTAGCATTTGAGGACGCATTAGTTCACCATATTTCTTTCCCCATTTCATAGTAAGAACCTTTTAATGTATTAATGGGTATTCCATTAACTATTTTTTGTCCTGCATTCCGGAAAAAGGTAAGATTAAAAGAAGTATTAAAAATTTTATAATAAGTTTCATAGTTTATTTATTTTTTTAAACAATAGGTAGTTTCCATTTATAGACTATAGACATTATTCTTGTAGTTAAGCCTATACCTATTATTATTACTGCACTTATATATAAGTTTATATTTAAATATATAAAAATGATATTCATTCCTCCAACTATTGCTGCTACAGAGGCATACAATTCAGATGTAAATGCAACTGGAATGTCATTACAAATCATATCGCGCATAATACCTCCAGCGACACCATTAATAATGGCAATAACAATACCAACAATTAATACACTAAAAAAATGCATTTCAAATACGGTAGTACATACATGATAAGCTATGCTACTACCAATATATGCAAAAGCTATAAGACCTATAGAGTCAAGTATTAGAAATATTTTATAAAATTTATTTACATATTTTTGAGTGAATATCGCAATTATAGAGAAAAATAAACATATAACTATATAATGAGGATTTAATATAATAGTTACTGGTAAGTTGCCTAATAATACATCTCTTACGACACCACCACCTAGAGCTGTTGTTAGAGCAATAGCAACGACACCAAAAGCATCCATATTTCTTCTAGAAGAAGATATAACACCAGTCATGCTTTCAGCAACTATTCCTAAAAGAAACATTATCGTAAAAATTAAAGGTCCTGTAATTCCAACATGATACATTGCTATCTCCAATAGTTTAATTATGGCTATATTTTAGAGATTATTTTTAGAAATTAAATCATTTTGTTAAATAATGATAGTTTTCTTCAATTTTATCCAAACAAAGACTTGAGTTTTTAGCGTATAAATAAGCTATAAGCGAAAGTATAAACAGGCTAATTAAGATACTTAAAAGTCCAAATTTTTCAGAATGTGCTTCATAGAAAAATGCTATGATAGCTATTTAAATAAGATGAAAGAAAAGCCATAAATTTTTATTAAAATGTAGCTTATTATTTTTTACTTTAATTTTTTCAATAAGGATAAACACAAGACTACAAATAATAGCAAAAATAATAATATTTACTTTTATATTTTGGTATTTCATCTGAAATTTATAAAGCAATTTTGGCAGAACATAAGTTGCGATAAGTGTATTTGCTGCCACTAATATATCTCCTTATAAATTCTCAGTAGATGTTTTAAACAGTTTAAATTCATTAGATTTTTTATGATTTCAATAGCTTTTTTGAATAAGGCTTTACCATTGCTATTAAGGCTTAAGCCATTTTTATTACGATCAAAGAGTTTTATTTTGAGGATCTTTTCTAATTGACTTAAGCTAATACTAGCAGCAGACTGAGATATAAAGCAATGTTTTGCACCTTCACTAATAGAGTTCTTTTTTGCAACCTCTACAAATACTTTTAGTTGCTTTATAGTTATCTGCATAGATATAAAGGTTAAGAAAAAGGCACTACACTTGATTATATCTTACGGTATTTTATTTTTATATAAAAGTTTAGCCATAATATTGCTAGTATTTTTTTCTTTTAGAATATCAAAGCCATCTAGTGGGTACTTAGCTTGTTTTTTAGTCTCAATATATATAATAGAGCCTTTGGGTATAAGCTTATTTTTTGCTATTGAATCTAGTGCTTTTGGTATTATATTTTTATTAAAAGGAGGGTCTAGAAATATAATTGTTTGAGAATTTTGTGTATTTAAGCTTGCAAGAGCTTTTATACTATCTATTTTATATATTTGAAAATCTTTTATATCAAGAGTTTTTAGGTTCTCTTTTATTTGTTGTAATGCCTTAAAATTAAGCTCATAAAAAATAGCTCTGGCAGCGCCTCTTGATAAGCTTTCAATACCTAAGCTGCCACTACCAGCAAAAGCATCAATACAAACACTACCATGTATATAAGGGGCAAGCCAGTTAAATATAGTTTCTTTAAGCTGATCTGAAGTAGGGCGTAGACCATTAATATTAGGGAATTTTAATCTGCGATTTTTATATTTGCCAGAAATTACACGAATAGTGTTTGTTTTCACTGCTAGACATCTCCAACCATTACAGTTATAAAGTTATTTTGTTGGATTTGTAAGAATGAGTTATGTATTTGTGTAGCTGTTACATTATTTATGTTCTCAACATAGGTATCAAAAAAATCTAAAGGAAGATCTTTGTTTGCAATAGATGATAGCATATTTAATTTAGAACTATTTTTCACAGAACTAAGCAAATGTGTACCTTCTATATGCTTTTTAGAATTTTTGATGGTTTCGTCATCTATAGTATTTTTAATGAAGTTACTATAAACATCATCTATAGTGTCTAGGGCAAGTTTTGGGTTACTAGTTTGAGCTGAAATTACAAAGCTACCATAATCTGGATTAAGATTTACATCGCTACTAATATTATATACCAGACCTAATTCCTCACGGACTTTGTTAAATAGTAGAGAATTTAGACCACTACCACCGAGTATTTCATTACCAAGTTTCACTGGAAAATATAAAGGATCTTGTATGTTTAGTAGTAATTGGTGCCCCATTAGTATAGATGTTTGCTTGCTGTTGAAAGTATTTTTAATAACTTTTGTATTATTTTCTTGTTGATTAAATATTGCAGTATTTTTAGTACCTTTAGGTAATGAGTCTAAAATTTGTTGTGAAATATCTTTTGCTTGTATTGATCTAACGGCACCAACAATACAAATGTTAGCATTGCTTGCACATGTATATTTGTTAAAAAAGTCAGCTATATCCTTAGAACTTATATCTTTAACGCTATTTTCATAACCAATAACGGGGTGGCTATAAGGATTATTAGCAAAAATGTTTCTTGAAAATTCTAAAGATGCTAAATAGTTAGGTTGCTGGTTTAAATAATTAATATGAGTTAAGGTCTGTATTTTTTCTCTATCTAATATATTTTGATCAAAATCTGGAGTTGTAAATATTTCATGAAGAATCTTGATAGTTTTATCAATAATGTTAGCATCATTTAGTAAACGAATTTTGATATTAAAAAATTCTTTAGTTGTTTCAGCATGTATCGATACACCTATATCAGTTATCTTATTGATGAGTTGTTGCTCATTAGAAGTCTGTGTTTTTGTCGCAAACATACTTACAGCAAGATCTGCTAGCCCATTTAATTTACCATCAAATGCTGATCCGGCACGGAAATTTATCTGTATGTCAAGCATTGGTAAAATTTGTGATTCTTGAAAATATACTGGTGTATTGTCAATATTAAATTTTTGGATCATGTTTTAATCTCTTAGTAAGTGTAAAGATGTAAGATTTTCTTTATTGAGGTATTTATCAAGAACTCGGTTGACATCTTGAATTGTTACATCATAAAGTTTTTCTAAATATTTATAATAATCAACATCAAGATTTATACTAGCTAGTGAACCAATAAGGTTAGCCTGAGTCTCTAATGAGTCCATAGAAAATACTTTATCGGCTTTTATAGTAACTTTAGCTCTATTTAATTGCTCTTGAGATATACCAGTCATTTTTAGACCATTTATAGTTTTTTCTATTTTCTCTTGAATATGATCAAGGTCTTGGTCGTGATTTGCAATAGCAGTAATAATAAAGATATCTTCACCTTTTATAAAAGGTGAGTATTCACTATCTATATGGCAGCATAAGTTTTCTTCACGTACTAGCTTTTGCTGTAATATTGACGCATCAGCGCTACCAAGAATACTGCTTAAAATCATCAGTGCAAAAGGGTCATTTTTTTGATAATTGGTTGTTAGCGATGGAGTTATATATCCTAATACTGCTACTGAGGTATCATTTGGAGATTTTTTAATTTGTAAATGTCTATAGCCAATGTTTATTAGACTGGGTTCTTTATTATGATCTTCAAAGTTTGACTTAGGGATATTACTAAAATAGTCTTTTACCATAGCAATAGCTGAATCTTCATTAATATCACCAACTAAAACTATGCTTGAATTATTAGGAGCATAGTGTTGTTGATACCAATTTTTAAGGTTACTAAGGGTGTAGTTTTCAATATCTTCTCGCCAGCCAATAATAGGTGTATGGCGCGAGCTATTTTGATAAGCAAGTTTCATAAACTGCTCAAAAGCATAACTAAAAGCTTTATCATCAACTCGTAAATTACGTTCTTCTAAAACAACTTTCCTTTCTGGAGTAAATTCATTCTCATCAAATAGTAAATTTGCCATACGTGAAGATTCGATAGATAGGCTTAATTCAAGGTTTTTTTTATGCCAAAATTGGTAATAAGCAGTATAATCAAAGCTCGTAAAAGCATTTTGAATACCACCATTATTTTCTACTATGCTATTTAAGTCATCTTTTGAATATTTATTAGTGCCTTTGAACATCATATGCTCTAACATATGTGATATGCCAGTAAGCTTTTGAGGCTCATATGTTGAGCCTACTTTATACCATATCTGTGATAAAACTACTGGAGCTCTAGAGTCTTTTTTTATGTATATATTTAGGTCGTTATTTAGTGAATATTTAAATATGTTCATATGTTAATTAAGTTTCTTTTGATTTTATAAATAAATAAATTAGTAATATTAAAGCTACTACTGTTGGTCCTGCAGCTCCAAATATAGGAGGAATATGTAATATTAAAGCAATAGGTCCAAAAATCTGATTAATAATGAAAAATGCAAAACCAAAAAATGCACCAAGAATTAATTTAAGTATTAGTGTTGAAGATCTAGTTGAACCAATGCTTAGTGGCACTGATAATAATATTAAAACCATCAATGATAATGGTTGAAAGATTTCTTGCCAAAATTTCAAAGCTATTGCTGTATCGTTAGTTTGACCTCGTGAAAACATATACTTACTCAATTGAGTAAAGTTTAAATAATCATCATCATTAATAGTAATCACTTGAGCTACTGATATAGGTATAGGGTTTGACCAGTTTGTTTTATTAATACCACTTTCTACATCAATATGCTTTTGTCCATCTTTAGTGGGAAATGTAACTTTGCTTATGTTGTAGACATCAGCGACAGTATCATTAATGTATCTTGCAGTTTTTGCATAGCGTATTTGCGTAATTTTATTATCTTTTACAATAAATTTTCTGATACCGTGAGCTTTTTTCTCTTGGGGATTAATGTTTGAAATATTCATTAAACCATCTTCAGTTTTGAACCATAGGTCATGGGTATTATATGCAACTGTATTGGTATCTGATATCTTTTGAAGTACAGGTGCTATATATCCACCAAAAACCATCGTAACTAAAGAACCAATTATACCAACTAAGACAACACCCTTAGCTATTTGAAATGTTGAGCGTCCAGATGCTCTAAGAATAATTATCTCCGAATGATTAGCAAGTAAACTAAGTCCCATGAGAGCACCGACCATGGCACATGCAGGTAGTAGTGTATACAGTATCCCAGGTAATTGATAAAAGGTGTTAATAATCAATTCAAAGTTACTTGCATTGCCATCATTATTACTTACCTGAGCAAGGTATGTAAATATAAAGAAAAGGATACAAAATATTATTGCAACTATTAAAAAACTACCAAATACAGTTTTAAAAATATAACGGTCTATACGATTTAATAACATTATTTATCCTTTTCTAGACGATCCATTTTGTTTTCTAATAGCTCTAATAGCAAGCACTACAAACACTATGTGAGGTAGCCAGGCACCTATCCAGACAGGTACAGAGCCATTAGCCATACAGGTATTGATGAACATATTTGTGCATAAATATATGGCTAATACTATAACTGCTGGTAGTAGCTTAGCATATTTATTTTGTCTTGGTCTTAGACGACAAAGAGCAAGAGCGATTAAAGAGGCTACTAGTACAGCTATGGAGTTATTTATACGTGAGAAAAATTCTCCTCTACATGCAGTTCCAATTTCTTTATTGTCAAAATTCTCTATTAAAGAATGCATATAATATCTATCGACTATTTTATGGTTAAAATCTCTAATAGTGTTATCGTATATTGTATAAATAGCTTTATCAGCTTTACCGTAGCTTGATTCAAAGCTCTGAGGGTCTCTTGTGTAGATATTTACATTTTTAAAATCTACATAAGCGGCTTTTTTATTAGAATATATTTGTGCATTAGGTGCTGTTATGACTTTATATTCATTATCTTTTAAAGTTTTTTGATATAGAAACACATTGTGTAAGTTATTGCCTGATTTATTTTTTATATATAGGACTCTTCCATCTGGGATTTTTATAATTTTATCATCAGTTACTGATGATAAAAGTGCCTGCGCTGATAGAGATGATTCATATATATCTAAAGTTTGTTTTGAAAGAGGATTTAGATACATTGTTGTTATTAAAGTTAGAATAGTTAAGGCTCCAGCAGGTTTAAGTGTGTTTTTAACTATTTCCATCCATGTTACACCACCTGCAAGAGTCACAAACATTTCATTATTTGAGAAATATTTACCAAAACAAATGATAATTGCTAGAAACATAGCTATTGGAGCTATGAGACTTACATTCTCTGGTAATGTCAAAATAACAAATTTTATTATCGAATCTATCCCTAGACCTCTTGAATAAGCTTCATGGAAAAGCCTAATAAGAAGATTAGCAGATACAATTGATATTATAAATAAAGTTATAGATGTAAAAGTATTAACTATATCTCTATTGTAGTATTTTTCTAGAATCAAAACTTAGCTCTATTTCATAATAAAAAATTAAACTAGGACTAATTTTATATTTTTTAGAAACAAAAGTCAGTAGTTAACAATTAGCCGCACTTAAATTTTAATGTTTTAGCTATGTTTTTTTGTTATTATGTTTTTAAAATATGTTTTAAAATTAAAAAATGGAGCGTAAATGAAACTGGTAGTAAATAGTAAGGCAGCAACATCTGCTGAGGTGTTGATAGTAGCACAAGAAAATCTTCAAAAACTTATTGAAGGGACAATATGTCCAAACTCTAAGTCCTTATTAGATAGAAAAGTTTTTAAGGCAACTTCTGGGGATGTTCTGCCATTATTGCATACAGATAAAACAGTTATTCTTTTGGGCCTTGGTTTAAGACAAGATTTCTTGTTCTCTGAATATGACAAAATAATATCAAAAGCTACAGAACTATTAAAGAAACTAGATATAAAAGAAGTTTCTGTAAATATTGATTACGCATTTGAAAGTGGCGATGTTAAGCAATTTACACTAGATACAATAAGAGCGTTTATATCAGAAACTTATGTTTTTGATCAGTTAAAATCAAAAAAAGAAAACTATTCTTTAGAACATGTTGAATTAGTTTATTCTGGAGAACAAGATATTGATGAAGCTGTTAAAATTGGTTCAGTTATTGCTTGTGGTCAAAACTATGCAAAAGATTTACAGAATTTGCCTGCAAATATTTGTAATACAGATTATATGTTAAATGAGGCTAGAGAGCTTACATCCCAATATGAAACATTTAACTTAGAGTACTTAGATCAAGATGCTATGGCTGAATTAGGTATGGGTTGTGCCTTGGCTGTGGGTAGAGGTTCTGACATGTCTAACTATACTGTTTGCATGGAGCATAATGGTGGTGAAAAAGGCGAAGATCCAATAGTTTTAGTGGGTAAAGGTTTAGTCTTTGATAATGGCGGTATATGTATTAAGCCAGCAGCGGGCATGAGCACTATGAAAATGGATATGGGCGGTGCAGCAGCTGTAATGGGTATTATGAAAGCTGTAGCTATGCTTAACTTACCAATTAATGTGGTTGGTGTAATGGGACTTGCTGAGAATGCTGTTGATGCTAGGTCTTATAGACCTGGTGACGTACTTAAAAGTATGAAAGGTATAACAGTTGAGGTAAGTAATACTGATGCTGAAGGTAGGCTGGTGTTATGTGATACTCTTACTTATATTGGTAAGTACAAGCCAAAAGCTGTTATAAATATGGCTACTTTAACTGGTGCTATGATAATTGCTTTAGGAGATGCTTTCTCAGGATTAATGGCAAATAGTGATAAGCTAGCAAATAGTTTACAGCAGGCTGCTAATGCATCTAATGATCTTGTATGGAGATTGCCTTTACACAAACCTTATCTTAAAAAACTAGATAGTAAAGTCGCTGATATAGATCATGCTAACCGTGATAGGGCAGCGGGATCAATATGTGCAGGTTTATTCCTATCAAAATTCACAGAGGATTATGAATGGGCGCATCTTGATATAGCAGGTTCTGCAATGGGGGATTTTATTAATTGTAAGGCTACAGGTAGACCAGTACCTTTATTAATTCATTATTTACTATCTCAAGCTAAGTAGGATATTTTAATAAATAATATTTACTTTTCTCTAGTATATTTTTTCTTATGTGATAAAATTCCTCTGTAATTAAATTCAAACTCTAGATTTTAATTACGGAGATCAATAATGTTAAGAATTACTCAAGAAGCAATAACTTTTGATGATGTGTTGCTTTCACCTAGATATTCAAATGTTTTACCTCATCAGGTTGATTTGAAAACAAATATAACTAGAGATATTAAACTAAATATCCCTCTAGTATCAGCAGCAATGGATACTGTTACAGAGTCTCGTCTGGCTATTTCTATAGCTCAAGAAGGAGGAATTGGTATTATTCATAAAAATATGTCTATAGAAGCCCAAGCTCAGGAGGTTAAGAAAGTAAAAAGATTTGAGAATGGTATGGTAATAGATCCTATTACAGTTAAGCCAGAAAGCTCAATCAAAGAAATAATGCAATTAGCAAGAGAGCATAACTTTTCTGGATTTCCAGTTGTAGATCAAAATAATCATACAATAGGCATTGTTACAAGACGTGACTTTAGATTTGCTAAAGATTTAGATGAGCCAGTAAGTTCCATAATGACTCCTAGGGAGAAACTTGTTACAGTTTCAGAAGATGCATCACAAGGGTCTATTAAAAAAAGTTTGCATAAGCACAAAATTGAAAAACTTTTAGTTGTAAATGATTTGGGTGAATTAGTTGGATTAATAACAACAAAAGACATTGAAAGATCACAAAACAAACCTAATGCCTGTAAGGACTCTTTAGGTCGCCTAAGAGTTGGTGCTGCTGTGGGTACTGCTTCTGACACTAGAGAGCGTGTTGCCGCCCTAGCTTCCGAAGGAATTGATATTGTAGTTGTTGATACTGCTCATGGACATTCACAGGGTGTACTTTATATGGTTAAATGGGTTAAACAAACATATCCAGATATACAGGTGATAGGTGGTAATATAGCGACAGCAGAAGCAGCCAAAGATTTAGTCGAAGTTGGGGCAGATGCGGTTAAAGTTGGTATAGGGCCTGGTTCTATATGTACTACAAGGATTATTGCAGGTGTTGGAGTGCCACAGATCTCAGCAATATCTAATGTTGCAGAAGCTTTAGAAGGTACAGGAGTTCCGGTTATTGCGGATGGTGGAATTAGATTCTCCGGTGATATTGCAAAAGCTATTGTTGCTGGAGCATCTGTTGTTATGGTTGGTGGACTTTTTGCTGGTACAGAAGAGTCTCCTGGAGAGGTAGAACTTTTCAAAGGTCGCTCTTATAAATCATATCGTGGCATGGGATCTCTTGCTGCTATGGAGCAAGGATCTTCAGATAGATACTTTCAAAGTAATACTGATGCTAAAAAATTTGTTCCAGAAGGTGTAGAAGGAAGAGTACCTTATAAAGGTTTACTCTCTGCAGTTATTCACCAACTGGTTGGCGGGTTAAAGTCTAGTATGGGTTATACTGGATCAAAAGATATTCAAACTATGCGCGCAGAGCCAACATTTGTGCAAATTACTGGTGCTGGATTTAATGAATCTCACGTTCATAATGTCACAATTACAAAAGAGCCACCAAATTATCAATCTTAAAATTCTTTTTTTTAAGTTTAAGAACTTATCTTTTGACTTTAATTTTGAGAAATTGATAAATATATATAGTTAGTTTTCTTTGAGTATTTATTATAGTTTTCTATAGAACCTACTCTTAAAGAATTAAATTTAATAGAAAATAAACATGTTCAAGGTATGTATTGCAAAAGGTAATGATATTGCTATACATCGAGATAGCTTATTAAAATATAATGTCCCCAGAAAAAGCTACTGATTTTAGAAAGATTTTTATTCCTAGATGTTAAATTTAACTAGATAAATTAGGAAATAGATAAATGAGTAAAAAAAGAGTAACGTATACAGCTGATTTTAAAGCTAAAGTAATTATATAATTGCTAGAAGGCGATATGACAGTTAATGAGATAGCAAGTAAGTATGATTTACTTCCTAAAAACGTGCATAATTGGAAGCAGCAATTTTTATCTAATGCTTGCTTAGCATTTGATAAAAGCTCTGTTGTTAAGGAGTATAAGCAGGAAATAGATGAGCTTAGAAAAGATAAAGATGCAACAAGTAAAAAACTAGTCGAGGTAATAGTAGAGAGGGATTTTTTAATGGGAAAGCTAAAAAGCTTGGTATCATCAAATGATAGAGTAAACTCTGTAGATACTAAGCTAGAATTATCTTTAAATAATCAGCTTAAACTATTATCTGTATCTAAGAGTGTTACTATTATACACCAATATCAAAATTTAGTAGTAATGATGATATTAAACTATTAAATGCAATAGATTTGATACATACTAAACATCCATATTATGGTACGAGAAGTCTAGTAAAGTTGCTAAATAGATTAGGATTTCTAGTTGGAAGGAAGCTAATCAAAAGTGCTATGGAATTCATGGGTATTAAGGCATTGTATCCTAAAAAAAAGACAACTGTCATTAATAAGCAACACAAGAAATATCCATACTTACTTAATGTATTTAAAAATGAGACGAATCAGGTTGTTATAGATAAAGCTAATAAGGTATGGAGTGCTGATATCACGTAGAATGTGGGTATGCATATTTAGTAGCCATAATAGATTGGCATAGCAAGAAAACACTAGCTTGGAAGATTTCTAATACTATGGATACACATCTAACAACTAGTGTGTTAAAAGAAGCGTTATTTAAATATGGTAAACCTGATATCTTTAACTCTGATCAAGGAACTCAATATACAGCAAAAGAGCATATTAAAATATTATCTGATAATAAAATAAATATATCTATGGATGCTAAAGGAAGATCTATAGATAATATTGCAATTGAGAGATTTTGGAGAACACTGAAATATGAAAATGTTTATCCGGCATCATATATAACTATGAAAGAGGCTAAAGTAGGTATCAAAGAATATATTGATATTTACAACAATGAAAGACTACATTCTAGTATTGGATATATGACTCCTGATGAAGTATATTCTGGTATTTTAGATGCTGCATAAAAGCAAGGAATAAAAATATTTTATAAAGTGGTATTGAATAACAGGGACAGTTTAAAACTAATATATAATAAAATATGATGAATTTATAGTATTATACCTTGTTAGCTTCAATATCCTAAAGTATATATAAAAATATACTACTTATTAAATCTTATAACACCAATAATTCCTAATGCCATTATTATAGCTCCAATGATAAAAGGCAGTCCAATAGGCGTTAATTTTAGGAACCAGTCCATAATAGCTGAAAAAACTACTGAAAATAACATAATAGGAGATACTATCCTTATTTGTATTAATTTGAGTGAGTATGTAAGACTAAATTGATATATTAATCCAGTAAGTGCCATTAATAGAGCCATGATAAGTTCATATGAAGTTAACTCCTTAATTGAGGATATTCCAACAGTTAAACCTAAAACTGCGGTAAATAAAAAATAATAAAACATTATTTACTTAGGTTTATTTTGTTTACCAACCAATCTTAATAATGTGCTAGCAAGGGAGGAAAAGAATCCGGAAAATATCCCTATAATGTATGCCCATATATTATAGCTGGATGACGTTGGATGAATTATAATCAAGAATCCGATAAAACTAAATATTATAGATATTAATACATACTTGTTTGTTTTTACTCCAGTTAAAAATAGATGATAATAGGAGTGAATAACGGCGCTGTATTAAGCAGCAGCATAGAGTTCGCTAGTGGTAAATAGTTTAGTGCAAAAAGAAATAGAAACATTGATATAAATCCGGCGAGAGATCTTATAAAAATTATATGTACTTTTTTTGCCTTGAAGCTAAAATCTTTTTTTAAAAACATAAATGGAGAGAGCATTATAATTCCAAAAATGAATCTATATGCAATAATTAGGCTATTTGATATACCACTATCTTGAACAAGAGTTGTAAAGTATCCCATAAGTGCTAAAAACAATGCACTAATTAGTGCTAATGAACAGCCTAACAATATATTATCTTCTTTAAATAGAAAGCCCATAAAACTTTTATCCAAATTCTTAAAAGTAGAGTTTTTACATGATTACAATTATATAGATACCCACGGGCAAATCCGTGGTACTTATGCCGGCAAAGCCACTACAAAAATTGTAATGCAAGATTAGGAAAGTTCATTCATCCACGCGTAAACTCATGATGTTCTGTCTTCGACTAATACTATTTAGTATATAGGGTTTTTGATGTTCTAAATAAGTTTCTTATATACAGATATACCCTATCATGAAATCTTGCTGTGAATCAATATTGATTTTGCTGATCTATTCGATCAATTTAGAATAATTTATAATTTCTTTGGCTAATCTGACAAAAAATACCTATAACTAATTATTTAGATAAAGTAAAATAATTAACAATACATAATATTAAAAAAACAAATTTCTATGAAAAATGAAAAACCTAATTTTGAAGATGTTAAAGAGGCCTTAAAAGTAATGCAGGCTTTGAGCTCAGCTTCTGAGGCTCATGGTTTGCTTTGTGCATTGTTTAGTTTTGGAGCAGAGGTTAAATTTACTGCATGGTCTGACTCTTTGATGACAAAAACTATTGAAGAGGGAGACTTGGTTTCAGCTTCAGCATTAAAAACTATGAAAAAGTTATATGACTATACTAAATCTCAGTTTGATGAGAAGGGTTTAAGTTTTGATTTATTCATTCCTGAAGACAATGAGTTATTAAGCTATAGAGCAGAGGCTCTTACTTACTGGATAAAAGGCTTCTTATCTGGAGTTGGTTTATTTGGTTTAGATTTTGAGAACTCAAAAGCTAAAGAAGTCAAAGAAGCTATACATGATCTAATGCAAATATCATATATGGATTATGATTCCTTAGAGCAAGATGAAAGTTGTGAAGATGATTTTATGGAATTACTTGAGTATACAAAAGTTGCTGTCCTACTTATCGATAGCGAAAAAGTTTGAGATTTAAAATGAATACTAAATACGATATTGCAATAGTCGGTGGAGGTATAGTAGGTTTACTAGCGTCCCTAGCACTTGCAAAAACTGGTTGTAAGATTATCCATATCGAAAAAGATCAGCTACAGGTTAAAAATGATAATAGAAGTATTGCAGTATCTTATTCATCAATAGCATTTTTAAATACTCTTGGTTTGTGGGATAAGGTTGCGAGCACTACACAGGCCATTAAAAAAGTTCATATTTCAGATAAAGGTAGGTATGGAAGAGCTGAGATTTTTTCCAAAGATGAGAATTTACCATTTTTAGGGGCTATTGCTCCGATGCAAGAGCTTTTGGCTATAGCATTACAGGAGGTATCAGCTAATTCTAATATTATAAAATCTTTTGAAACAAATGTTATCGATTTACAAAAAGAAAATGAGAAATACTCTCTAGTTGTCAAGCAACAAAGCAGAAAAAGAACTATAAAAGCAAAGCTAATTATCGCTTGTGATGGTGCAAACTCAAGTATGCGTAAAATGCTCAATGTAGATGCTCAAATCAGTGATTATAAACAAGATGCGATTGTCTTTGATGCTCAAACTGATTTAGATAATGAAAATACTGCTTTTGAAAGGTTTATGACTGATGGAGTACTTGCGATGCTTCCTAAGTCAAGAACTACTATGGGGTGTGTTTTGACTGTTGATCGAGAAGATTCAAAAGCAAAACTAGATCTAGATGAAAAAGAGTTTCAAGAGCTAGTTCAAGATAGATTTGGCTATAGATTAGGACAAATTAAAGTCGCTACAAAACCTATAGTTTTCTCTTTATATCTTATTCAATCAAATGAGGTATATAAAAATAATGTATTGTTTTTTGGCAATGCATTACATTTCTTACATCCAGTATCTGGTCAAGGTATGAATCTAAGTATTAGAGATATCGGATTTTTGCATGATTTAATTGCTAAAAGTAATTTTTCTCCAGATTCTGTTAGTCGTGTTTTAGCCGAGTTCGAGAAAGTTAGAAAGCCTGATCATGATAGAACAATTAATATAACACATGGTTTTGTGAAATGGTTTGTCTCAAATGATCGTAAGCTGGTTACGAGTAGGAATGTAGGGTTACATCTGTTACAAAGAAGTAAATTAGTAAAGAAAGCTTTATCAAGAATAATGATGGGAAAACTTACAAAGAGTTCAACTTTGATGAGGAATGTGATTGAAGATGAGCATTAAAACTATTCAAAAAGATGTTGTGATTGTTGGTGGTGGTATGGTTGGGCTTAGCTTAGCTTTAGCATTACACCAAAATGGCTTACAAGTTACTATTATTGAAGTGAGAGATATTAATCAAAAGCCTTTAGGTTCAACAAATAGAGTAGAAACAAGAGTCAGTGCAATTAACCATACTTCAAAGAGGTTATTACAAGAACTAGGTGTTTGGAGTAAGATTAGAAATAATCGTATATCACCGTATTATCAAATGCAGGTATGGGATGATTTAATTAGTGAGAGCATTAATATTACAGCAGAGGAAATAGCTGAGTATAGTTTGGGATGTATTGTTGAAAATGATGTAATAACTCAAGCTCTAATTGAAAGGATTAATGATACTAGTATTGAGATTTTTGCTAATCAAAAAATTGAAAAAATTCAAAAAAATGGCAATACTGAGAAAATTGTCTTAGCTGATAAGCTTGTTGAAGCTAGCTTAATAGTTGGTGCTGATGGTGCTAACTCTTTTATTCGTGATTATTTCAATTTTGAAACTAAAGTTAAATCATACAAACATACAGCTATAGTTGCTACACTTGAGCTTGAGAAAGAACATCAACAGACGGCATATCAGAGATTTTATGATAAGGGCGTATTAGCATTTTTACCATTAGAAAATACCAATAAAGCATCTATAGTTTGGTCTGTAAAAACTGATTATGCTAATTTTTTGATGAGCTTAGCTGATGATAGGTTTGAGCAAGAGCTAACAAAAGCAATTGATAATACTCTTGGAAATGTAAAACTTTTATCAAAAAGATTTAGCTTTGAACTAATTCAGCGTCATGCAAAATCCTATATTCAAGATAATGTTGTGCTAGTTGGTGATGCTGCTCATACTATCCATCCTTTAGCTGGACAAGGCGTGAACATTGGCTTTAAAGATGTAATAGCTCTTACTAAAATTATAAGTGGAGCTTTTGCAAAAGGGCGTTTAATTGGTCATATTTCAACTCTTGATAAGTACCAGCGCGAAAGAAGACTTGATAATAAAAAAATGATAGCTCTAATGAAAGGCTTTAAAGAAGTCTTTGCCAGCGAAAATGATTATATTAAAAAAGCTCGTAGGATTGTGTTTGAGTTTGTTGATAAAAATAGTATCGTTAAAAGTTTGATAGTTAAGCAAGCTTTGTAAAATAGATTCTACTGATCAATCTCTTTTTTTGCTTTCTTTAGATCTTCTAAAAATTTTTCATTTCCATTTAAAACAGCGAAATTTATAAGGGCTACTGTTCTTGCTGCTTTAACATCACTCTCCCAATGCGCACCACAATTAACTCTACTTTTAGATTTTCTATTTGCTAAGGCAAAGAGCTGCTCAGCAACTTGCGGCTTAAGCTCTGATAGTATCATGGCATAAGTCCATGCTCTAGAAGAGTGACCAGAAGGATATGAGTAACTTGTTGGATCTTCATTAGAATCACAAGGTTTTCTATTAAAAAATACAAAAGGTCTTACTCTTTTATATTTTTCTTTAACTGATTGTTTTATGTTAGATACATCAGTGGTTGATTTTCTTAGCAACCTATATATTGCTGGAGTTTTATCTTTGCTAATTTCTTGACCAAAAATTTTACTGAAATCAGCAATATGTATGTCTTTATCAGTTGAAGCATCATGGATCGTTGTTTTATAACTATCAGTATTTTTATTCTGGCTAAATACTGTTTCAGATATAGCCTTATCGCTTGAAAAAGCTAATGAATCCGTAGTAGGGGGAGAACCTATAATACTATCAATGTTTATAGTTTGATTTTTTGGTATATATCCATTATTTATATGATTAGAAGCAAAGGAAATTGAAAGTACAATAAATAAAGAAATGGCTACTATAAATATTTTTTTTATCACTGCTTTAGTTATTAAATTAGCTGCGGTCTAATTATACTAACATTTTGAGTATTTAGAAGAAATGCTAAGAAGATAGAAAATTATTATTATTTTTTAGGCTTTAGTTATAGTTTCTGGAATAAGTGTATATTTATTCAACTTCGATGAAATGTTATAAACTGTCCCTGTTATTCAATACCACTTTATAAAATATTTTTATTCCTTGCTTTTATGCAGCATCTAAAATACCAGAATATACTTCATCAGGAGTCATATATCCAATACTAGAATGTAGTCTTTCATTGTTGTAAATATCAATATATTCTTTGATACCTACTTTAGCCTCTTTCATAGTTATATATGATGCCGGATAAACATTTTCATATTTCAGTGTTCTCCAAAATCTCTCAATTGCAATATTATCTATAGATCTTCCTTTAGCATCCATAGATTTATTTATTTTATTATCAGATAATATTTTAATATGCTCTTTTGCTGTATATTGAGTTCCTTGATCAGAGTTAAAGATATCAGGTTTACCATATTTAAATAACGCTTCTTTTAACACACTAGTTGTTAGATGTGTATCCATAGTATTAGAAATCTTCCAAGCTAGTATTTTCTTGCTATGCCAATCTATTATGGCTACTAAATATGCATACCCACATTCTAGTCTAATATACGTGATATCAGCACTCCATACCTTATTAGCTTTATCTATAACAACCTGATTCGTCTCATTTTTAAATACATTAAGTAAGTATGGATATTTCTTGTCTTGCTTATTAATGACAGTTGTCTTTTTTTTAGGATACAATGCCTTAATACCCATGAATTCCATAGCACTTTTGATTAGCTTCCTTCCAACTAGAAATCCTAATCTATTTAGCAACTTTACTAGCCTTCTCGTACCATAATATGGATGTTTAGTATGTATCAAATCTATTGCATTTAATAGTTTAATATCATCATTACTACTAAATTTTGATATTGGTGTATAATAGTACACACTCTTAGATACAGATAATAGTTTAAGCTGATTATTTAAAGATAATTCTAGCTTAGTATCTACAGAGTTTACTCTATCATTTGATGATACCAAGCTTTTTAGCTTTCCCATTAAAAAATCCCTCTCTACTATTACCTCGACTAGTTTTTTACTTGTTGCATCTTTATCTTTTCTAAGCTCATCTATTTCCTGCTTATACTCCTTAACAATAGAGCTTTTATCAAATGCTAAGCAAGCATTAGATAAAAATTGCTGCTTCCAATTATGCACGTTTTTAGAAAGTAAATCATACTTACTTGCTATCTCATTAACTGTCATATCGCCTTCTAGCAATTCTATAATTACTTTAGCTTTAAAATCAGCTGTATACGTTACTCTTTTTTTACTCATTTATCTATTTCCTAATTTATCTAGTTAAGATAAACATCTAGGAATAAAAATCTTTCTAAAATCAGTAGCTTTTTCTGGGGACATTATATTAATATGTAGCTACTTTATTAAAGATATTATTTTTCATAATATGAAAACAGATGATTTTGATTATAAATTATTAGAAGAATTGATTGCTAGTTATCCTCTAGAAAATAGAGATGCTAGTAAATTGTTAAAGTTAAATAAGCAAACAGGCCAAATAGCAGATCATAAATTTACTGATTTTCTTGATTTCATTACATCAAAAGATTTACTTATTTTTAACAATAGTAGAGTGATGTTAGCTCGTTTGTATGGGAAGAAAGCTACAGGTGCAAAATTAGAATATTTGATAGAGAAGATAAAATCTCCTAAAGTTTTTGAAACTCATATAAAAGCAAATCGCTCACCGGCTATTGGTAGTGAAATATATGTACAAGATACTTTAGCAAAAGTACTAGAAAAAGATGGTGGAATGTATCTGCTTGAGTTAGTAGGTAATAAAGATATTTATAGGCTAATGAATGAGTTTGGACATATCCCATTGCCTCCATATATGAAACGTGAAGATGAAGAGTTTGATGCTGAGAGATATCAGACTGTCTATGCTAAAGATCTTGGCTCTGTTGCCGCCCCAACTGCAGGTTTGCATTTCTCAGAAGAGTTGATGCAACAAATAAAAGATAAAGGTGTTGATATAGCTTATGTTACTCTACATGTAGGTTCTGGAACTTTTAAGCCTGTTCAAGTTGATGATGTTAATAATCATAAAATGCATTCAGAAGTTATATCCGTGCCAGAAGATGTTTGTGAGAAAGTTCGCCAAACAAAAGTAAATGGTGGTAGAGTGATAGCTATAGGCACAACTTCTGTACGCTCGCTTGAGACGGCTGGGCAAAATGGGAAAATTAAGTCTTATCAAGGGGAGACGGATATTTTTCTATATCCGGGTAAAAAGTTTAATATAGTGGATGCTATGGTTACAAACTTTCATTTACCAAAATCAACCTTGATTATGTTAGTCAGTGCATTTGCAGATAAACAAAAAATTATGAAAGCATATGAGCATGCGATAATTAAAAAATATAGGTTTTTTAGTTATGGTGATGCAATGTTTATTTATTAAGGAAGTATAATGAAAAAAAAAGCGTTCTTTTTTGATATTGATGGAACTTTAGTGCATGAGAAAAAAGGTAAACTTTTTGTTTCTGATAAAAATATTCAAGCTATAAAAGCTTTAAGGGAGAAAGGTTATAAAACATTTATAGCTACTGGACGTACTCAGGGGTTTATTCCTGAAGCGGTGTTGGATTTACCTATGGATGGTTTTATTACAGCAAATGGCTCTGTTGTAAGCATAGCTAATAAACTAGTTTATGAGAAACTTTTTCCTCAGAGTGCTATAGATAGTGTTTTAAAGTTTTGTGAGAAACATAATCATGATTGGCTCTTTGAAGGTGAATTTGCTTATGTAAATAATTTAGAGTCAGAAGACCTTAGTTATTTCTATAATAATGTAATTGTCAACAAAGATAAGATTGTTTTAACCCATAATTTATATAATGTAACAATTTATAATGCTTTAGTTTTAGGAAAAAATGTTGATACTGTTGCATTACAGCATACTTTAGGGGATAATTATGTCATAGCTCCACATAATGAAAATGGTTATGTTGATTGTTATTTAGCTGGGCACACAAAAGCTGATGGTATAAATAAAATTATTGAAAACCTTAGTTTAGATGAGTATGAGACGTACGCATTTGGTGATGGTAATAATGATTTAGAAATGTTTGATAAGGTTGATGTGGCAGTAGCTATGGAAAATGCTTCTGATAGGTTAAAAGAGAAAGCTAATTTAATAACTAAGGCGAATTACCATGATGGGGTTTTCTATGGTTTAACTAAATTAAGGTTGATTTAAGTATAATGATTTCTGTTATTTTTTGTTTTGTTATTGTAGGTGTTTTGGCAGGTATTTTATCAGTATTATTTGGTTTTGGTGGGGGTATTATATTAGTCCCAGCTGTTGCAATGTATATTTCTGTTTACGAACCAATATTTACATCTAACTCTATGCATATTGCTGTTGCAACTTCTTTATTCGTCATGCTATTTACTTCATTAAAAACAACATATGTCCATCATAAAGCAAATAATATAATTTGGAATGTTGCTCTAAAATTAAAGTTAGGACTAATCATAGGAACTATTTTAGGTGCTGCTATTGCTAGTTATCTTTCTAGTGTTTTATTAAAGATTTTATTTATTATATTTTTGATATATTCAATTATTAAATTGATATTAAAAATGTTAAGTAACCTAAAATCTAAAGTTAGTGAAAGCAATCGTAGTGAAAATAAGCCATCATCTAAACTATTGTATATTTATGGTTTGATAACAGGTTTTGTTTCGGTTGTATTAGGTATTGGAGGAGGCATAATTATTGTCCCTTTCTTGAGAGAGCGTAACTATAAACTTACATCAGCAGCAGCAATTTCGTCGGTTTTAATACCTTTTTTAGCACTTTTTGGAGCAATTTCATATATTATAGTTGGTTATGGTGATTCAAATTTACCTAGTTATTGTTTAGGTTATATTTATTTACCTGTAGCTATTAGTAATCTAATTGGTTCTTTTATAGGTGTATCAATTGGTGTCAAACTATCACGTATAGTTTCTAATAAAATACAGGATTGGGTTTATCTAATAGTTATTGTTGTAATTTTAATACTTATGATTCTTTAGGTTTTGTAAAAGCTAAAATATAAAATAAAGGAGCATTTATAAGAGCTATTATGTATTTTATAATTAATGTTGAAATAATTATTTCGAAAGCATTTTTTATAGGTAAAATTCCAGCCAAGGCAAATCCATATGTTATAAGAGTTGTATCAAGTATTTGAGAGATTAAGGTTGAACCTGTGTTGCGAAGCCATAACCACTTTATATCTGAACTATAGCTCTTTATTTTTGAATAAATAAGTACATCAAAAAGTTGGGATATTAAGTAAACACAATTGCTAATTATTACAGCCTTTAATGCACCACCATTAATTGAGAAAAATAAATTAAAGGCTTGATTTGTTTCTTTGTAAAAAGAGTCGTTAATAGCATTAAATAGGGTTGCTATAAACATTAAAAGTACAAATGATAAACCAAAAAATATTGATTTGAGTACTGCTTTTCTAGCTTCTTGCTTACCATATTTTTCATTAAGTAAGTCATTAGCAGTGAAAATACCACCAAACATTACATTGCCTAGGGTTGCAATTATATGAAATCCAGCGATATCATACCCAATGCCTTTATTAACCTGTATATTTGCTGCTATAACGCTGATAACAATAAATATATACAGTCCTTTTTTGCCAAAGAGTTTATAAGATAGAAATAATATAAAGAAATCTATAAATGTAAATAAGATTAAAATATCAAAATTGCCCATTTGTTTTTACCTTTAGTTTTGTTTACCCTGGATAGTTACGAACAGGGGATCTAAAATCTGCTATAATATAACAAAAGTATTTATTAATGACAAATTTATATTTGGGGGTGACAGCATGCGCTTTGCTCATGTAATGTTAAGAGTTAAGGATTTAGATAAATCTGTAGATTTTTATACGAATATACTAGGTATGAATGTACAAAAGAAAATGGATAATTCTGAGTATAAATATACTCTAGTGTTTCTAGGCTATGGTGATATTACTAGTGATACAGTTTTAGAGCTAACATATAACTGGGGTGATCATAAATATGATCAAGGTAATGCTTTTGGACATTTATGTATGCAAGTAGAAGATGTCTGTAAAGCTTGTGATGCTGTTAAAGCGAAAGGAGGTATTGTGACTCGTGAAGCTGGTCCTTTAAAAGGAGGAACTCAGATTATAGCCTTTATAAAGGATCCGGATGGTTATCAAATAGAACTTATTGAAAAAGCTTAATGAATAATACCGTGAATGTAAAAGATATATTAAATATTATTATAATTAGAGGTTATTATAGTAAAGGTGACTCTGTTGTACATGTCGATGTTAATGGTATAAAAGTTAAGGTGACTACTGTAGCTTTAGGACGTCCAGTCTTTGTCAAAAGAAAGCTAAAGCGAATTATAAATAAGTATAAAATAAGTTGTAAGAACTATGACTTGGTTTATGCGATCTCTATGTCTGCAGGAATATCATCATTGATAGATGAAGAGTTGTATGAAAAGTTACATTTAATTACGCCATTTTTTATTCATCATAAAACAATGCGTGTGCTCAGAAAAGCTAGACTTAAAAAGATGCTTGGAGCATATTTTCTATTACTTATGAATGGTAATCTAGGTAAATTCAATGAAAATATTAGAGTTACTCTTACAGAAAACGATACTATTGTTGATAATAAGTTTTTTGAGAGTACTTGGGGTAAAGTGAACCTAATTAAGAATCTGGATCATACCTTAAATGATGAAGTAATTGAAGAGATTATTAAAAAAGATATTCAGCTAATCTCAAAAAACAATTAGCAATTCTAATAATTTATAACTATATAAAATTCTAAGAAGATATAGAATGTTTATTATTTTTTTATAAATTATGGCAAGAAAAATAAAAGCCTATCTCATATATAATGTCCCCAGAAAAAGCTACTGATTTTAGAAAGATTTTTATTCCTAGATGTTAAACTTAACTAGATAAATTAGGAAATAGATAAATGAGTAAAAAAAGAGTAACGTATACAGCTGATTTTAAAGCTAAAGTAATTATAGAATTGCTAGAAGGCGATATGACAGTTAATGAGATAGCAAGTAAGTATGATTTACTTCCTAAAAACGTGCATAATTGGAAGCAGCAATTTTTATCTAATGCTTGCTTAGCATTTGATAAAAGCTCTGTTGTTAAGGAGTATAAGCAGGAAATAGATGAGCTTAGAAAAGATAAAGATGCAACAAGTAAAGAACTAATCGAGGTAATAGTAGAGAGGGATTTTTTAATGGGAAAGCTAAAAAGCTTGGTATCATCAAATGATAGAGTAAACTCTGTAGATACTAAGCTAGAATTATCTTTAAATAATCAGCTTAAACTATTATCTGTATCTAAGAGTGTGTACTATTATACACCAATATCAAAATTTAGTAGTAATGATGATATTAAACTATTAAATGCAATAGATTTGATACATACTAAACATCCATATTATGGTACGAGAAGGCTAGTAAAGTTGCTAAATAGATTAGGATTTCTAGTTGGAAGAAAGCTAATCAAAAGTGCTATGGAATTCATGGGTATTAAGGCATTGTATCCTAAAAAAAAGACAACTGTCATTAATAAGCAACACAAGAAATATCCATACTTACTTAATGTATTTAAAAATGAGACGAATCAGGTTGTTATAGATAAAGCTAATAAGGTATGGAGTGCTGATATCACGTATATTAGACTAGAATGTGGGTATGCATATTTAGCAGCCATAATAGATTGGCATAGCAAGAAAATACTAGCTTGGAAGATTTCTAATACTATGGATACACATCTAACAACTAGTGTGTTAAAAGAAGCGTTATTTAAATATGGTAAACCTGATATCTTTAACTCTGATCAAGGAACTCAATATACAGCAAAAGAGCATATTAAAATAATATCTGATAATAAAATAAATATATCTATGGATGCTAAAGGAAGATCTATAGATAATATTGCAATTGAGAGATTTTGGAGAACACTGAAATATGAAAATGTTTATCCGGCATCATATATAACTATGAAAGAGGCTAAAGTAGGTATCAAAGAATATATTGATATTTACAACAATGAAAGACTACATTCTAGTATTGGATATATGACTCATGATGAAGTATATTCTGGTATTTTAGATGCTGCATAAAAGCAAGGAATAAAAATATTTTATAAAGTGGTATTGAATAACAGGGACAGTTTATAACATTTCATCGAAGTTGAATAAATACACACTTATTCCAGAAACTATAACTAAACTGTTATCAAAGATAAAAATTTTACGATGATTTCTATAATTAATATAATTACGTAAAGGGTTCGTAAGTATTGGCATAAAAAATACTATCTCTGCACCTAAAATACGTAAATCTCGAAATATTTTTTTATTGTGTAAATAAACGTGGAATGAGCCAAGAGAATTAATCATCATTTTTACTTCTATGCCTTCTGCAGCTTTTTTTTCTAGTGCATTTATAACTAATCTGGAAGTAGTATCATTTTTAAGTATATAAGTTTGAATATATATACTTTTTGTTGCAGAATTGATTGCTTTCATGAATGCTTCAAAAGATTTAACACCATCAGTATATATTTCAAAATGGTTGTACATACTAAGTGTTGGCAAGTCAAGGTTCAAAAAAGTGTTAATAACATTTTTAGGCAACTCTTGACAATAATTATTAGTTAACAATTTTTTTCAAAAGCGGATGAGCTATTTATATTTATAGTTTTTTTCTGCCAAAACCTACGTCTATCTTTACGTTGAAATATAAAGAAAAAAGGTATTGCAATATAAGGAATAAATAGTATTGCTAAAAGCCAAGCTATAATATTAGAAGCTCATTTTTATCTACGATAAGTTTTAAAACTACAAATATAGTAAAAATTTGGCAAATAAATAGAATAAAGTTTGCTTCTAGTACGTATATTAATCCAGATAGAAAATTATCCATATTTTTATAATATTTGAAGCTAGTAACTAAATTTTAACATATTGCTAGTAGATCTATATAGAAATGTTCTTGCATGATTTATTAGTAAGGATTAAAACAAGCAAAGAAATAATTATCACCACTAAGATTAAATACAATGGTGTAAGCATAATCCCTTTAGCAATGCCAAAGCTAGCTATAGCAAGAAAAGCACCATTAAAAATAATTATAGCTAAACCCTAAGCCACTAGCTCGAACACCAGAACTAAATAGCATACTTGCATAATTTGTTGCTACACCAACTATTAATCCCATAAAAATACTATTAATTAGTATAGCTACCATTAAATAACTAGAGTGATTCACTATAGCATAATAAAAGACACTACCAGATACTAATAGGCCTATAGCACCTATTATAAGTATTATATAAGCACCAAATTTATCTACTAAATAATCTGCTGGTATACATATTATAGAAAATATAAATAGATTTAGTAATATTAAATTAGAACTGTTCGCTGTTTTATTAAGAGTAAAGTATGTAGTTAAGAAAAGAGAGAAAAATCCAATTACTATAGCTAAGATTGAAATTGCTGATATAGCACGGATTACCTGTCTTTTTTCTGTCTGTAAAAGTTTTAATAGCGGTATTTTATGATATTTTTCTTGGTTTAAAAATATAGCCGTTTCATTAATTTTTTTTCTGAAGAAATAACTAACTATAGCCGCTATACCACCATGCTTTATTAATGATTCTTTAACAAAAACTACAGCACTAGGAATCTCTCCTCCTATAGCAGCTCCTTGAATTATACGAAATATTACAAATAAAAGAGTTGTTGTTATTCCAATAGTTTTGTAAGAAGGAAGTAGTGCTATTAAAATTGAACTTGCCCCCATTAAAATATGGTTAATAAAAAAGATTTTTTTCGTCCATATCTATCACCTATATGACCAAAAAATATTCCTCCCAAAGGTCTAGCAAAATATCCTACTGCAAAAACTGTAAATGCAGATAATGCAGATAATGCTTGTGAACCTTGAGCTGTAAAAAAATGTTCTCCTAGCGTTATAGCAAAAAAGCTAAAGATAACAAAGTCATAAAACTCTAGCATTCCACCTATACTAGTAAGCAAAATGGTTTTAAAATCATCTTTTTTAAGCATATTTAATCAAGTATAATTAAATTCAAATCAAACATTATAATAATTAAAATTTAAAAGCTAGTTTTTTATGAAAAAAGTAATTAAAAGGGTAGTCCAGAAAGGGCAAAAACTCTTACCAAATATTAAAAATATAATTTTAATAGCATCTGGTAAAGGTGGAGTAGGTAAGTCAACAGTTACAGCAAATTTAGCAGTAGGTTTCGCAAAAATGGGAGCTAAAGTAGGAATCTTGGATGCAGATATTTACGGTCCAAGTCAACCAACACTTTTAAATTTAAAAGAAAATCCTCAAACAACAGATAAGAAAAAAATTATTCCTCTTGAGCGTTATGGGGTTAAAATGATTTCTATAGGGAATCTTATAGATTCTGAGTCTGCCGTTATTTGGCGAGGACCAATAGTTTCTCGAGCATTGATGCAACTTTTAAATGATACTAACTGGGGTGAGATAGATTATTTATTTCTAGATTTACCACCAGGAACAGGTGATATCCAGCTTACAATTTCTAAAAATATGCCTGTAACAGGAGCTGTAATTGTAACCACTCCACAAGATTTATCTTTGATAGATGCTAGACGAGCTATAGCAATGTTTGAGAAGGTTAGTATTAAGACATTAGGAGTTATAGAAAATATGAGCTATTATATTTGTCCAAAGTGCGGTAATAGTGAACATATTTTTGGTGAAGATGGCGCACACTTACTATGTGGTAAGAACAATATTGAATTTCTTGGTAATTTACCTTTGCATAAAGATATTCGTGAAAATGCTGATCATGGTAAACCTTATGTAAGCCTAAGCAAAGATGATAATATTAATACAAGCTACATGACAGTAGCAGAAAATATGTTAAATGAAATTGAGAAGCTACCTAAAGCAAGTAGTTTGGACTCTATTGGTGTTAAATTAGAAAATTAAGAGAGAAGAAATGTCTATAAAATCAGATAAATGGATAAAAAAAATGTCCCAAGGCCATGCAATGATAGAACCCTTTGAGGCTGGACAAGTTAAGCTTGCTAATAATGAGAGAATAGTTTCTTATGGTACATCAAGTTACGGTTATGATGTCCGTTGTGCAGATGAATTTAAAATTTTCACAAATATTAACTCTTCAATAGTAGATCCTAAACATTTTGATGATAAGAACTTTGTTGATTTTAAAGGTGATGTTTGTATTATTCCCCCTAATTCATTTGCTCTTGCGCGGACTGTTGAAAAGTTTAAAATTCCTAGGGACGTTTTAGTTGTATGTTTAGGTAAGTCAACTTATGCTAGATGTGGAATTATTGTAAATGTGACACCTCTTGAACCTGAGTGGGAAGGTTATGTAACATTAGAATTTTCAAATACGACTCCTTTACCAGCTAAAATATATGCTAATGAGGGCGTTGCTCAAATGTTATTTTTCCAATCAGATGAACAGTGTGAGACATCATACGCTGATAAAGGCGGGAAATATCAAGGCCAAGAAGGTGTAACACTTCCTAAGTGCTAATTTATGATATTTGTACAACTCTAAAAATTTGTTTTTTTAGTTCACTTTCTAAAGAAGGGTCTTCAGGGTATTTTTCCAATAATGGTAAAAAAATTGACTCACCTATCACAGATCTTTTAGTATTATCTTTATCTTTTAATCCCCAAACTTGCTGATAAGTTGCAGGGACTATTTGTTTTGGATTATAGGGATTAGAAGTTTTACCTATATATAGCATGACATGACCTTTTATGTATATGAAAT
Organism: Francisella halioticida; assembly: GCF_002211785.1. Taxonomy (NCBI): domain Bacteria; kingdom Pseudomonadati; phylum Pseudomonadota; class Gammaproteobacteria; order Thiotrichales; family Francisellaceae; genus Francisella; species Francisella halioticida. The sequence continues at coordinate 969,938 of NZ_CP022132.1, forward strand.
CTAAAAATGGTCGTGATTTTGTTAATAATACTTTTGTACGTTCTTCAGGAGTTTTTTGGTCAAGGTTTATGAAATTGTATGCTTTAAGTTGACCTTTAGAATTTCTTGGTAGCCATATTCCAAAAGCTTGGTATATAGCTCTTAATTCAGATGAGCAGTCATTATAAAAATATTGATTACCCCAGCCATAAGGATAACCTTGAGTCTCTCTAATTATTTTAACGAAGTTTCTAGGAGTTGTTAATATTGGTATTTCTGTAGCATCATGCTTGATTACTTTTCCATCTATAAAAGCTAAATCATTTGTTTTTGTTTGAGTAGGAAGCAATACTCTATAGTAATTTTTATCATTAGCTAGTACTGGTAATATTGTTCCAGGGTATGTATTTTTTATAAATTCATTATCTAGATTAAATACTGGTGTCTCAAAACGTCTAATAGAAAGTCTACTTTTTATAAAAGAACTTTTCCAAACTTTTACCTGACTACTTGAAATTTTGGAGATGCTGTTTGATTTTACCCAAGCACAAAAAGAAGAACTGAGGATCAAATACCATTTTTTATCTTTTGAGGTTGAGATAATATATACAGCCTCACCAATATTTAATGATGAAACATTAATATTACTAAAAGGGTATCCCTGTCCAGGAAGTGTAAAATTTAAAAATAATGGCTTATCATAAGGGGCAGAATATCCTATTGTTGTTCTTGTAATTATAGCTTTATTATTATTGTTATATTTATTTGAATTATTTATGTCATCAAAATTTATATTTTTAATAATGTTTTGATATTCATGGCTAGTAAAAAGTCTAAAGTTTTCTTTATAAATTTTCTCATCATCAGGCAATTTACTATTATTGATATTATTAATTTGATTAGTAAGCCATTCTTTTAGGCTATTTTGTTGCCTATATTGTTTATAAAATGATTCTGACCATGGAGAATCTTTTCCTACTGAATGAGAGATTAATTTTTTAAGAAGTTTATCTTGTTGGGATTTAGTTAATAAAGGTTTATTATAACCGTCCTCAGATTTTGAGATATAATAATGAGCATTCTGTGAATATTTAGATAAATCAAACATCTCAATCGGTACATTTACTGCAAAACATAATGATGTATTTAATATAAACAATACTATAAAAGTTGTAAAATATTTTAACTGCATTAAACAAAATTTCCTTTTAAATTAAATTTATTTAAAAATTCTTCCTGTAATTGCTTGGAAAGCCTTTAAATCGAAGATATGTAAACTAGCAAATATATAATCAAAAATATTTGCCTGAATATTTTCATAATTTACCCAGTTTGTATCATTTGTGAAAATATATAACTCAACTGGTAAACCTATTTCACTAGGTTGTAGCTCTCTAATTAAAAAAGTTAAGCCAGTATGTATTTTTGGATGGTTACGCAAGTAATTTTCAATATATACTCTAAATAAAGTTATATTTGTTAATTTTTCATTTTTCTTACTAGCAATAAAATCTTGTAAAAGAGGTTCTTTTGTTAGAGTTTCTAGCATTTCTTCATTACAAAATTTAATAGTATCAATATCAATATTCACAGAACGTTTAATTCTACGTCCACCAGTTTCAACCATTCCTCGCCAGTTTTGAACACTATTATTAATAAGCGTATATGTTGGAATTGTAGATATTGTTTTATCAAAATTACGTATTTTTACAGTATTAACAGAAACTTCCATAACATCTCCATCAACACTTGCAGATGGAATAGTAATCCAATCACCAACTCTTACTAAATCAAGAGCAGCGACTTGAATATTTGACACAAAACCTAGTATTGTATCTTTAAAAACTAACATTAACACTGCTGATAAAGCACCTAAACCTGTTAAAAAAGCAATAGGAGATTTATTTAGTAGTTGTGAAACTATTAATATAAAAGCCACAAAATATAGTATTATTTTGATTACTTGAGCATAGCTTTTTAAAGAATGTTGCTTAAAATAAGGAAGTTTTTGAAAATAATTAAAAATAGCATCTACAAAAGATATACAAAATAAAATTATAGTTAAAGTTATATATATTTGTGCAATTAACTGAATAGTATTAACTAAATTGATTGTCCAGACATGCTCAGAATTAGTGCAAATGTTTATAGCTAAATAAATGAGTAGTCCAGGTCCAATATGTGATAGCCTGTTAAAAACTTTATATTTTATTAATACTTCTCCTAAATCAGGACCAAGCTTTATTACAAATTTATTTACAATTGTTACTATATATTTCTTAAGAATTTTATTAATGATCCATGCACAAAACAGTATTATTAAAAAGATTGTTAAAAAACTTAATATTCCAGCAAGCCCACTATATTTATTAAGCATATTGGCATAGAAATCTTTTAATTGATACATATTAAGGTTTCCTTATAGTTAAATTCATATTCTAAATATATTAGATTTACTAATATATTAAATTTTAGGCTGTGTGTTTTTGTGATAACTTATTAGGGGTTTTACTCGGTAATAATGCTGCAATCTGAGTAACAATTCTTGGTACTGTATTTGTTTGAAGATAGTTGAATATCCTATCAGCTTGATAGTTTTGAGCTAATTGAGTACCAGAGTTTGATTGCCAGAACTGTTGTGCATCAATTGTATTATCTGGTATAACAGGAGTTTTGTTATTAGGTTTGACAACATTATATGTAACTCTATAATATAGTTGGTAAGTATTATTTGATGCTCCACCTACTACACTTGTTAGTTTTGTATCCTCTTTAACATCTTGTATATTTACTATATAATCTGCATTCTTATCATCATTTACTATTATAGCTTTATATGCTTTTAAATTCCTTTTGATATTGTTAGAAATAGAGTTATGGTTATTACTCTCAATATAAAATTTTGTACCAACTAAACTGCTAAAATTTCCAGCATCTGTGCTTGTAGCACTAACAACTCCTCGAGGATGGAGGAAGCCACATGAACCTAGTAAAAAAACGAATATTAAAATTATATACTTTCTCATTTTCAAATCTCTTTATTTAACTACTATATTTATAAGTTTTTGTGGTATATAAATTATTTTAATAATTTGTTTACATTCAATAAATGCTTTAACATGCTCATCTTCTAAAACATAATTTTCAATTTCTGTTCTAATTAATGATGCATCTAATTCTAATTTCGCTTTTAGCTTACCATTTATTTGAACAACCAATAAAAACTCATCTTTAACTAAAGCTTTTTTATCAACTATAGGAAACTCCGTATGTAAAATATTATCACCTAAATTAAGATTTTGCCATAAATAGTGGCAAATATGCGGAGTAAATGGGGCTAATACTCTTAGTAAAATACTATATCCTTCAGTTTTAACACCATCACAAAGGTTATCATAGTTATTTAGAGTATTTAGAATTTTCATACAAGCAGAAACTACAGTATTAAATTGACTTTTATCAAAATCAAAAATAGCTTGCTTTAAGTTTGAATATATTTCAAAACGAGTTTTTTTATCTTCTTTTACTAATTTATTTATATCAATACTTATTTTTTTTGATAATGCATCTTTGTTTTGTTGAGCATAATTAAATACTTTACGTAAAAATTTATTAGCCCCTTCAACTCCTGTTTCTGACCACTCTAGAGATTGTTCAGGAGGTGCTGCAAACATACTGAATAGTCTTACAGTATCAGCACCATACATATCTATTAATTCTTGGGGATCAACTGTATTACCTTTAGATTTTGACATTTTTGCGCCATCTTTGAGAACCATACCTTGAGTAAGTAAGTTACTAAAAGGTTCATCAGAAGTTATTAAGCCTTCATCACGCATCAATTTATAAAAAAATCTTGAGTATAATAAATGCATAATCGCATGCTCAATACCACCAATGTACTTATCTACAGGTAACCAGTAGTTTGCTTCTTCACTTAGCATCTTAGTAGCAGTAGGGCAGGCATATCTTGCATAATACCACGAGGACTCAAAAAAAGTATCAAAAGTATCAGTCTCTCTTTTTGCTTGAGAACCACATTTAGGACATTTAACATTTAAGAAACCGGGCATATCTTTTAATGGAGATCCAGCTTCTGTAAGAGTTACATCTGTAGGCAATTTAACAGGTAGATTCTCTTCTTCTTCAGGAACTACACCACAATTATCACAATGAATCATTGGAATAGGACAACCCCAGTATCTTTGGCGGGAAATACCCCAATCATGGATTCTGAAGTTTGTTGTCTCAACCCCTTTGCTATTATCAAGAAGATATTTTTTTATTGCTTGATAAGCTTTTTTGAAATTCAAGCCATTAAACTCATCAGAGTTTATTAAAATACCTTTTTCTGTAAAAGCCTCTTTCTCTAGATCAACTTTTAATTTTTTATCATTAGAATCAATAACTTGTTTTAAAGCAATATCATATTTTTGTGCAAATTCCCAATCTCTTTGATCATGGGCAGGAACAGCCATTACAGCACCTGATCCATAGCCCATAAGTACAAAATTTGCTACCCAAACATCTATTATTTCATTAGAGATTGGATGAATTACTTTTATAGCTGTTTTAAAGCCTTTTTTCTCTTGTGTAGCTAAATCGGCTTCCATTGTTGAAGATTTCTTACACTCTTTAATAAAATTTGCTAACTTAGGATTCGTTTCTGCTTCTGCTAAAGCAAGAGGGTGCTCAGGAGCTATACCAAGATAGCTTACTCCCATTAAAGTATCAGGACGAGTTGTAAAGACCTCAATATCTTGATTAGAACTTTTAATCTTAAATTTAACTGTTATTCCTTTTGATTTACCAATCCAATTTGTTTGCATAGTCTTTACAGCATCTGGCCAATTATCTAGTTTAGATATATCTTTTAAAAGTTCATTGGCATAATCAGTAATCTTTAAAAACCACTGGGGTATGTCTTTTTTCTCAACTAAAGCTCCAGATCTCCAACCTCTACCATCTATAACTTGTTCATTAGCTAAAACCGTCTGATCTACTGGATCCCAGTTTACTATTGAGTTCTTACGATACGCTAACCCCTTTTTATAAAGTTGGATAAAAAACCATTGCTCCCATTTATAGTAATCTTCATCACAGGTAGCAATTTCTCTTGACCAGTCAAAACTAAAACCTAAAGAATCAAGCTGTTTTCTCATATGAGCAATATTGCTTTTTGTCCATTCTGCGGGAGATCTCTTATGCTTAATAGCAGCATTTTCTGCAGGTAGACCAAAAGCATCCCACCCCATTGGATGAAGGACATTTTTACCTTGCATTTTTTGATAACGGGCGATAACATCACCGATAGTATAGTTTCTTACATGGCCCATATGTAAGGTACCACTTGGATATGGTAGCATTGATAAACAATAGAATTTTTCTTTATTTTTATTTTTTACAGCTTTAAAAGAATTATTTTCACGCCAGTAATTTTGAGATTTTTGTTCTATTTGACTAAAGTTATATTCACTCATTTAGATATTTGATTCCAAGTATATAATTTATTTACTAAATTTAATTGAATAATTTTATGTGAAAATAAAGAAAATATCTAGTTATTAAACCTATTTATACAGTTATATATTTGTAATCTTACCTAACTATTTAGGGGTTGATTTTATAGTACTAAGGTTTCTTATTTACCTCATCCAAAACCTTATACTCAATATTTTTGAGTAATTGGTAGGCATATTTTTACTAATTCTTTTAGAATTTTCAATATATCGTTATTTTTATAGATTAAGAATTTGTGAGGTAAGCTTTGAAATCACCAATTTATTTTCTTTTTAGGAACCCATTTATCTAAAAGATTCTTATATTTTTTCTCTAGAACTTCTTTAGGAGGTAGTTCAGGTAGTTTTGAATACAAATCTGCTTTTTGGAAAGCTTTTAATAAAGGAAGCAGTAACCAGTCTTTTTCATTAGCAAGTTCTTGATATGCTAATCCACCTGTTTGGGGTGTGTGCCATGGATAAAAAGAATGATAACGAAGAAGATATAATCCTTCATAAGGTATGTCACTACCTTGTTCAAAAACTTTATAAACGTATTCATCATGGCCAAAGCTCATATTAACATTATCAAAACCACATTCTTTTTTATATTTTCCATAATCAGTTTCTGATTGTGAATCATATTTATCATAGTTTTTAGAATTTTTAATAAATTCTTTATGAGAAAAAACATTTGCACTAGCAAAAGGACAAGCAACGGGGTATGTATCACCAACGGTTGACCATTGAGGTAATTCTCCATATTCTGGTAAAGTCATGATTTTACCTAAGTCATGTACAAAACCAACTAGTGGAAACCAGGACCAGTCTTTAATATGACCATATAAGTGATTTAAACTTTGTTTTTCAGAATAAAAATCTTGCCAAACTTTAGGAATACTTTGCCATTCATGATCTCTAAATAAAGATCTAATTAATGCATTATCTCTAATCTCAGTATTATTTTTTAAAAATTTATTTTGACATGCTTCGGCTGTTTGATAAGCATGTTCTATTTGTGGTAGATCATTATCTGGATCACTTTCATCATGAACATTTTCAAGAAGTTTAAATACCTCATAGACATCCATGTTTCCAAGCTCAAGCTTAAAGTATTTTTGTTTCATTTGAGCAACATAATCAGGATTTTGATTGATATGCATTTCTCTATAAGTTCTCTCTACTCGATCTTGAAACTTACTGTCAGTATAGTTACGAAATTCACCAAATGTATTTTCAGCTGTTTGAGACACAATATTTCTCCTTTAAAATTAATTTGTAAAACTATAATCATCTTTGCCTAAATATCTTGTAGGAACACCTTTATTAAGATTATTTTCAATAGTTTCAAGATGTATGCCTTTAGTCTCTGGAACAAAGAAGTATGTAATAACAAAAGCTAAAGCTGCGATACAAGCATATATCCCAAAAGTAAACGAAATACCTAAGCTTGTCAATATAGTTAAGAATGTTGCAGCAACTACAAAATTAGCTAACCATTGAATAGATGCAACAAAGCTCATAGCAGATGCTCTTACATTTAATGGGAAGATTTCTGATATGATTAACCAGAAAAGAGATCCTACACTTATACAGTAACCGACAATATATACTAATAAACACGTTAGAGCCAGTATAGCAGTAGCCCCACTTGTAACATTGTTTAGTAAATAGATCATGCTAAATAAACTTAGTGCTGCCATGGCAGATCCAATTAGTAAAAATTTTCTTCTACCTAATCTATCAATATATATAATAGTAATTATTGTTGCAACAAAATTTACAATACCTAGAGACAATGTCATTAGAATTTTAGTTTCAGCTCCGTGGAAACCAATATTTAACATGATGTATGGACCATAATACATAACAGTATTTATACCAAAGAACTGTTGGAATATACCAAGCACTAAACCTATATAAAGAACAGGACGAACTTTTTTGCAAAAAATTGCTGAAAATTTTAGTCTATTGGAGTTTTCTAAGTTATTTTTAATAGCAGATAACTCTTCTGTAATATCATGTTCAGTTTCTCGAATCTTAGCTAAAGTCTCATAGGCTTCATGTTTCCTACCTTTAGAAAATAGCCATTTAGGTGAGTAAGGCATAAAACACATTCCTATAAATAACATGATAGCTGGAATTAATCCTGTTGCTACCATAGCACGCCAACTACCATTACTAGTAAAATAGTAATCAACAAGAAAGGCTATAACTTGTCCACCAGTAAGAAATGCTCCATTCCAAAGTACTAAAGAACCTCTTTTAGATGCTGGAGCAACTTCTGCAATAAATAAAGGAGCTGCGTATGAAGCAATACCTATAGCTGCACCAAGCATAAATCTACCAAATATCAAAGTTTCTATATTTGGGGCTAACGATGCTATTAAAGTTCCAACTATAAAAAGCAAACTTGTAGCAATCATAGCTTTTTTGCGTCCAAATTTATCTGTAAAGTAACCACTTATAAGAGCACCAAAGAATGCACCTAAAACGCAGAAGCTAACAACTAGCTCTAACTGCCAGTGCTCGGCTGAAAATTCTTTCTGGACAAAGGGTGTTGCACCAGCAATAATAGATGTATCAAAGCCAAATAATAATCCACCTATTGCTGCTACAGCAACGATTATAATTACATATACCTTAGCTGATTTTTGTTGAGATTGCATTTTATTATTTCTCTGTAATATTTATATTAAATATTTTAATAGATTGAGTGTAAGTTAAATCATAAGCAATATCTAAAGCATCAGTTTTAGATATTCTACCTAAAAGAACCATCTCAGCTAGGTATACTGCATCAATACGCCTAGCAATATCATGTCTAACTGGTATAGAAAGTAGGGCACGTGTATCATCTATAAATCCTGAACAGTTATAAAAGCCTGCAGTTTCTGTTACAGCATGGCGGAATCTTTTCATTCCTTCAGCGGAATCATTAAACCACCATGGCGGACCTAAGAAAACACTAGGATAGTGTCCTGCTAAAGGGGCTAATTCACGTGAATAAGTTGATTCATCCATAGTAAATAATACAGTTTTAAAATTTCGATTATTTCCTACTTTGCTTAGAAGAGGGTATAAACCATTTACATAGTCACATTTAAGTGGAATATCACAACCTTTATCATTACCAAATTTTCTTTGAATTCTTGTATTATGATTCCTAAATACTCCTGCGTGAATTTGCATAACAAGTCCATCATCTGTGGCCATTTTTGCCATTTCTGTAAGCATTTGACCACTAAATACTTGTTTTTCTGTAATTGTAGCAGTATTGGAAACTACTTTTTTAAATAAGTTACGACGCTCAGTTTTATCTAAATCATAAGTGTTTGGAACTGTAACACCATGATCAGAAGCAGTAGCGCCATTTGTTTTAAAGAATTCACGTCTTTCTGCTAAAACCTTAATAAAATCATCATATGAGTCAATTTTTGTATTAAGTTTTTTAGCTAGTTTTTTTATATTTTTATGTACTGGGTGTAGCTCTGGCTTTGTAACACTATCTGGGCGAAATGTAGGTATTACCTGGCATTTAAAATCTGAATTAGCAATATTTTTATGATGAACTAAATCATCAGCAACATCATCAGTAGTTGCAATGGCTTTTATATTAAATCTATTACATATTTCACGTGGGAGGAATTCCTTTTGTTTTAAACAATTATCAATATGCTCATATAGTTCATCGGCGGTTTCAGGAGTAAATGATTTGTTATAATTAAATACATTTTTTAACTGAGCATCAAACCATAAACCAACTTGGGTACCTCTAAATAAATACCAATTTTCTGCAACTTTCTGCCATATTTTTTTAGGATCTGTTTCAACATCTTTACTATCTTTTCTTGTGATACCAAAATCCTCTAACCTTAAGCCTTGAGAATAAAACATTCTAAAAATATAATGATCAGGTTTTATAAGAAGTTCGACTGGATTTTCAAAATGCTTATTTTCATCAAACCATATAGGATCAGTATGACCATGAGGACTGATTATTGGCAGGTTTTTGATATGTTGATAAATTTCAAGAGCTAAATCCCTTGTTTGTTTATCTACAGGCATTAATACGTTATCGCTTAACATATGTTTTCTCCTTTAATATTAACGATGAACTTCCTATTGCAATAATATTCTCTTGATCTAAATATTCTTGTTGGTTTTGGGAGTTAATTCCTCCAGTTGCACAGAATTTTACATTAGGGAATACTGAGTTATAATTTTTTAAAACCTTAATGCCACCAAATGTTTCTGCTGGAAAAAACTTAATTGTATTAAAACCATAGCTCATTGCCGTCATAATTTCAAAAGGCGTTATAGCACCTGGTAAATACTTAAGATTGTGTTCACGAGCAAAATTTAGCAACTCATTATTACTACCAGGAGAAACGTAAAAGTCAGCCTCAAGAAATCTTGCTTTTCTAAATAGTTCTATATTTGTTATAGTCCCTATACCTATAATCAAATCATTATTATACTTAATTACTTCTTCAATAATACTTAAAGAGTTAGGAGTTCTAAGAGTAAATTCAACTATGTTAAATTTTTTTTCTCTTACTTTTTTTAAAATAGATTTCGCTTGTTCAATAGTGTCTGCAGAAACTACTGGTATTAGGGGATTATTTTTAAGTAACTCACATGTTGGCATTTGTTAGCTCCTTTAACTTATTTATATACTTATCTGTATCTTTTTTATCAATTATTGCACCCTGATGTTGTATGATTTCAGCAGCAAAAATTTGGGCAAAATTAATACTTGCTTTTAAACTTATATCATTAGCAAAAGCTGCTAGAAAAGCTGCATTAAAACTATCTCCAGCTGCAGTTGTATCTACAGGAGTGACTATTTTTTTAGCTTTTATTAAGCTAATTTGATTTCGGTATTGTAGTACAGTAGGGTTCGTACCATGTTTTATGACAACTATAGGAATATTAAAACTATTATATCTATTAAGAGTTTGTTGATAGTTAGAGGCATTAAAAAGAAGTTCTTCATCATCAAATGTTGTTAGAACTATAGTCACATATTTCAAGATTCTATTTAAATATACTCTTGTTTGCTCTTTAGATTGCCAACATTTTGGACGATAATTTAAATCAAAAATAATTTCTTTATCATTACCTGAGTTTCTAAAAGCTTTTAGCCAATTAGCAAATATTTCTAGTTGTTTATCATCCCACCTAGAAAGAGATATACCAGAAAAGTATAGGTATTTGTGCTCTTGATCATATTGGTTTAAATCTTTTGTTGCTAAATGATAAAAAAGATCTTTAATAGGAGCTTGCTCTCGCCAATAGTAAAAACTTCTTTCGCCTTGGTTATCTGTTTGGATAGCATATAAACCAGGAACTCTCTCCTTTATTTTTAAGATCTTTGATGTGTCAATATTCTCAGTATTCCAATGAGATATCATTTGATTGGAAAAATTATCATCTCCTAAAGCTGTAAGAAAAGAAACTTCGCCATCTAGCCTTGCATAATATAATGCTGTATTTAAAACATCACCACCAAAGTTTAGCTTAGCTTGAGAGCCTAGCTGGATTTGACCGCTAATCTCAAGCATACACTCTCCAATAGCTAAAAGTTTATTTTGACTCATTTTCTAGTTCTCTTTTAACAGCATATGCAACACCACGAACCTCAGCAAGACCCTTCATACGACCAATACATGAATATCCTGGATTAGTTTTTTTATCTAAGTCTGAAAGCATTTGCTGTCCATGATCTGGGCGCATATATATTGGTTGTGAATCTTTTTCTATTTTTAGAATTTCTTTTATTAAAGCATACATGTCTGTATTTCCACATAGATGCTCAGCTTCATAAAAACTACGATTATCTGGATTAAGAGCAACATTTCTTAAATGTGTAAAGTATATACGTCTACCAATTTTTTTAGCCATAAGGGGGAGATTATTATCCCATCTTGAGCCTAATGAACCAGCACAGAATGTTATGCCATTAGCCATAGATGGTATATTTTTAAATAGCCAATCATAATCTTCAATAGTGCTAATAATTCTAGGTAAGCCAAATAGTTCAAATGGCGGATCATCAGGATGTATAGCTAATTTAGCTCTGACTTCTTCAGCCACCGGTATTATTTTTTTAAGAAAATAGATTAGATTTTCACGCAATTTTGCTTGATTGATATTTTTATATTCATCAAGAGCTACCTGGAATTGTTCTAATGAAAAGCTTTCCTCAGCACCCGGTAAGCCTGCAATCATATTGCTTGTAAGTTTTTCTACTTCAGCATCAGACATACCCTTAAAATATTCTTTTGCTTGAGAAATCACATTAGTCTTATAATCTTTTGCAGCATTTTGTCTTTTTAAAATATGAATATCAAAAGCTGCAAATGCAATCTCATCAAAAGATAAAGTTTTTGCACCTTTAGAAGTTTGTTTACCAAGATCTGTACGAGTCCAGTCTAATACAGGCATAAAATTATAAATAATTAATTTAATACCACATTTAGCTAAATTACGAATATTTTGGCAATATATATCAATATATTCATCACGTATAGATTTACCTTTTTTAATATCTTCATGTACAGGAATACTTTCTACAACTGACCAAGTTAAGTTTGTTTTTCCAAGCTTAGCAGAGTTCTCAACTTCAGTTTGTCTTTTTTGAATCTCTTCTACAGTCCATACTTTACCATTAGGTATATGGTGTAGGGCTGTTACAATATCAGTAACTCCAGTTTGCATAATATCTTCAATACATACAGGGTCATTTGGACCAAACCAACGCCATGATTCTATCATCTTATTCTCCTAGTTTAGTAAGAGTTTTTATAACACCATCTTTATTAATATCATTAATAAAAAATACTATTTTTTCTTCTAATTTTTTATTTATTGCAATTTTATCAGGAAATATACTTTTTAATGATAAAAAGCTATTAACTATATTTTTATATTCATTGTTATTTTGATATATTGCCCTGTAATCATTTTGTAGTGGATCATTAATTTCTAAAGCTTTTCCATACTGATCCTTACCACTACAGAATAATATCCATCCAGCTAAGCCTAATGCCAAAATATCATAATTTTGATGATTTTCTGAAAGATACTCTAAAGATCCTAACCACCTTTGAGGAATCTTTTTAGAGCCATCCATAGCTATTTGTTCAGTTTTATGTTTTAGGTGAGGATTGGCAAATCTATGTAGAAGTTTATCAGCATAGGTTGAAGTTGAGACCTCTTGTGGTAAACCATCTACTATAGGTGCAGTAATTTCTAACATATATTTTCTAATAAAATTATAAAATTCAGGTTTAGATATAACTTCATCTACTGTCTTTAAGCCTGCGTAAGCTCCAATGTAAGCTATCAAACTATGGCTACCATTTAACATAGTTAATTTTAATTTTTCAAAAGGCTCAATATCTTTAACAAATTCAACACCAGCTTTTTCTAGAGCAGGGCGGTTATTTGCAAAATCATCTTCAATTACCCATTGAGAAAACTCTTCAGTTGCTACAGCAGAAATATCTTTTTGGCCAATAATATTCTCAATATTTTCTATTGTCTGTTGTGTAACAGCGGGAACGATTCTATCTACCATAGAGCTAGGAAAGCTTACATTCTTGGATATCCATGAGCTTAGTTCATTATCTAGCTTGTTTACAAATTCAAGAATAGCTTTTCTTAGAATCTTGCCATTATTTGGCATATTGTCACAACTTAGTAGAGTAATAGCTTCAGAATTTTCTTGCCAGCGCTTATATAACCCTGCAACTGTGATTCCTATGGCAGTTTTTGGAGTTTTAATATTATCTAAATCATAGATTATATCAGGATTTTCAAAGTCTAACTTTTGAGTTGATAAATCAACATAATAACCTTTCTCTGTTATTGTGTAAGTGATTATCTTTATATTCGGGTCTGAAATTTTAGCAATTAAGTTTTGAGACTGGCCATTACCAGCAAAATAAACATCTTTTAATGCTCCTATCACAGTATTTTTAGTTTCAGCCTCATCATTCGCTGATAGTGTATATAGGCAGTTATCTGCTCTTAGAGCATCTATTAATTTTTGATTAGTTCTAATAGTACCACTTACATAACCCCAATTTAAAGCATCTTGGTTACCTGTATTAAGTAACTTATCAATATAAAATACTTGATGAGCTCTATGAAATGCTCCTATACCTATGTGTAACATACCTTGTTTTAAATCGTCACGATTATAGCTTGGTAAACTACAATTTTGTAATTTTTGAAGATTAAGCATTATATTCTAAATCCTTGTTTATATTGATTATTTGAGGTTGAGTAATTTTGAAATTTTCATGACCCTCATACTGCCAACTAGCATACAGTTTAGCATTTTTATTTGTAAGTTGAATATGTAAAACACCACTTTTATTGTTTAAATATTCCATAGTTTCACCATCGTCTAAATATATTTGATGCTGTGTTACTTCATCTTTTAAAGAAGGATAAACCTTGTACACTAAATCTTGCTCAAAATCATTAAATTGGGCTTTTGATTTATTGATAACAATTACACTTCCCTCTCTAACAAAGATAGGAATGCTTTGTATATTAACATTTAAATTAATCGTTCTTCCACCTTCGTAAACTTCTCCGGTATAGTAGTCATACCAATTAGTGCTTTCTGGTAAATAGATTTCTCGAACTCTTTGATGTTTTTCTAAAATATTTGCTATCAGTAAGTCACCAATCATAAAGTCAGGATTTTCTTGGAGGGTTTTAGTATCTGATTCAAAATCATAAAAAGTTGGCTTTATAATGGGCTTAGCACTTTTATGAGCCTGATAGCATAGTTGATAAATATATGGAACTATCTCATTACGTAAATCAAAAGCCTTTTGTATAGTTTCTAAAGCTTCTGGATACATCCAGGGATGTATTTACTGATTTATCATCATTCCATGAATGAATTGTAAATCTAGGATAAAATATGCCGTGTTGAATCCAGTGAATTAATAGTTCAGGCTCTGGAGCAGGACCACTAAACCCTCTATAATGTCCCCAGAAAAAGCTACTGATTTTAGAAAGATTTTTATTCCTAGATGTTAAAGTTAACTATATAAATTAGGAAATAGATAAATGAGTAAAAAAAGAGTAACGTATACAGCTGATTTTAAAGCTAAAGTAATTATAGAATTGCTAGAAGGCGATATGACAGTTAATGAGATAGCAAGTAAGTATGATTTACTTCCTAAAAACGTGCACAATTGGAAGCAGTAATTTTTATCTAATGCTTGCTTAGCATTTGATAAAAGCTCTGTTGTTAAGGAGTATAAGCAGGAAATAGATGAGCTTAGAAAAGATAAAGATGCAACAAGTAAAAAACTAGTCGAGGTAATAGTAGAGAGGGATTTTTTAATGGGAAAGCTAAAAAGCTTGGTATCATCAAATGATAGAGTAAACTCTGTAGATACTAAGCTAGAATTATCTTTAAATAATCAGCTTAAACTATTATCTGTATCTAAGAGTGTGTACTATTATACACCAATATCAAAATTTAGTAGTAATGATGATATTAAACTATTAAATGCAATAGATTTGATACATACTAAACATCCATATTATGGTACGAGAAGGCTAGTAAAGTTGCTAAATAGATTAGGATTTCTAGCTGGAAGGAAGCTAATCAAAAGTGCTATGGAATTCATGGGTATTAAGGCATTGTATCCTAAAAAAAAGACAACTGTCATTAATAAGCAACACAAGAAATATCCATACTTACTTAATGTATTTAAAAATGAGACGAATCAGGTTGTTATAGATAAAGCTAATAAGGTATGGAGTGCTGATATCACGTATATTAGACTAGAATGTGGGTATGCATATTTAGCAGCCATAATAGATTGGCATAGCAAGAAAATACTAGCTTGGAAGATTTCTAATACTATGGATACACATCTAACAACTAGTGTGTTAAAAGAAGCGTTATTTAAATATGGTAAACCTGATATCTTTAACTCTGATCAAGGAACTCAATATACAGCAAAAGAGCATATTAAAATATTATCTGATAATAAAATAAATAAATCTATGGATGCTAAAGGAAGATCTATAGATAATATTGCAATTGAGAGATTTTGGAGAACACTGAAATATGAAAATGTTTATCCGGCATCATATATAACTATGAAAGAGGCTAAAGTAGGTATCAAAGAATATATTGATATTTACAACAATGAAAGACTACATTCTAGTATTGGATATATGACTCCTGATGAAGTATATTCTGGTATTTTAGATGCTGCATAAAAGCAAGGAATAAAAATATTTTATAAAGTGGTATTGAATAACAGGGACAGTTTAGATTTAGATATGGGATTTTAAAAAAATCAGCTCTGTTGTAACTATTTAAAATTTATCGGAAAACTATGTTATTTGTTTTATCTGGATGTATAAACATCAAATTAACTTTTCTTAAGTATTATTGGTAGTGTTAGCTATTTTCATGAGTTTAAAATCGAGGCTTATAATTGACTGTTTTATTAAAATTTGATGGTGAGGGTTAATTTTAGATAATAGAGTTAATCTTTTTTTTATATACAATCTAACAAGAACTGTATTTTTAAAGATTAAAAATATAGAAAATGAAAAAATATTTATTAGATGCTGTTTTTTAGGAATATCAATAACCTCTTTTGGATCTTTAGAACAATAACTAATTGATATAAAGATTTTAGTTATTAGTTTTAAATAAGTATCGTGATTAGGTTTAAAGACAGCAAATGTTTTATTAGAATTATTCAATAAGGAAAGTAGTAGATGTTTAGAAAAATTTTGCCCTTAGTATTTGTAAGTATGATTGTTTTAAGCTCTTGTGCTCCAAGACATATTGAAGAAGCTGCTAGACATGATGTTAGGCGTTAAGCCCATCGTATTTATCTATTTTATAAATCTTATATGAAAATTTTGAGATATTAAATCAACAGTCTTTTTAAGAGAAAATGCTTTAGTAGTAGATGCTAGAAAAAGAAGGATATCTAGCGGACTAATACAAAAGTATAGTAATTGTTTTATTTAAATCAACTTTTCTAGATTCTCATTAACAAATATAATGATATTTTTAGAATGTCAGAAAATAGTATGTGAGAGTAGATATTATTTATTAAGGTTACTTTTGAACATTAAATCTGCCAAGCATCATAACTTTATGCCAAGCTTTAGCAAAATCATTTACAAATTTTTGTTCATTGCCATTTTCAGCATAAACTTGAGCTACCGCTTTAAGCTCCGAGTTTGAGCCAAAGATTAAATCTACAGGAGAAGCAGTCCATTTTTGCTTACCAGTTTTTCTATCTATGCCAATGTATTCTCCATTATTTTTATCAGATTTTTTCCACTCTGTAGACATATTTAACAAGTTTACAAAGAAGTTATTGTTAAGCTGGCCTGGAGTTGCTGTAAAGACACCTTCCTGAGAATCATCATAGTTTACATTTAAAGTACGCATACCACCAATTAAGACTGTTATCTCTGGGATATTTAGATCAAGCATACTTGCTTTTTCTACTAATGCTTGAGGTAGTTCATTAGTAGCTATACTGCCATTCGTATAGTTTATGAAACCATCAGCTTTAGTTTTTAGATGATTAAATGATGCTATATCAGTTTGTGCTTGTGTAGCATCTGTTCTACCAGGTACAAAAGGTATTTCCATAGTATAACCAGCTAGCTTAGCAGCTTGTTCAACTCCTACATTACCACCTAATACTATTAAATCAGCTAGAGAAATTTTAGTACCGTCTTTTTTACTATTATCAAAGTTAGCTTGGATTTCTTTAAGTTTAATAATAACAATTTCAAGTTTAGCAGGTTCATTCATTTGCCAATCTTTTTCTGGATCTAAAGCAATTCTAGCACCGTTAGATCCACCTCTATAATCAGTTTTGCGATATGTAGAAGCAGAGTCCCAAGCAGTTTTTATAAGTTGTTGATTAGTTAATCCAGAGTTTATAATATCTTGCTTAAGTTGAGCAATATCTTGAATTGACACTTGCTTGTAGTTAGCCTTAGGAATAGGATCTTGCCAGATAAAGTTTTGCTTAGGAATCCAAGGACCCATATATCGAGATTTAGGACCCATATCTCTATGAGTTAATTTAAACCATGCTTTAGCAAACTCTTCTTTAAACTCTTCTGGATTTGTATAGAATTCTTGAGCGTATTTATTGAACTTAGGATCTTCTTTTAATGCAAGATCAGTAGTAAACATTATAGGTTTATGTTTGACACCTGGTTTATGGGCGTCAGGAACCATATTTTCAGGTTTAGCATTTGTTGCAACCCATTGATAAGCGCCAGCAGGAGATAACGTTTTTTCGTAATCTAAATTATATAGGTTATTTAAGAAATCATGGTTCCAGTATGTAGGTGTCGAAGTCCAAGAGCCTTCAAGACCACTACCCATAGCATCATCACCTTTTCCAGTGCCATAAATGTTATGCCAACCAAAACCTTGTTGTTCAATAGGAGCTTTTTCTGGGGCTGGACCCATAGCTTTTGAGACATCTTTAGCAGGAACTGCACCATGAGTTTTACCAAATGTATGTCCACCTGCAATTAAAGCAACAGTTTCTTTATCTGTCATACCCATACCACTAAATGCTTGACGAATTGCATTTCCAGCTTTCTTGACGTCTGGTTCACCATCAGGACCTTGTGGATTTACATAAATTAACCCCATTTCTGTGGCAGAAAAAGGTTTAACTAGTTTGCCATCTTTGACATTACTAGATAATTCTTCTGGAGATAATCCCCAGTTAGTATTATCACCTTGCCAGTCATCCTCTCTACCAAATGCAAAACCAATAGGTTTCATTCCCATAGATTCTAAAGAAACTGTACCAGCCAAAACAATCAAATCTGACCAAGAGACGGCATTTCCATACTTCTGCTTGATTGGCCAGAGTAGTTGTCTAGCCTTATCTAGATTTACATTATCTGGCCAGCTATTTAAAGGTGAGAATCTTTGTTGGCCACGATTAGCACCTCCCCGACCATCTGATATTCTATATGTGCCAGCATCGTGCCAAGATAATCTAATAAAAAAAGGTCCATAATTACCAAAGTCAGCAGGCCACCAATCTTGTGACTGGGTTAGAAGTTCTTGCATATCTTTCTTTAATTGCTCTGTATTAAGCTTTTTAAAAGATTCACGATAGCTATAATCTTTACCCATTGGAGTATCTATAGTATTTAAGTTACGCAAAGGGGATAGATTTACACTCTGAGGAGATAGACTACCTTTATTTTCTGCAAAAGCACTATCACCAGATAATAACACACCTGACATTCCTACAGCAGTGACAATTTTTTTTATCATGACCATTTCCTTTTTTATTTAGGTTATAAGCAATAAATTATCTAATAAAATTTAGATGTGTTTCATGCTTGTTACATTAAGGCTAGTAAATATTTAAAATAAACTAAGTCTATAAATCGATTCTATTTAATCTAATAATTTGAGTCAAATAGTAATTGGTTATATATATAATAAATATTTCTTATACATAATTTACTAAGTCTTTAAGAAAATGATTTTTGTATAATAATATTTAAGCCATTGGAATATTAAATTTAATATAAAGTATGTTACATAATAATTTCTTAAAAATGCCTAAGGCAGAACTACATCTACATATAGAGGGTACACTAGAACCTCAGATGATGTTTGAACTAGCACAAAGGAATAAGGTAAATCTTAAGTATGGCTCTATAGATGAAATTAAAAAAGCATATTGCTTTAATAATCTTCAAGGTTTTTTGGATTTGTATTATCAAGGTATGGCTGTATTAATAACGGAGCAAGATTTCTATGAGTTGACTTATGCTTATTTAGTAAGGGCAAACCAAGATAATGTAACACATGCTATTAAACAGGCAAAAAAAGATTTTGCTATAAAAGCTAGTATAATAGTGTGCTTTTTATGTCATTTATCAGAAGATCATGCTTTACGCTCTTTTGAAGAAATAATGGATTTTCGTGAAAATTTTATAGGTATAGGCTTGGATAGTAGTAAATTAGGAAATCCTCTATCTAAATTCAAAAGAGTCTTTGAGCAAGCGAAAAAAGAAGGCCTATATTTAGTTGCTCATGCTGGAGAGGAAGGGCCAGTAGAATATATTTGGGAAGCTATAGATATTTTAGGTATTGATAGAATAGATCATGGTAATACTATTTTAAATGATAAGACATTAATACAAAGAATTATAAAAAACGATATAGCTTTAACAATGTGTCTATTATCAAATCGATGTTTAAAAGTTGCGAGTGATTTATCGACTCATCCAGCAGCTAAGCTTTTAGATAAAGGTGTTAAAGTAACCATTAATTCGGATGATCCAGCATATTTTGGAGGTTACATTAACGAAAACTATAAACAGTTAGCTCAAGCTTTGAAGTTATCTGAGGCTCAGATTATTAAGCTTATAAATAATAGTTTAGAAGCTAAGTTTGATCTACCCCGTCAATTTGTGACAGTTTACTACTTCATTTTCCATTATATATTCAAATTGATATGGAGTCATATAATTTATTGTAGAATGTCTCCTTTTTGTATTATAGTAAGCTTCAATATATTCAAATATTGATAGTTTAGCTTCTTCTCTAGTTTTATAGCTTTCATCATGTACTAACTCTACTTTTAAAGTTCCAAAGAAACTTTCACAAGCAGCATTATCGTAACAGCATCCTTTAGAGCTCATACTTGATAGTAGCCAGTATTCTTTAATAATGTCTTGATATTGTTTGCTACAGTACTGTGACCCTTTATCAGAGTGTATAATCACACCACTAGGAAAATTTCTTCTAAATAATGCCATATTTAAAGCATTACAAACTAAATCCGCTTTCATCCTAGAATCCATTGCCCAACCAATAACTGATCTTGAGAATAAATCTATAATCACACAAAGATACAGCCACCCCTCTTGTGTAGGTACATAAGTTATATCTGTAACCCACCTATGATTTACAGATAAAGCAGTGAAGTTTTGTTCTAATAAATTATCATAAACATGTTTGTTGTGGTTAGAATCTGTAGTTTTCTTATGCTTACGAGCCGCTTTAGCATGTAAACCAAGTAATTTCATACGTTTTTTAGTAACTTTCCAACCCATATCTTTAAGCTCTTTGTATATCCTAACACTTCCATATCTAGATTTATGTTCATTAAAATAGCATCATCTAGTTCAGCATTGCCTTTTACCTATAGGTTTATGAATCCATCTGTAATATGAAGATGTGCTCACATTCAAAGATTTACATAGTGTTGTTACTGGCATAACTTTATAATGCTCCTTAATAAAGGCGTACCTTACAGATTTTGCTTTGCAAAGTACGCTGCTGACTTTTTTGGTATTTCACGCTCTGTTTCTGCCTGTTTGAGTTTTTTCTTCAAATCAGTATTTTCAAAAGATAGTTACTGGTACTGCGTTTTATAATCTATCTTTATTTCTTTCTGAGGGTTTGACATGGCTTTGGATATCCAACTGCAAATGGTTTTATATTTAACCCCTAAATTATCTGCTATTTCTCGTCTATTTGCATCTGGTTGTAAACATAATTTAACAGCTTCATCTTTAAACTCTTTTGTATATCTCATCTTGTCTCCTTTTCTTAATACCTAAGTGTCCCAAATAGGAGGGTATGATCAGTTTGTTTAGGTTGAATATTGACTAAATAATTATTAGAACTAGTTTAAGCTAAGCTTTTCCAGTAATTCTTTCTCTAAGTTATGAGCTTGAGATTTTTGAGATTCTTTTAATGAGTTGATTAGTATTGAAAAGACGTACCAATTATTATCTTTTATTAAGTATCCAGATAGTGCTATAGCTGTAGTTTGTGTTCCTGTTTTTGCAAAAACTTTGCCTTTAAGTTTATCACCTTTAAAGTTCTTTAGTGTGCCGATTTTACCATATATTGGAAGCATGTTTTTAAATAGTTTATAATTTTTATTTAAAGTCATTTTATAAAGTAAATTTACAAGAAAACTAGGACTTAGTAAGTCGTTTTCTGATATACCAGCACCATCTTCTAGCTGTATACTATCTACGTTTAGTTTTAGTTTATTTTTTAATATTTCAAGAGCAGCATTTTTTCCTGATGTAATACTACCAGCACCATTATAATAATAACCTATAGTTCTTAGTATTGATTGAGCATATAAATTATCTGAGACAACTAACATGTGTTTTAATAATACTGCTAATTTAGCAGAATTATGTTTATTTAATAAAATTACATTATTTGGAAGTTTTTTGATAATAGTTATGTTGTTGTTAGCAGTGTCTATTCTGAGCTTAGAGAGTTGCTGCAGCACAGCTTTTTTCATCACTAGTTCTGGATTTTGAATTGCAAAATCAAAGGTGTAATTATTTTCAGGTAAACATCCTGAAAGAACTAGCTTATCATACTGATAATATCCATTAAATTGACATATTTTTAGTTGCTGTTTATTAGCTGTAAAAAGCTCATTTTTGAAATTTAAGGGTTCTCCAGATAGCTGTGTAACTTCAAAAAAATGCTTTTTAGGTATGAATTTTAAAGTTATAGAGTTTTCATTAAGATTATATATTGAGCTTGGTGCACCATAAGAAAATACTGAACTAGATTGACTTTCATTTATTGAGGTATCACGA
The DNA here is from genome assembly GCF_002211785.1 of Francisella halioticida. Taxonomy (NCBI): domain Bacteria; kingdom Pseudomonadati; phylum Pseudomonadota; class Gammaproteobacteria; order Thiotrichales; family Francisellaceae; genus Francisella; species Francisella halioticida. The sequence continues at coordinate 992,068 of NZ_CP022132.1, forward strand.
CCTACAAAAAAACTATTAACAAAATATATATGATTAATTTTAGTTACCTTAGTAGTTTTTAAAGCTTTTATCAGCTTTTGTAAATCTTGAATAGTAAAACTAGGATCGCCAGAAAAAACTATATATAGATTATTTATAGTATGGTTTTGGGATTTATCATAATAAAGTTTAGTTTGGTATCTAAAATCTTTATCTAAAAATAGTAAAGCCGCAGTTGCTGTTACAAGTTTGGTATTACTTGCTGGGATAAAGTTTTTATCAGCATTCTTAGCGTATATGGTTTTGCCATCACTTAAATTTATAATTTTAACACCGATTAAAGCAGAATTAAGATGATTGATTTTTATTGCTTTATTAAAGGCACTATTTATTTCTGAAGAACTTAAAGAGTATGATCTCGATGAGATAGTAATTATAAAAATTATTAGCAGCTTTAATATGTTATTGAAAATCATTAGTTTTATAAGTTTAGCCTGTAGAATTTTTATTATAACCAAGATTCCAACATATTGCTAAAAGAACTATAGCAATAACACAAGCACTTAATAAAAAGACAAATACAGCATTCCAACCTAAAAATGTAGCAATAACGCCAATTACCGCTTGAGCACCAACAGTACCTAAGAAATAACCAAATAACCCTGTAAATCCAGCAGCTGTCCCACCTGCTTTTTTAGGTACAAGGTCTAATGCTAGTATTCCAATTAAGGCGACCGGACCATATATTAATATTCCCATTGCAGATAATGATGCCCAAAGAATAACAGGAGTACTACTATACCAATATACAAGTAATGCACAAATAAATAAGATCATACAGATTACACTCATTGGTGCTCTACGACTACCAAAAAATCTATCAGTTAGCCAACCAATTATTATAGTTCCTGGAATTGCAGGTAGCTCAAACATGGCATAAGCTATGAGTCCATCAGATGTTGATAGATGCTTTACATGAACCAGGTAATACGGAGCCCAACTTCCAAGACCATATCTAGCACAGTATACAAAAGCATTTGCAGTTGCAATTAACCAAACCCATTTATTATTTAGAACATATTTAAAGAATATTTCTTTGGCTAAAAATTCTTTTTCATGATGCTCTTCGGCCGTAGTATACCCTTTGTAGACTTCTATAGCAGGTAAACCTAAAGATTGTGGGGTATCAGCTCCAAAGATTAATATTAGAATTCCTATCGATATACATAATGCACCTGCAACATAAAAAAGCCCATGCCAGTCACCATTAAATAAAAATAATCCAATAGGAACTACAACAATTGCTAAGCATCCAGCACCTACATTATGAGCAGTATTCCAAATCCCCATTTTTGTACCACGTTCATTAGCACAAAACCAATGAGTCATAATACGCGCACAAGCTGGCCAGCCCATACCTTGAGCCCATCCATTTAGGAACATTGCTATAAACATAGCAAGTACGCCTAAAGAAAGAAAGCTAGGTAATAGTAAATTAATAAAACCTGTAATAAATAGTCCAATAGCTAAGAATACTTTAGCATTACTCCTATCTGAGATATTACCCATGAGAAACTTACTGATACCATAAGCAATACCTAAACCAGCGCCTATAAATCCTAATTCATCGGGAGATAATGTGGTTATGTATTGTTTAGATACATCAAAACTACTCCTACCAAAGTAGTAAGTAAAATAGCCAATATAGGCAACCAGAAACATTCTTAGTCGCCAGTGGGGGTATGATTTTTGTATTTGCTCTTTAGCTAGTAAAGGTAAAGCTTTTGCAGGTTTTAAGAAGTCCATGTTTTGGAGTCATAATTACTAATTAAGTATTAAAATAGTTTAGTTTAACTTTGAGTATTGATCAATAGAAACTTATTGTCTAGAATAAAAAGTTTTAGAGTAATCTATCTTAGATATTTTTAGGAAAAGGTATATTTGGATAAGCTGGTGGCAGATCAAGACCCTTTGCTGTCTCAAGACCTCTTAAAATATCAGGTCTATCAGTTATAATACCATCAACTCTCCAATCTATAAGTTTGCTTACTACATTATAGTTGAAATCAGTACCTTCTTTTTCAGTCCATCCCCATGTGACAACTTTGATACCTAATTTATGGGCTTCATCAAGATTTGCTTTTGTTAGATCTTTTTCATAAGGTTCCCAAAAAGTCCCACCTAATTTTTTAACCATTAAAGGATAGTCATAATTAAAATCTTTAGGGTTAAGAGGTGCTGTCCATTTTTGGTAATTTGTCATTGCTTTTGCTTGTTGGGTATTCATAGGGTCAGTTGTATGATCCGTTAGATAAGCCGTTTGAACTTTGGGATTTAGTTTTTGAAGATCCACTAATGCTTGCCATTCAAAAGATTGTACTTCGACACTGCTAGAGATGTGGTTTTTCACTAAAACCTTATTTAGTGCTTCTGCCATTTCCTGAGCTGACGAACTCACTTTAGGATTATAAGGGTTTGTTTTTATCTCTATCTGTAAACGGACTCTACTACCAACATTTGATTTAACATAAGTTATTACTTGTTGTAATGTAGGCATATGTACACCAGGCATTCCAACATGATTTGGATACATTTTTGCAGTTGGGGTGTTTGGTTTTATATAGCCGACAGTATATTGCTTCAACTGAGCTAAAGTTAAATCTTTTATAGGAATTGATTTTGTTATCCAGTTTCCATTTTTATCTTTAGTTAAGTCGGGGTTTAGAGTTTGATTATGGGCTACCACAAGAACTTTATCTTTAGTCATATTGATGTCCATATCAACCACATCAATACCAACACGCATGGCTTCAGTATATGCTGGAAGAGTATTTTCTGGAGCTAATGGACGTAATCCTCTATGAGCATAAATATTAACAACATCAGCGATAGCGAAATTTATACTACAAGCTAGTATAGTTAAAACGATTATTTTTTTTAGCATGGACTTTGAATTATTTACTCTTTAATTCTCAAATAATTACGTAATTTGCTAGAAATAGCAATAGCTATATGATTTAAATTATAATTTAAAAATATTCTCTTAATTAAAATGGAAATGTTTGATAAACGGAAGGTTATAGCCATAGCTTTAATAGTAGGATATATCCTTAGAGGAGAGTAGGTAACTTCTAAATTTAGAAGCCAAAGAAGAGCAGTATATTAAGGTAGGTCAGTAATTATTTGTATTGGATTTATCGAAAAGTGAAGCTCCTTTAAAATCAAATAAATTTTACATCAAACATCAGAAGCAATATAAAGTAACCTATCAAAAGGTAAAAGACAGCCATATTTAGATAGAACTAAACTTGATATACAAACAGCAAAAGTAAATTTAGAAGTTGTAAAAGCAGAACATTCTTATTGATTTATGTTTCCTTTTTTGGGAATGTTAGAATGGGTTCAGCTATAGGGGGTATTTTATCATTAACACATTATTTAAATATATCTAAAGAGAATTTATTTAAAGAAGAAAGCTTTTTGATGTTTTAAGTATATAGCCACTTTTAATTTTTATGGTTGTCGTAGCAGCTATTTGTTTACAAAAATACAATTACTAATCCAAGTGAAATTTTATTCCACTTAAATACTAACTACTTTTATGATATCTTTATAGCCCTAAACTTTAGCTAAATAATAAACTATAGGAAGTAAATTGTTAGATTATAAAAATACCTTTATAGGTAGGAACATAAAAAGTGATGTGCTATCTGGTATAGTCGTTGCTGTTGCACTAGTACCTGAGGCTATAGGCTTTTCTCTTTTGGCGGGAGTTTCGCCAACAGTCGGCCTATATACTGCATTTATACTTGGTTTTATTACAGCACTAGTAGGAGGTAAACCTGGTATGATTTCTGGAGCTACAGGTTCTGTTGCTGTTGTTCTAATTGCTTTAGGTATACATATTCATGCAATTATTCCTGCTGATGTTTTGCATAGTATGACTAAAGAGCAAACAAGTATGTATATTTTGCAGTATATTTTGTTATGTACTATTATGGCTGGAGTATGGCAAATACTCATAGGCTTGTTTAAATTAGGTAAGTTTATTAGGTTAGTTCCTCAACCTGCAATGTATGGCTTTGTTAATGGTTTAGCCATTGTTATTGCTATGGCACAGTTAAGGTTTTTTGAAGGGGCTAATATATATATGTATGTACTAGTGATTGTTACTATGGGGATTGTATATTTTGTTCCTAAAATCACTGATAAAGTTCCATCTGGTCTTGTAGCTATCATATTTGTAACAATTGTTGCTATAGCATTTAAATTGCCAGTTGAGAATATTGGCCAATATCAAGATATTTCAGGAGGCTTTCCAACTTTTGCCATTCCTGATTTTCATTTGACATGGGCATCTTTCTGGATTGTATTACCATATTCTGTATTAGTTGCATTAGTTGGTCTTATAGAGTCTTTACTTACATTATCAGTTTTAGATGAAATGGATGGTAAAAGAGGCAGTGGAAATCAAGAATGTGTAGCACAAGGTGTCGGTAATATTACTTGTGGGTTCTTTGGTAGTATGGCTGGCTGTGTAATGATTGGTCAATCTATAATTAATTTTACAAATGGTGGTAGAGGGCGTTTATCATCATTAACAGCGGCACTTTTGCTGATCAGTTTTGTAGTTGTGCTATCTCATTGGATATCATTGATACCTCTAGCAGTATTAGTAGGTATTATGTTTATGGTTTGTGTAAATACTTTTGCTTGGGAGAGTACCAATAGACTTAGATATATGCCAAATTCTGATAAGCTTGTATTGGTCATTGTAACAGTTATTACAGTTTATGCTGACTTAGCTGTAGCTGTGATTTTTGGTGTGATTGTCTCAGCATTAGTATTTGCCTGGAAAAATTCCCAAGTAAGAAGTAGAACTCATCGTGAAGAAGATAGTACAAAGGTGTATGAATTTTTTGGTCCTTTATTCTTTGGTTCAACAACTTCATTCCTAAGTTTGTTTGATATACAGCATGATCCTGATAATATTGTCTTAGATTTTGCAAATTCTAGAGTTATGGATGTATCAGGGACTGAAGCTATAGATACTGTAACCAAAAAATATTTAGATTTAGGCAAAAAAGTTACTTTACGACATTTAAGTGAAGATTGTCGTGAAATATTAAAAAATGCAGGCCCATACTGTATTTTTGAAGAAGTTGATCCAACATATAAAGTAGCGAGGAATATATAAAATGGAAAAAACAAAAATCAATACAGTAAATGCTCCCCAAGCAATAGGCTCATATGAGCAAGCTATAAAGGTGGGTGCTTTTGTTTATACTTCTGGTCAGATTGGTTTAAAGCCAGATGGTAGTATGTCAGGTGAGTGTATAAAAGAGCAAACAACGCAAGTTATGCAAAACTTAAAAGCTGTATTAGAAGCAGCTGGTTCAGGCCTAGATAAAGTTATTAAAGCAACTATCTTTATCAAAGATATGGCAGAATTTAAAGTTATTGATGAGATCTATGGTTCTTTTTTTAATGGTAATTTTCCTGCCCGTTCATGTGTCGAGATTGCTAGGCTTCCTAAAGATGTACGTGTTGAAATAGAAGCAATTGCAATAGCTAATTAACTATCAATCCCATATTATTTTTTTCAACGTAAAACTAATAAATTTATATTTATAGTTAGTTTATTTAAATATATGAAATGCTATTCTACAGTTTGATCGTAGAATCAATTTTTAAAGAGCCATTATTATTAGCTATATACATAAAATACAATTTTCTATTCTTACCTTTATTTATAATTTTAGTCTTTTATATTTTAACTATTATCTATAGTTCAAAGCTCTAAATTTATTCAAAAATACTTTGATATAACTCCTATATTTAGATTTTCGCGGTGTATACTTAATAGATTATGTTGACAAGAATTAATTTTTCAAGTTACTACAAAATATGCTTAGATTGGATATAAGTATCTGCTATGAATAGTTCTTGATTTTCTCAATAGGAAAGAAGAATATAAAAGATTAGGAACTTTTTAAATTTTGAATAACAGAGGCTTTATAAATGCAAAAGAAATATTCTTTATGGCGCCAGGATTTACATAAATATCCTGAGATTGGAACTGATTTACATATAACGTCTGCTAAAGTTGCTAAATTATTAAAATCTTTTGGTTTAGAAGTATACGAGAATATAGGCATATCAGGAATTGTTGCATCACTTAAAAATGGGACATCTAATAGAAGTATTGCTTTAAGAGCAGATATGGACGCGATTCCTATTCAGGAAGAGAATGCTTTTATATATAAATCAAAGCATAATGGAGCTATGCATGCATGTGGACATGATGGTCATACTACTATGCTGCTTGTAGCAGCAAAAGAGTTAGTTAAGGATCCAGATTTTGATGGAACCGTACATTTTATATTTCAGCCGGATGAGGAAAGAGGGACAGGTGCGCAGGCAATGATAGATGATGGTTTATTTGAAAGGTTTCCTGCAGATAATGTGTATGGAATGCATAATATTCCAGGTAAGCCTGCAGGTAATTTTGCAATTAAATCAGGATCAATAATGGCATCTGAGTCATCTTTTAGAATTGAGATCATTGGAGAGGGCGGGCATTCATCACAACCTGCTGCGAGTGTTGATCCTATTGTTATTGGCTCAGAGATTATTATGGCATTACAAACTATTGTCTCAAGAAATACCGATTCAAGAGAGCCTACTGTAGTCTCTGTCACAAATTTTGAAACAGATGGCACCACTAATGTTATAGCGAGTAAGGCTGTAATTACTGGTGACTGTAGGACTTTTTCTGAATCTGTACAAGAGCTGATAGGTAAAAGAATTAAAGAGATAGCTAATGGTATATGTATTGCTCATAACGCTAAACTTAAATATAACTATTCAAAAGATTTTTATCCCACAGTAAATAGTGAGCAGGCAACAATAAATGCTGTAAAGTCAGCTATAGCAACGGTAGGAAGTGATAGGGTTGAACCAAACTGTGATGCTCTAACAGTATCTGAAGACTTTTCAAGTATGACTAGAGTTAAACCAGGAGCTTATATTTTCATAGGTAATGGAACCTGGGGAAATCATTGTAAAATGTTACATAATTCTCAGTATGATTTTAATGATGAGATTATTGAAACTGGGGCAAGCTATTGGATAAATTTGGTAAAACAAACTCTAAAAAGCAAAGAGAAGGAATAATTTATGAAAGATATTATAACGTCATGTTTTACAAACTCTATTAAACAAAAAGATATGGGAGTGTATCCAGATAATTTAAAAGCTATTTTAAATATCAATAGTGCTAAAAAAGTAGCTGATGATATTAAACAATGGCCTAAATATGATAAAACTAAGTTATTTAACTTAGATAACTTAGCTCAAGAAGTGGGTGTGAAAAAAATATGGTATAAAGATGAATCAACAAGGTTTGGTTTGGGTAGTTTTAAAGCGCTAGGTGGAGCATATGCTGTAGTTAAACAGATAATCAATTATTTAGAAAAAGAAGAAGCTGTAGAAGTTTCAATGAAAGACTTATTGTCAGGTAAGTATAAAGATAAAATAAAAAATATTTCCGTTAGTTGTGCTACAGATGGTAACCATGGTCGTAGTGTAGCATGGGGCGCTCAGTTGTTTGATTGTAAGTGTGTAATATATCTACATGCTAATGTATCTAAAAGTAGAGAAGAATCTATTGCCAGTTATGGGGCAGAAGTTATACGTATAACGGGCAATTACGATGATTCTGTGAGAATGGCAGCTGAAGATGCAATAAAATATAATAGAATTATTGTTTCTGATACTAGTTACCCTGGCTATATGGATATCCCTAAAGATGTAGCTTTAGGGTATTGTGTTATGCTTGCTGAAATTGTAGAACAATTGGATAGACAAGTACCGACACATATCTTAATGCAAGGAGGTGTTGGAGGACTTGCATCTGCAGTATGCGGTTATTTTTGGCAATTATGGGGTAGCAATTGTCCAAAATTGATTATGATTGAACCAGAAAAAGCTAACTGTTTACAGTTAAGCTCAATAAATGGTGAACCAACAGTAGTTAAAGGTGAGCTTGAAACATTAATGGCTGGATTAGCATGTGGAGAGGTTTCGTTATTGGCATGGGAAATTATTAAATTAGCAACAGATAAGTTTATAACTATATCGGAGGACAGTATTGCTCCAGCGATGAAGTACATGGCTGATGAATATGATATTCAAGCTGGAGAATCTGCAGTTCCTGGAGTATCTGCACTTATGGGTGCTAATAATAGAAAACAGATGTTAGTAGAGCTCGGTATTGATTCTAATAGTAAAATATTACTTATTGGTACAGAAGGAGCTACAGATCCTATTTTATATAAAAAACTTACAGGTTATGAAACAAAGTAAGAGGTATAGATATGTTACAAAGAAACTTTCCTACAAAAGAATTCGAACAAAGAGTTGAGAAGCTACAAAAGCATATGCATGAATCTCTATTAGATATTGTTTTATTCACAAATGAAGCTAATTTTAGCTACTTTACTGGTTTTGACACACAATTTTGGAGAAGTCCTACTAGACCTTGGTTTTTATTAATACCGCTAGATGGAAAACCAATAGCAGTCATTCCAGAAATAGGTTTATCAGGAATACAAGAAACTTGGGTTGACAAGGTATACACATGGTCGTCTCCATGTCCAGAAGATGATGGAATATCTTTACTAAGTGAATGCATAAATAAGATACCTCTTAGATATGGAAATATAGGTGCTTTATTAGGTTTAGAGTCTACCATTAGGATGCCATTTAATAATTTTAGAAAGTTGTCTGAAAAAAATAATCGTAAATTTCAAGATTGTTCACTAGAAATACATAAGCTTAGATCAATAAAATCATTTTTAGAAATTGAAAAAATTCAAAAAGCTTGTCAAATTGCAAATCATGGATTTGATAAGTTACCCTTGCATGCTAAAGTTGGCCAAACAGAGCGAGATATATGTCGCCAAATGAGAGTGAATATGATTCTAGAAGGTGCTGATAGTGTTCCATATCTAATAGCAGGTTCTGGTGTTGGGGGGTATGATAGTATTATTATGGGACCTACGGATAAGATTATAGAAGAAGGTAGTGTTCTTATTATAGATACTGGTGCTATGTTCGATGGTTATTATTCTGATTTTGATAGGAATTTTGCTTTTGGTTATGCTGATGAAGAGACAAAGAGTGCTTATAGGTGTGTATTTGAAGCAACTGAAGCTGGATTTAATGCTGCAAAACCTGGGGCTACTACTACAGACATTTATAATGCAATGTGGGGTGTTATGAAAAAAGGTGGTGCGTTAGGTAATAACGTTGGTAGGCTTGGTCATGGGCTCGGTAAAGAGTTGACCGAATGGCCTTCACATACAGCTACCGATAACAATATTTTAAAAGAAGGTATGGTTATAACTTTAGAGCCTGGGATGGTTTACTCACCTGGTAAAGCAATGGTCCATGAAGAAAATATAGTTATAACATCAGATGGCGCTAAGTGGATAAGTCGTAGAGCTTCTGAAGAAATCTGCATCATTTAAAACAGATGGAGATTTAATATGAAAGTGACAGATAATATTAAGGATTTTGAAAAAAATCAGATTAATTTAAACTATGATGTGCAATCACGACCAAATAAAGTTCATATAGGATTAGTACAACTTAGTACAGACCATACACTTGAAACAGATTGGGCAAAGCTAATAAATAGCCAAGCGATGGTTTTTAGTACGCGTGTTTTTTATAGTAGCCACTTAACTGTCAAAGATCTGGATGATATTTCTAAAGAAATAGAGACATCTTCTAATTTGATAGCTAGCGGCTTAACTATGGATGTTATGGCTTTTGGATGTACTTCAGCTAGTATTATAATTGGAGAAAGCAAAATTGCTTATCTGCTTACAAAAAATAGAAATAATATTCCTGCAACTAATCCGTGGACTGCTGTTAAAGCAGCATTTAACTATTTTAAAGCAAAAAAAATAGCGGTACTATCTCCTTATCCAATAGAAGTTAACTTTAATCTCTATCAACAGCTTATAGCTGCAGATTTTGAAATTGCTATTTTAGGGTCTCTTGGCATTAAAAAAGATACTGATATCACAAAAGTTTCAAAATTATCTGTAATACAATCACTCAAAAAGATACTACCACAATCAGAAGCAGATATAGTTTTTATACCATGTACAAACCTTCGTATCCTTGATTATATAAAGGAAATAGAGGGACTATTTGATATTCCTGTAATTACAAGTAATTCAGTAATGTATTGGCATTGCCTTAATCTTGTCAATGTTAAAGCAAAATGCCCTGGATATGGAAAATTATTAAATAGCTAAAAGGAGTAGTAAATTATAATGCAACATAAAAGACATATATTGTTGGGGTGGACAGCAGCCGTTTTTATAGGTTTACTTTGGGGTGCTCCTTGGATTGCAGGTATTCCTTTACTTAAATCAATGAATTCAATAGTACTTGTATGGCTAAGATATATTGTTTCTATTATAACACTCTTCACGCTTCTTAGAATAGGATATAAGAAAGTTGAAATAAGAGATTATGGTGTCAACAGGTTAATTGATAATAAAAAAGATTTCTTATGGACGGTTATATGTGGCGTGGTAGGTCAAGGAGCTTTTAGTTTTTTTTCATTTTTATCTCTTAAATGGATATCTGCAGCAGAAAATGGAATTATACAAGGTTTGATACCTATGGTTATTTTAATTATAGGGAGTGTTTTCTTTAATAGTCGTTTTAAACTCATTCAAATTTTTGCTGTTATTGGAGCCTTTGTTGGTGTTGCTATTCTCACTCTTAATCCAAGTGATAAGATCACAGGTTCTAGTATTGGCTATTTATTTTGTTTTATAAGTGTTTTATGCTTTGCTAGTACAGCTCATGCAAGAGCAAAGCTTGCAAAAAAGTACGGCTCTGTGACAACTATGTTTCAACAAGATTTATCTGCAGCTATTTTTTTTACATTGATACTAGCATTAACTGGTCAAGACTTTAGTTCTGCTTTAACGGCATTTTACTCACCTGTTAATATTTTTTGTATTCTTGTACTAGGAGCAGGGGTCTCAGGAATAAGTTATATTATTTATATTTATGCTATGAAGAATGTAGGAGTTGAGGGCTGTAATATGGCGCTTAACCTCATGCCAGTTTCTTCATTTTTTCTTGCTATCTATTTCCTTAGAGAAGAAGTTACTATATATAAAATTGCAGCCTTAATTATAGTTTTATTAGCTTTAGTAGTTTTTGTTAAAAAATCTTAGTATATCTAAATCACTATAACTTATCAGTTACTTAGGCTTTATTGTCCGGATGTAGTACCATTTTTAATTTAGAATTCATATCTTTTAACCTAGGTTGGATCTAATTTTTCTGCTTGTTCATGTGTTGAGGTTACTCGGTTACCAAAAAATGTTCGTGTTAAAATAAAAGCAATTGCTATAGCTAATTAGTAATTAGCTAGATTGCTTTTTATTCTTATTCTTTTCTTAAATAACAATTTAAAATCTTTGTATATTTACCATTAATTTATATAAGCATATAAACTATAACTGTGATTATCATTATTACTGAAGGATAAAATGTTAGAGTAAAACCTAAAGCTCTAGCACCAGCTCCTTTATGATAAGTCAAGAAAAACAAGCTCCTTCCTATTGCAAAAGTGATTGCTGCAAGGACTATAGTTGACAAACTAGTCAGTGGCATAATTGCTACCCATGATGTATATGCTATAAAAGCTATACAAAGTTGCTCTAGAGTATTTTGTATCAAAGCCTGTAGAATCTTAGCTTTCTCAGAGCCGTTTGTTAAACCACTACCATTTATATCTTGGTCACTAAAAAACCGATATTTAGCAAGCCTAGCTACAGCAATTACTAAAAATACTCCTGGGATAATCAAAACTTTAAATGCAATTGAAATTTTATCGGCTGTATTTTTAAGATGAAAAAAATCACAAATTGAACCAACAAATATAATAAAAATAGAGAGTATTACTCCTATTATTAAACTATAAAAAACTTTTTTTTGTTCTTTTGACATTTTATATAAATATATAAGCGCTAATACTTCAATTATGATTTTATTTATTAAAATTTGCAAAGATTATTTATAAGTGAAAATGATAAGCTCTAATCAACTATTTTTCTACAAAATTTAGGATTGAAAAAGAGTGGAATTAAATGGTGGGTTGTACAGGATTCGAACCTGTGACCAATTGGTTAAAAGCCAACTGCTCTACCGACTGAGCTAACAACCCGATGAATGTTGATTATTATACTTATCCTATTTTTTGTGTCAATACTTTTTGCTGTTTTTTTCGATTTAATTCTAAAATTTCTATAGGATGTTTAATTGTGTGTCCTTCGATACGTTTAACTTGGCATCTACAAGAAAATCCTGTTGCTATAGAGTTTCTAATTCCGACCTGTTTTATTTTATCTTTCCAGCTTAAATTATAGATATGTTTTGAGTCATCTATATGCTTAGTTTCATGGCCAAAGCTTCCAGACATGCCACAGCAGCCAACCTTAGCAATTTTTGTTTTTATGCCAAAGTGAGTGAATATTTCTTGCCAATGAGTTGCTGTATCCGCAGATAGGGACTTTTCTGTACAATGATTAAATAAATTAAATTCATTATCTATCATATTATTCATTTTCGGGAGGTAATCTAGTTTTGTAACTAGCCATTCTTGAAACATTCTTATTTTAAATCTTATTTGATCACCACAAACTTTACGATATTCATCACGATATACCAGAGTCATAGCTGGGTCAATACCAATCATATCGACTTTAGTTTTAGCTATTTCATTATAAAGTTTAGTTGCTTTTAAAGCTTGTTTCTTAAAGTATTTTAAGAAACCTTTAACATGGGATGGTTTACCATTTACTTTGAATGGGGCAAAATAAACTTTAAATCCTAAAGTTGTTAAAAAATCATATAAAGTTAGTACTATATGGGTGTCATATAATGATGTGAAAATGTCTTGGACAATACAGACAGTTTTCTTTCTTTGTTCAATTGTTAAGCTTTCTAACTTTTTGATATTAAACTCAGGAGCATTTCTTTGTTTTAGTTCGGACCTTAAATTTAAAGAGCTTATTAAAGGGGTATCAGCAAATCCAATAGTATTTGCTAAGCCAGACCTAACAAATTGTGTGTTAAAGATATCATTGAAGATTTTCGGCATATATAAGTTTATCTTCAAAACTGATTCACTATGTTTGATAAAGTAGTCTAGAGAAGGTCTTTTATATTTTGAGTGATAATTTGCTAGAAACTGTGATTTCATAGTAGGAATATCAACTTTTATAGGGCATGCTGTAATGCAAGCTTTGCAACCTAAGCATTTATCTAAAGAGTCATAAACCTGGTGTGAGAAATCATTAATAGAATCTTCAGCTTTTGTATAACCAAAGCTTTCATCTTTATCAACAGTAGAGTAGCCTTTTGCAGCTAACTGATTTAGCCATTCACGTAAAACAGCAGCTCTTCCTTTAGGTGAATATAGCCAGTTTCTGCTTGCTTTAGCAGAAGGACAGATAACAGCATCTAGATTGTAATTTAAGCATTGAGAGTTACCATTACAATTGTACGCACCAGAAAACTGTTGACGCATTTCTTTTGGAACCTGTTCATCTGAATATCCTCTAAAGGGACCATCAACTTTTACCAGTTGATCTTTACTACCATTAGGTACAGTTATCTTTCCTGGGTTAAGTTGATTATAAGGATCAAAAGCTTTCTTAATATGACCTAAAGATTCATAAAGCTCTTCACCAAAATAATCTTTTAGATGCTCACTTCTATGACCATGACCATGCTCAGCACATAAAATGCCGCCATATTTTTTTACAAGATCACTAACTTTTTTTGTAATTTTTGCAACTTTTTTATAGTCTTCAGGAGAGCTCATATCTAAAGCAGGACGTACATGAAGACAACCGACATCAACATGACCAAACATACCATATTTTACACCATAAGAATCTAGTAGCTTTGTTAGTTCTGTTATATAGTCTGCTAGTTTTTCAGGGGCTACAGCAGTATCTTCTATAAATGGGATTGGTTTACGATCACCTTTCATTGCACCAAGCAGTCCTACACCTTTTTTACGTAGCTCCCATAGACTATCCATCTCAGTTGGACTTTCCGTTAGATGAAAGGTAGTCTGTGTGTCTAATAAAGTTCTTTCTAGCTTTGCAGTTTTAGCATCTAACTCATGTTGAGAATCAGCAATAAACTCTACAAGATTTACGGCTGCTAGGTTCATAGAGGTATTTTTTTCAAGCATGTGTTTTATCTTGTGGTAGACTTCATCATTTTTTGCTATTTCGATGATCTTATTATCAATAGTCTCTATGGCAGATGGGTCTGATGGTAGCAAATCTCTGGCAGCTTTTAGAGCTTTATTAAAACTATCATATGAGATGCTAAATAAAGCTTTGTATTTTGGTTTTTTAGTAAGTTTAAGCGTCATTTCTGTAACAAATGCAAGAGTTCCTTCTGATCCAGAAACTAAAGAGCTAAGGTTAATAGCATTAGCGTTTTTATCATAAGTTTTTGCTAAATTATAGCCAGTTAGGAATCTACTTAGCTTAGGTAATTTTTCTTCAATTAGGTTATATTTATCTACGATTTGCTCAACGATAGTTGTATAGATGTTTTTTTCAATTTCATTTAAGTTATTTTTTTGTATATCTTTTAAATTGATTTTTTTTGTGATGAGTTTCTGTCCATTGACAAGTGTACATTCTAGTTCTAGAATGTGTTGACTAGTTCGACCATATATTCTTGAGCCTTTACCGCAAGCATCAGTATTTACCATACCTCCCAATGTTGCTCTATTACTAGGTGATAGATTAGGAGCAAAAAAATATTCACTATCTACCAAAGCATTATTTAGTTGATCCAAAACAACCCCAGGTTCTACTTTAACAAACTTTTTCTCAATATCTATCTCTAAAATATTATTCATGTAGCGACTTGAATCTATTATAACTCCAGCACATAAAGAGTGTCCTGATGTGCCTGTGCCTCCTCCACGAGGTGAGAATTTTATTTCTTGATATTCTTTTTTACTTGCCAGAGCAAAAACTCTATTAACATCATTCTTATTTTTTGGGAAAACTACTAATTCAGGAACAACAAAATATATGCTATTGTCCATAGAGGATGATACTCTTGACGCATAGTCAGAATGAATGTCTCCTTCAAACTTTATTCTTGCTAATTCTTTAGAAAAAGTATCTATTAAAACATTTAGAGTATTTCCCTGATTGAGCGTTGGTAATTTATTTTCTTTTATAGGTTCTTTCATAGAAATTGATATAAGTAATAATAAAGCTGCTAAATATTATATAAGAAAACTTTGATCACATAAATGATAAACTTAAAGTAGAAGATTTTTAAAAATCAGTAGTTTGAATTTACAGCACTTATTAGTTATCATAAAACGATAATTTTTTAAAATAATATGAATTAGGAGTATAAAACTTTTATTATGATTGAGCGAATTATTCGTACATTAAAAAACTCTTTTGGTAATATCATTGAATGGTATGATTTCTCTTTATACGGGTATTTTTCAACAATCATTGCAGCTCAATTTTTTCCAAAAACAGATGCTTAGATTGCTTTAATTGCAACTTTTGGTGCATTTGCTGCAGGATTTGTCGCAAGACCTATTGGCTCAATATTTTTTGGTAGAATAGGGGATAAATTAGGTCGCCACTACGCGATGAATATTGCAATTATTTTTATGGCAATACCAACAATTATGATGGCTTTTTTACCAGGCTACAATAGCATAGGGATTGGGCACCAGTATTATTAGTTCTAGTGAGAGTATTGCAAGGATTATCTGCTGGAGGTCAGTTTGGGAATTTAATGGTTCTAACAGCAGAGCAAGAAAAACAATCATATAGAGGGTTCAATTTAGCTGTAGCATATGCAACATCAGTCGTAGGATTTTTATTGGCATCTGGTATTAGCTATTTAACATTAAACTTTTTGCCAGGGGCTTGGCAATATTATGCTTGGCGTGTTCCTTTTGCTTTGGGATTTTTCTTGCTATTGATTCATTTTTTTATAAAAGAGAATGAGAAAGTGAAAAATACTGAAAATAATTTTAAAGTTGAACCTATTCGTCAGTTACTTACACATTATCCATGGCGTTTAACATTAATTATTTGTCTATCAACTACGGCAATGGTGCTTTACTACTTAGACATAACATATATGGTAACTTATATGGAGACTGAGCTTAACCTTAGTCTCTCTACAGCATTAGCGATAAATACTATTAGTATAGTTATTATGTGTGTTGTTATGCCTTTGGCTGGATACTTGTCTGATATTATAGGGCGTAAGAAAACGCATATTGCTAGTTATATAATATTATTGGTACTATGTGTGCCCATGGTTATGTTTATGCAATTTAAGAGTGTTGCATTGGTTACCGCCATGATTATAGCTATGGCCGCTCTGACTTCTATAATCCAAGGAGTATCAAACACCGTATTATACAGAAATCTTTCCGCCAAGAGTCCGTGCGACAGGATGCTCTATAGGCTTTGGTTTTGGAGCATCTTTATCAGGCTTTGCGCCAATGATAGCTACTATTGTTATGGGATGGTTATCTCCAACAGTGGGCTTGTGTTTGCTTCTTCTAGTAGTTGCTGTGATAGGGTTGGTTATAGCTATTATAATACCCAATCAGCAAGTAGAAATTCGAAGATTAAATAGTATTGAAGAAGTCTTAGCATAAACATATAGAACCTTATTTTTTTCTAATTTTTTTATAGGTATGTCCTTGAAAAAAAAATATCATAAACTTTCATATCAAAGCAGACAAACTTTAAATATAAAGTTATAATTAGCTCTGTATATAAAAATGATTTCAAAAGTTAAAACTTTTTGAGGATAATTATGAAACAAACCACTCTACTCGTAATTCTTGATGGCTGGGGCTATAGCGAGAGCGATTATTTCAATGCTATTAGAAATGCAAATACTCCAACTTGGGATAATATATGGCAAGAATTCCCCAAAACACTTATTGATGCCTCTAGTTTATCAGTAGGTCTTCCTAGAGGGCAAATGGGGAACTCTGAGGTTGGGCATGTAAATATAGGTTCTGGTAGAGTTGTTTATCAAGAGCTTACAAAAATTGATAAAGCTATAGAAGATAAAACTTTTGGTGAAAATCAGGTAATTTGTCAGGCAATTGATAATGTTAAACAAAATGACTCAAGTTTGCATTTGATAGGGTTACTTTCTCCAGGAGGAGTTCATTCTCATGAAGAGCATATATTTGAGATAATAAAAATTGCCAAGCAAAAAGGTGTGAAGAGGGTATATTTACATGCATTTTTAGATGGTAGAGATACACCTCCTAGATCTGCAGAAGACTCAATTAAAAAAGCCGATAAACTATTGCAAGATTTAAATTTAGGATATATCGCTAGTGTTTCTGGACGATACTACGCTATGGATCGAGATAATCGTTGGGATAGAGTAGAAAAAGCATATAATGCTATAGCAAATGCAAAAGCTGAATTTATATATAACAATGCTTTAGAAGCATTAGAGCAATCGTATGCTCGTGAGCAATCTGATGAATTTGTAATACCTACTTGTATCAAAAAAGACGATAAATTAGTGAAAGTTCAGGATAATGATAGTGTTATCTTTATGAATTTTAGAGCTGATAGAGCTAGAGAAATCAGTCATGCTTTTGTAGATAAGACTTTTGATGATTTTCCAAGATCAAAATATTTAAATATTAATTTTACAACACTTACAGAATATGATTCTAAACTTGAGTGTGCTGTAGCATTTCTTCCAGATCAACCAGTTAATACTCTTGGTGAAGTGTTGATGAAAAATCACAAAACGCAGCTAAGAATAGCAGAAACAGAAAAATATCCTCATGTAACTTTCTTTTTTAACGGTGGTAAAGAAGATCAGTTTGAAGGTGAAGATAGAATTCTGATTCCATCTCCAAAAGTAGCTACATATGATTTACAACCAGAAATGTCGGCACCAGAAATTACAGATAATTTGGTTGAAGCTGTAAAAAATAGTAAATATGATTGTATAATATGTAATTATGCTAACTCTGATATGGTTGGGCATACTGGAAATTATGAAGCCGCTATGCGTGCAATAGAGTATCTTGATCAGTGCTTAGCCAAGTTAAAAGATATAGTACTTGAGCATAATGGTAATATGTTTATCACAGCTGATCATGGTAACGCAGATATGATGCTAAATCCAGAAACTCAAAAGCCTTATACTGCTCATACAACAAACCTTGTACCTTTTGTATATGTAGGTCATAAGGAAGCAGAAGTAGCTATAAAAGATGGCAAACTTTCTGATATTGCACCAACGATACTCAATGTAATGGACATACCTCAACCTAAAGAAATGACAGGTAAAACTATTTTTAAATTTGAAAAATAAGGATTTTATGCAAAATGCTTGATGCAAAACATATTAAAGATAATTTACAAGAGGTAGCTGAGAAACTCGCAACAAGAGGTTATAGACTTGATGTTTCAGAGTTTGAGGCAAAAGAAGCGAAAAGAAAGCGGTTACAAGAAAGAACCCAAGAACTTCAAGCCGATAGAAATACTATCTCAAAGGAGATTGGTAAGAGAAAAGCAAAAGGTGAAGATGCTAGTGATGTTTTTACCAAAGTTAATGAGATAAATGAAGAACTCAAAATAGTTGAAAAAGATTTAAAAATACTGCTTGAGGATATTAATCAAGTTTTATTAAGTATGTCAAACATTCCGGCTGACGATGTACCTGTAGGTAAGAATGAGGATGAGAATGTAGAGGTAAGAAGATGGGGAACTCCACGTGAATTTCATCCTGAAGCTAAGGCAAAAGATCATGCTGATATTGGTGAAATGCTTAAAATGATAGATTTTAAGGCGGGGGCAAAGATTACAGGTAGTCGTTTTGTCGTCTTAAAAAGCAAGATAGCTAAGTTACATCGTGCTTTAGCTCAATTCATGCTTGATATGCATACTGAGAAACATGGCTATGAAGAAGTTTATGTACCATATATGGTGAATAATGAAAGTTTGTATGGTACAGGCCAGTTACCAAAATTCTCCGAGGATCTTTTTAAATTAGAAGGAGATTTTGAATATAGCTTGATACCTACAGCTGAAGTTCCTGTTACAAACTTAGTTAGAGATGAAGTATTAGATACTGAATCTTTGCCAAAATATTATACAGCTCATACTCCTTGTTTTAGAAGTGAAGCAGGATCTTATGGTAGAGATACTAAAGGAATGATTCGACAACATCAGTTTGAGAAAGTTGAGCTAGTTCATATAACAATTCCAGAAAAAGGTGAAGAATCCTTAGAACTGTTAACTTCTCATGCTGAAAAAGTTCTACAAAAGCTAGATCTACCTTATAGAGTAATGAAGTTGTGTACTGGTGATATGGGCTTTAGTGCTAAGAAAACTTACGATTTAGAAGTTTGGTTACCATCTCAAAATACTTATAGAGAAATATCTTCTTGTAGTTGGTGTGGTGATTTTCAAGCTCGTAGAATGAAAGCTAGATACAAAGATTCATCAATGAAAAAACCCAAATTAGTTCATACTTTAAATGGCTCTGGTTTAGCTGTTGGTAGGACCTTATTAGCTGTTATTGAAAATTATCAGCAAGAGGATGGTTCTATTATGGTTCCTGAGGCGCTTGTAAATTATATGGGTGGAATTTCAGTTATTAAATAAAAATGATAAGTATGTTTGTAACATTAATAGCAGCAGTAATACCGCTAATTATTGCCATTGCTTTGAAATCGACTTATTTTAAAGAAAGATTTGATAGACATAGCTTTAATAAATATAGATATGATGAGCTTGAAGTTACATTTGAGTATTGCTCAAATAAAAATAATCCAAGTTCAGTCAAAAAAATAAAAGCTTATAAATATAAACTTTTATTTGATATCGCTGATATTCGAAAAATCTTTGTACGTATTTATCTTATTAATTTTCTTACTGATAATGAGATTAATTCATTGTTTTTATTAGATCTTATTAAATTAGGTAAGGAAAAATAGGTTATATTGCCTATTATAAGAAAGCCTGGTATTGTTAAACTAATAAAAATAACAGTGCTTTTATTTGTAATAACTATTTATATAATGTTAATGGCTTATTTATACTATATGTTTATTAACTCTCTAGATATTAACTATTATATTTTTATATATTGAAATTATCAAATATCTTTTAATTTCTCTTTATATTGTTTATAAGGTTAAAAGAAAATCTTTAGTTTTAAAAAGAAAGCACTATTATAAGAATGATTTCAAAGAACTTAGTAAATATTTCTAGAGCTAGATTTATTCTATTCTTATTTTAATAATGATATTATTTCTAAATTAGATATTGTTAGACAAAGAGATTAAATATGCATTTAGCTGGTATTGAAGCAGGGGGTACAAAGTTTTTTACAATTATTGGAGACATAGATGGTAATGTTATAAAGCGTCATCGTACAGATACTACAACTCCTGAGCAAACAATGGCTGAAGTTTTAGAAATCTTAAAAGGTTATCAAAGTAAGTATGATATACATACTGTAGGTGTTGGATGTTTTGGACCAATTGATATTAATATTAAGTCTGAAACTTATGGTTATATTACAAATACGCCTAAAATTGCTTGGCAAAATTTTGATATAGTCAGTGCTATAAGGTCAGTTTATTTAGGACCAGTCGGTTTTAATACCGATGTGAATGCTGCAGCTATTTGTGAGCATGTCTGGGGATGTGCTAAAGGTTTAGATAATCTCTTATACTTGACAGTAGGTACAGGTGTCGGTGGTGGTATCATATGTAATAATCAATTAGTACAAGGAGCGATGCATCCTGAGATTGGTCACTTAGTTATATCACAAAATCCAAATGATGATTATGCTGGTTGTTGTCCATTTCATGGTAATTGTGTTGAAGGACTGGCATCTGGTACAGCACTGAATAAAAGGTGGCAAGTTAGTTCAGCTAGCAAGCTTCCAGATGATCATATTGCATGGCAATTTGAAGCAGAGTATTTAGCAAAAGCTCTTGTTAACTATATATATGCGTTTTCTCCTGAGAAAATAATTCTAGGAGGTGGGGTTATGCATAAAACAATTCTTTTTGATATGATACGCAAAAATGTAGCACAGTATTTAAATGGCTATCTTGATTATCCAGCATTGAAAAATATGTCAAAATTTATCGTTCCAGCATCCTTTGGAGATAATACTGGTGTTAAGGGATCATTAGCTTTAGCTTTAGAGACATTTAATAACTCTAAATAATAAATTACTCTTATATTATGATACATTTGCTGTTAAAATTTTGAATAAATTAATTTTTAGCCAAGAAACATTGATAAAAAAAGTACTTGCTAATCGTATATTATCAAAATCTTTACAAACAATGGTAGTTCAAGCCTTGGGTCAGGCCTGTGCATTTATTACAGCTATATTGTTAGCTAGACACTTAGGTGTCAATGATTATGGATACTACATCTTTGGAGTTACAGTTGCTACAATTCTAGCTGTTGTTGCTACGATGGGGGCCGGTGGAATATTAGCTAGAACCTGGGGTAAATCAAACTTAGTAGGCTATGATAGGAATAAAGAAACATTTTCAGTACACAACTGGTACTTTAAAAGAGGCTTTGCATTTATTATTTGTATAGTAATTCTTGTTATTTTTTATAATCATCAAGAGAGTGATTATAATTATGTAGAAAATTTTGCGCTTTTATTTGCTGTACCATTTTTTATGGCAAATATATTTCAATCCTTTTTTGTGGCAAAAAGAGTTGTTGTTGTTGCTAATTTGTTGCAATTTGGCTTAAGATTAATTATGTTGTTTCTAACAGTATTTTTTATGTTTTTTTATATAACAAGTACAGCTATGTTAGTTGGTTGTATGATGATCTTTATGACTGTTTATATAACAACAGTATGGCTTTTACAAACATCTAAATACTCTTTTGAAAGTCTAAAGCCGATAGGAAGTAATCTGTCTTTTGCTCTTATGCAATGGGGACTTTTGTTATTATCACAAATTGATATTTTAATCCTTAAAGGTTTATCAACATCATCGAATGTTGCATTGTATGGAGTAGCTTTACAGTTAGGCGTACTAGTTAGTTTCGTCTTAAATGCAGTTAACTCGAACGTTTTATCACAGATTGCAGATGATTATGAAAATTGTTCTAGAGAAGAATTTCAAGTAAGAATAACCTCTTATACTCAGATTATATTTATTTTATCTATATTTGCTATAGTTGGACTCATAATATGCGGTTACCCTATAACTCTACTTTATGGAGATGAATATGTGGTTTCATATTTCATATTTTGTATTTTAATGGTTGGTCAAATTGTAAATGTCCTTTCTGGTTGTGTTGCAACAATACTTAACATGGCGGGTTTTGAGAAAACTACATGTTTTGCTTTTTATGTGGCATTAGCTGTTAATATTATATTTGGAATTATTTTTACCATCTATGGCGGGGTATATGGTTTAGCAGTAGCCTCTAGTTTGTCTATGATATATTGGAATATACATCTTCTTTATAAGGTGGTTACTAAGATTGAAGTTAATCCAACAATTTTTATATTTAGATAGAGTTATTTAGCAGAGCCACCATTATCATCTTGAGCAGCATTATTTAATTTTTTTGAGATGTTATTTACAGCTGAATTAACGCTGTTTTTTGCTTTGGTTACCTTTTCATTCTTTATGTTAGATACTAGAATCAATGAACCTACTATTAACAATAAAATAATGAGAGGTATATTTAACTTTCCAATTATTTTTTTGAGATATTTTTTCATAATAAAAGTACTATTTATTTTAATACTTTAAATTAGAATGGGGCAGGTTTACTTTTCTTGTCTGTTCCATTGTCAAAGCCTTCTTTAAAATTTTTAATTTTATTCTGTGTATTTTTAGTCGTTTTATTTATAGATTCTGATGCTTGGTTAGCTTTATCTACAATTGAGTCTTTAGCTTCATTTGAGTTATTAACTACTGCCTCAGATGCTCTAGAAAACTCATTTTTGATTTTACTAGAAATTTGATTCATATAAGCTGACGATTGATGGGCTTTATTTTGTATAATTGTTTTAGTTTTACTAGCCATTGACTTGACTGACTCAGAAGTGTTTTTGTAATATTCTTGCATGGTGTTTTGGGAATTACTAATTGCATTACCTAATGCTTCACCAGTATTGTATGATTCATTTGGTGATGCATTTGCTACTAGAGGCAACGTTGTAAAAGCTAAAGCTATTAGTTTAATATATAATTTTTTCATGAATATCTCCTTTAAAAGTCAATTAGCTCATTCCATGAGCCGCTTGTACAGAACTGTTTGTATTTTCACCACTTACTTGACTATTAGCTTTATTAAGCTGAGCTTTTGCATCCTCAGCTTGAATATCGTTAGCTAGCTGACTAGTTTGGTTTGCTTGAGTAGGATCCACTAGTGATGAGTTAGCAGTATAAACTTTTTGTTGGTATGCTTGGGATAATAAAGGAAAGCTTATTAATCCTAATACAACTAGATGTATGTATTTTTTTTCATCTTTGCCTCACTTATTTTTAATAGCTTCAATATGAAAAATTACCATAAAAGTTATAAATTTGCTAGATTTATAAAAGGTTATGTAATACTTATACATAAAGTTTACTTATTGGTTATGCTATAATTTAAAAAGTTAAAATTTTTAGAATTTCCTATAATGATTTCAGAAGCTTCAAAAGAAGATAAAAAATCAGCTAGAAGCTGGCTTAAAGATGTTGCTCTTCCAGCTAAAAAATGGATTAAGTTAACAATAACAATAGCCTTTTTAAGTGGGATGTTACTAATTGGTCAGTTATACTTATTGGCCCATATTTCATATGATGCTTATTTACAAAAATCAAGTTTAGTGGAGTTAAGTAGTTATTTCATTGGAATAGTCTTGATTGTTATTGTTAGAGCAGGATTAAGCTGGTTAAGGGAGATAGTTAGTTATAAAGCAGCAATAATTGTTAAAAAGCAGATTCGTGAAGATATTATTGTGCATATAAATAAGCTTGGACCAATACAGTTAAATAAAACTTCAAATGCTAATGTAATAAGCAGTGCTATGGAGCAAGTAGAGGGTTTAACAGGTTTCTTAACTAAATTTTTGCCTCAGATAACTCTTTCAGGGCTTATGCCTTTAGCTATATTAGTATTTATATTTCCACAAAGTATAGTTTGCGGAATAATTTTATTAATATGCGCACCTTTGATACCTCTTTTTATGATAATTGTTGGTTTAGGTGCAGAGTCTGAAAATCAAAAACATTTTAAAACTCTCGCTAGAATGAGTATGACTTTCTTAGATACTTTAAAAGGGCTTACAACATTAAAGCTTTTTAATAAAAATAAATCCCATAATCAAATAATCCACGAGGCATCTGATACTTATAGAGTTCGGACTATGAAAGTTTTAAAGATAGCTTTTTTATCATCTGCTGTCTTAGAGCTTTTTGCAGCAGCCTCAATTGCTTTGGTAGCTATATACTTAGGAATGGGTTTTATAAATGCTGGAGCAGATAATAATATTTGGTGGGCATTACATAACTTAAATCTTCAAGGGGCATTATTTGTACTTTTATTAGCACCAGAATTTTTCATGCCACTACGTGAATTAAGCACTCATTACCATGCAAAGGCTGAAGCTGTTGGAGCTGCTTTGGAGATATCGAAGATCTTTGAGATGCGACCTTCATCTATAGATAGGAATACCATATTTAATGATAAGGTCAATAGTATTTATCTACAAAACTTAACAGTTAAATATGGAGATGAAATAGCAATTAATAATATTTCTCTAGAAATAAATAGGGGAGAAAAGGTTGCAGTAGTAGGAGCTAGTGGAGCTGGTAAAACTACGTTAATAAATACTTTACTTGGCTTTATAGAATATCAAGGTAACATTCTAATTAACGATGATGTGGAGCTTAATAAGATAGAGGAAAAATCTTGGTTAAAAAATATATCTTGGCTTGGACAAAACTCTTCGTTATTTAAAGGTTCAATTAGAGAAAATTTATTATTAGCAAATATAAACGCTACAGATGATGATATTAATAAAGCAGCTATGGATACTGATTTAAAAGATTTTATAGATTCACTAGATAAAGGCTTTTTGACACAAGTTGGTGAGCAAAATATTGGTGTATCAGGAGGGCAAGCTCAAAGACTTGCTTTAGCTAGAGCTTACTTAAAACCTCATGATATCTTGATTTTAGATGAACCCACAGCAAGCTTAGATAAAACTAGTGAAGAGAAAATTATTAGCTCATTAGTACAAAATTGGCAAGATAAGACTGTCATTATACTAACTCATAAATTAAATTTCTTAGAATGCGTTGATAAAATAGTTGTTTTAAATAATGGGCAGATATCTGAAATAGGTTCTTTTGATAAGTTAGTTAGCAATAAAAATAGCTACTTTTATCATTTCTATAAGAATGAGGTGACAATATGAAAAATTTAATTCCTTTTATAAAACTATTTAAAAATCAAGCTCAGTGGATGCTATTAGGTACATTATTAGCTTGGTCTGCAATACTTATGGGTATTGGACTAATGTCATTATCAGGCTGGTTTATTTCGTATACTGGTTACCTAGCTACAACAACCTACGCTATAGCAACATCATTTAATTATTTTTATCCAGCGGCTGGGGTGCGCTCTTTTTCTCTGGGTAGGATTGTCAGTAGATATGGCGAGAGAGTCTTAACTCATGAAGCTACTTTTAGAATTTTAACAGATATACGTGTTTGGTTTTATGAAAAATTAGAACCTTTAGCCCCATCGCATTTACATAAATATAAAAGTGGTGATTTACTTACAAGATTAGTTAATGATATAGCTGCTTTAGATAATTTATATGTGCGTATTTTATCTCCAACGATAGTATTTATTTTGGCATCAGTTACCGTAGCACTATTATTCTGTTTTTTTAGTTTTACATTAGCCTTATTAACTTTTGTAGCATTACTCTTTATAGGTTTTGTTATTCCCTTATTTAGTAGTGTCCTTGCTATGAAAAAATCATATAGTCTTAACAATATTAGTGCAGAGTTGAAAACAAATATTACAGAACATGTAAACTCTCTTGCTGAGCTAAAAATATTTGATTTGGATGGTAAACATTTTGAAAAAATAAGACAACAAAATTCAAACTTACTCAAGCAAGAAGAAAAAATTAGTATTATAAGTGGTTTTAGTAGTGCACTGATGACTTTAGCATTAGGTTTAACAGTAGTTATGGTAACTATATTTGCAGTTAATCTAACTCAACAAGGATATATCAACGGAGCTTTTATTGCTTTAATATTTCTTGCTATTATGGCTGTTTTTGAGTCAATTATGCCTTTACCTCTAGCATATCAATATTTAGGTAAAACTTTATCTGCATCAAGAAGAATCTTAAATATTACTGATGCAAAACCAGATATTGAGTTTTCAGATACCGAGTTAGATGTTAACCAGTCTAATATTGATTTTAAAAATGTTAGCTTTGGCTATACTTCTGAGCAATCTGTGTTAAAAGACTTTTCTTTAGAAATTATAGAGAATCAAAAAGTTGCTTTTTTTGCTCCAACTGGTAGAGGTAAGTCGACAATTATTAATCTACTAGCGAGGTTTTGGGATACTAATAGTGGAGAAATTTTTATTGGAAATAGAAATATTAAAGAATTTAGTGAAGATCAGTTAAGAAATTTAATGACGATAATAAACCAGTCGCCACATATTTTTAATACAACGATTAGAGAAAATTTATTACTTGCTAAATCTGATGCAACAGATGAAGAGCTTAAATCAGCTTTAGAAAAAGTTCAGCTAAAAGATTATCTAGAGTCATTACCAAAAGGTTTAGATACATGGACAGGTGAGCTTGGTAGGCATTTATCTGGAGGACAACAAAAACGTCTTGCTCTTGCTAGAGCTTTCTTACAAGATAAACCTATTCTTATCTTAGATGAACCAACAGAGGGTCTAGATAAAAATACTGAGAACTTGGTATTTAAAAACCTACTAGAGCTTATGAATAGTAAGACAGTTATTTTTATTACGCATAATGCTAAGCTTTTAGATAATTTTGATAAGGTTATAAAATTTTAGGGTGATAAAAGATTGTATTTATAATTAAATAAATTATAATATTTTGATTTTTTTTAAATTTTATAATTTTTTCATAGTATGGAGATTTATTATACAGAAAGTGTCGCTGAGTATCTATATTATTTATTTTTTTAAATATTTATTGTTCACTATAGTTTATATTTAATAGACTGATCATACCCTCCTATTTGGGACACTTAGGTGTTAAGAAAAGGAGGCAAGATGAGATATAATGTCCCCAGAAAAAGCTACTGATTTTAGAAAGATTTTTATTCCTAGATGTTAAACTTAACTAGATAAATTAGGAAATAGATAAATGAGTAAAAAAAGAGTAACGTATACAGCTGATTTTAAAGCTAAAGTAATTATAGAATTGCTAGAAGGCGATATGACAGTTAATGAGATAGCAAGTAAGTATGATTTACTTCATAAAAACGTGCACAATTGGAAGCAGCAATTTTTATCTAATGCTTGCTTAGCATTTGATAAAAGCTCTGTTGTTAAGGAGTATAAGCAGGAAATAGATGAGCTTAGAAAAGATAAAGATGCAACAAGTAAAGAACTAGTCGAGGTAATAGTAGAGAGGGATTTTTTAATGGGAAAGCTAAAAAGCTTGGTATCATCAAATGATAGAGTAAACTCTGTAGATACTAAGCTAGAATTATCTTTAAATAATCAGCTTAAACTATTATCTGTATCTAAGAGTGTGTACTATTATACACCAATATCAAAATTTAGTAGTAATGATGATATTAGACTATTAAATGCAATAGATTTGATACATACTAAACATCCATATTATGGTACGAGAAGGCTAGTAAAGTTGCTAAATAGATTAGGATTTCTAGTTGGAAGGAAGCTAATCAAAAGTGCTATGGAATTCATGGGTATTAAGGCATTGTATCCTAAAAAAAAGAGAACTGTCATTAATAAGCAACACAAGAAATATCCATACTTACTTAATGTATTTAAAAATGAGACGAATCAGGTTGTTATAGATAAAGCTAATAAGGTATGGAGTGCTGATATCACGTATATTAGACTAGAATGTGGGTATGCATATTTAGCAGCCATAATAGATTGGCATAGCAAGAAAATACTAGCTTGGAAGATTTCTAATACTATGGATACACATCTAACAACTAGTGTGTTAAAAGAAGCGTTATTTAAATATGGTAAACCTGATATCTTTAACTCTGATCAAGGAACTCAATATACAGCAAAAGAGCATATTAAAATATTATCTGATAATAAAATAAATAAATCTATGGATGCTAAAGGAAGATCTATAGATAATATTGCAATTGAGAGATTTTGGAGAACACTGAAATATGAAAATGTTTATCCGGCATCATATATAACTATGAAAGAGGCTAAAGTAGGTATCAAAAAATATATTGATATTTACAACAATGAAAGACTACATTCTAGTATTGGATATATGACTCCTGATGAAGTATATTCTGGTATTTTAGATGCTGCATAAAAGCAAGGAATAAAAATATTTTATAAAGTGGTATTGAATAACAGGGACAGTTTATTTTGGGGAATATCCAAATAAACAGTTTACCTACAACCTTCTAGGCAAAGCTTCGCTTTTAAACTACCAGGAGTATAGTACACGCCAGCATGAATTACACCACTATTATGACCACTTTGATGTTTTGCAAGACTATTTTCTTTTTCTAGAATACAAACCTTTAATGAAGGGTATTTTTTTAATAGTTGCCAAGCTGTAGATAATCCAATAATGCCTGCACCAATAATTACTACATTGTAGTTACTCTTCATATTTAACCTTTTATTATAAAATTTAAGACTAGGCATATTGCCATTAAATATATCATTTATTTATGAGGTGATGAATAAAGTTTTATAGCTAAATAGTTGATAGATTTTTAGGATTAGTAATATTAGGCATTAATCTAGCTACTAACATTAATGCTACTAGAACGATACTTACGATTCCAGCTACCCAAGCTAGTCCTATCCCATAGTTACCATTATAATGAGCAGCTATTACTGCTTGAAGAGGAGCATTAATAGAAGCAACAACATTTCCTAGCTGGTAAGCAAATCCTGGTAAAGTTGTTTGAGCTTGTTTAGGAGTTAGCTCATTTAAGTATGTGGGAACAATTCCCCAAGCGCCTTGAACAAAGAACTGCATTAAGACCGCTCCTAAACCAAACCAAATAGAGGCTCCGGCAAATGCCCAAAGAGGTATCACTGGTAATGCTAGTAAAGCAGCTATTAAAATAGCATTTCTTCTGCCTATTTTCTGAGAGAATATACCAAAGAATATACCACCAATAATTGATGAAATATTATAGCATACGGCGATTATACTAACTGTTGTACTATCTAGGTGATGTTGAATGGTTAGAAATGTAGGGTATAAATCTTGTGTTCCATGAGAGAAGAAGTTAAATACAGCCATCATTACTACTATAAAGATGCAGACTTTCCAATTATTCTTAATTGAATGGATAATATCAATAGCAACACTTTTATTCTGTCTTTGTTGTTTTTGTTTAAGCCATACGTCTGAAACAGGTACTTTAAAATATAAGTATGGTAACAAAAATATAAGAGGAATAAGACCTGCTAAAATAAACATACCTTGCCAATCAAAAAAGTTAATAAAGATACCATACACTATAGAAGCTAATAGATAACCAAAAGGATATCCTGCTTGGAATAGTCCAGATATGGCTCCTCTAGCATTTACAGGA
Organism: Francisella halioticida; assembly: GCF_002211785.1. Lineage (NCBI taxonomy): Bacteria > Pseudomonadati > Pseudomonadota > Gammaproteobacteria > Thiotrichales > Francisellaceae > Francisella > Francisella halioticida. The sequence continues at coordinate 1,022,003 of NZ_CP022132.1, forward strand.
GATTGCTCAAATGCTAGTGTTGATGCTACACCCCATACTCCACCCATAGCAATACCATATACGAGTCTAGTAACCATAAAGAATGAAATAGTAGGGGAGAAGGCAGAGATAATTTGTATTATCGAGTAGCTAGCAACGTTAATTAATAGAGTTCTTTTACGACCATATTTTTCTGCAAGTATACCAAATATAAAAGCTCCTATTGGTCTACATATTAGTGTTAGCATTACTGTAAAAGATATTATTGTAATACTAGTGTTAAAGTAGGTTGAGATACGATGAAATAGAAAAACTAATATAAAAAAGTCAAAGGCATCTAAAGTCCAGCTAATAAAACTTGCAGCAACAGTATGCTTTTGATGAGGTTTCCATGATTGCATAACTTTCCTTTTCTCTTACTTTTGCAAATAAAATGTATTCATAAGATTTGCATAAAGGTTGCTGTATTACAATAGTCGATGATAATTATTAAATAAAAAATATTTAATTAAAATTAAGCTAGTTCTTAATGTGATTATATTATTTAGATATACAATAATAGTTTACAACCTTAATACTTTACCGTAGAATTATGCGAAGTTACACTTTATAAAACTACCTATTTAAAGGATTAAAATGCAAATAAGAAAGGCGGCCCCAAAAGATTTTAAAGATATGTTAATTATATGGGAAGAGTGTATATCTAAAACTTGTCAATTTCTGACAACTAGTGAAATAAATAAAGAGGTTGATGTTCTCGAAGAAAAGTACTTTAGAAACCCTAATGTTAAATCTTTTGTGCAGGTTATAGATGATGAGGTTGTTGGGTTTTCATCTATTCGTGATAAAGAACTTCTTTTTTCTCCAATATATCCAAGCTTTTTTGGTAAAGGTATTGGTGAAACTACAGTTAAATACTTGTTTGAAAAATATGCTGTTGATACAGCTTATGTATATTCAAACGATATGCATTCTTTAGCATTTTACACAAATTTAGGTTTTGCTATCGAAGATAAAATAGAAGATATTTTCTTTGATAATGCTTATCAATTAAATAAATTAAAACTAACTGTTTCTCCTAAAGAAGCTGCTGAAAAAATAGCTGCTAAAAAGAGGAAGTCTTTTTAATCAGACAATAGTAAAACCCATCTCCTTTTTGGATACCAGGTAATATTTGGTAGCCATATTCGCTTTTGTAGCCTTCAAGTATATCTATATCAATGATACTTGCACTATTATTTTGCACTAAGAATTTTTTTATTTGATTCTGGTTTTCTTGCTTTAAAAATGAACATGTTATATAAAGTAAGTAACCATTGTTTTCTAAGTTATTGTCCCAGATATTTTGTAAAATCTGAGCTTGTAGATTTGTAATATTATTTACATCATCTAATCGGCGTAATACTTTAATATCAGGATTTCTTTTAATAGTGCCTAGAGCTGAGCAGGGCGCATCAAGTATTATTTTATTAAATTTCCCAGCAAATTTTTTTGTCAAGTCTTGCTTAATAACTTTTACACTATTTTTATGAGATATTCTATTTAAATTTTCTCTAAGAAGTTTTAGTCGCTTATCTAAAATATCTATAGCTGTAATATTTGCATTAGGAGCTAATTCCAAAATATGTGAAGTTTTTCCTCCAGGAGCAGCACAGGTATCTAGAATTTTATCTTCATTTTGAGGGTCAATTATCCAACCTGCATATTGAGCAGATATATCCTGTATAGTAAAGTAACCTTTTTGAAAAAATGAGTTGTTCTCTATAGATATTGGTTTTTTAAGCTTGAAGGAATTTTTAACTTCATTTTGAACTTCATAGTGAATACTGTTCTCATCAAAATAGTTTAAAGCTTTAGCAGAATTCTTTGAATTATTAAGACGAATAAACATGTCTGCTTTTGAGTTGCTAGCTTGTATAATATCTAAGTAGTTATTAGGATACTGTTGTTTTAACATATTAATAAGCCAATCAGGCATATCAAATTTTTTATAATTATTATATTCTTTGCTTAAGTTTTCAATGTTTCTAAGAATTTTTCTAAGAACACCGTTAACTAGTTTTTTTGCCCAAACAATTTTCAGTTTTTGGCATGCTGAAACTGTTTCATTAATACTTGCATAGTGAGGTTGATTAATCTCAAAAAGCTGTAAAATACCCAACATTATCAAGATTTTAGCTTTTTGCTTAGTTTTCTTTGATATATATAGGCTAAGAACTTTTTCTAAAGAAAAATAGTTTCTAAAAAACTCATAGCATAAAAGTTTAACAAAAGATTTATCTTGATCAGATATATCTAAGCTTGATAACTTATGCTCAATAGTTAAGAGGGAGTACTTCTTATCTAAAATATCTAAAATAACTTTAGCCGCTATAGCTCGAGTATTCATTATTGTTTAATATGTTTGGCTAATAATTTAATAAGTTTTGGTTGAATTTTTTTATTACCGGCGATTATTAAACCTGAGCTGAGATTATTTGTACCATGAATATCTGTGACAATTGCACCTGCTTCTTTCATAATAATATATCCAGCAGCTAAATCCCAAATTTTTACATTACCACAAGCCCATAAACCATCAATATACCCAGCAGCTAAGTATGCCATATCCATAGCAATACTCCCGGAGTATCTATATCCTGATATTACTTGTTGTAATTTTATGATCTCAGCAACATAGCTATCGTTGAGTATTTTGCGAGAATATTTAAGTGACGCTGATATAAGCGTATCAGTTAAGTCTCTGCTTTGTGCTACGCGAATTTTCTTATCATTTAAAAGAGCTCCTTGACCTTTATAAGCACAGAACATTAAGTCTAAAAAAGGGTTATAAATGACTCCAAGAACAATATCATTATCTTTCTTTAAACCTATAGATATACAACAATGTGGTAATCCGTGGACAAAATTATTAGTACCATCAATTGGATCTATAATCCAAGTAAAGCGGCTATCCTTATTACCAAATTCACCATTTTCTTCAGTTATAAAATAATCATTAAAACCAGCTTTTTTAATGTTATCAATAATAAAATTTTCTACTGCAAGATCAATATTTGATACAATAGAGTTATCAATTTTTTTTGAAATTTTTATGGTATCAGGATCATTTTGAGCTTGAAGAATGATTTTTCCAGCTTTTCTTGCTATAGTCGTTACAACGTTAAGAATGGGTTTCATAGTAGATGTTTTTATAAGATAATTATTTTTTATATGATACATTATTTAATAATAAAAGAGGATAGCTTTAGTTAAATAATGCTAGTTATGCCATAAGTGATAGCTATACCGCCAAAGAATAGCCATGCAAATAGTATTAGAGCTAACACTAGAGGTTTTATTCCAGCCTGGATAAATTTACTAATCCTAAAGTTGTCATCGCCATAGCTAAAAAAAATTGATCAATGAGTCTAATACTATTTACAGTGGCTACAGGTAAAAGATCTAAAGAATTAAATCCAGCAACGATAATAAACCCTATAGCAAACCATGGAATTATTTTTTTGATAGATCCTCTTTCTGGCTTAGTTCCAAGTTTCCCAGTAGCTTTAGCTGCAGATTTTGCTAACCATATTCCTATAACAATTAGCATTGGAGCTAGCATCATTACACGTATCATTTTAACTGTCACGGCAACTTCCTCAGCATGAGCGCTAACTCCACTGCCAGCAGCTACAACTTGGGCTACTTCATGTATAGAGCCTCCAGCAAATATACCATATTGGGCGTCGCTCATATGACCTAAAATGCCAGCTTTCATAAGAATTGGGTACAGAAACATTGCCGCTGTACCAAATAGTACAACTGTACCAACAGCCATAGCTGCTTTATATGGTTCGGATTTTAAAGTACCTTCAGTTGCTAGCACAGCTGCAGCACCACATACAGCACTACCAGCTGCAACTAGAATAGAACTATCTCTATCTAGATCAAAAACTCTAGTGCCTAAAGCAATACCTATTATTAATGTAGAAACTAGCATGATTATAGATACAGATAGTCCCGCTAATCTTACTGATGCAATAAGTTGAAAAGTTAAATTAAAACCATAAAAAATAATGGAAAATCTAAGTATTTTTTTAGCGCTAAAGATAACACCTTCTTTCCATTGATGAATTACCTTAGCAGCTGGAGTATGTGTTAAAGCCATACCTAAAACAATACCTATTGATCCCAAGGTTTTCTATCGTTGGAATTTTAGCAATAAAGTATGCTATACCGGCAAGAGCTGCCACCAGAAGCACACCAAAAATAATATTTTGTGTAAAGTAGTTTTTCATAATTATATTTTGTAGTTATTAAGAATTTTATATAACTATATATTATATTTATAAGGAAATATAACTAAAAGAATTAATATGTCTTATTAGAAAAATTAATAATTGATCTTTCTTAGATAGCTTTTTTTTGTTCTTTAGAAAATATAACTGCTAATACTACAAGTATGAAAGATATTACATAGAAAGCCACTACAGCGTGCATTACGCTTGTTAGTCCAAAATATTTATTAATAAATGCACCAGTAGTAGTAGATAGGGCAGTACCTGTTGTACCAAAAAGCAAAATTGTTGTAATTAAAGTTGGTGGAGCATTTTCTATTTGGAAAGTCCCGTAAGCTAATAATCCAGCATAAATGTAGCAATTAAATAGTCCAAAGACTATAGCAGACTTTAATACTATATCTATATTAGGAATGTAAAGTATACATGATAATGCAACTAGCCCAATTAACATAAATGTTGGAAGAATACATTTTAAAGGAACGGTTCTTGTTATAAGAGGGCTTATAAATAGGCCGACACATTGGGCCATCCAGAAGTATGATAGTGGTTTATTTGCATCAATAGTTCCCCAACCTAATATTTCTTGGAAATAAGTTTGAGCATAACTAGTCATAGTTAGTTGAGCCAGTAAAAATAAAAATGCAGCAAAAGCTATACAGTAAAGGCTAAAGTTCCATGTTAAAAAGCTTAAGCTTGACTTAGAATTTTTATTTGTTTTATGTCTATTTAATATAGTAAAATCAGTTAACATTGCTAGAATAAGTATAACAATTGCAGTAATCTGCAAAATAGAATATATTGTGTACCATTGAAAGTTTTTTGTTATTAAGTATGCTGCAAAAATTGGTGTTAAGGCACCACCAAAACTAAAGAAGAAGTCTGTAAATATCACATTCATAGCTCTTACTTTATGATCATTGTAAATGCGAACGATCATATAACTACCAATAGCCATTAATAAGCCTCCAGTGATGCCCACACTTGTTAAAAGTATTTTTAATGTAAACATTGAAGGATGTATGTTTGTGATTAATGATGATATAACACCGATCACGACAGCAGCTATAAGTAGTAGCTTTATAGAAAAATTAGTCATTAAAAAGCCAATCACTAATATAGAAAGCCACATTGCAACATTAATAAAAGTAAATGCAAAGCCAATATCGCTATCATGAAAGTATTTTGATAGCGGTTGCATTACAGATCCTGTTACTAAAACAACATTGGCTGTATAAAAGTAACAGAGGTAGCAGATTAAAGTTATTAATAGTTTATTTTTCAGAGGTGTTGTATTCTTTACTATATTTTCCATTATGGTTTTTGGGATGGATGATATCAAAACATTATTTTTGCACATGCAATTATTTTTAGCAAGAGGCTTGTTTAGTATTCTGTCATAGAAACTCTTTTACATTTGAAATAAGGTTATATTTTATGGATTTTACAAAAATGATCCAGGAAAGAATGTTCTTAAATCAGATGATTTTTATTTTTTTAGTACATCTGGAATAGATGAAAGTCCATATAATTTTCTACAACTAAGGTTTATGACGTTATTTATTAAAATTAGAAGATGGTTTACATCTACTAAAAATAATTGCATGTGCAAAAATAATGTTTAAGTATCTTAAATCTTAATTTGTGGTATATGTTTTACTGCATCAAAACTACTAAAGCTATATTTGGCAATATTATTTATATAAAAAGGATCATTCTTAATAAACTTTTTAATATCGTCAATATCTCCTAATGCTAATATAACACCTCCAGTCTTAGGTATTTTTGGACCTGATGCTAAAAGTATGCCTTTTTTATAGCCTATATCTAAAAAATCTCTATGAGATGGTCTGATTTTGGCTATTTCACTCTCACTTACTAAATAATTTAAGTTAATTATATGAATATGCATTTTTTTCTCCTGGGTATAAAAAAAGCTACAATAAGTAGCTTTAAGTATTTTAAATGCTATTTAAATCTAATAATATTAGATTTTTTTGAAAATTACAGAACCATTTGTACCACCAAAACCAAATGAATTATTTAGCACGTAGTCTATTTTCATTTTCTTAGCAACATTAGCAGCATAATCTAAATTACAACCGTCATCTAGATTTTGTAAGTTAATTGTAGGAGGAGCTATCTGGTCTCTTATCGCTAATACACTAAATATAGATTCAATTGCACCAGCTGCGCCAAGTAAATGTCCAGTCATAGATTTAGTAGAGCTCATTACAAGATCTTTTCTATATTGACCAATTGTTTTCTCAACAACTTGACTCTCCTGAACATCTCCTAGAGGGGTTGATGTGCCATGAGCATTAACATAGTCAATAGCATCTGGAGTTTTATCAAGATCAGCATCAGCTAGAGCATTTTGTACACATCTTTCTTGCCCAGCAGCATATGGCATAGTCATATGATATCCATCAGCAGACATACCAAAACCAACAACTTCAGCGTAGATTTTAGCACCACGTGATTTAGCCTTTTCATATTCTTCTAATACTACAACACCAGAGCCATCACCTAAAACAAATCCATCTCTATCCTTGTCCCATGGGCGAGATGCACCTTGAGGATCATCGTTTCTAGTAGATAATGCTCTAGCAGCAGCAAAGCCACCCATACCAATAGCATTACTTGCTTTTTCAGAACCGCCTGCAAGCATAACATCAGCATCACCACTAGCAATTAATCTAGCTGCCATACCAATATTATGAGTACCGGTAGTACATGCTGTAACTATTGGTACGTTAGGACCTCTTAGACCATGATTTATAGAAATAATTCCAGAAAGCATGTTTATAATAGATGATGGTATGCAAAAAGGAGAGATTTTAGATGGACCTTTTTTATCAATAGTTGCCTTAGTACCTTCCAAGGTTTCTATACCACCAATTCCAGAACTAACGCAAACTCCAAATTTATAAGAGTCTTCTTCAGATACCTTACCTATACCAGCATCCTTTAAAGCTTCATTAGCCGCTGCGATACCGTAGTAGCAGAAAGGATCTACTCTTTTTGCATCTTTTTTTCCTACAAGTGTATTTACATCAAAATTTTTAATTCTTGCTGCAAATCTAACTTTAAACTCGCTAATATCCGGTGCTAAAGTATAAAAACTAGTTATAGTTTCTACACCACTTTTACCAGCTAGAATATTAGCCCAAGTCGTAGGGACATCATTTCCTAAAGGTGTTACCATACCAAGACCAGTAACAACTACTCTACGATTAGATTTCATAATTTTTAAATTAACCTGTTTATATACTTTTAGAAAAGCACGGATTACAATCCGTACGGACTATGGGATAATTTTAGATTAGTTTACTTTAGAATCAATATAGTCGTAAACATCTTTAACAGTTCTGATTTTTTCAGCATCTTCGTCAGGAATCTCAGTATCAAATTCTTCTTCTAGAGCCATAACTAATTCAACTGTATCTAGAGAATCTGCACCTAAATCATCAATGAAAGAAGCTTCTGGTTTAAGGTCTTCTTCTTTAACACCTAGTTGCTCAACAATAATAGAGTTTACTTTAGCGTATACTTCGTTCGCGCTCATCTTTTTTTCCTTCTTATTTTTGTTTTAAAAATTAAAAATTTACATTTATTCCTAATAATATTATTTTTTATCTATTTTTGCAATATATTTGCAAAAATTAAGCCATATACATGCCACCATTGATATGAAGTGTTTGTCCTGTGATATATCTTGCATCTTCTGAAGCTAAGAAAGTTACAGTAGCAGCTATATCTTTAGGAGTTCCCATTTGACCGGATGGTATTTTAGTAGCAATAAATGATTTTTGCTCATCTGTTAGCTTATCAGTCATATCTGTTACGATAAAACCTGGAGCTACAACATTGACAGTTATATTTCTACTAGCAACTTCATAAGCTAGTGATTTTGAAAAACCAATTACACCAGCTTTAGCTGCACAGTAGTTTGTTTGTCCTGGATTACCTGCTGAGGCAACCACAGAACCTATAGAGATAATTCTTCCCCATCTTTTTTTCATCATTCCTCGTATACACTCTTTTGTCATACGGAAAATAGAGCTAAGATTAGTGTTTATAACAGCATTCCATTCATCTTCAGACATTCTCATCATTAGATTATCACGAGTAATACCAGCATTATTTACTAATACATCTATGGTTAGATTTTCTGTTTTAACTTGAGCAAAAAGGTTTTTGATGCTATCAGCATCAGAAATATTTAGTACCATACCTTTAGCGTTGTAACCTTTTTCTGTCATAGACTCTTCAAACTTTTCTGCAGATGCTTGAGTTGTTGCTGTTCCTATGACAGTAGCACCTTTACTTGCTAATGTATTGGCAACTTCAAAACCAATTCCACGACTTGCGCCTGTTACTAATACAACTTTTTCATTTAAAGACATTTATATCTCCTATTTAATGTTTTCTAAACTGTCTACTGTGTTTGTATCTTTGATAGTCAATGATTTATCTATTCTCTTTATAAGTCCGCACAGTAGCTTATTTGGACCACATTCGATAACTTCAGAAACTCCAAGATTAACGAGCTCTTTTATTGAGTGAGTCCATAATACTGGCTTATATAATTGCTTAATAACCGCTGATTTTATTTCTGATGGGTTATTATGTGATTTTGCATCAAAATTTTGTACAACAGCCGTAGAAGGTTCTTTAAATTCTACTTTGTTTAATTCAGCTTCAAATTTATCAGCAGCATTTTTCATTAATGAGCAATGAGAAGGAACACTAACTGCTAAAATTTGAGCACGTTTAGCACCTTTTTCTTTAGCTATCAAATTGGCTTTTTCTACTGCAGTTTTCTCTCCTGAAATAACCACTTGACCAGTTGAGTTAAAGTTGGCGGCTTCAACCACACCTATATCAGAAGCTTCTTGGCATGCCTGAACTACATCATCATTTGAAAGACCTAATATAGCACTCATTGCACAGTCTTTGTTGGTTACAGCACTCTGCATTAGCTTACCTCTTGTAGATACAAGCTGCAAGGCATCTTTATATGAGATACACCCAGCAGCTAGAAGGGCTGTGTATTCACCTAAACTATGTCCTGCAAAGTACTCTATATTAAGACTAGGCTTTTGCTCTTTTAAAATTTTAAATATAGCGTAACTTGTAGCAAGAAGGGCAGGCTGAGTAAACTCTGTCTTATTTAAAGTGTCCTGATCGTTTTGGATTATGTTCCATATATTGTAGCCAAGATATTGTTTTGCTTCATTCATAGCGTTTCTAAAAGTTTCAAATTTATCATAGTAATCCTGAAGCATTCCTAGCTTCTGTGAACCTTGACCTGGAAAAACTATAGCTATTTTTGACATAATGAAATCTCCTTATTAAACAAAAGTTATTAGATGCTAGCTAGGTTATATCTTTGCGATAAACCCACCCCAGACAAATCCAGCACCAAATGCTTCAGAAATTATTGTATCTCCGGGTTTAATTTGATTATTTTTTATAGCATGATCTAAAGCTAAAGGTATAGACGCTGCTGAAGTATTACCATGGTCTTGTAATGTGGTAACAACCTTAGACATTGGCATATTGATTTTTTTTGCTGTTGAATTCAATATTCTATAATTTGCTTGATGTGGAACTAGCCAATCAATATCATTAGATTCTATACCAGCTTCTTTTATTAATTCATTAGCTAGAGAAGATAGTCTAGAAACGGCAAATTTAAAAACTTTATTGCCTTCCATAATTAGATATGGGTCAATATCAATGTTTTGACCTCTAGAACTTGGAAGATTATTTGGAACATTGAGCATATCCAAGCAGGAGCCATCTGTAAATAATGAAGATGATAGGATTTTCTTTTCTTGGCTTGATGAAAGAACTACAGCTCCAGCTCCATCGCCGAAAAGTACGCAAGTAGAACGGTCATTCCAATCTAAAACACGTGTCATCTTTTCTGCACCAATTACTAATATGTTTTTTGAGCTAGAGCTTTCTATATATTGTTTTGCAATGTCAAGAGCATAAACAAACCCACTACAAGCTGCAGAAACATCAAAACAACGAATCTTAAAATTTGTTATTTTTAGATTCTGTTGAACAATAGATGCTGTAGATGGCATTATAAAATCAGCAGTACTTGTGGCAACTATTATGGTATCAATTTCATTAGCGTCTAAGTTGGCTGCCTCAAGAGCTTTTTTTGCCGCTTCAGTAGCCATATAGCTAGTTGTTTCTTTTTCATTTGCGCAGTGGCGCTTCTCTATTCCAACTCTTTGCTTTATCCATTCATCTGAAGTATCTACAAATTTACTTATATCCTCATTAGTTAAGATTTTTTCAGGTAAATAGCTTCCTGTACCTAGTATTTGTGAAAACATTATATAGTTATACCTACTTTAGTTAGATTGATAACAAAAAAAATATCTCAAGCCAATTTTAAAACGACTTGGGATTTAAAAATTATTGTATCATGAAAAAAAAGATTAAAGAACTTTTTCTAAGGATTCTTGAATTGTTTTAGGGATGTTATATTTGATTTCTTTGATTGCTTCATAAATTGCTGTTTCAAAAGCATTTGCACTTGCACTGCCATGGCTTTTCACAACAATACCTGTTAATCCTAATAGTGAAGCTCCATTAAAACTATCTAGATTCATGCCAGTTTTCATTTTTTTAAATAGTGGTAATGCCATTATTACTGGAACTTTCATTAGCCAAGAAGTTTCTCTTATTGACTTTTTAATTAGTGATTCAATAAGTCTTAAGCTACCTTCCATAGTTTTTAGAGATACATTACCAACGAAACCATCACAAACAATAACATCTGTGGAGTCGTCAAAAATATATTTACCTTCAATGTAACCTTGGTAGTTAATGAAGTCACAGTTTTGTAATAGTTTTGCAGCATTTTTGATATTGTCTAAACCTTTCATTTCTTCTTCACCAATATTAAGTAGTGAAACTTTAGGTTCAGTAACTCCTTTTGAGCTGGCTGCTAATATTGACCCCATTATTGCAAATTGGAAAAGTTGCTCTGACGAACAAACAACATTAGCACCAAGGTCAAGCATATAAGTTTTACTTAATTGTCTAGTTTCTCTATTATATGCAGGTAAAGCATATACAATAGCAGGGCGATCAACACCATTTACAGTTTTTAAAACAAATTTTGATGTAGCCATTAAAGCACCAGTATTTCCAGCACTAACACAAGCATCAACTGTATCATCTTTGACAAGGTTTATAGCTACACGCATTGATGAATCTTTCTTTTTTCTAACCGCGATAGACGGAGACTCGCCCATAGCAACAGTCTCGCTAGCGTGATGAATAGCCACTCTTTGCAGAACTGGCAGTTTTATTCTTTTTACCTTTGAGTATCTGTCTAAAGCTCTTTTAATTTTGTGATGATCACCAACAAGTACAATTTGTAGGTTAGAATCTTTCTTTACTGCTTCAAGAGCTGCAGGGATTGTGGTATTTAAACCATTGTCACCACCCATAGCATCTATAGATATTTTATAACTCATGATAAGTAAAATTTCCTATATAGATAGTTAGTCTTGCTTATTAAAATATTAAATCTAATAAACGGATTATGAAGTAATTTGTGAAATATTAGTCTTCTGATTTTGTATCTACAACTTTTTTGCCTTTATAGAAGCCATTAGGTGACACGTGATGTCTTAAGTGTAACTCGCCTGTTGATTTGTCAGTAGATAAAGTAGAAGCTGTTAAAGAATCGTGAGATCTTCTCATGTCTCTTCTTGATCTGCTTTTTTTAACCTGTTGTACAGCCATTTTAGATAACCTCTTATTTTGTATTTATTTTTATTGAAAAACTACGTTTTAAAGTTTTTAGGAACCTCAAAAGGATTCTTTTTTTCTTTTGTAACATTTTCTTGTCCGCTATAGTATGGATCTTTTTTTACTTTTTTACAAGTGTTAGAATTTTTTTTGGCACTAAAGGTAGGTCCAAGATAATTTCTTCTTTGATAATGTCTCGTAAATCAATAGTTGAGTTTTCGCATATAAAAGGATCATTTAAGCTATCAGCAGCTAATCTGTCATCCTCGACGATTATTATGCTATTTGATACATTGAAATCATAATCAAAATGCTCCAAAGTATTTTGGCAAATAAGTTTTATTACTCCATGAATGGCATACTTAATACAAGCGTGTTTTTTCTCCTCAAAGAAAGAAAAGTTACACATGAATGTATGATGTTCATTATTTATTAGGTCGGAAACCTGTCCAATATCATCAATTATTATTTTGTAGTTTTCTAATTCTCTTTTTTGTTTAGCGTATATAAAAAAATAATTTATTATTATAGAAACTACTTTTCATTTTTATAGATTATAAGCTTTGATTAGAAGATATTCTATCGTGATTTCTTGTTTTATGGAAGTCTCTGCTGTATTATCGTAATAACTTATGTTTTTGTATTTTAATAATCACGAATAAAAGGTCAAACAATAATGTCTTTATCTATTTCTCAAGAAATTTCAAACGCTATAAGATTTTTGTCTATTGATGCAACTTTAAAAGCTAAGTCAGGACACCCTGGTATGCCTATGGGTATGGCTGATATTGCTACGGTTCTATGGACAAAATTCCTTAAACATAATCCCAAAAACCCAAATTGGATAAATCGTGATAGATTCGTGCTTTCGAACGGTCATGGTTCTATGCTTTTATACTCATTGTTACATCTATCTGGTTATGATGTGTCGATTGATGATATCAAGGATTTTAGACAACTTAATTCAAAAACTCCTGGTCATCCAGAGTATGGTTATACAGCTGGTGTTGAGACTACTACTGGACCATTAGGTCAAGGTTTAGCAAATGCTATTGGAATGGCTTTAGGAGAAAAACTTTTAGCAAAAAGATACAATGCACTTGATACTAAAGTGATAGATCATCATACCTATGTGTTTTTAGGTGATGGTTGTTTAATGGAAGGAATCTCTCATGAAGTGTGTTCTTTAGCAGGGACTTTAGGTTTAAATAAATTAATAGCATTTTGGGATGATAATAGTATTTCTATAGATGGAGATACTAAAGGATGGTTTACAGATAATACGGTTGAGAGATTTGAAGCCTATGGTTGGAATGTCATAAAAGACGTTGATGGACATGACTTTGAGGCAATAGAGCAAGCTATACTTGGTGCTAAATCTGAGCAAAATAAACCTACTTTAATATGTTGTAAAACAGTTATAGGTTTTGGATCCCCTGAAAAAGCAGGAACAGCCTCTGTTCACGGCTCTCCTCTGAGTGAACAAGAGAGAGCTTCTGTTGCAAAAGAGTTAGACTGGAATTATGGTTCATTTGAAGTGCCTCAAGATGTTTATGAATATTGGGATGCTAAAGAAAAAGGTCAATCTTTAGAGCAAGATTGGCAAAAAAAATGGGGTTTTTACAAAGAAAATGCTAAGTATGAAGAATTAAATAGAGTTCTAAATAAAGAGTTGCCTTCTAAATTAGATGCAGCTGTGAGTGAGTATATAAATTATCAGTTAGCAAATCCTGTAAAAGTAGCTACACGTAAAGCTTCTCAAATGTCTTTAGAAGTTTTATGTAGTAGAATGCCAGAAATGTTTGGTGGATCAGCTGATTTGACAGGGTCAAATAATACTAATTGGAGTGGCTCTGTTTGGCTAAACAATACTGATGAAGGTGCTAACTATCTTTCTTATGGTGTTAGAGAGTTTGGTATGGCCGCTATTATGAATGGTTTAAGCTTATATGGAGGATTAAAGCCTTATGGCGGCACATTCTTAGTATTTAGTGATTATTCTAGAAACGCTATTAGAATGTCTGCTCTTATGAAGCAACCTGTAGTTCATGTGATGTCACATGATTCAATAGGTTTAGGTGAAGATGGTCCAACTCATCAGCCAGTTGAACACGTTCCGAGCTTAAGATTAATACCTAATCTTAATGTTTGGAGACCTGCAGATACAATTGAAACAATGATTGCTTGGCAAGAAGCTGTTAAATCAAAGGATGCTCCAAGTGTTATGGTTTTAACTCGTCAAGGATTACAACCTGCAGTTGAAAATCAAGAGCAAGTAGAAAAAGTTTCAAAAGGTGGCTATTTAGTTAAAGAATATTCTGATGCAAAAGCAACAATTATTGCAACTGGCTCAGAAGTTGAATTAGCTATAAATACTGCTAAAAAGTTTGGAAATGAAGGTATAAAAATAAATGTAGCCTCTATACCTTGTGTAGAGATATTTGATGCTCAAAATCAAGAATATAAAAAATCAGTAATTAAAGATGACATCCCAGCAGTCTTTGTAGAAATGGCACAGCCTGATATGTGGTATAAATATATGCCAAAAGCTGGAGGTGAAGTAAAAGGAATCTATAGTTTTGGTGAATCAGCACCAGCTGTAGATTTATTTGAACATTTTGGTTTTACTGTGGAAAATATCAGCAACATTGTTGCTAAATATGTGTAATAACTTTCGCAAGATAATATCTTAAGGAGATTAATATGAGAGTTGCAATTAATGGTTTCGGTAGAATTGGTCGTTTAGCTTTCCGTCAAATGTTTGATAAAGATGGAATTGAAATTGTTGCAATTAATGACTTAACAAATCCAAAAATGTTAGCACATTTATTAAAGTATGATTCTGCTCAAGGTAGATTCTCAAAAGCAGCTACAACATCAGCAAAAGAAGATTCTATAGTTGTAGATAGTAAAGAAATTAAAATATATGCAGAAAAAGATGCTGCTAATTTACCATGGGGTGAATTGAATGTGGATGTTGTACTAGAGTGTACAGGTTTTTACGTATCAAAAGCAAAATCACAAGCTCATATAGATGCAGGCGCTAAGAAAGTGGTTATTTCTGCTCCTGCTGGAAATGATCTACCAACAGTGGTGTTCGGCGTTAACCATAGTATACTAAATGCTGATGAGAAAATAATATCTGCTGCGTCTTGTACAACAAACTGTTTAGCTCCTATGGCGAAAGGTTTACATGGTTTAGCAACAATTGAAAGTGGTTTTATGACAACTATTCACGCTTATACTGGTGATCAAAACACTTTAGATGCTCCTCATGCAAAAAATGATTTTCGCCGTGCAAGAGCTGCTGCTGCAAATATTGTACCTAATTCAACTGGTGCAGCTAAAGCTATTGGCTTAGTTATTCCAGAATTAGCAGGTAAATTAGATGGTGCTGCACAGCGTGTTCCCGTACCTACTGGATCTTTGACTGAGCTTGTTACTGTGGTATCTAAAAGTGTTACAGCAGAGCAAGTTAATGCTACTATGAAAGCTGCTGCTAATGAATCTTTTGGGTATACAGAAGAAGAGTTAGTTTCTAGTGATGTTATAGGTATTTCTGAAGGTTCATTATTTGATGCAACTCAAACTAAAGTTACTTCACTTGGTGATAAGTCGTTAGTTAAAGTTGTATCTTGGTATGACAATGAAATGTCATACACAAACCAAATGGTTAGAGTAGTAGAATATTTTGGAGCTTTATAAACTTGGAGTAAGTTATGAATTTTCTGACTTTAAGAAATGTTAATTTAAAGGGTAAAAGAGTTATTGTTCGAGTAGATTTTAATGTACCTGTCAAAAATAGCAAAGTTACAAGTAAAGTTCGAATTGAGGCTGCTATCCCAACAATTCAATATATTTTAGATAAAGGTGGGGCTGTTATTTTGATGTCTCATCTTGGTCGTCCTACTGAAGGTGAATATAATCCTCAGTTTTCATTAGAACCTGTAGCAGAAGCATTATCTCAAATTATTAATAAACCTGTTAAATTTGCTAAAGATTGGCTAAATGGAGTAGATGCTAAAGCTGGTGAAATTATTATGTGTGATAATGTACGCTTTAATAAAGGTGAGAAAAAGTCTAACGAGGAACTCTCTCAAAAGATAGCCAGTCTTGGAGATGTTTTTGTAATGGATGCTTTTGCTACAGCTCATAGAGCACATGCTTCTACTTATGGTGTTGCTGAATTTATTCCAGTAGCATGTGCAGGATTACTTTTAGCTAAAGAAGTTAGTGCTTTAGAAAAGGTTTTAGAAGCGCCTAAGAAGCCAATGGCTGCTATAGTAGGTGGTTCTAAAGTATCTACTAAATTAATGGTCTTGCATAACTTATTAAGAAAGGTAGAGATCTTAGTAGTTGGTGGTGGTATTGCAAATACTTTTTTAAAAGCTCAAGGTTATGAAATTGGTGCTTCATTATATGAGGAAGACCTTGTTATTGAGGCTGAAGAGATTATAGTTGAGGCTAGTTCAAAAGATATTATCATTCCAATACCAAGAGATGTTAGAGTCGCTAAAAAAAATGATGAAAATGCTGAAGCTATAGTGAAGGATGTTCATGATATTGCTCGTGATGATATTATTTTAGATATAGGCCCTAAATCAGAAGAATATATAACTGAATGTTTAAAACAAGCAAATACTATTCTTTGGAATGGTCCTATAGGAGTTTTTGAATTTGATAACTTTGCAGAAGGTACAAAAGCTGTATCATTAGCTATAGCAGAATCAGATGCTTTTTCAGTTGCTGGTGGTGGTGATACAATTGCTGCGATAGAAAAATTTGATATAAAAGATAAGGTTTCTTATATATCTACAGCTGGTGGAGCATTTTTAGAGCTTTTAGAAGGTAAAAAGTTACCCGCTATAGAGATGCTGATAAAAAAAGCAAAAAAGTAATTTTAAGGTCAAATTATATGAGAAGAACAAAAATCTTAGCTACTCTTGGTCCGGCAAGTGAGTCTAGAGAAGCTTTAACAAAGATGATTAAGGCGGGAGTTAATGCAGTAAGATGTAATTTTTCGCATGGTTCTGCAGAAGATCACCGCAAAAGAGTAGATTTGATTCGTCAAATTGCAAAAGAGCAAGATACTTATGTTGGCATTTTAGGTGATCTGCAAGGCCCTAAAATTAGATTATCAAAATTTAAAAAAGGTCCTGTAGAGATAAAAAAAGGGCAGAAATTTACTCTTGATGCAGATCTAGGTCTTGAAGATGGCGATGAAAATTCAGTAAGTATTGATTATAAAGAGTTAATACAGGATGTAAAAAAGGGCGATATACTGTTAGTTGATGATGGTAAGATTGTTTTAGAGATAGATTCTGTAAAGGGGAACAAGGCTATCACGAAAGTTGTGGTTGGTGGTAAAGTTTCTAATAATAAAGGAATCAATAAAAAAGGCGGTGGACTTACAGCACCAGCTTTAACTGATAAAGATAAAGAAGATATTAAAATAGCAGCGATGCTACAGGTAGATTTCTTGGCTGTATCATTTGTCAGAGATGGTAAAGATATGGAATATGCTCGCCAACTTGTAAATGAAGCTGGTTGGACACCTGCAATGGTTGCTAAGATTGAAAGAGCAGAAGCCGTTTTAGAAGGTAACTTAAAAGGTATTGTTGATGCTTCTGATCTTGTTATGGTAGCCCGTGGTGATTTAGCTGTGGAAATTGGAGATGAAAATGTCCCTGCAGCTCAAAAATTAATAATTACTACAGCACGCCAAAATGAAAAAGGCTCTATCACTGCTACACAGATGATGGAATCAATGATTGAGAGTTCTTCACCAACTCGTGCTGAAGCTTCTGATGTTGCAAATGCTGTTTTTGATGGAACTGACGCTGTGATGCTTTCTGCCGAGACTGCAGTAGGGCAATACCCTGTAGAGACTATTGAGGCAATGTCTAGAATATGTTACTCTGCGGAGCATAGTAAATATAGCCATATGGTTAAAAAACCTAAGATAGCCAATTGTAGTCGTATTGATCAAGCAGTATCAATAGCAGCTGTGAAAATTGCTAATGAGATCAATGCTAAAGGGTTGATTGTATTAACTGAAGGTGGAAATACATCTCGTTGGATGTCACGTATAAATACTGATTTGCCTATTTATGCATTATCACGTAATGTTACAACACTTGGTGCTATGACTTTATTTAGAGGTGTTGTGCCTATACGATTTGACTCAACAAGGATGTCTAAATTATATGTAAATAGGTCAGCTTCCATGGAGTTGGAAAATAGACGCTTAGTTAAGGAAGGAGATATGCTTGTTCTTACTAGTGGAGATAGTATGGGTGTACACGGAAGTACTAATAAAATTAAAGTAATAGTTGCAGGTCAAGTAAGATAAGGAGATAATATATGGCTTTAGTTTCACTGAGACAATTATTGGACCATGCTGCTGAGCATGGCTATGGATTGCCAGCTTTTAATGTAAATAACCTTGAACAGGTTAGAGCTGTTATGGAAGCTGCAGACAGGGTAAATTCACCTGTTATTTTACAAGGTTCTGCAGGTGCTAGAAAGTATGCAGGTGCTCCATTTATCAGACATTTAGTTTTAGCAGCAATAGAGGAGTATCCACATATTCCTGTATGTATGCATCAAGATCATGGTACATCTCCAGCAGTTTGTCAAAGGTCTATTCAGTTAGGTTTTTCATCTGTAATGATGGATGGTTCTTTAAAATCAGACGGAAAAACTCCATCTGACTATGAGTATAATGTGAATGTTACAAAAACAGTTTCTGATATGGCTCATGCTTGTGGTGTATCTGTTGAAGGTGAATTAGGATGCCTTGGTTCACTAGAAACTGGTCAAGCAGGTGAAGAGGATGGTGTAGGGGCTGAAGGTACATTATCTATGGATCAAATGCTTACAGATCCAGAAGAAGCTGCTGACTTTGTTAAGAAGACAAAAGTAGATGCCCTAGCAATAGCTATTGGTACTTCACACGGTGCTTATAAATTTACTAAGCCGCCTACAGGTGATGTGTTATCCATAAAAAGAGTAAAAGAGATTCATGCAAGAATTCCTGATACTCACCTGGTTATGCACGGCTCATCTTCTGTGCCGCAAGATTGGTTAGAGGTAATTAATACTTATGGTGGTGCTATGGGTGAGACTTATGGTGTACCAGTAGAAGAAATAGTTGAAGCTATTAAATATGGTGTGCGTAAAGTAAATATTGATACTGATCTACGTATGGCTGCTACAGGTGCAGTTAGAAAATTTATGGCTGAGAATCCTGCAGAGTTTGATCCACGTAAATATAATGCTGTAGCAAAAGTAGCAATGTCAGGAATTTGCCAAGCTAGATACGAAGCATTTGGTAGTGCTGGTATGGCAAGCAAAATTAAGTCTATCTCACTTGAGATAATGTTTCAAAAATATGAAGCTGGTGAATTAGCCCCTATCATTAAATAGTATTTCTTAATCTCTATTAATTTAGTACTCTTTAAGAGTATTAGATAGCTATAGATCTTATTTTTTTATATATATTTTCAAAACTTATTTAATAATACTAAAAATATAATACTATTTATTAGCTTATAAATTTATAAAGATAATCATTATTCTAAGAATATTTGTATTAGTTTTTATAATTTTGTACAGGTTGCTAAATCTGTAAACGTGATAGAATTGGCTCAGACGTATCGTGTTTATTATTTAAAGCAGCTGAGATAGCAATTTTCACACCTTTTATAGAAGTTTCAAGACTCATACTAGGTGCTTCAGGCAATGTAGCAACACAAGGTAAATGTGGTAGGTGAATCCAGCCTGCACTTATAGATAGCTTATGTGTACTTATATAATGTAATATGCCATACATCAGATGATTACAACAGAAAGTTCCAGCAGTGTCAGAGATATCTGCAGGGATTCCAGCATTACGTACTGCTTAAGTCATAGCACTAATTGGAAGTGTTGAATAATAGGCAGTAGGTCCATCAGGTATTGTAAGCTGATCTTGAGGAGCTTTTCCAGCATTGTCAGTCAACTGGTAGCGTGTTGCGTCATTTAAATTATGTGCAATACGCTCAATTGTGATCATAGTACGACCAGCATACTCTCCCATCATAATAACAAGCTTTGGTTGTATTTCATTAATTAATTTTATAACGTAATCAATACTTTTAAAGAAGGTATTTGGCACAATATGGCTGACTATATATGCGTTATCAATTTGAGTATTATTAAGTGCTTTAGCAACTAATTCAGCTGGATTAATTGGTGTATTGCCAAAAGCCTCAAAACCTGTAAGTAATATCTTTTCCATAAGTTCTCTTAATTTAGTATTTATAAATTGATTTATATTCTTAGATCATATATTTTGATAAAATATGCAGCTACTCCATTAGTCCATCCAAAACCATCTTGCACTACGTATTCTCCACTTCCAGCATGTGCTTTTAGATTAAGTACATCATATTTTTCGCGGATTTTACCTGTTTCTTTGAATTTCTGATTAATAGTGTTTACAAACCTTTTAGCAATTGTCTCAGCGAGTTTATCAAATCCATAATTTTTTAAACCTATTACAGCTTTAAAATGTAAAGGAGCCCAGCCGTTTGGTGAGTCCCACTGTTGTGATGTATGTGTAAGAGTCGTTATTCTGCTAAAAATTGATGTTGTATAGTTTTAGCTACTTGTTGAGCTTGCTCTTTTGTAGCTATATTTAAAAATAATGGTGTGATTCCAGCTAAACTTATTACAGTCGTAAGCGTATTAGTATTATGGTTTAAATCATAGAAGAATTTCTTACTATTGTCCCAAAAATTATTTTGTATAAGTTTTTTTCTATTGTTTACTAGTTTAAAATACTTAGCCGATTTTTGTTGTTCTGAAACTTCTGTAAACCATTTTCCAAGTAGATGTTCTAATCCATATAAGTAACTATTTAAGTCAATAGGTAAAATATCTATTGTTTGGAGAGTATTAAAATTATCTTCTTGGGCAAACCAACGACTAGAAAAGTCCCAGCCAGATTCACAGGCTGCACGAATGTTACGATAGAATTTAGGTTTATCTTTTATATTTTTTGCATGTTCAATATCTTCTCTATATGATTCTGGTCTAGGTGTGGAAGAATCATCCCAATATCTATTTAAACCATCTATATTTCTTTGGGTATTCATCCAAAATGAATATTCTTTTTCTAATGTTATTAAATATTTATCAATGGCTGAGATACCAAGTTCTTTATATAAAATATTTACAATTAGATAAAATAAAGGTGGTTGGGAGCGAGTTAGATAATATTTTCTGTTTGCATTTGGTACAAACCCAATAGTTTCTATAAGGAATGCAAAGTTGTCTGCCTATATATTTAATCATCTGAATCTCACCATTTACTCGTAGACCTTCACAAGTAAAGTAGCAATCCCAGTAATAAACCTCCCTAAATCTACCTCCTGGGATTATATAAGGTTTTGGTAGTGATATAAGAGAGCTTAATGAGTTCTGTTGATCAGATGATTGATGTAAAAAATGCCACATTTGTTTGATATATTGTGATAAAGATACTTTTACACCGTTATCAAAAATTTTTTCTGATATAGGGGGGTAGAAATTATTTTCAATAAAAGATTTAAGGTTAAAATTTTCTGAATTTTTTAAGTAGTTGTAATTCTTAAGTATTTCGTTGGGAGTATTCTTTGGTGACATATCAACGAAGTATTTAGAATCATTAAAGCATGGTTTTAGTTGAACTGCTTCAAAAAGCTCGCCAGATAATTGGATTAATGAATTATTTGACATGTTATTTATTCCTATGAAGTTTTGCATAGAGAGGAATTAGTAATACTAAAAGAGCTATAGGTATAAGTACGCAGTAGAAGGCCGTAACTTCACCGAAGTATACTACCCCAATAAATTAAACAATATTTTCAATTATTTAGTTCCCATCTAAGCCGCCCGTTTTTCCAATAAGTTATCGTAATAAAATTCCATAGGTTTTTTATAATTGATAGACTCATGAAATCTTCTATTATTATAAAAATCTATATAATCATCCACATCGTTTCTTAGTTCAACAATGCCAGGATATTGATTTAAATAAAATCTCTCACATTTAGCACTTCTCCAAAATCTTTCGATGCAAATGTTATCAGTTGCTCTACCTTTACCATCCATAGATATAGTAATTTTTTTATCTAATAATGTTTGGATATGAATGTTAGATGTGTACTGGCTACCTTGATCAGTGTTAAATATTTCTGGTACTCCATATTTATACAGAGCTTCATTTAAAACTTTCATAACTAAACTACTATCCATAGTGTTGGATATCTCCCAACTTAGTACAGCCTTAGAGTACCAATCAATAATATCTGCCATATAAACTGTGCCAGCATCAGTCTTAATATATGTAATATCTGTAGACCAAACTTGATTAGGTCTCAATATGCTTAAACCTTTTAGTTTGTAACTATAAATAGCATGCTCTTTGTTAGGTTCAGATAAGTTTAAGTTTGGTTTTTTCACCGCTAATATAGCTTTGATGCCTAACTCTTTACGATACTTTTGTACTGTGTTCTCACAGATGCTAAACTCATCTTCTATTAATTGCTTATGAGCTTTTATATAGCCGTAGCAGGGAATCTCCTCATGTATCTGTATAAGCTTTGCTTTTACTTCTTCTTTATGTTCGTTAACCACAGGCTTGTAATATAAACCAGCTCTAGAAACTTCTAATAAGCAACTTTGTTTTACAACAGATAATTTATGCTTAGGATCAATCATCGCTTTTCTATCAGATAATCCCAAGCTTACGAGCTTTCCCTCAAGAAATTCCTTCTCAATTGTTAGTTGTCCAACCTTCTTAGAATACTGATCTATCTTGGTTTGAAGCTTTGCATTGTCTTTTTTATATTGTGATACTGATTTGGATGGATCCATTACCAACTCAGCATTTTCTAAAAAGGCTGTTTTCCAATTATTTATGTTTTTGGGCGTAATATTATATTTTACTGATAACTGTGTGATTGTTTGATCTTTCCCCAATACTTCCAAGACAACTTTAGTCTTAAATTCAACGGTATATATTTTTCTCTTATTACTCATTTACATTTATCCTAAATTGCTCATTTATAGTTTAGCTACTTTAGGAACTAAATTCTCAAAATTGTTGTTAAAATTTCATAGGGTATTATAAAGTGAGCAAATATCTCACTAATTATTCTAGAGCCGATAGTACCACCTAAAGCAGAGAATATAATTATTAAACCTGCCATTGCACTTTGAAGATTTTCTGGTTGGCTACTAAGAACACTTGAGCATAATGTTGGGTATATTGGAGCTATAAAAAAACCAATCATAGGAAAAAGTAATGCTATAACCATAGCAATCAGTGTATCAGTTTCTTTAGGATCAATTAATTTAGATAACTGTAATGTAAATATAATAAGCATAGCACAGCAAATAAGACCTATAAGAATAATTTTTTTCAATCGATTTTTTTCATTATAAAACCAAAAGTAATTCGACCCGCAGCGATACTTAAAGTAAAAACACTAGCCATAAATACGTTTGTTGAGGCTGATAAATGAAGCACTCTAGTATTAAATGTTGGTAGCCATGATTGAACACCTTGTTCAATAAATACATAAAAAAAGACACTAATAATAAAAAGTATAACAATTGGTAATTTTATAAGTTTTAGCATACTAAAAGTATCAGATATAAAACTACTATTTTTTTCTTGAGCTTTTACGGTTGATTCATCTAATTTTGTAAATAATAAAAGTATAAAAGCAACAATAGCTAAGCCTGCTAATAACCAATAAGTATTTAGCCAATCACCATAATGTATAAATATACTAAATATAAAAAAACATAGTACTAGGCCTATTTGAAATACACCTTCTAGCAAACTCATAAGACTAGCATGCATTTTTGAGTCATTGGTAATTAAACCAACAGTTGAATACACAGAGACTTTGATTAATGCAAAAGCTACACCAATTAATATGAATAGTATTTTAGTAACTAAAAAACTATTTAAAGTAGCCATTGTAATACAGCCTATAGTAATTATTGCAAGTCCTGTAAGCATTGCATTTTTATAGCCAAATCTTGGGATAAATGAGCATATAACAAATGAGACAATAGCAATAGTTAGATCTTTACATGCTTCAAGAATACTAGCTTGAACTTCAGTTACTTGGTAATGGTTAACTGATTGTAGAATAACTATACCAACACTATTTAGCAAAATAGCGCAAACAAAAAAAGTTAAGAAAAGAGATAATTTTAACTGTAAATTTGGCATCCTAGATTATATTTAAAAATTACTATGTTAAATTAAGAATATATTGCCACGATGATATGATCAAACTATTTTAATGATGTCAGGAAAAAATATGAGTTTATTAAGTTTTAATATAGATGTTAAATCTTCGATTGATATAAATTGTGATACTAGTAAGGTTAGAGATTTCGTTGGAGATTCTAATAACTGGAAAGAATTCTCTCCTTGGATTATACTTGATGAGCAAGCAAAAAATAAAATATCTGGAAATGGTAGAGATGTTGGTAGTATTCTGTCATGGCAAGGAAAGTATATTGGTGAAGGAGAAATTGAAGTTACAGAAAAAAATGATAACGCAATTTTTTATAAACTTAGATTTCTAAAACCTTTTAAATCAAAAGCAAAAACATGGTTTAGCTTTGAAAGTTCTGGAAGTAACACTAAAGTTACTTGGCATATGAAATCATCAATGCCAATATTTTTAATTTTCTTTAAACAGACTTTTATAAGCATGATTTCTAGTGACTATGATAGAGGGCTTATAATGCTTAAATCTTTTCTCGAAAAAGGCAGTGTCGATAGTAAAATGGAAGATTTGGGTATTGGAGAAACTAAAAAACAAAGTTTTATTGGAATAAAAATAAATAGTTGCAAGCTTAGTGATTTACCAGAAAAGATGTCAGAAATTTTTGATAAATTAAAAGAATTAGTAAATCAAGAGAATATTTCTAATCCTAGGTTTTATACTATATACCATCATATGGATATCAAGACTATGAGTTTTGGCTTTACAACTGCAGTAAGTTTTGAAAATTGTGATAAAGTTAATATTGTAGGTGATATGTATAAAGGTATTTGTCCTGAGGTTAAAACTTTAAAAGTAAGACATACAGGAGATTGGGAATTTTTAGGAAATGCTTGGAAGTATGGTATGGTTAGATGCTTTGGTAAGCATACTAAATATAAATATAATAAAAGAAGCCCAAGTTTTGAAGTTTATGAAAGTATGGATAGCCCAAAGATTACAGATGTTTATATTAGTGTGAAATAGTTTGTTTACAATTTATTTTTTGTTCCTAATTTAGTTATACTAAATCGTGGTTCGGGTAGAGGAGTTTAAATGGAAATTTACAAATATTGTATAGGAATCATGTCAGGAACATCTTTAGATGGTATTGATGTGGCATTATGTAAAATTAGGGGTCATGGGCTAGATACAGATATTAAGCTAGTTAGTTATAAAACATATCCATATTCAGTTAATTTATTTAATGATATTAAGAGATCTCTAGATTTATCAAGAAGTAATGCTCAACTTTTATGTAGTCTTAATTTTAAGCTTGGTTCAGAATATGCAAATGCAGTAAAAGATCTGGTAAGGAATGTGGATCTTAGTCTAAAAGATATAGAGTTTATAGCTAATCATGGACAGACAATTTATCACCAGGCAATGCGTGAAGATGGTTTTATTAAATCTTCATTACAATTAGGGGACGCTGCAACAATTGCTTATGAATGCCAAACAACAGTAATATCAAACTTTCGTGCAGGAGATATTGCTGCAGGTGGTGATGGTGCTCCATTAGTTCCATATGTGGATTATATTTTATATAGAGATAAAAATAAGTCACGAGCTTTACATAATATAGGCGGAATTGCTAATACAACAATTATCCCTAAAAATGCAAGTATAGAAGATGTTTTTGCTTTTGATACAGGACCAGGAAATATGATGATAAATAGAGCGGTAGAAGTTCTATTTGATAAAAATTATGATGAAGATGGTAATATTGCTGCAGAAGGTAAAATTATTGTAGATATGTTACAAGAGCTTTTAGAGCATCCATACCTTAAGTCAGAGCCACCAAAATCTACAGGTAGAGAGTCATTTGGAATTGAGTATACAGATCTTATTATTGATAAATACAAAGAAAATTCAGCTAAGGATATAGTGCATACATTGACTATATTTACTGCTGAAAGTATATCTAAAGCATATGATAATTTTGTTTTTGATAAACATAAGTTAGATCAAGTAATTTTTACAGGTGGAGGAGCCTATAATAAGTTTTTGATAAAAACTATAAGTGCTCTGCTTGATACTCAAGTTTTAACATTTGAAGATATTGGTCAAAATAGTGATGCAAAAGAAGCTATTACATTTGCTGTATTAGGGAATGAAACTCTTAATAAGAATTATAATAATATACCGACAGCAACAGGAGCAAATAATAAAGTTATACTTGGACAAGTAAATTTATTTTAACTAGGGAAAAGGAAAAATACATGAAAATAGTAGAAGTTAAGCACCCTATGGTTCAACACAAGTTAGGACTTATGAGAGCTACAGGAGTAAGTACACAAGAGTTTAGAAGATTGACTAAGGAAATTACAAGCCTTCTAACTTATGAAGTGACATCAAGTTTTGAGCTAGAAAAAATACAGATATTAGGCTGGCAAGGTAATAATATTGAAGTAGAGCAAATAAAGGGTAAAAAATTAACAGTAGTTCCTATTTTACGAGCAGGTATTGGTATGATGGATGGTGTTTTTGAGCATATTCCTGCTGCTAAAGTAAGTATGGTTGGTATATATAGAAATGAAGAGACAGCTCAACCGATACCATATTTTGCTAAGCTTTGTGACAAGCTTGATGAGAGGTTAGCGCTTATTGTAGATCCTATGCTAGCAACAGGTGGTTCAATGATAGAGACAGTTTCATTATTAAAAAAATCAGGTTCAAAAAATATTAAGATTATAACTTTAGTATCTGCCCCTGAAGGAGTAAAAGCACTGGAGCAAGCTCATCCTGATGTAGAATTATATACAGCATCAATAGATAGTCATTTAAATGAGAAGAAATATATTATTCCAGGTCTTGGAGATGCTGGAGATAAAATATTTGGGACTAAGTAAAATCAATAATTGAGTGTTTCTATTAGATATAAGTTTTTTAAAAAAAATATAATTGAGATAAAAAATAATAGAAAGTTAAGAATTTAGCTATAAGCTACGCCTTTGACACCATCAACTCAAGTCCAACCTTGATAAGAGTCTGATCATACCCTCCTATTTGGGACACTTAGGTATTAAGAAAAGGAGACAAGATGAGATATACAAAAGAGTTTAAAGATGAAGCTGTTAAATTATGTTTACAACCAGATGCAAATAGACGATAAATAGCAGATAATTTAGGGGTTAAATATAAAACCATTTGCAGTTGGATATCCAAAGCCATGTCAAACCCTCAGAAAGAAATAAAGATAGATTATAAAACGCAGTACCAGCAACTATCTTTTGAAAATACTGATTTGAAGAAAAAACTCAAACAGGCAGAAACAGAGCGTGAAATACTAAAAAAGGCACAGCTTACTTTGCAAAGCAAAATCTGTAAGGTACGCCTTTATTAAGGAGCATTATAAAGTTATGCCAGTAACAACACTATGTAAATCTTTGAATGTGAGCACATCTTCATATTACAGATGGATTCATAAACCTATAGGTAAAAGGCAATATAATGATGCTGAACTAGATGATGCTATTTTAATGAACATAAATCTAGATATGGAAGTGTTAGGATATACAAAGAGCTTAAAGATATGGGTTGGAAAGTTACTCAACCTAGAGTATCTAAACGTATGAAATTACTTGGTTTACATGCTAAAGCGGCTCGTAAGCATAAGAAAACTACAGATTCTAACCACAACAAACATGTTTATGATAATTTATTAGAACAAAACTTCACTGCTTTATCTGTAAATCATAGGTGGGTTACAGATATAACTTATGTACCTACACAAGAGGGGTGGCTGTATCTTTGTGTGATTATAGATTTATTCTCAAGATCAGTTATTGGTTGGGCAATGGATTCTAGGATGAAAGCGGATTTAGTTTGTAATGCTTTAAATATGGCATTATTTAGAAGAAATTTTCCTAGTGGTGTGATTATACACTCTGATAAAGGGTCACAGTACTGTAGCAAACAATATCAAGACATTATTAAAGAACACTGGCTACTATCAAGTATGAGCTCTAAAGGATGCTGTTACGATAATGCTGCTTGTGAAAGTTTCTTTGGAACTTTAAAAGTAGAGTTAGTACATGATGAAAGCTATAAAACTAGAGAAGAAGCTAAACTATCAATATTTGAATATATTGAAGCTTACTATAATACAAAAAGGAGACATTCTACAATAAATTATATGACTCCATATCAATTTGAATATATAATGGAAAATGAAGTAGTAAACTGTCCCAAATTGACGGGGTAGATCACTTGGCTTATAGGCTGCTATTTGACACCATCCTGAAGCAGGCCAACCTTTACATTCATAGGTTTTACCATTATCAGTTACAGTAGTTCCTGCAACATAAAATGATAGATTATTAGTAGACCAAGCTTCGGTAGCATTAGCTATTGAAAAAGATCCTATGCCTATTAAAGCACATACCATGGTTGGTGTTA
This sequence comes from Francisella halioticida, assembly GCF_002211785.1. Classification (NCBI taxonomy): domain Bacteria; kingdom Pseudomonadati; phylum Pseudomonadota; class Gammaproteobacteria; order Thiotrichales; family Francisellaceae; genus Francisella; species Francisella halioticida. Next base: position 1,050,768 of record NZ_CP022132.1, read on the forward strand.
ACTTTAGCTTATTTCTCATGAGTTATCTCCTTATAAATTTACTAAAAATGTAAGATGCTTTGTTTTACATCTTAATTATATGACCATAAAAAAATAATTAGCAATCAAAAAAGACTAGAACTGTAGTTTATTATGGTTTCACTAAATTAAACTTTTGTTATTTATTATTGAAGGTTAATTTTGTCTTTAGTGGTCTTAATAATAGCTTAAAGTTACAGTTGTGAATATATGCAAAATTTAATAGTACTTATTAGATTTTGATAAATAATTATGGATTGGCTTATAGGTGTTATAATCTTTATTTATATTATATTTTTAACTATATTAAATGCATAAAAAAATTTTTTTATTATCTTTACCATTAATATTTTCTAACTTAGTTTTGCCAATGATTGGTATTGTCAATACTGCTCTTATTGGCCATCTTAATAATAGTAGTTATTTGGCAGCTATAGGTTTAGGAGTTTCTGTATTAAGTATTATTTGTTTATTATTTTCTTTTTTTAGAATGAGTATGACAGGTTTAATAGCACAGAATATTAATGATGTTGAAAAAATGTTTTGTATTGTTTTAAGAGCAATAATTGTTGCTGGCGTAATAGCTATAATTATTTTTGTGATAAAGTCTATTATTTTAGATTTAGTATTAAATCTAATCAATATTGATAATGATGTCAAAGATCTACTTATTAGTTTTTATAATATAGCTATATATGTTTTTGGTTTTGCATTATTAAATTTTATTTTTATAGGTTTCTTTATAGGTGTTGGTAAGACAAAAATAGTTTTATATAGTTCATTAATTCTGATGATTTTAGCAACTGCATCTAGCATGTTTTTGGTGATTTTTATGAAGTATAATGTCATAGGTGTAGCAATTTCTTTAGTATTTGGATATTGTTTCACAACTATTTTCTTATTTATAAATATGTATAAGTTTTTCTTAAATAAAGGAGTATTAATTAAGTCGTTTTTGTATAGATTTAATTTTTTTGCAATTGATCAATATCTACCTTTTTTGAAGCTTAATATTAATATTTTTATACGCTCTTTATGTTTACTACTGTCGATGAATTCCTTTTATATATTTTCAGTAAAGTATGGTAACGATGTTTTGGCAGCTAATACTATTTTAATAGAAGTAAGCCTATTTATAGCAATGTTTCTTGATGCATTGGCAAATACTACAGAATCATTAGTTGCACAAGCTTATATTAAAAATGATCAAAAAGTATTTAAAGAGGTTGTTAACAAAACATTGTTACAAAGTTTGATATTAACTTTTATTTTAATTCTTATTTATGCTTGTTTTAAAGATTATATAATTAACATATTTACATCTTTAATTGATGTGAAAGTTCAAGTAAACAAATATATTTTGTTTTCCATATTAATTCCACTTGTTGCTAGTTTTAGCTTTTGGATAGACGGAGTTTTTGTTGGTTTATTAAAAACTATTGCTATGAGAAATGCTATGATTCTAGCAGCTTTAGTTTATGTTTGCTTTGTATTTTTACTTCAGCCTTTTGAAAATTATGGCTTATGGATAGCTTTGATATTATTCTATATAGCAAGGACTATGTTTTTGATACCCCCATTAAAAAAATACTTAAATAAAGGGATTTAATATATGCCTCATATAGTATTAGAAATACCTAAAAGTTTTAACATTGAGTTAGCTAAGCAAACAGTAGAGGTTTCACAGCAATATTTAATTGAAGGTTTAGCAACAAGTTTAGAATCATTTTAAAATCGTGTTTATTATTATGAGTGCTGTAGTGTTGCAGGAAATAATAAAAAAGAACTTATTCACATTCAAATAAAAGTTTTAGCAGGGCGTAAGCAAGAGCATTTAAATACTTTATTTATAGATCTGAGAAATAAAACTGTAGATAATTTAATAAAAGTATTAATATGGATAAATATGTTATTACCCTTGATGAATAGCGATTTCGATATTGATGAATAGCGATTTCGATATTGCGTAAAAAATGCTGAAAAATCCAAATTTCAGATAATCAAAAAATGACAAAACTCATATGCTCACAAAAATACACTTATCATAGTTATTTGATACTAAAATAAAGTTATTCTTAACCAATTCCATATTCCAGACGAATTAATCCCTGTAGTGCTAAATAATTCGTTTTCTTTTTGCCAGATGTTCATGGTGATTCATAAAATCTTTTGAGCTCAATCCAATTACAGTACCTGTGAGTAGTAGTTGCGAACCACACAATATGCATTCTAAAGGATCAACAGTAAAAGATTTTTTGTACAGCTCAGCCCATTTGGTTTTAGTGGTAGCTTTAGGATCTTGCTTAAATATCTGATATATCTTCGGCAACAATTTACCTCTAACACAGTTTGCGAGAAAGCCGAAGTATCTGATGAGTCTAAATCCTTTGGGAGGTATATGCTGAGTAAATCTATCTAAGAAATCATTCATATCTAGAGTTTCATTTTTGAATTTAGATATTTTGTGATCTAAATATCTAAATGTAACTTCTTTACCATCATAATGCTTTAAGCGAGACATTGATATAGGTGGTCTTCGGATATATCTACCAAGATATGCTATTGTGTTTTTTGGATTATTTGTAGGCTCTGCAAAATGTATAACCCACTGTTTATTAAACTGTTCGTCAATTTCAGTTTGTGTAAGATGCTCTCTGAGTAAGTTTAAAACTCTATATCGCCACATAGGCATAATCACCTTTTTTACAAACCTAATTTTCTTCCAAACATTTTTATCATTAATACCGCCCATAGTTACTGACATGTGTAGATGAGTATTCCAATTAAGAGCTCTACCAAAAGTATGGATAGCCATAAACATCCCAATACGAATACCTTTTTGTTTCTTGGCAATTTCATTGAAAATATCGCCAGCTATCTTTGGAAGTTTGTTAAGAAGTTTCCAATCTTTGAATAATGGCCATAAAGTATCAGGCATTGTTAGAGTTATATGTTGCCAGTCACAATTAGGCAAAGTTTCTAATTGCTCATTAATCCAATCGTTGGTTGGTTTAACTCCACATGTTTGACAATATCTACATGAGCAACTATGAGTGACATTCTTGGAGTGTAAGCATTTGGGGTTAGAGCAGCTGTAGTGATGAAAACCTCTGGCACGGATGCCACAGCTAAGCATCTTAACTATTGTCTCAACTACCTCAGTTCTGATGATATCTTTATATGTTTGATAATAATCCCACCAAGCATTTTTATACTGCAGTAGCTCTTGGATTTTAGTTGGTGTTCTAATTGGTCAAATATAAATCAAACGAAGTTGATTTATATTGTATCAAAAAACCCTAGTTTGGTTAAGATTTAAGTTACCAACGCAGTTGGTTACCTTGAGATAATTGAGCTTTCATTAACTTATGCTGGTTAACTATTTGATTATCTATATTATTCTTACTAATATATATGAAAACTTCTAAAAAGATCACCAAATGAAAGAATATAAAAGACTTCTATTTTCGACTTTAGGAGCAGCTTTTGAGTATTATGATTTGGCAATATACTCAGTATTTGCTGTGAGTATTGGCAGTAAGTTTTTTGATGAAAGTAATTCTATCAGTAATACTTTATTAGTTTTTCTTGTCTATATAGTTGGTTATATTGTTCGGCCTTTTGGAGCTTGGATATTTGGTTATATTGCAGATAAAAAGGGAAGGGCATTTATATTACGTTTAAATATGTTTTTGTTATTTTTTTCAACAATTATATTAGCATTTCTACCAACAATTAAAAGTATTGGAGTATCAGCAACTATATTATTTGTATCGCTTCGTTGTATACAAGCATTAGCAATGGGTGCCGAAATACCAGTCTCAGTTGTTTATATTGTTGAAAACTATCCTAAGAGGCAAGGTTTTGTAACCAGTATGGTATTTTGTTGTCTTAGCTTAGGAATTATGATGACATCATTAGTTTTATTTCTATTAGACCATTTTACTAGTGAAAGTTTTATTCAAAATTATGGTTGGAGAATCGGCTACTTTATAGGTGCATGCTTTACATTTATTTTATTTTTTTTAAGAAAAAATATTGTTGATTTACCTCAAGTTAAAGAAGCTATAGCTAAGGATCAGGCTAAAACTTCTTCGAAAGTATTAATTATTAAAATAATGATAGGGATAGCTCTTGTTGCATCTATAGCTATGCTTTTTACACAGTTATATTTATTCTTACCATCATTCCATAAAATGTATATAGTCTCTAAATTTGATCTATCAGATTTGCTTTTAACAGGGTCTATAATAATGGCAATAAGCTGTTTAATTGGAGGCTTTATTAGTGATTATGTATCTAAGACTAGAATGTTGGCTTTTTTGATTATAATATCAATGGTTGTAACGCCTGTTTTCTATAAAAATATGATTGAAGGAAAAGACTTTTTTGCTTGTTTTATTATATTATCGATAGTTATGGGTTTTTTTGCTTCAACATACAACGTAATAATAACTAACTTCTTTAGACTAGAGTATAGATGTAGAGGCTATGGGATATCCTATAATTTAGGATATTTAATATTTTCAGCTGGAGCACCTGCACTAACAATATCGCTAATCTCAGCTACTAATAGTTTATTAGTTCCTATATACCTAATAATTGCAGCAGGAACAGTTTCACTAGTAGGTATTGGAGGTGCTAATTATTTTATGAGAAGGGCTTAAATATCATTGAAGAAGGGTCTGATTTAAATTGGTTGTAAAGCTCAATTATATATCTATCAGTCATTGATGATATGTAATCACATATAATTCTAGCTCCACCTTGAACATTATGCGTATTATAAAATATTGCGCCAATGTCATCAGGAAGAAGATTTTCATTTGTATCTGAATTAATTAAAATATCAAAGATTTCAGAGATAATTTCCCTACCTCTATATCTTAAGACATTAAGCTTTGGGGACTTAATGATTTTAAATAGAATATATTTCTTTAGGACTTCAACTTGTTTTCTAATTTCACTGTTTAGATAAACTTTAGAGATAATAGGAGCATTTTGATTTATATCAAATTCAATATTTTGAATACAGTTATTGACTAATTTTGATGTTAATTTTGTACGCAAAAGACTATTGTTAGCTATGTTTTTAGAAATTTTATAAATATCTCTACAGTTGGCGTTAAAATCTATATAGTCTGAGAAAATATTCATTAAGATGTTTTTGATTTCATCTTTGGCAATTTTTAGATCTTTAGGTATTGCATTAAAAATTTTCTCAAGAAGTATATCATCAATACTAGCCATGGACAGAGGATTTATAAATCCACCTTTAAGCGCGTCTTCAACATCATAAGTTGAATAAGCAATATCATCAGCGACATCCATGATATAGCATTCTATAGTCTTAAAGTTTTCTATAGTTGTAACACTATAAGGTTCAAGGAGTTTTTGCTTGATATCTTCAACTAGTTTTGACTCTTCATTGTAGTAGCCTTTTGTAAGCTTACCTAAATCACTGATTGGGGGAATGAGTTGATCATATTTTATAGTTGCTGCAAGGGTTCTATAAGTAAGATTAAGGCCAAAGCTTTGTTTTTGGTCAACATCTTTTTTCGCAGTATGAGATATTAGACGTAGTGTTTGGGCATTGCTTTCAAAACCACCAAAGTTACGCATTTTTTTATTTAGTGCAACTTCGCCATTATGTCCAAAAGGAGGGTGACCAATATCATGACAAAGAGCAGCTGTTTCTATAAGATCATAATCAAGATTAAGATTATTTTCAGCATTTAATTTTACTGCGATAGATTTTGCTATTTGAGCTACCTCTAAAGAGTGAGTAAGTCTATTTCTAAAAAAGTCATTTTCAAAACTTGGAAATATTTGAGTTTTTGCCTGTAGCCTTCTAAATGATGAGGAATGCACAACTCTGGCATAGTCTCTTCTAAAAGGTGAAAAATTTTCTTTTTTAGAAATATTATTATTTTGTCTTAGGTAGTCATTTTCATTATAAAGATTGATAGTCATATAAGATCTAATAAATTACTGTGCTTATATACTTACATATTAGATTAAATAGTTATAGATTCAAAGAGGGTAAATTCTAATTTTTTTATCATTTTTGCATTAAGTTTATAATGTCCCCAGAAAAAGCTACTGATTTTAGAAAGATTTTTATTCCTAGATGTTAAACTTAACTAGATAAATTAGGAAATGGATAAATGAGTAAAAAAAGAGTAACGTATACAGCTGATTTTAAAGCTAAAGTAATTATAGAATTGCTAGAAGGCAATATGACAGTTAATGAGATAGCAAGTAAGTATGATTTACTTCCTAAAAACGTGCACAATTGGAAGCAGCAATTTTTATCTAATGCTTGCTTAGCATTTGATAAAAGCTCTGTTGTTAAGGAGTATAAGCAGGAAATAGATGAGCTTAGAAAAGATAAAGATGCAACAAGTAAAGAACTAGTCGAGGTAATAGTAGAGAGGGATTTTTTAATGGGAAAGCTAAAAAGCTTGGTATCATCAAATGATAGAGTAAACTCTGTAGATACTAAGCTAGAATTATCTTTAAATAATCAGCTTAAACTATTATCTGTATCTAAGAGTGTGTACTATTATACACCAATATCAAAATTTAGTAGTAATGATGATATTAAACTATTAAATGCAATAGATTTGATACATACTAAACATCCATATTATGGTACGAGAAGGCTAGTAAAGTTGCTAAATAGATTAGGATTTCTAGTTGGAAGGAAGCTAATCAAAAGTGCTATGGAATTAATGGGTATTAAGGCATTGTATCCTAAAAAAAAGACAACTGTCATTAATAAGCAACACAAGAAATATCCATACTTACTTAATGTATTTAAAAATGAGACGAATCAGGTTGTTATAGATAAAGCTAATAAGGTATGGAGTGCTGATATCACGTATATTAGACTAGAATGTGGGTATGCATATTTAGTAGCCATAATAGATTGGCATAGCAAGAAAACACTAGCTTGTAAGATTTCTAATACTATGGATACACATCTAACAACTAGTGTGTTAAAAGAAGCGTTATTTAAATATGGTAAACCTGATATCTTTAACTCTGATCAAGGAACTCAATATACAGCAAAAGAGCATATTAAAATATTATCTGATAATAAAATAAATAAATCTATGGATGCTAAAGGAAGATCTATAGATAATATTGCAATTGAGAGATTTTGGAGAACACTGAAATATGAAAATGTTTATCCGGCATCATATATAACTATGAAAGAGGCTAAAGTAGGTATCAAAAAATATATTGATATTTACAACAATGAAAGACTACATTCTAGTATTGGATATATGACTCCTGATGAAGTATATTCTGGTATTTTAGATGCTGCATAAAAGCAAGGAATAAAAATATTTTATAAAGTGGTATTGAATAACAGGGACAGTTTATACTATTTAATGTACACCATGTAAACTTACATTTTTTAGGCATGGATATTGATCCTCAGCAAATCCCAGGTGTATTAAATACATTAGGTGTTGTAATATTATCTCCATTATTTGCATTGGTATATGTCAAACTCAAAGATAAGGATCTTTGTCTTCCTCATAAATTTGCAATGGGATTATTTTTTGTGGCTTAGCATATGGAGCGATGTATTTAGCTTGCTTATTAAATGCTCCAACTTCAAAAGTAAGTATTTGGTGGGAGGTTTTGGCTATTACAATATTTTTCTCATCTGCTGAATTACTTATAAGTGCGTTAGGTTTGGCTCTTATGGCTAAACTTCTTCCTAAGAGAATCATGGGCTTTGGAATGGGAACCTGGTTTATTACATCAGCTATAGGCATTAAACTGGGTACTATAATAGCAACTTATGTAAGTAGTGAAGTAAAATATAATTCTAAAATAGGTTTTGATACGCAAATGACTATTAGTAGTTATTATAGTTACCAGCATTTATTTGCAATGATATCTATGATAACTATAGTTATTGCATTTTTTGCTTTTATAATAGGTAAAAAACTTAATAGTTTGATTCAAGAGTAACCTTATGTATAAGCACCTTTTAAACAATAAGGCATTAATGTTACTTTTAATTACTATTATAATGTGGTCAACTGCTTTTATTGGTATACGTTATTTAATGTTAAATGGTTTTAGTGCTGGAGGATTATCTTTATCTAGATATGCTATAGCTAGTATAACTATGTTAATAATTTTTATTAGGCAAAAAAACAAGACTGTTCCTAGTTTATTAGACCTCACAAAATTTGCTATATTAGGTTTTTTTGGATTTTTTGCATATAATATTTTTTTAAACTCTGGTGAAGCTAGAATTACAGCCGCTAGTGCAAATTTTATTACTGCTCAAGCACCTATTGTTGTAGCATTTTAGCATATGTTTTTTTAGAGAAAAAATCATGAAAGCTGGTATTTTTGGCTTTTGTATAGCATTAATTGGTGCAGGAATAATTTTTTTATCAAAAAATGATACTTCTTTTGAGTTTATAGGTATTTGTTTTGTATATTTAGCTTGTTTCTCTAATGCTATATATTCAACTTTTCAAAAAAGTGTATTACTGAAGTTTTATCCTGTGGAAGCAGTATCATAAGTATCATATTTTACATGGTTTGGAAGCGCTATGCTTCTTATATATTCTAAAGAAGCGTTTGTTGAGATAAGCTCTGCAAATCTAACTAGTATTTTAGTAATTATTTATATCGGAATTTTCCCTGGAGCTTTAGGATATCTTTTTTGGGGATATGCATTTAAAAATTTAAAAGCAACCACAGCAATTGCATCATTATACTTTATGCCAATAATATCAATATTTCTTGGTTGGATCTTTTTAAGAGAGACAGAAAATATTTTAGGTGTTATCGGTGGAGTTATAAGTGTGATAGGTGCTTATATAATTAGTAAATATGATTTAAATAAAAAAACTAATTAAAACCTTTAAAGTTTGTTACTTGCAACATTTTAATAAAATTCTTTTTTGTCTATAATATCTCTCAAGTTTTGAAATAAAGGATAAATATGCAAATAGTTGATCAAATGAAAGATAAGGCCTTAGAAGAGCTTAATCTTGTCAAAGATAAAAAGTCTCTAGACGATATTAGAGTTAAATATCTCGGTAAAAAAGGTGAGTTAACAGGTATGATGAAGCTAATAGCTACATTACCTAACGAAGAAAAATCTAAATTAGGACAAGCAGTAAATATTGCAAAACAAACTTTACAAGAAGCAATTAACTCAAAACTATCTCACTTTGAAAAGTCAGAACTAAATGAAAAGTTAGCCAAAGAAAAAATTGATGTGACATTGTCTGGCGTAGGGCAAAACCAAGGATCTTTACATCCTGTGACAAAAACTCTAAATAGAATAGAGTCATTTTTTAAACAAAATGGTTTTGCAATTGAATTTGGTCCAGAGATTGAGAGCGACTATTATAACTTTGAAACGCTAAATATACCTTCACATCATCCAGCAAGAGCAATGCATGATACTTTTTATATAGATGAAACGCATGTTCTAAGAACGCATACTTCCGGTGTACAGATTAGAACTATGGAAAAACAGGAGCCACCAATTAGAATAATTGCTCCAGGTAGGGTGTATCGTTGTGATTCTGATGTTACTCATACTCCAATGTTTCATCAGGTTGAGGGATTACTTGTAGAAAAAAAAGTGTCTTTTGCTGATCTAAAAGGTTTATTACATGCATTTTTAAACTCATTTTTTGAAAAAGATTTGAAGGTACGCTTTAGACCGTCATATTTTCCATTTACAGAACCCTCAGCAGAGGTCGATATGGAATGTGTAATGTGTAATGGTAAAGGCTGTAGAGTCTGTAAGCATACTGGTTGGTTAGAAGTACTAGGTTGTGGTATGGTTCATCCTAAAGTTTTAAAATCCGGGAATGTTGATTCTCAAAAATATCAAGGTTTTGCTTTTGGTATGGGAGTTGAAAGATTATCAATGCTTAGATATGGAATTAATGATCTAAGAATATTTTTTGAAAATGATCTACGATTTTTAAAGCAATTTTAACTAGGTTCTGTGCACAAAAAAATTTCTTACCATAACCAAATAAAAGTACAAGCTAATTTAATCATACCTAGATATGCAAATATAATTTTATCAAATCTATAGTAAATTTTCTAAAATGCTTAATTTTAGAAAAAAAATTCTGTATCAAATGTCTTTCTTTATATATTTGCTTATCAAAGCTGATGGGATTTGCTGTGTTTGATTTATAAGGTAATAACGTGTAAGAATTAACCGAGTTGTTTACAGGTAAAATGTAAGTGATGAAGATGCATAAAACATATAAGATTAACTTCTATAGATAGGAAAAGAGTTTGCCAGTTATAGTAAACAAGATGTTTTATACAATCAATATTAGCTAAGAAATTTAGAGTATCACGACAAACTAATCGCAAAGCTGAAAGAGTGATTCGTGCTATTTTGGAAATGTGGCATTATTAACTCTTAAATTTGACTAAAGGTTATAAAAAATTTCTCGCAGATTGTGGACTGTAGTAATTCTTTGTGTTAGAGTCATACCTTCTTGAAATAATCAAAAAATATTATGATAAACAAAAAACTAGGTATTTTTTCTACAAGTTTTATGGGTATATCGGCCATTATAGGTAGCGGTTGGTTATTTTCTCCATTATTAGCAGCTAATATATCTGGCCCAGCTGCACTATTTGCATGGATGATAGGAGCATTTATAGTATTAGTTCTTGGATTATGCTTTTCTGAAATAGCATCTATATATCCATTAAGAGGTTTATCTGCAATTATTACAACCATATCCCATAATAGATTTTTTGGATTTCCATTTGCTATAGCTAATTGGTTAGGTATAGTTGCTGTTATTGCATTAGAAGCTGATGCTGCTGTACAATATTTGATAAATATATTCCCACAGTTTACAAATTTATTATTTTTAAATAATCATCTTACTATTTATGGAAATATACTTTCAGCCATACTAGTTTTATTCTTTTCAGCTATTAACTTTTTGGGAGTATCATTATTAGCAAAAACTAATAATATAATTACAGTAATTAAATTGTTTATTCCTATAATGGTTATTGTGATTTTAGGATATACAGTATTTCATAAAGATAATTTTACTGCCGTTAATAATACTATTATGCCTTATGGATTTTCATCAGTAATTAAAACTATTTTAATAGCTGGAATAATAGTTTCATTTAATGGTTTTCAGTCAATTATTTCTTTCTCTAGTGAAATAAAAAATCCTAGTAAGACTATTCCAATTTCAATTTCAATTTCAATTGTAGTTTGTTTAATAATTTATTTACTAATACAAACCGTATTTATTGGTGCATTGCCAACAAATATGATCCATAATGGTTGGCATAGTCTATCTATGGCTGCACCAATGATAGATTTATTATCAATGATTGGGCTTGGTTTTTTATCTATAATTATTTACGTTGGTTCAACAGCAACACCAGTAGGTACAGCAATAAATTTTACTGGAGCGTCATCTAGAATGTTTACTGCAATGTCTAGAGAAGGCCAAGTTCCACGATACTTTGATGATGTTCATCCTAAATATAAAGTTTCAAGAAAGTCATTAATATTTAATACTATTATAGCTATGTCCTTTATATTTCTGTTTAAAAGCTGGAAAAATTTAGCAGAAGTTCTTAGCATTTTTCATATATTATCATATCTTACTGTACCATTAGCAATGATTGTTTTCAGAAGAGAAAAATCAAAATCTGAATATGGATTTTATATGCCTTTTGGTATATTCATTTGTTATGCTTTATTTGCAGTATTTAACTATCTTATAGGTTTTTCAAGTGTTTATATTGTTTTTTACTCATCAATTGTAGTAGTTATTTTTGAAGTAATATTTATACTTTTAAATATAAAGTCTAATTTAGAAGAAATAAAAACACATATTTTTTCTGCAATAATTCTAATTATTTATATTTTACTTTTACCTGTAATTAGCTATTTAAATAAAATTTTACCTGATTTTCAATTTGTTATATTCATTGTAATATTTTCGAGTTTTTTCCTTTATATTATGACTAAATCTGAATAAAACATAATACTTTAATTCAATTTACACATAAACATATATATTGTTATAATATTGTCCAATTATAATTTTAATTAAAAATCATATAAAGATTTTAAAATTTAGAATATAGAGCTGATATGTTTTAAAACTACAGTTCTAATTTACTTTTAAAATCAATATCTTTAGGAGACTTTATAAATGAAATTTTCACACAATTGGTTAAATGAATATTTAAAAAATACTCAAAATAGCCAAAATCTAGCAGATACTTTGACTTTAGCAGGTTTAGAAGTTGATGCTATAGAGCCAGTAGTCACAGAAAAAGTAACAAATGTTGTCGTTGGGCAAATTAAAAATATTACGAAACATCCTGACGCAGATAAACTAAATATCTGTAGTGTTGATGTAGCAGACGATGAACTTCTATCTATAGTTTGTGGTGCCAGAAATATTTATGAAGGTATGAAAGCTCCAGTTGCAAAAATAGGGGCTGTGTTACCAGGTAATTTTAAAATTAAAAAATCTAAACTGCGTGGACAAGCATCTTTTGGAATGATGTGCTCAGAAGAAGAGCTAGGTTTAGCTGAAAAAGCAGAAGGTTTAATGGATCTGCCCGTAGATGCTCCAGTAGGTAAAGATATTAATGAATATTTAAATTTAGATGACAATATAATAGAAGTTGATCTAACACCAAATAGAGCGGATTGCTTAAGTGTTTATGGTATTGCTAGAGAAGTCTCTGCTCTTACAAAAACTCAACTTAAAGAACTAGAAGTCTCAGATACAAAAATAGATATTAAAGAGACCAAAGAGGTAACTATAACTGCCACAGATGCATGTAAATCATACTATGGATGTATTATAAAAAATGTAAATAATAAAGTCCAAACACCATTATGGATGATTGAAAAATTAAGAAGAAGTGGAATAGGAAGCATTTCATTTTTTGTTGATGTGACAAATTATATAATGCTTCTTACTGGTCAACCAATGCATGCTTTTGATCTTGAGAAATTAGAAGGTGGCATAAATGTTCGTTATGCAAAAGATAATGAAGAATTGACTCTTTTAGATGAAACACAAATTAAGCTAGATTCAGATTCCTTAGTAATTGCAGATAATAAAAAAATTTTAGCAATAGCAGGAGTTATGGGTGGACTTGACTCATCTATTACAATAGCTACTAAAGATATATTTTTAGAAAGTGCTTTCTTTGTTCCAGAAAAGATAGCGGGTAAAGCTCGTAAGTATAACCTTCATACAGACTCTTCACATAGGTTCGAAAGAGGTGTAGATCCTCAACTTGCTAAAAAAGCTATGAAACTAGCTATTGAATTAATAACAGAGTTTGCAGGTGGAGATGTGGCACCAGTTCATGGCTGTGAAGATTTAGAAAGTTTAAATAAACAAGTTAAAATAAATCTATCTATTGATAAGTTAAATGATGTTTTGGGAACGGAATTTAATCTTGATTATGTTGTAGATATTCTAAAAGCTTTGCATATGAATATTGATACAACTTTTGATAGTAATTGTATAGAAGTAATACCACCATCATATCGCTTTGATATGGAAATACCAGAAGATTTAATCGAAGAAGTTGCTCGTATATATGGATACTCAAAACTTCCTGAAACTATGCCTAAATATGCCGCTTCAAAAACTAATATCTCAGAAGCAAAACATTCTTTAGATATTTTGAATGATAGATTAGTAGATAGAGGATATCATGAGTCAATTAACTATAGTTTTATTGATCCAAAATATGATGAATTTTTCTTTGATCAAAGAGGAATAGCTATTCAAAATCCAATATCTCAAGATTTATCTATAATGAGACAATCTCTGATACCAGGTTTGATAGGCTCCTTTAAAGCAAATACAGCTCGCCAACAAAATAGAATAAGAATCTTTGAGAAGGGTGCTTGTTTTAAGCTAAAAAATAATCAAAGAGTTCAATTTGATAGAATTGCTGGGTTAGCTTATGGAGAGTTATTAAATGTAAATTGGTCAAATACTAAAAAAGTAGATTTTTTTGATGTTAAAGCCGATGTGGAAGCTTTATGTAGTGATATAACTAGTTTAAGTTTTGAGGTCTGTGACGATGTAAACTGGTTACATCCAGGACAATCAGCTTATATTTTAGCAGATGGTCATAAAATCGGTCTAATAGGTGTAATTCATCCAAATGTATTAAAGACTTTCCAGATTAAAGCAAAAGCTCCGATAGTTTTTGAAATAGATTTAGATATTTTGACTACAAAGCAAATACCTAGTTTTGAAAAGATTTCTAAATATCCATCAGTATCAAGAGATATTTCATTCTTGGTAGATAAATCTATACTTGCTGGAAATATTACAAAAGCAATAAAAGATATAGAGATAGATATTCTTAAAGATTTAAATATTTTTGATATTTATGAGTCTCAAGAAAATGAAAGAAAAAGTATAGCTCTTAGTATGCTTTTCCAAGATAATACTCAAACTTTAGATGATAAAGTTATTACTGAAAGTACAGATAAAGTTTTAGATATTCTAAAAGCTAAGTTTGATATTGAGCAGAGAGTATAATTAAAAACATAAAACAGACAGTATTTGATGCTTCGACTTTAATTAAATGAGATGATATCATAAATAATATACTTTAATTAGATATAAAATATGAAAAGAAAAGTATTGTTGTTATCAAGCCTTGTATTATCAAGCTCAGTCTTTGCCTGCAGTGATATATTTATTAATAAAAATGATCATCATATTGAAGGTAGAACATTAGACTTTCTAGTGAATGTGGCAACAGAAGAGTATATTGGATCTATAGGTCAAACAAATACCACAGATATTATTTTAAACTCAAATAAAATACCTAAGAGCCAACTAACTAGCTGGAAAAATAAATATGGATTTCTTGGAATGCAAGCCTTTAATGGTGGGAATATAATTGATGGAATGAATACTAAAGGAAGATCTATAGATAATATTGCAATTGAGAGATTTTGGAGAACACTGAAATATGAAAATGTTTATCCGGCATCATATATAACTATGAAAGAGGCTAAAGTAGGTATCAAAGAATATATTGATATTTACAACAATGAAAGACTACATTCTAGTATTGGATATATGACTCCTGATGAAGTATATTCTGGTATTTTAGATGCTGCATAAAAGCAAGGAATAAAAATATTTTATAAAGTGGTATTGAATAACAGAGACAGTTTAACCAATAACAATATAGTTCGTATTTAATGGGTATTTTAACGCCAAAAATAATAAAGCGATCACTAAAAATATTATAATGATTGCAAATGAGTTATTTTTTATTAATATATGGGATCCTGCTTTTTCGACCTTTTTAACTAAAGGAGTAGTTCTATCTGCTACTGTTTTCCAACCTATAGCTAAAAGAATAAAAGCAATAACATTTGTGATAGCAGTTAAAAGAAATAATATATTGTAACTATTATGCTCTTGAAATACTCCAGCAACTGTAAAACCAATAAAACAACCCTATATTCATTCCTGCATAATTCCAGTAAAAAGCACTTTCTCTACTATCATTGTCATCATTTTAAACTGTTGTATTAGCATCATATTTATACAAGGGAGATTCATGCCACTACCTGCTAAAAATAAAGCTAAGGCAATATAGAGATTCTCTGTAGATGGAAAAGATAAAAATAAACAAGCAATAGTTTGTAGTACCTTACCTATTAAGAAAAGTGATCTATAACTAATTAAGCGACCACCAACATAACCACCCAAGAGATGAAGCCCAAAGTTAAATGTAAAAAAACGCCCATAATAGCACTTGCTTTAGTAACTGTAAATCCAAGTCCCTGGGTCATAAATAATACAAGTGTCGAGTAAAGCACTGCAAAACTGATTATTGAAACAAGTTGGGTTATTAACAATAGTTTTGAGGCATTTTTAAATAATGAAAAATTCATAGGCATTATAGAATTAAATAATATAGTAAATAAGATTCTATTATATTAAGAGCTATAAAATATAGCTAAAGAAATATTTTTTATAAGATATATTGGCTTAGATCTTTATCTTTAACTAAAGCTCCTAATTTGTCATTAACATAATCTATGGTTATGCTAATAGTTTTATTTTCTAACTCTGGAGCATCAAAAGAGATTTCTTCTAAAAGCCTTTCCATAACTGTGTGTAATCTTCTTGCGCCAATATTTTCGATTTCTTCATTAATCTGGTAGGATATCTCAGCAATTTTTTTAATAGCAGTTTCTTCAAAGTTTAATTCAATACCCTCAGTTTTCATAAGAGCAACATATTGCTTAAGAATAGAGCAATCAGGTTCTACTAATATTCTTACAAAATCTTCAATCTTAAGAGATTTTAATTCGACTCTAATAGGAAGTCTACCTTGTAACTCTGGAATAAGATCAGAAGGTTTAGCAACATGAAAAGCTCCTGATGCTATAAACAATATATGGTCAGTTTTGATCATGCCATATTTTGTAGCTACAGTAGAACCTTCAACCAATGGTAATAAGTCACGCTGAACACCTTCGCGAGATACATCAGCACCAGAGTTACTAGATTTCTTACAAACCTTATCAATTTCATCTAAGAACACTATGCCATTTTGTTCAACTGATTCTAAAGCACGAGCTTTTATGTCTTCCTCATTAATCAATTTTGCAGCTTCTTCATCTTGAACAAGCTTAATGGCATCCTTGATTTTCATTTTCTTATTTTTCTTCTTGTCACTGCTTAGGCTAGAGAATAAATCTTGAAGCTGGTTTGTCATATCATCCATTCCTGGAGGTCCCATAACTCCTATACTTTTTGGAGCAGCTGCTACTTCAATCTCAATTTCTTTATCATCAAGTTCGCCATTTTTAATTTTATTTCTAAAAATATCACGAGTTTTATTTTCTTTATCTTTCTTAGAAGTGGCTTCTTCAATTGGCTCATTGGCAAAACCGACTTTTGATTCTGCTGCTCTTGCTGGTGGAATTAAAACATCTAAAATTCTATCTTCAGCTAATTTAGCTGCTTTTTCTGTAACTTGTTTTTTAGCATCTTCTCGCTTCATTTTCACAGCCATTTCAACTAGGTCACGGATAATAGATTCAACATCTTTACCAACATAACCAACTTCTGTGAATTTAGTAGCCTCTACTTTAATAAAAGGAGCATCTGCTAGCTTTGCAAGTCTACGAGCTATTTCAGTTTTACCAACACCAGTTGGTCCAATCATTAAAATATTTTTAGGAGTTACTTCTTGACGCATTTCACTATCAAGCTGCATTCTGCGCCATCTATTACGCAGTGCGATAGCTACCGCTTTTTTTGCATCATTTTGACCAATTATATGTCTTTCTAACTCATGTACGATTGTTTTTGGAGTCATTATTTTTGCCATGAGATAACTATCCTTTTTTACTTTCTAAGCTTTCTATAGTGAAATTGTGGTTTGTATAAATACAAGTATCTGCTGCAACTGTAAGACTTTTATTAACAATCTCTTCAGCTGAAAGATCAGTATTTTCAACAAGAGCAGTAGCTGCAGAGCGAGCATAAGTTGAGCCTGAACCAATAGATATAATATTATTCTTGTCAGCGGCCATTACATCACCAACCCCTGAGATTAAAAGTGATAATTTCTCATCTGCAACTATAATCATAGCTTCTAGCTTACTTAACATTCTATCTAGACGCCATTCTCGTACCATTTCAACAGCCGCACGCTCTAAGTTTCCTTGATAAAATTCTAATTTTTGTTCAAATTTTTCAAATAATGTAAATGCATCTGCAGTAGACCCTGCAAAACCTGTAAGCACTTTGCCACCATTTAGCTTTCTAACTTTTACAATGTTATCTTTCGCTACAGTATGACCTAAAGTTGCTTGACCATCACCACCGATTACTACTTTATCACCTTTTCTAACACAAAGAATAGTGGTTCCTCTCATTGTTTCCATATTTATTATTCCTTTATTCGGCGTTATTAAAATAAGCTATTTAATATAAATGGCACTGATGTGAGATTTTACAAGTTTTTTATTGTTATTTTTTTAAGTTTATTATCTATCTTTGTCTTTAAGGCACAAAAGCATTTAAAATTATGTTATATTTTAGCTTGTTTTATTTATTAATAGAGTGTCTTAAGTATGAATAATTTAAACTTTAAAGAAACAATTTCATTGGCAGTAACTATATATAAAAGAGGCTTTAAGATAGCTTTTGTTTTAGCATTTATGCTTTCTTTTATATCTGAATTTTGTTTGGTATATTTAATGAGACATGGTATGTCTGAATATATTGAAAGTGGCGGCCAAACAATACCTGATACTTTTCCGGGAGGAAATATTTTAGCATTGATGATTTTAATAATAATGGTAGCGACCATATTTGTTTATGCGATGATAATTATACTACAAGGAATTATGATTAAGCATCAGATGAGAGCATCTGATGCGATAAGAGTTGCACTACAAATATTTTCGAAAAGAGTGTTCCCATTTATAGGATGCTTTTTACTTTCTATGGTAGTGATGTCGGTACTAACTATGTTTTTGCAATACATAGGTATATTCATAACAATATTACTATTTTTAACTGTAATGCCAGCTATACTTCTTGATCAGAAAGGTATTTTTGAATCAGTATCTAACAACTTTAGAATAATAAAAAATAATTTTTTTTATACGTTTAGAATAGCTATTGCTATACTAGCACTAATGCTTATAAAACCTTTGATTACTTTTGGTTTAATTTATATATTAAAAAATATGAATATGGAAATGAATTCACTAGAGATGAGCATGCAAAATATTATTGTGACAGTAATTGATGCTTTAATTTTACCTTTTATATTTGCTATCAGTGTTGGAGCCTTCTTTTCTACTAATAAGAAATAAAGTAGTAAATCTCAATATGATTTAGATATATTTTATATAAACAAATACTTTGTAAAAATTGAATGTAGTTCATTTAATCTATTTTATTCTAAAATAAAATTCTGGTTTAAATATTTAAGTGCTGATTAATTTATTGACAATTGATATTTATTATTTTAGCGTAAGAGTACGCGTGAACATTTATTGGTTAGATTTAAATATAGCAACTCAGAAGGATATTGCTAAAAAGCTTAATATCTCTAGAACAACTGTATCTAGAGCATTGATGGATAATGGTAGTATTAAACCAGAGACTAAACAAAAAGTTTTAAGCTTAGCAAAAGATCTTAGCTATAGTAAAAATTTAATGGGTAGCTCTTTAGCAACAAAGAATTCTAAGAAAATCTATGCTTTTATTATTAAATCAATTAATAAAAATTATTGTTTAGATATTAAGGCAGGTTTACTGAGAGCATCTAAGGAATTTGAAGACTATAACGCTATTATAAATGTAATAGAAACTGATATTAACACTCCTAAGGAACAAATATATCAGCTTAAAAAGATAATCCCAAGGTAAAGTTTATTACTTTAGATATAGCTATTAATAAAAATATCACTCATATAGGTAGTAACTATACTAAGTCAGGACAAGTTTTGGCAAATATTCTTGCTCCATTACTTAGAGATAATGAAAAAGTGATCTACCCCGTCAATTTGTGACAGTTTACTACTTCATTTTCCATTATATATTCAAATTGATATGGAGTCATATAATTTATTGTAGAATGTCTCCTTTTTGTATTATAGTAAGCTTCAATATATTCAAATATTGATAGTTTAGCTTCTTCTCTAGTTTTATATCTTTCATCATGTACTAACTCTACTTTTAAAGTTCCAAAGAAACTTTCACAAGCAGCATTATCGTAACAGCATCCTTTAGAGCTCATACTTGATAGTAGCCAGTGTTCTTTAATAATGTCTTGATATTGTTTGCTACAGTACTGTGACCCTTTATCAGAGTGTATAATCACACCACTAGGAAAATTTCTTCTAAATAATGCCATATTTAAAGAATTACAAACTAAATCCGCTTTCATCCTAGAATCCATTGCCCAACCAATAACTGATCTTGAGAATAAATCTATAATCACACAAAGATACAGCCACCCCTCTTGTGTAGGTACATAAGTTATATCTGTAACCCACCTATGATTTACAGATAAAGCAGTGAAGTTTTGTTCTAATAAATTATCATAAACATGTTTGTTGTGGTTAGAATCTGTAGTTTTCTTATGCTTACGAGCCGCTTTAGCATGTAAACCAAGTAATTTCATACGTTTTTGAGTAACTTTCCAACCCATATCTTTAAGCTCTTTGTATATCCTAACACTTCCATATCTAGATTTATGTTCATTAAAATAGCATCATCTAGTTCAGCATCATTATATTGCCTTTTACCTATAGGTTTATGAATCCATCTGTAATATGAAGATGTGCTCACATTCAAAGATTTACATAGTGTTGTTATTGGCATAACTTTATAATGCTCCTTAATAAAGGCGTACCTTACAGATTTTGCTTTGCAAAGTACGCTGCTGCCTTTTTTAGTATTTCACGCTCTGTTTCTGCCTGTTTGAGTTTTTTCTTCAAATCAGTATTTTCAAAAGATAGTTGCTGGTACTGCGTTTTATAATCTATCTTTATTTCTTTCTGAGGGTTTGACATGGCTTTGGATATCCAACTGCAAATGGTTTTATATTTAACCCCTAAGTTATCTGCTATTTCTCGTCTATTTGCATCTGGTTGTAAACATAATTTAACAGCTTCATCTTTAAACTCTTTTGTATATCTCATCTTGTCTCCTTTTCTTAACACCTAAGTGTCCCAAATAGGAGGGTATGATCATTTTATAACTCCTACAATAGATGAAGTTATAGAAGTAGCTAATGCAGGAGTAGATATTGTAGCTTTAGATGCTACAGATCGTAGAAGACCAAAGAATCAAGAGCTAAAAGATTTAGTAGCTGAAGTTAGAAATAAGTTTCCACAATTATTTCTTATGTCAGACTGTTCAACTTTTGAAGAGGGCGTATATGCCCAAGAATTAGGTTTTGATTTAATTGCAACCACATTGAGTGGTTATACTTTTCAAACAGAAAATCAGCTTTTACCAAATATTGAGCTTATTGTTAAGCTCGTTAAAAATCTAGAGACACCAATAATAGCTGAGGGAGGTATCTCAACGTATCAAGATGCAAAGGATGCTTATAGGGCAGGAGCTTATGGATTAGTTATTTGCTCAGCTATTACCAGACCACCGTTGATAACTAAGGGATTTGTGGAGGAAACTAAGAAATATACAGGTAGTTAACTAACTAATAAGAGAATTTTGTTAATTTGTTAATAATTTCTTAAAGAATTTAAAGTCATATGACTGCTTAAATTTAAGTTTTTTATTTGAAATATTTATATTTTTATTGACGCTATTAATATCAGTTATAATTCCAGATTCAATTTTTATTTTAATTTCTTCATTATCTGTTGTATAACTTTTACTAAAAGGTAATGTTTTTCCAAAACGCCACTGCCAATTTTTTAAATTTTCTATTTCATTTGTTATTATTTGTTTATTTTTGAGAGGGGTTTCTTCATTAATTAGACTTAATTCAACACTATTAAAACTATTTAAAAAAGTTCTTGTAATATTTTGAGTTTGGATGTTTGGATTAATTTCAGCTAAATTTATGACTTTAGAGCGGTGTGATTTTACACCTTTGGTATCTAAAGACTTATCTATAGGTTGATGAAGATAGTCGTAGAGTTTTTTGGTGTTAGCATTAATTAATAGAGTACCATGGTGAAATGCTCTATCTTTTTTCTCTCTAAAAGCACTACCTGATACTTTGTAAGTAAAATCATGATAATCCACAACAATATCGTTTCTCTTGTTAGCATAGACCTCAATTCCTAAGCTTTTTACAGCGCTACAAACTAAATCAAGGTTAGCTTTGATATCATGATCTTTTTTAGGGGAAATAATAGTGTAGTTTAGATTTCCAAAATCATGATAAACAGTACCACCACCACTTTGGCGCCTGACCATAATTATATTATCTTCTCTCATCCTATTAAGGTTACATTCAAGCCAAGGATTTTGTGCTCTACCTATAACGACACAAGGAGCATTTTGCCATAAAAATAATATTTTCTTATCTTGAAGTTTTTCTAAAAAAAGCCAGTTTTCAAGTGCTAAGTTAAAGTAAATATTATTACTTTGAGAAATATAGATATTCATTATTTATTAAATATTTTTACTTTAAGATTAAGTATAAGGTTTTATTGGGTGTATAAAAGAATTTTGTGATATAATTTTGCTTTATTGAAAGAATTCATATATTAAAACTATAATGTCGACTATAGCGCAGACTTTAGAAATTATCAAAAGAGGGGCTGATGAAGTTCTTATCAAAGAAGAATTAGTAAAAAAACTAGAAAAAAATAAGTCATTAATTATTAAATTTGGTTGTGATCCAACAGCTCCAGATATTCATCTAGGTCATACTGTTGTCATTAATAAACTAAAACAACTTCAGGATTTAGGTCATGAAATTCATTTTTTAATTGGTGATTTTACAGCTCAAATAGGTGATCCAACTGGAAAAAATGCTACAAGACCACCTCTAATAGCAGAGGATGTTGCTGCAAATGCTGAGACATATACAAAGCAAGTTTTTAAGATTTTGGATAAGGAAAAAACAATTATTCGTCGTAATGGTGACTGGTTTGATAAAATGTCTGCTAGTGACATGATTAAACTAGCTTCAAAATCTACAGTAGCTAGAATACTTGAAAGAGATGATTTCTCAAAAAGATATAAAGGTGGTCAATCGATCTCTATTCATGAGTTTTTGTATCCTTTAGTACAAGGGTATGATTCTGTAGCTATGAATGCTGATATTGAGTTAGGTGGTACAGATCAGAAATTTAATTTATTAATGGGCAGAGAGTTACAAAAACAACAAGGACAGGAACCACAAGTTATTATTACTATGCCTCTTTTAGAAGGCTTAGATGGTGTTAAAAAAATGTCTAAATCTAGCCAGAATTATATTGGTATAGAAGAGCCAGCTAATGATATTTTTGGTAAGATCATGTCAATATCTGATGATCTTATGTGGCGTTATTATGAATTGTTAAGTTTTAAATCTTTAGAAGTTATAGCAGAACTAAAAGAAAATGTTAAAAATGGAGCTAATCCACGAGATATTAAAATCGAACTTGCTAAAGAGCTCATAGAAAGATTTCATTCTACGGAAGATGCTGAGAAGGCGCATCAAGATTTTATACAAAGATTTCAAAAAAATCAGATACCTGATGACATAAATGTTATAGAATTAAATCAAGAGCTACTTATTGCAAACTTGCTGAAAGAAGCTGGTTTGGTTTCAAGCACATCTGAAGCTAATCGTATGATTAAGCAAGGAGCAGTTAAAATAGATGGCGAAAAGGTCGCTGGTAATAAAGCTGTTTTCGGTCAAGGTACAGATAATGTTTTCCAAGTAGGGAAACGTAAATTTGCAAAAATTATTATAAAATAAGGGATTATTAGAAATGGATAAATTTTTATCAATATTTGTAGGTGTTTTAATTATTGTTACAATTATTACAATATTTATTCACTTATTTCCTATAGCATTAAAAGTATGTATTATTTCAGTAATTATTAGTGCAATAATTTACGTTGTACTAAAACTGATTGAGAAATTTAGTAATTAATCATTCCTTTTAAAGCTGATTATTTGCCTGCGTTGTTTTTTAGTTGGTTTTTCATGGCTTTGTAAGCTTGCTGTTTTTCTTAGAAGAACTTCTTTTTCTCTTTTATCAATACTTTGTGCAGTTTCTGTGTAGAGTTTTTGTGCTTCTATAGCAGATTTTCTAATTTCATCTAATGCTTTGACAACTACAGTTTTCTGTATGTGAGACTGTTGAATTTGATAAATATCTCCAATATTTACTGCTTTACTAACTTTTATTTTTTGTCCTTGAAATTGTATCTTACCACCTTCAATTGCTTTTTTTGCTAAGGCTCTAGTTTTATAAAATCTAGCTGCCCATAACCATTTATCTAGTCTAACACTCATATCTAAAAGTATTTATTTGTATAATTTGATTATAGCTAATAACATCTAGCATTTTAACTAGTTTTAAATTCTGCTATTCTAAAAGACAGTTTTTATACTTAGAAAAATTATAAAATGAATAAAATAGTTAATTTACACAAGATGAATACATCTTTAGATGATAAAAATAATGCTAATTATCAGTTAGAAGATATTTGTATGAACCACTATATTGGTAAAAATCTAAAAATAGAGTTTTTAAATGTGATTAATTGTGTCTCTTGTGGTATTAAGACAAAGAAAAGCTATTCACAGGGACATTGTTTTATGTGTATGAGAAGATTACCCGAATGTGATATTTGCATTGTTAAGCCGGAGTTATGCCATTTTTCAGAAGGTACCTGTAGAGATTCTGAATGGGGAGAGAAAAACTGTATGAAAACTCATATAGTGTATTTGGCAAATACTGGAGATACTAAAGTAGGTATTACAAAGTTAAAAAATGTACCATCACGTTGGATAGATCAAGGAGCTAGTCAAGCTATACCAATATTTGCAGTTGAGAATAGACTGATATCTGGACTAGTCGAAGTTGCAATAAAAGAACATATATCAGATAAAACAAATTGGCGAAAAATGCTTCAAGGTGATCCAGATAATAGTGTTGATTTTATTGGTTTAAGGGATGAGTTGATTAGTAAATCAACTGATAAAATATCACAAATAAAAGCTAAGCATGGCGAAAATAGTGTTGAGCCAGTAGAAGGGAGTATTCAAGATATAAACTATCCTGTGCTTGAGTATCCTACAAAAATTAAATCTTTTAACTTAGATAAAGATCCTATTATTGATGCTAAGCTTATGGGTATAAAGGGCCAATATTTAATATTTGATACTGGGGTAATAAATATACGTAAATTTAGCGGTTATAAGTGTAATATCTCGGTATAAGTTATGAGAAGAGTTGCTATTATTGGAGCTGGAGCTGGAGCTGGAGCTGGAGCTAGCGGACTAATTAGTGCAAAAGTTTTCTTAGATAAAGGTTTTGATGTAATAGTTTTGATCTTTGAAAATGAGTTGGTTTCTTATAATGCTAACAGATCCTTTATAAATTACGATGAAGTTAAAACTTATTTGGAAGCTAATGCAAGAGCTTGGCAAGTGTATAATGTCCCCAGAAAAAGCTACTGATTTTAGAAAGATTTTTATTCCTAGATGTTAAAGTTAACTAGATAAATTAGGAAATAGATAAATGAGTAAAAAAAGAGTAACGTATACAGCTGATTTTAAAGCTAAAGTAATTATAGAATTGCTAGAAGGCGATATGACAGTTAATGAGATAGCAAGTAAGTATGATTTACTTCCTAAAAACGTGCATAATTGGAAGCAGCAATTTTTATCTAATGCTTGCTTAGCATTTGATAAAAGCTCTGTTGTTAAGGAGTATAAGCAGGAAATAGATGAGCTTAGAAAAGATAAAGATGCAACAAGTAAAAAACTAGTCGAGGTAATAGTAGAGAGGGATTTTTTAATGGGAAAGCTAAAAAGCTTGGTATCATCAAATGATAGAGTAAACTCTGTAGATACTAAGCTAGAATTATCTTTAAATAATCAGCTTAAACTATTATCTGTATCTAAGAGTGTGTACTATTATACACCAATATCAAAATTTAGTAGTAATGATGATATTAAACTATTAAATGCAATAGATTTGATACATACTAAACATCCATATTATGGTACGAGAAGGCTAGTAAAGTTGCTAAATAGATTAGGATTTCTAGCTGGAAGGAAGCTAATCAAAAGTGCTATGGAATTCATGGGTATTAAGGCATTGTATCCTAAAAAAAAGACAACTGTCATTAATAAGCAACACAAGAAATATCCATACTTACTTAATGTATTTAAAAATGAGACGAATCAGGTTGTTATAGATAAAGCTAACAAGGTATGGAGTGCTGATATCACGTATATTAGACTAGAATGTGGGTATGCATATTTAGTAGCCATAATAGATTGGCATAGCAAGAAAACACTAGCTTGGAAGATTTCTAATACTATGGATACACATCTAACAACTAGTGTGTTAAAAGAAGCATTATTTAAATATGGTAAACCTGATATCTTTAACTCTGATCAAGGAACTCAATATACAGTAAAAGAGCATATTAAAATATTATCTGATAATAAAATAAATATATCTATGAATGCTAAAGGAAGATCTATAGATAATATTGCAATTGAGAGATTTTGGAAAACACTGAAATATGAAAATGTTTATCCGGCATCATATATAACTATGAAAGAGGCTAAAGTAGGTATCAAAGAATATATTGATATTTACAACAATGAAAGACTACATTCTAGTATTGGATATATGACTCCTAATGAAGTATATTCTGGTATTTTAGATGCTGCATAAAAGCAAGGAATAAAAATATTTTATAAAGTGGTATTGAATAACAGGGACAGTTTATTTTTTGGAACTTTAAAAGTAGAGTTAGTACATGATGAAAGCTATAAAACTAGAGAAGAAGCTAAACTATCAATATTTGAATATATTGAAGCTTACTATAATACAAAAAGGAGACATTCTACAATAAATTATATGCTATTTCTCGTCTATTTGCATCTGGTTGTAAACATAATTTAACAGCTTCATCTTTAAACTCTTTTGTATATCTCATCTTGTCTCCTTTTCTTAACACCTAAGTGTCCCAAATAGGAGGGTATGATCAGGGAACTAAATAATTGAAAATATTGTTTAATTTATTGGGGTAGTATAGAAAGTAAAATTGTACCAGCTATACTTGATGTATGGTTCCCTGGTAGTAAGGCTGGATTATCAATAGCGGATATATTATTTGGTAAAGTTAATCCTTCAGCTAAATTAACAACATCTTTTCCTAGAGATGTTGGGCAGATACCAATTTATTATAGCCATAAAAATACAGGTAGACCTTTAACAAATAAAGATAGCTGTAGGTTTGAGAAATATCATTCTAATTATATGGATGTTTGTAATTCTCCACTTTATCCATTTGGATATGGCTTGAGCTATACAACTTTTGATATTTCAAACCCAATCCAGAATAAAGAAATCATTTAAAAGGGCGATAAATTAATTATTAAGGTGTATATATTACAAATACCGGTAAATATGATGGTGTGCTGATGTATTACAGTTATATATACATCAAAAAGTGCGTTCAATTACGCCTCCAGTTAAAGAATTAAAAGCATTTAAAAAAGTATTTCTAAAAAAAGGACAGACAAAAGCTGTGACATTTAAGTTAGATATTAATGATCTTAAGTTTTATAAAAATAATTTAGAATACGTCTATGAGCCTGGAGAGTTTGAGTATTTTATTAGTGATAGTTCTGATAGTAAATTTACAAATAGATTTACTGTTAAGTAATTCTACTATAAACTTTTATATTTAATAACTTCTATAAAAAACCTTACAATGATAGATACTATAAATAATAATCCATTTATAATGCAAAATATCCAAGGATTTACTATTTTAATACAAATTTCTTTAGTTGTTCTTACAATAGTATCAATTATTGTTTCTGGATTATTTATATTATCACAACAAAAATTAGCTAAAAATCTTGCGAAGATCAACAATAATCAAAAAATTCATCCTGCGTGGTTATGGACTCAATTAATTCCAATATGGTCATCAATTGCATTTATTGTAACAACAGTGAAATTAGATGAGCAAATAAAAACATACATTATAAAATATGATGAAAAATTAAAGTTTAAAGCTTCACTTGTTTATTGGTATATTGGTTTTGTAATATTAGGGCTGATACCTTTAGTTAATATTTTAGCCGGAATAATTAATTTATTCATATTTGTAACTATTTGGTCAAATATAAGTAGTTCATCGAAACAGATACAAAAACATTTTAGTAAATAGTAAAATAGGATAACCCTTTATAGCGATATTAAAGTTCGCATAATATATATTATGTTAAATTTGTTGATTTAGTCAATAAGGATCTTAACCTAAGCTTTAATATCTTTAATATTTACTTAATTAGTTATATAACTAAGTATACTCTCTCTTTAATTTTTCTATTATTTCTAGACTAGCTGGTAAAAAATTATAATTATTAAGTTTTGAAATATTTACAAGTTTTAATTGCTGATTTTCTTTTGGATAAGGAATACCTTCATAATCATCTATAATAAAAAATTCCAAATTAACTTCGATATAATCTTTATTTATATGTTTTTTCTTAATGTATGGCTTTAAAGATTTAGCTATAATTCCAACTTCTTCGTAACTTTCTCTTTTAATACAATCTTCAAAACTTTCATTCTTTTCTACTTTACCGCCAGGAAATTCCCAATAATCACTATAGGTCTGAAATTTTTGTCTCATACTTATATAGACTTTATTGCTATATTCATCTAAAATTATCGCCACTGCGGCGTCTATTCGTCCCATTTTATAAAAAATTAACATTGTTATTAAGAAATATAATATGTTCCAAAATCACAAAAGTGAAATTTTATTAGCAACACCATTAATTAAAGATGATGCTATATTTACTAAATCTGTTATTTATCTTTGTCAAAATGATCGTCATGGAGCTATGGGCTTGATCATAAATAAACCCTTAGACGACAAGCTATCTGATGTCTTTGAAGAGCTTGATATACCTCATGATAATACCTTTGAGGAGATATTAAACCACCCTCTTTATATGGGAGGCCCAATAAGCCCTCATAAAATATTAATTATTCATACTACAAATGGTCGTAATTATAATTCAACAATAAAGCTTGATGAAGGCTTAGCAATTACAGCTTCTATTGATATTTTAGAAGATCTTGCAAATAATATCCTTCCAGAATACTTTTTACCTATAGTTGGTTATAGCTGTTGGACAGCAGATCAACTTTCAGATGAGATAAGAGCAAATGATTGGATTATGACAGATAAATTAAGTAAGAAAATCTTATTTAACTATGAAAATAGAACAAAATGGCAAAATCATTTAGAGCATGCAGGATATAGCTTACAAAACTTAGATTCTCTATTCAAAAATACAGGTAATGGCTAATGTTTCAATCTTTAATAGCTATAGATTATGGCAAAGCTAGAATTGGCTTAGCTAGTGGTCAAATGATTACTAAAACTGCTACACCTATTGGCACAGTTGAGGCTTATGAAGGCGTACCAAATTGGATTGAGCTTGATAAAATTATCAAGCGCTGGAATCCTTCAGATATTATAGTTGGATTACCCTTAGATACGCAAGGTTTTGAGACAGATATCACTAAAGCAGTAAAAGATTTTGCTAAAGAAGTAAAACAAAGGTATCAAAGAAATGTTCATCTTATAAATGAAGCTTATTCAACTCGGGAAGCAAGATGGCGTTTAGAAGAGGTTAAAAATAAAAAAGTTAGTCATTTAAAAGTAGATGCTTTAGCTGCTTGTGTAATTCTTGAAACTTGGATGGTAGAGAATTAAAATTACCCGCTGATAAAATTTTAATTCTCATCGTAATGATTATTCTGTATTAGTAAGAATACACGTTAATTCTAAACTTTATTGTTATATTCGACTATTTAACTCAAAATTAGAAATTTATATTTATTTTTAACTTAAAGGAAATCATGATAAATAAATGATCTACCCCATCAATTTGGGACAGTTTACTACTTCATTTTCCATTATATATTCAAATTGATATGGAGTCATATAATTTATTGTAGAATGTCTCCTTTTTGTATTATAGTAAGCTTCAATATATTCAAATATTGATAGTTTAGCTTCTTCTCTAGTTTTATAGCTTTCATCATGTACTAACTTTACTTTTAAAGTTCCAAAAAATAAACTGTCCCTGTTATTCAATACCACTTTATAAAATATTTTTATTCCTTGCTTTTATGCAGCATCTAAAATACCAGAATATACTTCATCAGGAGTCATATATCCAATACTAGAATGTAGTCTTTCATTGTTGTAAATATCAATATATTCTTTGATACCTACTTTAGCCTCTTTCATAGTTATATATGATGCCGGATAAACATTTTCATATTTCAGTGTTTTCCAAAATCTCTCAATTGCAATATTATCTATAGATCTTCCTTTAGCATCCATAGATATATTTATTTTATTATCAGATAATATTTTAATATGCTCTTTTGCTGTATATTGAGTTCCTTGATCAGAGTTAAAGATATCAGGTTTACCATATTTAAATAACGCTTCTTTTAACACACTAGTTGTTAGATGTGTATCCATAGTATTAGAAATCTTCCAAGCTAGTGTTTTCTTGCTATGCCAATCTATTATGGCTACTAAATATGCATACCCACATTCTAGTCTAATATACGTGATATCAGCACTCCATACCTTATTAGCTTTATCTATAACAACCTGATTCGTCTCATTTTTAAATACATTAAGTAAGTATGGATATTTCTTGTGTTGCTTATTAATGACAGTTGTCTTTTTTTTAGGATACAATGCCTTAATACCCATGAATTCCATAGCATGTAGATTATTTGTATTAATTCTTTTACTTATGATTATTTTTTATTATTTATTTACCAGGTTCCAGTATTTTCCATACTACCCCAAGGTTCTTTTTTCTCTAAAGCTTCACCTTTTTGAATTAACTCGATAGATATACCATCAGGAGATTTTATAAAAGCCATGTGACCATCTCTAGGTGGTCTATGAATTAAAACTCCTTGATCCATTAAGTTTTGACAAATATCGTAAATATTATCAACAGAAAAAGCTAGATGACCAAAATTTCTACCACCTTCATATACTTCATCACTTGACCAATTATAAGTTAACTCTATAAGAGGTGCTTTATCTATTTTTGCTATATCATAGTCATCATGAGCAGCTAAAAAAACTAAAGTAAACTTACCTTGCTCATTATCATGTCTACTTACTTCTTTTAGACCTAGTTTATTACAATAAAAATCTAAAGACTCTTCTAAATTCTTAACTCTTATCATAGTATGAAGATATCTCATTTTAAAGCTAACGAGCCAGTTTTTAGCCCAAGTCTCATCAGAAAATGTTTGAATCTCACCAGCAAAGAAACGCTTAAAGATATCTATAGATGTATTTACCCATAAACTGTCAGTAACAACAGCTATCTTTTCAAAATCTTTTCTATGTTTGAATTCTGTTTTCAAATCATCTATAAGAGCTTTAAACTCTATGCCTGAAAAATCTCTCATTTCAATTAAAGCTTTGATTGATCCTTGCTTTGCAATCTCATCAAGCTTTGGTATTAGTACATCAGTATAATCCGTATGTTTTAGTTTTCCTTGTACATTGATTTTGGTATAACCATTTTCATTAGATACTGTAAACATTTAACTCTCCGTTTGTTATATTAGCAAAAAGAATAATACTAAAAGCGAGGTTGTAAGAGATATAGCTCCACTTGCTAAAGCTATTTCCATATTGTATTTTATCTTAACTAATAAGCTTATAACTATAGATATAACAAAGCATATACTTAAATATAAAGGTATACCACTTATAAATTTAGTCACACTTATATGCGAATTAGCAAAACAAATAGAAATAGAACAAAAAAATAAAAATAAAATTTTTTTCATATTTAAATGTTAATTTTGAGCAGCAGTTCTATTTTGATGCATTACTTGTCTTCTTTCTTTGTTTTTTAAAAGTTTGTTTTTGACTATCAGTCAAGTTCTGAACATATTCTTTACGATCTTTTTTATCTAGACTTCTAACATGTTTAAGACTAACGCTATCATTGGCCATAGCAAAAGATGAAAAAGCAAAAGTAGCTGTAATACTAGTTATAATTATTTTCTTCATAAGGTTTTTTACATTATATTTTTTTAAATCAATTTTAATCTTTTTCTTTAAAAAATTCAAAAGCTTTTAATTCTAGTTTTATTTTTTTCAGCCATAGTGATACTATTCAAATTTTAATAAATTTAAGGGTTTATATAACATTAACACTAATTTTTTCATCATTCAATAGAATTATTTTACGAAGTCTATCAAAATAATAGTTAATTTATAATTATTGCTAATTTTTGTGTTATTTTGCTTGTGTTTTATTGTTGTTAACACTTTAAAACCTATCTAATAGTTACAAACTAGTTAGGATATCAATTAGATTTATAGATATTTTTAAATTTATCTAAAAATATTCTTTAAGTAAATTATTTGGATTTAATAAATCATTCATGAGTTCTAAGTTTTTGCTCTAACTGTGTCTTTGTATGAACCCCACTCAAAGTTTCAACGTGCTTACTATTTTTAAAGATAATCATTGTAGGAATACTTCTAATACCAAACTTTGCAGCTAAATTTTGATTATCATCAACATTAATTTTAACAATAACAGCATCTTTATAATCTTTTGATAATTCATCAAGAATCGGTCCTAGCGTTTTACAAGGTCCACACCAATCAGCATAAAAATCTACTAAAACTAGTTTATCTGTATTATTTATAAGTTTTTCAAAATTAGCTTCATCTGTTTTTATAACGTTACTTAAAGCCATTTTATTTCTCCATAAATGTTACATTTGCTCTAATATTTATATCTTGAGAAACTGCCACAGGATCGTTATTAGCAATAGAATCCATTTCATTAGCAGCAGCTATCATGTACATAACAGTATTTCTTGGTCTATAACTATTTGTAGTATCATTATATTTGATTGATTGAATAGTATAGGTGTTGCTTGTCTCTTTATTGAAATCATTTAAATACTTTTGAGTATCTTTAAAGATTTTAATCATCAGCTTTTGTTTAGCTGCTTCAATAGCTTTAGCAGGAGGATTGTAGTCATGAACTTGGACAACTAACTTTTTACCAGAAGCTTTTTGGTTTTCTAAAGCCTTTTGAAAGCTATTAAGATCTTTTTGCGATATCCTAGCTTGTAATTGTAAAGTAATATTTAATGCGCCACTATTACTAGTATTTTGCTCAACATTTTTAACTTTCCAATCTGCTTTAACAATATTGTTAACTTCATCAGAAATTTGCTTTTGGATATTGTTTTGATCTTGAAGAGTTGTTGTTGCATATCCTATAACTTGCACAAGTATGCTATCACTCTTAACAGTTGTTTCAGCTTGAGTTGTATATTGAATAGTATTGTTGTTTTTAGCCTTATCACATGCTAATGCAACAGAGCTTGTTGCTAAAAAACTAACTAAAGTAATTGGAATATTTTTTTTCATAAACAAACCCTCATTGTAAGTATTTGTTCTACTAGTTTCAGTTTAACAGATCACAAAAAAAGATTAAAAGATTTTTATATTATAGAATGTAAAATATCATCTAAAGATTCCGTTATGTCTTCTTTGATTTCATTTTCAAAAGGAAAATCATCAGACGTTAGTTGAAATTTAACAAAGCTCTCAAGAAGTAAGTGCTGAGCATTTTGTAATTCTAAACCTCTAGATTGTAAATAAAATAAAGCATCTTTATCTAGCTGACCGACTGTAGCACCATGAGTGCAAATAACATCATCAGAAAAAATTTCTAGTTCAGGTTTTGTATTTATTTCAGCTTTATTACTTAATTGAATATTTTTATTATTCTGGAATGCTTGAATTTGCTCTATTCCTCTATTAACAATAGCTTTTGCATTAAACCACGCTTTTGCACGACCATTAGCAACTCCACGGAAATTTACATTACTATATGTATTTGAAGCATTATGATTAACTAAAAAGCAGGCATTTGCAATAGCATTATCACTTACTAAATATAAACCTCTAATATCAAATCTTGAGTATTCTTTATTTAAATTAACAATAAAATCATTTCTTAGTAGAGCATCTTTATTTAATAAGTTAAAACCATTAAATTCAGCTGCCATATCAAGGTTTACTAAATAATTTGCAGTAGTAACAAGTTTAGTATTATTTGAATTATTTGAATTGTTTGTAAAATTAACCTTTGCTGATTCAGCAACTTTTATATCTAAAAATAAGTTTATTGCTGATTCTTCTGTCAAATTTACAAAATCAATATCTAAATCTAGACTTGCAAACATATCGACATCTAACTTTAAAGAAACATTTGTAAGCTTATTCTTAGCCATCTCAGTATTTATAAAAATAAGACTAAGGGTATCATTTGTATCTTTAGAGACGCTTATACCAAAATGCTTTGCATTTTCTATAGCTAATTTTGACATACTTCTATCATCTTTATGAAACTCTAAAGCACTTATATGGTGAAGTTTTTTATTATAATCAATAGCTAATGATCCATCTAAGATAATAACTACATTTTCTTGAGTATCAAATTTAAAACCTTCAAGATAATCTTTCGTTTTTGGGGCTTCCTTTAATATTTCTGTAATACTATTTTTAGAATATATTGAAGCAATATTTGTATACTTCCAGCTTTCTTGCTTAGTAGTAGGTAGAGATTTATTGTCTATTAACATTTTTTAACCTTTAGCTGTTTAACCAGGAGTATCCTTTATCTTCTAATTCAAGTGCAAGTTCTTTACCACCAGTTTTAACTATTTGACCATCAGCTAAAACATGAACAAAATCAGGTTCAATATGATCTAAAAGTCTTTGATAATGTGTAATAACTAAAAAGCTTCTATCTTCTGATCGCATACTGTTGGCACCTTGTGATACTACTTGAAGAGCATCAATATCTAACCCTGAATCAGTCTCATCTAGAATTGCAAGCTTAGGTTCTAACATCATTAATTGGAGCATCTCATTACGTTTTTTCTCACCACCAGAAAAACCTTCATTAACGCCACGTGACATATATTTTTGATCAATTTTTAGAACTTGCATGTTTTGCTTTAGTTTTTTCATAAACTCAATAGCATTGATTTCTTCTTTATCATTTTGTTTTCTAATACTATTTACAGCAGTTTTTAGAAACTGAACATTACTAACACCCGGTATTTCTATAGGATATTGTAAGCTTAAAAATATTCCAGCAGCCGCCCTTTCAGAGACACTTAAATCATCAATATTTTTACCATCAAACTTAACAGAACCTTGTGTGATTTCGTAACCATCTTTACCAGCTAAAACATTACTTAATGTGCTTTTACCAGCACCATTTGGCCCCATAATTGCATGAACTTCACCTTTTTTCATAGTTAGGTTTAGTCCTTTTAATATTTGCTTCTTGTTATCTCCAACATTTACATGTAGATCTTTTATTTCTAATAACATTTTTTAACCTTTTTTATCATCAGTTATGTAAAATTACAGTAGTTTAACCAACAGCACCTTCTAGACTAACTTCCATAAGTTTTTGTGCCTCAACTGCAAACTCAAGAGGTAATTTCTTAAATACTTCTTTACAAAAGCCATTTACAATCATGGCAATAGCATCTTCTTCTGACAAACCTCTTTGTTTACAGTAAAATAGCTGATCGTCGGATATTTTCGACGTTGTAGCTTCATGTTCTATCTGCGATGAATTACTTTTATTTTCTATATATGGATATGTATGGGCACCACATTTATTACCTATAAGCAAAGAATCACATTGTGAAAAATTTCTTGCTTCAGAAGCATTAGGAGATATTCTAACTAAACCTCTATAAGCTTGAGATGCTCTTCCAGCTGAGATTCCTTTAGATATGATAGTACTTTTAGTATTTTTACCAAGATGGATCATCTTTGTACCAGTATCTGCTTGCTGAGCATGTCGTGTAAGAGCTACAGAATAAAACTCTCCTATTGAATTATTTCCACGTAAAACTACTGAAGGATATTTCCAAGTGATGGCAGAACCTGTTTCAACTTGTGTCCAAGAAATTTTGGCATTAGTATGACATATACCTCTTTTTGTTACAAAGTTATAAATACCACCCTTACCATCTTTATCTCCTGGATACCAGTTTTGTACTGTGGAGTATTTAATCTCAGCACCATCTAAAGCGATTAGTTCAACTACCGCAGCATGGAGCTGATTTTCATCACGCATAGGTGCTGTACAACCTTCTAAGTAACTAACATAACTACCCTCATCCGCTACAATAAGAGTTCTTTCAAACTGACCAGTATTCATAGCATTTATTCTAAAGTATGTAGATAACTCCATTGGACAGGTTACATCTTTAGGAATATATACAAAAGAGCCATCACTAAATACAGCTGAGTTTAAAGCCGCAAAAAAATTATCACCTTGAGGGACTACCGAACCAAGGTACTTCTTCACAAGATCAGGATGTTTTTGTACAGCTTCAGAGATTGGGCAAAATATAACACCTGCTTCTGCTAATTTTTCTTTAAATGTCGTAACGACAGAAACTGAGTCAAAAACTGCATCAACTGCAATATTTTTGACGCCTGCTAGCATCTCTTGTTCATGCAGAGGTATACCTAACTTATTGTATGTGTCAATTATCTCTGGATCAACCTCATCCAAGCTTTTGGGATGGTCTTTCATTGACTTTGGTGATGAGTAGTAGCTAATAGACTGAAAATTAATTGGAGGATAGTTTAAATCTGCCCAACTAGGAGATTTCATTTCTAACCATTTTTTATAGGCTTTTAAACGCCATTCTAATAGAAATTCAGGCTCATTCTTTCTTGCAGATATAAGACGAATAACATCTTCATTAAGCCCTGCTGCTATTGTTTCTTCTTCAACATTCGTGACAAAACCATATTCATAGTCTTGTTCTATTATTTTATCTAAATTTTCACTCATTTTATTTAGCTCTTGCCTTTGTTATTGACAATATCATAGATTGATGTGCCAGAGAGTATTTCTAATAGTTGAGTATTCAAAACTTTCCAATAATTACTGACTGTACAGCTTTCCAAATTACATTTCTTATAAATATCACAGCACGCTGTAAGATTAACATTTTTTTCAATAGCCTCAATTACATCTAAAACAGTAACTTTTCGGGAATCTCTTACTAGTGAGTAGCCTCCCTCAATACCACGTTTTGAAAACACAATGTTTGCTATTGAAAGCTGGTTAAGTAGTTTTCTTACTGTAGGGATATTTAAGCGAGTAACTTCAGCAATTTTTGCAGCACTATATGGTATGGAATTGTTCTTTGCTATTGTAACTACAACCAATAATCCATAGTCGAGTAATTTACTTATCCTAAGCATAATTACCTAATTATACCGATTTAGTATCATTTTGTTATTATGATAGTCTTTAATAAGCTGAAAGTAAATAAAAAATTGATTATTTTAGTACCTTAGATTAGTATGTTTAAACTAACACGCTATAAGTTTAACATTATAACAAATAATTATGAGAATCGCTATTTTAGGTGCCGGACAATTAGGAATATATTTAACCCAGAGGTTAAGCTTAGATCATCAGGTATCTATTATTGATTTAGATGAAGAAAAACTTGGTTTTATATCTTCTGCTTTTGATGTACAAACTATAGTCGGAGATGTTACAAAACCTAACATTATGATGGAAGCTAACTTCAAAGATACGGATATGATTATAGCCGTTACGTCTGATGACACTACTAATATTGCAGTATGTGATATGTCATATAAACTCTATAAAACTCCATATAAAATAGCACGAATTAGAGATACTGAATACAACAGGTTCCCCAAGCTACTAAACAATATTGATTTAGTAATAAAATCATTTTTTGAAGCAACAAAAAGGTTGGAACAACTAATATTCTTACCAGGAGCGTTCTTTATTTCAGGTTTTTTTGATAAGAGAGTCCAAGTAATTGGTGTTGAAGTTTCTGATGATTCTCCATTAGTTGGTTTTTCGATTAAAGATATACATCTTGGACTTGGTAATATTAAGGTAGATGTTATTTCTGTATATAGAGGTAATGAAAAATTAGATATTGATGATACTGAGATTTTAGTGAAGTCTGGTGATAGAGTTATGTACCTATCAGAAAAAGCATACTCATCACAAATTCTATCAATCTTTCAGCCTAAAAAAGCAAATATTAGAAAAATATTTATAGCTGGTATTAATCATGCCAGTATTACATTAGCAAAATCTCTAGAGAACAAAGGGTATATTATAAAAATGATAGACCCTAGTGCAAAAAAATGTGAATTTGCATTAGATGAGTTATCAAAATCAACAATTTTACATTATAACCCTGTAAACAATAACCTTCTAATAGCTGAAGGTATTGATGAAGCAGATATGTTTTTTGCGTTAACAAATTCTGATGAGATAAATATAATGTCTTCTATTTTAGCAAAAAAACTAGGAGCTAAAAAGACGATTGCTACTGTTAATAGTGCTGAATACTATGATATTACTCGAGATTTGAAACTTATTGATATTTCTATTTCTCCACATAATTTTTCTTATACTACTATTAAAGCTTTCTTGACTCAAGTAGACATGGTAAGGATGTATGAAGTTGAAGATAGTGAAGAAATGTTTATTGAAATAAAAGTCCACGGCCAAGAAAATATGTCTACGATTATAGGAAAAAATATTTCTGATCTAAAACTTCCCAAGGGATTAAAAATACTTTCAATAATGAAAAATGATAGTACGCCTCTATTCTTTGCTGATAATTTATTAATTGAAGATAGTGATAGACTTATAATCAAAGTAGATAATAGAAATGCTCTAGAAACTCTTGAAAAACTTTTTCAAGTAATGCCTCTATATATAGCTTAAATAATTGCTAATTTATCTCTGCTTAAGTATTATGTTTTAATATATTTTTAATTCTATAATGAATAGTTGGTAACCAATGTCTGTAAATATACCTGCAAAAGAAAAAATTGGCCTAGTTTTATTAATATTATTAATGGCAGGAGCTATTGATAATATTAGAAACTTGCCATCAACAGCAACTTCAGGAACTTATATATTCTTTTTCTTTATTATAGCGGTGGTTTTATTTCTCGCACCTGTGGCTTTAGTTTCTGCAGAAATGACAGCAACATATACAAATAAAGGTGAAGAAGGTCTATATGGATGGGTAAAAAAAGCTTTTGGACCAAACATTGGAATGCTTGCAATATGGTTTCAATGGGTAAATACTCTAATATGGTTCCCAAGTATTTTGACTTTCCTTGCTGGAACTATAGCGTATCTATTTAATCCAGACTTGGCTCAGAACATAAAATTTACAGTAATCTTTATAACAGTTGTTTTCTGGTCTTTAACAATTTTAAATTTGAAAGGATTAAGGGTTTCTGCTGTTTTTGCAAGTATTTGTACCCTTTTTGGCATGGTTATTCCAATGTTGTTAATGGTAGTATTTGCTTTAATATGGTTATTCAATAGCTATAGCCTAAATATACATTTCCATTTAAATAATCTAATCCCTGATTTTTCAACAACTGACTCCTGGATGGGGTTAACAGCTATTATAGCTTCATTTTTAGGACTTGAATTAGCAACTGTTCATATTAGAAAAGTTACAAATCCTAAAAGGACTTTTCCTCTAGCACTATTGATCGCTGTTATATTTATAGTTTTTACTATGGTTTTAGGTGCTCTTGCTGTAGCTATTATATTTCCTAAGGATCAAATTGATGTTGTCCATGGTACTATTAAAACATTTAAAATTTACTTAAATAGCCTAGGAATTCCAGTATTTTTCTATTATTTATTGGGTATAATGGTAGTTGTGGGTTCTATTGGATCTATGATTAACTGGATGATCTCTCCAGCAAGAGGTTTACTACAGGCTGCAGATGATCATTTTTTACCAAACTTTTTAGATAAAACAAATAAACATGATGTTCCTGGTGGTATATTAATTTTACAAGCTATTATTATGACAATAATATGCGCCCTTCTAGAACTAATTCCTTCTGTTCAAGCTTATTATTGGTTACTGACTGCACTTAGTACACAAATATATTCTTTGATGTATTTAATGATGTTCTTTGCTGCTTTAAAACTTAAATTTACAAACAAAAATGCTATTAAAAATACAAATGACTTTAATATTCCTTTTGGAAAAACAGGTATGTCTATTGCATGTTTTTTAGGAATTTTAGGAACTATTATATGTGTATTTATTGGTTTTATTCCACCAGATAATATGTATGATAATCCTCTTGATTTTATCCAAACTTTGTCTGCTTGTTTTATATTGTCAATAATACCTGTAGTTTTATTTATAATTTATAGAAAAATTAAACTAAAAAAAGTATAAAATGTTTGAATCTATAATACTCTTTATCACCCTAATTATTGGATATTATTTTTTTTAATTTAAAGCCTACTACAAAAGTCATACAGCGCATAAATCTATCTCTAGATTTTATAGTTATATCAATAATTTTCCTATTAGGATATAACTTTAGTATATTTACTCATACAAATAGTATCGTACTAAAAGTCATAAGTATTAGTTTTGGTTATAGTATAGTTATTTTGCTTTTAAATATTATAGGAGTATCTGTATATTGTTATTTTAATCAACAGATTAAAACTAATTTTATATTAGTTTCTAAAAAAAATGTAAAAGATAATATTGCATTAAATATTATAAAAGCTAGTAAATACTTAATTTACTTGGCTGTAGGGTATGTAATATGTGGTATTATAGATATTGATATAACCAAATTTATTGATAATATCGTGTTTATAATGCTAATAGCTTTAATGTTGGTTATTGGTATTTTATTAAGACTAGAAAAAATACCTTTAAAAGATATATTTAAAAACAAAGTAGCTCTTATTATAGTAACTATCATCATTTTAACATCATTATTTTCTCTTTACTTATTAGCTTTGTATTTGGTGTTCCTATTAAAGAGAGTATTATGATTTGTTCTGGCTTAGGATGGTATTCATTGTCTGTAGTATTAAATACTAATTTTCTTGGTGAATATTATGGTATGGTAACTTTTATGATTGACTTCTTACGTGAAATATTTGTTATCACACTGATTCCCCTACTTAGAAAAGCACTATCTATAGAGCTAGTTGGTTATGCTGCAAATACTGCCATGGATTTTTGTTTACCTGTTATTAAAGCTAACTATGGCATGAAAGTAGTGCCATTAGCAATATCAATCGGCCTTATATTTACTATCATAACACCGGTTTTATTAATATTAGAGAACATATTACTTTAGAGAAAATTTAGAATTATTTACTACGGAATTTGATACGCCCTTTAGTAAGGTCGTATGGAGTGATTTCAACAACAACCTTATCACCTGTTAAAATACGAATATAGTTTTTTCTCATTTTACCTGATATATGAGCAGTTACTACATGACCATTTTCAAGTTCAACTCTAAACATTGTGTTCGGAAGAGCTTCTAATACAACACCTTCCATTTCTATACAATCTTCTTTTGCCATATTGGCCTCTTCTCCAGTTTGTTAAATTTTTAATAATTACATGATTAGACAAAGCAAGCATACATTTTAAAAGAATTTAAATAAAAATACAAATCTTTTAAAAAACTTATAAATAAAGGTTATACTAAGCTAAGAAGCTTTATTTGATTATAAGAGAATGGATCAACATATATTTTTTGAGTTAGCTATCTTTATTATTGCTATTGTAGGTGGAAGTATTGGGTCTATAATTGGATTAGGTGGTGCATTAATTATAACTCCCCTACTTACTACAGTTTTAGGTATCTCGATACATCATGCTATAGGTGCATCTTTAGTTGCTATAATTTGTACTTTGACTTCTATAGTTTCTTTAAGATCTCACGGTTATACTAAAGAAAAATTAGGGTTATTCTTAGCATTAGCAACAGCGATAGGTTCTATCTTTGGTGCCAAAATTGCTATTATGCTTCAATCTAAATCATTATTTATAATTTTTGGAGGGATTTTAATATTTGTTGAGATATTAAGTTTCTTTAAAAAAGAGCCTTCTATATCTGATGAGAATGACAAAATATCCAAGATGGCAGATAGATTACAACTTAATGATAGTATCAATGTAAATGGTATAAATGAGAAATATAATGTCCAAAAACCTCTTTTAGGCTTTCTCGGTATGTCAGGAGCTGGATTTATTGGAGGTCTATTAGGTATTGGAGCAGGTGCTTTTAAAGTCATTGCTATGGATAACATTATGAGAGTTCCATTTAAAGTAAGTGCATCTACGAGTAATTTTATAATGATCTACCCCGTCAATTTGGGACAGTTTACTACTTCATTTTCCATTATATATTCAAATTGATATGGAGTCATATAATTTATTGTAGAATGTCTCCTTTTTGTATTATAGTAAGCTTCAATATATTCAAATATTGATAGTTTAGCTTCTTCTCTAGTTTTATAGCTTTCATCATGTACTAACTCTACTTTTAAAGTTCCAAAGAAACTTTCACAAGCAGCATTATCGTAACAGCATCCTTTAGAGCTCATACTTGATAGTAGCCAGTGTTCTTTAATAATGTCTTGATATTGTTTGCTACAGTACTGTGACCCTTTATCAGAGTGTATAATCACACCACTAGGAAAATTTCTTCTAAAGAATGCCATATTTAAAGCATTACAAACTAAATCCGCTTTCATCCTAGAATCCATTGCCCAACCAATAACTGATCTTGAGAATAAATCTATAATCACACAAAGATACAGCCACCCCTCTTGTGTAGGTACATAAGTTATATCTGTAACCCACCTATGATTTACAGATAAAGCAGTGAAGTTTTGTTCTAATAAATTATCAGAAACATGTTTGTTGTGGTTAGAATCTGTAGTTTTCTTATGCTTACGAGCCGCTTTAGCATGTAAACCAAGTAATTTCATACGTTTAGATACTCTAGGTTGAGTAACTTTCCAACCCATATCTTTAAGCTCTTTGTATATCCTAACACTTCCATATCTAGATTTATGTTCATTAAAATAGCATCATCTAGTTCAGCATCATTATATTGCCTTTTACCTATAGGTTTATGAATCCATCTGTAATATGAAGATGTGCTCACATTCAAAGATTTACATAGTGTTGTTACTGGCATAACTTTATAATGCTCCTTAATAAAGGCGTACCTTACAGATTTTGCTTTGCAAAGTAAGCTGTGCCTTTTTTAGTATTTCACGCTCTGTTTCTGCCTGTTTGAGTTTTTTCTTCAAATCAGTATTTTCAAAAGATAGTTGCTGGTACTGCGTTTTATAATCTATCTTTATTTCTTTCTGAGGGTTTGACATGGCTTTGGATATCCAACTGCAAATGGTTTTATATTTAACCCCTAAGTTATCTGCTATTTCTCGTCTATTTGCATCTGGTTGTAAACATAATTTAACAGCTTCATCTTTAAACTCTTTTGTATATCTCATCTTGTCTCCTTTTCTTAACACCTAAGTGTCTCAAATAGGAGGGTATGATCATAATGGGAATTACAGCTTTTGCAGCTACTTCGACTTATTATTTTGCTAGTTATATAGTTAGCTTGATAACTTTACCGGTAGCTTTAGGTACATTGTTAGGCTCTATGATTGGCTCAAAATTAATGCCACATATTCCTACTAATGTTCTTAGGGTAATATTCTTTGTTGTAATTATTCTAGCTGCAATACAGATGTTAGCTAAAGGCTTATTCTAATTTTATTCAAAACACCCTCTTTTTCATCTCTAAAAATGTTAAAATTTTAATTAATAAATAATTTTAACTTTCTAAGTTTCATAATGATTAAAGTAACAAGTTTTAATGCTAATGGTATTCGCGCAGCTACGCGTAAAGGTTTTTGGGAGTGGTTTGAGTCTCAGGATATAGATTTTTTATGTATACAAGAGACAAAGGCTCAATTTCATCAACTTGAAAGAGATAGTCAGTATTTCCCAGAAGGTTATCATTATGATTTCAAAGATGCTATAAAAAAAGGCTATAGTGGTACTGCTATTTATGCCAAGAAAAAACCTCTAAAAGTTATCAAAGAGCTTGGTCTAGACTGGGCTGATGATGAAGGTCGTTATATTCAGTTTGATTATGATAATTTTAGTATTGCTAGTTTATATTTACCAAGTGGCTCTAGTGGAGATGTTCGTCAAAAATATAAAATTCAATTTCTTGAAAAATATAAAGAAATACTAAAAGAGCAAGTTGAGTCTGGTAGAGATTTTATAGTTTGTGGTGATTTTAATATCGTGCATAAAGAGATTGATATCAGAAACTGGAAATCAAACTATGGTAAAATATCTGGAGTATTACCAGAAGAGCAAGCATGGCTAGATCATATATTTGATAATTTAGGCTGGGTTGATACATTCAGGGTTATTAATCAAGAGCCTGATTACTATACTTGGTGGTCAAATCGTGGCCAGGCTAGAGCAAAAAATGTTGGTTGGAGAATTGATTATCATATTTCAACACCTGCTTTAAAAGATAAAGTAGTACCAAGATCTGATTATATATATAAAGAGAACTGGTTCTCAGATCACGCCCCACTGACTATCAGTTATGACTATGAGGTTTAACTCAAAAAAGGCAGCCTAAAATTAGAAATAAAAAAATAGTTTTAATTACAGGTGCAAAAAAAGGAATTGGATTAGCTACAAGTTTATATTTAAAAAAACAGGGATGGAAAGTTATTGGAATAGCAAGATCTTGCGTTGATAGCTTCCCTGGAGAATTGTTTCTATGTGACTTAGCTAATGAAAAGCTGACAGCATCAACGCTTATTCAAATAAATGAAATTCATGGATGTTCTGACGCTATTATTAATAATGTTGGTATTGCAATTACAGAAGCATTAGAAAAAGTTTCTATTTCAGCACTAAATGAAGTTTATAACTTAAACGTTATAAGTGCTGTGCAGATAACACAATTTTTTGTTAAAGAAATGAAATTAAAAG
This sequence comes from Francisella halioticida, assembly GCF_002211785.1. Taxonomy (NCBI): domain Bacteria; kingdom Pseudomonadati; phylum Pseudomonadota; class Gammaproteobacteria; order Thiotrichales; family Francisellaceae; genus Francisella; species Francisella halioticida. Next base: position 1,095,556 of record NZ_CP022132.1, read on the forward strand.
AACATTGTAAAATAGTCAATATTGCAAGTAGAGCTATTTTTGGTGTTAGGAATCGTACTAGCTACTCTGCCGCAAAATCTGCTTTAGTTGGGTGTACTAAAACATGGGCTCTTGAACTTGCCAAGTATAGGATATCTGTAAATGCTATAGCACCAGGCCCTGTAGATACAGAACTATTTAGAAAAACAAGACCTATTGGTAGCAAAGAAGAAAAAGAAGTCTTAGATTCTATCCCTATGATGCGTATAGGTAAACCTAAAGAAATAGCTGCAACAATAGCTTTTCTCATATCAAAAGAAGCATCTTTTATAACTGGACAAGTTATTTGTGTTGATGGTGGTGGAAGTTTATAACATTGAATAAAAAGGCTAATATATGCTGCATGCTTATATCTTATCAGGTCTACCAGGAGTAGGCAAAACAACTTTAGCTAAAGCTCTAGCACAAAATATAGCTAATGCAGTCTACTTTAGAATTGACACAATTGAATACTATCTAAAAAGAGAATATCCTCAAGAGCTAACTAAACAGGGATATAAGATCGCTTACTATAAAGCTAAAGAAAATCTCGAGCTTGGTAAAAATGTAATTATAGATTGTTGTAATCCTATTTTAGAGTCTCGAGAATTATGGAATAAATTATCTCACGTAAATTCTACCAAAGTAATAAATATTGAAATTATATGTAGTAATAAACAAACTCATCAAAATAGAGTAGAAGCTCGACATAAAACTAATCTTAGTAAATACCCTACTTGGCAAGATGTAGTGGATAGATATTATCAAGCTTGGGATCAATCTATAATCAAAATTGATACAGCAAATTCTAATATAGAAAACTCGCTTAAAATTTTAATAGACCAAATAAAGGAAATTAAATGGTAAACAATAAAACTTTTTCTAAGCTAATAATTATTTTTCTTCTGCTTATTAGTTGTAATGCTTTTGCAGAAAGCCTTAAGCAATATAATATATATTTGATCCCATCAAATAAGGCAGCTAAATATATTAAAAAATTTGATAACTCTCTAGAGAAAACAAACGTTCTTAGAAAATATAATATGAGCCCTTTTATTGAGAATCATCCTGTACATTTAACACTTTATTTAACAAGTTTTAATAGATAAAATATCTCAAATATAGAAAAACAATTAGCAGAAATTGCTAATAAGACTTCACCATTTGATATTAAAACAGCAAATTTTATTGCTAGTAAAAGTGGTTTTGTAATGCTAAATATTAAAAATTCATCAGAACTTCAGGAACTATCAAATAAAGTAGTAAATAATTTAGCTAAATATAGAAATAAAAATTACCCTGCTCCGAGTTGGGTAAAATACTACCCAAGTAAGCTAGAATCATTCAAAAAATATGGTTCACCAAATACATTTAATCAGTTTAATCCTCATCTAAGTATATTAGCTGCTGACTTACAAAATGACAAAGCTAGAAATAATTTTGAAAGGGATTTTAATAGAATAATACAAAATACTAATCTTAAGGCAGAAAATTTTAAAATAAAAGCTATAGGATTTGGTGAAGTAGATAAATATGGTCAAGTAACTAAACCACTACATATTTATAACTTAAAAGGTTAAAATTGTAGAGTTTAAAATTAATAATAAAATTATAACAAGGAAATTAAAGTGAAAGTAAAATATAAAAATATTTTAAAAGCACTTGTTTTAGCATCTTTTTTTAGCATTTTTAGCTTTGGATATTCGGATGATAAAAGTATAGAAAATGCTCAGTGGGGATATGTTGGTGCAGAAGGTCCCGTACATTGGGGAAATTTATCTGAAAAATATAAAGAATGCGCAATAGGTAAACAACAGTCCCCTATAAATATAGTTACAACAAAAGCTGTTAAAGGTAATGAATCAGATAAAGTAAAAATTGATTATCATTTACATGTTAAATCAATATTGAATAATGGTCATACAATACAAATTTTATTTAAACCGGGAAGCTATATATTTATTGGAAAACAAAAATATGAATTAAAACAAATGCATTTTCATACTCCAAGTGAAAATTATGTAGATGGTAAAGAATATCCTTTTGAAGCTCATTTTGTAAACATTTCAAAAGATGGAAAAATAGCTGTATTAGCGCTCCTTTATCAGTATAGCAATACGAAAACTAATCCTTTTATAAACAAAATATGGTCTCATATTCCTAAAAAAGTTGGTGAAACTAATATTTTTGGATTTACTGTAAATAAAAATGATAGTCCACTTCCTAATGGTCACCACTCTTTTTATGAATATATAGGGTCTTTGACAACACCACCATGTATTGAAGCGGTTAAATGGATTATATTAAAAAGAAAAGCTAAGATATCTAAAAAGCAAGTTCAAACATTTAGGAATATTTTGACTTTTAATAATGATAGACCTATTCAAAAAGCAAATAATAGAAAAATATCTTTTGAACAAGAATAATAAAGTAATATAGGAAAGAAAAATGAAAGATAATCACTTCGATATAATAAGTTTAGGTGGTGGCTCTGGTGGTATAGCATCTGCTGTACAAGCTGCTAAATTTGGTAAAAAAGTTGCAATAATTGAGAAACGTGAACTTGGTGGTACATGTGTAAATCGTGGTTGCGTACCTAAGAAAGCAATGTTTTATGGTGCTATGATTGCAGAGCAATTAAAGCATGATGTAGCAGGATATGGTTTTGATGTCGAAGTCAAAGGTTTTAATTGGGCTACTTTAAAAGAAAAAAGAACTAAATATATAGGTAACATTCATGGTTTTTATGACAGGTTACTTGATAAGTGGGATATTACTCATTTTAATAATTGGGGTAAATTCAAAGATAATAAAACTATGATATTAGATGATGGTACTGAGATAACTGCTGATTATATATTTATATCTCCAGGTGCATACCCTATTGTACTAAATAATATCGAGGGTGCTGAACTAGGTATTACATCTGATGAGTTCTTCGAGCTAGAAGAAACTCCTAAAAAAGCCGTCATCGTTGGTGGTGGTTATATTGGAGTTGAGATTGCTGGGGTTTTAAATGCTCATGGCACTGACACAACTGTAGTAGTACGTAGAGATAAGCCACTAATGGATTTTGATGGTGATATTAGCGATACTTTAGTTGAATGTATGGAAATGACTAATCTTAAAGTAATGAACCATACAAATATTACTAAAATAGAAAAAGTTGGTGAAACTTTAAAGATTACTACTGATACAGATATGGTTTTAGAAAATGTCGACACTCTAATATGGGCAACAGGTCGTGCACCAAATACTCATAATCTAGGTATAGAAAATACTGATATAGAAATAACTAATAAAGGCATAATCCCTGCTAATGAATGGTGTGAGACAAATGTTGAAGGAATATACTCTTTGGGTGATGCATCAGGTGTTCCTCAACTAACGCCAGTAGCTATTAAAACAGGTAGATATCTAGCACGTAAACTTTTCAATGGTGAAACTAATTTAAAAGCTAATCTTCAATATGTTCCTACAGTAATATTCTCTCACCCTGCTATTGGTACTGTTGGTTTAGCTGAGAAAGAAGCTAAAGAAAAATATGGTGATGATAATGTGAAAGTTTACAAATCTCGCTTTACAGCCCTATATTGTGCTATCTCAGGCCATAGAATGCCAACTGTAATGAAACTAGTTGTAACTGGTGAAAATGAAAAAGTAGTTGGTTGTCATATGATAGGTCTAAATGTTGATGAGATGCTACAAGGATTTGCAGTAGCTATCAATATGGGTGCAACTAAACAAGATTTTGATGATACTGTAGCTATCCACCCTACTAGTTCGGAAGAATTAGTTACTTTGGTATAAAAAATGAACAATCAATCTATAATTCATGTATCTATTGTTGTAGAAGATTATAATGAAGCTATTGAATTCTATACAAAAAAATTAAATTTTGAGCTAATAGAAGATACTTACCAACCAGAGCAAAACAAAAGATGAGTATTGATTTCTCCCAAAGGTTCAAAAAGATTTTTATTATTATTAGCTAAAGCATCTAATTTAGAACAAAAACAGTTCATAGGTAATCAAACTGGTGGTCGAGTTTTCTTATTTCTTAATACAACTGATTTTTGGACTGACTATAATAGGATGAAATCATTAGGTGTAGAATTTATTAGAGACCCTTCCGTCCAAGAATATGGCATAGTTGCTGTTTTTAAAGACTTATATGGAAACTTATGTGATCTTCTCCAACTAAAGGAGAGTAGCAAAATTAACAAAAATATATAGGAGTTATAAAAGCACTATGATATTAACTACTGCAGATAATCTTGGTAAAAGAGAAATCTTAGAACATAAAGGCTTGGTTACAGGAATTATTGTCCGCACACCAACTATTACTCAAGGTATATTAGGAGGCTTGAAGAATATTGTTGGTGGTAAAAATACTTCTTACACAAATGTTTGTAAAGAAGCAAGGCTACATGCTGAACAGGAGATGATAGAGGAAGCTAAGAAACTAGGAGCTAATGCTATTGTAGCTATTAGATATGACTCTAGTAGTCTTGGTAGTAATACTAGTGGTACAGAAGTTTTTTGCTATGGTACAGCGATAGTTGCTAGATAAATGATACTAGATTTATTAAACTTGAAAGAAAGCTAAACTAAATAAATATAATAAAATGATTACCAAACTAGATGCATCGTGGCAAACATGGATAAAAAGTAATATTGATAGAGGTTGCAATAAGGAAGAATTGTTTAAAATAATGCTAGATAATCAATTTGACCCTAACACAATTCAAACTTCATTAGGCTTAAAAGAACTGAGTCAATATTTAAAAAAACTTATTAATGATGAAACACCCTCTTCACAACTATTTAATATTTCTGAAGATAGGTTTAAGCAGGCTACAAAAGTACCTAATGACAAAGCTAGAGCATATATTCAACATGAGTTCCTATCAAAAGAAGAGTGTAATCAAGTAATAGAACTAATCAGAAAAACCTTCGGCCATCTACTATTACAACTCCTGATGAATATGATCAGTATTTCCGTACTAGTCAAACTTGTGATTTAGGAGTTTATAATAACGAATTTATAAAGTATATAGATCAAAAAATAGCAGATTATTTAGGTATTGACCCTACTTATTCAGAAATAATACAAGGCCAATATTATCAAATTGGTAATAAGTTTAAATTACATACAGATTATTTTAATAAAGGTACTGCAGGCTATGATAATTTTACAGCAAGACAAGGACAACGGACTTGGACATTTATAATTTATTTAAATAATGTTGAGGAAGGTGGTCATACAGATTTTCCTAAACTTGAGTTATCTGTCAAACCTAAGCTAGGAACAGCTGTTATTTGGAATAGCCTAGATGAAAAAGGTAGTGTAAACCCAAACACACTTCACTGGGCAAAACCTATTATTAAAGGGGAAAAGTATGTTATTACAAAATGGTTTAGAGAAAGAACAATATAAGTAATTCTTTAATATAAGATAAAAACTTAAGTCTTAAAGTATTTATTAAATATTATACTTTGTATAGTCCCAAGATATCACTCTCCTCATGATTGATCATACCCTCCTATTTGGGACACTTAGGTGTTAAGAAAAGGAGACAAGATGAGATATACAAAAGAGTTTAAAGATGAAGCTGTTAAATTATGTTTACAACCAGATGCAAATAGACGATAAATAGCAGATAATTTAGGGGTTAAATATAAAACCATTTGCAGTTGGATATCCAAAGCCATGTCAAACCCTCAGAAAGAAATAAAGATAGATTATAAAACGCAGTACCAGCAACTATCTTTTGAAAATACTGATTTGAAGAAAAAACTCAAACAGGCAGAAACAGAGCGTGAAATACTAAAAAAGGCAGCAGCGTACTTTGCAAAGCAAAATCTGTAAGGTACGCCTTTATTAAGGAGTATTATAAAGTTATGCCAGTAACAACACTATGTAAATCTTTGAATGTGAGCACATCTTCATATTACAGATGGATTCATAAACCTATAGGTAAAAGGCAATATAATGATGCTGAACTAGATGATGCTATTTTAATGAACATAAATCTAGATATGGAAGTGTTAGGATATACAAAGAGCTTAAAGATATGGGTTGGAAAGTTACTCAACCTAGAGTATCTAAACGTATGAAATTACTTGGTTTACATGCTAAAGCGGCTCGTAAGCATAAGAAAACTACAGATTCTAACCACAACAAACATGTTTCTGATAATTTATTAGAACAAAACTTCACTGCTTTATCTGTAAATCATAGGTGGGTTACAGATATAACTTATGTACCTACACAAGAGGGGTGGCTGTATCTTTGTGTGATTATAGATTTATTCTCAAGATCAGTTATTGGTTGGGCAATGGATTCTAGGATGAAAGCGGATTTAGTTTGTAATGCTTTAAATATGGCATTATTTAGAAGAAATTTTCCTAGTGGTGTGATTATACACTCTGATAAAGGGTCACAGTACTGTAGCAAACAATATCAAGACATTATTAAAGAACACTGGCTACTATCAAGTATGAGCTCTAAAGGATGCTGTTACGATAATGCTGCTTGTGAAAGTTTCTTTGGAACTTTAAAAGTAGAGTTAGTACATGATGAAAGATATAAAACTAGAGAAGAAGCTAAACTATCAATATTTGAATATATTGAAGCTTACTATAATACAAAAAGGAGACATTCTACAATAAATTATATGACTCCATATCAATTTGAATATATAATGGAAAATGAAGTAGTAAACTGTCCCAAATTGACGGGGTAGATCAATCTATTGCTTTCATACTCCAACCTTATAACATATAAACCTTCCAGTTTACTTATAAAAATTATTATTTAGTATATATATAACTCCTTACAGATGTTACATCTATATCTTTGAATGCTATTTCTTTTAGCTACTTTCTAGTGAAATTAAAGACATCATTTTTTCAATTAATTCGAATTAGTTAACTTGACGATGCCTACTTATAAAATATTGATTAAAATGTCTTTAAAATTTGTACATATATTTAAAACATTAATTACTAATTTCCCACAAGAAAGCTATCAATAAATTTTCTAACTTTTGGTTGTATATAGCAATGTTTAGGGTAGTAGTAATAGATATGCACCTTATCTAATTGATAGTCTGTTAGAACCTCTATAAATTCACCATGTTCAAGGTATTCAGTTAACAAATACTCTGGTAATTGGATAAGGCCTAAACTCTGTTTGGCGCATGCAATCATGGAACTCGTATGATTAAATACTAAATAAGGCTTAAGCATTAAGTTATTACCCTGTTTAAGGCGAAGTCCATCATTTAAGTGACCAGTATGAGTTATATACTTATGATCATTCAAATCCCTAAGTTTTTTTGGAATTCCATAGCGATCAAAATATTGCTTCGTTGCACATAAGACTAAACGAGAGGTTAATATGCGACTTCTTATAATTTCATTACCTGCAGGTAATGAAAAGCCGACAGCTAAATCAACCTGTTGATCTGAAAAGTTTGGAATGTACTCATGGGTATCTATTATCAAATCTAATTTAGGATAATTCTCCATAAAAGCATTTAGCTTCGGAAAAATAAGCTTTTTTACAGAATACTCAGAAGCAACTATCCGCAACAGGCCCTCCGGCTCCTCAATAAAATTTTGACAAACTGACCTTGCTTCATCTAATTCTTTTTTCAAGCGCAAACATTGCACCAATAATAGTTTGCCTTGTTCAGTTAATTGTAGATTTCGCCCAGACCGTAAAAACAAATCGACTTTAAGATCTTTTTCTAGCCGCTTGATTTGTTTGCTTAAAGAAGCTTTACTTAAATTAACCCTAGCAGCAGCTTTAGTCAAGCTACCAAGTTCAGCAGTATGAGTAAATAATTCAAATCTATCAAGATCAGACATCTGTTAACCAAAAGGAAACTATAGTTTCAAATTATACTGGTTTACATCAAGCAAGTAAACTAGTAGACTGTTTTTACTCACACATTTTTTAAAAAAATGAGTGACGAACTAAAATTTAGAGCCGATTTTATCCTAAGGATAATAATAATAAAACTATAAGGTTTTAATAATTAAATAAACATTAGAGGTATTAATAATGACAAAGATTACTTTAAAAAAGTTACTTGATCAACCTGAAATTATCTGTGTTCCCGGTGCATATGATGCTTGGTCAGCAAAACTAATTGAAATGTCAGGATTCCCTGCTGTATATATGACAGGTTATGGTGCTTCTGCTAGTGCACTTGGAAAACCAGATATTGGTTTGTTAACTATGACAGAAATGGCTAAGTTAGTCAGCAATATGGCAGAATCTGTATCTGTTCCAGTAATTGCTGATGCTGATAATGGATATGGTAGCGTGAATAATGTGATTAGAACTGTACAGACATATGAAAAAGCTGGTGCTTCAGCAATTCAATTGGAAGATCAGGTATTGCCAAAACGATGTGGACATATGACAGGAAAAAAAGTTATCGAAAGAAAAGATATGGAAGCTAAAATAAGAGCTGCTGTAGATGCGAGAAAGTCGGAGGATACCTTAATAATAGCACGCACTGATGCCAGAGCTGTGATAGGATTTGACGATGCTCTTGAACGCGCATCTGCCTATGCAGCTGCTGGTGCAGATGTAATTTTTTTAGAAGCACCAGAGTCTATTGAGGAGATGAAAATTGTTCCTAAAATAATAAATAAACCTACTCTTATTAATTTGATAGATCATGGTAAGACTCCTTTTTGTACTAATAAAGAGCTAGAAGAAATGGGGTATAGTATTGCAATATATCCAGTAGCATCACTTTATGCTATTACAAAAACACTTAAGGACTTTTTTGCTTATTTTAAAAAAGAAGGTTCAACTAAAGGTTATCCAATGATTGATTTCCCAAAATTTAATGAAATGATTGGTTTACCTGAAATTAGAGATCATGAAAGCAAGTTTTTATAATTCTAGGCTATTATCGTAATAGTCTAAAATTATAGGAAAATAATTAATACTCCAATAAAAAAGGATAATGATATGGCACAAATTGAAAAAATCAGATGCGTAATTATGCGCGGAGGAACTAGTAAAGCAATATTCTTGATGGAAAATGATTTACCCATTGATAGAAAAGAACGAGATAAAACAATACTAAAAATATTTGGCAGCCCTGATATTCGTCAAATTGATGGCCTTGGTGGAGCAGAGCCTTTGACCAGTAAGCTAGCTATTATAGCTCCATCTAGTAGGTCTGATGCTGATGTGGACTACACTTTTGGGCAAGTGAGTATTAATAAAGTGCTCATCGATTATAATGGTAACTGTGGAAATATTTCTGCAGCGGTAGGACCTTTTGCTATCCAAGAAGGATTAGTGAAGGCAGAAAGTAATCATACTACCGTTCGTATTCACAATACCAATACTGGAAAAATTATCACCGCTGAAATACCTATGATTGGGAGAGAAGTAGCAGTTATAGGAGAATGTGTTTGTGATGGAGTCCCAGGAACAGGTGCAAAAATAGTGCTGGATTGGTCAAAAACTGCTGGAGCATGCACAGGAAAATTACTGCCCACAGGAAATCCAACTGATGTCATAGATATTCCGGGCTTTGGTATGATAACAATTAGTGTAGTAGATGCCGCAAACCCAATGGTGTTCGTACGGGCCAGAGATCTTCATCTGGTAGGTACTGAAACACCGCAGCAGATAGATAACAATCCTGAATTACTAAAATTACTGGAGACCATTAGAGGTATAGCTGCAGAAATGATTGGTCTGGTCAAAGATCCAAAAGATGCTCTAAGCTCTAGTCCAGCTTTTCCAATGATTGCTATAGTAAGTCCTCCATCTGATTATGTAAGGTTTACTACCGGTGAACCAGTCAAAAGTACTGACATTGATCTAACTTCACGATTAATGTTCATGCAAGTTCTCCATAAAGCTTATTCTGGTACAGCAACAATTTGTACGGGTGTCGCTGCTCGAATTTCCGGTTCAATAGTACATGAAATGACTAATCCAGAAGTAAAAAAAGTAGTTCGTATTGGAAATCCTTCTGGAGTTATTAAGATTGAAGTTCTTACCGAACAAAATGGAGAAAAAATAGAGCTGAAAAAGGCTACTATATCTCGTACAGCGCGCCGTATTATGGATGGACATGTTTATATAACTAATAACTAATATTTTGATAAACTACCAATTTTATTAAAGTTCCATATAAATAGAATAAGATAAAAAATATTCTAATAAATTTGATAAAAATAAGTTATTGAAATATAAAATGAATAACTAGATAATAAAAATAAATAACCTTCAAACTTAATTTAAAAAAAATGGCATAATCAATGCTAATGAGATTTCCTATTCTATAAGAAATTTTAGCTATCTAATTTAGATTAAATATAGATATTTAATCATTTATGCTAATAACAGAGTTATGCCATAAATAAAGGAGATAAAGAATATGATTCAAGATACTAAGAATGTAGGATTGACACAAAAGCTATCAGCATTTATTGTTTAGCTACTTTAGGAACTAAATTCTCAAAATTGTTGTTAAAATTTCATGGGGTATTATAGAAAGAGGCTAAAGTAGGTATCAAAGAATATATTGATATTTACAACAATGAAAGACTACATTCTAGTATTGGATATATGACTCCTGATGAAATATATTCTGGTATTTTAGATGCTGCATAAAAGCAAGGAATAAAAATATTTTATAAAGTGGTATTGAATAACAGGGACAGTTTACACCTTCCTCTTTAAGTCCCAACTGTTTTAAAGAACGATTAAAGATACTTATTCCATTAGACCCTGTATCAAACAAAATATAAGCTTTACTGTTATTAACCTCTCCTATTAAATAGAGTGCAGGAAAATTTTCATAGTTATCAAGTAAATTAAATTTTTGATAACCATATTTTTGTGTAAGATAATTCCCTAAATTTTCCGCTTGTAGAGTATTTATAAAAAAGCAGAAAATAAAAACAATTAAAAATCTCATCCTTGATATCCTTTGTAATTTATTATTTTATTCCCTATGATAATACATAAAGTTACTACTTAACAATAACTATTGATTGAATAACAGCAATTTTTAATATATATTTTAAAAGTAAAATAATATATAAACACCAGGGTATCATAAATGTATAACTTTCAAAAAAAGAGTAAACTTTATAAAAGATTCTTTAAAACAATATTTTTACTAATAATAATATTAGTTCCTTTGTTCTGGGTTTGTGTACAGACAAATTTTGATTATTTTAGCTCTATAGGAATTTCACAGCCGTATATGGAACAAATATCCCACCAACTTTCTTTAACTACAAGAATCTGTGCACTGTTTGTAAGTCTAATTCCTACTCTTGCAATTCTTAATATTATTGAGTTATTAATAAAATTATTTAGTTGCTATGAAAATCTTGAAGTATTTTCATCTAAAGTGGTTTCTATTTACAAAAAATTAGGAAATGCTTTAGTTTATTGGTTTATTGGTTTATTGGTTTATTGGTTTATTGGTTTATTGGTTTATTGGTTTATTGCTGAGCTAATTTATGATCCATTAATAGCTTTTACTTTAAGCTATAATAACCCTGTAGAAGAAAGGTTTATAAGTATTACTATAGGTACAATGAACATATTAGCTCTAATTGTTGGAGCTATTGTTATAGCTATAGCATCCGTGATGCAAAAAGCAAAAGAAATTTCTGAAGAAAATGATTTAACGATTTAATAAGGTATTTAAAAAATGGCTATAAGAATTAATTTAGCAACTATTATGGCAGATAAAAAAGTTCGTTCAAAAGAGTTAGCTAAGGTTATTGGAATTACAGAACAAAATTTTTCTATACTCAAAAATCAAAAAGCTAAAGCAATTAGGTTTTCTACATTAGAAGCTATCTGTAAATATCTTGACTGTCAGCCAGGAGATATTCTTGTATATCAAAATACCAAGTTAGATTAATAGATTTTGTTGCTTATTAGAATTAAAACTTTCAGGGATTTTTAGTTTAAAATGATTATACGCTATTAAAGTTGCAATTCGCCCTCTTGCTGTACGCATCATATAACCTTGTTGAATCAAATAAGGCTCAATAACGTCTTCAATAGTTCCCTTTTCTTCACTTAATGCTGCTGCCATTGTATCTAAACCTACTGGTCCACCACCAAACTTTTCGATAAGTGTCAATAGATACTTATGATCCATGTGATCAAACCCTACTGGATCTACTTTTAGCATAGTCAAAGCTTTACCAGCAGTTTCAAAATTTATTTCTCCAGAACCTTTCACTTGAGCATAATCTCTAACTCTGCGTAATAGTCTATTTGCTATCCTAGGAGTTCCTCTTGAACGTTTGGCAATCTCTTGAGCTCCAACATCTGTTATACTTAGTTCAAATAGATTAGCTGAGCGATAAACAATTTTTGCCAAATCTTCAACAGAATAAAATTCTAAACGCTGAATAATACCAAATCTATCTCTAAGAGGTGACGTTAACAAACCTGCTCTTGTCGTAGCACCAACTAAGGTAAATGGTGGTAAATCAATCTTTATTGATCTAGCTGCTGGACCTTCGCCAATCATTATATCAAGCTGATAATCTTCCATTGCAGGATACAGAATCTCTTCAACAACAGGGCTCAATCGATGTATTTCATCAATAAATAAAACATCATTTTCTTCAAGATTTGTCAAAAGTGCTGCTAAATCACCTGCTTTTTCTAATACTGGACCACTTGTTTGTTTAAGCTCTACATCCATTTCATTAGCTATGATATTTGATAAAGTTGTCTTACCTAATCCTGGTGGACCAAAGATAAGAGTATGATCAAGCGCATCACTACGAGACTTTGCAGCTTCAATAAATATTTCCATTTGCTCTCGTACTACTGGTTGACCTTCATATTCAGATAAAGTTTTAGGCCTAATAGCTCTATCTATAACATTTTCATCATTACTCTGAGTTGGATTCGCTGAAATTATTCTATCTGTTTCAATCATATCTTAAATTTATATAAATATTCGCATTAAAAGTATAACACTGTTATGTGCTTTTATAATAAAAACTATTGAGCTGTATAACCACCATCAATAGGAATTAGACCACCAGTCATAAATTTACTTTTATCACTAAGCAAAAAATAGACCAAATTTGCTACTTCTTCTGGTTGTGCTATTCTTTGTAAAGGAAACTCTTTTTCTTCACTTTCATGTGCTTGCTCAAATGATATGCCTTCATTTTGGGCATATTTTTGTATAAGATTTTTATAAAAATCTGTATCAACAGTTCCAGGACATACAGTATTTACTCTAATATCATATTTAGCTAAATCAATAGCTAAAGATTTTGTCATCTGAGCTATAGCTCCCTTACTTGTTGTATAGGCAAAACTATTTGATTTTGCAACAAAGCATTGGTCAGAACCATTAAATACTATAGAAGCACCTCGGCAAATATTTTCTTTTAAACCTTTAATTAAGTAGATATTAGACCAAATATTTACATTAAATACCTTTTTGATAATATTTATATCAATATCAAAGATTGATCCTTTGATTAATATCCCTGCATTTAAGAATATACCAGCAAATGATATATCCTTAATGCAAGTTAAAACTTCTTGAATATCTTGTTCTTTAGTTAAATCAGCTTTGATAAATTTAGCACAACTATTATCATTAGGTTTTGAAATATCTACATTAAAAATGTCATTATTCTTATCTTGTTTTAATATATCAATAAGAGCCTTTCCAATTCCATTTGACCCTCCAGTAATTAAATAGTTTGGCATACCATATCAATTAAAATATTATCTTATGTAAATAATAGCGGATAAGCTTTGAAAAAGACAAATATTTTGTCTAAAATCTAAGTTATTATTCCACATATTTATACTAGGAGAAGCTAGTGGATCTAAAAGAATTTAAACAAATGGAACTTTCTCATTTTAACGATGCTAAATCTGTTGAATATCTTAATGACGATATAAATCAATTATTATACTTAGATAGTCCAGCTTTAGAAGTTTTTAGAGACTATAAAAAACATAAAGCTTTAGTTGTACGAGGAGATACTAATCTAAAAGATGTAAAAGCTAAGCTAATAGATAACCATAAAGACTTTACCCTAGTGGCTAGTGCTGATGGTAAGATTACAGGTACAATTGCTTTACATTATATTGAAGGACAAGCATTACAAGAAAGAGCTAGGGATGCTGGCGTTAAACCTACTGATTTAACTGCTGATGATGCTAAATTACATATTTCAAAAGTAAACGTAGTTTCTTATTCAATTATAAAGGGAGCTAAGATTGGTCATATATTAAATACTCTAATACACTCTGCCTATCATCACATAGTCATTTCTAATAAAGATGAGAATGGTAAAAAATATATTCGTGGATATTTTTCATTACCATTTATTAGAAGAGAATTGGGCATAGACGTTTCTCATGTTTATCAAAAAGAAGGAATAGGGAACATAACACGTTTTCCTTCATAAACTTTCTAATTAATGTAGTTTTTTATCACGTTGTAAAATTATTTCGCTACTATTGTATAACCTTTTGCATTGGGGTGAACTGAATCAACCATTAGTTTTTTGTTTCCAAAAAGAACATTAGGAACAAGCAAGCAATCATTATCTTTAGCAAATGTAATTATAGTCATTAGCATAATCATTAGAATAATAAGGTATATCTAGCCCTCCTATGACAACAAGAGCTCCATTGGCTTGCAAAATATCTACAATTTGCTTTAGATTATCAAAAGCTTCTCCAGCCGGAATTTTCTTTTTAAGATCATTTCCTCCTAAAGTGATAAGTACAATCTTAGGATCTTTAGCTAATACACTATTAATACGCTCCAAAGCTTGTTGAGTTGTCTCTCCAGATACTCCCATATTAATTATGGGCTGATTAATCATTTTAGATAGTTGAGATGGGTAATTGTTTTTCTTACCTACTCCATAGCCTGCTGTTAAGCTATCTCCAAAAGCAACTATTGTTTCACCTTTTGGCTCACTATTGATTATATGCCAGTTATTATAATTAGTTGTAAAGAAAATAAAATAGATTAAATATATTGCAATACAAGCTATAACAGCTATGATTATTTTTTTCATTTTAACTCTTGCATTTTTAATTGGAGGATTTTTCTGTATATATCCAGGCTTTTTTACCTGAAGTTAAAGTTACTTCTTTACGAATATAGCTACCAACTTCATACTCATCAGAACATCTAAGTTCTTTAGATGTTATCTCAAAAATAGTTCCATAAACTTTATCCTCTTCTCTACATATTTCTTTAAGAACTGGATGAAATCTTTTACCACTGACTTTTACTATTCCCTTATCTAAAATTTCAACTTCTGAAGTGATGTAACCAGTTAAAACTGTTTTTTCACCATTAAGCTTTCTACCAAAAGTAGAAAGCTAGACATTACCTTGCTGTAAAGTCCCATATGAAAATAATAATTCCATAAGTTCAAGATCCTATATAAGTTTATTTAGTTCACTAGATATTTTTTCAAAAGAAAGATTACTTTGGTCTAATAGTAAATCTTTTGTCCCGTGATTTAAAAACTCATCTTGAAGACCAAAATTTCTTATAGTTAAGTCTTTATTTAAATCTTTAGTTACTAGGTATTCATTGATAGCAGAACCTGCCCCACCAGCAACAGAATTCTCCTCTAAGGTCAGAATTATTCTATGAGATTCACACACAGTATCTATCATTTGCTTATCTAAAGGTTTTACAAAACGCATATCTACAACCGTAGCATTATATTTATCTGCTATTTGCTTAGCTACTGGGAGCAAAGTCCCAAAATTTAGTATAGCTATTTTAGATCCTTCTCTAGCTAATTTTGATCTACCTAATTTTAAATCCAATTTATCTGTAATTTTAGCACCAATACCAGCTCCGCGTGGATAACGTACCATAGCTGGGCCATTATACTCATAACCTAGATCAAGCATATGATAA
Source organism: Francisella halioticida (assembly GCF_002211785.1). Lineage (NCBI taxonomy): Bacteria > Pseudomonadati > Pseudomonadota > Gammaproteobacteria > Thiotrichales > Francisellaceae > Francisella > Francisella halioticida. The sequence continues at coordinate 1,111,530 of NZ_CP022132.1, forward strand.
GCTTCATTTTCATCACTTGGTGTCATTATCACATGATTTGGAATACAGCGCATAAATGACAAATCAAAGCTACCATCATGTGTTGCACCATCAGCTCCAACTAAACCTGCTCTATCAACTGCATATAAAATATCTAAATTTTGCAAAGCAACATCATGAATAACCTGATCATACGCTCTTTGTAAGAAAGTTGAGTATATTGCTACTACTGGTTTTAGTCCTTGGCAAGCTACCCCCCCTGCAAATGTCACAGCATGTTGTTCTGCAATCGCAACATCAAAATACCTATTTGGGTATTCTTGAGAGAATTTTATCAAATCAGAGCCTTCCTTCATAGCAGGAGTAATTCCTACTAAACGGTTATCTCTAGCTGCTTTTTGACAAATCCAATTGCCAAAAATATTTGAATAAGTTGGTTTAGAAGCTTTAGCAGCATTTTCTCCAGTATGAAAACTAGGTGCTACATGATGGAACTTAATAGGATCTGACTCTGCTTTAGTATAGCCTTTACCTTTTTTAGTTATTATATGTAATAATTTAGGTCCTTTATGATCTTTTAAGATTCTTAAAGTTTTTACTAACTCATTAACATCATGACCATCTATAGGACCAACATAATAAAACCCTAAATCTTCAAAGAAGTTTGCTGGTACAAACATACCTTTTGTCTGAGTTTCAATTTTTTTAACAATCTCAAACATTGGGGGAATATTTTTTAAAACTTCTTTACCCTTCTCTCTGATACTATTATAAAATCCTCCAGAAATAATTTTACTAAAATGTGCTGAAAGTCCACCAACATTATCAGAAATAGACATTTCATTATCATTTAAAACTACTAAAACATCTTCTTTTATACCACCAGCATGATTTAAAGCTTCGAATGCCATACCACCTGTAATAGCGCCATCACCAATTACAGCTACTGTGTTTGATAATTTACCTTTTAATCTATCACCAATTGCCATACCAACAGCAGCACTAATAGAGGTACTAGAATGTCCTACACCAAAAGTATCGTATTCACTTTCACTACGTTTTGGAAACCCAGATATACCACCATCTTTTTTGATAGTAATAAGCTTATCTTTTCTCCCTGTAAGAATCTTATGAATATAAGTTTGATGGCCAACATCCCAAACAATATTGTCATGTGGCGTATTATAAAAATAATGCAATGCCACTGTTAATTCTGTAGCTCCAAGACTACTAGCAAAATGACCGCCACTAACATCAAGAGTATCAACCAAAAAAGCTCTTAGTTCTGATGACAAACTATTAAGCTGACTTTCAGGAATATACTTTAGATCTTTTGGAGTATTTATCTTATCTAAAATTTTATATTTTGACATAACCTTTATATCTATTTATCTGCTGGATGATTATTTTTACCATCTAAATATTCAACATCTTTAACTTTGTCTATATTCACACCGTCAATACAAGCTATATTTATACCGTATTGATTAGGATTTGATCTCCTTTTATGATGTGTATATATGCCACAAACTGAACAAAAATAATGTTCTGCAGTATGCGTACCAAAAGTATATTTAGTAAGCTTTTCTTGGCCTTTTATGATTTTAAGATTATCCAATAATACAGAACCCACAATAGCTCCTTTTCTACTACAAATAGAGCAATTACAACGTCTTAAGTTTTCTAAACCATTTGGCAAATATAGCTCTAGTTCTATAGCACTACAATGGCAAGTAGATCTATATTCTCTATTATTTAACTTATTCATTTTATTCCCATTCAATGGTTCCAGGTGGTTTACCTGTCACATCATAAACTACCCGAGAAACCTTTTTCACCTCATTAACAATTCTATTTGAAATTAAAGATAAAAAATCATAAGGTAGATTTGCCCATGTTGCAGTCATAAAATCTATACTAACCACAGCTCTTAAAGCTATTACATACTCATATCTACGCTGATCTCCAACTACGCCAACTGATTTAACTGGTAAGAAAACCCCAAATGCCTGAGAAATATCATGATACAAATTATGTTTATATAACTCTTCTGTAAAAATAGCATCCGCTTTCTGTAGAATTTTTACATATTCTTTCTTAATTTCTCCTAGTATACGAACACCTAGTCCTGGACCTGGAAAAGGATGCCTATAAAGCATATTATGTGGTAAACCTAGTCCTAACCCTAACCTACGAACTTCATCTTTAAAAAGCTCTCTTAGAGGCTCTAAAAGCTTTAGCTTCATCTCTTTAGGTAAACCACCTACATTATGATGAGATTTAATAACATGAGCTTTTGATTTATTATTACCAGCAGATTCAATCACATCACTATATATAGTACCTTGTGCTAGCCACTTTGCATTTTCAATTTTTGTTGCTTCTTCATCAAATATATCTACAAAAAGTTTACCAATGATTTTACGTTTCTGCTCAGGATCACAAGCTCCTTCTAGAGCTTTTAGGAATCTATTTTTTGCATTAATACGAATGACATTAATATCCATATGCTCTGCAAATACTTCCATCACCTGATCCCCTTCATTCAAACGAAGTAAGCCAGTATCAACAAATATACAAGTTAACTGATCTCCTATAGCTTCGTGCAAAATTGCAGCTACAACAGATGAATCAACTCCTCCAGATAAACCTAAGATAACCTTATCAGCACCAACTTTCTTTTTAATCTCAACAATATCATTTTCAATAATATTTTCGATATTCCATAAAGTGTCACAACTACAAATATTAACAACAAAATTCGCTACAATTTGTTTACCATTTTCTGTATGAGTTGTCTCTGGATGAAATTGCACTCCATAAAAAGGTTTAGTTTTATGAGATATTGCTGCTACAGGAGCATTCATTGAAGATGCAATTATTTCAAAACTCTCTCCTGTCTCTGTGACTTTATCGCTATGACTCATCCATACTAACTGCTCATGCTCTAAATTAGAAAAAATGTTATTATCAGATTTTAAAACATTAATTATTGCTTTACCAAACTCACTTTGATTAGAACTTTTCACTTCACCACCATGTTGCATAACCATTGTTTGCATACCATAGCAGATACCAAGTACAGGAACTTCTAGATTAAAAACTATCTCAGGAGCTTTCGTATGAGAGTCATAAACAGATTCAGGACCTCCTGAAAGAATTATCCCTTTTGCACCATATTTTTCAATAAACTCATCATCTATATCGTGAGTAAAAATCTCACAAAAAACGCCAACTTCTCTAACTCTACGAGCAATAAGCTGTGTATACTGTGAGCCAAAATCTAAAATTAAAATTTTATGATTATGTATATCTGTCATTATTTTTCTAAAAATAAAGAAATTACTAATGTGTTATTTTATCCTAAAAGAACTTAATTGTAATCAATTTTATTAATTCTAAACCTTAATTTACATAAGGCCCTCTCGTTAAAGTACAACTTATAATTTGTAGAGTTTGGGTCTACAGTATATGAACCATTAGATTCTGTAGCACATAACCTAAGCCTCGGACTGATAGGGTTTCTACATATACCGTTGGAAGGTTTCATAGCAGTAAATGTATAAAGTTCATACCCATCACTACAATTTAAGCTACTAGTATAAGAACCATCACCAAGAATACCTCCATTACCAACACCTTTATTTAATTTTTTTGTAGCCTCTATATAACTTTCAGCTAGATTTGCAACCCTCTCTTCACTTTTATTAGGAAATCTATCTTGTATTTTAGTATATATTTCATAATTTTCTTGATCATCTGCAACAAAATCTCCAGTTTTTTCTATAGGAGGATATATAGTTAAAACATCATCACCATTATTGTTTGTACCAATATAGACATTTGAATCTCCGACTTGAGAAGCATTATTAATCCCTTGTGTATCGAAATACTCTTGTTTAGCTTTTTCATCTGATGTTACAGAACTAAAATATGGAAAATATTTCTCCGGTATGTTACCTCTATTTACTTCGATAGTTACAGCATATCAAATTGATACCATAGACGATACAATAACCAGTATTTTTTTTTCAATTCTCATAAAAATCTCTTATATTGTTAAAGTGTACATATAATATGGTTCTGAAATATCTGGAATAACATCATCACTTAAATAAAACTCAACACTTGCAACAGTTTCAGAGTCTCTAATTAAACAAACCCTATCTACATAATCATCGTCTAATATATGACACTGCCATATACTATTACCTTGTTCCTGAAACTAACTATAAGTGCTTGCATATACTACTAGATCTTTGACATAATTATCGGCATCATATCTAGTATTCGAGATTTTTGTTTTAATTATCTGTGTGGAATAAAGAGAGATTACAATAGCAACTATTATTGTGATAATAAAAATCACAACCATCAATTGTATCATTGAAAAACCTCTATTTTTATAGCTAAAAATAATTCAATTTTATATAATTAAATGATAATAATTATTATATATATTTTTTAAAAAAATATATATAATTTGCGTAATAATTAACTACTTTTAAGATTTTCTATCTCCAACATGACTCCTTGCATGTTTCTCTCGATAGTTTCTGTTGAGGCTCTTGTAGTAATAAATACTTTTAAGAATAAGACACTAACTACAGCTACTATCAAATTATCATATGGAAATGCTATTAGCTTTAATTCATGAATATATGAAATACCCCATAAACATATAATATATGCACAAACAAACCAATAGAATATACAAGTAAGAGCAACAAGTATAACTAGACACAATAAATTAAAAGTGCCTAACCAATATATAAAATACGAACAATATATAAACCCTAAGTAACCAAATAACTTATAAAAAGGCAGTCTAAACTTTCTTTCTATTTCAGAAAATTTATCTCTAAAAATAATCAAAACTACAGGTCCTGATAAACAGCTAAATAAAACTAAAGATGATAAGAAATTAACTAAAGTTGTCCAAGTCGTAAATTGAAATAAAAATATTAAGCCAACAAAAAAGTTGATCCAAATACAAAATATTGGCACATGATTTTTATTTAGCTTTGTTAGAACTGATTTTTTGAAAAATTCTAATCCAAACGCTTGAAGAATTCTACCAGTAACAGCTGTATAAACATTACCTGTACCCAATGGAGCAACCATAGCATCAATAAATAATATCGTATAAATCATATGCAAGCTAAACAAACTCAACAAACCTAATAACGGAGCTACACCACCATCAAAACCTTTTACTGATCCTGGAATACAAAACATAAAAAGTAATGATAAAGATATATACATTGTTAAACCAACAACTACTGGTGCTATAAGAGATAACGGAATTGCTAGTTTAGGATTTTTAGCAGAATTTGCCACAATCAAACCGTTTTGAAAACCTGAAAAAGCAAAAGCTAAACCAGAACCTGTGATAGCCAATAAGATATGCTCAAAATTAACATGTATATGTGATGTATTAGCATGATAATTCTTAAAAGATCCATAAACAGCTAACATCCCTATAGCAATAGCTATTGGTAAAAGAATCTTCCAAATACTAACTATTGAGTTAATTTTTGCAACATTTTTTAACTGATAAGTATTTAAATAGGTCAAACTTAACATAATCAAAAATGTTAGAATAACTCCGTAGTATGATAAGAAAACTCCTTTAGAACTTGTATCAACTAGGTTTGGAAACCAAAATCCTAAATACTGAACTACTGATAGAGCCTCTAGAGGTAAATAAACCAAGTAACTTATCCACCCTAAAACAACAAACAAAAACCCTAAAGTTTTTGAATGCGTAATTCGTAAGAATCTCATTGCCCCAGAGACTATAGGTAACATAGATGCCAACTTCTGCAAAACATAATGCTACAAGTAGAGTAAGAAATGCCGTAATAATCCATGAAATTATGACACCTTGACCAGCTGTCTGGAACCCATAGTATGGCGAGAATAGCCAACCACTTCCAATCATTCCACCTGTAGATATAAATATCACAGCCATTGTTGATAATTTTTTCATATCATATATCTATGTTTTTTTGTATCTACATATCAGTATAACTAATAGATTTTAAAAGTAATATAAAATTATAAAGTACTACTACTTATTAAAATAAATTAATTACCTGACGCTTAAACTGAAAATCTTGATATTCTACCCCAACAAAATATAGACCATGCGCTTTAGTAGTTTCAGCCGCTTGGGTTCGATCTTTTGCATCTAAAAGTTCCTTTATCCATTCTGATGATTTTAGACCTAAGCCTACTTTTAGTAATGATCCAACTAAATTTCTAATCATATGATGTAGAAAAGCATTTCCAACTACTTCAAAAACTATAAAATCACCTTGTTTAATAAACTCAGCTTTTTTAATATTTCTAAAAGGTGTATTAGATTGGCATTGTGATGATCTAAAAGAACTAAAATTCTGCTCTCCTAAAAGATATTTACAGGCTTGATTCATACTTAGTATATCAAGCTTACGATTTTCCCATAAACTATGCTCTGCAAAAATGGGAGAACTTATAGTTGAATTATATATAATGTAGTTGTATGTTCTATTTTTCGCAGAAAATCTTGAGTTAAACTCATTACGAACCTCTTTAATATTTAATATCTTAATATCTTTGGGTAGTAGAGCATTTATTCCCCTTTGCCAAGCATTTAAGGATCTATCAGCATCTGAGTGAAAATTAACTACTTGAGAGGTAGCATGTACACCAGTATCTGTTCTACCAGCACAAGTTACTACAATATTATGGTTAGCAATCTTAGATAAAGTCTTTTCAAGCTCTTCTTGGATACTAGGAGAATGAGATTGTCTTTGCCAGCCACAATAGTTTTTACCAAAATACTCTACCTGTAATAAATAATTTTTCATAATTTTTATATAAAAACAATATAAATAAATATTGTATCAAAAATTGCTTTTAACTACCTGTTTTATCCTTAGGCATCCATAGGTCAGCTAATTGTGATGCATCTACTTGTGTGGTAATTTGGTTACTGCCATCTACACTACCTCCATCTATATCTTCACTAGATGTATTTGCTGCTAGTATTTCAGACATCTTATTTGCATTAGCGGCTAACAACATTTGAAACTCATCATTTGCATCTATAATAAGGGAATCATTATTATATTGTGACTCAAAATAATCATCTACAATTATTGATGATAGCTGATCTTGGAAGTTAATCTGTAAATCATTATCTACTCTTGAGAATAATATATCATCTTTTGAGATATCATTTAGCTTGAGTATATCTGTAGAACCATCTCCAGCTAAGTTGATAGTATCATTACCATCACCAGATGAGTACTCATAAGTATCTGATCCAGCTCCACCAGCTAAGGAATCATCACATTGACCTCCAGTGATAATATCATTTCTTGCCCCTGCTTTAATAACATCATCGCCTTCCCCACCAGATAACATATCTGAGCCTGCTCCAGTTTCTATCCTATCGTCACCAGATCCACCATCGATAATATTATTACCACCATTTAGAGCTTTAACTATATCATTACCATCACCAGCATCTGCTATATCATCTCCTAAACCTAGATAAACTGTATCATCTCCAGCTCCTGCATCTACAACATCTACAATATCATTGGTACCTACGATCTTCTCACCTAAATCAGTACCTAATGTTACTGGTTGAACTCTTTCTATAGAGTCAAAGCTACCATCTGCAAATTCAAATCCTGATACTTTAGTTTGATAACCACTTTTAGCATAGAATTTCTTAACTAACAAACCTTGCTCTGGATCTGAACCAACTTGGACAAATAAATCTTCATTTCTTTGTAAATACTGAACATCATCTTGTGAGATATTTTCACCAAATACGATCTTATCTGTCTGATCTGTAACATCTAGATTAGCTGCTCTGATCGTATAAAAACCATCGCCTAGATTATAATTAATGACATTATTACCAAGATCTCCAACAATATCATCATTACCTAATCCACCAGTGACAATATCACCCCAGCTCCAGCTTTAATAGTATCGTTACCTAAGCCTCCTGATAACTTATCTGAACCTGCTCCTGTTTCTATCCTATCATTACCAGATCCACCTTCTATAGTATTATCACCTCCATTTAGGGCCTTAACTATATCATTACCATCTCCAGCATCTCTATATCTGATCTACCCCGTCAATTTGGGACAGTTTACCTAAAACATTTTGTAGACTCTGAGAGATTCTGATTGAAATTATTATTCTAAGAAGGATTATGAAGCTTTAACTTGATCATAGAAATTTACAATTCCTTTAAAAATTATTCTACTTTCCCATGACACTGTTTATATTTTTTACCAGAACCACATTGACAAGGGTCATTTCTTTTTATCTTAGGACCGTCTCTTTTAACTTGCTGAACTTTAGGAATTTCCTCTTGTTGCTCATCTTGTTCGTCTTCTCTTTGATTATTATCAATGACACTTTCATGTTCTGCTTTGATATCGCCCATAGACTCTTTCCACTCTTCTTGAGCTCGTTGAGTTTCTTCCTCTGTAGATATTCTAATCTTAGCTAAAGATGATATAACTTCATATTTAAAGCTATCAAGCATACTTGAGAAAAGTTCAAAGGCTTCTTTCTTATATTCATTCTTAGGGTCTTTTTGCGCATAGCCACGCAGATTAATACTATTACGCAAATGATCTATCGAGCTTAAATGCTCACGCCAATGATTATCTAAACCTTGTAATAATGAGAATTTCTCAAACTGCATAACTGCATCTGATTCTAGCTCTTTTGTCTTTTCAGTAAATTCTAGAGTTATTGCTTCTCTTACAAGTTCTTTTAGATCTTCTTCGCCTATATTATCATCATCTTGATATAGCTTCTGTAGATAGACTTCTATCATAAAATCAGCTTTAAGAGCCTTTTCTAAACCTTCTAAGTCCCATAACTCATGCATAGATCCAGCCGGAACATAATCATGAAATAACTGCTCAGCCACATCTATACGGATATCTGCTAGAATTTCATTGACATCATCAGCATCTAAGAAAGCTTGTCTTTGCTCATATATAACCTTACGCTGAGTATTAACAACATTATCATATTCTAAAATGTTCTTACGAATATCAAAATGATAGTTCTCAACTTTACCTTGAGCTTTAGAGATCACTTTTGACATAAATCCAAAAGCTAAAGATTCACCACCTTTAAGACCTTTTTTAACTCTCTCAGCCATGCCCTGAGATGCAAAAATTCTTAAAAGATTATCATCCATAGATAGATAAAACTTACTCTCTCCAGGATCACCCTGACGAGCAGCACGTCCTCTTAACTGATTATCAATTCTACGTGAATCATGGCGTTCTGAACCTATGATACATAAACCACCCGCCTTTTTGACAGTCTCATTACGCTCTTGCCAGTTAGTTTTGATTTTAGTAATATCTGCTTCTGTAGCATCTTCTAATTCAGCAATCTCAACTTCCCAATTACCACCAAGGATAATATCAGTACCACGACCTGCCATATTTGTAGCAATCGTTACATTACCAGGATAACCTGCCATAGCAATAATACCAGCTTCTTTTTCATGCTGTTTAGCATTTAGGACATTATGTTTGATTTTTTTCTTATTTAGTAAAGTTGATAAAACTTCTGATGCTTCAATAGATGCAGTACCAACTAATATTGGCTGACCTTTTGATACTCTTTCTTTAATACCAACAACTATAGCATCGAATTTCTCTCTAACACTACCATATATCTCATCATGATGATCTTTTCTAATTAGTGGTTTATTTGTTGGTATAATTATAACTTCTAAATTGTAGATAGAATGAAGCTCAAAGGCTTCTGTATCAGCAGTACCTGTCATACCAGCAATTTTATTATATAGTTTAAAAAAGTTTTGAAAAGTAATAGATGCCATTGTTTGGTTTTCAGCATTTATTTTAACACATTCTTTTGCTTCAATAGCTTGATGTAGACCATCTGACCACCTACGTCCAGGCATTGCTCTACCTGTACTTTCATCTATAATTATAACTTCTTGATCACGTACTATATAATCAACGTTTAGTTGATATAGTGACTGTGCTCTCAAACAAGCATTTAAATAATGCATTTTTATAATATTATGTGGACTATAAAGATTATCATCTTCCTCAAGTGTACCATCTTTTTTAAGCATACCTTCAATCTTTGCATAACCTTTTTCTGTTAAATATGCATTTTTAGATTTTTCATCTACATAAAAATCTTTTTGCTCTTGGTCTTCTTCAACTTCTTCTTTATCCTGTTTTTGTAAGAAAGGAACTAAGCTATTAAAAAGATTGTACATATCAGAACTATCATCAGAAGCCCCAGAAATTATAAGAGGAGTTCTTGCTTCATCAATCAAGATTGAATCAACCTCATCTATAATTACAAAATTACGACTTCTTTGAACCTGTTGCTCTTTTTCATAAGCCATATTATCTCTAAGATAGTCAAAACCAAATTCATTGTTTGTACCATATGTAATATCACAAGCATAAGACTTTTTACGTTGTTCTGGATCTAGATCAGCAACGATTACACCAACAGTCATACCAAGAAATTCATAGATTTCACTCATCAACTCAGCATCACGTTTTGCAAGATAGTCATTTACAGTGATTACATGAACACCTTCACCTGTTAGAGCATTTAAATATGCTGGTAATGTAGCAACTAGTGTTTTACCTTCACCAGTTCTCATCTCAGCTACTTTACCTTGATGTAGAACTATACCACCAATTAGCTGAACATCGTAATGACGCATATTTTTAGTTCTTTTAGCTGCTTCTCTAACAACTGCAAAAGCTTCTGGCAATAATCTTTCTAAAGTTTCACCCTTGCTAATTTTTTCTTTAAATTCAACTGTTTTTCCTCTAATTTGCTCATCTGATAGCTTTTCAATTTCAGACTCAAGCAAATTAACATTCTCAACTGTTTTAGAAATTTTCTTTATAAATCTATCGTTACGACTACCAATAATTTTTTGTACTAAACTTAACATTGTTATTTAACCAGCTCTCTTATAAAAACTTATATAAATATACTATTATGAACATACATTATATAGAGTTTATAAGAAATTTAAATTAAGATAGATACAATATTTATAAACAACTGTAAACAAACTCATAATAATGAGGTATTTATTCATTAGCTTAATCAGCTTAGCACTTTTAGGATGTAGTACTTCACGTGAGTATTATAATCCACTCAATTTTAGTCATAATAAAGTAAAAATAGATATCCAAAAAACATCAAAAAATATAGATAGATATAAATCAATAACCCCTATCTGGTTTATAACAGGACAAAATAACTCTGATGAGCTTCTATATGGTTTTGGAACAGGCGAGACTTTAAATCAAGCAACGAATAATGCCCTCGTAGACATGACTCAAAGGCTACAAATTATGATCTCTTCAACTACAAGCTTTGAAAATATTATAAATGATAATAATATTTCGCAAAAACTAATTCAACAAATTACCACACAAACTGCTAAATTCAATATTCCTAACTATAATATTACCAATCAAGCAAAGTCTTATAATACTTATTACGTTGAATTACAAATCAATAGAACACAAACTATTAATAATTTACAAAATATAATAAGAAGTAATATTTACCAAGCAACTAAATTCTTAAATAATACTAAAAATAAAAGCTCTTTATATAGGTTTGATATAACTCAAGATGTCAGTAGTAATATTAAAATTATCAAAAGTAGTTTTAGAACCTTGTTAATCCTATCTCCTAGTATAAATATTGATCAGCAAATGATAGAACTAAATAATATTGAAAATAAACTTATAAACCTAAAAAGAAGTATTCATATATATATAAATAAACAAAATAGTGGATTTTTTTATAGCTCTTTAGAAAAGTTTTTAAAGGTCAACAATTACATAATATTAAATAACAAAACTTCTGCAAATATTTATATTACTCTAAAATTAGAAAACTATAATAACACTTATAAAGATCAAAGCTATTGTTTAGATAATAAAATCGAACTTCAAGTATCTGACAATATCTCAGGGCAAATATATCCAAAACAATATAAAGTTAAAGCATGCTCAAAACAAGGTAGATTAGTAGCTATAGACAAAGCGACTCAAATATTTTATTCTCAGTTAGATAACGCAAAAAGAGTTTATTAAATAATGAGCATAAAAATAGTCCCTGAAAAAATCGCTAAAATTAACTCTCATAAAACTCGAAAAAAGATAACTAATTCTACTTTTTCAAGTAAGGAGCTTATAAGTAAAGCCTCACACTTAAAAATAACTATTGAAGTTGCAAATAAAGAGTTAAAAAAGATAAATCTACCATACTTAAATGAAACAGAAATAGTTTTTTATTCTCCAAAAAAAATCATCCTACAAAGTCATAGAGAGATATTAAAATCAAAACTCAAAGAACTCCATGACCAGTTTGTTTGCAGATTAAATAAAAACACTCTTTTCTCACAACTTAATAAAATAGATATGATTATAGACTATAGTAAGCCTCATAAAGGAAAACCTAAACAAATAAATAAGAATACGAAAGAAGCAATTGAAAAATTAAAAAAAGAATTAAAGTTATAACTATTTCTCGTCAACAGTTTCTAAAGCAATTTCCATCATATGTGTAAATGATTGCTCCCTTTGTTTTGAAGTAGTAGATTCACCCGTGACGAAGCTATCGGAAATAGTAACAACTGCTGCTGCTTTTTTACCAAGTTCATTAGCTGTAGCAAATAATGCAGCTGTTTCCATTTCTACTAATCCACATTTATGGTTTTTAACTATTTGCTTATAGTCAGTTGTATCTTTTCTATAAAACACATCACTACAATGCGCTTTTGCAACTTTAAGCTCAACATCTAATCTTTCTGCTGAGCTTACTAGTTTTTCATTTAGTTCTTTATTAGCAGAGACATTACGAACATTATTGCCTGTAGTAATTTTTATATAGTCAGATTCACCGTAGCTTTCATCAATTAAAACAACATCATATACTTCAAATTCAGTTTTATATGAGCCTGCAGAACCTATTCTTATAATATTTTCAACATTATAATATTTAAAAAGCTCATAAGCATAGATACCCATACTTGGCATACCCATACCAGAACCCATTATGCTTACTTTTTTGCCTTTATAGGTGCCTGTATAAGCATACATATTTCTAACAGCGCTAACCCTTGTGATATTTTCTAAATAATTCTCCGCTATATATTTAGCCCTTAATGGATCTCCAGGCATTATTACTGTTTTTGCAAACTCTTCTTTTGTTTGTGCTTCTATATGAGGAGTAGGTAATGACATATCTCTTTCCTTATTAATTGTAATAATCTAAAACTCTTGGTTTATATTAGCATAATTAGAAAAATTTTCTTATTTTTCTAATATATTTATATAATTAATTATTCTAAATTTATATGAAAAAGTAAACTTATACAAGTTACATTTATTTTTAATATATTAAAGATTTTCCTTCGGGGAGGTATTATTTGAATCATCCTGATCATCTGCAATAGGAGCTATAACTTTAGCATCTTCTTCTTTTGGCTTATAGCTATCTCCATAGTCTCCTGGTTCACGTACATCACGTCGTGCCATTAGATCATCAACTTGCATTGCATCTATAGTTTCATATTTTATTAGTGCGTCCGCCATAGAATGTAAAATATCTATGTTTTCTTCTAGAAGTTTTTTTGCTTTTGTATAACTTGCTTCTATCAATTTACGAACTTCTGAATCAACTTCTCTTATAGTAGAGTCAGAAAGCTTAACAGATTTTCCACCACTGCCACCAAATGGTCCATCATCTTCAACATCGTACAAAATTGTACCCATAGAATCAGAAAGACCCCAACGAGCCACATAATTACGCGCAATGTCAGTAGCTACTTGAATATCGTTAGAAGCCCCTGTAGTCACATAATCATAACCAAAGATAAGTTCCTCTGCTATTCTACCACCAAATATACTACATAAGCGACCATGAAGTACTAACCTACTTTGGCTAACAGTATCACCTTCTGGCATATACATAGTTACACCAAGAGCTCGACCTCTTGGTATAATACTTACCTTATAGACAGGATCATGTTCTGGCATTAATCTACCTATTATAGCATGACCAGCTTCATGGTAAGCTGTTAGCTTTTTCTCTTTCTCTGTCATAGCCATAGAACGTCTTTCAGATCCCATTAAGATCTTATCTTTCGCTTTCTCAAAATCAGCCATAGATATTATTTCTTTAGAATCTCTAGCAGCAAATAAAGCTGCTTCATTTACAAGATTTGCAAGTTCCGCACCTGAAAATCCAGGAGTACCACGAGCAATCCAATCTGGTCGAATATCATCACCAAGAGCAACTTTTTTCATATGTACTTTTAATATTGCTTCACGACCTTTTACAGTTGGTAACCCAACATCAACCTGTCTATCAAATCTACCAGGTCTTAATAATGCTCTATCTAAAACATCAGGTCTATTCGTAGCAGCAATTACAATAACACCTTCATTGTCAGCAAAACCATCCATTTCTACAAGCATTTGGTTAAGAGTCTGCTCTCTCTCATCATTACCACCGCCCATACCAGAACCACGATGTCTTCCAACAGCATCTATCTCATCAATAAATACTAAACAAGGCGCCTTTTTCTTAGCTTGATCAAACATATCACGTACACGCGATGCACCAACACCAACAAACATTTCAACAAAATCAGAACCTGAAATTGAGAAAAAAGGTACCTTTGCCTCACCTGCAATAGCTCTAGCTAATAAAGTTTTACCAGTACCTGGAGGCCCAACCATCAATACACCTTTAGGAATCTTACCGCCAATTTTTTCATATTTTTTTGGCTCACGCAAAAAATCAACAATCTCAGCAACTTCTTGTTTTGCTTCATCAACACCTGCAACATCTTCTAGAGTTATTTTGATCTCGTCTTCGCCAAGTAATTTTGCTTTACTCTTACCAACAGAGAATGGCCCACCTTTACTTCCACCACCAGCTTTTACCATCATATATATGAAAAAACCAAATATTAGCAACATTGGTAACCAGTTTAGTAAAAATGCTAAAAATAAATTTGGTTTTTCTGGTGCTTTAGCTTTTATTGTGGCTTTACTATCTTCAAGCTTATTAACTAACCTTCCATCCAAAAGTGGTGCATAAGTTACAAAACTCTCACCAGAGGTTGTTTTACCTTTAATAGTTCTACCATCAACATCAACGGAGCTTATTTGATTATCTTTTAATTTTGATACAAAAGATGAATAATCTAAACTATTAGATGATGATCTTGTATCATTAATACCATTGAATAGTAACAACATTCCACCAATGATCAAAACCCAAAAAATAATATTTTTTAACATATTATTTTTATTATCATTATTTTGTGCCATATAATTATTTTTACCCTATTTTTCTTTAAATTTTTAAAACCTAATTTTTGACTAGTATACTATATTAAAAAAATCGCTTATTAGCTAGTTGTTTTGTTAAATAATTGTATATACTTCATCATACATAGAAGTTAAAACTAAAATATCTCTGATAAAATTGTAAATTTAAATAACTCTTCTAACATATCTTTATAGTATCTAGACTTTTCTGTATCTACATATCTCCAAAGTAAAATTTCATCTTCTATCGTATCATGGAAAAATACTGTGGCTAATTTGCCCTTTTCTTTACCATAAAAAGTGGTATCACAGACTAGTGTTACAACTCTAGGATTATGATCTTTTTTTTGGTATTTCATGGCTATGAATTTGAATATAAACTCATCTTTTAGTCTTATCATATTCAATAGCTAAATCTGCATAGGTTTAATATTTAAATATATATTTATAGAATAAAATTTTTATAAGCTTTTTAGGTTGTCTATTTGAGCTAAATGATACTCCAGAGACTTTACATTTATAATGTTGAATGCCTATTTATTTCCCTTTTCTCTTTGTTTTTTTGATGCATAATTTGGACATACCTTAGTATTTTTCTTTACAGCCACTTGTAAACAATCCTTTTAAACCTTTATTTTTACAATACTTACAGCTATGTTTTTAAACTGTCCCTGTTATTCAATACCACTTTATAAAATATTTTTATTCCTTGCTTTTATGCAGCATCTAAAATACCAGAATATACTTCATCAGGAGTCATATATCCAATACTAGAATGTAGTCTTTCATTGTTGTAAATATCAATATATTCTTTGATACCTACTTTAGCCTCTTTCATAGTTATATATGATGCCGGATAAACATTTTCATATTTCAGTGTTCTCCAAAATCTCTCAATTGCAATATTATCTATAGATCTTCCTTTAGCATCCATAGATATATTTATTTTATTATCAGATAATATTTTAATATGCTCTTTTGCTGTATATTGAGTTCCTTGATCAGAGTTAAAGATATCAGGTTTACCATATTTAAATAACGCTTCTTTTAACACACTAGTTGTTAGATGTGTATCCATAGTATTAGAAATCTTCCAAGCTAGTGTTTTCTTGCTATGCCAATCTATTATGGCTGCTAAATATGCATACCCACATTCTAGTCTAATATACGTGATATCAGCACTCCATACCTTATTAGCTTTATCTATAACAACCTGATTCGTCTCATTTTTAAATACATTAAGTAAGTATGGATATTTCTTGTGTTGCTTATTAATGACAGTTGTCTTTTTTTTAGGATACAATGCCTTAATACCCATGAATTCCATAGCACTTTTGATTAGCTTCCTTCCAACTATAAATCCTAATCTATTTAGCAACTTTACTAGCCTTCTCGTACCATAATATGGATGTTTAGTATGTATCAAATCTATTGCATTTAATAGTTTAATATCATCATTACTACTAAATTTTGATATTGGTGTATAATAGTACACACTCTTAGATACAGATAATAGTTTAAGCTGATTATTTAAAGATAATTCTAGCTTAGTATCTACAGAGTTTACTCTATCATTTGATGATACCAAGCTTTTTAGCTTTCCCATTAAAAAATCCCTCTCTACTATTACCTCGCCTAGTTCTTTACTTGTTGCATCTTTATCTTTTCTAAGCTCATCTATTTCCTGCTTATACTCCTTAACAACAGAGCTTTTATCAAATGCTAAGCAAGCATTAGATAAAAATTGCTGCTTCCAATTATGCACGTTTTTAGGAAGTAAATCATACTTACTTGCTATCTCATTAACTGTCATATCGCCTTCTAGCAATTCTATAATTACTTTAGCTTTAAAATCAGCTGTATACGTTACTCTTTTTTTACTCATTTATCTATTTCCTAATTTATCTAGTTAAGTTTAACATCTAGGAATAAAAATCTTTCTAAAATCAGTAGCTTTTTCTGGGGACATTATAGAATTACACTTGCTTCCTTTATACCAGTATTACTTGTGAAATTAACAGAAAAAAGTATTCTATTTATACCTTTTATTGTTCTTATATTATGTATTATTTTGCTAATAACCTTTATTATTTTAAATATAATTAATATAGAAAACAAAAATTCTTAATCTCCGTAATGCTCTTATAGTAATAAAGATTTACTGTAGATCACACAACCATCTGTCAGATAGATACCCCTAATTTTATAAAATCAACAGTATTGGATGTCCTCTTTTGTTTTCGTACATAAGCATTAAAGCAGTATACACGAAAAAAAGACAGCCTCTATTAATAAACAATACAAGTAATATCCCATACTTATCTGATGCATTTAAAAATGATCTACCCCATCAATTTATGACATTTGTTAACTTAATTGTCCATTATATATTTAAATATTGAAGATTTAGTATCTTCTCTAGTTTCATATTTTTCATCATGAATTAATTCTACTTTTAGAGTTCCAAAGAAACTCTCACAAGTATTATTATAACAACAACCTTTATAGCTCATGCTTGATAATAGCCAATTTTCACCTATTAGCTTTTGAAACTTATCTGTGAACCTCTATCAGAATGAATGATTATACCTATAGGAAATTCCTTATAAACAATGCCATATTTAAAGCACTACATACAGCCCTACTTTCATTCTTTTATCCATAACACTATCTTATAATATACGCATAAATATAACTATCTTTTCTGGGTAGGAATATATGTAATATCAATAACTCATTTTTGATTTACATATTAAGCATTGAAGTCCTGATCTAACAAGTTATCTGTTATTTTTTATTATGATCAGAGTTAGTTGTAACTTTGTGTTTTCTGCTTGACTTTGTTATGAATGCATACCTTACGTATTTTGGTTTGCAAAGTATGCTGCTGCCTTTTTTAGAATTTCTTGCTCAGTCTATGCTTTCTTAAGCTTTTTTTGTGCATATGTTTTTCTTTTTATCAGTTAAGACAACTATTTTATCCTCTTAGATACACCTATCCTAAAAAACCGTACCACTATATTAAAATACTAGAAATAACTCATAGAGATTTTTATGTTAAAGTAATTCTTTTATATACTTACCTGTGTACGACTTTTTACACTCCACAATCCCTTCAGGAGTTCCTTCAAATATAATTTGACCACCTTTATTACCACCTTCAGGCCCTAAATCAATAATCCAATCAGCCACCTTAATAACATCTAAATTATGCTCAATAATTACTACAGTATTACCTTTATCACGTAGATCCATAATTACTTTCAAAAGCTGGTGAATATCATAAAAATGTAAACCTGTAGTAGGCTCATCAAGTATATACAATGTTTTACCTGTAGAACGCTTAGAAAGCTCTTTTGCTAACTTAACTCGTTGTGCTTCTCCACCAGATAATGTCGTAGCACTCTGACCTAATTTAATATAGGTTAAGCCAACGTTCACTAAAGCCTCTAATTTAGCCTTAATACTCGGTACAGCATCATAAAATACTAGAGCTTCTTCAACTGTCATTTCTAAGACTTCATAAATATTTTTACCTTTATATTGCACAGACAATGTCTCACGATTATAACGTTTACCCTCACAAACATCACATGCAACATATACATCTGCTAAGAAATGCATCTCCACTTTAATAACACCATCACCTTGACAGGCCTCACACCTTCCGCCACGAACATTGAAACTAAATCTACCAGCGCTATAGCCTCGAGCTCTTGATTCTGCTGTAGCTGCGAATAATTCTCGAATAGGTGTAAACACTCCGGTATATGTTGCTGGATTTGAGCGAGGAGTTCTACCAATTGGTGATTGATCGATATCAATAACTTTATCTAGATGATTAAAGCCTTTATGTGATTGATATTCCATCGGCACTAAAGTACTTCTGTTTAATAATCTTGAAGCTAAAGGATATAGTGTTCTATTTATAAGTGTTGATTTACCAGATCCAGAAACACCTGTTACACAAGTAAGCACGCCTATTGGAATTTTTAAATCATTACCTTGGAGATTATTTCCAGTAGCCCCTTTTACTTGTAGGTATCTATTTTTGCTTGCTTTTAGTCGTTTTTGTGGGATTTCTATTTTCTTACGTCCACTAAGATAATCAGCTGTAAGAGATTTCTTATTATTAACAATAGTCTTATAACTTCCTGCAGCTATAACCTGACCACCATGTACACCAGCCATTGGCCCCATATCGATTATATAATCCGCTTGACGAATAGCATCTTCATCATGCTCAACTACTATTACAGTATTACCAAGACTCTTAAGATTATGCAATGCATCAAGTAAACGTTGGTTATCTCTTTGATGAAGTCCAATAGATGGTTCATCTAATATATACATTACCCCAACAAGACCTGCTCCTATTTGACTAGCAAGACGGATACGCTGAGCCTCACCACCAGAAAGAGTATCTGCTTGTCTGGCAAGATTTAAATATTCTAGACCAACATTTTCTAAAAACTGTACTCTTAATTTAATTTCTTTAAGTAAATTCTCTGCTATTACTTGTTGTTGACCAATAAACTTTAAACCATCTAACCAATTTAATAGATCTTCTATCGATAAGCCACAGACATCTGCGATATTCTTATCTGCTATAAATATATTACGTGCGTACTCATTAACTCTAGCGCCGTTACATGATTTACACTTAAGATTACTCATTAACTCATAAAGATCTTTTTTGACAATATCTGAGTCAGACTCATAATATCTACGTTCAAAATGAGGAATAACCCCTTCAAAAGTTTTGTTCCTAACTTGCCTACCACCTCTTATCGAGTCAATGGTCATCTTAATTGTTTCATTTCCTGAACCATATAAGAGAATATCTTGTATTTTCTTCGGTAATTTTTCAAAAAATTCATCCAAAGAAAAACCATAATGTGTAGCTATAGATTCTAACTGTGAATAATAATATTGATTTGCTTTGTTCCATTTAACAATAGCACCACTTTTTAATGATAAACTTGGATCTGTAATAATTTTTTTCTCATCAAAAAACTCTTTAACACCTAGTCCATCACAGCTACTACAAGCTCCTAAGGGACTATTAAATGAAAAGATCCTTGGTGAGAGTTCTTTTAAAGCAAAATTACAGAGTGGACAAGCGTGCTTTGATGAAAATAATATATCTTGAACATCTTCATCACTCATATTTACTAGTCTAATAATACCTTCACCTAGATCAAGAGCTGTCTCTATTGACTCAGATATTCTCTGCTGGTTATCCTTTTTAGGTTTAAATCTATCAACTACAACATCAATATTATGTTTTTTATAACGATCTAATTCTGGATATTCTTCATCAAGATTATAAAACTCACCATTAATTCGTACTCTAATATAGCCTTGGGCTAATATCTTATCCAATAAAGTGTGATGAGTACCTTTTTTCTCTGAAACTACAGGTGCTAATATCATTAATCTAGAATTATCATCAAACTCTAAAACTTTATCAACCATTTGACTTATAGTCTGAGCCTTTAATTCTATTTGATGTATTGGACATCTAGGTGTACCAGCTCGAGCAAAAAAAACTCGCAAATAATCATATATTTCAGTAACTGTCCCTACTGTTGATCTTGGATTATGAGAAGTTGTCTTTTGGTCTATTGAAATAGCTGGTGAAAGTCCTTCAATATGCTCAACCTCGGGCTTATCCATCATTGATAAAAATTGCCTTGCATATGATGATAAAGACTCTACATACCTTCTTTGACCTTCAGCATATAGAGTATCAAAAGCTAAAGATGACTTACCAGAACCGCTAAGTCCTGTAATAACAGTTAATTTATCTCTAGGTATTTCAACATCGATACTTTTTAGATTATGGGTTTTTGCACCCTTAATGATAATTTTTTTCATAAAGAACTTATTGTTAGAGGGATGTTATCTCGATTACTTATATTCTACTTCAATAATCTGATAAGATACCTTGCCTTTAGGAGTATCTAAAGCGACTTCATCACCTTCTTCTTTTTTTATTAAAGCACGAGCTAGAGGAGCTGCTACAGATATTTTATGATTATCTATATTTGCTTCATCTTCACCAACAATTTTATAAGTTGTTTCTTCTTCAGTATCAATATTCATCACTGTAACAGTTGATCCAAAAATAACCATGCCATTAGCAGAAATTTTTGTTACATCAATAACTTGTGCATTAGAAAGTTTTGATTCGATATCTTTAATTCTACCCTCTATAATACCTTGTTTTTCTCTCGCAGCATGATATTCAGCATTTTCTTTTAAATCACCATGTTCACGTGCTTCAGCAATAGCTTCAATAATACTTGGTCTTTCAACCTTCTTAAGCTGATCTAACTCCACTCTTAAAGCCTGTTCTCCTGCTGGAGTCATAGGTATTCTACCATTCGTCATTTTTGTATTCTCCTTTAATCAATAAACATAAAAGTTATTCACACGTATATAGTCCACCACTCTCTTTAGCCTGGCTATCTGTATAGATCACTCTACCCACTAAATTTATAATTAATGCAGCCTGATATTTATTAGTCCTATCACAATATGTGATATTTCCATTTCCTGTTGCCATAAAGCCATTAGGGCTAATTTTTACATAGCTTGGATTACCAGATAAATTTATATATAAATTTTCATCATGGCCTTCTCCAAGATTACCAATAATAGTATCTCCATTGGCAGCATTATAAATAATATTACCGTTAGGGCTTTCAAAAGCCACTATCGGTCTATCTCCCCACCTTGTATCATCCTTTCCTGTAAAACATTTAAAAGTATTAGAATCAAGCTTTCCTTGTTTATCAAAGCTTGCTTCTGCATCAGCAGCACACACAATAACGGTTTCTCCATCAGAGCGCACTCTAATAACACTATATTCGGTAAGCTTCTGTAGATTAGTCAGTCTAGTCTCAGCAAATGTTTTATAGTAAAAAGTAAAGGAGCTAATAGCAGCCATCATAAGTATAGTCATAATAGCAATAACTACCATAACCTCAACTAATGAGAAACCTTTCTTTTTGGACAACATCATTATTTAACTTTTCACCTTAGCTATTAACTGCTTAGTTGACTCATCTAAATGTTTGTACTCATCCGATAAACCATCATCCATAGCTTTTAAAATATTTTTTCCTAACTTTTTACCAAGTTCAACACCCCATTGATCATAGCTATTAATATCCCATAAAGCGCCTTGAACAAATACTTTATGTTCATATAATGCTATCAACTCTCCTAGAGAATATGGGCTTAGCTCTTCTAACAAAATAGTAGTACTTGGTCTATTACCTGGTACTACTTTGTGAGGGGTAAGCTCTTTAGCTTCGGACTCACTTAAACCAGAATTTAAGAGCTCATTATAAACCATATCATACGATTGTCCAAACATTAGTGCTTGAGACTGTGCAAAACAGTTCGCAAGTAAAGCTTTTTGATGATTCTCATAATTATGATGACTATTTGCAATAGCTACAAAATCAACTGGAATAAAAATATTTCCTTGATGCAATAATTGATGAAAAGCATGCTGTCCATTTGTACCAACACCTCCCCAAACAACCACCCCCGTTTGATAATCAACAGTTTGTCCAAGTAGGTTTACAGATTTACCATTGCTCTCCATATCAGCCTGCTGAAGATAATCTACAAAATAGCACAACCTCTCATCATACGGCAATAAAGCCTGAGATTGGCTATTATAAGCACAAGAATAATAGCTTGCCAATAATCCCATCATAACTGGAATGTTTTTGCTAATATCAGTTTCATTAAAATGCTTATCTACAGAATATGCTCCAGCTAGTAATTTCTCAAAATTATCATAACCTATAGCAAAAGCTATCGACATACCTATTGATGACCATAGCGAGTAACGACCACCAACCCAATCCCACATTTTATAACAATGTTCTAAATCTATTCCAAATTCTTCAACTTTATCTAATTTACTTGATATCGCAACAAAATGATTAGCTACAGCCTTAGAGTCTTCATAATGGTCAAGCAGCCATTCTCTAGATGAAGTAGAGTTTAAAAGAGTTTCTTCCGTAGAAAATGATTTTGACGCTACTATAAATAAAGTAGTCTCTGGTTCAACAACATGAAGAGCTTGTAATAATGAGTCAGCATCTACATTTGACACAAAATGTACTTTAAGACCTGTACAATGGTAAGGTTGTAAGGCTCTAACGACCATTTTAGGCCCTAAGTCAGATCCTCCAATCCCAATATTTACAATATCTGTGATTTTTTTACCAGAGAAACCCTTCCATTGACCAGATATGACTTTTTCAACAAGCTCTTTTACGCGTTGTTTCTCTTGTTTAACTTCTTGGCGAATATCTTGACCATCTACAATTAAAGGGGAATCTGAAAAATCACGTAATGCGGTATGTAGTACAGCTCTATTTTCGGTAGAGTTAATCTTTTCACCCGCAAACATTTGTGAGATTTTATCTTTCAGTCTTGAATTTTCAGCTGATTTTACCAAATCTGTTAAGATTATCTCATTAACAATATTTTTTGAAAAATCAAAATATACACCATCGTGAGTCAATGATAGTTTATTAGCTCGGTCACTATCTTTCTCAAATTCTATTTTTAAATTAACATCTTGTTGCTTTAGCTGCTTTTTAGCATTATTACAAAATAGCATTTAATCTATCCTCATATTTTGCATGCGATATAAACAATAAAATATCTCCAAAAGAATATGATATGTCAACCTTATCTTCCGTCGCATAATTTCTTGCACCTGTAGTTGTATCTATACTTAAGCTCTCTCCGCTTAAAGGATATCTTAAACCATTATAATATATATCTCGCGCAGATCCAAAAGGCATCACTGAAAACATTTTACCTCTTACATCAGTTATCGAAAATTCTTTTGGTATAAAAAAATACCTAGAATATTTATCGATGAATTCTATATTAATTTTTTTCATATAATTCTTAGCTATAGAAATATTGCATAAAAAATGATCCATCTCCCCTTCGGAAGCACCAAATACAAATACTTTGGATACTCCTTGAGAGATTATATAATTAAGAGATTTCTCAAAATCAGTAAAGTATTGATCTTTATCAATTAAGAACAGCTTATTATTTACGGCTACAGATGAGTCAAAATCTCCAATTACTTTTTTAATTTTTGAATTTAATTGATCAGCTTTATTTATTTTTCCATATGCCCCATCAGCACAGAAAATTGGTAAATTATAAAAGTTGCTTTGTATGTACTGCTTACAAAAGCTCAAATCAATTTTACCATTAAGAAAAAGTATAGCTTGAGACATAAAATCCCCACCTTTATATTAATATTTAACCATATAACTATAATCTAAACATTACTATAGTCATATTTTATCCTAGGGAAGTTTACACTACTATGTTGTTATAATATAGCCTATAAATATAAAATCACCTTATATAAATAACATAAGTCATATATTAAAATTTTTAAGAAACTTTAAATAAAAATTAAAATTTATCTAAGAAATTTAACAACTCTTGAGTGTAAAACATCCATCTCTTTAGGGATAAGTTTTGAGAAATTAATAAAACCATGCACTAAACTATCAAAATGATAATGTTGTACCTCAACATTATGTCTAAGAAGTCTCTCAGCAAATAGTAATCCTTCATCTTTTAGTGGATCATATCCTGCTGTCATAACTAAAGTACGCGGCATATTTTCTAATTGTTTAATATAAAAAGGAGAAATTTCTGGAGAACGCCTATTCAAACCTTCTGGCACATATAATTCAGAATACCACATTGTTTTTGCTTTAGTTAAAATATAACCACTTTCAAAATCATCTAAAGATTTAGTTGGCATATGAGATAAATCAACTGATGGATATAAGATGATGTTGTTATATATTTTTGCTTTATCACTTTGTAAAAGATTGTATGTTGCCAATATTGTCAAGTTAGCTCCAGCACTATCTCCCATTAGAGTGAACTCTTTTCTTGATATTTCAAATTTCTTGTAGTATTTAAACACATGCTCAGCTACACATTCAACATCATTTAGTCCTGCTGGGAATTTATGTTCAGGCGCAAGTCTATAATCTACAGCAAAGACAACTCTATTGGTTGTCAAAGCAAGTTTTCTACAAAAAGCATCAAATGAATCTAAAGTTCCTGAAACGAATCCTCCTCCATGAGAGAAGATTATCACTTTTAATTTCTCTTGAGTATTAGGATTATAAACTCTAACTGGAATACTATGTCCATCTTGATGAGATATCTTAATATTCTCAACATTTTCAACAGGTTCTTTCACATAACTATACAGGCTTAATGAAGCCGCAGCTTTTCTTGTTGCTTCAAGATCTTTCCTACTACCTTCACGATCATACTTACCAATAAATGTAAGTAAGTCTTGTAGTTTTGGTGGTATTGTTTTAATACCTCCATATAAATCAGGGACCTTCTTAAGAACTTCTGCTTCTCGAGCTTTCTCATGCTTTGAATTATCTTTTGCAATTACTTTCAACCAAGCTTTCTTACTTGGAGGTAAAGAATCAATTGGTGTCGAAAGATATCTAGCAATACCAAGCTCATGACAATCATTTTCAGCATAAAATGGTAAATTATTCACTAACCATTTAAGTAGTTTTTCTGCTTTTAAATTATTAGTTTCTCTTATCTCTAAAACATTATATAAATTTTTGACGTCATATGACCACGGCACATAATCTACAATAAAATTACAGCTTATATAATTAAGACCAGCCTCTCTTGCTAATGCAAACTCTGGAAAAGCTGTCATTCCAATAACACCACCACCCATACTTTGGAAACATTTAGCATCCATTATTGTAGGAAACTGAGGACCTTCTATACAAACGTAACTTTGCTTAAAATGAATATCAAACTCAAACTCTTGTTTTTTCTCTCTTACCTCTTCAGCAATACTCTCTGTAATAGGTTTTGATAAAGATACATAGTTTAAAAGTCCTTGCTCACAAAATGTGAATTCACGCAGAGATTTTGTTCTATCTATAAACTGATATGGAATAACCATATCACCAGGTTTTAACTCATCCCTTAAACTTCTAACAGAAGATAGTGCAATAATTGAAGTAGCACCATGTTTTTTTAAAGCATATATATTTGCCTTATAATTTATTTGATGTGGTAGTATGCTTTCTTCTAAACCTGTTCTATTTAAAAATAAAGCCTCTCGACCTTCAATTTTTATTTTAAATAATCCATTAGAACATAATCCAAAAGGAGTTTCTCTTGATAACTCTTCTAAAATTTCAAAGTCATCAAAAGATTCAAAACCACTGCTACCTATTATTGCCCACATATTATTATATACCTAGAAATTTGTTTCCAAAATTTTATTATTATCACAAAAAAGTTTAATTTTAAACTTGTCATTGATACCCACTATTCCAACACCTTTAGGTGTGCCTGTCATCAGCAAATCATTTTCACATATTGAAATATCATTATCTTTTAAAAATTCAATAATCTGACCAGGCTTGTAC
The DNA here is from genome assembly GCF_002211785.1 of Francisella halioticida. Taxonomy (NCBI): domain Bacteria; kingdom Pseudomonadati; phylum Pseudomonadota; class Gammaproteobacteria; order Thiotrichales; family Francisellaceae; genus Francisella; species Francisella halioticida. Next base: position 1,138,414 of record NZ_CP022132.1, read on the forward strand.
ATCATTAATTCATAATTACCATATTGAATGAGAATATCATTTTTATACGCTTTAAAGCTTAACTTTGGTGTTTCATTTTCAGATATCTCAACAAAATCACTAATTACAGCACTATTATCAAAAGCTTTTGCAAGCTCCCAAGGTAACCCTTTAGCTTTAAGAGTTGATTGTAATTTTCTATCTGTTAGATCTAAACCTACACCAACAGCTTTTATCTTAGATTTATTATCAAAACTAAAGACTATTTCACACTCATAATGAATTTCCCTTTTATCAGATAATTTTAAAGTTTTAGAAATACTAGAGTTTGGTTTTAAAAAAATAACTGGATTTTCAGGAGTTTCATTATTCAATTCATATATGTGTTCAACATAATTTCGACCAACACAGATTACTTTTGATTTTAATGTATTCATTTTCATAATCACTATAGCTTAAAGTCTTCACCAAGATATACTTTTCTAACAGTTTCATCAGTTAGAACTTCTTCTGGAGTACCTGATGCCAACATATTTCCTGCATTTACAATATATGCACGTTCACAAATATCCAGTGTTTCACGTACATTATGATCAGTAATCAAAACACCTATACCTCGGTCTTTAAGATGTCTTACAACTTCTTTAATCTCTATTACAGAAACTGGATCAACCCCAGCAAAAGGTTCATCTAGAAGAATAAATTTAGGATCCATTGCAAGTGCTCTGGCTATCTCAACTCTTCTTCTTTCACCACCAGATAAACTCATTCCTAAACTTTTACGAATATGTTGAATACTAAATTCATCTAAAAGTTCATTTAATTTTTCATCAATTTGATCTCTGCTTAAATCCTTACGTGTTTCTAAAATAGCAACAATGTTATCTTCAACACTCAATTTTCTAAAAACAGATGCTTCTTGAGGTAAATATCCCAATCCTCTTCTTGCTCTTAAGTGAATAGGCATTTTTGTAACGTCTTCATTTCCCATACGGACTTTTCCACGAGTTGCTGCGACTAAGCCAACAATCATATAAAAAGATGTTGTTTTTCCAGCACCATTAGGACCTAACAATCCTACAATTTCTCCTGTTGAAACTTTCATAGAAACATTATTCACAACCCAGCGTGAACCATATTTTTTTCCTAATCTTTTTGCTTCTAATGTATATTTTTCCATTTTAAACCTATTATCCAATTTTTCTCAAAACAACTATCCAGTTAGCCCAATTACATGAGGTTTTTCAACATCTTTATGGTAGTCAGAAATTGGGGTTAACCCTGTATTGATTTTAGTTTGCTTTGATATACCCTCTAACACAATTGTTGAACGTCTATTTCTACTTCCTGGAATAGACACTAAATCATGTTTAATATCATAGATGATTTTCTCACCACGATACTGATTATCATTTTGTGTAACTTTTGCCTTTTTATCTAATTCTAAACTTTTATTTACTACATTATATATAATTTTCTTAGCAACTCCTGTAACAGGGCCTCTGGTGATTCTTTTACTATCAATAAAATTTTGTGTAGGATTAGTTGGGAATGTATAGAACTGTGATCTATCCATTCCTTCAGACTCCATAGTTAACGTCTTAACTTTTTTATCTTTATTTAATTGCATAACAAGCCTTTGTCCAGAAATTAAATTACATTCTTTTTCACTATCACAAAGCTTTTTAGCTTCTTCATACCATTTCTTTTGCAACTGTTCAAAGGAATATTTTTTATCTCTTTCAAAGTAATCTATACCTTTTTTTAATATACGTGGCTTATGACATAAAATATGTTTATGATGAATCTGCATAACAAAGACATTATCATAGTAAATCAATCGCTTTTTATTTGCATCATATACAGCTCTATCTGAACAAATAGTTATGGGCCCATATTCCTTTAAAACATTATTAGTTGAATTATTTTCTTTTTCATTTGCCGTCACATTATCCTCTTTCGTTGCAATACTAGAACTAATAGCAAATGAATTATTAAATAAAGAGCATAAACTTAGAGCAGCTAGCATTAACTTAGCTTGACGCATAGTAGCTCCTTACATCTTGGTTAAGATTAATGATTTTTGATTCAGCATTACCCTTGACTCCAACACCTGTTGTATTATTACCTGTCTTGGGATCATATATTCTAACAAAATTATTATTATAGAAATCTTTAGAATCGGTATTATAGTACATTTCTGAAGTTTTTATATATATCATATCTGGTGAGTATTTATCACTATTACCTGATGAAGTTTGCTTTTTTTCATCATTGGGATTTTTCTTTAAGAACATAATAGCATCTACCCCATCATACAAATGTACCAAATTCTCATTTGTCTCTTTACTGGAGAAACCATGCTTTGACTTAATCTGCCAAGTTTTTTTACCAGTTTTTTTATCATAACTTTTCTCAATGAGATCTGTCATCTTAACATCTTCATTAGTGTATTGCTCTAATTTCTTTGAAATAAAATTTGTTTTTAAATCTCCGTCTCTATCATATTCATTATAATGAAAATTATAAGCAGTTAGCTCAACTTTACTTTTATCTTTATGCTTTAAATTAGGACTTATACCACCTTGAAGAGCTTTATAACTTATATACATTATTGATACAACAACTACAGCAATAGAAAAGGTATTAGCAAAAAGTGAATATTTAGTAAAAAATTTCATTATATCCTATTTTACCTCACCAAATTCAACAAAATCTCTAACTACTTTATCATGAAGCCCTAAATGTTTTATTAAATATTCACAAAATTCTCGAGTTGCTCCGTCACCACCATTATGATGACAAACATAGTCAGCATAATCTTTCACTATACCAATAGAGTCTGCTGGTGCTGCTGAAACAGCCACTTTATTCATTAAAGCTATATCTGGCAGATCATCACCTATATACGCAATATTCTTATTTTCGAGGTTATATCTTTCTTTTAATACCTCATAAGCTCTAAGTTTATTTTTTTGACCTTGAAATATATCTTCAGAATCTAAGCCTAAGCTTGCTAACCTATCAGCAACAATCCTAGAACTTTTACCTGTTATTACAGCTATCTTTAGGCCAAGTTTTTGAAGCAAAACCAAACCTAAACCATCTTTAACATTAAAGTTTTTATATTCATTACCACTATTGGAAATAATTATTTTTCCATCAGTTAATACACCATCAATATCAAGTATTAGTAATTTAATATTTTTTGACTTATTTATTTTCATTCATCTAACTTATATAAAATATCTATTCTCAGTAAAGATATTATCATAAATAAGAAAAAGACAAAAATAATAAAAGACAAAAGAGCTTGTTTACCTATATGCAAAATAACCCCTACTGAACTGCTATTATTTAAGAGCTTTAAAAAAAATATTAAGTTGACAGTATTAGATTAGGTTTAATATTATACAAACTTATAATCAATTAAAGTCTAGAAATGCTTAATAAAGTATAGATTTGTTTTAGATGTTTATTTGTAGTTTTTGACAGATTTTTCAATTTCTTTTTTAGCGAAGTCAGCATTATCCCAACCATCAACTTCAACCCATTTACCAGAATCAAGATCTTTATAATGAGTAAAGAAATGTTCAACCTTACGTTTTAATGTTTCTGGTATATCGTTAATATCGTTAATATGATCATATTCTTTAGTTAGTTTATGATTTGGTACTGCAATAATCTTAGCATCAACACCACCATCATCTTCCATCTTAAAAACACCAACGGCTCTACAGTTTATAACACAACCAGTAACCAAAGGATATGGAGCAATAACTAGCACATCAATTGGATCACCATCGTCATAAATAGTATTTGGTATAAAACCATAATTACAAGGATATCTCATTGCAGATGACATAAACCTATCTACCACAATCATATTACTATCTTTGCAAAACTCGTATTTAATTGGATCACTATCTTGAGGTATTTCAATAACAACATTAAAATCATTTGGAATATCTTTTCCACAAGGTATATTTTTTAGCATAGTAATTTCTCCTTTATTTTTGCTAAATTATAAACACCTGATACACTATGTGAGAGTCTAACATAAAAACCTTTGTATTTATATTATATAAATATTAAAATAGCCGAATAAATACTTAAGAAAATACATACGCTTTAATAAATTTTAAAGAGGGAAAATATGAATTTAAAGAAAATAATTTTACTAACAGCTACCTTAACTACAAGCATTGCTATCGCAGCCCCTAATATATCTGCAAGCTCTGATCCTTACTTTAATGGCGGTAATGGTATTAAACAAAAAGACATTATTGTAAAACCTGTACAAATTCAATTAGATGCTCCTGAATGGGTAGCAATGAACTATCGTACTGGAGATATAGTTAGTCAAAAAAACATGGATGTTAGAAGAGAACCTGCAAGTCTAACTAAAATGATGACATCATATATTGTTGCTAGTGAAATTAAGGCTGGTAATCTAACTTGGAATACAAAAGTTTCAATCAGTCAAGATGCAGCTAGTACAGGTGGTTCAAAAATGTACGTTCGTGCTGGAGCACGAGTTTCTATGAGAAACTTAGTAAGGGGTATGGATGTAGTATCTGGAAATGATGCTACTATAGCTCTTGCTGAGTATATTGGTGGAACAAAAGAAGCTTTTACAAACTTAATGAACCAAACAGCTAAAGCTATTGGTATGAACAATACTCATTTTGCAAATCCAGATGGTTTGCCTGGAGGTACTCAGTACACAACTGCTCATGACATGGCTTTATTAGCAAGGTCTTATATATATAACTTCCCTGAGGCATATAAAATATATGATGAAAGAGGTCTAGTTTGGAATGCAACAAAACAAGATTCTGTTAGTATTGCAGAGCGTAAGCAATGTTTACCTAAATTTGATCGATCAAATGGAGAAGTTATACAAAGTTACACTATAAAAGGTTTAGATGACTCTGCTAAGGATAAATGTAGTAAACTATTCCCTAAACGTAATAACTTTGTATTACAAAATAATAGAAATAAACTTCTATTTACATTTGATGGTGCTGACGGTATGAAAACAGGCCATACTGCAGCAGCAGGATATTGTTTAGTTTCTTCAGCAAAATTAAACGGTGAAAGATTTATTTCTGTAGTACTTGGTACGAGTAGTTCAGCTAAGAGAGTTTCTGAATCAGCTAAATTATTAAGATATTCTTTGACAAAATATCAGAACATATTACTATACAAAGCGAATTCCCCCGTAACAATTAGTGCAAATAATATTACTAATGCAAAAACAGGTCAGAAAATAACTGTTTCATCTAACCAGAATATTTATAAAACTGTCGCTAAAACATATATCCCTCATCTTAAACAAGGTGTTGAATTTAATTCAGGCATTAAAGCACCTATAACTAAAGGTCAAGCTGTAGGTAGCCTTGTTATTACAGTTGGCAACTTAAAAGAGAAAATAGCAAGTGTTCCAGTAGTAGCACAAAATGATGTCTCTCAAAAAGGCTGGTGGTAAAATAATTAAGGAATGACAATGTCTGATAATGAAAATAAAAAAACTTTTTTTGAATTTCCTTGCCAGTTTCCTATAAAAGTAATGGCAAACCCTCAAAAAGAAACTGTTAAGTTTATTTTAAATGTATTTGAAAAATATGTTCCTAATCATAGCGAAATAAATTTCAACACTAAAGAAAGTAAAACTGGTAAATACATATCTATAACTGCTATTTTTACAGCTGATAGTAAAGAACAATTAGATAATATATACAAAGAAATTTCTGGACACCCAGAAGTGCATATGGTTCTATAGAGTTTCATCAATCACAAGCGATAAATACCGATCATGCAAGTTCAACAAAAAAACTTAGGCTTACAAGAGTACTCAAAAGTATTTAAGGATATGATTGAGTTCACAGCAAATCGTACTGAAAATGTAAATGATGAGATATGGCTTGTTGAACATCCAGCTGTGTTTACTCAAGGTAAACATGGGAAATCTGAGCATATTATAAATTCACATAATATCCCAATAGTTGAAACTGATCGAGGTGGTCAAGTTACTTACCATGGCCCAGGCCAAGCAGTTATATATTTTTTACTTGATGTAAAAAGAAATAAATTAGGTGCTAAAAAACTTATTTCTATAATTGAACAATCTTGCTTAAACATGCTGAAGAATCATTATAATATAAATGCTTATACTATAGAAAATGCACATGGTATATATATTGATAATAAAAAAATAGCTTCTTTAGGGCTTAGGATCAAACAAGGCAAAACATATCATGGTATAGCCATAAATACAGATATGGATCTCACACCTTTTAGCTATATAAATCCCTGTGGCTATAGTGGTTTAAAAATGTGTCAAATTAGTAATTTCAAAGATACTAATGTTACAAAAGTTCAAAAACAATATGTAGAAGAATTTATTAAATTAGTCTAATAATATTAAGAATATTTTTTCTGTAGTTCATTTTTAACTCTTAATAAAAGCTCTTTAGATTTTACTCTGTTTCCAAAAATATCGTATTTAATTTCTAATGTTGCTGCATGTTTTGTAATTTCATAAATATTAATGCTAAAAGTTACTTTATATTTTTTAGAATTTACTTTTCCTTCTATAACAGTTCTATCATCTGTAATTATATTTTTAGTCAGTATGATATTTTTATTATTCCTAAATAAATCTAGTACTACATAACTAACTTCTTCAACAGAATAATCAAAATTTTCAGAATACTCTGCTTCTTGCTCAACAGCATATGCTGTTAGAATACAACTACTTAGAGTCAATATGTATGGAATCAATAAAACCATAAGTAATATTTTTTTCATTTGATTTTAAGATATAAATAAAATTTCATTAATTTATCATAAAAATTTAAGTAAATCTATATTTATGAAACTATATTCTCAACAAAACAAATGTATATTATTATTTAATAATTGATAAATAAATTACAAGAAAGTTTTTAAGAAAGCAGATCTAGATGGATGCTTAAGTTTTCTAAGAGCTTTTGCCTCAATTTGTCGAATACGTTCTCTTGTCACATTAAATTGCTTACCAACTTCTTCTAATGTATGGTCTGTATTCATGCCAATACCAAAGCGCATCATAAGAACCTTAGCCTCTCTTTCCGTCAATCCAGTATCAATAAGCTCCTTAATAGCTTCTCTTAAGTTTTCTATATTAGCTGCTTCTATAGGAGAATAATTATTTTTATCTTCAATAAAATCTCCTACAGTTGAGTCTTCATCATCACCAATCGGACTTTCCATAGAAATTGGAGTGTGAGATATGTTAAGAATTTTCTTAAGCTTATCTTTCGTCATGTTAGGAGTATATTCAATAATCTCCTCTTCAGTAGCTTCACGCCCTTTCTCTTGTAAGATTTGACGTTTAATTCTATTAACCTTGTTAATTGTTTCAATCATATGCACAGGAACACGTATAGTTCTTGCTTGATCTGCAATCGAACGAGTAATAGCTTGACGAATCCACCATGTAGCATATGTAGAAAACTTGAAACCTTTACGATAATCAAATTTATCTACTGCTTTCATTAGGCCAATATTACCTTCTTGAATAATATCTAAGAAGTGTAACCCTCTATTTGTATATTTTTTTGCCTCAGAAACAACTAGTCTTAAGTTTGCTTCAATCATTTCTTTTTTAGCCTGGGTAATTTTTGCTTCGCTTTTTGAAATTTCAATATTAACATTTTTAAGCTCAACAATATCCATCATCATTAAGTTTTGAAACTGATTAATTTGTTTAGTAAGATTTGTTACTTCGCGAACAATATTATCTGTAAATTTGTACTTTTCTGTTAAGGGCTTAAGCCATTCAGTAGAACCAATCTTATAAGCCTTTAAAAACTCTGGCCTTGGAGTTTTTGCTCTATCGACACATAATCTTAATACTTTTCTTTCAAACTCTTTAACTCGAGCATATGGAAGTCGAATATAGTCAACCAATTTTTGTAAATGAGAAGTTGAAAGTCTTAAGCATTCAAATTCTTTAACAATTTTATTATAAAGCTTCTTTGTGGGCTTTTCTTGATATTCTTCAAACGTTTTCTCAAGATTAGTGAAAAATTCATAAGCTCTTTGTGTATCTATTTTTTCATCATGATCATCTTCGGCAACCTTCTCTTCAGTTGCCTGCTCATCACTAAAGCCAGCCATGATTTCATTAAACCGAATATATTTAGCGGCAGATGCTTCCTCTATATCTTGAGAAGACATGTAGTCTAAAGCTTTTTCTTCCAGCTCACGGAATCTTTCAATATATGTTTTAGTAACTATAGGATAGCTTAAAATTGTACTAAAAACCTCTGTAGTACCCTCTTCTATTCTAATAGCAATATCCGTTTCTCCTCTTTTATCTAAAAGATCAACTATTCCCATTTCTCGCATATACATACGAATAGGATCTGAAGTTTTACCTCTTAAATCATCAAGATTTGCTTCACTAACTTTTCTTTCATCTTCTTCTTCTATCTCGGGAGTCCTGTCATAGACATCAATACCTGCATCAACAAGTATCGCTTCTATTTCTTCATATTTTTTTGGATCCTCAGAAACATCTCCTGGCAAAGCATCTAATATATCAGCCCTGGTCAAGTAACCTCTTTCTTTACTATCTATTATTAAATCTTTAAGATCTGAGAGTAAATCTTCTTTTGTCATCTAATACTCCAATAGAGTTTTATTTTTTTATTTGCTACTTAATTTTGCAATCAAATATTTACGTTCCATCTCCTGGACGTCTGTTCTAAAAGGTAAAGAGCCTAAATGTTTAAGTTGTTCTTTTACACTATAGCCTTCAATCCTTTTTAAATCTTTTAAGATCTGAAAGTGATAATTTTCACTATCAGATTTTTTTCTAGCATTCTTTATACCATAACTTAATAATTCAAAGAAGTACTCTCTATAGTCAGGATAATCCTCTGCCAATAACTGTATAAGTATAACAGTTTCAATTTCATTAGATGAGTCTTCTTTTAGAATTTTCAAGCTTTTTGTTAAAAAATCTAAACTTTTTGTTGCTGAAAAAATTTCAAAATCATATTTATTTTGTAATATACTAAAATCTGAAATATTTACAAATAATTCAGACAATAACTCTTCTTCCAAAACTAAGTTTTTTGAAAGTCTTTTTTGCTTAGTAGTACTAAAATTAGTTTTTTGTAAAGCATCATAATTATTATGTTTACGGATTTTCAACAACTTTTTGATCTGCTCAGTTTTTATACCTATTCTTTCAGCAATAGTTGCTATGATGCTTTCAGAATAAATATTATCATCGACATCAGATAAAAAATTCTTTAAATTTTCTATAACTTCAGCTTTAGATTCAGCTCTACTAAGATCTTTATTATTCACAAAACTCTTTATTAGAAATTCTGAAACTGGTAAGGCATTTTCTAAAGCATCATTAAACTTTTCTAAACCATAAATTTTAATAAAATCATCTGGATCTTTATCATCAAATAAGGTCAATATTTTTAATTTTTTATTTCCATCTAACAGAGGTAAGACTATTTTTATAGTTCTAATAGCAGCTTTTTGCCCTGCTAAATCACCATCAAAACATAAAACCACAGAATTTATTTCTCGAAACAGAATTTTTGCGTGATTTTGTGAAAAGGCTGTCCCCAATGTAGCAACAGCATTATGAAAGCCATGTTGTGCAAGACCAACTACATCCATATACCCTTCAACAACAACCAAGCTTTGTATTAAATTCTCTAATTTTTGTTTTTTGTACTCTCGATACTCATATAAACCATATAATGTATTATTTTTATGGAAAACTAGTGTTTCTGGAGAGTTTATATATTTAACACCATCATTATCATCTATAACCCGCCCCCCATAAGCAATTACATTGCCTTGAATATTACGAATAGGAAACATAATTCTACCTCTGAAACGATCGTAGACATTACCTTTATCATTTTTTATTGCTAAGCCAGTACTTATTAAAACTTCTTCTGTTGTTTTAGCAGATCTAGCAAGCTGTGTGATATTATTCCATCCCTCAGATGAATACCCTATGCCAAAAGATTTAGCTAAATTACTGTCTATTCCTCTTTTTTTAAGATAATTTATTGCTTTATCCTTGGATTCTGAGTTTCCCAGATTCCACCGATAATACTTTTGTGCAACCTCTAAAAAACTAATACATTTATTATATAGCTGCTCTTTTTGTAAATCTTCTTGGGAATAATTTTCATACTCTACTGGCTTTCCAACTATTTCAGCTAGATTTTTTACAGCATCAATAAATTCTAGATTATTAATTTTCTTAACAAATGTAAGAGCATCTCCAGACTCTTGACAACCAAAACAATGAAAAAAATTTTTACTTGGAGTTACAAAAAACGAAGGAGTCTTTTCATTATGAAAAGGACAACATCCTTTATAGTTTTTGCCTGATTTTTTTAAATTAACATATCTTGAGACGACATCTACTATATCAGCACTGGAAACAAGCTCTTTTATAAAATTATTTGAGACTTTCTTTGCCATATTGATGTCAAAATTACAATTTTACACTAGGTTAGATTTTACGATTGCACTGACTTTACTCATATCTGTTCTACCAGCCAATTCTTTTTTTACATTTGCCATAATTTTACCCATTTCTTTCATAGATGTTGCCCCTACAGACTCAATAGCTTTCTGAACTATGGTTACAACTTCCTCATCACTAAGTTGTTTAGGCATGTACTGAGTTAATACCTCAATTTCTTTTTTCTCGCCTTCTGCTAATTCTGCTCTATCTGCTTGAATATATTGATTATAAGAGTCTTGTCTTTGCTTAATCATCTTTGTAATAATGACTATTACTATCTCATCTGTAATATCTACTTTTTCATCAATCTGCTTTTGCTTGATAGCAGACATAGCCATACGAATGGTAGTTAATCTAATTTTATCTTTAGTTTTCATAGACTCTTTCATATCAAGAGTCAATTGATCAAAAATTTGTGACATTTTAAAAAAGAATTCCTAGTGAAAGATGAGAGCCTAAGGCTCTCGAGGTGGTTTAATATTTAAAAAACTATCTTCTCGCTATCATTATTGCTCTTGTGAGCTCTTTTAATAGCTTCAGTTTTTTTTCTTTTGCGTGCCCAAGTTGGCTTTTCAAAATACTCTCTACGACGTAATTCAGATACGATTACAGCTTTCTCGCAAGACCTTTTAAATTTTCTAAGTACAACGTCAAAAAGATCTCTTTCTTTAACTCTAACGCTTGGCATACTCTCACCTCACTTAAATGCCATTTTATTAGTTATTAAAAAAACCAAGGGCCATTTGCCCACGATAACTTTTACAGATAACGATTATAGCATATAAGCTTATGAATACAAATAGTATATTAAGCCCTCTTTATAAGCAAAAAACATACCAAAACTAATGTAAAACTTATAACATTCAGCTGTATTTATATTAGATAAAATGCTATCATCTGAAGTTACTATTATTTTAAATAAAACTATACGGATTAAGAAGTTTTGCATAAAAAAACTAAGTTTTTAATAATATTATTTGTATTTATTGTATTTATTAGTAATACGTTTGCAGCGGGTACACGTAGCGAAATTCAATATCTTGTAAAAAAATATGGTCTAACAAATGCTAATTTTGCAATAGCAGCTCAAAGAACCATGACAGGCAAAGAGCTCTATTCTTACGCAAAAAATAGAGCCATGAAACCAGCAAGTAACAATAAAGTCTTCACAATGGTAGCTGCACTATTCACACTTCCTAGTAATTTTAGATTTACAACATCTATAGATTACCCATCTAGTAGACTTAAGAATCATATCTTATATAGTGATATGTATATAAAATTTTCTGGTGACCCTTCTTTAACAGGTACTCAACTTGCAACGCTCATTAAAAATATAAAAATGCAAAAAGGTATTAAACAAATAACTGGAGATATATATCTAGTTGGTGTTTTATCTGGCCCATATATTCCACAAGGATGGTCAAAAGAAGATAGTAGTTTTTGTTATGGTGCACCTGCATCTAGCTTCACAATGAATAGAAACTGTACAGTTATAAAATTAGCAAAAAATCCAAATAGTCTTTCCACTAAGGTAATAAAACTAAGTAATGCTAGCAATATTTTTATTGATAACTCTGCAAAGTATACAAGCACTTCAAAAGCAACCCTAATATATATGGACAATGACAATACCATACATATTAGTGGTTATCTATCTAGGACAGCAGAGAAAATGTTTGAATTATCAATTAAAAACCCTGCTTTAAAAACATTAGATACTGTGAAAGATTTTTTAAATAATAATGGAATAAAGCATGGTAATGTCTCAATAGCAAGCAAAGTTCCAAAAGGTTACCCCCCTCAAATAACAACATCTTCAGCTACAATAGGATATATAATAGACGAAACACTTAAGCACTCTGACAACTTATATGCTGAAACAATTTTAGATACAGTTGCTCTTAAAAAAACAGGAGTAGGGTCTACAAAATCAGGAACTGAAGCGGTACAAAATATCATATATAGTAAATTAGGGCTAAATACCTCTGCATTAACAATGTATGATGGTTCAGGCCTTTCACAGCTAGATCGAGTATCACCAAATTTTATGGTCAATTTCCTGACAAAAACATTTAATAGTCCTATTGGTAAAAAATTATATAACTACTTACCAGCATCTGGAATGAACGGTACTATTGCTTATAGAATGGGAGGCAAACTTCTTGGTAGAGTCCATGCTAAAACAGGTACTCTTTCTGGAGTATCCACTCTCTCAGGATATGTTTTAACAGCAAAAAATCATCGTATAACATTCTCAATAATGTTAAATGATCTAAAACGCTCAGATCGTTACAATGCTTGTAGATTCCAAGACAAAGTAGTAGGTGTTTTTTATAGGTATTTATAATGAAAAAAATAATAAAAATAATAGGTGTAGTTACAATTATAGCAATCTTAGGATCTTGTACAACTGCTCAGCCTAGAAACATAAATAATGCCTGTAGTATTATCCATCAGTATCCCGACTGGTATTATGATATGGTGAACTCATATAATCGCTGGGGAATTCCATTAAATGTCCAGATGGCTTTTGTAAGACAAGAATCTTCTTTCCGAGCAGATGCCAAGCCATCTATGCAATATTATCTTGGATTTATTCCTAAAGGAAGAGCTTCTAGCGCTTATGGATACTCTCAAGCATTGGATGGTACATGGGATCACTACAAAAAACAAACAAAACAATCTTTTATTTCACGTTCAAACTATTCAGATGCAGTTGACTTCATTGGCTGGTATTTAAACGATGTACATAATAAAACTGGGATTAGTAAAACGAACACTTATGACTTATACCTTGCATATCATGAAGGTATTGGTGGATATAAAAGAGGCAGCCATAGGAACAATTCCTTTTTAAAAAATTATGCTCGCAAAACAGCTGATGTTGCTAAAAAATATTCTGTACAATTAGAAAGTTGTGAAATCCCGCGTAAGCCACTATTGTCTTATATCTTTTAATTAAAGGTAATTATAATGAATTTAAAACCATTTAAAATTATAACTAATATTCGTTGGTCTGATACTGACAAAAATGATCATGTTAATAATGGCAAATATTTTGATTACTTTGAAGAAGCAAGAACAACATGGGCATATGAAAATACTGGACTTATGAACTGGGCTAAAGAAAATTCGATTCAGTTAGCAATTATTGAACAAAGCTGCAAATACATAGTAGCTCTACAACATCCAAATAAAATAGAAGTTACACAACAGATTTCTAAACTAGGTGTTGCAAGTATTGAGTTTGATTATGAAATAAGAATTCTTGGCAGTGATAAAATAGTTACTAAAGCAAAAGCTAAGCTAGCATGTTATAACGCTAAAACATTTAAACTACAAAAATTTCCTACAGATTTAAAACAAAGACTTTTAAAAAGAAATGATTGATACTAATAAACAAAACCTAAAAAAACTTGAAAAGCAGATACTTAGAAAAACAGCTCAAGCTGTTAATCAGTATAATATGATTGAAGATGGTGATAAAATAATGGTTTGCCTATCAGGTGGTAAAGATTCTTATTGCTTGCTTGAAATGTTATTATTATTACAGCAAAAAGCCCCTATAAAGTTTGATATAACTGCTGTAAACTTAGATCAAAAGCAACCTGGATTTCCTGTAGAAATTTTACCAAACTATCTAAGATCAAAAGAAGTTGATTTTCATATCATTGAAAGAGACACATATAGTGTTGTCAAAAAAGTAATTCCTGAAGGTAAAACGACTTGTGGCTTATGCTCAAGAATGCGTCGAGGTATCTTGTATGATTTTGCTGAAGAAAATAATATAACAAAAATTGCTCTAGGTCATCATCGAGATGATATTATCGAAACATTCTTTTTAAATATATTCTATAATGGTACGATTAAAGCAATGCCTCCTAAACTACTAAGTGATGATAAACGAAATATTGTAATTCGCCCTCTTGCTTTTGTTAATGAAAAAGAAACTTCACAATATTCAGAGCTTAAAAGCTTCCCTATTATTCCTTGTAACTTATGTGGATCTCAAGATAACTTGCAAAGAGTATTTACAAAAGATATGCTAAACAAATGGGAAGAAAAAAATCCTGATAGAAAAAATGTAATATTTAAAGCTCTTTCAAATATATCTCCATCACAAATGTTAGACAAGGGACTTTTTGATTTTTTTAATATTTCAAAAAATAATATACAAAGATAGATAAGGAAAAAACATGAATTTAAAAAAAATAGTTGTTATAACATCATGCTCATTAATGGGATTAGCTGTTAATGCATATAGTAATAATGAGTCAGCTGGAATGAAAATTAATTCTAAAGCAAGTTATACTATCGGTTATCAAATTGGCTCAGGAATAGCTAATCAAAACTTTGGTATAGATAACTCAAAAGTTGCAGAAGGATTTGAAGATGCATTTAAAGGTAAGCAACCTAAAATATCACAAGACCAAATCAAAAAAAATATGGAAACTCTAAAAAATAAACTGATTAAAAAGCAAGTTAATATTGCCGAACAAAATAAATCTAATTCAGAAAAGTTAATTAATGATATTTCAAAAATTGATGGAATTACTAAAGTAAATGATGGTGTTTACTATAAAATGATAAAAGAAGGAAATGGTAAAAAACCAAGTGCTAATAGTAAAGTAACAATTGCATATGATGGAACTACCCCTGCTGTTGTTTATGAAAAAGACAATCAAAAATCTCTAGAAGCTATCAAGCAAGGAAAACTAATTGGTGTAAACTTTGACTCTAGCAAAGGTGTTTCGTTCCCTCTTACAAACTTGATTCAATGCTGGAAAGATGCGATACCACAAATTCCAACAGGCTCGACTGTTATTTTATATTGTGCTCCAGATACTGCTTATGGAACAAGAGCTCCTGCTGCTATCGGACCAAACCAAGCTCTTTCTTTCAAAATAACTCTTAAGAGTTTTGAATAATAAGATATCCTAAAATATATCATTCCAAATATCAGATACTATTTTTACTTTAATAGACTTAGTATAACTAAACCCTATAATCCAGAAAGCTCATTTTAGGATCTCAATAAAATTTACACTAATCGCGAAAAACTTAAATAAATATCTGCTAACTTTGATTTAGTATTTAGCATTACTATTTTATAGTAGACTGACTATACTTTTAGTGATTAATAATATAACTTCATAATCTAGCTTTTTCTTTTTACAGCTAAATCACATAGTAATATCATAGCTTGTTTATAGTCAGACTTTGGTAAAAAGCTTATTGTATGCTTTGCTAGATCTGCATATTCACAAGCAACCTTATAAGAGTACTCTACTGCACCACTATTTTTAACTATCGTGACAACCTCATTTACGTTATACTGACCATTTTCAATAGCATTTTTCAATATCTTTTGCTTTTCTTGATCAATATTTGCAAGAGCATAAATTGTTGGTAAGGTCATTTTACCCTCATCAAGATCATCACCTATATTTTTACCTAAACTCTCAGCATCTGATACATAGTCTAATACATCATCAGCTATCTGAAATGCATTTCCTAGGTGAACACCATAAGCTTTAATATTATCTTGGTATTCTTGATACTTATTTTCATCCAAACTGATAACTCCTGCTAATTCACAGGCAGCCTCAAAAAGCTTTGCTGTTTTGCAATATATGACATTTGTATAATCTTCTTCTGTAAGCTCAGAATTTCTAGCATTTAGTAGCTGCAAAACTTCTCCTTCAGAGATTTTATTTGTTGCATCTGCTAATATTTGCATAATTTGCATATTATCTAAGCCAACCATCATCTGAAAAGCTCTTGAGTATAAAAAATCTCCTGTCAAAACACTTACAGCATTGCCAAAAACATTATTTGCTGTTTCTTTACCTCTACGTAGCTCAGAATTATCAACCACATCATCATGTAATAATGTTGCAGTATGTATAAACTCAATAATAGCAGCACAAGACAAGTGTTTATTACCCTGATAACCTAACGCTCTTGAGAATAGCATAACCAAAAGCGGGCGTAATCTTTTACCACCACTATTTATAATGTAGTGACTAATCTGATTAATAAGAACTACATCCGAAGAAAGAGAGTCTATAATAAGCTGATTGTTATTTTTTATATCATGTTCAATAAGAATCTGAATATTTTTAAGCTGTTGCATTTTTTAAAAAATAGGTATTAATTAGACTTAAGAATAAAGTAGCATGCTTTATTTATCAATATAATATCAATAAATATTACTTTTAATTATCTTCATCATCTGATTTTTTAAAATATTTTAATATTTGTTTGTCTTGAGATGTAAGTTTAATAGTATCTGTATCTGCAGCACTATTAAAACCTTTAACGAATTCTTGAGAATTTTTCTTATTAATCTTAATCAATTTCTTAAGGTTTGATTTATATTGAGTAGCAATAATCATTCCTATTTCATAAGAATCTTGATCAGATATTTTATTATAGTCATGTTTCTTATCCAAAATAGTATCATCAAAACCAGCAATAAAATCTTTCTTTGAAAGCTCTTTATTCATTGCTTTAAAGCTTTTATGTGAAATTTTACCCAATGATTGACCTATCATATAAGGACTATATGAAGTTTTATTACCATCTGCAAAAGCATTACTGAAAATTATGCATGCAAATAATAGCAGCAAAATCTTAAATGTTTTTTTCATTATTTCTTGAAATTATTAAATACAGCTAAGAGGAATTTTAACATAAACACCTATAAAATTTATACCTTGTTTTAAAGCTTTCTAAAAATAAGTTTTGAAAATATATTTTTATAATATAAATATTGAAGTATTTGAATAAACACTAAAATAAACATGCAACAAGAGACTATAAGTGACACTGATCTATCCTGCTAATTTGGGACAGTTGTTAACTTCATTCTTCATTATAATTCAAAGTGACTAGGAGTCATGTAATTTATAGTTGAATGCTTCCTTTTAGTATTATAATAAGCCTCAATATATTCAAAGATTGAAGATTTAGCCTCATCTCTAGTTTTATATTTTTCATCATGCACTAACTCTACCTTTAGAGTTCCAAAGAAGCTTTCACAAGCAGCATTATCATAACAGCATCCTTTAGAGCTCATACTAGATAATAACCAATTATCACTTATGAGATTTTGAAATTTCTATGAGCAATACTGTGTACCTCTATCAGAATGAATAATAACACCGGTAGGAAAATCTCTTCTAAATAAGGCCATATTTAAAGTATTACATACTATCTCTGCTTTCATTCTTTTATCCATTGACCAACCTATAACTACTCTTGAAAATAAATCTATAATTACACACAAATATAGCCATCCTTCTTGGGTAGGGATATAAGTAATATCAGTAACCCATTTCTGATTAATATCTTGAGCATCAAAATCCTGATCAAGTAAATTACCCGCTACTTTCTTGTCATGATCAGAATTTGTTGTAACTTTGTATTTCTTACTTGCTTTAGCCTGTAAACCTAATAATTTAATACGTTTTGATACCCTCGGTTGTATTACTTTCCAGCCTTTATCTTTTAAATTCCCTATAAATCCTAACAGAACCATATCTAGATTTGTGATCATTAAATATTTGCATAATAGCCAGATCCAAATCATAGTCATTTAGTTGCCTTTTACCTATAGGATTATCTATCCACCTATAGTAAGCAGAAGTGCTTACTCCCAAAGTCTTGCATAATGTTGTTATAGCCATAACATCTCTATGACTTTGTATAAAGGCATACCTTACGTATTTGGGTTTGCAAAGTATGCCGCTGCCTTTTTTAGAATCTCTCGCTCTGTTTCTGCTTTCTTAAGTTTCTTTTTTAGCTCTGCATTCTCTGATATTAGATTTTGATATTGAGTTTTATAATCAATCTTTTTATCTTGTGTGGTAGATTTTGACATGTAGCTGGTTATCCATGTACAGAGTGTTTTATAATTTATTCCTAGATTATCTGCTATTTCTTTACGATTTGCATCTTCCGCTAAGCATAACTGCACTGCTTGATCCATAAATTCTTCTGGGTATCTTTTGTAAGCCATGTCTCTCTCCTTTTCCTGACATCAAAAGTGTCCAAAATTGACGGGGGAGATCATATATTTAAAGTTATGTAACCAAAATTTTCCAATTTTAATCTCCTATTATTTAGCAAATAATAGAAGTTTGAATGATTCACTTTTATGTAAATATATCAAACAAACTCCCTACGCTAATACTAATTAGATCAGGTTTTAAGGGTTTATCTCAGCCATAAAATAGCACCCCTGCTGTCTTAGTTGCATAGTCTTTATTAATTTAATATATTTTTAATTGGCAAATTAAGGCATCACTATAACTACCATCATTTTTTTATAATAATTTTTACGAATAGATATTTTTTTGAAACCAAGCTTATCATAAAGTTTAATCGCATAATAATTATTAATATCAACTTCCAAAAAAACCTCTGAGATCTTTTGTTCTACCAAATATGCAAAAGATGATTTAAGAATCTTATATCCTAAACCCTGATTTTGATCTGATTTATCTACGCAAACATATAAAAGTTGAGCCGTCTCAAAAACACTATTGAAAATAATGATTGCTCTTAGTTTCTCATTTTCAAATAAGCCTAAAGCCAAATCTTGATCTATAGAGTCTAAAACTTGTTGATCTGACCAACTAAAGCTATTATCTGTAGATCGTATAAGATTAATGACTTTATCAAAATAAGATTCATTTAAGCTTAAAATCTGCATATTTATGTAGCTTTGATAATATATATTTTTTACTCTCAACACTTAAAATATTACCATTATCAGCAATAAAATCTTTTTCGAAGAGATTAATTTCATCGTGATCATTTCGAAGACCTAAAGATTGAACCTTATAGACATTAACTTTTGAATTAAAAAATAAATTATCTACAATATTTTTTAAAAATCTAACATTAGGTTTATTTGCTAAAAATATATTGATAGTTTTATTGCTATCAATATTGTTTGTATAAATTAGCTTTTCGCTACTTACTTGCTTTTGCTCAATAGCACTAATAAATTCTTTAGGCTTTGTAGGTTTACTATCAGTTTGTAAATGATTTAACGATTTATATTGAGATTTTAATTCCCAAATATCTAAATCAAAGATATCGCCTAACTGACTTTCAAAACTCATTATTTTTTCTCTAATCTTTCAACTAACTTTTTTGGAAAAGAATATTCTTTAAGTTTAACTGACCTTCTAAGTTTATTAACCTCTGAAGGGGTAAGCTCCAATGTTTTCCCTCTAGATATATATTTTGGTAAGATGATATTCCCAAATCTAACTCTAGTTAACCTACTAACTGTAGCACCTATAGCTTCAAACATCCTTCTGACTTCTCTATTTTTACCTTCAGAGAGAGTTACATAATACCAAATATTTGCTCCTTCACCACCAGAGAACTTTATATTATTAAATTTAGCTACTCCATCTTCAAGCTTAATACCCTCTTTAAGCTTCTTTATAGTTTCATCAGAAAGTTGTTCTCCATAAACCCTTACAGCATATTCTCTTTCTATTTCATAAGATGGATGCATTAATCTATTAGCAAGATCTCCATCTGTAGTAAAAAGCAATAATCCTGTAGTACTTATATCTAAGCGTCCAACCATTATCCAGCGAGATTTTGCTAATTTTGGTAAAGAATCAAAGACTATCTTTCTATCTTTTTCATCTTTACTTGTACAGACTTCTCCCTCTCTTTTATGATATATAACAACTCTAGGTCTAGTCATTGGTTGACCATATAAATGTAAAGCCTTGCCATCAAAGCTAATTTTATCTTTATCTGTAGCTTTATCACCTATAGTTGCAACCTTACCATTAACCCTTACTCTACATTGCTGAATAAACTCTTCTATTTTTCTTCTGGATCCAATACCGTATTTTGCTAGTATTTTTTGTAATCTTTCTGAAGTTTTTTCTTCGGATTTATTTAGTCTGCGCATTCTTTATATCTCCCATATCAGCTTTTGAGAAGAACTGATTCATATCATCATCATTATAGTCACTAGAAGATAAAATAAGTTTAATCGTTGCAATCTCATTTTTATTATTAGCATATTCTGCTAGTTTAAGTCTTAATTCTAAGACTTTTCTATTATAAAAAAATTGGTTATCATTTTTCATACTATAAATAACTTTATAACATTTTGTATATTCTTTTTCCTCAAAATACATCTGTGCTAATTTTAGCTTAGCAGATCGATAATCTGTTCTAAATTTATTTGCTCTTACCATAAGTTTTAGAGCTTGAGCTTTGTTACCTTGCTTATATGCACACTCTGAATATAAAAATAATGTCTGAGCCATATTATCATTATTTGAAAGATAGAATGACCTATCAAATAATTCTTCAGCTTGAGTGTACTGATTTTTATCTTTACATAAAAATTGAGCATAAAAATTTATAGCTTCAAAATTTTTGGAATGATCATCTACAGTATCTCTATAGTATTTTCCTGCAACAGAGTTTACACCTATATTTTGATAATAATATCCCGCAGCATAGCCAACAATTGCTAAATTATAACCATGATCTTTTTGTAAAGTCTCTGCACGAATAAGTTTCTCTTTTGCTCTATCTAGGTAGCCTTCACTAGTATAAGTAATGGCTAGCTCAGCATATAATTCTGCAGCTTTTTTATAATCTGCCTCTTTTTGAGTATTAATTGGAACTGTATATTCTGCTGTATTACCATCAACAATATCATTAGACTTGCTTTGGCTTTGTTGAGAATCTTGCTGCGTAGGAGGGTTATGAGTGCTTGACTCTGAACTTGCACATGCAGCTAAAGCACTTGCAAATATAACTAAGGTAACAATCTTTTTAAGATTAGTTTGCATCGGTATCTCCAATCTTATTCAAATATCTTTCTTTTCTTTTTGTTTTATCCATCACATCACCAGCAAGCTGGCCACATGCCGCATCAATATCATCACCACGAGTTTTTCTTATGGTAGCAACAAAACCCCTATTCTGTAAATACTCTTTAAATTTATGAATTCTATTACCACTAGGTTTCTTATAAGGGGTTCCTGGATAAGGATTAAAAGGAATCAGGTTTATTTTAGCAGGAACCTCTCGAGATATTAATAACTCAACAAGCTCTTCTGCATCAAATAAATTATCATTAATTTCCTGCATCAATGTGTACTCAAAAGTTATATGTTTATGAGGACCTTTTTTAGCATATAACTTACATGCATCTAAAAGTTCATCAATATTGTATTTTCTATTAATTGGTACGATTTCATTTCTAAGATTATCATTTGAAGCATGTAATGACACGGCTAATGATACTCCAGACTGCTCAAGTAAATCATATATTCTTGGCACAACTCCTGAAGTACTAAGAGTTACTTTACGTCGAGATAATCCATAAGCTAAATCATTCATCATAATATCCATAGCTGGAACAACATTCTCAAAATTCATTAATGGCTCACCCATACCCATCATAACTATATTTGTCACGCCAAAATCATGCTCACCATTATTTTTTGATAATGTTCTAGCTGCAATCCAAAGTTGAGATATTACTTCTGCTGATGATAAGTTTCTATTAAATCCTTGCTTACCTGTTGAACAAAAGCTACAGTTCAATGTACAGCCAACCTGAGAAGACACGCATAAAGTTCCCCTACCTTCTTCAGGTATAAATACAGTCTCAACAGCGCTACCACCAACATCTATTAACCATTTATGTGTGCCATCCTTAGATACTTTACTAAATACAACTTTGGGAACTATTATTTCTGATTGTTGCTTTAATTTAGCACGTAAATTTTTTCCTAAGTCTGTCATGCAGTCAAAGTCTATAATGCCTTTTTTATGAATCCACTTAAAGACTTGCCTAGCATGAAACTTTTTTTCACCGATAGAAACAAAAAAATCTTCTATAGCTTTTTGGTTAAAACCAAGTAAGTTTGTTTTCTCTTGTTGCATAAAATATCTCTTTAAAATCTTTTAAAAGGCTATTCATTATAGCCAATATCACCTGGCAAAATATTATCATTTTCATTAGTCAAATTAGCAAAGCTAGCAAACTGTCCATCAAACCTTACATGAACAGCACCTATAGGTCCATTACGCTGTTTACCAATAATTATTTCACCTAGATTTTTATTATCTTCTTTATTTTTATTATAAACTTCGTCTCTATAAATAAACATAATCAAGTCAGCATCCTGCTCAATTGCACCAGATTCTCTTAAATCTGACATTATTGGTCGCTTATCTTGACGTTTTTCAAGATCTCTGCTTAGCTGTGATAATGCTATAACTGGTATATCAAGCTCTTTAGCAAGAGCTTTTAATGATCTTGAAATTTCAGAAACCTCAAGAGTTCTATTTGTCTCGTATCCTGGTATTTTCATAAGCTGAAGATAGTCTATCAAAATCATCGATAGACCATCATGCTCATTATATAATCTACGAGCTCTAGAACGCATTTCTGCTGGAGTTAAACTAGATGTATCATCTATATACAAAGGCATATCACTAAGATCTTTCATTGCCTTTGTAATTTTAACCCAGTGTGCATCATTTAAACGATTACATTCTTTTAGAAGATTCATCTCAACACGAGCTTGACTTGCCAGCATTCTTGTCACAATATCCTCCGAAGGCATCTCTAAACTAAAAACTAGTACAGGCTTTTCGGAAATTTTTGCAATATTTTGAGCAACATTAATACCAAGTACAGTTTTACCCATAGATGGTCTAGCTGCTATGATACCTAAATTAGCTCTTTGCAAACCAGAGGTCATTTTATCTAAATCAATGAAGCCTGTTGAAGCTCCTGTTAAACCAGTCCCTGCATCAACTATTGCACTCATACGATCAATAAGTTTTGGAATAACTGTTTTTATAGATTCAGGACCCTTAGTAAGAGTTTCTCTTTCTTTAGCAATATCTAGAATTCTGCTTTCAGCATAATCAATCACTTCATCAGGATTTTTTGAGGCAGATGAATATATTTTTTGAACTATATCATTGACACTATTTTGTAAGCTTCTAAGTTTGGCTTTATCTTTAACGATATTCGCATATGTCTTGATATTTGATACTGATGGTGTATTTGCAGCTAAATCAACAATATAAGCTTCACCACCGGCCTCATTAAGCACGCCTTCAGTAGCAAGATATTCACTTAAAATTAAGACATCAAAAGGTGTATTTGCTTGATTAAGAATATTAATTTGCTCATAAATAATTCTATGCTTTTTATCAAAGAAATCTTCTTTTAAAAGCAAATCTTCAACCAATTCTATATTTTGATTATTTAAGAGAATATTTCCTAAGATAGCCTTCTCTGCTTCAAGTGAATAAGTAGTTTCAGCAGCTTTAAATTGATAATCCATAGACTTCAAAAACCTTTTTTGCAAATACAAAAAAACCATGCCTAACACATGGTTTTTATATTTATCAAGATATATGTGTTAATTAGACTATTATAGAACTAACTTTGCATAGCTACAACATTTACTTTAATATCTGCATCTACATCTGTGTAAACATGAATTGATAATTCAAATTCACCTGTAGTTCTAATAACACCCTCTGGCATACGTACTTGGCTCTTTTCAATTTCTTTACCAGATTCTTTTGAAATGATCTCAGCAACTTCCACAGTACCTACTGACCCAAATAACTTACCACCATCTCCAGCTTGAGCCTCAATAGTATAAACTTTATCCTTAATAGAATCTGCTGTAGCAACTGCTGCATCAAATCTAGCTTTTTCTGCTTTTTCTAACTCAGCTTTTTGTGCTTCAAAAACTTCAATATTTATTTTTGTAGCTTGAACAGCCTTACCAAAAGGAATAAGGAAGTTTCTAGCATAACCAGGTTTTACATTTACGATATCACCTAATACGCCAAGATTTTCAACTTTTTCTTTTAAAATAACTTGCATTGTAATCAACCTCCAGTATTAGTTAAAGTGACGATCACAGTATGGTAATAATGCTAAGAACCTAGCTCTTTTAATAGCTGTAGACAATTGTCTTTGATACTTAGCTGATGTACCTGTTACACGACTAGGAACAATCTTACCAGTTTCAGTAATATAAGCTTTTAACTTATTTACATCTTTATAATCAATTTCTTTTACACCTTCAACAGTGAAACGGCAAACTTTACGACGACTCATTTTTGATATACCTCTATTAAATTACTTCTTTTTCATTTGATTGCATCATTATAGATAGCTCTACCACAGCTTCTTTTTGCGAGATCACTAAACGACGTAATATAGCATCGTTATATTTTAAAGAGTCTTGAAGCTTTTCTAATGACTCAGTACCACACTCAACATTAAATAATACATAGTGTGCTTTGTGAAGTTTCTCTATAGGGTAAGCTAATTGACGACGTCCCCAATCTTCAAATCTATGAATTTTTCCACCTTTCTCTTCAATAATGCCACGGTATTTATTAAGCATTGTTTCTAGCTGATCTGATTGATCAGGGTGAATCATTAAAACGATTTCATAATGTTTCATTTTATAAACTCCTTACGGTTTATCATTTTTTAGGTTTTTTACTGATAAGCTATGCAGTTACTTACATACATAGCAAAGAGCAAGAAAGGATTATACTGATATTTAATGATAAAATCAATTTATATTTCTAACTAGAGCCTTTTTTTTAAAAGAAGTTTTTAGAGAATAGTTTTTGATTTTTATATCAC
Organism: Francisella halioticida; assembly: GCF_002211785.1. Classification (NCBI taxonomy): domain Bacteria; kingdom Pseudomonadati; phylum Pseudomonadota; class Gammaproteobacteria; order Thiotrichales; family Francisellaceae; genus Francisella; species Francisella halioticida. The sequence continues at coordinate 1,163,655 of NZ_CP022132.1, forward strand.
CGAATAATAAATTTTGTTTAATTAAAATAATAAAAAATACTTCACGAAATTATATCTTCTGTATTGACACCTAGATAAAGAGTAATCAGCAATTTTTATACCACTAAACCCTTCTTAATTGAATATCCCCTATTGACAGCGTTCTCAACATTAAAATAGTTTCTGCTAATAATACGCAGTAAAACAGTTTAAAATAAAATACCTAATAAATAATATTGTATCATCAAGTAATATATAAAAACTATTGTAATGAATATACAAGGATTAAGCATAAGAACTTTAATAAAAACACTGTTAATTACTACAGTAATTGTAACGTTAATAACTAGTTGTTATTCAAGCAAAACTACAACTCAAATAAATCCAAAATGGTTGGTACAAATTCTGGAACTTATACTCCAAAATATTTATCTGTTCCAGAATATAAAAAATGCTTAGAAGTATATAGTTTTGGATCTTGGAAAGGTTATTGTCTTCCTAATAAAATCAAAAATCACTGCCCTACTTCATCATTCAATAAACTAAAACAACTTGACTTATTAAATTGTCAAGAAGATGATAAAACTATTAAAAATATTCCTTTAGAACCTGGACCTGTTATAGTTATAAATGGCAAACCTATTGATACATCAGTTAAATAAAAATAACTCTAATCTAGAAACTTCCCTTCTTTTTTGCTTTGCAGTAATATACTTGTAAAATTTATACTTTAGGGTATCAATCATGAAAAAAACTGCTTTAATTACAGGTGCTACAAAAGGTATTGGTTTAGAAACAAGTATTTATCTAGCTAAGTTAAAATGGAATGTTATAGGTATAGCTCGTGATTTTAAAAAAGACTTTCCAGGAACTCTTATTAAATGTGATTTATCTAATCGTGACCAAACACAGCTAATTTTAGAAGAAATTAAAGAAAAATATGATTCTCAAATGCAATAATTAATAACGTTGATATCGTATTACCCCAACCTTTAGAAGATATATCCCTCGATTCGATAGATAAAGTTTATGACTTAAATGTCAGAACAGCCATTCAAATTGCTCAGTTTTTTTCACCAGCAATGAAATTAGCAAAATGGGGGCGTATTATAATGCTAGCAGAACAATTTATGGTGTTAAAGATCGTACAAGCTATGCTGCTGCAAAGTCTGCTTTAGTCGGATGTACAAAAACGCGGGCTTTAGAATTAGCTAAATATGGAATATGTGTAAATGCAATAGCTCCTGGACCAATAGAAACAGATTTATTTAGAGAAAAAAGGCCTATTGGTAGTGATGCCGAAAAAGCTGTTTTAAATACTATTCCCATGGAACGTATTGGTCATCCCATTGAAATGGCTGCAACGATATCTTTTTTACTATCTAATCATGCAAGCTATATAACTGGGCAAGTAATTTCTGTTGATGGAGGCGGAAGCTTATAAAATATTACTTTTAATAGTTTTCTACCTCTCAATTAAACTTATGCTAGCTTTATACTCTCTTAAATAATCAAATAAGTTCGTATTTAAAAAATATCCATTTTTTATAAAATCACTAAAGCTAGAAGTATCTAGAACATTAATATTTGTAACATCAAAATATAAGCCTATTCCTAAACTTTTAATTACAGCTTCTTTAATATTAAAAACATTAAAGAAAAAATTTAATTTATCAGTTTCTCTTATAAGCTTATTATAATAAGATATTTCTTTAGGGTGCATTATTATATTTCTTAAGTCTTGATGATTAATTTTAGTATCTATAAACTCAATATCTACACCGATATTATACTTATCACTAATTGCTACTACCACATAACATTCGGAGTAAGATATGCTAAAATCAATATTTTCATTAGCTTCTAGAAAGGGTTTTTGATACTGACCATACTTCAATCCAAAGTTATCTATTTGATATTTAAACTTCAAATAATTGTATAAAAAACTACGTGCTAATAGCCTTTTATTTCTATCCTTTTCAAATTTATATTTTTTGATTGCCAAAATTTGACTGTTTGGAATAGTATCTAAATCTATCTGATTAATATTCTCAGCTATATTTAGTAAAAAAATATTAGTAGATTTTAGACTATATTCATCAAATTTAAATTTAGAAATCACATTAAAATACAAACTATACAAGATAGAAGTATTTTAATTAAAACACTTACTTAAGAAAAGAATAATTTGTTATAAACTCATCTCTAAAATTTTTCTTGTATCTTCTAGAGTAATATCTTGATGCTCGCCTAAAGCATTCATTCCATTAGTTTCAAGGCTTTTTACTATTTTGTCAAACTGGTCAGAATTAAAGTTATAAGAAACTAGTCTAGTAGGGTTACCCATTTTCTCAAAAAACTCTACTGTTTTTATTATAGCTATATCTATTTTTTCATCTTTACTAACTGACCTAGGGACGCCCCAAACTCTTTCAGCATATTGGGCTATCTTATCACCCTTTCTATCTCTTTTATGTTGCATAATACTCGGTAAAATTATAGCAAGAGTCTGAGCATGATCTAAACCATAAAAAGTTGTCAATTCATGACCAATCATATGCGTTGACCAATCCATAGCAACTCCCCTAGAAATTACAGAATTAAGTGCCATAGTTGCTGACCACATTATGTTTGCTCTTACATCATAGTCATCTGGATTATGAATAACTTTTCCACCTTCTTCAATAAGAGTTAGTAATATTGCTTCTGCAAATCTATCTTGTAAAGGAGCATTTTGTGGGAATGTTAGGTATTGCTCGATAACGTGTACAAAAGCATCAACAACACCATTTGCAACTTGACGAGCTGGCAAAGTATATGTAACTTCGGGATCTAATATTGAAAATTTAGGAAAAACTTTCTCATTCATAAAAGCTCGCTTTTTATCTATTTCTCTTCTTGAGATAACTGCTGCTGCATTCATTTCAGATCCGGTAGCTGGAATAGTTAATACCGTACCAAAGTCAACAGTTTCTTTAATCTCAGCCCCTTTAGCTAGAATATCCCACGGCTGACCATCAAATTTAACTGCCGCAGAAATAAATTTAGTTGCATCTATTACAGAACCTCCGCCAACTGCTAGTATAAAATCTATATTATTTTCTTTTATATATTCTACAGCTTTCATACAAGTTTCATATTCAGGGTTTGGCTCTATTCCTGAAAACTCATACGTATTATGATCAGTTAAAGCATTTTTTACCTGCTGATAAACCCCATTTTTCTTGATACTTCCCCCACCATATATTATTAAGATTTTTTTATCTTTACTGATAGCTTCAGCTACTTTAGCAATTTCTCCCTTACCAAAGAAGATCTTCACTGGATTATAATATTCAAAATTTTGCATTATATTGTTACCTTTTTTTACTAATCTTCTAACAGTATATTTTTTTAAAACAAAAATAAATTTCTACTATATATTTATTATTTTAAAAGTATAATTTTTATAAAAAGATTTTCTAAAATGATAAAAAATATAAAATATCTTCTATTGCTTATAGTATTTGTAAGCTTTGGATATAGTCAAACAATAAATGTTGCTGCTGTTCAGATGCTTATTAAGTAAACTGTCCCTGTTATTCAATACCACTTTATAAAATATTTTTATTCCTTGCTTTTATGCAGCATCTAAAATACCAGAATATACTTCATCAGGAGTCATATATCCAATACTAGAATGTAGTCTTTCATTGTTGTAAATATCAATATATTCTTTGATACCTACTTTAGCCTCTTTCATAGTTATATATGATGCCGGATAAACATTTTCATATTTCAGTGTTCTCCAAAATCTCTCAATTGCAATATTATCTATAGATCTTCCTTTAGCATCCATAGATATATTTATTTTATTATCAGATAATATTTTAATATGCTCTTTTGCTGTATATTGAGTTCCTTGATCAGAGTTAAAGATATCAGGTTTACCATATTTAAATAACGCTTCTTTTAACACACTAGTTGTTAGATGTGTATCCATAGTATTAGAAATCTTCCAAGCTAGTGTTTTCTTGCTATGCCAATCTATTATGGCTACTAAATATGCATACCTACATTCTAGTCTAATATACGTGATATCAGCACTCCATACCTTATTAGCTTTATCTATAACAACCTGATTCGTCTCATTTTTAAATACATTAAGTAAGTATGGATATTTCTTGTGTTGCTTATTAATGACAGTTGTCTTTTTTTTAGGATACAATGCCTTAATACCCATGAATTACATAGCACTTTTGATTAGCTTCCTTCCAACTAGAAATCCTAATCTATTTAGCAACTTTACTAGCCTTCTCGTACCATAATATGGATGTTTAGTATGTATCAAATCTATTGCATTTAATAGTCTAATATCATCATTACTACTAAATTTTGATATTGGTGTATAATAGTACACACTCTTAGATACAGATAATAGTTTAAGCTGATTATTTAAAGATAATTCTAGCTTAGTATCTACAGAGTTTACTCTATCATTTGATGATACCAAGCTTTTTAGCTTTCCCATTAAAAAATCCCTCTCTACTATTACCTCGCCTAGTTCTTTACTTGTTGCATCTTTATCTTTTCTAAGCTCATCTATTTCCTGCTTATACTCCTTAACAACAGAGCTTTTATCAAATGCTAAGCAAGCATTAGATAAAAATTGCTGCTTCCAATTGTGCACGTTTTTAGGAAGTAAATCATACTTACTTGCTATCTCATTAACTGTCATATCGCCTTCTAGCAATTCTATAATTACTTTAGCTTTAAAATCAGCTGTATACGTTACTCTTTTTTTACTCATTTATCTATTTCCTAATTTATCTAGTTAAGTTTAACATCTAGGAATAAAAATCTTTCTAAAATCAGTAGCTTTTTCTGGGGACATTATATAAACGACATTTTTGTAAATAAAAAAGTTTATAGTATTTGGAAATACTATATTCAAAATGGAACAGGGTATTTTCTTCTCACCTTTTCTATATCTGCTAAAACTTCTTCAGATAGTTCTAAGTTAATAGCATCTATATTTGTTTTAAGTTGTTTCATATTAGTAGCACCAATAAGACTACAACTCATATAGGATTTTCTAATTGTAAAGGCTATTGCCATTTGACAAATATCTAAATTATGCTTTTTAGCAACATTAATATATTCAGTTACAGCCTCATCTTGTGTAGCAAATCTAAAACCGTAACGATCTTCTTGACCATCTAAAATTTCAGGAGACATGCGGGTACCTGCAGGCCTAGCACCATTTCTGTACTTACCTGTTATTACTCCTTGCTCAAGAGGTGACCATGCTAGATAAGATATTTCTTCTAATGCTGTAGTTTCCATAATATCAGTTTCATCTCTTCTACGATTAATGTTATATTCATTCTGTAGGCTTTGAATACGAGGAAGATTATGCTTTTCAGAAAGTTTAATAAATTGATTAACTCCCCAGGCAGAATCATTTGACAATCCTATATGACGGATTTTCCCAGTCTTTATCAGCTCATCGCATGTTTGTAAAGTTTCAAGAATATTTTCAATGATTTCAATTTTATTTTTCTCACCAACCTTAGGTTCAAAATCCCACCACCCACAAAAGTGATAATTAGGTCTATTTGTTGGAAAATGAAATTGATACAAGTCTATATAATCCGTCTTAAGACGTTTTAAACTATTGTTTACTGCATCAATGATATTGGCTTTGTTAGTCTTTGGGTTATCTTCATCTCTTGCCCATGGCATAGGAGAAAATTTAGTTGCCAAAACAATTTCATTACGTTTATTTTTCGATTTAAACCAGTTACCAATTATTTCTTCAGTTTTACCATACGTTTTAGCAGTAGGAGGAATTGCATACATTTCAGCAGTATCCCAAAAATTTATACCTTGTGATAAAGCATAATCCATTTGTTCAAAGCCTTCAGCTTGAGTATTTTGTTTTCCCCAAGTCATAGTACCAAGACATATTCTACTAATATTAATATCAGTCTTACCTAATTTTGTATATTTCATATTTATAACAATTTTTGAGTTTGAGGAAATTATAACAAATAACAAAACTTACAAGTATTATTTTATTTATACCGATATAAGTTTTGTGGATAAGGTTTTATTATGCTTTATATCTTCATTTGGAAAAGCATCATATCCTTTACGAGCTTTATGTAATTTTGATATATCTAATTTCCTAACTAGTATATCTTCTATATTAAATTTTCCTTTAGCTAAATAGTTGAGAGGGAATACTTTATTTTGAGGTGATGTAAATAATATTTGACTAACTCCATCAACACCTTGAGTATGTTGTTTATCTAAACCAGAAGCCATACCAACAACTACACCATAAGCGAAATTCTGAATTGATAACATTTTTACTGCTGTATGAACTCTATTTAAACCATAAAGATCATTTGTATATGATGGAACAATAATTATATCGAGCTTTATCTTTGAAAGTTTTTGAGATATATTTGGAAATTCGCTTGTATAACATACTAAAACTGCAATTTTAGCCCCTTTATACTTTAATACTAAAATATTATTACCGTATTTCGTATAACCAACATTTCTTTCTTCAGGCGTTAAATAAATCTTATCATTTTCTATCAGTTGACCATTAGGCAAGCCAATTATTACTGTATTAGATATTTTACCATTATTATTTTTTGCAATAGTTCCACCTATCAAAATGATATTAAATTTTTTAGCTAGTCGAGAAACTAAGTTTCTAGTTTTTGAGTAATAGTTACTAAGTTTAACAATACTTTGTTTATTCCATGGTAAATTATTAATAAGATTTACTGAATCATCTTCAGGAAAAACAACAACTTCAGCACTATTACCTTTCGCTTCTTTGGTTAATTTTTCAATATTTTTAGCAAATTGATCAAAAGATTGTTGCTTTATAATGTCCCCAGAAAAAGCTACTGATTTTAGAAAGATTTTTATTCCTAGATGTTAAAGTTAACTAGATAAATTAGGAAATAGATAAATGAGTAAAAAAAGAGTAACGTATACAGCTGATTTTAAAGCTAAAGTAATTATAGAATTGCTAGAAGGCGATATGACAGTTAATGAGATAGCAAGTAAGTATGATTTACTTCCTAAAAACGTGCACAATTGGAAGCAGCAATTTTTATCTAATGCTTGCTTAGCATTTGATAAAAGCTCTGTTGTTAAGGAGTATAAGCAGGAAATAGATGAGCTTAGAAAAGATAAAGATGCAACAAGTAAAAAACTAGTCGAGGTAATAGTAGAGAGGGATTTTTTAATGGGAAAGCTAAAAAGCTTGGTATCATCAAATGATAGAGTAAACTCTGTAGATACTAAGCTAGAATTATCTTTAAATAATCAGCTTAAACTATTATCTGTATCTAAGAGTGTGTACTATTATACACCAATATCAAAATTTAGTAGTAATGATGATATTAGACTATTAAATGCAATAGATTTGATACATACTAAACATCCATATTATGGTACGAGAAGGCTAGTAAAGTTGCTAAATAGATTAGGATTTCTAGTTGGAAGGAAGCTAATCAAAAGTGCTATGTAATTCATGGGTATTAAGGCATTGTATCCTAAAAAAAAGACAACTGTCATTAATAAGCAACACAAGAAATATCCATACTTACTTAATGTATTTAAAAATGAGACGAATCAGGTTGTTATAGATAAAGCTAATAAGGTATGGAGTGCTGATATCACGTATATTAGACTAGAATGTGGGTATGCATATTTAGTAGCCATAATAGATTGGCATAGCAAGAAAACACTAGCTTGGAAGATTTCTAATACTATGGATACACATCTAACAACTAGTGTGTTAAAAGAAGCGTTATTTAAATATGGTAAACCTGATATCTTTAACTCTGATCAAGGAACTCAATATACAGCAAAAGAGCATATTAAAATATTATCTGATAATAAAATAAATATATCTATGGATGCTAAAGGAAGATCTATAGATAATATTGCAATTGAGAGATTTTGGAGAACACTGAAATATGAAAATGTTTATCCTGCATCATATATAACTATGAAAGAGGCTAAAGTAGGTATCAAAGAATATATTGATATTTACAACAATGAAAGACTACATTCTAGTATTGGATATATGACTCATGATGAAGTATATTCTGGTATTTTAGATGCTGCATAAAAGCAAGGAATAAAAATATTTTATAAAGTGGTATTGAATAACAGGGACAGTTTAAAACATGGAATATTATCAAAAATAACTATCACAACGTCCCATAGAATTAGTTTTCCCAAATTTTGTTTTTTAGCTAAAAAATATTTGTTATATTCATAATATATTATCCTTTTACCAAACCTATAAAAAATCTTCGAATTTTGACTATAATAGTCTTGCAAAGATTATAAATAATTGTATAATAACCTCCAATAGTTAGGAGAAATGGCTGAGTGGTCGAAAGCGGCGGTCTTGAAAACCGTTGACTGTAACAGGTCCGGGGGTTCGAATCCCTCTTTCTCCGCCACCTTGAAAGCCCTTAGAAATAAGGGCTTTTTTATGCCCAAACATTTATAACTTATAAATGGACAGCTAGTTTAGCACTATCAATAGTAATTAATAAATCAAATTTACAGTTTTTTATTAGATTCATATTATTCTTAGGTTTTGCTCTTTTGGCTCCTTTAGAGTTATTATTTGGTGCAAATGTCCAAAATATGTATTACCCGTATATTAAACCAACAATAACTTCTATAGCTGCAGGTACATTTATCTATCTGAGTACTTTACATAGTTTAGATAGATTAATACTTATAAAAGACTGTCGCAATACTAAAGAAGAATATACATTTGTAATAATTAATTTTACTATTATAGCTATAATTGCCATTTAGGCTTAGATTTTTTTATATTCCACTACTCTAAATTTTCTTATTTACATAAATAATTTTAAAATTCTATTGATCTTCTTACATATTTGCATTAGAATGCAAATATGTAAATAAGGTGATTTATATGAATTTACAACATAGCAATATTTTTAAAGCATTATCTGATCAGAACAGACTCAAAATACTAGATAGTATTTGTCAAAATGATTGTGAATGCACCGTTAGTGAAATAGCAAAATGTTGTGAGGTAGATTTTTCAGTAGTAAGTAGACACCTAAAGGTGTTAAGAGATGCTGGAATTCTACAAGCCAATAAAAAGGGACAAAAAGTAATTCATCATGTTAACCGTAAAGAAATTGCTGATATGTTAAGAGAAGTTGCAAATCGTATTGAGAAATAAAATAAAACTTCAATTAATATACTAAGATTTAAACAAACAAATAAGAGGAAAAAATCATGGAAAATAAAACTAAATGTTGTTGCAAAAAAGGTTGTGTAGATTGTAAATGTAACTGTACATGTGACAGTGGCTGCAACTGCAGCTGTTGTTAATTATTCTCTATATTCAGAAAGTTTTTTAGCAACGAATGGTGCAAAATAAGTAAATATCCCAGATGCTCCAGCACGTTTTAATGCCAGTAATGATTCAAAAATAACTTTCTCATGAAGATCTCCACGATCAACCGCATTCTTTATCATGTTATATTCACCACTTACTTGATAAGCATATGTAGGTATTTTAAATTCTGATGATATTCTATAAATTACATCTAAGTATGATAGACCTGACTTAACCATAACACTATCAGCACCCTCATAGATATCTAGAGCAACTTCTCTTAGAGCTTCGTTTGAATTAGCTGGATCCATTTGATAACCACGTTTATCACGAAACTCTAATACCTTATCTTTTCCCTTAAGATCAACACTACCTATAGCATCTCTAAATGGGCCATAAAATCCCGAAGCATATTTTGCAGCATAAGACATAATCTGTGTATTAATCAAACCTTCCTTTTCAAATGCTTCACGGATTAGACCAATACGTCCATCCATCATGTCTGAAGGAGCGATTACATCACACCCTGCTTTTGCTTGAACTATAGTCTGTTGTATGAGTATATCAACAGTCTCATCATTTAATATATTCTCATTAGTTGAATCCAAAAGTCCATCATGACCATGATCTGTAAAAGGGTCTAATGCTACATCACATATAACCCCAATATTTGAACTTTCAGCTTTAGCTACCTTTATAGCTTGGCAAACTATATTTGATGGGTTTGTAGCTTCTGTACCTTTTGAGTTTTTCTTATCATTGCTAATATTTGGAAAAATAGCTATCGCTGGGATACCTAGCTTAGTAGCTTTTTTAATGATCTTTGGAAGACTTTTTAAACTATATCTATACACATCAGGCATACTCGATATTTCAACATTACCTTCATCATCATTGTCATGTACAAATACAGGCCAAATTAAATCGCTTGTAGTTAGTATATTTTCAGCAACTAATCTTCTTGACCAGTTAGCTTGTCTAGTACGACGAAGTCGAGTTTTGGGATAGCTCTGAAATGACATTTATTTTATCTCCTTAAAACATTATGCTCTTTAACAATATATTTACTTTACTCTATGCCCTCTTCCTTAACAGTTCCTAAAAGAGAATTGAAAAGCTTTTGTATAACTTCTTGTGGAATATTATGAGTTATAAAAACCAACCTAGTACGATGATCGTCATCAGGCCAGTTATCAAGCCATCTTATAGGGTGGAAAAGATGTTGAACACCATGAACAACTACAGGTCTATCTTCACCGACAATATTTATGATGCCTTTTACTCGGAGTAACTTGAGACCAACCATCGAAGTTAATAATTCAAGGAATAAATTAAATGCCATATAATTGATTGGTTTATCACTAGTCATTACAAACGCTTGAATTTCATCACTATGTCGATTTATATCATGATGATGGTCGTGATCATGATCTTCATCGGAGTGATTATGATGCAAATGTTGATGTTCATCTTCAAAATGCTCCATATTAAGCCACTTGATAACATCTTCTGATTTGCTATTTGGATTATAAGTATCAAGTCCTGATAATGATGAAACTATTGCTTCATCACTAGTATTAAACAAAATAGGGGTTGATGGATTAATCGCTTTTAATCTATTTATAAGTGTTTGCTGTGTATTAGAATCTACAATATCTGTTTTACTTAATATAATTCTTTCAGCCATAGCTGCTTGTTTAGTAGCTTCAGGATGATTGTCTAAAGTGTCATTACCATTTACAGCATCAACCAGTGTAACTATATCATCAAGTTTATAGTACCTGTGTAATTCAAAAGAGCGCATTAAAGTATGAATGATCGGTGCCAGATCTGCTAAGCCCGTTGTTTCTACAATAACTCTATCAAATGGTTTGATAACACCTTTATTTGTTTTATCTATAAGATTAAGTAATGTATTTGTAAGATCTGCTCTAATAGTACAACAAATACAACCATTTTGTAGTTCGAGTATATCTTCATCACTGTGCTCTATAATATCCCATGAAATTTTAACAACAATTTTGAGAATTTAGTTCCTAAAGTAGCTAAACTATAAATGAGCAATTTAGGATAAATGTAAATGAGTAATAAGAGAAAAATATATACCGTTGAATTTAAGACTAAAGTTGTCTTGGAAGTATTGGGGAAAGATCAAACAATCACACAGTTATCAGTAAAATATAATATTACGCCCAAAAACATAAATAATTGAAAAACAGCCTTTTTAGAAAATGCTGAGTTGGCAATGGATCCATCCAAATCAGTATCACAATATAAAAAAGACAATGCAAAGCTTCAAACCAAGATAGATCAGTATTCTAAGAAGGTTGGACAACTAACAATTGAGAAGGAATTTCTTGAGTGAAAGCTCGTAAGCTTGGGATTATCTGATAGAAAAGCAATGATTGATCCTAAGCATAAATTATCTGTTGTAAAACAAAGTTTCTTATTAGAAGTTTCTAGAGCTGGTTTATATTACAAGCCTGTGGTTAACGAACATAAAGAAGAAGTAAAAGCAAAGCTTATACAGATACATGAGGAGATTCCCTGCTACGGCTATATAAAAGCTCATAAGCAATTAATAGAAGATGGGTTTAGCATCTGTGAGAACACAGTACAAAAGTATCGTAAAGAGTTAGGCATCAAAGCTATATTGGCGGTGAAAAAACCAAACTTAAACTTATCTGAACCTAACAAAGAGCATGCTATTTATAGTTACAAACTAAAAGGTTTAAGCATATTGAGACCTAATCAAGTTTGGTCTACAGATATTACATATATTAAGACTGATGCTGGCACAGTTTATATGGCAGCTATTATTGATTGGTACTCTAAGGCTGTACTAAGTTGGGAGATATCCAACACTATGGATAGTAGTTTAGTTATGAAAGTTTTAAATGAAGCTCTGTATAAATATGGAGTACCAGAAATATTTAACACTGATCAAGGTAGCCAGTACACATCTAACATTCATATCCAAACATTATTGGATAAAAAAATTACTATATCTATGGATGGTAAAGGTAGAGCAACTGATAACATTTGCATCGAAAGATTTTGGAGAAGTGCTAAATGTGAGAGATTTTATTTAAATCAATATCCTGGCATTGTTGAACTAAGAAACGATGTGGATGATTATATAGATTTTTATAATAATAGAAGATTTCATGAGTCTATCAATTATAAAAAACCTATGGAATTTTATTACGATAACTTATTGGAAAAACGGGCGGCTTAGATGGGAACTAAATAATTGAAAATATTGTTTAATTTATTTGGGTAGTATAAAAACATACGTCTTATCAAAAATAGCTGGCCACCATATATATGATATAACCAAAAGATTCACAAATAGCATACTTCCAATTAACGTGATTTTAATTATGTTTAAACGTGGAATTTGTTTTATAACTTTGTATAAAAGTAATATACTCCAGAGAATGCTGGCCATAAACAAAGTTGCTTTAATCGTTCCTGTTGACATTAAGAAAGTTACAACAGCAATTAAGTATTCTTGACTTGATTGAATATGAAAATATAAACTGTCCCTGTTATTCAATACCACTTTATAAAATATTTTTATTTCTTGCTTTTATGCAGCATCTAAAATACCAGAATATACTTCATCATGAGTCATATATCCAATACTAGAATGTAGTCTTTCATTGTTGTAAATATCAATATATTCTTTGATACCTACTTTAGCCTCTTTCATAGTTATATATGATGCCGGATAAACATTTTCATATTTCAGTGTTCTCCAAAATCTCTCAATTGCAATATTATCTATAGATCTTCCTTTAGCATCCATAGATATATTTATTTTATTATCAGATAATATTTTAATATGCTCTTTTGCTGTATATTGAGTTCCTTGATCAGAGTTAAAGATATCAGGTTTACCATATTTAAATAACGCTTCTTTTAACACACTAGTTGTTAGATGTGTATCCATAGTATTAGAAATCTTCCAAGCTAGTATTTTCTTGCTATGCCAATCTATTATGGCTGCTAAATATGCATACCCACATTCTAGTCTAATATACGTGATATCAGCACTCCATACCTTATTAGCTTTATCTATAACAACCTGATTCGTCTCATTTTTAAATACATTAAGTAAGTATGGATATTTCTTGTGTTGCTTATTAATGACAGTTGTCTTTTTTTTAGGATACAATGCCTTAATACCCATTAATTCCATAGCACTTTTGATTAGCTTCCTTCCAACTAGAAATCCTAATCTATTTAGCAACTTTACTAGCCTTCTCGTACCATAATATGGATGTTTAGTATGTATCAAATCTATTGCATTTAATAGTCTAATATCATCATTACTACTAAATTTTGATATTGGTGTATAATAGTACACACTCTTAGATACAGATAATAGTTTAAGCTGATTATTTAAAGATAATTCTAGCTTAGTATCTACAGAGTTTACTCTATCATTTGATGATACCAAGCTTTTTAGCTTTCCCATTAAAAAATCCCTCTCTACTATTACCTCGACTAGTTTTTTACTTGTTGCATCTTTATCTTTTCTAAGCTCATCTATTTCCTGCTTATACTCCTTAACAACAGAGCTTTTATCAAATGCTAAGCAAGCATTAGATAAAAATTACTGCTTCCAATTGTGCACGTTTTTAGGAAATAAATCATACTTACTTGCTATCTCATTAACTGTCATATCGCCTTCTAGCAATTCTATAATTACTTTAGCTTTAAAATCAGCTGTATACGTTACTCTTTTTTTACTCATTTATCTATTTCCTAATTTATATAGTTAACTTTAACATCTAGGAATAAAAATCTTTCTAAAATCAGTAGCTTTTTTTGGGGACATTATATATATTGTCGTAAACATCCCAATAAGCACTATCTGAAATTTTCACAGCCTTTGTATTATCTTTCTTCTGATAAAATACGCTCGCCTGATCTAGCATTGAACAAATCTTCTTTGCCTGCCTATCATAAGTGATTTAGAAGTGCTTTGAGCTGCTGATGAAGTTTGTTTACTATTGCTTACTGATTCTAAAAGAATAACAAAAGCTGCTAATATAATAATTACAATTATTGGGAATATTATTTTTTTCATTTGTATAAAGTTTGACAAGAAGTCCCGAGATCATAATGAAAATGATAACTATTATTAACATTTCTGCAGTAAAAAGATACTCATCCCAATTATTTTGATAAAAGAAATAATATAATTCTGCATATATAAAAAAGTTATAAATTCGTTTACTTATATTTTATAAGCAATACAGTGTTTATAAGTAGTTATGGCTAACTTATCATATAATTAATATCTTCAAGTTTATACATGCTCTTTTACACCAATATCAGATAAGATTACTTTTTTAACTTTTAATAATTCTTGAATATAGAAACCTTTATTTTCTTCATTACGATGCTGAGGAATAAGTATAGAAATACCAAAACTTCCCAAAAAAGTATTTATAGCTGTAGCTATGCTAACTATACCTTCCATAGTTTTACTATAATCATACTCCACACCATTAGATCTTATTTTTGCGAGTTTAGTAAACAATTCTTTGTTATTTAAAACTTCTTTACCTAAAATTTCAATAACTTCTTCATCCTTATATAGAGATAAAAGTGCTCTTCCTGGTGCTGTATTATAAATACGCCTCTCCAGGACACCAATTCTTGGAATTACTTGCAGCTCTCTATTTGCAATAAATCTGTGCACTACAATCAAATCAGTATTATTTGATTGAGTCAAAACAACTGTTTCTCGAGTTTTTTCACTAAGTTTTCTTAATGAGTTTTGTGTTAGAGAAACTATATCTGCATAAGATGACGATGCTAACTTGAAAACCCCTGACCCTAGCAAAATCTTTCCAGCACCCTCACTTCTTGTAAAACTTTCAGCTTCTAAAGCTGCAACTATCCTTTGTACAGTTGATCGTGGTAAATCAACTTCTTTTGCTATATCTCCTAAACTCATTCCGCCGGGTTCATTACTAATACTTTGTAAAACCCTAATAGCTCTACTTATTACCTGAATTTTTTTACTTTCCATGATTAATTTATTCTAAAAACATCCTATCTGTTTAATTTTATCTTCTTTACTATAAAATATCCAAATTATTATTGTATCACAATGCAATACATTGTATCATAAATATATAAGTTAGCTTTAAATTTTAACAAACACTTAATCATTGTTATAATTTAAATTAATAAGGAGCCTAATATGATTGTAATTTCTATCGATGGCCTACTATTTTCTCCTATAGTATTATATATAAGCCTTGCTTGCATATTAACAATTATAAGTAATTTAACGATATCTAAAACGTTATGTTGCTATACTAATTTAAGTCTATCTTGGTTAAACTTATTATTATTTATATGCTACTTAGGTCTTATCATATTTTTACTTGAAGGTTAGATTCATATGCCAAATAAAAAAATCAAATTACTATTTAGTGTAATAATAATAATATTTGCAATACTTTCACTATATTCAATATGGCAGTATTATTTTTATTCTCCTTGGACTAGAGATGCTAGAATCAGAGCAAAAATTATAACTGTTGCTCCTGATGTCTCAGGCTTTGTTACAAAAGTCTATGTAAAAGATATTCAAAAAGTAAAAAAAGGTGATTTAATATTTTCTATTGATGATGTAAGGTATATTGCTGACTTTAAAGAGAAAGAGGCTATCGTAGACCATGCAAAACTATCTTTAGAGCTTGCTCAGCAACAATATAATAGAAGAAAAAGATTAGGTAAAAGTGGGGCTATAAGTAAAGAAGAATTAGATGATTATTTAATGACTGTTAAACTTAAGAAAGCAGCGTTAGAAAAAGCAAATGCAGATTTTCTACTAACAGAAATTAACCTAAGAAGAACTAGAGTTTATGCGCATACTGATGGGACTGTATACAATATAAATTTAAGACAAGGTAATTATGTAACTG
Organism: Francisella halioticida; assembly: GCF_002211785.1. Taxonomy (NCBI): domain Bacteria; kingdom Pseudomonadati; phylum Pseudomonadota; class Gammaproteobacteria; order Thiotrichales; family Francisellaceae; genus Francisella; species Francisella halioticida. Next base: position 1,179,993 of record NZ_CP022132.1, read on the forward strand.
CAACGAAGCCTGTGATGTCTATAATAGAAAAAAATTCTTTTTACGTTACAGGATATTTTGAAGAAACGAAAATTCCAAATATTAAAATAGAGGAAAAAGCTGAAATTCAACTAATTGCTGGAGGCAAACCTCTATATGGACATGTAATTGGAATTGATAAAGCTGTAGCAGATAATAATACTAGTTTAAATAGTCAGCTCTTACCTAAAGTTCAGGATACTTATGATTGGGTAAGGCTATTAAAAAGAATCCCTGTTGACATATCTCTTGAAGTAATACCTGAAAATATAAACTTAGTAGCAGGAATGAATGCTTCAGTGAAAATACTATGATAAAAGAAATTTTTACACTTAAAAACTTTTTATTTACTATTAAAGCTTTTATTGCTATAACATTGGCTCTTGGTATATCATTGAGCCTTGATCTACAAAAACCTATGTGGGCGTTGATAACTGTTATTTTCGTCCAAACTAAGGCAGAAACAGGTTTAGTAATTGAAAAAGGAATTCAAAGAATAGTCTCCTCAGGTATAGGAATTATCGTAGGTTTTATAATAGTCAACTTATTCTTACCTTACCCTACCTTATCAATTTTTTTCTTATGCATATTTATATCTATTACAATGTATTTTTCTGTAGGCATGTCTCATAGTAATTTTATTTATGGTCTAGCTCTAGCAAATACTACTTGTAGTCTAATTATTTTTTATTCTATAGCTAATCCAATACTTACAACATCTGGGAGTATTTTCTATACAGGATGTTCCAGATTTACAGAAATAGTAATTGGATGCTTATGCTCATTCTTGGTAAATTATTATGTCTTTCCTGTACAAATTAAAGATAAACTTAAGAACGATGCAACAGAATCCCTTAACCTGACTATCCGTTATATTAAACATGTCTTTATTATAAAAGATTTTTATAATAATAAAAAATACAATAAAGAAGTAGAGAGTATTCTTAAAAGTATTATTATCTTAGATAATGAACTAAGTGCTAGTAAATATGAAAATTATAATAGTGAAGTTTATAATAACTTTTCAATTAAAATTATAGAATTAGTTCAAGCAACTCATTTTTTAAGAAAACAAGCAAGAAAAAATAGACAAGATATTTTTTTCAAAAAAGAGTTAAACAAAATTTCTCATGATCTAAGTAATTTTAATTCTACTGAAAACAAACCTATCCTAAAGTCAAATAGTAAGTTAATTTCAAGAGTCAATGCTGTGATAAAAAGCTACCATCTAATAGATGAAAACAAGCCTGCAAACTCAACTAATGAGCAATATTTTAAATTTAAAAACTATAATAATATAATATTAACATTTCTTACTATTTCTAAAACTCTCTTTGTACTTTTACTCCTAACACTATTTTGGATAAATACTCAAGGTAACTCAGACCTACTAACAATGCTAATTATACCTTTTTATTTAGCACAACTTTATATACCAATACCAGATGGTACGAAACAATTAAAAGAAGTTACTGTTGGCATGATTATATCTATTCCTATTGCTATTTTTTTTACATTAAGTCTATTGGCTCAAGTTGATGGATATTTTGAATTACTAATATTAGTGTTAATAGCGTCATTATTCCTTCCTATAATGGCACTGACTCATCCTAAATTTCAAGCATATAGCCTTGGTTTTTGCATAGGTCTAATTTTTATTGCTCGGCCAAGTAACTATATGAATTTTGATATTGCTAGTGCTTTAACTATAGGGTTAAGTGCTATGTCTGGTTGCTTTGTATTATGGTTAACATTCAAACTATACCCCCACTCACCATACACAATTACCCGAAAACTTGCTATCAAATCAATAATAAAATCGCGTAAAAAATTATCTCAGAAAGAGATATCTAAAAAACAATACCAAGCCGATCTTATAAAAAAAATCCTCTGCGTGTATGAAAATAGGAAAGATGATAATTCATCAGAAAGAGATATTGAGTTTGCTCTTAAAAGTTTGACAAAATCTATATAGGATTATTAATTCTATTATATTTTGCTTTGCAAAATCAATCTGATAGCTTACATCTCGAAAGCTAAATGGATACTCTAACTTCAAATTATGAACATCATTATATACTTGCTCTATTAGCTTTATTCTCTGTTCTCTTAAGTTAGTTTTTTGATCTACAATATTAAGTAAATTAAGATTATATTTCCACTGTTGATCACCAAGCATATGATAGTATTTTAATGAATCATTATCAAAGCTAGCTCTATGGGTCTTACTAGCTTGCATTTTAGTAAGAGTTTCAGATAAAGTAAAAGGTAATGTTTTCCAAGGTATAATGTCCCCAGAAAAAGCTACTGATTTTAGAAAGATTTTTATTCCTAGATGTTAAACTTAACTAGATAAATTAGGAAATAGATAAATGAGTAAAAAAAGAGTAACGTATACAGCTGATTTTAAAGCTAAAGTAATTATAGAATTGCTAGAAGGCGATATGACAGTTAATGAGATAGCAAGTAAGTATGATTTACTTCCTAAAAACGTGCACAATTGGAAGCAGCAATTTTTATCTAATGCTTGCTTAGCATTTGATAAAAGCTCTGTTGTTAAGGAGTATAAGCAGGAAATAGATGAGCTTAGAAAAGATAAAGATGCAACAAGTAAAGAACTAGGCGAGGTAATAGTAGAGAGGGATTTTTTAATGGGAAAGCTAAAAAGCTTGGTATCATCAAATGATAGAGTAAACTCTGTAGATACTAAGCTAGAATTATCTTTAAATAATCAGCTTAAACTATTATCTGTATCTAAGAGTGTGTACTATTATACACCAATATCAAAATTTAGTAGTAATGATGATATTAAACTATTAAATGCAATAGATTTGATACATACTAAACATCCATATTATGGTACGAGAAGGCTAGTAAAGTTGCTAAATAGATTAGGATTTCTAGTTGGAAGGAAGCTAATCAAAAGTGCTATGGAATTCATGGGTATTAAGGCATTGTATCCTAAAAAAAAGACAACTGTCATTAATAAGCAACACAAGAAATATCCATACTTACTTAATGTATTTAAAAATGAGACGAATCAGGTTGTTATAGATAAAGCTAATAAGGTATGGAGTGCTGATATCACGTATATTAGACTAGAATGTGGGTATGCATATTTAGCAGCCATAATAGATTGGCATAGCAAGAAAACACTAGCTTGGAAGATTTCTAATACTATGGATACACATCTAACAACTAGTGTGTTAAAAGAAGCGTTATTTAAATATGGTAAACCTGATATCTTTAACTCTAATCAAGGAACTCAATATACAGCAAAAGAGCATATTAAAATATTATCTGATAATAAAATAAATATATCTATGGATGCTAAAGGAAGATCTATAGATAATATTGCAATTGAGAGATTTTGGAGAACACTGAAATATGAAAATGTTTATCCGGCATCATATATAACTATGAAAGAGGCTAAAGTAGGTATCAAAGAATATATTGATATTTACAACAATGAAAGACTACATTCTAGTATTGGATATATGACTCCTGATGAAGTATATTCTGGTATTTTAGATGCTGCATAAAAGCAAGGAATAAAAATATTTTATAAAGTGGTATTGAATAACAGGGACAGTTTATTTTGGGGAATATCCAAATAAACAGTTTCACTATTTGCATTTGTAATGCATAGCTTGAAATAATGATTCTGCAATATATTTGGTCTTAGCAAACAATGGTCCAATTTTATAACCTTTATAACACTTACGCATAACAGAATAACCATTGATTTCACCATTATCATCTACGTAAGCTAATGTAAAAGAATTTTTCTAATTAATCCATGAAGATAAAAACTTTTCACGTTTTGCAGGGAAATATAAACTATCAAATATTAGGAGTTTTTCAAAGCTAATATTCTGAATATCTAAAATTTTCCTGTCGTAACCTTTTATTTGGTATTTATCTAATTCATAAGAATATTACGATGAAAAAGTTTAAAACCATTGCGATTATATTTTTTGCATTTGCACTACACCATCTAATCCTGCATTACGATTACCTATATAGTTTAAGCGGTGCTGTGTAATTGCTAAACCATAACCTTGATCTCTAAATTCTTTTTTTACTATTAAAAAACCCAAAAATGAGTAAGAATCTTCATAAATAGTTGCTGAAGCAACTGCAACAGGCTTACCATTGATCTTACCAATAAAAAAAGCATCTGGATCACTTTTATAAAAGGTTTTTGCAACTTCTAGTCCAGGATTCCAACCTTCTTGTCTTGCCCATTCAACAGCAATATCAATATCCTGTTCTGTCATTGTAGTAATATTGAATATATTGCTCATATTAGACATCCATATATTAAATAATTTGAACAAAGTACTTCTATTATTACTTAATTATTTCAAATAATTCAATCTAAATAGCTAAATTGATTAATAAAGCTTAAATGCTTAACTATATTAGGTATTGTATATTTGACCGCCTAACTACTGATTTTTTTATAACTTTATTTAATATATTAGATTGACTAATTATATCTAGCTTGTTTTTGGCTCTGGTTATCGCTGTATATATAAGCTGTTTTGTCAGAACTTCATTATCACTGTCAGGTAATATAATAGCTACCTCATCAAATTCTGATCCTTGAGTTTTATGAATAGTCATAACATATACTGTTTCATAATTAGGAAGCATATTTAAGGAAAATACTCTATCATCTTTACCATCAAAATATACCCGAAGTTTACCTGTAGAGTCTGGCCAAATAATGCCGATATCGCCATTAAACAAATCTAATGAATAGCTATTTTGCGTTATCATAATAGGCCTAGCCTTATAGTTAGAGCTTACTGTTTTACCTAATAATTTCTCAATTTTTTGATTTAGTTTATCTGTACCAATATCCAAATTTTTATTTGCCACTAATATTCTAAACCTACTCAACACTTCTAATGCTTCTTTATAGTTACTACATTTTTCTAAAAATTTATATTTATTAGCATAGTTTTTAAGATGTTTATTCTTATCTTTAAAATCATAAAAACTAATATTTTCATTCTTATGTTGTGATAATATAATCTTGCCCTTTAGTACATCATTAGCAAGATTACTTATATTGTGCTGTGAACGATAGTTTTTAAAAAGCTTAGTTGTATATTTTGGTATACTTCCATTTGAATCTATAGTTAAACTAGCCAAGAGGCTTCCTACTTCAACAGATGGTAATTGATTGATATCACCTAATAGTATTAATTTAGTATTTCCACCAACTGCTCTTATTAATTTGATAAAAATATTTATATCTAGCATCGATGCTTCATCTACAATAATCACATCATAAGGAGCCTTTGATTCTTGATTATATTTAATATATCTTGAATTTGGTCGTAATCCTAAAAAACGATGTATTGTTTGAGCTTCTAAATTTTTTAGATATGTTATAGACTCATCTTTAGTTTGTAAAAAATTACTATTTTGCTGCTCCAAAGATGTTTTTAAAGACTCCGTCATCCTCTGAGCAGCTTTACCTGTCGGTGCTAATAGCGCTATTTTCTGTTGTCTATCATTAAACATTTGGGTAGCTAGTAGCAACCTTGTTACAGTAGTTGTTTTACCTGTACCAGGACCTCCAGAAATTATACTAAAACCATAGTTAAAACTATTTAGAACTGCTTGTTTTTGGTAATCGATATCTTCTTTAGATTCTTCAAATAGCTTAGATACTATCTCATTTAGCCTAACGTTATCGGGACAAGCTATATCATTGTTAATTTTTTGTTTAATAAAATCAGTTATTTCCTTCTCATGGCACCATAATCTTTTAATATATACAGAGTCAAGTTCTTTAGCGAAGTAAATCGGTAATTTTAAATAATTTATGGAATCTAAAATACCTATAAGTTCTACATAACTTGGCAGCTTATAACCTTCTTTAAACTCCTCAACACCCTTCTCAGAAGCAAATAGCACCTTATTAGCTAAATCTTCTATTTTGATACAACTATGCCCAAAACTATATGCTGACATAAGTTCGATAAATAAATAAAATAAGATCTCTTTAGTTTTACCATCTGATGACTTAATCTGTGGATTAATAACATCTAATACTTCTTTAGCAAAGAAAAAATCTACCGCTTGTATATTTGCTAGTTTCTCTTTAGCTTTATGGAAAGTCTTATACATTACTATCTCCATTTAATAGATTAGCTAACTTACTAACAATCTCTAAAGATGGTCTTGTTTGATAAACGCCATAACCATTTTTCATTCCACGTAAATAAAAGTAATAAACCCCACCAAAATGTTTCTCAAAGTTATAATCTGAAATATTTTGCTCAAGGTACTTATTCAAAGCAACACTATATATCAAGTATTGAAGATCATAGAAACTACTTTGATTTTTATCTTGCATAGCTTGTTGATTATAATCTTTTAAATTATCACCAAGATAATTTGATTTATAATCAGCAACATAAAATTTATCATTATACTCAAATATCAAATCTATAAAGCCATGTAACATACCAAAAATTTTATAATTACTAAATTCATCAACTACTATTGATTTATTACGATATTCTTCTAAAACCTTAATGATGCTATTCTTATAAAGTCTCTCATTAGCAATGGGAAAATAAAATTCTGCTTCTTTAAGAGTTTTTGAATTTGAAATATCTTTTAAAGAGAAAATCTTCTCATTTGAGTTATGTTCAATATAAGCTTGTTCCAATATTTCACTATTGTTATCAAACAAACTAAATTGAGCACTTTCATTAAAGTTCAGAAACTTCGGATGACTAATACTTGTGCTCTTTTCTTTTATTTCAATAGAATATATAGGAGCAATTAAACACTCTTCTAACCAAACTTTTAAATTATTAAAGTTTTCTACAGCAACTACTCTGTACCTATCCATGTGTTCCTGCAAAAGAGCATCATCAATAAAACCTGTACTAAAATCTGTATGCTCTAAGACATTGTGTAATAGATTACCTATATCAGCGCCTTTTGGAGCTACAAACCTAAACTCTAATTCATCTTGTAAAGCTTGAATCTCATTATCTTCTGATTCATCACTTTCTTTTTCTAAAGCTGTATTTTGAGCTTTTGACTTAGATATCTTTGAGAAAGATAACATCTCCCAATTATCATCTTTTAATTTACTTATCTCATTAGCTTTAAGCTGCTGATTAATCTTAGTTTTATTAGTATTAATTATCTCTAAATTTCCATAAGCATTTATTTCTATAACCAAACTTTGGTTATCTGAATTATCTACAATTCTTCGTATTTTATCTAACCAATCATCATTTTTTTTATAATCTAAAAATTGTGCTAGTGATGAATTTTCACCATTTGGGTATTTAACAACACCAATATAGCACCTATGTTCAGCGCGAGTAACTGCAACATAGAATAAACGCATTAACTCTTCTATAACCTCATCATCAACCTGCTGTTTTATACTTTCATCTTTTCCAATTTTGTAGACAGTTTGTTTTAAGTTACTATCATAATATTTAGTGAAATTACTAGCCTCAAATTTATTTTTACTTGCGTAGCATGCAAACGGGACAAAAACAACTGAGTATTCAAGGCCTTTTGAGCTATGAATTGTAATTATTTTGATAAGATTATCATCACTCTCTAGTCTAAGCTCACCCTCTGCTGTTGATGAATTTTTGATTTGCTGACGATACCATTTAATAAGTTGGTTGGGATGTTTATATTTATTTTCAGCTACCTTTATAAGCTCTGCTAAATGCAAAACATTTGTAATTGTCCGCTCTTTAGAGCTTCCTCTTTGAATGAAACTATCATGTATTATCTGCATAATAAATGTCATAAAACCATATTTATGCCATTTAACACGCAGACTTTTAGCTTTCTCTATTTCCTCATCCCATGTTGAAATATCATCTTGATATGTATATTTAATAAATTTCTCAACTATACCGCCTAAAAGACTCGTTGATAATGCTTTTTTAAGTAAAGATTTATTTTCAAGCTCATTAATACCTTCCATCACTGCTAATATTTCACTAGCTTCTTGACTATAATAAACATTATCCCTTTGACTTAGATAGACTGAACTTAATTTTTTATTACTCAAAGCCTGTTGAATTGCTTTTGCTTGAGTACCATTTTCAACAAGTATAGCAATATCATTTTCTACTACTTTCTTAGAGTTTAATAATCTAACAATCTCATTTGCTGTCCATACTGATAACCTAGTATCAATATCATTTTTTTTATCATTTTCAGATACTTGATAATAAAAATAATTTATCGGCTTTAAATCATCACCAAACTCTCTAACTTTCCCACTAGCTTTTGGGGATCCTTTAACTATTTGATAATCAATGCCTTTACTAAAGATATTTTTGCCAACAACTCCAACTTCTTGATAATCTTCTTTATAAAAAAGGCGATTATACGCTTTTATCATATCTCCAGTTGAACGCCAATTAGTATCCATGCTCCATTGATTTTCTTTTGGACAACTATCTTTAGCTTTTAGATATGTAAAAACATCACCACCTCTAAAACCATAAATTGCCTGTTTTGGGTCTCCAATCATTAGCAATAATAGATCACTTCTATCTTTAGGATAAACAGTATCCAATATTTCATATTGCTGAACATCTGTATCTTGAAATTCATCTATAAGAGCAACTGGATATTGCGTTTGTAAAGATTTGACTAAATCTGAAGATTTTTTGACACTTTGATAAAGTTTTGTAATCAGATCATCAAAATCTATAACCCCTTTTTGCTCTTTGGCCTTTGCAAAATCTTGGCGTATTTGAAGGCATGCTTGTTTAATAAACTCATTAGATTTGAATTTATTTATAAATAATTCAACCTGCCCATCTTTGTCAATTGAATCTTTATAAAAAGCATCTTTACCACTTGAGAAGTTAGTCTTATTTCTACCTATAAATAAATCATACCATTCTGCTAATATCTCTTTTAAAGTATCATCATTTTTAACCCTAGCTAATTTTGCAAAATCTTTTACTTCTTTGGGCATTATGGTAATTTCTCTTTGTGATAACCAAGATTTTAAGCAATCGAACTCAGCTTTTCTTTTAGTAACCTCAGTATCATGAGCTTTATTTTTTTTATTTGTATTAAATATTATTCCTTGCTCTATTTCTAATGAGTGTTTATCTAGTTTTTGAAGTATTATTTTTTTATGCTGAAAAAAATCATTCTCACTTACACTAAAAATCTCATAATTAAACCTAATAACATTCTTTAGTTCAGTTAAAAACTTCTCTGGAATGTGTAGTTTATATGCTTTTAGATAATCAAAATTAACTTGATTTTTATTGATATATTTTCTAAAAAAATCCTCAACAACTTTTTGCAAAATATCCGAAGTATCAACTTCCATAGAGACATCCATCTCCATGCCACTTGCAAATGCCTGCTCACTTAAAACTTTTTTACAAAAACCATGAATAGTAAAAATAGCTGCTTCATCTATTTCAAGTAAGGCTCTTTTTAGATGTTTATAGTTCTCCCTATCAGATTCCTTTTTCTGATCCGTATAACCAGCTAATATATCTCTAATCTTAGCTTCAACTCTACCAACAATTTCTTGTGTCGCATCTTTGGTAAATGTCATTATAAGTATTTGACTAGGTAATAATTTTTTTTCTAGTAATAGCCTAATATACAGCTCGGTTATATTATAAGTCTTACCAGTACCAGCACTTGCCTCAATAATATGGCGATCTTGTAAGACTATTGTTTTTGCATCTAGGTTTTTCATACTTATTGATTTTAGTCTCAAATCCTATGAGATTATAGAAATTAACTAGGATAATTATAACCTAAGCATCTTTATTTCCATAGTTAGAATCTATTTTTATAAACCTTACGCAAATTAACAATGGTACAATTATCAGAAGAATAAAAATAAATGTCCATTCATAACCAACTATCTCTTGAATATAGCCACTAACCGCACGTATTGGAATCTGTACTAAAGTCACAAATCCCATAAAAAATGCGAAATGAGATGTTTTATAAAGACTATTTCTTATTAGATACATCATAAAAATAACGTATGCACATACAGCAAACGTAAAACAGAACTTTTCAATTATAATAAATATTAATACAGTGCTATAACTTAAGTTTGGATCGTGTGCAAGTATTATAAATAAGCCATGAGGAATATTCATAATCAATACCATCGGCACCAGCCAAAACTTCAATCCCTTTTTATATATAAGATAGCCTCCTAATAAACCTGCAATAATAGTAAATGGCACTACAACAGTACCATATGCAAACCCAACCGAGGCATTACTTAGAGACATACCACCATGAGAATGAGTATCTATAAGAAAAAGTGGAAATATTGCTGAAACTAATAACTCTCCAAGCTTATATAATACAATAAATATTAAACCTATCCATATTCCCTCAATCTGAAAGAACGATCTATAGATTTGATATATCCGTTTAACTACTACTTCTTTTGGATTCAAGGAATCAGCACTTTGCCTTTTATAACTATTAGGTCTCTCAGGTAGGACAAAAAAATGATATATCGCAAAACACAATGCAGCTATAGCCGCGACAACTAATGATATTTGCCATGCTATAAAATAATTATGCGTATAGCTAAAAACTATACCTGACAAAATAACTAAAAATCCTTGTGAAAAAAACTTACCCAATACAACAAAAACAGACTAAAATCCTAAGAAGAAAGATTGCCTCTCTGTAGGAAGATTCGAAACATAATTACCATCAGCTGACATGTCATGAGTATTACTATTAATAGAAAGCAGAAAAAATAATACTATTATTATAGAGAAAAAATATGAGCTGCTAAGTGCTAAGATTATTAGTAAAATCAATAAAGCTAATAATAACTCCGTCATATATATCCACCATCGATTAGATTTATATATATCTAAAAAAACAGCTAAAAAAGGCATAATCAATGATGGTAATAAAAATAAACTTGTATACGATGTTATTTGAGCATTATTTATACCTAGATTCTTAAGCATAATACTTGATACTACGAATATAAGAATGTATGAAAAACCTTCCATAAAATATGTTGTAGGCACCCAAAATACCCCAGATTTTTCATATTTATTTAGATGCATAAATCTCTCAATTATTTATATTAAAATTATTCACGTTCACATAATATTATTATATAAAAATATATATTTATACAAATTATCTCTAGCAATTCTATTGATGCAAATACCTTCCAATGATTAAAACCTTAGCTAACATTGACTTTATAAATTGGTTTTATCAATCTAACAAAAGATATTTATTCTTAACCTCTTAACTTGATCTTATTTTAAATATTATACTAATGAATATAAAAAATAAAGCAATCGTAGTACCACTGAAGGTCTCTATTAGGCGTAAACCAGTATTTAAAAAAGGTGAATAACTAGGCTGATATAAGCCCAAAGCAACAATCACACCAGCATTAGCGCTACTCATTTTAACAGCATTTTCAAGACCAATGCTTGCGGTAATAAAAACACTAATAGCCACAGCCAGAATCATAACATAATAATAATATCCCAACATACATGTAAAAATAAAAGCTGTAACTCCCCCTATCACTGATCCAATCAATATTTGAAAGGCTGCTGAATATGAGTCTTCTACGCTTAATTGTAATATTGTAGAGACAGTAATCAAACACCAAAAACCACCTATAATTGACTGACCACTATGTAACAGACCAGATACATAAAAGCCAAATAAAAAACATATACATGCTGCTATAGCAATTTCAAAACTTATATAAATGTTCTTATATAATGGTGGTGTTTTGCTAAATCTATCTTTAATTTTCATTCATAACCTCAAAAAAATTTCTATAAATACTCTCACCTTCAAAATCACCTATTCTTGGAAGCTCAGTATAGAAAAGTTTAAAATACTTATCATCTTCTAAAGCATCAAAACTATATTTTGAAGACTCCATCACGCTTTGCCAAGCATCTTGTTTCTTTTTATCATTATAGTTCTTAGGATCATAAATTGCTTTAGCTAACATTAAATGAGCTAACTTAGGTTTAGATACTATTTGTTTCGTTTGTTTTATATAGCTCTCGAGTATTTGCTTAGCAAATATATATTCAATATTTTCAAATCTAAACTCTTCTACATCACTTTTTTTTAATCCATAATAAATAGCAGATATATCTTTTTGTTCATAGTATGCAACCAACAAAGCCGTCAAATATAGCTCAAGTTTTTTTGTTATATTTAAACTTGATGTTGTTGTTAATAAAATTTGATTATTATTAATATAACAACTTGTTTCTAACTCATACCCAGCAATATTTTGATAAAAATTTTGTTGTTGGTAATCTTCTAGACTTATTTCACCTAGTAAACTCTTAATATTATCAACTTCTGAGTCAATCTCACCATCAGTAAGCACAGACTCTGGAAATTTACCGCTTAATTTTACCATTTTGACTATTAAATTTTTATCTTTATTATCTTTCAAAACATTAAATAATTTTTGTTTTAAGCTATGCTTCTCAAGACCATTCATACCAAAAGGTTCGCTATCTTCTAATTCTTCAAAGCTATCTTCTAAATACAGTTCTAACCCATAGTTTGCATAAGCTTTTAAGGGGTTCTCAAAAATCTTAGTCAATTTAGATATAGTTAAATTTTGTGGTAGCTGACTACAACTGTCATCCTGAACTAGGTCACTGAGCGGAGTCGAAGTGTAGTTCAGGATCTCACTACTATATTCATTATCTATTCCCCTTTGGTACGAAGGGGTGGCAGTAGCAGACTGACGGGGTAGTTTATCATCAATACAATAAAAAGATTTAGGCTCTGCTTGTAATAAGCTTAGCCAAGCACCATCGTAACTTCTATACTTATCTGAATAGCATTTAGGACTAAAAGCATGTAATGGATATTCTTTTATATCATCATCTTGCCAAGCATAATTTTTTTGTAAATAACTAATAAGCTCTTTAAGAACTAAGCTAGGCTGTTGCTCAACATTAGTTTTAACACTTCTACCAACATAACTAAAATATAAATAATCTCGTGCCGATAAGATTGCTTCTAAAAATAAGTATCTATCATCATCTCGTTTAATCCTATCATATGCTCTTCTACCTAGTCTTGCCATTAAATCAAAGCTAACTGCTAACTCTTGACGTGGAAATTTACCATTATTTAATCCAAGCATAGCTACAACCTTAAAAGGTATACTTCGCATTGGCGTCATGGAGCAAAAAGTAACTTTACCATTTAAGAAATGGTTATTAATAATAGGTTCAGATAGCTGTGAAATTAAACAATACCTTATCGTATATAAATCAATGAATATGTCATCTGATATTTCTTTAGCAATCTCGATAGTTCCTGCTATGATATCTTTTATTTTCTTAGCGATATATTGCTCTTGCTGTGTAATATCAAAAATATTATCAAACATATCTAAAAGATAGTTATGCCAATCGCTCAAACTTCTCGATTCAAGAAGCTCTTGGGAATACTCTGCTAAAAGCTCTAGTAGCTCATATAAGCCTCCTAAATCAGCTATTTTACTACCTTCAATAATAGGCACTGTCATTAAGCTATCATTAACAATATATATATCATCACTATAACTAAATCCAAGCATTAACCTTTTTAATCCCCAACCCCATGAAAATGTCTCATTATTATTATTACTATGATGAATACATGCCTCTTTTAACCAATAGCGAATAGTCTCTAACTGCTCATTTGAGATTTTAAATTTATGTTGGATCGCTGGTACAGACAGATAATCTAATATTTTATTAACTTCAAAATCACTTTCTGGCAACTGTAAAAGCTCTATAAAACTGGCAGCTAAAGCTTCTGAATCAAGTAGTGTTCTATCTGCTATTGAGCAAGGTAGTTTTTTATCCTCAGCATACCTAGAAAATACACTATCAATATATGGTGAATAATCTTCAATATTTGGACACATCACCAAGATATCACGAGACTTAATATCTGGATTATCCTTTATCATATCCAAAAGCTTATCATGTAAAACTTGTACTTCTCTAAGCGGACTATGACAAGAATTAATACTTATTGATGTATCTTTTTGTTGCGCATAATTTTGACAATTAAGTTCAAGTAAATTTCGTTGCAAACTTACCAATTGGCTTTGATTATTAGCTTCAAGTTTTGCAAAATTTAAATGATTATTATCGAACTTTTCAAATACTTCTAGTTCATTCTTTTCTTCATTATCTAATAACTTATTAAAAAACTCTTTTCCTTGCTGTCCTAAGTTTGCCAAAAGTGGCTGTATCTCATAATCATCATTATCTAACCAAGCAGAAACTTTATCTTTCTTTAAATCATACCAATATTCACTACATGGATTAATATATAAAATATTCACATCCACATGCTTAGCTAATGCAAATATGAAATTAAGATTTTTCTTTGAAATACTATTTATCCCAAAAATATAGATGCTATTAGGAACATTTATATTTTTTAAACTTTCTTTACTTAATAAAGCTAATGCTTGTGCTTGTGCTTGTATTTTATATGGGGTTTCAGGAACTTCAGCAACTAACTGTTGCCATAATTGCATTTGCCAGAGCTCATCAGTTTCTGCTTTAGTAGAGTTTATAAATTCATTCTGTTCCCAAGCCTCTAGCCAATCAGTACGATAAGTTAAATATTTCGAAAAAATTTCTGCTATTTTGACTGATAATTGATATTTTTTTAGATTACTATCCTTATAGTACTCTTTAAGCTTGTCATTCTTTATACTATCTAAACATTTAAAAACTCTCCAAGAAAGGATATCTTTTGTATAAGCTTTTTTATATTGATGTTTATTAGTTAGTTCATAGCAAATATCTAAAATATAACCATTTATCATGTCATATTTCAGGTTCATCGCAATATTTCGTGTTTCAGCTAATTGCATGCTTAGCCAATGTTGCATACCTCGGCTACCAACTATAAATTGTGTTGGGATAAATAAATCTTTTTCTTCAAGGTATAAAAGCTTAGATAAAACTCTAACCAAATACTCTAACTTATTTGATGGATAGGTATAAAGAGCCATATGCAGAACTACTTGAATTTTACTAGTTACGATTTTAGCAAATAAATCTCGCTTGTATAACTCTAGTTACTAAAAACTTTTCACAGGATATTCTCTATTGCTTATAAAACTTAACACCTTTATTCAACTGACAATTAATATTAAAACTTTTACCAATTGTAGCAAAACTATTAGCATCAAGAGTTTTTGTATTAATCATTAGATTTCCTTTAGCATCAAGTTTATATGAGACACTTTCATAAATAGGTTTACCTGCGTGACCCGGATTATTTACTGTAAGGTGTAAATCTGAGAAACTAATATTTTTAGCTGGCTTATATATTATTGTATTAGGAAAAAAAGAAGCCTTCATATTTATCTTTGGAGAACACTTCCCAAAATTAATTGCAACAGTAATTTTTTTTCCTTGATCTAATGATTCTTCAATATTTTTAAAACTATTAAGTTTAGTAGTAGCAAATATAAAACTTGGAAATAATACAAGAATAGTTAATAAAAATTTTTTCATAATATAGAAACTCGAAATTAGTTAACAAAGTTAGAACGAAGTATATAACGATCAAGAATTAACAAACAGTATATTATGCAGCAAAATAATTAATATAGAATATAAATCAAAAGCTATCAGCTGAAGACTTCTCCCAAGACCTTTTAAAACTTTTTGGAATATCTCCTTCAACTAAACAATTCTCTGGAATAAAGTCATATAAATCAATATATGATTTAACTTCATTTACAGATATGCGTTTTTTCAAATTTTCAGGTCCAACATCCCTAGCCGAAGTTAAGCCCATAGCGCCAATAATTTCTATACATGATTTAATTGTTGCTTTATGGAAACTATAAACACGATGTTTTTTCTCATCTACAACCAAAGCTTTTGCCAAACGAGGATTTTGAGTAGCTACACCAACAGGACAAGTATTATTGTTACATTGGCGAGATTGAATACAGCCTATAGTCAGCATCATAGCCCGAGCAGAATTACAAGTATCTGCACCCATCGCAAATAGCCTTACCATATCAAAACCAGAAGCAACCTTACTACTAGCAACTATACGAATATCATTACGTATTCCACAACCAACTAATGTATTATGGACAAAAACCACACTATCTTCCAAAGGCATGCCAATATGATTAGCAAACTCTACTGGTGCAGCCCCGGTTCCACCATCAGCACCATCAACTGTTATAAAATCTGCTTTTATACCAGTCTCCAGCATAGCTTTACATATAGCAATAAACTCAATATGACTACCAATACATAGTTTAAATCCAACAGGCTTACCTCCTGATAAATCTCTAAGTTCTTTAATAAAATAACAGAACTCTTTTGGTGTTGAAAAAGCACTATGAGCAGGAGGAGATAACACGTCTTCACCCATAGGAACACCCCTAATTTCAGCAATCTCCGGAGTAAGCTTAGCTGCCGGCAATACACCTCCATGCGAAGGTTTTGCTCCTTGAGATAACTTAATCTCTATCATTTTTACACTTTCTAAACCAGCTCTCTCAGCAAATTTTTCTGGTGAAAATTTACCATCTTCAGTACGGCAACTAAAATATCCAGTACCAACTTGATAAACAAGATCTCCACCTTGTTGATGATAATCTGTCAAGCCGCCTTCACCAGTACTATGACAAAAACCACCTAATTTTGCCCCTTTGTTTAAAGCTATAATAGCATTACCTGATAATGCTCCAAAACTCATCGAAGAAATATTTAAATGTGATGCCATATACGGCTGCTTGCAATCAGAACCACCAAATTTAACTCGAGCTTCAACTTCACCTATATGTTTTGGTACTAATGAATGTGTAACCCACTCATATCCTATTTTATAAATATCTTTTTCTGTACCAAAAGCTCCAGTATCATTAACTCCTTTCGCACGACGATAAATAGTAGATCGTTGTTCTCTATTAAAAGGTTTCTCACTTTCATTGTCAGCAATAAAATATTGCTGAATTTCAGGACGTAAAAACTCTAGAACATAACGAATGTGGCCAAGTATTGGAAAATTTCTTAAAATCGAATGACTTTTTTGAGAAATATCATATATAGCTATTACTACTAAAATTACAACAAAGCCAATACTAAACCATATCGAAGCATGGAATAAAGAAAGTGATAATAAAACTATTATTACGAAAATACCTAAACCAATATACCATTTTCTACGTTCACTTATCTGCATAAAAATCCTTTTAGTTTATTTAAATAAATATATACCTATGTATATAATGCTTTTCTGCAATATATTTTGCAAATATTAATTATCTTTTAAATATCAGACAAGTATACCGAGTGATCAAGATCATAAAAACTAAGTAACAATTATTTTATCTTTTAGAAATTTATTTTAAAGAAGTAAAGCTAGATGGATATGAAATATCCACATCATGATTTAAGTTTATTGGATTACCTACATATTCTAGTTTTTGATATTTTTTTGATACTTCATGCCTAGGGCTAGGTAAAGCAGTCGCATTAATATTGTAATGATCATTACATGCAACTTCACCTACGCTAACTCTAGATTGCCCTGCAAAAGCAATATTTTTGTACTCTTGATCTTTTTTAATATTAACCATGTCAAATACTACTCTATCAACATCATTATAAACACTAGGTTTAATCCTTATATAAACATTACAAAGGCTGCTATTTGCAAAACTAAATAAAGGTAACATTACCATAATTGATAACAAAAAAATATATTTAAACAACTTCATTTATTTATGATTTTTTATAGTCATAACAATTAAAATACTATCATTGATAGCCTAAAACAAGTAATAAGTTGGAAAGCTATAATAAATTGAAAATATTAGCTACTGATCTTCTTTATTACTCAATGACTTTGCCGTTTCTTGAGGAAGCTTAAATACCATATAAATTGCTCCACCTAGAGCAAAACCAGCTGCTGCAATAGGGGCTACAACAATATTAACTATCTCACTATCTCCGGAATGATGTTCACCATTATAAAGAATCTGCTGAGACATTATAGCCCCCTTAAATAAACCAACAAATAGACCTATCGGAGCCATAACTAAAGACGCTGCTCCAATACCAATATCTTTAACTGGTGTAACAATAATGTTGCTTAGGATATTACTATCGTTAAGTTTTGAATTTTTAGAAGAATTTATATTATTTACGGACGTTTTAATCGTATCTTGGCTAGATATACCATAGCTAACTAGTATAAGAAAAACAAATATACAACACATCAATTCTTTAATCATAGTTCCCTACCTTATATTAGATAAAAAATTATATTATATATATTTTAATATCATCAGATTAGCATCTATAGCTTAACAACTTTATTCTGCATCAAAATTTTTATATTTTCAAAGAGTTTATTATTTATTCAAAACAACGATTTAAAATATTAATTTAAGAAAGACTATTATCTTAACATTTTTAATAACTATGCTAATTCCATTACCGGAAAAGAAAAAAAATCGCTAGACACTTCATTAGCAAACCCATAACCATAACTAGCTGTAAGCTTATTGGCACTATTTTTTCATTTTAATCAACTTTTTATTTAATCCTAGGTTTTATACTCCTATTATGATTTAAAACTCCTTTAGAAGAAAATATATAGCTTTTAAAATATTCATAATATTATCTTATATGCAAGTTTTAATATATTTTAATCTAATACTTTTTACATAAAATTCATATAACTGTAATTTATCATTAAAATAAGCTATGATATTTTAAATTCAAGTTTAATTTTCACAATGATCTTTAATATGAACACTAGGTCATTGGTTCAATTTTTCTTATAATTGGTACAACTACTGGTACAGGAATGTTGTCATTGCCATTAATTGTAGCTGCATGTGGCTTTTCTACTGCAATCATACTTTTAATTATATCATGGAGTATAATGTATATTGCGGCAATAAAACTTTTAAATACTTGTGCAGAATATCCATTAGGTGCTAATTTCACGTCAATAATGTATTCAAAAACACCAAAGATATGTTTGATATTTTTTACTATTATTTACTTACTTTTCACATATTCTATGTTATCAAGCTATATTTCTCAGGGTTCTTCGATTTTGTGTAATATAGATGGTATAAATCATTTAAATAAATCTCAAATAGGAATGTTTTCAATTGTTTTTGTACTGATATTTGGAGCATTAATATTTAGTTATAAAATTAGTGATTATACAAACAGAATTTTTGTTATTTTTAAATTTATATTTTTTATAATAGCAATAATAACTATGTTATTTTACATAAATATTAATTATTTAAGTGATGTGCCCTCTGGGGCATCTGCAATTATATATGCTTTCCCAACTATTTTGCCTGCATTCGTCTTTCATAGCATAATTCCTTTTATTTATGAATATCAAAAAGGAGACGTTAAACGTATAAAAAAAGATATATTAATTAGCAGCATAACTATTTTAGTTATTTATATAATATTTATTTTTGCATCTTTAGGGTTAGTTCCTCAATATAATATATATAGCTTTCATAGTCTCTTTTTATCAAATAACTATACACCAAATGGTTTAATAGGAGAAATTAAAGCAATATCAGGGTCAAATATACTAGAAGTAGTATTAAAATTATTCATTCATACTGCAATAATAACATCCTTTATAGGTGTTAGCATATCTATAGCACATTACATTCGTGATCTATTTAATAAATATGGTAAGCACCTAAGCAATTTAACTTTAGCGCTAATATGCTTTATCCCACCACTAATATTTACTATATTATATCCCTTGGAGTTTATTGTTGTACTACAATATGCATCAATATTTACTGTCATAATATTTATTTATACCCCGATACTACTTAGTACAAAAACAAATCTTAAAGTATATTTATCTCACACATATATGGTATCTGTTGGAAGTGTCATTATCCTATTCGAAA